>NZ_KQ130436.1:2500-480728 GCF_001046645.1 Sphingobium cupriresistens LL01
TTCACCATTTAATCATTGGTTCGATCGACCTTCGGGACGGACGGATCAGCGGTTAAATGGTCGAGGTATCACTAAGCTGAATAAAATAGGCTTTGGTGAAGCGAACCCGGAGAACTGAAACATCTCAGTACCCGGAGGAAAAGACATCAACCGAGATTCCGTTAGTAGTGGCGAGCGAACGCGGACCAGGCCAGCGCCTGGGATATAATTAGCAGAACGCTCTGGAAAGTGCGGCCATAGCGGGTGACAGCCCCGTATGCGAAAATGATATTCCAGGACTTGAGTAGGGCGGAGCACGTGAAACTCTGTCTGAACATGGGGGGACCACCCTCCAAGCCTAAATACTCGTACATGACCGATAGTGAACCAGTACCGTGAGGGAAAGGTGAAAAGCACCCCGATGAGGGGAGTGAAACAGTACCTGAAACCGGATGCCTACAAGCAGTGGGAGGGTCCCAATATCTTCGGATAGGCGAGACCTGACCGCGTACCTCTTGCATAATGGGTCTGTGACTTAGTGTATCAAGCAAGCTTAAGCCGTTAGGTGTAGGCGCAGCGAAAGCGAGTCTGAATAGGGCGACCATAGTTTGATGCATTAGACCCGAAACCCGGCGATCTATGCATGACCAGGTTGAAGGTGCGGTAACACGCACTGGAGGACCGAACCGTTCAATGTTGAAAAATTGTCGGATGAGTTGTGCTTAGGGGTGAAAGGCCAATCAAGCCGGGAAATAGCTGGTTCTCCGCGAAATCTATTGAGGTAGAGCGTCGGATGATTGCCGTTGGGGGTAGAGCACTGGATGGTTGCGGGGGTCGCGAGATCTACCAACACTAACCAAACTCCGAATACCAACGAGTCTAGTCCGGCAGACAGACGGCGGGTGCTAAGGTCCGTCGTCAAAAGGGAAACAGCCCTAACCTACAGCTAAGGTCCCCAAGTCATCACTAAGTGGGAAAGCATGTGGGATTTCCAAAACAACCAGGAGGTTGGCTTAGAAGCAGCCATCCTTTAAAGAAAGCGTAACAGCTCACTGGTCTAAACAAGAGATCCTGCGGCGAAGATGTAACGGGGCTAAAGTGATGCACCGAAGCTTAGGGTTCAGTCTTTGACTGAGCGGTAGCGGAGCGTTCCGTAGGCCGTTGAAGCGGGAGGGTAACCGACCGTGGAGGTATCGGAAGTGCGAATGCAGACATGAGTAGCGATTAACAGTGTGAGATGCACTGTCGCCGAAATTCCAAGGGTTCCTGCTTAAAGCTAATCTGAGCAGGGTAAGCCGGCCCCTAAGACGAGCCCGAAGGGGGTAGTCGATGGGAACCACGTTAATATTCGTGGGCCTGGAGGTGTGTGACGGATGGCGTAAATGGTCTGGGCTTATTGGATTGCTCCAGGCTGTGAAGTTGTCCCAGGAAATAGCCCCTCCGTATAGACCGTACCCTAAACCGACACAGGTGGAATGGTAGAGTATACCAAGGCGTTTGAGAGAAGTATCCTGAAGGAACTCGGCAAATTGCCTCCGTACCTTCGGAAGAAGGAGGCCCCACATAAGCGCAAGCTCTTGTGGGGGGCACAGGCCAGGGGGTAGCGACTGTTTAGCAAAAACACAGGGCTCTGCTAAGTCGGCTTCAAGACGACGTATAGGGCCTGACGCCTGCCCGGTGCCTGAAGGTTAAGAGGAGGAGTGCAAGCTCTGAATTGAAGCCCAGGTAAACGGCGGCCGTAACTATAACGGTCCTAAGGTAGCGAAATTCCTTGTCGGGTAAGTTCCGACCTGCACGAATGGCGTAACGACTTCCCCACTGTCTCCAGGATATGCTCAGCGAAATTGAATTCTCCGTGAAGATGCGGAGTACCCGCGGTTAGACGGAAAGACCCCGTGCACCTTTACTGCAACTTCAGAGTGGCATTAGGAAAGAGCTGTGTAGCATAGGTGGGAGGCTTTGAAGCATCGACGCCAGTTGATGTGGAGCCATAGGTGAAATACCACCCTGCTGTTTTCTGATGTCTAACCTCGTACCGTTATCCGGTACAGGGACCCTCTGTGGTGGGTAGTTTGACTGGGGCGGTCGCCTCCTAAAGAGTAACGGAGGCGCGCGATGGTGGGCTCAGGACGGTTGGAAACCGTCTGTTAGAGTGCAATGGCATAAGCCCGCCTGACTGCGAGACTGACAAGTCGAGCAGAGACGAAAGTCGGTCATAGTGATCCGGTGGTCCCTCGTGGAAGGGCCATCGCTCAACGGATAAAAGGTACGCCGGGGATAACAGGCTGATGATTCCCAAGAGCTCATATCGACGGAATCGTTTGGCACCTCGATGTCGGCTCATCACATCCTGGGGCTGGAGCAGGTCCCAAGGGTTTGGCTGTTCGCCAATTAAAGTGGTACGTGAGCTGGGTTCAGAACGTCGCGAGACAGTTTGGTCCCTATCTGCCGTGGGCGTCGAAATTTGAGAGGAGTTGACCCTAGTACGAGAGGACCGGGTTGAACATACCTCTGGTGTACCAGTCGTTCCGCCAGGAGCGCAGCTGGGTAGCTATGTATGGACGGGATAACCGCTGAAAGCATCTAAGCGGGAAGCCTCCCTCAAGATAAGATTTCTCAGGACGGTCGAAGACCACGACCTTGATAGATCGGATGTGGAAGTGCGGTAACGCATGAAGCTAACCGATACTAATTGTCCTATTCGCGCTTAAACGGTTCACTTGTGAACCGCAGAGTCCCACCATCAACGACAATGCTGGTCTCCAGCGCATGTCAGCGATCGGTCGGTTGTTAAGCCAGCCCGGATATACGCTTACAAAACATACACCAAACGCGGCTGTTGCCGTGTTTGGCAAGCAAATACTCATGTGCACGGCATCGATCAAAAACCCATATATGCGCCAGCTTCATTGCTTGGTGACCATAGCGTCTGTGACCCACCCGATCCCATCCCGAACTCGGCCGTGAAACCAGTCTGCGCCGATGGTACTATTGCTCAAGCACTGGAAGAGTAGGGCGTCGCCAGGCATTGAAGCTCGCGCATATATCGGAAACAAAAACCCATTCATAACGTCTCATAAAAGGGCGACCCAAAAGGTCGCCCTTTTACCGTTGGTGACGCGGGATGAAGCAGCCCGCCGTCAGACCGCAAAAGCGGGATGACAAGCAAAAATGCTTCGCAGGCTGCAAAACGCAGCCCATGTTGGTGACGCGGGATGGAGCAGCCCGGTAGCTCGTCAGGCTCATAACCTGAAGGTCGTAGGTTCAAATCCTACTCCCGCAACCAACATAAAGCATTACCGAACGCAGCGTGCTGAGGCTTTGCGCCGCCCCCGTAAAAGCGGGGGCCATCGCACCACACAACCCCGCCCACAAAGCGGGGTTTTTTATCGCCTGCTCTTCGCGCCATCGGCAGATGGAAAGGCGGCCCATCCAGCCGCCTGACCTGCTCCCCTGAAATTCCGCCAGTTTGAGCTGGAGTCCTTCATTGAGGAGGACGGAGATGAAGCGCAGCAGGTTAGCGAGGAGCAGATCATGACGAATTGAAATAGCGGAACGGGCTGATGCCGCGCCGATTTTTGCTTTGATAGAACCAGCGACAGCAGTGCGCCGGGATCAGAAGGTCGCTGTCCCGCAGTAGCCGGTATGCCGGGGGTGAACCGTAGCGGGCGGCGGGATGGCGCGGTTTTTCTATCTGCTGGCGTGACCGGGCAAGAAAATCATCGCCAGGTCCGTAAACTAAGCTGCTCTCGCCTACTTATCTGGTCGAGTGAGATGCGCAACGCGAACCATAGAGGCAGCTCAGACATGTTTCCCATAATACGCCGTTTCTCGCCCGACCCATTTATCGTCGCTCTCCTGCTGGCCATCCTGGTTGCCACCATGGTTCCCGCACGCGGCCCATTCGCCACTATCGTGGACGCATCGTCCACCATCGCGATTGTCGCGCTATTCTTCCTGCATGGAGTCCGGCTGCCCCGCGAAGCTTTGATACAAGGTGTGACCCATTGGCGCCTTCATCTGGCGATCCTTGCCGCCACGTTCGTGCTGTTCCCCTTGCTTGGGCTGGGGATCGCGGCGGCCGTTCCTGGACTCCTGCCCCCGCCATTATGGATAGGCCTGCTTTTCCTGTGTGCTCTGCCGTCGACGGTTCAATCGTCAATCGCCTTTACCTCGATCGCAGGCGGCAATGTCGCAGGCGCTGTCGCTTCCGCCACCGCATCGAACCTGCTTGGCATCTTTGTCACGCCGATCGTCGTCGGGCTGCTGACCCAAGCGCATGGTGGCGCGATTCCGATGTCTAACAGCTGGAAGATCGCTCTCCAACTCCTCCTGCCCTTCATCCTGGGCAATCTGTGTCGCCCCTGGCTGGGCGACTGGGCCGCACGCAATAAGAAGATCATGAGTCTGTGCGATCGGGGGACCATCATTATTGCGGTCTACAGCGCCTTCTCGGCGGCGGTGATCGCCGGTCTTTGGCAGACGTTATCGTGGACGATACTGTCCAGCCTGCTTGGGATTTGCGCGCTACTGCTAGCCGTGGCGCTGTTCGTTACCCGCTATGGCAGCCGTCTGCTCGGATTTTCGCGGGAGGATGAGATCGCGATCTCCTTTTGCGGCTCGAAGAAGACGCTTGCCAGCGGCGTACCGATGGCGCGCGTGCTGTTCGCCGGGCCGGATATGGGCGCAGTCGTGTTGCCGCTGATGATTTTCCACCAGATGCAGCTGATCGTCTGCGCCGCCCTTGCCCGCCGTTATGCGCGGGCGGGACGGCAGGATCGCGCTCCGGTGGTTGCTTCGACCAGTCCGTCCTCGACGGGTTGACCGTACCGCATTCGACACTGAACAAGGATGTCCCCGTGTGTAATCTCCATGATCATGTTCCCGCAACAGCCGACAATTCGCAGGACGGCCTGCGCCGGCTCGTCCTGGCTCAGCCTATCGCGCGGTTCGGCCATGATGGCGGTCCGACGGAAAAGGAGTTGATGGCGCAGCTTGGCCCCGGCACCGTGTTCATGATGGGTGACAATCCAGAGTTGAGTACCATGCCCAAGCGCCCCACGCTGCTTGACTTCTTTCGCCACCGCTTCTCCGACATCACTTTCCGCCATTTGTTGCAAAGCGCAAAGACGGCGCTCGACGCGGGGCACGAGGAAAAGATCGTCATGGCCTGTCTGCTGCATGACATTTCCAACGGTGCGTTGATTCGCACCGATCATGGATATTGGAGCGCACAGCTGGTCGCGCCCTATGTCACGGAAGAAATCGCCTGGGCGGTGCAATATCATCAGGCGCTGCGCTATTTTGCGGACGAATCCGTCGGCTTCAAATATCCCGACTCGTATAAAAGCTATTTCGGCACAGACTACACGCCGCCCGAATATATTCAGCAAGCGCATGATGAGGCGCGCAATCACCGCTGGTATATGACGTCCAGACTGGTCACCATTTACGACACTTATGCGTTTCAAGACGGATGGGACATCGACCCGGAAGATTTCACAGACATTATTGGCCGGAATTTCCGCGAACCAGAAGACGGCCTGGGCTTCGATAATTCGCCGACGGCCCATATGTGGCGCACGATGATCTGGCCGAACAACTTTCTGTGAATTGCGTTGTTGCTGCGACGCATGGGAACTTGGCGATCGCGCGATCATTGCCAACCTACCACTGCTAGGCTATAAGGCTCCATGCTCCAGGCATTCCGGCGCATATATCCAGGTGACAGCGCTCCGCAGAGAGCGTGTTCTTGGCGAGGAGAGTGGTATGTATTTCGCAACCAGCATGGTTGAAAGACCATTTCGGCGTGAAGCCTGGTGTGAGGCAATCAACTCGCGATGCGGCCCGTTCGTCACGACGTTCAGTGCCGGGGACTTCGAAGGTTCGATCGACGCGCGCCGCATCGCCGGGATGGACTGCGCAAGACTGAGCCAGACCGCCGGCGAATCGCTGCGGGGCAGACGCGAGATCGAGTTAGGCGGCCAGTCGGACTATCTTGTCATCCTGCAATTATCTGATCGCAGTGCGCTCGAACAAAATGGCCGAGCCGCGATCATGACGCCAGGCGATATTACGATCATCGATTCGGCGCGACCCAGTCGGTTCGTTTTCGACCGCAAGAATGTGCATATTTCGCTTCATATTCCGCGGGATATTTTGGACAGTAGCGGCGTGGATTGGTCGACGCGGCTGGCGACAACCCTGCCCCGGTCATCCGCCGTTCTGGTAGGCGCTCTGTTACGATCCTCTTTCGAACAGGCCTGCGGGCACGATGCGGAGCAGGAGGCTGCCATTCGTCAGGCGCTGATCGGCCTGATCGTCGCGGGCTGGCGGAGCCAAGACGCACAGAATATGACGAACGAGGCGCCGCAAACGGCAACCCTGCTGCGGGCGATCCAGAACCATGTCGTCGGCCGGTTGCAAAGCGAACATCTGACGCCCAAGAGCATCGCGCGCGAACACCGCATTTCCGAACGTCAATTACACCGGTTGTTTCAAGGGTCTGGCCTCACCGTCTGTCGTTGGATCCGGCAGAGTCGGCTTGATCGGTGCGCAGCCGATTTTCAGGATATTGGCCAGCGAGAACGGTCGATCACTGAAATCGCGTTCACTTGGGGATTTAACGATGCCGCACATTTCAGCCGTCTTTTTCGGGCCGAATTCGGACAGACCGCATCGGAATATCGCGCTGCCGCGATGATGTCACGATCAGCGGCCGCTCTCCCTCAGGTCCACTGATCACTGCCTATTGCAGGGCTTACGCCAACAGGCCTATCAGGATGAACAGATTGCCTCGCGAAAAAAAACATATGGCGCTGACGGTCGATCGCATCGCCGACCAGGCGCTGGCGCTTCTTGACGAAGTGGGCCTGGAAGGCCTGTCGACACGAAAACTAGCAGCGGCGCTCGGTATGCAGGGTCCCTCGCTCTACCATCATTTTCAGAATAAGGCGGAATTGCTGGGTCACATGACGGCCCGCATACTGTACAGGGCGTTGGCACCGCTCGATCGGAATGTGGCGTGGGATGTCTGGCTGCGAACCCTGTCGCACGCAACGCGGGCGATGACACTGGAATATCGCGATGGCGCCATGCTCTACGCAAGCTCCAACCCCAGCGACGAAATTCGCCGAAAATTGCTTCCTGACATGGCAGAGCCGCTATTGCGCGCCGGGTTCACTCAGTTGGCGGCGGATCAGAGCATATCTTTCCTGGGAAGCTTCGTTGTCGGCTGGGCCGTAAACGAACAGAATGAAACGGTCCGTCGCCTGATGGTTTCGATGATGGAAATGGACGAGACATTCGCAGCGGGCGTGGAAACGCTGGTCCAGGGCATCGCTATCCGCAACGGCAAGTCCCTTTCGACGCCGGCGGGATAGAAACGGCCGTGCGACCTGCGCACAGCCGATTTCCAGAGGCTGTCCGATCAGAATGTGCGCTTGAGCATCACGCTCCACTCGCGCGGACGACCGACCGTTCCAGCAGCCGTGCCCGCTGGTTGGGTGAGATTGTCGAAGATATTCACGTAATAATATTTGTTGGCCAGGTTGGTCACCGCGACTGCGGCTTCCCAAGACGAATTGTCCGGTCTGAACGCGATCCTGCCGTTCATTATCGTATAATTGCTGACATGATTGGTCGCCGCATTGAGCGCGTTGGTGAAGAAGCTCGACTGGTAATTGACATCCAGCCTGGGCGTGAACGTCCCGACAGCGGAGGCGATCTCATACTGCGCACCCAGGCTGGCCTTCCATTTCGGCGTGAAGGAGTTGACCATGTCGCGGGTGATACCTGCGGCCAGTGCGCCTGCGGTCAGTGCCTTATACTTGAAGTCCAGATAGCTCACCGATCCATCTATGGCGAAACCGTCGGTCGGAACGATCGTCGTTTCCAGCTCAATTCCTTTCACATGGGCGCGACCGGCATTTTCGGGGCGGGCGGAAAGCGGGAAGCCAGCATAGGGACCAAAGGTCGTGATCTGGATCGCGCGATAATCGTTGAAAAAGGCCGACAGGTTAAGCCGCAGCCGGCGGTCCAGCAGATCGCTCTTGGCGCCGATTTCATAGGCGGTCAGCGTTTCGGGCTGGAACGGCGCGGCTTGTGCCGGGGTAAATGGCCGCGGATTGATGCCACCGCCCTTGAACCCTGTCGAAACGGTCGCGTAGGTCAACAGGTCGGGCGACCAGCGATAGTCGACGTTCAAACGATAATCCCAGCGCGAATTCGTATAGGGCGGGTTGGCGGTCACACCGTCCAGGCCGCCCACCAACGCGGCGGGACCACCGGTCACAGGGTCGACACGGCGAAACGCATAGGTCTTTTTTTCGTCGGTATAACGCACCCCTGCCGACGCATTCAGCCCGTCTGCAAGATGGAAGACACTATGCAGAAACGCCGATTTGCTGCTCGAATTGATATTGTCGCCCTGCACGAAATCGACGACCGTGATGTGCGTGTCGGCTGAGACATCGGTGCCGACATGATTGCGCCCGCCCAGAAAGCCACGACCGCGGAAATAGTAACCGCCCACCGTGTAATCGACCACGTCGCCGAAACTGCCGTTCAGTCGCAATTCCTGCGTAAAGGTCGCAAAGCGCTGGGTTGCGATGGTTAGGCTACCGCCGGCCGGCGACAGGTCGCCATCGTTGGAATATGCACCGGTGGTCTTGCGATAGGCGGTGATCGACGTCAGCTTGATGTGGGGCGAGAGTTCATAATCGATGGTGCCCGAAATGCCGTGGCTCTTGGCCAGGGACTGGGGCGGCGCCGAAAAGCCGACCGATGGCACAACATAGCTGGAATAATTGACGAACTTCTCGCCGGTGGCGAACTGCTGCTTGAACGGCGTGGCGCCTGCGATCAAGCGCGATGCGCTGGGTTCGGAATCATCCTTGCTATAATCGCCGATCACATTGATTTCGAGGCCGGGCGCTGCCAGCCAGCGCAGTGCCGCACGAATGCCCTGATAATCCTGCCCCCCTTCGGTGCCCAGGCGGCAGTCGTTGGTGGAGCGGTTGGCGGGATAGCCGGACGCCGGGTTTCGGCAGCCATAGTCATAGCGGGTGACATAGCCATCCCTATTCTTGAGCGCTCCAGAAATGCGCACGAACAAGGCGTCGGGCACGAGCGTTATGTTGGCGGCCGCGCGCAGATCGATGCGGTTGAAGCGGCCATAGACCGCTTCGACAAAGCCACCGCCTTCGCCATCGGGCTTTTTCGAATAGAGCTTGATGGCGCCACCGATCGAATTCTTGCCCGCAAGCGTGCCTTGCGGCCCGCGCAGAATCTCGACCCGACTGAGATCGAGGAGATCGAACGCCGATCCGAAGATCGTGGGATAATAGACATCGTCGATATAGACGCCGACACCCGGTTCAAGCGCGAAATTGGTGTCATATTGGCCGATGCCGCGAATGGATATGGCGGCGGCGTTGCCGAAACCCGAACTCGACTGCTGGATCGTTACATTCGGCGCAGACGCCGCAATATCGGTCACGCTGGCCTGGCCGCGCGCTTCGAGCGCACGGGCGTCGAGCGCGGTAATCGCGATCGGCGTGTCCTGTAACCGCTGGGACCGGAACAGCGCGGTGACGACGATATCATTGTCGGTCGATGAAACGTCCTGCGGCGCGGTGGCAGCCTGATCGGGCGTGGCGGGTTCGGCGATGCCCTGCGGATAGGCGGCCAGGGCCGGGCCGACTGATAGTATAAACGCCAGCGCGCTTGCACCAAGCATGAACCGATGGAATCGCATCAGATACCTCTCCTGAAAATTCCGTCCGGCTTGAGCCGGCTCTTGTATTGGAGCGGATATCTTACGATCCCTGACTGCCCTTTCGCTTGAACATCTGCGACTGCGGTTTGACTAAGGCCGACGCCCGTCGCCCAAGGCCTAGAAATTCAACACGATGGCGTTGGCGGACAAGCAACCGCCGTAAATCCCGTTCATCCTTCCTCGGTCATATTGCGCCGGTAGCGCCGTAGCGGAGAGGAAAATCAAGGTGACGCCAGTCCATGTGGATATAGGCAAGATGATCGACGACGCGCCAGTTTCGCGCTTCCAGAAATGGGTTGTCGGCTTATGCTCCCTTGCGACATTCCTGGACGGCTACGACGTCCAGGCCCTCGGCCTCGCCATACCCGGCATGGCCGATGACTATGGCGTTGCGCCAACCGCGTTCACGATGGCCCTGTCGGCATCTTTGGTCGGCATAGCGCTGGGCGCGATGATTCTGGGTCCGCTTGCCGACCGCGTCGGACGGCGGCCGATGCTGATCTGGATGATGGTGGCCATCGGCCTGTCGATGATCGGCGCGATGCTGGCGCCCGACGCTGTCGTTCTTGCGTTCTGGCGACTGCTGACCGGTCTTGGCATCGGCGGCGCGGTGCCGACAGCGGTGGCGATGACTGCCGAATATGTACCCGCGCGCCGACGCGCGGCGCTGGTGACGCTCATGATCGCCTGCATGGCGCTTGGCTCGTTCGCCGCTGGCGTCAGCGCGCCCCGGCTGGAACATATCTGGGGCTGGCGTGGCATATTTGCCGTAGGCGCCGCTCTACCGCTCGCCATGGCATTTTTGCTGTGGCGCGTCTTTCCCGAATCATTGCGATTTCTGGTGCAGCAAGGCCTGCGACCGGCGGATGTGAGGCGTCAGATCATCAGGATATCGCCCCGACACGCCGATGCGACACCGACGATCGCGGCCCCGCGCCACGCGGGGCGCGCATCGGTTGGGGCGCTATTTTCGATTCGCTATCGTCGCAGGACGATTTTGCTCTGGGTCATTTTCTGGTTCAACCTGTTCGTCGCCTATTCGCTGATCGGCTGGTTGCCGACGCTGCTGCGATCGGCCGGATGGGCGAGCGATATGGCCCAGCGGGCGACAGGCCTGCTGGCGCTTGGCGGCATCGCCGGCGGGTTGACGATCGCATGGCTGGCCGATCGCGGCTATGCGATCATGGCCCTGCTCGCCGCTTATGTCGCTGCCACGGCGCTGCTGTACATCTTTACGGCGGGATCGGGTGGCGTGACGCTGTGGCTTGTATTGATGGCCTTTGTCGGCGCGGGCATATTCGGCGCCCAGATGGCGCTGAGTTCGATCGCTGCTGCCTTTTACTATCCTCCCGAACTCTGTTCGACGGGGGTTGGATGGTACAATGGCATCAGCAGGACAGGGGCGATTATCGGCCCGATCGTGGTCGCAGCGCTTATGAAGGCTGGCTGGACGAGCGGGCCGATTTTGGGCCTGCTGACGATACCGATGATTATATGCGCGGTCGGCGTAATGCTGCTGCCTGGCGCGCTGCGCGACCGGCCAGAAACGATGGAGGCACGAATGGATGACGAAACCGGCCGGGCACTGGCCGCTGAAATCGCCGAGTTGAGGGCGCAAGTCGCACGATTGCGCGACGAATCCGACATCCGCAAGCTGCAATATCTCTATGGCTATTATGATGATTATCGCGACTGGGACAGGCTGGTCGACCTGTTCGCAGACACAGACTGCTCCGTCGAGATCGGATCTCGCGGCAAATATGTCGGCAAGGCGCAACTGTCCCGCTTCTTTCGCGAAGTGATCGGACAGAATCGCGCATCATTGAATCGGGGCGAAATCTACAATCACCTTCAATTGCAGATGATCATAACCATCGATGCTGACGGCAATCGCGCCAAAGCACGTTCGCGCGCCTTGATCCAAGGCAACCGTGGCGAGGGTTCATCGATGATCTGGGCGGAGGGCGTTTACGAGAATAGTTTCGTCAAGATCGCCGAGGAATGGAAGATCGAAACCATGTACTGGTCGCCCACTTTCTACGCTCAGGTTACGGGTATCGAATCGCTCTTCTTTGTCGGCGCGCCAGAGAGCGCGGACATTCCGCCCGATATGCCGGCGCGTCCACGCGATCCTGCACTCGGACGTAATCTCGTCAAATATCATTTTTAACCGTCGGCCCATCAGCCGACAAATCGACGTTCGGCCAAACCCCTAATCCCCAGACCGTCGATGACGAACAACGCACCCGAATGGCGATCGCTCGCAACGGGGCTTTGGGCGGCCGCCGGAATTTCACGCGCCGCCGCTTCGCCATCGATCGATGTGACGAACAGCCGATCAAGATCCGGTCCACCGAACATCACACTCGACACCAGTGGTGTAGGCATGTCGATCGTCAGCGCGATTTCGCCGTTCGGAGCATAGCGCACGACTTTCGATCCACCGCATATCGCCGTCCACAGAAAACCCTGGGCATCGACGGTCGCTCCGTCGGGTATGCCGCCCATCGGCAGCGTGTGCGCAAATATCCTGGGGTTTGACATGCGGCCGTCCGCTGTGTCGTAATCATAGGCGAAGATGTCGCCGCGCATGGAATCCGCGGCGTAGAATGTCCCTCCGTCCGGGCTCCAGCATGGTCCGTTGGTCACCACCCATTGGCGGGCCAGAGTGGCGATGGATAGATTACCCGCAACACCATACCAGGCCGCTTCCGCCTCCGTGCCGCTCGTATGCACGCTGCCCACGACGAAGCGGCCCTGCTGATCAACTTTGCCGTCGTTAAGCTGTAGCTGATCGTCATGACCGCAGACATCGGCGATCAGTTGCTGGGCCCCAGTGCTGAAATCATACAGGTAAAGCCCGCTGCTCAAGGCGACGATAGCGCCGCCCCTCTCTCGCAACGCAAAGGATCCGGTGTAGTCGGCAAACGTCCAGGATTGGCGCGTGTCCTGCTGTGGATCATAACGCCAGATCGATCGCGACAAAAGATCGGTGCCGTAAAGTGCCTGTTCCTGCACGTCCCAAACGGGGCCTTCACCCAGCTTGCAGCGAAAACTCTCTATCGTGCGGATCTCCATGAGTGGGCGTTAGCCTAGCAGTGCTAGTTGATCAATATGGCACAGGTGCGATGTCGCCAGCGGTCTAAACTTGGCGGTTTCAGGCAAGCGGAGACGGTGGCGATGTTTCATATCAAAGCCGTTGGAACTGTGAGCGATGTGAACGCGCCTCGTCCGGTTGGTCGGTCGGCGCAGCTACGGACGACCATGGTCGAGATTGGCAGGAGAGCCAGATGAACTATGTCAAAAACGCCTGGTATGTGGCGTCCTGGGCACAGGATTTGTTGCCTGAAAAGCCTTATGGCACCTTCATTCTGAATGAGCCTGTCGTCGTCTGGCGCAATGCCGATGGTGAGTTGGCCGCTATGGAGGATCGCTGCGTCCACCGGCTGGCGCCACTGTCGCTGGGCCGGTGCGAGGGCGACAAGCTGCGCTGCATGTATCACGGGCTGTTGTTCGATCGCACGGGCGCCGTGGTTGAAATTCCCGGCCAGGACCTGATCCCGGCGCAGGCGCGCGTGCGGAGTTACCCGGCGGCAGAAAAGCACAGCTGGGTCTGGATCTGGATGGGGGACCATGAAGCCGCAGACGAAGTTCTCATTCCCGGCGCCGTGGGTCTCGACCATCCCGACTATATATTGGGTCACGGTCAACTCGATTATGCGGCAGAGGCGCGCCTGATCAACGACAATCTACTGGATTTCAGCCATTTGAGCTATGTCCATGCCAACAGCTTCGGGGCGCCGGAAGCGTGGGCATATGAGCGGCCCAAAATTACCATGCTGGAGCGCGGCGTTCGCGTCGAACGCTGGATCACCGGCGAATCCGCCGTGCCCGGCGAAGCGATCGGTCAGCCGATCGAGCGTTTCGCCTCCTATGATTTCCTGGTGCCGGGTGTGCTGCTGATGACCGGCGGCAATTTCCCGCAAGGAACATCGCAATCCTTGGGCGGCGGCGCGCCCGACATGTCGAAGGCGTTGGCCGGGGTCACCTTCACCAGCCAGGCGGTCACGCCGATGACCGACAAGACGGCCCGCTATTTTTTCTCTTGGGGGCCGCACCGCGACCATGGCGACGAAGCGCTGCGCGACACGTTGATGGGTATCGCCGCCATGGCCTTTGGCGAGGACAAGGACATCATTGAAGCGCAGCAGCGCGTGATGGACGCGACGCCGGATTTTCGGATCATGCCCACGACAGCCGATCGCGGCGTCACCCTGTTCAACCGCCTTGTCGAAAAGCTGGCGCGCGACGAGCGTACGCGGCTGAGCGTGGCGTCCTGACGACGAATGCCATGCGGAACGGTATCGACACCCCCGGCCTGCGCGCGGTCGTCATGACGATCGCCTCGGCGCTTGCGGTTGCGGCTTCGCTGTTCTTCGGCCTGACCTTGGCGCGTCTTGGCGCCGTGGCGATGATCGTGTTGGCGACCGCCACCGGTGCTGTGGGCTTGCTGATCTTCGGCAGCTGGACCCATGGCTTCGCCATAGCCTGCATAGCCGGAGGACTTCTGGGCGCTTCGCTCGGCATATTCGCGCCGCTGCTTTACGCGGCCGTTATGCGGGCTGTTCCAGCCGAAGCAAGCGGCCAGGCCGTCGGCTTTCTGAACGCGGCTATTTTCATCGGCAGCTTTGTCAACCCGATCGTCCTTGGCCCTTTGCGTATGATTGCCGGCCTGTCGGGGCACATGACAGTTTTAGCCGGACTGACGGTATTGCTGGGTCTTGCGACCCTGACGTTCGTGAAAATCAGAGGTCCAAGACCCGTTCCAGCTATCATGGAGAGTTGAATGAAAATCGCATTGACCGGGGCAACCGGCTATGTTGGCGGACAGATACTGGCCGAAGCACTGTCCCGCCCCGATATAGTGGTCACGGCATTTGTTCGCGACCCGTCCAAACTGCCGACGCATGATCGTCTGCGCGCCATAGCCTGGCGCATCGATGAACCGGACGCATTCGCCACGGCATTGGCGGGCCACGACGCGCTGATCCATGCCTTTCATCCGGGCCGGGATCTGGATGAAGCCGACCATGAGAAAAATCTGAGTGGTCACCGCATGGCGATTGCCACTGCCAAGAAGGCGGGTGTTTGGCGGTTTCTGGCCGTCGGCGGCGCTGCAAGCCTCCACACGCCGGACGGTCTGGAATATATCGATTCGCCAATGTGGGATCATGGCTTTGACGAATATCTGCCTGCCATCCGCGTCACGCGCGCGCTTTATTATCTCCTCAAGCCGGAAACCGAGTTGGATTGGGTGGTCGTCGCACCGTCATCGCTCTTACGGCCATCCGCGCTGACCCGGCAGTTTCGCTATGGCAAGGACGACCTGCTGTATGACGCAGACGGCATCAGCCACATCTCGCTGGAAGATTATGCCTATGCGATGATCGAGGAAGCCGTCGATCCCAAACATCATCGCGAGCGGTTCACCGTAGGTTATTGAGCCGCGACCGACCATTTTCCGAGCTTCGCGTTTTAGGAGACGAGACATGCATCACATAGTCGCCCTTTATGGCGCACCCCAGGATCCCGATCATTTTCGGACCTACTATCTGAACACCCATTTGCCGCTAGCCGCGAAATTGCCGGCTATGGTCGATATGCATTATAGTTTTGCGGTCGATACGATCGGGCCGGGCGATATTTATTTTTGCACATGGACGGGGATATTCGCCGACGCCGCGACCGCCAGGTCGGCCATGCAATCGATCGAAGGACAGGCCCTGGCCGCCGATGTCCCCCATTATGCGTCGGGCGGCATCACCCTGCTCAGCTACACGGCGCAGGCGTTCGCCGCATGATCGCGTTCGACACATTATCGACGACAGGGCGGCCGCTGGTGCTGCCCGGCGCGCACGATGCCCTGAGCGCGCGCATGATCGAGGCCGCCGGCTTCTCCGCCTATGGCGTCGGCGGCTCAGCACTTGCCGCCGTCCAATTGGCGCTGCCGGACGCAGGGCTGCAAAGTTTTGGCGAGTATCGCGACGCCGTCGCGCGCATCATGGAAGGCTCCACTCTGCCGTTGATGGTCGATGGCGAAAACGGCTTCGGCGACGCCAAGGCGACGGTCCGCACGGTTCGCAGCTTCGAGAAACTCGGCGCTGCGGCGATTGCATTCGAGGATCTGGTCCTGCCGCCCCGGCTCGATAGATTGCCCGCCATTTCCACGCGCGAAGAAATTCAGGGCAAGCTGCGCGCCGCCCTCGCCGCACGCCAAAGCGACGCATTCCAGATCGTGGGCCGCAGCGATGCAGCCTATGCGGTCGATCTGGACGAAGCGATCTTGCGCGCGGCATCTTATCAGACACTCGGTGTCGATGCGGTGATCCTGCCCGGACTTGCCGATGCCGACGCCTATAAGCGGCTGAGGGACGCTGTCAGCATCCCCATCATGGCGGTTGTCGTGCCAGGCACGCCCTGGTTCGCGCCAACGCTCGACGAACTGGCGCAGATCGGGGTGGAGGTCGCCATATATCCTGCTGCGATCATGTGGCGCGTCGTCGTCGCCATGCAGGAAGGCCTGGCCGCCATTCGCGATTCCAATGGCGCGCCACCAGCCAATTTTGATCCCCGGATCATCGGCCAATATCTGCGCACGGCGGACTGGACGCAGGTGGACAGCAATTATGCGTAAGGGCTGGCAATGAACCCAGACTATATCGTGATCGGCGCCGGGTCGGCCGGTTCCGTCCTAGCCAATCGGCTGAGCGGCCCCGGCGGCGGTACGGTGCTGTTGCTGGAAGCCGGAGGCGCCACGCGTAGTCTGCTGTATCGCATGCCGCTGGCGGCGACCAAATTATGGTTCAACCCGAAGACGAGTTGGGGCCTTTGGAGCGAACCCGAACCGGGACTGGGCGGGCGCAAGATCCCAGTGCCCCGCGGCAAGGGTCTGGGCGGCAGTTCGGCGATCAATGGCACCATCTATAATCGCGGCAGCCCACATGATTATGATCAGTGGCGCGATCTTGGCCTGAACGACTGGGACTATGCGTCGCTGCTCCCCTATTTCCGACGCATTGAAAATCACTGGCGCGGCAAGGATGCGGTGCATGGCGCCGACGGCGAAGTGCGCATTTCTCCTGTCGGCAGCCGCAGTCCGTTCATGCCGGCCTTTCTGGAAACTGCGCGGCAGATGGGTTGGCCGGTGACCGATGACTTTTTGTGCAATGACGGGGAAGGCGTAGGCCTGTCCGATCTGAACGTCGATGCACGCGGCCGTCGCGTCAGCGCTGCGGACGCATTTCTGCGCCCGATCGCCAGCCGGGCGACGCTCACGGTTGCGACACATGCGCAGGTGCGCCGCATCATTATCGAGGACGGACGCGCCATCGGCGTCGAATATGACCATCATGGCCGGCGCAAGATCGTCCATGCAGCGCGCGAGATCATCCTCGCCGCCGGCGCGATTGCATCGCCCCAGATCCTGCTGCTGTCCGGCATCGGCCCCGCCGACGAACTAGGTGCGGTTGGCATCAAGCCGGTGCATGACCTGCCCGGCGTGGGTCGCAACTTCAATGACCAACCAGGCGGCAGTTTCGAATTCACAGTCAAGCAGCCGTTGAGCTTCACACGCAGTTTGCGCGCCGATCGTTTCGTCCTGTCTCTTGCGCAATGGGCGCTGGGCTTGGGGGGGGTGGCGGCCGGTCCTCCCATCGTCTCGATGGGGACGATCCGCACCAACAGTCTCGATCGCTCACCCGACCTGCGGCTCAACCTGGCTGCCGGAACGATGCTGTCGAAGGTCTGGTATCCCGGCATTACCAAGGCAGGTCCGCACAAGCTGATGATGAGTTTTGGTTTGGCGCATCCAGAAAGCCGCGGCAGCATAACGCTGACGTCGGCCGATCCATCCATGGCACCACGTATCTGCTTTAACCTGTTGATGGCCAAGGGTGATATGGACCGGATGAGGTCCTATTATCGGCTGCTTTCGGGGATGATTCGACAGCCCGCCTTCGCCGATATAGCGGGCGAAATTACCCGTCCTGAGGCTAATCCGGTCGATGACGATGCGCTCGACGCCTATTTGCGATCGGTGGCCGGTACGACTTCTCATCCCATGGGATCGTGCAAGATGGGCTTAGACGACGCAGCGGTTGTGGATGCGCGCTGTTGCGTACGCGGGATAAAAAACCTGCGGGTGGTGGATGCCTCCATCTTCCCGACGCAAATTGCCGGCAATCCGCATTCCGCTATCATGGCCGTTGGCGACAAGGTGTCGGATGTCATTCTCAATCGCCCTGCAATGCGTGATTGAGATGTTGTCAACCCTCCGATCGTGCGCGCCCCTGTGTCAGCAGCGGATGCAAAAGGGAGCAAGGCGGTCAAGCCCTCTACCGCTTGCGCGGCGGGTTGAGGACCAAAATCCACGCCAAAGCGGATGGTTGCGGAGACCTGATCGCCTTCGATATCCGACCGAGCCGCTCTTTGCCGCCTGAAGAAAATTGGCGCGGGACGAGATCAAGCCAAGCCAAGCGATCGCGCTCCCGCAACCAACGCATATCTCAGTCAGCGAAGCGAACGCCAAGATTCACGTTGTCCCCGCAAATGCGGGGACCCATTGGGCCACATACGACCCCGCCCACAACCGGGGTTTTTAGCGCCCAACCCTCATCGCCCTTGAAAGCGGACGGCAAACCGCTCTGAGCTCAGCTTCCGAAATGATAGCGCAGTTCGACGCCATAGGTACGCGGGGCGCCATAAAAGCCGCTCATCACCCCCAGTTGCGCCGATCCCACATTACTCGACGCATAATATTTCTTGTCGAACAGATTGCGCATGAAAAGGGCCGCATCAAAGCCAGATCCTGCAACCTGCTTCAGGTCGAACCGCGCATTGACCAGGTCATAGGCGGGCAGGACATTGTCCGACGATCGGACCTTGCTCGACCGATAATAGTCGATCGACAACGTCCCTTCGCCCACATCAGGCGAAAGCGGCAGGGTCCAGCGTGCGCCGGCCGTCACGGTCGTCTTGGCGACCAGGTTGAAGGGCACTTCTGCGATCCGCAGATAGGGCAGCAAGTCGGCCGGCGCCGTCAGCGACCGCGACTTGAGGTCGAGGAAGGTCGCGCCGACATCGAAGGACAGGGTGCGGGTCGGCGCAATCCGCCCCGACAGGTCGATGCCTGCGACGCGCGTCTTGCCCGCATTGACCAGCAACGTGCCGCCCGCCGGATCGTTGCTGGCGTTGCAGTCGCCATCGGGCGATCGCGGAGCATCGGTGCCGCCCGGCGCAGTCAGACTACAGGTCGCCTGCGTGTTCAGGCCCGACACCGGCACCTGAACGCCGCTATACCAGCCGATGAAGGGCGATGCGTTCAGCCGGATGTCGACCGCGCCCGCGCGGAAATCGGACCGGATGCCTGCTTCGATGTCCGTGACTTTTTCCGGCGCGAAGGACTGGAATTGCGTCAGTCGCCCGGCCAGCGTCGGGCCGTTGATCCCCCCCGACCGATAGCCGCGCCGGGTGACGGCATAGAGGAACAGCTCGTCATTGGCCTGCCAGTCGAAACCGATCGTCCAGGTCGGCGCTTTGGACGATGTCTTGTTGACGCTGGCGTTGCGGATGGTGGGCGTGCGCGTCTGGCAGTCGCGCGGGGTGACGGTCGGGTTGGGGGTGGTGCCGCCGCCGATGCAGGCGGTAATATCGTCCCAGGTATAGCGGAACCCCGCACTGAACCGCAGCCCCTGCACCCATGTCCCCAGATCATAGCCGATATTGCCGAACAGCGCCTTGCTGCGTTCAGCGTAGAAGCTGTAGTTGAACGGCGCATCGGTGATGCCCGGCAGGATGAAGGTGGGGATATAGGTGCCGCTGGGACCAACCGGATTGCTGGCCAGGTAAAATCCGCCGACCAGCCAGTCCAGCCTGTCGTCGAACAGCTTGCCGCGCAATTGCAATTCTTCGGTATATTGCTTGACGTCCGATCGTTGCCGGCCGCCGACCACCGTAACCGGCAGACCCGCCGGGATGGCGCCGGTGCCGTCCGAAATCAGCGTAGGCAGGCCATCGACGCTGGAAAAATAATCCACCTTGGTATGGCGATAGCCAAAGATGTTGACGACCTGGACATCGGGGCCAAGATCGATTTCCGTCCGGTTGGTCACGCCGAACCGGTTGACCCGTTCAAAGGCGTCGACGTCGGAATTGATGACTCGCGGCCCGCGCGCCATTTGCAGCGCCAGTTGTTCCCTGGCCGCCGCCAGCGTGCCGGTCGCCGACAGCGCGTTGGGACCGGGCAGAATGTTGAATAATACCGACCCGCCGCCCACGGCACGATTGCGATAATAATCGACGATCGTGCTATTGGTCAGTCCTTCGAACGGTTCGAACAGCACGGACCCGCGCAGCGCGCGCGAATTAAGGTCATCCGCATCGCCGCCGATGCCGATATTCTTGGTCCACCCGTCCCGCTTCTGATATTGGCCGGCGATCCGCACCGCCAGCTTGTCGGCCACGATCGGCAGGTTCAGCGCGCCTTCCATCAGCCGCGTGTCGTAATTGCCATATGTGCCCTGCACATAGCCTTCCCACTCGTAGGATGGCGCGGTGGGATAATAGAGGATCGCGCCGCCGGTCGTGTTCCGCCCGAACAATGTGCCCTGCGGTCCTTTCAGAATCTGCACCGATCCCAGATCATAGGTTGGTATGCTGGACCCGACCGTGGGGGATGGCACTTCCGCGAAATAGCTGATGACGGCGGCGGCGCTGTTGCCCGCCAGCGCCTTGGACTGGCCTCGAATCGAAAAGTTGGTATTTTCCCGACCGCCCGACCCCGCCAGGAATACGCCCGGCGTCTTGACCAGCAGATCCTGAGTATCGCGGATGGTCGATTGCCGCAGCGTATCGGCGCTGAAGGCCGTCACCGAAACGGGCGTGGATTGCAGGCTTTCGGCGACGCGCCGTGCGGTCACGACGATGTCATCGACACTGGCTGTACTACGCTGGGGCTTTGTCTCCGCCGAATCCTGCGCTGTGGCGATCATGGGAAAAAATGCGGCCGTCCCCAGTGCCGATCCGATCAACAGGCGCGATAACCCAAATGCGTGCATAGCAATATCCTCCCGAAAGCGTGGCGCTGCGCCATCTCTTTGCCCGCCCCATAAAATAGAAGACGATCGTCTTAATTACCTGCCGAAAGGAAGGGGGAAGCGGCTCTTTGCTGCATCACCATGGTCGCGACACGATCGAAAAAGGCAAAAGGAGAGAGGCATGGGCCTGGCGCAGGAAAAATTCGTCGCGGCATTTTGCGACGCCTGGGGCGACGGTTCGGACGAGAGCCGCCCCGATGTCGAAAAGATATTGTCGATGATGGCGCCCGACGCCGAATGGCAATTATGGGTGCCGGGCGGTCCGGTCATCAAAGGACATGAAGCGTTGCGCGCCGAAATTCATCGGCAGATGGCTATGGCGACCAACAACAAATGCAATATCGTCAATGTGCTTTCCAGCGACACGATGGTGATGCAGGAACGATCTGACACGGCCATGATCTATGGTCGGCCTTGCCCGCATCAGATGGTCGCCATCTACGAACTGGATGGCAATGGCCTGATCCAAAGGTGGCGCGAATATCTCGACATGGCCGATCTCACCCGGAAAATGGGCGTCGGCGAAGACGTCGCGGCCCACGGCTGATCGCCTCCGCCCACCTTGTCATCACATCATGAAGGAAGCTTGATCCATGGCTCGCCTGTCCAGCAAGATCGCCGTGATTACCGGCGCAGCGTCCGGTATCGGGCGCGCAACCGCGCTGCGTTTCGCGCAGGAAGGGGCCACGGTCGTGGTCGCCGACATTAATGGACAGGGCGCCGCGACGGTCGTGGCGGAGATCGAGGCGGCAGGAGGCCGCGCGCTGGCCATTACGGTCGACGCCGGGGTGGAGGCGGACCTCCAAATCATGATCGAGCAGACGGTCGACACATTCGGTCGCATCGACATATTGTACAACAACGCGATTCTGACGGCGGCTGCGGCTGAGCCTTCGGAAAATGACCTGCTGGCGTTCGATGCGTCCGTTTTCGAACATATCATGCGCGTCAATGTGCTCGGCGGGGTGCTGGCCTGCAAATATGCGATACCCCATATGCAGCGGCAAAAGGGCGGCGCGATCCTGTTTACCTCATCGACCAGTTCCCTGGGCGGCGATGTCGCCCAATTTTCCTATGGCGCGTCGAAAGCGGCAGTGAACTGGTATGTGAAGACCATCGCTACAAGCTTCGGGAAGCAGGGCATCCGGTGCAACGGCATCATCCCCGGCGTGATCCAGACGCCCTCCATGCTCGCTTGGGCCAATGAAGACATGCGCGCCGCCTTCCTGCGGCTGCACAACAGCCCGCGCCTGGGCCTGCCCGATGATATTGCCGCGCTGGCCCTGTTCCTGGCATCCGACGAAGCGGCCTATCTCAATGGCGGCCTCTATCTTGCCGATGGCGGCATCAGCGCGTCATTGCCGTTCGTGCAGCTTCAGCGCGACTTCATGTTGAAACAACCGGGTGCCGATGTCGCATGATGCGCATCAGGCGGTTGGCCATTGGCGTCACAGGCCGCAATGAAGGTTCGCCAATATGACGGCGAATCGCGGCTTCGCCTGATGAGAGGCGGTTATTCAACCTAATTGCGCTATCAGACGAGCAGAGCCATGATCTTCAAAGGCCGTGGTTAGGCGGAGATGATTGATCACGTTGATTTCCCACCCATAATTGACCACCGGCGTCGTTAACCAGCCAATATAGACGCCCCATATCAAACAGCGGCCGAACTCGGTGAAACTGTCCTCGAACGACGGCGCATCGGCGACGCCTTCGGCCGCCAGCCTGTCTAGATAGAAGCGGACCAGGTCTTTCTCATGCGCGCGGCGATCCTCCACCGACAGCGCCGTCGTCACCAGATAGCTGACATCATGCATGTGATGGCCGCGACAGGTGAGTTGCCAGTCGAGCAGGCCGCCCGATCCATCTGGCAGCAGATAGCTGTTGCCGATATGCATGTCGCCCTCGACCAGCGTCTGGGGCAGACTCTGCTGGTGCCGGTGCAGCGCCAAGGTGCCGTTGCGCAGGTCCGGGCCGGTCGTGCGCAGCCGCTGCACCATTTCGCGCTTGAACGACACGGTGTCGATTTCATGCTGGATCAGCGGCTCGGCCCCCACCATCATCAGGTCCGCAACCTTGCCCTCGACATGGCTCCCCGCCCAGGCCAGATCGCCGCCGGGCCGCAGGCGCGGGCTTTCCCAGAAGCGGGCGTGGAGCTTCGCCTGCTGCGACAGGATGGACCGCACCGTGTCCAGCGTCACCGGTGACAGGACGCTTGGAAAGGTCGCGCCGCGCAGGGTCAGGTCTTCCAGCACGATCGCAAAGTCGCTCGATTTCGCATCGAAGCCCGCGCCGAAACTGCGCGGCGTCTCCAGGTCCAGTTCGGGGCGGACGCGGTTGTAGAAATTGACTTCATTTTCGTAGAAGGGCGCCAATATCTTGTCGACGCCGCGCGCGACCTTCACGATCAGGCGGGGGGGAAGGTCCTCAGGACCGCCCGGTCCATAGCGGACATTGACGATCACGCGCCCGGCCGTGGACACGAACTGCTCGCCATAGGTCTTGGCCTCCACCATATCGACATGGGTGACGGTCACGCCGGGCACGGCCTGCGCCATCAACCAGGTCAGATAGGCGGGCGTGATGTCCGCCGCCGATGTCGGATGCGCCAGTGGGTCGGCCATGCAAAGCTATCCTTTCCTGTTTATTGTATCGATACGCCTAACCGGCCATGATCCCGCCATCGACCGCCCAGCAAGCGCCATGCACCCGGCGCGCGCGGTCAGACGCCAGGAACAATAGCGGTTCCACCACATCCTCTGGCGGGCAGGGCGGCCGCATCCCGGTGTAGCGGGCCAGCAATTTGGGATCGGCAAAGTCGGGAAACCGCATCCCCCGCGTCATTTCGGTTCGCATCGGGCCGGGGGCGAGCACGTTGATCCTGACCGGGCTGTCCATCATCTCCATCGCCAGCGAGAGCGTAAGGCCGACAAGGCCGAATTTGGACGCGGTGTAGGGGGCCAGATAGGCCTGGCCCATGAAGCCCGCGGTGGACGCCACGCTGATGATATTGCCGTGGCTTTTGACCAGATGCGGCATCGCCGCCTGCATCAGGAAGAAGGGACCGGACAGGTTGGACGCGATGGTGCGATGCCATTCGTCGGCCGTGACGTCCGACAGTTGGTGGAACATCACATCGGCGGCGATATTGCACAGCACGTCCAGCCGCCCGAACGCCGCAATGGCGGCTGCGATCGACGCGGCGCAATCATCGGCATGGCCCAGGTCGAAGGGCAGTTCCACGCTGCGGCCGCCCGCTTCCCCGATCAACCGCGTGGTTTCGTCCAGCTTGTCTGCGCTGCGCCCCAACAGGCACAGCGCCGCCCCCTCCCGCGCGAAGGCCAGGCTGGCGGCACGGCCCAATCCCGATCCTGCCCCGGTGACGAGGACGACCTTGCCGGCAAATTCCATCACCAGCGCCGCCGCCATTGCGCCCCGCGCCTACGTCGACGGAGGGCTTCGTCACGCTGCTCTGGCGTCACCACGGGCGTATCGCTGGGCAGGTGCGCGCGTATCTTGGCCGCCGGCACGATTTTCAGCAGCGGCTCCGGCCCCGAACTCGCGCCGGTCCAGCGCAGCATCAGCGACCCCTCCAGCCGCCCGGCCGGGTCCAGCCAGTTGGGCACGCCGGGATCGTCGATCGCGATCACGGCGCGAAACCGCCCGTCGCTGTCCAGAACGGCCTGGCCGCCATTCAGGCTCGACTGGTGGTTGATCCAGTCGATCGTGTTCCACAGCGGATCGTTCAGCTGCACATTCCAGTAGCGGACCTGATCGGGCATCGCGGTGTCGATAATCATCGCCTCGCCCGGTTCCAGCCGGAAGATGCCCTGATAATAATGTTGCCCGGCCACGCCGCCACGCCCGGCCCAGTCGTCATATTCTAGGCGGTTAACAAAGCCCTGCGCCCGCTGCTGCTGGCCATAGCCCAGCGCGAAACCGGCATAGCGTTCGACGAAGGCGGACAGGCGATCGAGCCGATGCACGATCTCGGCCGCAGGCATGGGTGCGCCGCCCACGGGCCGGTCGACCCTCTCGATCGCGATCCGCAAGTCCCGGCCCATGCCCCAGTCATAATAAGCGTGGCGCAGGCCGATGGTGACGGCGCGCGGATCGAGCGGAAACCAGTCGCCCGCATGACCGTCCGGCCGTTCTCCACCGACCAATATGTCGAACGCCCCGTCGGGTCCCAACGTGCAGGCGTCAAGGTCGATCATGCCGACAGACGGCCCCAATTGCTCCATCGGCCCCAGCCCACCCGCGACCAGATCGATGAACACGAACACGCCGTCGCCGCGCTGGCCCGACAGCCGGTACACCCCCCCGCCATCGATCCGCGCCGCGCCATAGATGAAGTCGGGATTGACCCCGACGGTGTTCAGGACGCTGCTGACCGATGGCACGAAATCGGGCCGGTCGGCGTCGGCAAAGGCGGTCTGGTAGCCGGTGGCCAGCGCTGCAAAGAGCAGGCGGTGCGTCTCCGCCCGCGCCTGAGGGTCTGCGGGGTCCGCCAAACTGTCCAATACGCTGTCCGCTTTGGCCATCGTCTCCAGCCAGGCGCGCCAAGCGGATGGATCAGATATAGGCACGGTATGTCTCGATATATTCGGCGAACCGGTCGCTGACCTGATCGGTGGTCAGCCCATAATCGGCCAGCGTATAGCTGCGCGGGCCGTGCTTTCCCGCCGGATTGTCGTGGAGCCAACCAAGGATGCCGGCTTTCGAGTCCGGCGTGAAATTCCAGCCGAAATGGTCGTAGGCCGCGCGGATGGTGGCGACTGGATCGGCGACAAGATCCTTGTAGCGCATGTCGTGGATCGGCAGGTCGGGATGCGCCTTTCGATAGTCCATGCTGCACTTCACCCCGTCCCACCAGAGTTGCAGAAACTCGGCCCCCAGCGCGTGCAGGTCCAGATCGTCATAGGATGGCCCGCGAATGACGCTGATCAATTGCGAGATAGAGGCGATGACGGTGGTGGGGTCGCGATGCGGCTGGATGAAGATCGCGTCGGGATAGACGCTGCGCAATGCGGGCAGCTTGTACATATGCTCCTGAATCTTGAGCACCCAATGTTTCCCCGGATGACGCCAACCCAGATGCTGGAGCCACATCTTGTGCACCTCATAGCGGAAGGTCGCGTCGATCCCCTTGAACCAGTCGTAGAAGCGGGGAAGCTTCTGGAACATGCAGGGATTGCTGCTCTGGAAGGATGTCGTCATGAACGATCCGCATTCCTGCGGTATCTTCGCGCCCAGCGGATGGGCCTTCAGCAATTCATCGGCATCCGCGCCCAGCTGCGCGCGCAGATGCGCGTCGAAGCGGGCGATGCGCGGGTCGGTGTCCGCCGTCGCGGCCTCTGGCGGGGGCGAGGGTTCGGCTACTTCCCACATCAGCGGGGTGCGGATCTGCGGGTCGCCATCCATCAACGCATGGAGGAAACTGGTGCCGCAGCGGGGCAGGCCCAGGATGAACAGTGGTTGCCTGATCTCCACATCGGCAATGTCGGGATAGCGCGCGCGATCGTCGGCGATGGCTTTCAGGCGCGACAGGTCATCGTTGACGATATGCAGGGCGCGGGCATGACCGTTAGCGTTGAGGTCGCGGTCCTCCGCCATCGACGCCAGCAACATCGTCAGGCCGGGCCTCACATTGTCGCGCAGATAGCCGGGCAGGGGATGGCGGTCCAGAAGCGTATCGGCGTCGGGGAATTCATGGGCGCTGCTGATCGTTGCCATGGCTCAGATCCCCACCGGATAGAATATCGACTTCTGGTTCTGATATTCGTGCAGCCAGTCGGGACCGTATTCGCGCCCGACGCCTGATCGCTTGTAGCCGCCGATCGGCGCATAGCTCATGCGCCCAGTGCCTCCGTTCAGCATGACGCTGCCTGACCGGATTTGCAGGGCCATTTCGTATCCCTTGGCCGCGTCCGCCGTCTCGACGCCGCCATTCAAGCCGTAGCGGCTATCATTGGCGATGCGGACCGCTTCCTCGTCACTGTCGAAGCCGATGATGCAGCCGACCGGGCCGAACACCTCTTCCTGCGCGATGGTCATGGCGTTGTCGACATCGTCGAAAATCGTGATGTCGGTGAAGAAGCCCTTGTCCAGGCCCGCAGGCCGCCCGCCGCCATGGACGATCTTTGCGCCTTCGTCGCGGCCGATGGCGATCAGATTTTCGACCTTGCTCCGCTGCGATTCGCGGATCAACGGCCCCATCGCCACGGACGGATCGATCGGATCCCCGATCTTGAAATGGCTGGCGACGGCGCAGGCGGTTTCCACGAACGCCTTGCGGATGCTGTTATGGACGACCAGGCGGGTAAGGAGCGCGCAGCCCTGACCCGCATTGACGGACAGTATGGCGACCGCCATCGCCGCCGCCCGCGCGACATCGGCATCGTGCCGCACGATCAGCGCCGACTTGCCGCCCAGTTCCAGATGCACGCGCTTCAGCGTCGGGGCGGCCTGCGCCATGATCGCCGCGCCGACGCCTTCGGACCCGGTGAAGCTGATCAGGTCGACGCGCGGGTCGCTGGTCAGCATCGTGCCGACCTTCGGCCCGCCGGTGATGACGTTCAGCACCCCCTTGGGCAGGCCGATTTCCTCGGCAATCTCGCCGAACAACAGCGCCGAAAAGGGTGTGAAAGGGGAGGGTTTCAACACCAGCGTATTGCCCGCCAGCAGCGCCGGCACGATCTTGGCCAGATTGATGAGAAAAGGGAAATTATAACCGGTGATGCCCGCGACCACGCCCACTGGCTCGCGCACCACCGTTGTCCCTCCCATCTTGCGCGGGCCATCGGGATCGAACGGGTTGGGCGTGATGTCGATCGGCAGGCGGACGCTGTCGTCGCGGGTCGAATGGTCCAGCGCGGCGAGCAGATGGTCGAGCGGGTTGGCGACCTGCATCCCGCGGGTCACGCCCTGCGCGCAGCCGACCTCCGCCACGATCAGCGCGACGATCTGCGGCCGTCGCGCGTCCAGCGCCGCGTGCATCCGGCGCAGATAGGTCGCGCGCTCCGACATCGCCATGCGCGGCCAGAGGCCATTGTCGAACGCCTCGCGCGCTGCCGCGATAGCCGCCTCCGCCTCCGCTGCATCGCCCACGGGCGCGTGGCCGATCACCGCTTCGCTCGCCGGATTGATGATGGCGTCGCGCTCTGCGCCTGCGGCAACCCATGCGCCGTCGATGTAGAGTTTGTCGATCGTTGTGAAGGGGATGGTCATGGGTGGATATCCTGTCCGGGCCGCAGGATCATCTCCGCAGCGTTAAGGGCGATCGCCATGGCTGGCGCATTGGTGTTGCCCGACACGATGGTCGGCATGATGGAGGTGTCGACCACGCGCAGGCCGGTGACGCCACGCACGCGCAACTGCGGGTCGAGTACGGCGTCCGCATCCGCGCCCATCCGGCACGTCCCGCAAATGTGGAAGGACGTGCCGCCAAGACCGATCGCATTGGCCAATATGTCCTCGTCCGTCTCTATGCCCACGGTCTTGCCCGTCTCCGCGACGATCCAGTCCTTGAGCGCGGGTTGCGTGGCCAGATCGCGGAGCCAGCGGAACAGGGCGACGAAGTGCCGCCGGTCGGTATCGGTGGCCAGGTGATTGGCGTCGATGACGGGCGGCGCATCGGGATCGGCGGAACTGATCCGCACCTGCCCCTGGCTGTCGGGCCGGAGATAATAGGCGATGACGGTCATCCCCGGATAGGGGTCCAGCGCCACCGCGCCCTTGGCATTGGTATGGAAGGAATAGAGCCCCAGGCCGATCTGCGCATCGGGCCGGTCGGGCGACGCCTGCGTCTTGATGAAGCCACCCACTTCATGCGCGGCGTGGGTCAGCGCGCCCTTCGATCCGGAGATGTAGCGCAGGACCGATCCGATGAGGCCCAGGCCAGACAGCTTCTGGTTCAGGCTGTTGCCGCGCACCTGATAGGTGAAACCCAGATAGCGATGTTCGCGCAGGTTCGCGCCGACGCCGGGCGCATCGACCACCACCGGAATGGCCATCGATTCTAGCAGGGCGCGGGGGCCGATGCCCGACAATTGCAGCAATTTTGGGCTCTGAATCGCGCCGGCCGACAGGATGATCTCGCGCCGTACCGCAACCTCATGCACGCCATGCTTGTCGCGCAGCAGGATGCCGCTGGTCCGTTGTCCATCGAACAGGATGCGCTGGACGTCGGTGCCGGTCGCCACGGTCAGGTTCGCGCGTCCCCGCACCGGTTTCAGAAAGGCGCGCGCGGCGGAAAAGCGCTTGCCGCGATAGGTGGATGTTGGCTGATAGCCCATGCCGCCCTGCGTGACGGCGGGGATGTCGTTCATGTCGTCGACCCGCTGCGTCCCGGCCTGCGCCGCCGCGTCCAGGAACGCCTCGCACAGCGGGTCGCCCGCTGGATGGACGCTGACCTTCAGCGGCCCGCCAGTGCCGCGCCATGGCTTCGCGCCCAGCGCATGATCCTCTAGCGCGACGAAGTGACGACCCATCCGGTCCCAGCCCCAGCCGGTGCAGCCTGCCGCTTCCCATGCGTCATAATCGGCGGGCGCGCCGCGCACATAAACCATGCCGTTGACCGAACTCGACCCGCCGACCGTTCGCCCCTTCAACCAGATTTCCTGCGGCCCGTTGCCGCCCGGCGATACGGCATAGTCCCAGACATGGGCATTGCCCGGCGCCAGCAATTTGCCGATGCCGCGCGGCATTGCGATCAGGGGGCTATTGTCATCGGGTCCAGCCTCGACCAGCAAGACGGTGACGGTGGGATCGGCGGACAAGCGGTTGGCAAGGACGCAGCCGGATGATCCTGCGCCGACGATGATATAGTCATAGCCATGCAGCATCATGTTGTTCCGGTTCCTCGCCATGACGTTACAGACCACAGACCCGTCCATTGCCCCACCTGTCCTGTGATAGGGGGGCGGGGGTGCGCGCTGTCATCGTCGCCATATTTCCGCTTGGCTTGGCGGGGAGGGCTTGCCATGCGTTTTGGGATGAAAGCGAGATTTGCAGATCATGGCCCCGTCGCGCAGAAATTGCTGCTGGCGGTAGAGGAAATCATTGCCGAGCGCGGCATCGAAGGGGCGTCGATACGGGAAATCCTGCGTGTCGCGAAACAGGGGAACAATTCCGCCATCTATCGCCATTTCGGGTCGAAAGACCGCCTGATCCGGGCGATCTACGACATTCGTCAGGCGGAAGTGGATGATTGCCGGATGACAAGGATGCAGCGTCTGCCCAAGTTGCCGGACGACATTCGCGGCTTGCTGGAACTGTTCCTGCTGCCCGTGCTGGACGCGTTTGCAGGGCGACAGCGCTGGATCTATTCGCAATTCATCCTGCATCTGATCCTCAACGACCCGTTCGATGAAGCCTTTGATACAAGGCATGAAGAGCCGGCGGTTCGCCTGGTGCATCAGGCGCTGCGCACGCGCTGCGCCGATATGTCGGATCAGGTATTCACCATGCGCCTTTCCGTGGCGGTGACCAATTTCCTGATGGGGGTCAGCTATGGCGATCGTGTCGCCAATCTGACCGGCGGGCGCTATCCGCAGTCCGATCAATATCTGGAGGATTTGATCGCCACCGGTTGCGCCTTGCTGATGCAGCCGCCCTTCGACGATAACGACGGGACGGCCGGGTCGGCGGCGAACCAGGGTTGCCCTTTCCAAGGATAGGCTGTGTAAAGGCGATCGTCTTCTAACTCTCTTGCCAATGCTGGCAAAAGTCAGGCCCGCGCGGTCGTGCGGCTTTGCGATTCAGGGAGAGACGGATGACGAAACGGCGCAAGCCAGTCTGGGCGCAGATCATGCCGATGCCCGGTGCGAATCTGGTCGGCATCGCTCAATCCCTCGAAGCGGCGGGCGTGGAAGGGCTGTGGGCGCCGCAGATGTTCGGTGCGCCCTTCACGACATTGGCCGCCGTGGCGCCGGCGACGCAGCGGGTCAAGCTGGGGACGGGCATCGCACTCGCCTTTGTGCGCAGTCCGCTCGAAACGGCGTGCAGCGCGATCGATCTTGACCTTGTCAGCGATGGACGGGTCGTGCTGGGTCTGGGGTCCAGCGCGCAGAGCCAGGTCGAAGGCTCCTTTGGCAGCGTCTATGGCAAGCCGCTCGCCCATATGCGGGAAATTGTCGGCATGATCCGCGCCATCGTGACCAAGGGACATAGCGGCGAACTGACGGAACTGGGCGGCGACTATCATCGGCTGGACCTGTCCCATTTCCGCCTGCTGCACCCGCCCGTGCGCGCGCACATCCCGATCATCCTGCCCGCCCTGTTTCAAAAGGCCAGCACCCAGGCCGCTGAGATCGCCGACGGGTTGCTCGGTCACCCCCTGTGGAACGATGCCTGGATTGATCGGGAAGTGATGCCCGCCATCAAGGCTGGGCTGGACCTGTCGGGCCGGGCGCGGGATGCTTTCACGCTCAATATATCGATCTTCACCGCCATTTCCGATGACCGGCGCGAGGCGACGGACGATTGTCGGGCAACGATCGCTTATTATAGTCAATCGCCCCAATATCTGCGTTATTTCCAAGAGATCGGCTTCGGGCGAGAGGCGGCGGCGATACAGGCTGCGTTCGCGCGGGGGGATTATCAGGCGATGACAGCGGCGTGCACGGACGCCATGGTGAACAGCATCGCCATCATCGGTCCGCGTGACGAGGTGCGCGATCGCGTGGCGCAACGCGCGGCGCAGGCAGACGCGATCACGCCGGTTATCCCCCATTATGGCCTGTCGCCCGAAAAATCGGCGATATATGGTCAGCGCATTGCCGACGCCTTTTATGACTGACGTCGCACACCGGCCGGTCGCGGCCATGGCGGGAGGCGGTCTTTATAATCGCCATTCCGGTTTACAACAGGCCAATCTGCAAAGCGCGCTCCCCTTGCTGGAAGCGGCAGCGCGCAGCATCGGCGCGCGGTCGCACGGGCCGGTCACCATTGTCGACTATGGCGCATCGCAAGGGCGCAATTCGATGGTGCCGATGGGGTCTGCCATCGACCTTGTGCGAGTCGGGGATGGATCGCGCGCAGTCCAGATCGTTCATACCGACCTGCCTTCCAACGATTTTGCCTCTCTGTTCGCGGTGCTGGACCATGACCCCGCCAGCTACATGGCGGGGCGGGACGGCATTTACCCCAGCGCAATAGGGCGGTCCTATTTCGATCAGATATTGCCCGCGTCCAGCGTGGATATTGGCTGGTCGTCCAACGCATTGCACTGGATGAGCCACAGTCCTGTCGCGGTGGACGATCATGGCTGGGCCATATTCAGCCAATCTGCCGAGGCGCGCGCCGCCGTTGATGCCGTTCTGGCGGACGACTGGTTGCGGTTCCTGGAGGCGCGCCGGGCCGAGTTGCGACCTGGCGGGCAGCTGATCTGCCAATTTATGGGGCGCGGTCCCGACAGTCATGGCTTTGAATGGATGGCCGGGCATTTCTGGCAATCGATCCTCTCGCTACGAGAGGAAGGGTGGCTGACCATGGCGGAAACGTGGCGGATGACAGCGCCATCGGCGGGTCGTTCCATCGAACAAGTCGCCGCACCCTTTGCGTCCAATGGATTGCCCGGACTGGTCATCGACCATCTCTCGCTGGTCGAATCGCCAGATCCCTATTGGGACGCCTATGTGAGAACGGGCGATGCGGCGCTGCTGGGGCGGCAATGGGCTGCGATGATGCGGGCGGCCAATGGCCCGAACCTGATCGCCGCCGTCGATCCGTCACGCGATGCCGCCAAACTGCTCGACCTGTTGGTTGATCGCCTTTCGGCGCGGATCGCCGCTGACCCGCAACGCAGCCAGGCGTTCAACATCCTGCTCGCGGTCCGTCGCGATGCATAGGGCCGATGCCCGATCATAGCTTCGGCGATGGGAGAGATTATGGACTGGGATTCCTCTTTCGACATAGTGTGCGTGGGGTCGGGCATCGGGGGCCTTTCCGCAGCGCTGACGGGGGCACAGTCCGGCGCGCGTGTCGTCGTGCTCGAAAAATTCGTGCAGTTGGGAGGCGTGTCGGCGCTTTCTTCCGGTCAATTATGGCTTGGCCCCAACCATCTGGCGGAAGAGGCGGGCATGACCGACAGCATGGCCGCCGCCAACGCATATCTGGGACATTTGCATCAGGGATTCGCCGTCCCCGCCCTGCGCGACGTCTATTTCGAACATAGCCGGCAGGCATTGCGCTATTTTACCGACGTCATCGGGCTGGAAATGCAGGTGGTGCGCGGCTTGCCGGACTATTATTATCCGCTGGTCGACGGTTCAGCGGCGCAAGGGCGCTATGTCGAGATAAAGCCATTCGCCGCCGATCGGCTGGGCGATCTGGCCCACGACGTTCTCGCGTCTCCCTATGGCGATGGCTATAGCTATACGACGTCAAACGAGTGGATCGACATGCAGGACGGTGGCGCGTTCATCGGCGACCGTCTGGCGCAGCATCTGGCGGCGGGCGAGCGGTGCGCTGGCGCGGGACTGGCCGCCGCTCAGGTGGTCGCGGCGGTCGAACGGGGGGTGGCACTGCACGCATCGAGCGAAGTCGTGCGGCTGGTCGTCGAAGATGGGGAAGTGCGGGGCGTCATCATGCGCGATGCTTTGGGCGACCACGCCATTCAGGCACGGCTGGGCGTCGTGCTGGCAACGGGCGGCTATGACTGGCGCGCCGATCTTGTCCGCGCGTTCGATGCCCTGCCGCAGGCTGGCAGCATGGCGCCGCCCAGCATCACTGGCGATCATTTCGCCCTCGCCGCTGCGGCTGGCGCGCTGCCTTTGCCCGCGCGCGCGCCGTCGCAAACCCCTATCTTCCTCGGTTATGCGGTGCCGGGGGAAAATATCTATGGCCAAGCTTCGACACGGATGTGGTTGCCGGGCGCACCCCACAGCATCGTCGTCAATCGCAAGGGCCAGCGTTTCGCCGACGACAGCTTCTATCCCGATCTGGCGACGCGGGTGGCGCGGTTCGACGGGCAGGAAGGCGGGCTGGCGAATTGGCCCGCCTGGATCATCTTCGATCAGGACATGCTCGACAAATATGGCCTGCTGCCGGCATGGCCCGGCCAGCCCTTGCCCGATGGCATGGCGATTTCCGCGCCGACGCTTGAGGCATTGGCCGGCAAGACCGGAATTGACCTGCCTGGCCTGTGCGCCACCGTGGAGTCTTTCAACGATTTTTGCGCAGATGGCGTCGATCATGATTTTGGCAGGGGCAAAATGCCTTGGCCCCGGATCATGACCGGCGACCCGCGCCTGCCATATCCCAACATGGCCCCGATTGCGCGCGCGCCCTTCCATGCCGTGCCGCTGATGCGGGTGACGATGGGCGTGCCGACCGCCGGATTGCCGATCGACATGGACGGGCAGGTGATCGACCCCCATGGCAAACCCATCTGCGGCCTGTATGCGGCGGGCAATGCGGCCGCGTGGCTCGACTGGGGCGGGGGATATAATAGCGGCATCGCGAACATGCGCGGGATGCTTTACGGCCATCGCGCCGCGCTGGCCATGACCAGGCAGCAGGGAGAAGAAGAGTGATCCGCTACGATTATTCAGGCAAGGTTGCGTTGGTGACGGCAGCGGCAGGGGGCATCGGTCAGGCGACGGCGACGGCCTTTGCGCAGGCAGGCGCGCATGTATTGATGGCCGACATCAATGCCGACGGCGGAGAGGCGACGGCGGCGGACTTGCGCGCGCAGGGGCATGACGTTCTGTTCCGCTGTGCCGATGCCACTGTGGAGGCTGAGGTCGCCGCGCTGGTTCGTGAAGCTGTCGATCATTTCGGCGGCCTGCATGTCGCCGCCAACATCGCGGGTGGCTCCACAATCAGCGCGACGGGGCCCGACCTGCATCTCCAGCCGCTCGACGGCTGGGACTTTACCCAGCGCCTGTCATTGAACAGTGTTTTTCTGGGCATGAAGCATCAGATCGCCCATATGATCGACCATGGCGGCGGTGCGATCGTCAACATCACCTCGCTCGCGGCCCTGCTGCATGTCGGCGCGGCGGGCGCGGCCTATGCTGCGGCGAAGGCGGGCGTGATCCGCCTGAGCAAATTTGCAGCCGTCGCCTATGCCGATCGCGGAGTGCGAGTGAACTGCATTGCGCCCGGCGTGGTGCCGACGGAGGCATATAAGACAGCCGGTGAGGACATAGCGCAGGCGATCATTGCCGATCTGGTGACGAACCAGCCGATCCGCCGCGCCATTACGCCCGAAGAACAGGCCGCCACGATCTTGTGGCTCTGTTCCGACGCGGCCGCGATGGTGACGGGGCAAGTGCTGCCGGTCGATGGCGGGTGGAGCGCGAAATAGCGCAATGTCCTAAAAGATGAGAAGGCAGGCCAGAGCCGCACCTGTGACCGCCACCCAGCCCTGGAACAGCCAGAGCAGCATCAGCGGCGCATGGCGCAATTCCATGAACTCACGGCCGACCAGCAGCACTTTGGCGAAGGCGAGGAGCAGGATCAGCGCGCCGCCGATCCTGGCGTCGCCCAACCCCATCGTTTCAAAAGACAGCAGCGTGGCGGCGACCAGCAAGGCCCAGATCAGCGTGAGACGGCGGCTCATACCAGATACAACAGTGCAAACAGGATGATCCACAGCAGATCGACGAGATGCCAGAAGGCGCCGCCGCCTTCGATCACGCCGATGCCGCCGCGTAACGCGCCCCTGTTGTCGAACCGCGACACCGCAAAGGCTAAAACGCCCAGGCCGATCAAGACGTGGACCAAATGAATGCCGGTAAACATATAGTAAAATATGGAAAAATCGTTGCTGTTGAGCGTGAAACCCTGCGCGATCTTCGCGCTATATTCGCACGCCTTGACGATAACGAAGCCGGTGCCTAGCGCCATCGCCCCCAAGAGGAGCGGACGCGCGCGGCGATCATCGCGCCGTACCGCCGCCAACGCCTGCGCGACCAGCAGGCTACTGGTTAGCAGCAGCAATGTGTTGAGCAGGCCAAGCCCTCGATCAAGCAATGCCTGCGCGCGATCGAACAGGGCCGGCTCCTGACGCCGGGCGACTGCGTAGGTCATGAAGAAAATAGCGAAGGCGACCAGATCGCCCCCGATGAAGACCCAGACGCCTTCTTCGCCCGGCACATGGCCGCGTGCGGCGCGGCGCGGCGGGTGGATTGCCTCCTCGTTCATGCCTGCGTCAAGGCGTCACGCCGGATCGCACCCAGCATCGCGACGATCATCAGGTTGAACCAGATGGCGAACACCACCGCCGGCACCCAGAAAGCCAGAACGCCATTCCACGCAAAGGGACCGACCTTGAACAGGCCGACTGCCAGGCCGGGCAGTAACAGCACCCCGGTCCACAGGTTCATATAGCCCAGCCAGCGTGGCAGCACCGGTTGCGCCCGTCGGTCGCCCAGAATGACGATGCCGGTCACGATATTCTGAACGAAAGCCGGAACGGCGGGCATCACGAACAGGAAAAAGGCGATGTCGCTCATGATCGCGATCGTCGTGTCGGGATAGTCCGGGCGGTAGGCTGCGACGGTGAAGAACAGCCCGGCCAGAAAGACGGTGACGAAGCCTGCCGCACAGATCATCAGGAAGGCTAAAGTCAGCGGCGCATGTTCGCCCTCGATCTTCTTCAGAAAGGTCGCGATCGCCGCCGCGAAGGGAAAGAATAGCGGCGAGGAAGCGGCGATCAATATCCCGCCGGTCAATATGCCGTCTGGTGCGCGCGATAGAAATCGGCCACCTGGGCGGCGGGCATGGACGGGGGCAGCGGCGGAAACATCTGCGCCAGCGGCCATATGCCCAGGAACAACAATGTTCCGGCCAGCGCGCCCATCAGGGTGCATATCTTCATCGTCAGGCTGTTGCCGCCCATGGCTTTCCTCCCCCGGCGCGTGGATTGCGCGCCCGGCGTGAAATTGCCAGCCGGGAAGCGCAGGCCACCCGCCCTCCGATAGGGTTATGCCGACCGCTGCTGCCTGCACAGAGAAGCAGAGCCGACCGCGCACCATGGATGCGGCGCTGATCGCGGGAGAGGATGATGCAGGACATCGAAGCGAACAAGGCGGTCGCCCGCCAATATATGCAGGCGGTCGAGGAAGGGGATATCGCAACGCTGGAGGCTTTGCAGCATCCCGACTGCCAGTGGTGGATATTGGGCTATGGCGACATGAGCCGTGCCGACTTTATCGCCAGCGTGACCAGCGGTTTGCTGTCGGCGCATCGACGGATGGCGCAAGTCGTGGGCATCACGGCGGAAGGGGAAAGAGTAGCGATCGAGGTGCGGGGTGAAATGCACTTTCCCGACCGGGTCTATCGCAACGAATATCATAATCTTCTGGTTATACGCGACGGGCAGATCGTGTCGGGACGTGAATATATGGATACGCGCGCAGCCGCTGAAGCCTTCGCGCCGGAAGGAACCGGACGATGAGCGGCCCTGTCCCTCTGAACGAATATGACGATGCCGCCGTCGAACGGATCACGCATTTTGTCGAAAAACTGACGGGTGGCAAAGTCGTCGGTCTGGAACGGCTGGTGCGCTGGCGTCCATCCTGGTTTGCCGATGTGGCGATCGACGGTGCGGTGGCGCGATTGCATCTGCGCGGCGACCGGGGCGGCGACGTTTCGATCTTTCCCGATCTCAAGCGGGAGGCCGATGTGATCGACATTCTTCACCAGCACGGCCTGCCCGTGCCGCAAATCCATGGTTATCTGGCTGACCCGCCCTGTATCGTCATGGAAGCCATTGCGGGCACGCGCGATTTTTCCGCGCTGGACGAAACAACCAAAAGCGCGATCGGGTGTGATTATATGCACGCGATCGCGGCGATGCACCGGCTGCCGATCGAGCCATTCGTCGCCGCTGGCCTGCATCGCCCCGAAGGCGCGGAGGCGATCGCGCTGGCGGGGCTGGACGCCTATATGCCGCATTATCAGCGAACGAAAAGCCGTCCCGAACCGCTGCTGGCCTTCGTCATCGGCTGGCTGCGCCGCAATGTGCCGCGTCATCGCACCCAGGCCAGCTTCATCCAGTTCGATTCCGGGCAATATCTGGTCGATCAGGGCGCGATGACAAAGCTGTACGACTTCGAATTTTCCATGATCGGCGATCCCTTGGTCGATATTGCCACGATGGGGATGCGCAACAGTTATGAGCCGCTGGGCGCCCCCTTGCCTGAACTGGTCCGTTATTATGAGGAAGCGACCGGGGAGCCGGTGGATCATGATGTCGTGCTGTTCCATGTGCTGCAATTTTCGCTGCTGGGAACCATGCAGTTTGCCGGCACGGTGGGCGTGCCCAAACCGGGCGATCCCCATTCGGTCTATCTGATGTTCGACCTGGCGCTGCGCCGGTCCATCCTGCTGGCGCTGTCGGCCCTTTCCGGTGTCGCACTGCCTGATCTGCCTCCGTTGGCCGAACAGCGGGGCGACAATTGCCCCTTGATGGCCAAGATCGCCGATACGCTGGCCGGGGTGCCGGTGTCTGACGAAGGCGCGCAGATGCAGAAGGCGCAGGTCGCCGAATTGATCGAATGGGCACAGCGCGCCGATGCCCATGGGGCGGACATGGTCGCGCGCAACATCGCGGATGTGTCCGCGCTGCTAGGCGAGTCCTTCGATGGCTGGGATGCGGCTGCCGCAGCGCTGGAGGGATATGCGAGCGCGGTGGAGCCGGACCAGGACGCTGCGCTCATTCGTCTGCTAGGCACGATTGAGGGGCGGCGGCTCCAGCTCTTTGGTCCCACCGCGCTGGGGGCGGCGGCGAGCCATGTGGTGTTGCCCGCGACACGCTGATTATGCGCTCTATCGGGCTGGACGGAGAGAGGGATAAGGATGAGCGACAAGATAGTGCTGGTGACGGGGGCCACGCGTGGGCTGGGTCGCGGGATCGCGCGTGGGCTTGCCGCGCGCGGACATATGGTCGCGGTCACCGGCCGTGACACCGCGCAGCTGGCCGATGTGGTGGCAGAGATCGACCGCGCAGGGGGCAGGGGGCTGGCGCTGCAATGCGACCATCGCGATGACGATGCGGTAGCGGCGGCTTTTGCGACACTGGCGGACAGGACAGGAGGGCGACTGGATCTGCTGGTCAACAATGCCGCCGCCGTTCATGCCATGGACCTGATCGCGCCGGGCGGCTTTTGGGAAAAATCGCTCAAGCTGGCGGACATGATCGATGTGGGTCTGCGGTCATCCTATGTCGCTGCCTATCATGCCGCGCCGCTGATGGTCGCGGCCGGCCGGGGGCTTATCGCGACCATATCCTTTTATGGCGCAGTGTCATATTTCCATGGACCGGCCTATGGCGCAGCGAAGGCAGGGGCCGACAAGATGACCGCTGACATGGCGATCGACCTCGCCCCCCACGGCGTGTCGGCCATATCGCTATGGCCCGGTTTCATCCTGACCGATGCGGTGCGCGCCATGCCGCCCGACATGCTGCCCGAAGACTTGCGCGCGATGCTGCCAACTTGGGAGACGCCGGAATTTTCCGGTTTGGTCCTTGATCGCTTGATGGACGATCCCGGCCTTACCGCCCTTTCGGGTAAGGCGCTGATCGGTGCGGAACTGGGCGAGCGCTATGGCGTGCGCGATACCGACGGCAAGCAACCTGTGTCCTATCGCGCGACCATGGGCGCGCCGATAGCCTTTCTGCCCTGATGCCTTCAGGTGCGGGCCTGCATCGCGCCAAAGCAGGCGCGCAATTCTGCGGCGAACAGGTCAGGCTGCTCGAACGCGGCAAAATGGCCACCGACGGGCAGCTCGTTCCAATGGACCAGATCGGGATAGCTGCGTTCCGCCCAGCGGCGCGACGGGCGGAAGATTTCCTGTGCGAAGATGCTGACGCCGACCGGCAGGTCGAGTCGCTGCGCCTTGAATGCGCCAGCGCTTTCCCAATAGAGTCTCCCCGATGACGCGGCACTGTTGGTCAGCCAGTAGAGGTTGATGATGTCCAGCATCTCGTCGCGGGACAGCGCGTCCTCTGCCGCACCTTCATTATCGGTCCACGCCTGGAACTTCTCGTAAATCCAGGCTGCCTGCCCGACCGGGGAATCGGCCAGAGCGTAACCGATCGTCTGCGGCCTTGTCCCTTGGAGCTTGGCGTAGCCGGCATCATGGTCCTGATAATATTGCATCCGCTCGACCGTCCTGGCCTCGGCGGGGGTCAGGTCGGCAAAGTCGCCAGCTTCGGGAAAGACAAGCGGCATGTTGAGGTGGATGCCCGCCAGTTCCGGGGGCGCGGCCATGGCGATGGCGGTCGTGACCGCCGCGCCCCAATCGCCGCCTTGTGCAAAGAAGCGATCATAGCCCAGCCGCCGCATCAGGGTGATCCAGGCATCGGCGATCTTTTCGACGCCCCATCCAGTCGCGGCGGGTTTGTCGGAAAAACCATAGCCGGGCAGCGAGGGGATGACGAGGTGGAAGGCGGGCGCGTCGGGCGCAGGGTTGCTGAGTGGCCCGATGACCTTCATGAATTCCAGCACCGATCCGGGCCAGCCATGAGTTAGGATCAGCGGCACGGCATCGGGACGAGGGCTGCGCACATGCAGGAAGTGGATCGACAGGCCGTCGATCTGTGTCATGAACTGGGGCAGGGCGTTGAGCGCCGCTTCGCACCGCCGCCAGTCATAGCCATTGGCCCAATAGGCGCACAGGTCGCGCATCGCGGCGATCGGCGCGCCCTGGCTCCAGTCCGTAACCGTCTCCGTCGCGGGCCAGCGCGTGTTGCTGATACGCTGGTGCAGATCGTCTAACGCATCCTGCGGCACGGCGACGGTAAAGGGCGTGATGGAATCCGACATGGCGCTTTCCCCTGATCTTTAGAAGGTGACGCCCAGCGCTTCGACCGTTCGCAGATCCTCGCCAGCGACGAAGATGCGCTCGACGATGTGCATCCCCTTCTGGCCCCACTCGTCCATATTCGCGATCCACGCCTGCATCGCATAGGGCGGCCACCGGCGATAATATTCCCACAATGTCTCATCGTCCGGCACATTTTGCGCCCCGGTTTCGACCAGGCAGCGGCGATAATGGCGCAACAGGTCGCGTTCGTTTGCGCGTCGCTCTTCGATCGTCAGCGCGCCCAGAACGAAATAGGTGAAGTCGCGGATCGGCCGCCCCTTGCGCACCAGTTGCCAGTCGAGCCATACGCGCTCGCCATCGGGGCGCAGATAGCTGTTGCCCTGATGGCTATCACCATGGACCAGGCACCATGGACCCTGTTCCTTATGCTGCGCAAAGTCAATTAGCGCGTCGAACACGGTATGCAGGCGCGACAGGTCGCCCTTGATCCAGCCGGGCAGGAATGCTTGATATTCCGGCTTTACGTGGTTCTTCTCGGCAAAACCGTACATCATGTGGAGTTGCTGCACGTCCACCGGCGTCACCATCGACACCGGCAGCCAGTCGGCTGCGTGCAGCACCGGGCTGTCCCAGAAGGCGCCATGGATTTTCGCCAGGCTGGCGACGGCGCGTGCGGCTTCCTCCACCCCCATATGGTCGGTGGAGACGCCGAAATGGCCGCCCTCGATCGACAAATCCTCCATCACGACCAGTCCCTGCCCGCTATCCTCGCGCGGATCCCACGCCTCGAAGAAGGAACGGGGCGCGGGGAAGGCGACGAGACGGCGAAAATCCTCGTAGAAGCGGGCTTCCAGCCGGCAGATGCCTTGGCTTTCGAACTGCGCCCAATTGGCTTTCAGGCAGACATTTTCTGGGATGCCCGCCGCCCTGCCGACATCGTTGAGCGTCAGCTTCACCTGATATTTGGTCGTGTGACTATTGCGTAGGAAAACCTGTTCCATATCCTCGACGACAATGCCGGGATAGCGCGACTGCATGATTTGCGTCAGCCAGTCGGCAGTCACATCGTCCAGCCGGGCGGGGATGCCGACCGGATTTGCGAGACTTGTCATGGCATCATCCCTTATTTCATTTTCTTGAGTTCGCGCAGCGCGCGGTTGGCCGCAATGCGGCCGGCAATGCCCGACACGCCGCCACCCGGATGCGCGCCCGCGCCGCCGATCAGAAATCCGGGGAAGGGCGGCTTGGGACCGCCAAAGCCGGTGGCAGGGCGATGCACGCCCGACCGCAGCGCGCCGAAATCGATATGGGTGACGCAGCCATTGGTGACGTTCAGCCGCTTTTCCCGCTCCCGCGCGGTTTCGACGAAGCGCCCTACTTCGGTGTCCAGTCCGTCATAATATTCGCCCAGATGGTTGATGATCGAGGACATGGTCTTGTCCTTGAGTGCCGGCGACCAGCCCTCGCGGGCATCCACCGCCATGCCCGGCAGATAGACATAGGCCAGCGATCCGCCCGGCGGCGCCTGCGTCGGGTCGCTGTTCGACAGCGGGCTGAGCGACATGGCGTGCCGGTCGGGAATGTCGCCGCGCCGCGCGGTGGCGAAGGATTCGCGCACTTCTTCGGGGGTGCCGATCAGGCCGACCGCCTTGTTCAGGTCCGCATCGTCATGCCGCAAATCCTGATGCTTCTTCAATGTGAGCGGTCCCGACATGGCGATATTGGCCAGGAACGGCGCGGCGTTCGAGCGATTGGCTGGCGCATGTTCGATCCGCTGCATCAATGTGCGATCGACCCCGCCCGGCGTCGTCAGGCGCATGGCGGTGCGCGGGTCGCAGGTGGCGATGACCATCTTGGCGCGGATTACCCGGCCATCCTCCAGCCGCACGCCCTTGGCCGCACCATCATCGACGATGATTTCGGCGACGGGGGCGTTAAGCTGTATCGTCGCGCCGGACGCTTCGATGCTGCGCGCCAGCGCGTCGGAAAAGGACTGGAGCGACCCGATCGGTTTGCCGGTCCCATATTTATGGGTGACGGCAAAGATCATATAGGCCGCTGCATTGCCATCATCATCGACTGGCCCGGCACCTGCCGCGATGCCCAGCAGCAGGGCGATGGTGGCGGGATGTTCGAACCGTTCGCACGCGACCTGATCGGCGGTCGCTTTCGACATGGCGACCAGTTCATCCTTCAACCGTACGTTGCGCACGGCGCTGCCGATCATCTTGGACAGGTTCTTCATGTCCGGGCGACCCGGTTCCGCCATCATCATCGGAAAACCGATGTCCATCATGACGTTCAGCGTCTCCATGAACTTTAGATAGGCCTTGCCGTCATTGCGGCTGATCCGGGCTATATCCTCGGCCGTGCGTTTGTAATCGTAGAATAAAGCGATGGAACTGCCATCGGGGTGCAGATAGGCATAGGTCGGATCGGGATCGACGGTCTTGAGGCCATATTTGGCCAGCTTGAAATCCTCGATTATGCCCGATTTGCGCGCGAATAGCAGTTCCACCGCGCAGGGCGTGACCAGATGTTCGGGCGCTTCCGGGATCATATAGCCCGAACTGGTCATCCCTCCGACCTTCGCCATGCGTTCGACCACGACGACCTTCTTGCCCTGGCGCGCCAGATAGCCTGCGGCGGCCATGCCATTATGGCCCGCTCCAATGACGACGACGTCCACCTGATCGGTCATGCTCTCTGTCCTTTGCTGCTTCAGGCAGTGGCGGCGGCGGTATAGGCCTTGCCCCATTCGGCCAGCGCGACCAGGCGCGTCTTGCGATCGGCTTGAATCTGGGGAATTTTTGCTTCGTCCGGCCCGTCCGGCACAATCACCAGCGGTTCCTTGCCCAAGCTGGCCAGCGCCAATGCGCACACGTCGGAGGGATCATAGGCGATGCTATAGTCCATCCCCAGCCCTTCGGTCGCGCGGCGCAAGGTCGGCGTGTCCATGATCGGCGCGGCGACGCCGACAATGTCGATATTCTGGCCATCCAGCTCGGCCCAGAGCGACTCGACGAAATTCAGTTCGAACGCCTTGGTGGCCGAATACATGACAAGCCAGGGCTGTCCGCCTAGGCCAGCGCCGGACGACATGATGATGACGCCGCCTTTGCCCCGCGCCAGGAAGCGATTGCCAAAGCCATGGACCGCCTCCAGCACATTGGCGGCATTCATGGTCAGCAGCCGCAGCGACCGTTCCACCGGCGCGCCAAAGAAGCTGTTGCCCGCGCCGTCCGCACCAGCGTTGGAGATATAAAGGCCAATGTCGAGATCGGCGGTCGCTTCGACCAGGCGCCCGCCCGCGCCGGCTTCGGTAAGGTCGGCCGCAATCGCCCGAAATACGATGCCATGGTCGTTGGCAAGCTGCTGGCCCAGCGCTTCGAGCGCAGGCAGACGGCGGGATACCAGCACAAGATTGATGCCCATTGCTGCTAACTGCTGCGCATAACAGGCGCCCGTTCCCTCAGACGCTCCGGCGATGATGGCCCATGGACCATAGGATGCGGCAAAGGCAGCGGAATCGAAAGCGGGCAGGTCGATTTTACGCATCGGGTATCAGTCCTCTCTTGGCGCCGGCCATTTTGCGGCCTTTCACGGCTTTGGCGGAACACTATAAGGCGAATGTCTTCGCGCGGCCTATCGTGCGGAAGGGCGGTCGCTATGCCGCTTAGGAATCCAGCGGCGTCCAGCAAGGCGTGCCCGCCTTTTCCATCGGCCCGCATTGCGACACGCGCGTCGTCCCATTGTTCGCGATCAGGATCATCCAGTCGCCCGTGTCGCCGCAACCGATCGCCCATACCGCGTTGGCGCCGATGTCGCCGCGAAACAGCGACCGATTCGTCGATGTGCAGACCTCGCCCGCATCGTGCATCAGCTTAGCAAAGGCCTGCGTGCGTCCCGCCGCGTCTCTCGCCTCTATGGCGTTGCTGTGCCTGTTGCGGCTGCTGCCGGTGCGATGCGCTTCGGCAATGGCGATCGACAGCCCCAGCGTGGCGGCGATCATTCCGGTGGGCACCAGCGTCCATAATAAGGCGCGGCGCAGATCGCTGCCGCTATGACCGCACGCGATGCAGCCTTTTCCAAAACCGTTGATCGGCGCGCGGCATTTCGGGCAATTCATGACCTTGCCCTATCGCGCACCTCTTTGTGCGGGCCCTACCAACCGACAGGCGCAAGCGCGAAGGCGCAGCATAATTCTATAGACTATGGAATCGTTTCTGAACCAGCCCGATATGCGCCCGCTTCCGGTCCCGACCGCCGCCTTCGCCAGCGCGCCATTGCGATCTCCCTCGACATTGCGGCAGGCGGTGGTTGATCGCCTGCGTGACGCCATCGTGTCTGGCGCCCTATCGCCGGGCACTTTACTGCGTGAAACCGCGCTGGCCGCCAGCCTGAACGTCAGCGCCACGCCGATCCGCGAAGCGCTTGGCACGCTGGCGTCCGAAGGGCTGGTTGAGATCGAGGCGCACCGATTGAAGCGCGTGACGCCGATCGATTTTCCCGCGACGCGCGATCTGCTGCGCGTGCAATGGGAATTGTGGAGATTGGGCTATGCCTGGGGGATGAGCAGCATCGGTGTCGAGCAAAATGCGCTGCTCGATCAGGCGATCCTTCGCTATCGCACGGCGCTCGACACCGGGGACCATGCCGGAGCGATCGCGGCAGGCCTTGATTTTCATACCATCTTTATCACAGCATCGGCGAACCGGGAATTGCTGCGCTCCACGCTCGACCGGCGCGGGTTGATCGCGCGCTTCATCCTGCTGCACGGCTTGCAAACCCTGACGACCATCGGCTTGGCCCAGCATCAGGCGATTCTGACCGCATTCAGGGCCGGCGATCATCCCGGCGTAATCGCCTGCCTTGACCATATGGCCACACGCCTGATCGCCATCGCGCAGGCGGGCTGTTCACCGTCAATCGCTCATCAGACCTTATAAAAGAAGAGACACAGGACATGGATTTCGAACTGCCAGAAGAATATCGGTCTTTTCAGGACATGGTGCGCCGCTGGGTCGACAAGGAAGTGCCGAAGGAGTGGGCGCGCGCACTGGAAAAGGACGAACATAATTATCCATTCGCTCTGTGGGATAAATTCACCCAGGCGGGATTCCATGGCATCGGCATTGCGGAAGAATATGACGGGCAGGGTGGCGATGTCGTCATGCAGATGCTGCTGGCGCGCGAACTTGCCCGCTCGCTGGGCGGTCTTGCCTGGATATGGGGCATCACCAGCTTTGCCGGGTCGAAGTCGATCGGCCTCTATGGGTCACCCGAACAAAAGGCGAAATATCTTCCGCTGATCGCGACCGGCCAGTTGAAGGCGGCGATCGCCTTTACCGAACCGGGTGGCGGCACCGACTTGCTGGGCGGAATGACTACCACCGCCGATCGGGTCGAGGGCGGCTGGAAACTGAATGGGGAAAAGATATGGTCCTCCTCCGCCCATGTCGCCGACTATCTGCTGGTGATCGCGCGGAGCGACAAGGAGACGGAAAAGAAGCATCAGGGCCTGACTCTGTTCTGGGTGCCGACCAGGACGGCAGGCGTGAAGATCACCCCGCTGGCCAAATTGGGTATGCGCTCGATGGGCAGTTGCTCGGTGCATTTCGAGGACGCCTTCGTTGCGGACGAACAGGTGCTGGGGGCGCCGCACAAGGCCTGGTACATGCTGCTGCCCACGCTCAACAATGAACGCATCATGGTCGGCGCCTTCTGCTTGGGCGTCATCGACGGGGTGCTGGAGGATGCGCTTGATTATATGAAGCAGCGCAAGGCGTTTGGCGGGATCATCGGCCGTTTCCAGAGCTTGCAACATTATGTCGCCGACATCGCGACCATGCAGAAGACCACCGAACTGATGCTGCATTTCTGTGCTGATAAGCAGGCGCGCGGCGAAAATGTCGGGGTCGAGGCCAATATGCTCAAACTCATGGCGTCGGAAAATGCCAATGCGGCCGCCGATCGTGGCATACAGATCATGGGCGGCATGGGCTATTCCGCGGAAACCGACATGCAGCGCTACTGGCGCGATAGCCGTCTGTGGCGGATCGGTCCGATCACCAATGAAATGGTCCGCAACGGCATCGCCGAAAGCCTGGGGCTGCCCCGTTCATTCTGAAAGACGCGTCAAAAGGCGTGCAGCCTCTCTGTCGACCAAGGAAAGAGACGATCATGATGTTTCCGCCCCAGCCCATTCCCGATCATGTGCCGGCCGATCTGGTCAAACCCGATTTTCCCTTCATCTTTGGCATGACGACCGATCGCGATCCGTTCGACGACATGGCGATGGCAGTGCATGACGGCCCGGATATCATCTATGCGCCGCACGCCTATCCGGGCGGAACTGCCGCCTGGGTGCCCCGGCGGATGGCGCATATGCGCGCCATCTATCTGGACACGCAACATTTCTCTTCGACGGACTTTTCGCCTTTTTCCAAACTGGTCGGCGGCAATTGGATCAATTCGCCCGCCGAACTGGACCCGCCGGCCCATGGTCCCTTCCGCCAGATGGTCAACCCCGCCTTCACGCCAAAGGCCATGGCCGCGCTGGAGGGGAAAATCCGCCAATATGCGGTCGAATATATCGACGCCTTCGCCGGCAAAGGCGAATGTGAGTTCATGGCCGATTTCGCGTTCGAATTTCCGATCAAGGTGTTCATGGACCTGATGGGCCTGCCTCATGACCGGGTGGCCGAGTTCATGGAGTGGGAAATGAACCTTCTCCACAATCACGACCTTTCGAAAATCGCCGAGGCGACCCGCAATGTGCTGGATTATCTGGGTGGTGAAATCGAAGACCGACGCGCCAATCCGCGCGACGATCTCATCAGCTTCGGGGTGCAGGGCCGGATCGGCGATCGGCCGCTGACGCAGGATGAATTGCTGGGCTTCATGTTCAACCTTTTCATTGGCGGGCTGGATACCGTATCCACCAATATGGGGCTGCATTTCCGCCATCTGGGCAGCGCGATGGACGATCAGGCCTATTTGCGCGCCAACCCGTCCGAAATCCCGCACGCGATTGATGAATTGATGCGAGCCTATGGCGCGGTGACGACCTTCCGCACCTGCATCAAGGCAACCGAGGTCGGCGGCGTGCGCTTCATGCCGGGGGAAAAGGTGGCAATGTCGACCACGCTTGCGGGCCGAGATCCGGCCGAATTCGATGCGCCTGCCGAAGTAAGGCTGGACCGCAAACCGCGCCATGTCGGCTTTGGCTTTGGCATACATACCTGTGTCGGGATGCATCTGGCGCGGCGGGAATTGCGGATCGCGATGGAGGAGTTTCTGGCCCGCATCCCGCAATTCCGCATCGCGCCGGGGCACAAGGTCGAATGTCATCTCGGTATGATCCAGCCGGTCGCGCTGCCGCTGGTCTGGACGCCTGCCGCCTGATCGCAAGGGGGCGTTCGTTTCGTGGCGGGCGCCCCTACAGGTCGAGGCAGGCGGTATTGAAATCCAGGCGTGGGTTACGCGGATGCAGTGCTTCGGGTCGGCCATAGCCGATGTTGCACAGGAAATTGGCCTGCCACCGCCCATCGGGGAAAAATTCGCCATCCACGCCCGCCGCGTCGAAGCCCGACATCGGCCCGCAATCCAGCCCCATCGCCCGCGCCGCCATGATAAGGTACGCGCCCTGCAATGTCGAAGATCGCGAAACCGTATCGGCGATCAGCGCCTCGTTCCCCTCGAACACGCTCCGCATGTCGCGTGAAGGGAACAGGGTATCATATTCCTCGTAAAATCGCGTATCGCCCGCGATGATGACTGTACAAGGCGCCTGCGCCACCTTGTCGACATTGCCTGGATTGATGTGGGGCATCAGCCGCGCCTTTGCCTGCGCCGAACGGATGAACACAAACCGCGCCGGACAACTATTGGCCGTCGTTGGCCCCCATTTCGCCAGATCATACAGCGCGCGCACCATCTCTCCGGTGACGGGACGGTCGGTCCAGCCATTATGGGTACGCGCTTGCCGAAAGAGGCGATCCAACATGTCGTCGCATGATGCGTCTGTCTGCGCCATGCAGGCTCCGTCGAAAAAAACCGGGCCGTCCGTTTGCTTGGCGGACGGCCCGAAAGATCAATAGGCGCCCGGCGGCGAAATCGGATCGGCCCCGGTGGTGGCGCGGCCATAAATTTCATAGCCAATGGTTGGAATATTCTGGATATGCCGGGTCGCCATCGACACGTCGCGCCAGTAACGATTGATCGGCTTGTCGAGCGCAAAAGCCGAGGACCCGGCCTGGAACATCAGCGATTCGCTGGCGCCATGGACCAGTTCGATCATCTGCGCGCCCGCGGCCCTGTGCTTGGCCTTCTCCGCAATCGAAAATTCTTCACCCACGCCGATCCGGTCCAGCTTGGCGGTCAGGTCGAACAGGATCAGCTTGGCCGTGTCGATCATCGCGGCGGCCTCGCCCAGGTCGCGCATATAGGCGCCCGAACTGGTGCGCGGGCCGATGATCGTGGTCAACACCGGCTTCTTGGGCGCTTCGGCGGTGACGATTTCCAGCATGGCCTCAACCGCACCGATCAACTGCGCGATGCCGGTCGTGCGGACCACCGGAACGGCGGGCAAAAGGTCGGACGGCGCACCGAAATGGCGCTTCGTCGGGTCGATCTGGCCGGTTCTCTCGGTCATCAGCGCCATTTGCGCGTCGGGAATGAAGACATCCTTGGCAATGGCGGTGTCGGACCCGGTGCCCTGCATCCCGGACACGAACCAGCTGTCCTCGATCGTCATCTGGTCCATGCGCAGATAGCACATATTGATACCAGGCACGACGGGGCCGTCATAATCTTCCAGCACCACGCCCTGCTGCGCCCAGTTCGACTGGCGCGACCCGGACATATAGGGCCATTTGCCGTTGATGATCCAGCCGCCATCGACCTTGCGCGCCTTGCCGGGCGGGTTGTATGCACCGCACACCGTTTGCGCGCCGTCAGCAAATACCGCGTCCTGCACCCCGTCGGGGGCCAGGCTGGTGATCCAGCTGGTGCCGTTGATGATCTGCATGACCCAGCTGATCGCCGGATCGCCCTTCGCGATTTCGATCTGCACACGGCAGAAATCGGTCGGCGACAGTCCCATGCCGCCCAGCCGCTGCGGTAGCAGCAGGCGAAGGAACCCTTCGTCCTTCAGCATCTTGTCGACCGCAGGGGTCGGGCTGCGACGCTTTTCGCCGGCCGGCGCCTCGCTCTGGAGGAAGCTGCGCAGGCCGCGCGCCTTTTCCACCATCGCGTCGGCGACGCTTTTGTCGGCGAAGCCAATCTTCGTGGCGGATTCAAACTTTGCCAAGGTAGCCATCAGTTCATCCTCTCTTGTGTTCGGCATGGTGACCGGCGATCTGCAACGCCCATTCGCACAATCGGTCGGGCGCGCCATTCCAGATGGCCAGCCATTCCGGCGTGGCCGGAATGATGAGCGTACTCAGTTGCAGCCGTACCAGCGTGTCGCAGAAAATATCCCGGTCGAGGCGACTGCCGGTTAACATTTCGAAATGGTCGAGCACCGGGCCGAGCGCCTGTTGCACCGCGGCCTTGTGACGGCCGAAATGACTGCGCAGAAAATTGAGATGAAAGGCCGGCTCGACCTCGAATATGCCGTCGGGCGACCGTTCGATGGTGAAGCGGCCATAGAAGCGCATGACTGCGCGGAACCGCTCTATCGGGTCGGCAATATTTTGCCCCGCCTCGACGATCCCCTTTTCGAAGCTGCTGCAAATATATTCGCTGACCGCGGCCAGCACATCCTCCTTGGACGCGAAATAGCGGTACAGCGTGCCGCGCGACACGCCGCTGCTTTCGCTGATGTCGCTCATCGACAGGCGGCGCGCACCGATACTGGCGATCGCGCGCAACGTACCGTCCATGATCTTCTGGACGCTGCCCGATTGATCGATGGCGACGATTTCGCTCCAGTCGGTGTGCGGCATCAGCTTCATGTCTGGGCTTCCATCTCTGACAGATTGTGCGGAACGCTCACATAGCCGGGCAGATGCTGTCCGCCATCTACATTGATCAGTTCGCCATTGACGAACCGCGACATTTCCGACGCCAGGAACAGCACGACCGGCCCGATGTCCAGTTCGGGGTCGCCCGCGCGCTTCAACGGATTGCTGGCGGTGGCCATGTCCAGAAAGCCCGGCACATCCTCCACCAGTTGCGCGAATACCTGTCCCATGCCGGTTGGCGCGATCGCGTTGGTGCGGATGTTGAAACGCCCCCATTCCACTGCGGCGCTGCGCGTCAGGCCCATGATCGCGCCCTTGTTCATATTATAATCGGCATGTAGCCACGCCCCGGTCTGCGCGTCGATGGAATAGAAATTGACAATCGACCCGCCGCCGCGCGCCTTCATATGCGGGAAGGCGGCGCGCATCGCCCACCAACTGCCCCAGGTGCCGATTTCCAGCGTGCGCTTGAGCATTTCATCGGTTTTCTGCTCCAGCAGGACATTGTCGGACAGCAGGGACGCGTTGTTGACCAATATGTCGATGCCGCCAAATTCGGCGACCGCACGATCGATCATCGCCTCCACATCGGCCTTGACCCCGACATCGGCGGCCATGCCGACCGCGCGCACGCCAAATTCGGTGCTGATCTCCGCCGCAACCTTTTCCGCCGCGGCCCCGTCGCGCCCGGTGATCAGGACATACGCGCCTTCGCGGGCCAGACAGCGGGATATGCCGTGGCCAAGCCCCTTTGCCCCGCCGGTGACGATCGCAACCTTATCCTGCACCAATCCCGTCACGCTGCCACTCCCGCCAATTGTTCGCTCAGGGCGCGGTCCATATCCATGCGCTCCTGGCAATATTCCTGTGTGAAGACATAACCCCGGACAGCGCCATCGCTGTCGCGAAACAGATATTTCAGGCCCATCGAGTCGTTCGCTGCTTCTTCCCAGTTACCCGCTACGCCCTGCGGCGCTGGGAGCAGCACGACCGGGCAGGCGGTCGTTTTGACCTGCACCGACAAGGGCGGAAAGCGAATGTCGGTCGGCGTGCCAAGCGCGCTGGGCGCGATCGCCCGTGCGGCGGCCATGATCGGGGTGACATAGGCAGCCAGCCCGCTAGGATATTCGGCGCAATCCCCAATCGCGAAAATGTCCGGGTCGCTGGTGCGGCCAGTCTGATCGACACGGATGCCCCGTCCCACGTCCAGCCCGGCGTCCTGCGCCAGTTGCACATTGGGGCGCAGGCCAACGGCAGACAGCACCGCTGCCGCCTCGATCTCCATGCCATCGTCCAGCTCGGCGCGGATGCCGCCATCTGTCTTGTGGATCGCCATCACCTTGCGGCCCAGATGCCACTCCACGCCCTTCTCCGACAGCGCGTCGCGAATGCTGGAGCCGACATCCGCTGGCACAAGTTGCGCCAGCGGATGTCCCAGCATGTCGACCACCACCGGACGATAGCCCGTCGCGGCCAGATCATTGGCAAATTCGGTGCCGACCAGCCCGCTGCCCATAATCAGCACCCGCGCGCCATCGGGCAACTTTTCGCGAAAATCGCGATAATGGTCGAGGCTGTTCACCGCCATCGCCCGGTGCGCGGCATCGCCCTCGATCGGCGGCCGGATTGGCTCAGCCCCCAGCGCCAGCACCAGCCGATCGTAGAAGATCGGCCCGCCGGTGGTCAGCACGGCCTTGTCCTGCCGGTCGATCGCCTCGACAACCCGGCCGGCGCGCAGGTCCAGCTTCAACTGCGTCGCCATTTTCTCCGCAGCCGTGGTGACTAGCGTATCGGCGACCTTGCCCTTGGCCAGCGCGGTGGACAAAGCGGGCTTGGAATAGAAGTGCCCGTCATCCTGCGTCACCAAGGTAAGCCGGGCGTCCGGCGCCAGTTTGCGCAACTCGCGCAGGACCCCATAGCCGGCCAAGCCGCTGCCGATCACCACGATATGCGGGGAGCCTGTCACCTGCCCAACTCCGTCAGAGGAAGATCGCGAAGTTGGACATGCCCAACGTCGATTGATCGACGATGATCTCGCGCACGGCCAGCTTGTACACGCCATCGACCAGTCGCCACACGTCCCGCCGTTCCGCCGTGATCGACTCGTTTTCCGGGTTATCGAACCGGCTGCGCTCTACATAAAGATAGCTCACAACTTCATATTCGCCCGCCGTGTCGCACTGTGCGACACGGACATTGGTAACGAAACGGCGGGTTCGCGACGGCGGATCTTCCGCCCAGGCGCTTTTCGACAGCCGCCCGGTCCGCATCAGGATCGACGCATAATTTTCGTCAAAATGCTTCATCGTCCGCACGACGTCGCGATCCTTGTTGGGACCGTTGCGGGTCAGGCGCAGCGGCGCGGTATAGACCAGATCCTGCGCCAGATAGGCGACCCAGTCGTCGAACCGGCGCTCGTCCAGCGCCGCCGCTTCATCATACAGGGTTTCGAGCAGGCGGTTATAGACCTCCGACCCCAACGGCACGCGCTGGGTGGATACCAGCCCGCGCATCACGCTGGTCTTGTCGATGGCGGCGGTCGCGTAGTTCACGGTCATGCTATGATCCTCTCGGTTCGCGTCGCTCAGGCGTCGGCCATCAGGTCGTAATAGGCCATCCACCAGGCCCATTGCGTGTCGTCCTTGGTAAAGCCGGGGTAGAGGTCACCGCCACCGACCCAGCCTTCGGGCCGTTCATGACCATGGAGCGCCTGATATTTCAACGTCACGCTCTTGCTCATATGCCCGCGCGCATTGCGCATGATCTGCGGCCAGGTATCGGCATCGTCCTGCTCGATCGTGCCGGACGTGCCGGTGGACCAGATCGCATTCTGGAGCATGTCGCGCTTCACATCTTCAGGCGCGTCCTTCTCGGCGAAGATGAAATTGACGAACTCCACCTTGTCCGGTCCCTTGGGCACATAAGTGTGGAGCGAGAGCGCACCCGACGCGCCGCCATCCATACGCGGCGCGAAAATGAAGGCGATCAGGATGTTGGGGAACATGCCGCCGACCTGGGGCGGAATGGTCGCCAACTGGTTGACCTGATCCTCGGTAAGGTTCCTGAACAGCTGGGGGATCATCTCCTTGGTGACACCCGGCGGGGTCAGCAGGTTCAGCCGCTCTTCGGTCGTCTTGCCCTCGAAGCTGATGTCGGCGAACATCTTGAACGTCTGCGCCGCTTCCAGGCAACGCAGCGTATGCCCCTGCGGCACCGAAATATCGACGCCATACATGCCCGGCGCAGTGTCGTAGATCGACTCGGCGGTGCCGCCCATGATGCCGCCTTCCATCAGCGAACGGTGCAGCGTCAGCGTATGGAAGCCGTCCGAACCGGACTGTTCGCCGGGGATCTTCCAGTTGCACGGCAGCACGAAGCGCTGCGGGGGGCCGAGCATTTCAAGGCCATTGTCGGTGCGGCAGAAAAGCTGGTCGAGATAGAATTTGGCGTCGCCCAGATAGTCCTCGAACGAGAGATCCTTGCTCCATGTCGCAAAGATCAGACCGCCATAAAGATGCACGCGCGCCTTTTTCAGGCCCAGTTCGTCCTTGCTATGCTTGTTGCCGTGCATCTGCTCCTTTTCGATCGGCGCGCCGATGAAGCTGCCGTCGGAACGGAAGGCCCAGCCATGATAGATGCAGCGATGCGCGGCGGCGTTGCCCGCCTCGGCGGTGCACACCTTCATCCCGCGATGCGGACAGACGTTGAGCATGACATGCACTTCGCCGTCGCGTGCCCGCGACACGATCACATTATCCTCGGCCATGTCGCGCATGACATAGTCGCCCGCCTTGGGAATTTCCGATTCATGGCCCAGCAACAGCCAGGTGCGCGCAAAGATGCGCTCCATTTCCAGTTCGTACAGTTCCTTGTCGTTCATCACGCGCAGCGACACTTCGTTCATGTCGCGGTTGATGAGGTCGTCGAGCGTGGTTCCATCGCCCAGAGTCAACCCGGCCTTGTGTAGCATCTTCCTCTCCTTGGAAAATCCATCGTGAGTCGCTTTATACATATTGAACTAAATCTGTTCAAGTTGTAATGTTGCGTCACAAGGAGAGGATGATGAGCCAGAAGTTGAAGATCGTAATCGATAAGGCAGCCTGCTGTGGCTATGGCGTGTGCGCCGAAATATGCCCCGACGTGTACAAGCTGGATGCGAACGGCATTGTCTATGTCGATGACGCCATTGTGCCCGAAGGCATGGAAGACCTCGCCCGCGAAGGCGCGGAAGCCTGTCCCCAAGCGGCATTGGCAGTGGTCGACGCCTGATCGGCTGCTCCTTCTTTCCGGTGCGGAAAGGCTCTGCCTGTTCCGCGCCCAACGAACCTGTCCATGGGTAGGTCCGTTGGCGTTCGCCCCTGTTGCACCCAGCGCGGAACAGGCGATCGGCAAGGGAGAGTGAAATGACGACTGGCGACAGGGACAAGCTCTTTACCCCTTTCGAAACGGCGGGCCTGCGCCTGCGCAATCGCTTCGTCATGGCTCCCATGACGCGCAATTTCGCGCCCGACGGCATACCGTCCGATGGCGTCGCATCCTATTATGCGCGCCGCGCCGCCGCCGATGTCGGGTTGATCGTGACCGAAGGCATTGGGGTCGATCATCCCGCTGCGCTGGGACGCGAATCGATGGGCGGCGGCGCTTCGCCGGTGCTGCATGGTGACGCTGCGCTGACGCGCTGGCGTGACATCGTGACGGGCGTCCATGCGGCAGGCGGTTTGATCGTGCCGCAACTCTGGCATCAGGGCGTCATCCGGGTGCCGGGCACCGGCTACCATCCGCAAGCGCCCTCGGCCCGGCCATCGGGTATCTGGGGACCGACCGACAAGGCCATGGTGCCCCCCGATTATCTGGCGGCCGTGCGTGATCCTTCGACACCGCTGACCGACAGCGAAATCGGCGACATCATTGCTGCGTTCGCCCGCAGCGCGGCCAACGCCCGCGCCGTCGGCTTCGATGGCATCGCGCTGCATGGCGCGCATGGTTATCTAATCGACAGCTTTCTGTGGGGCCATACGAACATGCGGGATGATCGCTGGGGCGGCGATGCGGCCGCCCGTGCTCTTTTTGCTGCCGAAGTCGTCCGCGCCGTCCGGGCCGCGACCGCGCCCGATTTCCCGATCATCTTTCGCTTCTCCCAATGGAAATTGCAGGATTACGACGCCCGCAGCGCCCAGACGCCCGATGAACTGGCCGCAATGCTGGCTCCCATTGCGGACGGCGGTGTCGACATTTTCGACGCCAGCACGCGCCTTTTTTCCACTCCCGCGTTCGAAGGGTCGGATATGGGTCTTGCCGGATGGATCAAGCGGCTGACCGGCAAGCCGGTCATCGCGGTCGGCGGCGTCGGCCTCAGCAAGGATCTGCAATCCTCCTTCGCCCAGCCCACGGTGATGACCGACAATCTGGCGCTGGTGGCGGACCGCATCGCGCAGGGCGAGTTCGACCTGATCGCCGTCGGTCGCGCGCTGCTCATGGACCCTTTATGGGTCCGCAAGATGCGCGACGGCGGCGCGCCCGATCCGTTCCGGTTGGAGGCATACGCCACGCTGGACTAATGCGAATCGGCGGCGGCATAGACCTGTATCCGCGCCATATTGGTGCGGTCGGGTTGCTCCGCCATATAGCGTACGGCGTCAGCGACGTCGCCCGGCTGCATCGCGGGGATGAAGCTGTCCCAGGCAGCCTGGCCGCGCGCCTTCATATCCTCGAAAATTTCGGTGCTGGTCGTTCCCGGCGCGACGATGCCGACTTTGACGCCGCTGCCAGCCAGTTCGACGCGCAGGCAATCGGTAAAAGCCTCCAGCGCGCGCTTCAGCCCGCCATAGACGCCCACGCCCGGCGCGGTTATGTTGGCCCCGATGCTGGATATGTTGATGATCTGGCCGGTCCCGGCCGCTTTCATGGAACGCGCGAACAAGGTGCTGGTCCGCACGACGGCCTCGTAATTCAGCGCGATCATCGGGCGCAACTGGTCCAGATCGAACTGTTCGACCGGCGCAGCATGAAGGATGCCGGCATTGTTCACAAGGATGTCTGCGCGCCCGAACCGCCCCATCACCTCATCATGCAGCCGCTGCGGGGCGAGCGGATCGGCCATGTCGTCGGCGAAGGGCAGCGCATCACCACCCAACTCCGCCGCCAGCGCCGCCAGCCGATCGGCCCTGCGCGCGACCAGCACTAGCGTTGCGCCCGCCGCCGACAGGGCATGGGCGGTCGCCGCACCGATGCCCGACGATGCGCCCGTCACGATCGCGACCCTGCCAGCCAGCTTGCTCATTGCTTCACTCCATTTGGTCCAGGGGTTCAGACGAGGCGGATCAGCCGCTTGCCATCATTTTCGCCGCGATACACTCCCGCCAGAGCGTCCGGGCAAGCGTCGATCCCATCCAATATCTCCTCCCGCCAAGTCAGTTGCCCCTGCGCGATCCATGCCCGCAATTGCGCGACGGCATCACCATAGCGGTCCATATGGTCAAAGATGACGAAGCCCTCCATCCGCGCTCGCTTGACCAGCAGATGCCGTTCGACGCGCGGACCTTGCGGCCAGGGGTTCCAACGGTCGATCGACGCGGTGCCGCACGCGACGACGCGCCCCCGCATGGCCAGATGCGGCAGCACGGCGTCGCTGATCGCGCCTGCGACATTATCGAAATAAATGTCGACACCCTGCGGCGCATGGCGGGCCACTGCCACGCCCACATCTTCCCCGCGATAGTCGATCGCGCTGTCATAGCCGAACTGATCGACGCAGCGGCGCACCTTGTCCGGCCCGCCGGCAATGCCGATCGTCCGGCATCCCATCAGCCGCGCAATCTGACCCACGGCCGATCCGACTGCGCCGGCCGCCGTCGATACCAGTACGGTATCGCCCGCGCGCGGCTGGCCGATCAGCGTCAGCGCCAGAAAGGCTGTGACACCGTTGATCCCCAATATGCCGAGCGACGCACGCATCTCCGGCGCATTGGTTCGCTGCACCACCTGATCGGTCCGAACACGGGCAAAATCCTGCCACCCGAACCATCCCGTCACATAATCGCCGACCTGATAGGCATCGTCACCGGACGCCACCACCTGCCCTGCGGCGAGCGCGCGCATGACCGATCCGATCGCGACCGGCGCGGCATAATTGTCGCTGTCCGCGATCCAGCCACGCATCGCCGGTTCGACCGACAGATAATGGTTGCGCACCAGAATTTCGCCCGGTCCAGGCTGATCGACCCTACTGTGCCGGATCGCGAAATGCTCCGCCTGCGCGATGCCCGCTGGACGGGCGATCAGAATCACCTGACGATTAATGTCATTCATTCAATCCCGCCTTCACCATCGTGAATTTGCGTCGCGCGATCCGCCACCCGTCCGCGGTGCGGATCAGGCAGTCGTCATAAAAGCCTGCCGCGCGATGCGTCACCCCATGTGCCTGATCGGTCAGCACCGCGTCGACATAGCTGCGTGCGACGATTTCATCGTTCCGGCTTTCCACCACGATGTTGGTGATCCGGTGCAACGTCGCGCCCATCTGCCGATGCGCGCTCTCCATATATTCGGTAATCGCGCGCGGGCCGCGCCATCGGCCGAAGCTGCCATAATCCGCCTCGCAATCCTGTGCGAAGCAGGTGCGAAACAACGGCCAGTCGCGCGTGTCGATCCCGGTCGCATAGCGTAGCAGCAAATGATGGATCGCGCGCTCATCATCCGCTGCGAGTGGCGCCCTGCGCGTCAGGCTGCCATGTGCCGCCATAGTCATCCTCCCTTATATCCTGACGGATCATAGGGAAGGGGATGCCGATCTTGCCCGTCGAACGATAGGATCGGCGCCTATCGCGTCATTTCCTGGGCAGGGCATAGGCGACCAACTGATCGCTGGACCCCGACAGCATCGCGCCATGCCCCCCCGCCGCAATCACTATGAATTGACGCCCGCTGGCACTGGACCAATAGCTGCTGGGCGACGCATTGCCACCGGCAGGCAGGCGCGCCTTCCACAGCAACTGTCCGGTCGCCGTATCGAACGCGCGAAACGCATGTTCCTGGGTCGCGCCGATGAAGGTCAGGCCACTGGCCGTCGCCACCGACCCGCCGATATTGGGCACCCCCATCGGGATGGGGACGAGCGTCGGCAGCGCCAGCGGCCCGCTGTCGCGCGAGGTGCCCAAAGTCCGGCTCCACACCATCTTGCCGGTCCTGATGTCGACAGCGTTGATCCGGCCATAGGGCGGCTGCTGACAGGGTATGGCCAATGGCGACAGGAATGGCGCGATCTGCGCTGCATAAGGAACGCCCTGCTGCGCCGCCGGGCCGCCGACATCGCCCATATGCACCGCGTTCATCGGCTTGATGCCGCGCCGGTCGGCCTCCGCGCGTGGGATCAGACGGTTATAATTGCCGACCTGGTTGTTGTTGACGATCATCAGCCCGCGCAGCTTGTCCACCGACACGCCACCCCAGTCGATCCCGCCCAGATAGCCGGGCCAGGTGATCGTGGGATGCTCCGTCGACAGGGGCGTCATGTCACCATCGAATCGCGCCTGCCGAAAACGGATGCGACAGATCGCCTGATCGATCGGGGTCAGTCCCCACATGCCCTTTTCCGTAGGACGCGGCCCGCCAAAGCTGGGCATGGTGGTCGAATAGGGCTGGGTCTTGGCGATTCGTTCACCCGCGACGGCCCCTTGGGGCACGGGGCGCTCCTCGACCGGCAGGATCGGCTTGCCCGTCGCCCGGTCCAGCAGGAAAATCTCGCCCCGCTTGGTCGGCTGGATCAGGCCGCGCACCCCACCGGGCAGATCGACCAGCGTCGGCTGCGCTGGGACGTCATAGTCCCACAGGTCGTGATGGGTGGTCTGGAAAGACCACCGGACCGCGCCGGTCGCGGCGTCTAGGGCAATGACCGAACTGGAAAAGCGGTCGTCATTGGCGGTGCGGTGTCCGCCGAAATAATCGGGCGTGGCATTGCCCGTCGGCGCATAGACCAGCCCCAGCGATTCGTCCGAACTCATCGGCGCCCAGCTGTTCGGCGTGCCAGGGGTGAAGGTCGCGCCGGGCGCGGGCAGGCCGTGATCGTCGGGACGGCCGATATCGAACGCCCAGGCGAAGTCGCCGCTGACCGCATCGAAGGCGCGGATGACGCCCGATGGCTCGCCGATCCTCTGCCCGTCGGTCACCCAACCGCCCAGCACCAGTCGTCCACGCACCAGCGCGGGGGGTGATGTGACGAAATAATAACCCTTGTCCACCGTGCCGAGGCCGGATCTCAGGTCGACTTGGCCCCCGCGTCCGAAGCCGGGACAAGGGCGCCCGGTGGCCGCGTCCAGCGCGATCAGCCGTGCGTCCAGCGTCGCGGTATATATTCGTTCGGCGCATGGGCCGTTCGCCTGCGGCACGCGATAATAAGTGACGCCGCGACAGACCAGGCCATAGACGCCCGCCAGATCGGTCTTGGGATTATGCCGCCACAATTGCCGCCCCGTCTCCGGGTCCAGCGCAATCACGTCATTATTGCCCGCACATAGATAGAGGCGGTTGCCGATCTTGAGCGGGTTGACCTGAAACGCCGTTCCCTGCTTGCCATCGCCCAGCTTCCCGGTGCGGTAGGTCCAGGCTGGTCGCAAATGGCCGACATTGGCCGGGGTGATTTGCGCCAGCGGTGAAAAGCGCGACCCGCCCCGGTCGTTGCCATAAGCGATCCAGTCGCCATCGCCGGCCTGTGCGGGGGGCGGACCCCATAATTCGCTGCGTGGCGCCGGCATCCGATCGGCCCAGAAGGCCAGCCCGACGCCGCCCGCGAGTATCAACGCCAGACCGGGCCACAACAGCCGTGCGCCCGGCAGGGGCTGCATCCTCCCGACATGCCGCCGATAGAAGGGAGTCAGCATATACAGGCCCAGTCCCATCGGCATGGCGATGCGCGGGGCTAACGCCCATCCGTCTGCTCCGACTTCCCACGTCGCCCAGCCCAGATTGGCGGCCAGATACAGCCAGAACAACAGGATCGACACAGACCGCCTGCGCCAGCCCAGCAGCGCGACGGCGACCATCACGATCCCCGACGCAAGATACCATGGCGATCCGCCCAGCAGCAGCAGGCGGCCGCCCAGCCATGCAAGCGATGCGCCCGTAATGGTCAGTGACGATAGGAATGCGATGTTGAGGAAGCGTTGCATCATGGCACCCCGGCGCAGCACAAAGGATCGATCGGTGCGATCAGGCGGGTAGTTGCGCCGCCAGCCAGTCAGGCACGTTCATCCGATAGCATTTCTGCTCATACAGGCGGCTGATCCGCCATCCGTCGGCGGTGCGGACATAATCGTGGATATACCACAGCCCGAAAACCAGCGTGTCGCTGGTGCTGCCGTCGCTGACGGTCATCGGGTTGGTGCATACCGTCTTGGTCTGCGCCCGGTCGCCCTCGATCCGATATTGGGTGGTCGATATGGCGTGCTGAAACGCCACGATCGGGGCCAGGCTTTGCGCTAGAAAGCGCTTGATGTCGGCCAGGCTGCCGACCACCCCGACCATTTCGGAATAATCGATCACCGCGTCATCGGTGAAATATCGGTCCAGCCCGTCCCAGTCGCGGCTGTCCACGGCATAGCAATAGCCAACGATCAGATCCTGTATTTCGAACCGATCCGACATCTCCTGCACGGTCATGGTCATAACCTCTCCTCCATTCTATAGAATCATGGATTGCACAGGCAGGTTGGCCGACCGCCTTTCGTTGGGTAGGTGTAGACCCTGGCTGTGGAGGGGATGAGGCGTTACCGCCGGCGTAGGTCAGCGGGCCAATTTTGCATCAAGGAGAGTTTAGATGGGTCTCGCCCCGTTCACCGAAGCCGATTTCGTCCTGTCCAAAGAAAAGCGGGCCGAAATCACCGCCGGGCTGACCGATCGCCAGGCGTTCATGGTCAATCACTGGATGGACCTGCACGAAGTCATCAACCGCGGTGACTGGGATGGCATGGACGCATTCTTCAACACCGACACCATGACCTATGACAATCCCAACCGGCCGGACCTGGGCACCTATCATGTCTGGAAAACCTCGCCGCAGGGTCTGTACACGACATTCCCGCCCAGCATCTATCGCACGCTCAAGGCGTGGGGCCGGGGTGAAGACGAAATCTGCGTCCTGTGCCACCATCATGGCAAACATACCGGCGGACCCTATATGGGCGTTCAGCCGACCGGCAACGAACTCAACGTCCTGTGGTTCTCGTGGCTGCGCTTCCGCGGTGACAAGATCGACCATATTTATTCGATCTCGGACGTGCTGACGATGCTCAAGGATCTCGAAGTGATCGAAGTGCCCCAGCCGGTCGATCCCTACAAATAAGATGGTGCACGCCCCGATCCCCTTTGGCGGATCGGGGCGGCATTGCGGTCAGTCGACGGCGCCGACATGGTCGATCCACCGGTCCAGCATCGCCCAGCTTTGCTGGCGTGTCGATGCGAAATTATGGCAATGGGCCGCATCCGCCAATGTCGTCATCGTGACATGGCGCGATCCGCGATAGCCGGCCGGTTCGCGATGGGGATCGGGACTGACGTCGATGTCGGCGAAATGCAGATACACCGGGGCGGTGATCGCCGCTGCCTCCCCCGCTACGCCGCCCGGCACGATCGCCAGCCGCCCATAGCTGTTGGGCGTGGTGGAAGCCTGCGCATCGTCCGCCGCGATGACGGCGTCAGGCACGTCGGCAGCATGGAAATAGCCGCGCATCGCGGCACGATTGGCCGCGCCATAGCCTGACCCTGCGACCCGCGCGTCCAGATCCGCGCGCACCGCGTCGCTCATGGCCAGGCCGATATTCGTGAATCCAAGGATGGCGACCTGATCGAAACTGGCCCATCTTGCCTGTTGCAGGATGGTCAGCATCCCGCCCATCGAATGACCCACCCCCGTCACCCGGCGCGCGCGCCCGGCAAATTCCGCGCCCCATTCCCCTGCGTCCATCCGTTGCAGCACTTTGCTCAACGCCAGATGATGCGCCTGCGCACCGCAGTACGGCGTCAGCCTGTCTTCGTGGAGCGGCTGGCTGCTGTCGCCCATGCCCAGCGCGTCGATCGCCAGCACCGCCTTGCCATGCGCCAGGCAGTGATCGACGAAACTATATCCCGGCCACTCCGCAATCTGCGCGTCCCAATACCATCGGCTGTAGGTGCCGCCATGCAGGCATATGCGCAAATCGAGTGGGCCGGGGCGCGCATTGTCTGGCAACGCGAGCGTTGCGGCGATCTGTATAGGCTCGCCGAAATCGACGGCGGTTTGGACGGGCAGCGACAGTGTGAACTTCGGCATGGACGTTCCTTGCGATCAGAGGCTGAAACCGCCATCGACGATCAGCGTCTGGCCAGTGATGTAGCGCGCCTTCTGCGAGGCCAGAAAGGCGACGGCCTGCGCGACATCATCGCCCGCACCAAAGTGCCGGAGCGCGATCCGCTTGCGTTGCGCCTCCCAGATGTCGGGCGTGTAAAGGCTGGTGAGGAAATCGGCGCCCAGACCGGCGTCGATGATGCCGGGCGCGACCATGTTCGCGCGGATGCCGTATCGCCCTTCCTCCTTCGCGATCGCACGACCCAGCGCCTCGATCCCTGCCTTGGGCACCGATGACAGCGCGTCTCCGGGCGGAAAACAATAGTTGGCGACCGACACCACCGATACGAAATTGCCAAAGCGTTGCGCCCGGAAATGGGGCAGGGCGGCAGCGACGACGCGGGTAAAGCCGATCAGCTCGACTTCGATTACCTGCCGCCATTGAGACTCGCCGATCTGGCTGACAAAGGGTTGGGCAATGTCGACGCCGCTGGCGAATATCACCGTCCCGATCGCGCCGAACCGGGCTTTGGTTTGAGCGACCGCATTTTGAATGCTTGCCATTTCAGCCAGGTCGCAATGGACGGCGATGGCGCGTTTCGCGCCTTCCTCCAATGTGTCGATCACAACCTGCGCCTTGTCCGCGCTGGAGCGATAGCCGATCGCCAGGCCGTCCCAATCGGACGCAAGGCAGCGACAGATCGCGCTTCCCAGCCCGCCCGTGCCGCCGACAATCAAGGCCGCGCCCCGGTTCATAGCGGCAAATGCCTGCCCAGATGGCGCAACAGCCGGTCGGCAAAGGCATCATTATGGTCGCCGGTGAACATATGGCCCACGCCATAGGCGACCTCGACCTCCAATTGCGGGGTCAGCGTCTGAAACTGGCTAATACTCTCGTCCGTTACGATCTCGCTCAGTTCGGCCCTCACAAGCACGACCGGCGCAGTCACGCGCTGCGCTGCGGCGACCAGCGCTTCACCTTCCGAGGGTGGGTGCAGAAATTCCCGTGATGTGGTGCGCGGATCCCAGTGCCAGAACAGCCGCCCGCCATCCGTCCGCATCGCCTTGGCCAGGCCGGACACGTCGGGCAGGCGCGGCTGGCCGAGGTGAAGATGCAGCGCATCGGCGGCTTCATCGAGCGACGCGAAGCCCGCCGCACTGGCATGGAAGAAACTGCGTATTTCCTCCACCCCGGCGTCATCGATATGGGGGGCAACATCGGCCAGCATGATCAGCCCCACGCGATCAGGATGGCGCGATCCGCCTACCAACGCCGATTGCCCGCCGCGCGATGCGCCAACCAGAGCGACCGGACGATCGAGCGCGAACAGGATCGCTTCGACATCCCGGCCATAGGCTTCCAGCAGATAGTCGCCATTGCTGGCCCACCCGCTGTCGCCATGGCCGCGCAGGTCGAAGCTCAGGCCATAATAGCCCGCCTGCGCGACCCGCCGCGCCGATCCTGCCCAGGACCGGCGGCTCTGACCTCCCCCGTGAAAGAAGCAGACGGGCGGCGCGGCCGGGTCGCCATAGGCGTCCGCGACCATCGCCACGCCGTCGCCCGGCAGGGTGATCCGGGTCGCGGACATCATGCCGGGCGCGTCAGGCTTATTCGGCGGCGATGGGCGGCGCGATCTCGGCGAAACATTCATGTTCGCCCGGTCCGGTATAGGCGAATTTGCCCGGCGCATGGTGCCATTTGCCATCGTTGCGGCTCTCATAGGGCGACGCCACCTCGATCAGGGCGCCGTGCGTGCTTTTAGCGCCGACCCAGCTCCATTTCTGCCAAGTCATGTCGGGGTCATTATAGGTCTGGCCACCGCCGGGCAGGTGCAGCCCTTCGGCCTTGAGCTTTTCCATCGCGCCCGGCACATCGTCGGTCGCATAGCAAAGATGATGGACATGTTCGCCGACCTTGTCGAGCCGGTCGCCCATCGGCGTGCCGGGAGCGGGCTGGATGAACTGGATTTCAGTACCGCCATCGTTGACGAAGGTCGCCCATTTCATGCCGGCATCGGCGCCGCTGGAAAATTCGTCATATTTGACGAGGCGCTTTTCCAGGCTGGCGGGGTCCAGCACGCGCAATATCTTGGTCCAGTCCACGATCGCCGTGTCCAGGTCACGCACGACCATGCACACATGGGCAAAAGGTCCGCTTGGCATATTCTTCTCCTCGAAAATTCTAGATTTCTATCGTCGCCGTGCCGGAATTGACCGTCCCGCGCCCATCTATGTCCAGCGCGAAGGCGCAGCTTATCACCTGGCCATCGATCGCTGTGACCGTGCCGGTCACGGTTGCGCGGTCGCCACCATAGACATTGTCCAGAAAGCGTGAATCCATCGCCTTGATCCGCCCGCCGGGAAAAGCGCGCATCAGCATGTTCATCATGTAAGCGACGTTCGCCGGTCCCTGGTTGATGAGCCGGTCGCCCAGCCCCTTGGCCTTGACCACCTCTGCATCCAGATGGATGGGATTGGGGTCCGCCAGGAAAATCGCCCATTTTTTCATGGCTTCGGGGCTGACGCTCTCGATCGTGAAGGGCGGCAATGTGTCTCCGACGGCATAGCTCATGCGGCAAACTCCTTGCGCGGCAGAACCCACACATTGTCGGTTTCCAGAACCTGCGTTCCGTCCAGCAGATGCAGGCGCAGACGGTATGTCAGCACATCCATCACGCCCAGCTTGCGGCTGCGCTTGCGGATCAGGCTCAATATTTCCCCCGTCACCTTGTAGCTTGCCCCGACCATCAGCGGGGCGTCGAATTGCACGCCGCTGCTGCCCATCATCGGGCCGTCATCGACGTCGAATTCGCAGGCCTCGCATACGCCCGCCACGGTCTTGCCCATCGCGACCTGCGTGGCGATATAATAATAGATCGGGTGCGCGGTGCCGTCGCTCGCCGGTTCGATGCCCGTCGAACGGCACAGTGCGGCGTTTTCCTCCGCATTGATGGTAAATACCGCGGTTCCGTCCAGCGATGTGCCGGCAGCATTGGGGGCGGGGGGCAGGGTGTCGAGATCGCTCATGGCGGTTTCCTAGTATGAGCGCGGCAGGCCGAGGCTTTCGGCGATCGAATTGCGCACCATTTCGTTGCTGATCGGGGTCATGCGCAGGATGCGATGATCCCGCCAGTAACGCTGCATGTCGGTTTCCGCCGAATAGCCCATGCCGCCCATGATCTGTATGCCAAGGTCGGCGGCCTTCACCGCATTTTCGGTCGCGACCATCTTGAGCATGTTTGCCTCGACGCCGCAATTCATGCCGTTGGACTGCATCCAGGCGACATTGTTGAGCAGCAATTCGGTGGTTTTCTGCCAGGTCGCGATGTCGGCGACATAATGCTGGAGCGCCTGAAAGCGGCCGATGATGCCGCCAAACGCCTTGCGCTGGAGCATATAGGCCACAGCGTCCTCCAACACGCCGTCGATGGCACCCAGGCATTGCGCGCCGACCATGATCCGCTCATTGTTGAGCGTCGGCAGCATCGCATACCAGGCTTTGCCCGGCTCCCCCAGAACATCCTCATCGGGGACGAACACATCCTCATAATGGACCTCGCACGATCCCATCGCGCGCATCCCCAGCTTGGGCAGAAGCGATGCGGTGATGCCCTGCGCTTTGGCATCGACGAAGAACATGGTCAGGCCATGATGTTTCTTTTCGACATCCTTGTCGGTGCGCGCCAGGACGAGCAGGCGGTCGGCGGCCTTCGCGCCGGTCGTCCACATCTTCGCGCCATTGAGCTTCCATCCGCCCTCGACCTTGTCGGCATAGGTTTTCATCGCGCCCAGCACGTCGGTGCCGCCATCTGGTTCAGTCATGGAAAGGGAGACCCGCAACTTGCCCTGCGCCATCGGCCGCAACCAGCGGTTCTTCTGTTCTTCGGTGCCGACCGAACTGATCGTCTTGGCCCCGCCAAAGGATGTCAGACCCCAAACCCAGAGCAACCCGCCCGCCGTCCGCGCAAATTCACGCGCGAAGATCATCTGCATCATGACGTCGCCGCCCAGGCCGTCATACTCCTCCGGGATGCCGATGCCGAAGAAACCCTGCTCTGCGATCTTGTCCCACAATGCGTAGGGATAATTTTCCTCGTCGGCCTCCAGCGTGCGCATCCAGTCCTTGGGTGCCTCGGCATCCACCCAGCGGCGCACGATATCGCGAAACGCCTGCTGCTCCTCGGTGAGCGAAAAATCCATTGTCTTTCCTGTTCTCTTTGCCCGGCCATTAGGCACCAGTCGGGCGCATTGAGAACCTATCGTCCTATAGGGTAAGCTGCCGTCAGATCGACAGGCCGCCTTCGACCGGGATGACCGATCCGGTTACGTAGGCGCCCGCGCGCGACGCCAGATAGATGGCGGCCCCGGCGAGATCCTCCGGCGTGCCGACGCGCCCGCGCGGGACCATGGCTTCCACCATCTTGCGCATCTCGTCCGACGCGATCACGGTCATTTCGGATTCGAAAAAGCCCGGCGCGATCACATTGGCGGTGATGTTGTCGCGCCCCAGTCTTTTGGCCAGCCCTTTGGCCATCCAGTGAATCGCGCTCTTGGACGCCTGATAGGCGTAATTTTCTTTTGGCCCGACCTTGAGCGCACCGACAGACCCGATGTTGATGAGCGATGCCGGCCGCTCCGCCGTTCCGCCCGCGCGCAACAGCGGCAGGAATTTCTGGAGTATGAAGAAGGGCGCCTTGAGGTTCAGGTCGATCACCTGGTCCCAGTCATCCTCGCCATAATCGTCGATTGGCGCGTCCGCCATGGTCCCGGCATTGTTGACGAGCATATGCAGCGCGTTTTCGCGCGCAGCCACCTGCGCCACCAGGGCGTCGATACCACCGAGCGTTGACAGGTCGGCCGTCAGGCCGATGCAGGTGCCGCCGGTCGCTTCGTTAATCGCCTGCGCGGCGGCCATGACCTTGGTTTCGGTACGGGCGCAGATATAGACTTTGGCGCCTGCCGTCGCATAACCGGTGGCGATGTGGCGACCGATGCCGCTCGATCCGCCGGTGACCAGCGCGACTCGACCCTGGACTGAAAAAAGCGCATCGATGTTCATGCTGCGCCCTTCGATGCTGTGATTTTCAGGATCAGTTCGACGGTCCCTTCGGGATCGCCCACCAGCAGCGCATGATCGCCCGGATGACTATGGATCGTCCAGCCGAGCGCTCGCGCGCGATCGTGCATCGCGGTCATGACGGTTATCGCCGCCGCGATATAATCGACTGGCTTCTCAATCGTTTCTGCGCCGACGGGAATGACGCAGGCGGTCGCCTTCATCGGCTGGTCCGACAGATTGTCGAGCAGCCATTTTTCGCGATCCGGGTCCATCAGATGGGGATGGGTCTTGGCTGCCTCGCGCTGCATGGCATCGACGCCAGAACCGATTGGTCCCTCGCCCGCGTCCAGCATGGCGTCCAGACCAGCAAGCTGATCTTCGGGAACATAGCCCATAAGCGATGCTATACGTTCGCCCGAATGCGGCACGATGGCGTCGAGGTAGATCACGCTGGCGATGCGATCGCCCATCTGCGCAATCACCCCCGGCGCGACCGTCCCGGCATAGCTGTGGGCGACCAACACGACATCGCGCAAATCCTCATAGCGCAAGACGTTGACGACATCCTGCACATGCGTGGCATTGCCGACATCCCGGCCGATCAGGTGCGACCGTTCGCCAAAGCCGGTGAAGGTCGGCGTATAAACCTTATGCCCCAGTGTTTCGAGCAGTTCACGGACATATTTCCAGGTCCAGCCGCCCATGCCGCCGCCGTGGAGTAAAACGAATGTGGTCATGACTGGTCAGCCTCCGCAACTTCTGTATTCTGGATGAATTCCGGGAACGGATCTGGTCCCCACAGGAACATGCTGTCTTCGGGCGCATGGTTGGCCGACGGCCAGTCCACATCATGCGGGATGAAGTCGATGTCGGCGGAATATTCGCTGAAACTGCCCCAAGGGTCGCGGACATAATAGAAATAATTGGCGCCCAGCACATGCTGGCCCAGACCCCAATTGGGTCCATAGCCCGCCCGCGCCATGGTCGCACCGCCCAGGCCGACTTCCATGACCGACCCTACGTCCCAGCTATTATGATGCATTCCGCGCCGATCCGACATTACGAGCGCCAGGAGATGATGGTCGCTGCCATGGACCCCATGCAGAAAGGCGACCGCCGGTTCGCTCTTGTCCGACAGGCGCAGGCCCAGCGTCTTTTCATAATAGTCGATCGCCGCATTCACGTCGGTGGTGAAAATGGCGAAATGCGACAGGCGGCGGGGATAGACTTTGGGCGCCTGGCTGTTGAGGATCGCGCCCGACTTGCCGGGTTGCGCACTGACAAAGGAAAATTGGCTCTTTTCCGCCGGTGTCGCCTTGTCCGCCGCCCGGACATTGATCGGCAGGCCGTCAAAACCGTAGAACCAGATACCATTATCTTCCGCGCCCGCCGGGGCATCGATTTGAGTCACGCCACAGCCATCGAGATGCGCGGCAAAGGCGTCGATCTCATCGGCATAGACGCCAAAACTCACATAGCGCAGTTTCCTGGTAGTGCCCCCCTGGGTGATGATGCCCCAGCGGTGCGCGTTGCCCCGAGTATAGAGTTCGATTGCGCCATCGCGGTCGCGCACGTCAAGGCCAAACAGGCTATAGAAGCGGCGTGCTTCCTCCAGGTCGGGCACGTCCAACGCAAAATGGTCGATCGAATGGACGCCCAGCACATTGGCGCGCCGTCCCACGATGCTCTTGTCGTTCATCCTGTCCTCCTTGGCTGATTGGGCGGCGACGCAATGCCGCCGCCCGCCCGTTGTCAGGCTGCCTTGATCGGGTTGACCAGCAAGCCGATTTTCTCGATCTCCACCTCGCACACATCGCCATCCTTCATGAACAGCGGGGGCTTGCGGGCAAGGCCGATGCCCGACGGCGTCCCCATCACCAGCAGGTCGCCGGCCTCCAGCGTGAAGCAGGTCGACAGCAGCGCCACCGTGTCGACTACGTCGAATACCATGTCGGATGTGTTGGCGCTTTGCACAGTTTGGCCATTGAGGCGCGTCTCGATCTTGAGGCCCGCGCCGCCCGCCGGCAGTTCGTCGGGCGTCACCAGCCACGGCCCGAATGCGCCGGTATCGTCGAAATTCTTGCCGACGGTCCATTGCGGTGTCTTTAGCTGATAGTCGCGGATCGACCCGTCATTGAACACCGAATAGGCGACGATGTGCGACAGCGCGTCGTCCTTGGCTATGTCCTTGCCGCCCTTGCCGACGACCGCGACCATTTCGGCCTCATAGTCGAGCTGGTCGGAACAGGGCGGCTTGATGATGGGGGCGCCATGGCCGATCAGGCTGCTATTGAACCGACCGAACACGGTCGGGAATTCGGGTACCTGGAAACCGCCCTCCGCGGCATGGTCCTTATAGTTCAGGCCCAGGCACAGGATCTTGGGCGCCTTGACCAGTGGCGGCAGGAACGTCAGGTCGTCGATGGCGACATCCTCGCCCCCGGTCGCGACCGCGTCACCGGCCTGGGTCAGCGCATCGCCACCCTGCGCGATCAGCGCGTCCAGATCATAGAGCGCTGCATCGCCGAACAGCACCTTGACGCCCGCCCCGGTATCGACCGCCAAACCGGTCTGCCCATTTTTCGAAACCTTAGCCAAACGCATGATTCTTGTCCTCCTGATACCCTGCCACCGTGGCGGCCGCCGCCATCCGGGTCAATATGAAATATATTCTGAGATTTAAAATATACTATCCGCATTTGCCTGTGGTTTCAAAGCTGCTATGACTGCTGCGATGATGAAGAAATTGAGCCTGACTGAGCGGGCCTATCGCCAGTTGCGGGATGATCTGCTGACGTGTCGGCTGGTGCCGGGTGACAGGATCAACATCAAGGATGTGTCCGACAATCGCGGATTCAGCCTTGGCGCGGTGCGGGAGGCTTTGTCCCGCCTGACGTCCGAAGGTTTCGTGACGCAGGATGATGCGCGCGGTTTTCGCGCGACGCCGATTTCGATCGGCGACCTGATGGATCTGGTAACGGTGCGCAGCGATATAGAAGGGCAATGTCTGCGCCGCGCCATTATGAGCGGAGGGCTGGACTGGGAGTCCGCGATCGTCAGCGCCGCCCACCGCCTGAGCAAAACGCCGACTCGCGATCCCGCCGATCCTGCCCGCCTGAACGAGGATTATGCCGACGCCCATGGCGCGTTCCACCATGCGCTGGTGGCCGCCTGCGACAGCCCCTGGCTGCTGCGGATGCGCGACTGGCTCTACGCCCAGTCGGAGCGCTATCGCTACCTCACCGTCCCGCTGGCGACCGGCGAGCGCGATCTGGTCCATGAACATCGCGATATCGTCACCGCGACGCTTGGCCGCGACGCCGATCGGGCGGTGGCGCTGCTGGGCGATCACCTGATGGCGACCGCCCGCCTGCTGGTCGATGCACAGGACGGCGCGATGCGCCTGCCGGGCGAGAAGGCGGCCTGACCCCATTCTAGTCCTGCCGCTTCTGTCCGGTTCCGCCGCCACTGGCGGGCATTAGCATGTTGCTCATTCCGCCATCGACCAATATGTCGATCCCGCTAATATGTCCCGCTTGAGGCCCGATCAGGAACAAAATGGCGTTGGCGACATCTTCGGCCATGCCCAGCTTGCCCAGCGGTATGCTCGCCTCGCGCTGGTCGCGCCGGGCCTTGTCGTCATAGCCCGCTGCCGTCATCGGCGTATAGGTCGGGCCGGGGGATACGCTGTTGCATCGGATGCCGTCCGGTCCCCATTCGATGCTCAACTGGCGGATCATCATCAGCAATGCGGCCTTGCTGCATGAATAGAAACCCAGCGCGGGCGTCGGCGCGGTCGCGGACATGGAGGCGGTGGCCACGAAGGCGCCCTTGCTGACTTTCAAATGCGGATGCGCCGCCTTGCCCAGCAGCCAGGCGGACCGGGTATTGATCGCAAAGATACGGTCGAAATCTTCGACGGGGAGGTCGACGAGCGCGCCACCCATGATGATTCCGGCATTGCTGACGACCGCGTCGATCCCGCCCATATGCGCAAGCGCTGCCGCCACGATCCGGTCGCCGCAATCCAGCTGCGCCAGGTCGACCACGCACGTCGCAGCCGCCGGGCCGATCGCATCGGCGACGATCTGAAGGTTGGCCGCATCCCGATCGACCAGCAACATCCGATGCTCGCCCGCAATCGCGCCGCCATCGGCCAGCAGTTGCGCGCAGGCGCGCCCTATGCCGCTGGCCGCGCCTGTGATGATGACCCGCATATATGCTCTCCCAATTCTTTTTTCTGTCAGTCGTTCAGGCCCAGTTCGTCCATCAACGCCGCGCGCAGCTTGAACTTTTGAATCTTTGACGCCGACATAGGCCATTCGTCGACGAACCGGATGTGGCGCGGCACCTTGAACGATGCCAGGCGCGCCTTGGTGTAGGCGATCAGTTCGTCCGGCTCCACCGACACGTCGCCATCGCACTCGATATAGGCCGCCGGTATCTCGGCCAGCCGATCGTCGGGCAGGCCGACGACCTGCGCCAGCCGGACGGCGGGATGGCTGGCCAGGACGGCCTCCACTTCCGCTGCTGCGACATTCTCACCGCCGACCTTTAGCATATCCTTGAAACGTCCATGGAACATCACATGGCCTTCCGCGTCGATCGATCCGATGTCGGCGCTATGATACCATCCGTCCGGGTCGATCGCTTCGGCGGTTTTTTCCGGGTCGCGATAATAGCCGTCGAACAGATTATAGCCGCGGATCAATATTTCGCCCCGCTCGTCCACGCCGCGTTCCACGCCGGTGTCGGGATCGATGATTTTCATCTCGATCCCGGCCAGCGGATAGCCCAGCTTTCTGAAGCCCATTTCAGGGTCCATCGCCGGGCCGCCAGTCGTCACGATCCCCGTCGCTTCGGTCATGCCCATGGTGCCGACTTGCAGCATGTTGGGCGCCTTGTCTCGATAGGCCCGGCCGACCCGGTCCGGCATGAAGGCAAAGCAGCTATTTTGCAGGCGGACGGACGACATATCCGTCTTGTCCCAATCGGGGTGCGCGATCATCGCCTGATGGAAGGTGACGAAGGGCAAAAACATCATCGTCACCCGTTCCGCCTCGATCTGGCGCAGGCTTTCCCCGGCGTCGAAATGGGGCTGGCCGATGAAGGTGCCGCCTACATCCATCGCGCCCAACATGCACAGCATCGCGGCGATGTGAAACAGCGGCAGCGGCGACCAGGCGCGTTCGTCGGGCTGGAAGCCCCAGCGATAGCGGGCAAGATTATTCGCCTCGCGCGTCACCGCCTCATGGCTGAGCAGGCACCCCTTGGGATTGGCCGACGTCCCGGACGTATAGAGGATCATCGCGGTGTCGCGGACACGCACCGTCAAACGTGCGTCATGTATGTCCATCTCGCTGACGCCATCTGCCGCTGCATCGAACATGGCTTGGTCGATGAAACCGGGGGCGGAGCGTCCGCCAAGCATGATGATCTGTCGAAGCAGGGGCGTTTCCGCCAGCGTCAGCGCGGCAGGATCGACCGCCGATGACAGGTCGGGAAAGGCCTCTGTCAGGCGCGCGCCGAAATCCACATGCTCGCTGATCAGATCATTAGTCACGATTGCACGCAAATCGGCATTTTGCGCCACATAAGCCATTTCCGGCGCCTTGTAGCGGGCATTCATCAACACCGACACCGCGCCGCACATGGCGTTGGCGAACAGCGTTTCGACAAATTCGATGCTGGACGGCAATAATATGCCGACATGGTCGCCCCGCCCGATGCCCAGCGCTTTCAACCCACGCGCGCGCCGTAGGACGCTCGCCACCAGATCGTCATAGCTTTTGCGTTCGCCTGGAAAGACCAGTGCGTCCTTGCCGCGACCCTTGTCCCACCCTGCCAGTAGCAGATCGCCCAGCGTCGTCGCCGTTATGCGAATTGCGGCGCTGTCCTCGCCCTTGATGCCCACGAAAGCCCGCTCCTAAATTTCAGCCGATCCTGTCTTGGCATCAGATTGCAGCGCCCGCGCGCCCATGCGCCTTTCGTTGGATAGGTGCGGACAGGGCGGCCCGCGCCAAGAGCGGACACAGCAAAGTATCGGATCACGGGTCGGGAATTTACGATGGAAGCCTACATCTACGATCATGTTCGCACGCCGCGCGGCAAGGGCCGCCCGGACGGCGCGCTGCACGAAATCACGTCGGTCGAAATGGCCGCGCAATTGCTCAAGGCGCTCCAGACCCGCAACGATCTGGACACCGCGTTGCTGGACGATGTCATCATCGGCATGGCCCAGCCGGTCGGCGAGCAGGGCGGCGTTCTGGCCCGCGCGGCCGTATTGCAGGCCGGCTATGCTCAAACCGTCGCCGGACAGCAGATCCATCGTTTTTGCGCCACCGGGCTGGACGCTGTCAGCCTGATCGCGGCGCAGGTTCATGCCGGGATGATCGACGCGGGAATCGGCGGCGGCGTAGAATCGATGAGTCGCACGGTGATGGGTTATGATTCGGGCGCATGGACATCCGATCCCGCGGTTGCTTACGGCAATTATTACGCGCCGCAGGGGATCGGTGCGGACATTATAGCCACACTGGACGGCTATACCCGCGAAGATGTCGATCGCTTCGCGGTCGAAAGCCAGCGCAAGGCTGCCCATGCGTGGGATCAGGGCTATTTCAAACGCTCTATCGTCCCGGTAACGGATGTTTTAGGCGAGGTTGTCCTCGACCGTGACGAGCATATGCGTCCGGGCACCACGGTCGAAAGCCTGGCCAAGCTCAAGCCGGCGTTCGAAGGGTTCGGCAAGGCCGGGTTCGAAGCCGTGGCGAAGGCGAAATATCCGCAGATCGAAGAGCTGAGCTATGTCCATCATGGCGGCAACAGTTCGGGCATAGTCGACGGGTCGGGTCTGGTGCTCGTGGGATCCAGGGCATTTGGGGAAAAGGCCGGATTGAAGCCGCGCGGCCGCATCCGCTCCTATGCCAATATCGGGTCTGAACCCACGATCATGCTGACAGCGCCGACCGCCGTGTCGCGCAAGGCCTTGAAGGTCGGCGGCATGACTGAAAAGGACATCGACCTGTGGGAGCTGAACGAAGCCTTCGCCAGCGTCGTCATGCACTTCCAGCGCAACCTCGACATTCCCGATGACAAGATCAACGTGAATGGCGGCGCGATCGCCATGGGCCATCCGCTCGGCGCGACCGGGGCGATGATCCTGGGCACCGTGCTCGACGAACTGGAGCGGCGCGATGCGTCAACCGGCCTTATAACGCTGTGCGCCGCCAACGGCCTGGGCACGGCCGCCATTATCGAGCGCGTCTGAACGCGCCCTTGCGAACCATGAAGCGGGACATTCCATGAAGACCATGCAACTGCAAAAGGCCGATGACGGCTTCGCGATCCTGACCCTCGACGCCGAAGGATCGATGAACGTCGTCAACGATGCTTTCATCGCCGACATGGAAGCGGCGACCCGGCAGATAGCCGAAGACGACAGCATCAAGGGCGTCATCCTGACATCGGCCAAGGCCAGCTTCATGGCGGGCGCCGACCTCAAGCAACTGGTCAACGGCTTCGGTACGCTGACGCCCAGCCAAGCCTACGCCTTTTCCAAGCGCGCGACCGACATGCACCGCGCGATCGAACAATCGGGCAAGCCCTGGGTTGCGGCTATCAACGGGCTGGCGCTCGGCGGCGGGTTCGAACTCGCGCTCGCCTGCCATCGGCGCATCCTGGCGGACGATGCCAAGGCACTGGTCGGCCTGCCCGAAGTCAATGTGGGCCTGCTCCCTGGATCGGGCGGCACGGTGCGGCTGGGTCTGATCGCGGGCATGAAAACCGCGCTCGACCTGCTGCTTTCCGGCCGTTCGGTCGGCCCTGCCGATGCGCTCAAGCTCAAGATCGTCGATGAGGTCGTGCCTGCCGCCACGCTGATCGACGCGGGCAAGGCCTGGCTGGCTACTGGTCCCGATCCGGTCAAGCCGTGGGACGTCAAGGGGTGGACCCCGCCGCAGAAGAAAGGGCTGACCGTCCCGGAAGACTCCGCCGCCTATATGATGGCGGCTGGCGGCCTAGCGAAGGTCGGCTATAATCAGCCGGCGCCGCTCGCCATCCTCAACTGCGTGTTCCAGGGGCTGCAACTGCCTTTCGACAAGGCGCTGACCGTCGAGGGCAAATATTTCGCCAGGCTGCTGACCGATCCTGTCGCGCGCAACATCATCCGCACGACCTTCATTTCCAAGCAGGCCGCCGAAAAGGGCGCGCGCCGTCCCGAAGGCTTTGAGAAATTCGCGGCCAAGAAGGTCGGCGTGCTGGGCGCGGGCATGATGGGCGCGGGCATCGCCTATGTCTCCGCCAATGCGGGTATAGAGGTCGTGCTGATCGACCGCGACACCGCGACCGCGCAAAAGGGCAAGGACTACTCCGCCAAGGTGCTGGGCAAGTCGGTGCAGAAGGGCCAGATAGCGCAGGATAAGGCCGACGCCATCCTGGCCCGTATTACCCCGACCGACGACTTCGCGCTCCTCGACGGCTGCGACCTGGTGATCGAAGCGGTGTTCGAGGACACTGCGATCAAAGCCGAAACCACGCGCAAGGCCGAAGCGGTGTTGCCCGAAGCGGCCATCTTCGCGTCGAACACGTCCACCCTGCCGATTTCCCAACTGGCACAGGCCTCCAAACGTCCCGACCAGTTTATCGGCCTGCACTTCTTCTCGCCGGTCGAGCGGATGGGACTGGTCGAGGTCATCATGGGTAAGCAAACCAGCAAGGCGACGCTGGCCAAGGGCCTCGATTACATCGCCCAGTTGCGCAAGACACCGATTGTCGTCAACGACAGCCGCGGCTTCTACACCAGCCGCGTGTTCCAGATGCTGATCCACGAAGGCGCTGCGATGCTGGCCGAAGGCGTACCGCCTGCGGTGATCGAGAATGCGGCCAAGGCAGTGGGGATGCCAGTCGGGCCGCTCGCTCTATTGGATGAACTGACGCTCGATCTGCCGCTCAAGATCGTCGATCAGGCGATCGCGGAAGAGGGCGACGCCTACACGCCGCCCGCCGGCGTTGCCGTCATGCGACGGATGAAGGATGAAATTGGCCGCTCCGGTCGCAAGACGGGCGGAGCGTTTTACGACTATCCCGAAGGCGGCAAGAAACATCTGTGGACAGGATTGGCCGATCATTTCCCTACCAAAGCTGGCTGGGACATTGAGGAACTGAAACAGCGCTATCTCTATGCCCAGGCGATGGAAACCGCCCGCTGCCTGGAAGAAAATGTGCTGGAAACGCCGCAGGATGCCGACCTTGGCGCCATTTATGGCTGGGGCTTCCCGGCATGGACCGGCGGCACGATCAGCTATATCGACACGATCGGCATCGCAAAATTCGTGCAGGAATCCGACCGCCTGGCCCAGCTTTACGGTCCGCGTTTCCTGCCGTCCGCCTGGTTGCGCGACAAGGCGGCCAGGGGCGAAGATTTCTACACCGCCGCCACCGAAACCACGGTCAAGGAGCCGGTTCCGGCATGAAACGCCTGATCTTCGAAGCGGAGCATGAACAGTTCCGCGACAGTGTCGTCAAATTCATGGGCGCAGAAGTCGGCGCCCATGCCGAGCGGTTCCGCGAACAGGGTATCGTTGATCGCGAACTTTATCTCAAGGCCGGGGCGCAGGGTTTGCTCTGCACCTGGGCGGACGAAAAATATGGCGGCGCGGGGATAGACGATTTTCGCTTCGAACAGATCATCATCGAAGAAAATATGCGCCATGGCGATGTAGGCTTCTACATCAACCTGCATAATGATCTGGTTGCGCCCTATATCGCCAAGCTGGGAACGGAGGAACAGAAGGATCGCTGGATGCCCGGCATCGTCAGCGGGGAAAAAATCCTGGCCGTCGCGATGACCGAACCTTCGACCGGCAGCGACCTGGCCGGGATGCGCACCAGCGCCACCGATCAGGGCGACCATTGGCTGCTCAATGGCGCGAAAACCTATATTTCCAACGGGATATTGGGTGATTTGGTTATCGTCGCCGCGCGCACCGATCCCAACAGCCGCCACGGTCTTGGCCTGTTCGTGGTCGAACGCGGCATGGAAGGGTTCGAACGCGGGCGCAAACTCGCTAAGATGGGTCTGAAAGCCCAGGATACCGCTGAACTCTTCTTCAACGACGTGAAGGTGCCCAAGGCCAATGTGCTGGGCGATCCGACGCAGGGCTTCAAATATCTGGCCCGTTTCCTGGCGCAAGAGCGGTTGGTCGCCGCGATCGGCTTCATGGCGACGGCGCAGACCGCGTTCGACATCACGCTAGATTATGTGAAGGAGCGCAAGGCGTTCGGCAAACCGATCGGCGCGTTCCAGAACAGCCGGTTCAAGATGGCGTCGATGCGGGCCGAACTGGACGCGCTTCAAACCTATGTCGATCAATGCGTCCTGCTGCTCAACGCCGGCGAATTGACGGCGGAGGATGCGTCGGCGGCCAAGCTGTTGACCAGCGAACTGGAAGGCCGGGTGATGGACGAGTGCGTACAATTGCACGGTGGCGCGGGCTATATGGAAGAATATCGCATCAGCCGCATGTATACCGACGCCCGGATCAGCCGTATCTTCGCCGGCACCAGCGAAATCATGCGTGAAATTATCGGGCGCGGGCTGGGTCTGGACGAGCGCAAGCTGTCCTGAGCCATTGCCGGGAGAGTGCCGATGTTGAACCTTGATCGTTTGCGGGGCTTTGCTGTCCCGGCGGCGGAAGATATTTGCGATCCGCGCAGCGCCATCCTTTACGCGCTGGGCGTGGGTGCCGGGCTGGGTGCGATCGACGAGCAGCATCTGCTGTTCGAGCGTGACCTTGAAGTGCTGCCGACGATGGCGCTGGTGCTGGGGACACCGGGTTTCTGGCCGATGGCGGGCGAACTGGGCTGGGACTGGCCGCGCATCCTGCACGGGGAGCAGAGTTTGCGGCTGCTGCGTCCGTTGGAACTGGGCCAGTTGGTGCATGGCCGGATAGAGATTGGCGATGTCGCCGACAAAGGACCGGGCAAGGCTGCGCTGGTGCGCGCCAAGCGGACCCTGATGACCCCGACCGATCTGGTGATCGCGGAGATGGAGGAAATCTGGGTGCTGCGCGGCGCGGGCGGCTTTGGCGGTCCGCGCGATTTGCCGGGCCAAATGGCGACGACGATGCCCGACGAACCGGCCCATGCCTTGCTCGATCTGCCGACCGCGATCAATCAGGCGCTGCTCTATCGCCTGACCGGGGATCGCAATCCGCTGCATGTCGATGCAGGGACGGCGGCATCGGCAGGGTTTGATCGACCCGTTTTGCATGGGCTGGCGACGATGGGGCTGGTCAGCCGGGCGCTGGTTCACTTGTGCTGCGGCGGCCAAGCGGCGCTGCTGACCGGGATGAGTGCACGTTTCACCGCACCTGTCTGGCCGGGGGAAACGGTGCGGACCGAAATCTGGCGCGATGGCGATAACATATTGTTTCGGGCAAGCATCTCCGACCGCAGCGTCGTGGTAATGGATGGCGGACGTGCGTGCGTCGCCGGATTTTGAAGAAGAACGGGAAGCAAAGTGAAAATATTGGACGGTAAGATCGCGCTGGTTTCCGGCTCCGGTCGGGGTATCGGCAAGGCGATCGCGCTCAAGCTGGCGGGCAATGGTGCGCATGTCGTAGTCAACGACCTGGACAATGATGTCGCACAGGCGACTGCGGCGGAGATCGAGGCGCTGGGTGTGCGTGCCGTGGTGTGCGTGGGTGATGTGACGGCGGCGGATTTCGGCGAAAAATTTGTGGCCGCCGCGGTCGATGCCTTCGGCACGATCGACATCATCGTTAACAATGCCGGTTACGCCTGGGACTCGGTGCTGCAAAAGACCAGCGACGAACAATGGATGGCGATGCTGGACGTGCATCTGAGCGCCCCGTTCCGCATCCTGCGCGCCGCGCAACCGGTTATCGCCACTGCGGCCAAGGCGGAAATTGCCGAACATGGCCGTGCGCAGCGTCGCACGGTCGTCAATATCTCATCGGTCGCGGGGCTGGGGGGCAATGCCGGGCAGGCAGGCTATGCCGCGGGGAAGGCCGGGATCGTCGGCCTGACCAAGACCGTGATGAAGGAATGGGGGCGCTATAATGTCACGGTCAACGCCGTTGCTTTCGGCGCGATCATGACGCGGATGACCGCAGGGGAGGCCGGCAGTTCGACCATCAATGTCAAGGGCAAGGACATCAAGGCCGGGGTCAGCGACGAAATTCTCGAAGCGATGGAAAAAGGTATTCCGCTGGGCCGTGCCGGAACGCCGGAGGAAGCGGCGGGCGCTGTCTATCTGCTGTGCCTGCCGGAAGCCGATTATATCACCGGCCAGGTGATCGTTGCGGGTGGCGGCTGGCAATTATAGGGAGGAAGGGGGCGGCGAACCGGCATCGCGACCGCCCCTCTCGTTCTTTTCAATTCAGCCGCAACCGACCACGCCGCCATCCACGGGAATTTGCGCGCCCGTCACATAGCCGCCTGCCCGCGAACACAGAAATATGACGATACCGGCGATGTCGTCCGGCTTGCCCAGGCGACGCAGCGGGATATGGGCTAGAAGCCCCGGATCGACATTGTCGTCGTCGCGCATATGCGCCGTCATCTTCGTGGGGAAAAAGCCTGGAATGACTGCATTTACGGTAATGTTGCGCGCGGCCAAATCCCCGGCCAGGTCGCGCGTCATCATATGAACGGCGGCCTTGCTGGCGGCGTAGCTATAGGCGTTCAAGCGCTCCGTCTTCATGCCCGCGACCGAACCGATGTTGATGATCCGTGCAGGATCGTCGGCAGTCGCACTGGCGCCCAATTCGGGCAGCAATTCACGCACCATGGTGAAAGGCGTCTGTACATTGACGGCCATCACGCCTGGCCATGCCTTGTCGGGGAAATTGTCTATATCGCCGCCCCAGGTCTTGCCCGCATTATTGACGAGGATGTGGCACGCGCCCATCGCATTGCGATAGCGCGCCACCAGATCGACCGCCGCCTCCGGCGTAGACAGATCGGCAGGCAGGGGGATGCACCTTCCCAGTACCGACATTTCGCTGGCCGCGGCCTCACAAATATCGGCTTTGCGCGATGTGATCGCCACGGTTGCGCCCGCGCGCAGAAGCCCCTCGGCGATCATGCGGCCAAGCCCTTGCGCACCGCCGGTGACGAGCGCCTGCTTGCCTGCAAGACTGAACAGGTCGCTCACATCGTCACCACGACTTTGCCGAATTTATGCGCGTCGCGCAGGTGGAGCAGCGCTTCCTTGGCCTGCGCCAAAGGATAGGACGCCTCGATCACCGGCTTGATCTTATGTTCATCCGCAAAGGCCAGCATGTCCTGGAAATCCTGCGGATCGCCGACCTGGCTGCCGACGATGCTGGCGCTTTTCAGGAATATGTCGGTCGCGTTGAACTTGATCTCGTTCCCTGCCGTCGAACCATAGATGACGATGCGCGCGCCTGGATTGATGGCGCGGACATAGTTCGAAAAGCTGGGCGAAGGTGCGCCGTCCAGCACTACGTCGATGCCGCCGGTCAGCTTGCCGACTTGTTTGCGCCAGTCGGGATCGGTGTAGAGCAGGCCGCCCTTGGCCCCCATGGCGATGGCGCGGTCTATAACATCCTGACTTTCGCCCGTGACATAGACATTGGCGCCCTTGGCGACCGCGAAGGCAAGACCGAACGTGGCGACGCCGCCGCCCACGCCGCTGATGAGCAGCGTTTCGCCCGCCTGCAACCGCCCCTTGAACATCAGCGCCCGCCACGAGGTGAGCGCCGTCAACGGCATGGCGCCCGCTTCCTCGAAGCTCATGAATGCAGGCTTTGGCGCCAGATTTTCGACCGGCACGCAGATATATTCGGCAATGGTGCCAGCAAAGGGCATCCCCAGCAGGCCGAAATCGGCGGCGGGCGCGTGGCGGTTGGAACCCCAATTGCGCGCAGGATAGAGGACGACCTCGTCGCCTTCGCTGACGCCCGAAACGCTCTCTCCGATCATGTCCACGACACCTGCGCCGTCGCAACCCAGCGTGACGGGCACGGTCATGCCGGGATATTGGCCATGGGTTATGAACAATTCGCGGTGGTTGACCGACGCGGCCTTTATCGCGACGCGGACCTCGCCTGGCCCTGGCACCGGCGTTTCGACGTCCGCCACCACGACGGAATCGGGTCCGTCGATCTTTTCGAGATACAGGGCCTTCATGGTCAACCTTTCCTGATGTGCCGGCCCGGCGGTTCGGGTCGCCTGCCTTTTTCATGGACGGCGCGTGTGCGACGCAGCCTTGAGGTTTCCCCAGGACAATATCTGGCGCGAATGATGACCTATCTGAGGATAGGAAAAGGGGATTGCATTTAGGATTTCACAGGTCAGAATATATTTAGAACGATAAAACGAATCGTGCCACGCAGCACGAACAGGAGAGAATGATGGCTGTGGTCCCAACGATCGTCCTGCCGCCCCGGATAACGCCGACGCTGATCGAGCGTCCGGCGCTGGCCGCCCTGACCGAAAAGGTCGCCCAAGCGCGTCTGACCATGGTGTCCGCCCCCGCTGGCAGCGGCAAGACGACGGCGATGCTTTACTGGGCGGAAAGGCTGCGGGCGCAAGGTCGGCCCGTGCTGTGGCTGGCGGCGCGGGCCGGCATCGGCAACAAGACATCCTTCCTGCTGGCGCTCAAGGCCGCGGGGAATGCTCTGCGTCTCGACTGGCCCGACGTTGCCGGGGATGCCGATGACGCGGTCTGGCTCAGGACGTTATCGACGGTCGTGGAACCCAGGCCCGTCATCATCATCGACGACGCCCAATTGCTCGACGAACAGACCATCGCCTTCATCGCGCAACTGTCGTCAAGCGCGCGCGACGGGCTGACGATGATCGTGGCGGCGCGCGGCGTCGTCGGCCTGCCGCTGGCGCGGATGCGGGCGCTCGGCTTTCTGGTCGAAGTGGGCAACAGCGATCTGTCCTTCACCTTGGCTGAAGCTACCCAATTGGTGACTAAGAGCATCGGCGCGCCGATCGATTCGCGCGATTTGCAGGACATCGTGCGAGATACGCAGGGATGGGTGTCGGGCGTCGTCATCGCGTGCGACCTCTACCGGCGCGGGATGCAGGGCGGCGGCAATCTGCGGCTGACCGGCCTGCGCCCGGAGTTTGCGGAATATTTCCACGAGGAAGTCCTGGGCCTTCAGCCGGACCATGTGCGACGCTTTCTGGTCGACACGTCGATCCTCGACGAACTGACCCCTTCGGCCTGCGCAGCGGTCACCGGAGACGAAGACGCGCGCGTGATGCTGGATCATGTCTTTCGTCAGGGACTGTTTCTCAACGCCATCGATCAGGAACATGGCCGCTACGCCTATCATCGCCTTTTCCGCGAAATGGTGCTGGGTCGCCTGATGGACCGTGCGCCCGCCCGCGCCACGATGACGCACTGCCGCGCGAGCAACCATTTCGCGGAGACCGGCGACATCGTAACGGCGATCGAACATGCGCGCTTGAGCGGGGACCAGGGCTTCCTGGCCGCGCAACTGGATCGGCTGGCCGAACGGCTGACCTATTCGGGCTATCTCTACCGGATTGACGAACTGAGCGCGGATCTGCCCTGGAGTGTGCTGGCGCAGCATCCCTATTTGTTGTTGGCATTGGCGTGGCGACGGATACGGCAATTATCCTTCGCCGCTGCCGACCGGCTGATTGCCACGGCGCGCTCGATCCATGATGCGCGCAGTCAGGGCGATGCGATGTCCGCCCATGAAAGCGAACAGCTTGACCTGATGATCCGACATCGGCTCGTGATGCTGGCCGCGGCGCGCGACGACATGGTCAATGTGGAGGCGGAGGCCGAGCCGCTGCTGGCCGAAATGGCCGAAAGCCATGCCTATCTGAGCTGTACATTGTTGGCGCAGCTGATGTCGGCGCGCCGCGAACTCTATCATTTTCAGGACATGCTCAAACTGGAGGCGGAAACCCGGCGCGCCTTGTCCCGTCCGGGATCGGACTTTGCTTCGATCGCGCTCAAGGCATCGGTCGCCCCGACATTGATGGCCCAGGGCAAGACCCAACTGGCGCATCGTTTTTTGGACGAGGCATTGACGCTGGCCAGGGAGATACACGGCGAAGGATCGGGCCTTGCCGCCTTGCCCGCGCTGCCGATGGCGGAACTTCTCTATGATGCTGGCGATATGGACAGTGCGACCGATCTGGTCGAACGCCATCTGCCGGTCGTGCGGCAATGGGGCTTTGCGGACCAGATGGCGTCGGGCTATATCGTCAACGCCCGTCTGCGCGCGGCGCGTGGCGATCTGCCCGGCGCGCTCACGACGCTCAACGACGCGCATCTGGTCGCGATCGAATGTGGGCTGGACCGGATGCGGGCGTTCATCGTGGCCGAAGAAGTCCGTTTGCTCATCAAGGCGGGGCAGATCGAGGAAGCAGAGCAGCATTTCGCGGCGGGCGATCCGCAACTGGATGGCGAACCGGTCCCCACGCTGCACCCCACCCGTCGCAACGAGAGTATCGCGATCGCCTGGCTGCGGATCGAAATGCAGCGGCATCGGCTTGGCCGGGCGCGCAAGGTCGCGCATCGCTGGCTGGAATTCGTCAAGCGGGCAGGCGCTGTGCGATCGGCGGTCACGTTCGAACTGCTGCTGGCTGAAATCGCCGTGTTGCAGGGCAATCGGTCCGAAGCGCGTCGGGCGGTTCGCACCGCTGTGGAAATGGCCGAACCGGCGGGCTGGGTCCGCACCTTCATCGACGAAGGCGAAGTGATCGCGTCGCTACTGACCGAAGCCTATGCGCAGGGACCGGAACTGGAAACCCCGGCTGACCGTTTCGCCGTGCGATTGGTGTCGATGATGCGCAGTGGTCCGCAGATCGAAACGGATGAGGATGACCAGGATGATTTCGGCCTGACCGGCCGCCTCGCCAATCGCGAAGTTGACATATTGACCATGGTCAGCGGCGGTTTGCGCAACCGCGAAATCGGGGACCGGCTGGGACTGACCGAAGGCACGGTCAAATGGTATATGCAGCAGATATATGACAAGTTGGGCGTGCGGCGGCGGCCGCAGGCGGTGCTGCGCGCGCGCCAGTTGGGTATCCTGCCCTGATCGCTTGTCCTGCGCCTATCGAAGGATAGATTGCGCGCCTCAGGGCGCCTGCCATCGCGCTGCTGCGTGAAAGGAACCATCATGGCCAAACGTAAAGTCATCATCAGCTGCGCCATCACCGGCGCAATCCATACGCCGTCCATGTCGCCCTATCTGCCGGTGACGGCGCAGGAAATCGCGGAATCGGCCGTCGGCGCGGCGGAGGCCGGGGCGGCGATCATCCACCTACACGCCCGCAATCCCGTCGACGGGCGCCCCGACCAGAATCCCGACCTGTTCGCGCCCTTCCTTCAGATTATCAAGCAGCGCAGCGATGCGGTGCTCAACCTGACGACCGGCGGCCATCCGTCCATGAGCGTGCAGGAACGCATCCGCCCGGCCCAGACATTCGCCCCCGAAGTCGCCAGCCTGAATATGGGGACGATGGGCTTTGGCCTGTTTCCTATGCTGGACCGGTTCAAGGATTTCAAGCATGACTGGGAAGCTGCCGCGCTCGAAGCGTCGCGGGATCTGGTTTTCAAAAATACCTATGCGGACATCGAGCATCTGCTGGCGACGCTGTCGCCGCTCGGCACGCGGTTCGAATTTGAATGTTACGACACCAGCCATCTCTATAACCTTAAATATTTCCTCGATCGCGGACTGGTGAAGGCGCCGTTGTTCATCCAGACCTGCTTTGGCATATTGGGTGGCATCGGCAGCCATCCCGACGACATCATGCACATGAAGCGCACGGCCGACCGGCTGTTTGGCGATCAATATCAATGGTCGGTGCTGGGCGCAGGCGCGCGCCAGATGAGCATCGTCGCAATGGCCGCGTCGATGGGCGGCAATGTGCGCGTGGGGCTGGAAGATTCGCTATGGGGCGGTCCCGGTCGCCTGGCCCGGACCAATGCGGAACAGGTCGCGACCGCGCGGCAGATCATCGAAGGCATGGGGCTGGAAATCGCTACCCCGGACGAGGCGCGCGCCATTCTCGACCTCAAGGGTGCGGATCGGACCAGCATCTGATGACGCAGCCATCCGGACCTCTTGCGGGTATCCGTATCGTCGAAATCGACGCGATCGGCCCGGTTCCGCTGGCGGCGATGCTGCTGGCGGACATGGGGGCGCAAATCGTGCGCGTGGCGCGCCCGCCATCGGCGGGCGTAGGCGATTGGGAGGATGTCGGCGGCGACATTCTGCATCGCAGCCGCACCGTCACCTATCTGGACCTGAAACGGGAGGATGACCGCGCACGATTGCTCGACCTGATCGCGTGCGCTGATGGATTGATCGAAGGCTATCGGCCCGGCGTCATGGAACGGCTTGGCGTGGGTCCCGACATTTGCCTGGCGCGCAATCCCCGGCTGGTGTTTGGCCGTATGACCGGATGGGGCCAATCTGGTCCGATGGCGATGCGGGCGGGGCATGACATCAATTATCTGTCGATCACCGGCGCGCTGCACGCGATGGGCGCGCAAGGGGCGCCGCCGCTTGTGCCGCTTAATCTGGTGGGCGACTATGGCGGCGGAGCGATGTTCCTGATTTTCGGCCTGCTCAGCGCCCTGTTATCGGCGCAAAGGACCGGGCAGGGGCAGGTGGTCGATGCTTGCATAACGGACGGTGTGGCGTCGTTGATGAGCCTTTTTTACGCATGGCAGTCCAAGGGGCTTTGGACGGACGCACCGGCTTCGAACCTGCTGGATGGCGCGGCGCCTTTCTATCGCTGCTATGCCTGCGCGGATGGGCGGCATGTCGCGGTCGGTTGTCTGGAACCCAAATTCTTCGCCCAGATGGTTGAGGGTCTTGGTCTTGGCCATCGGCGGTACGACCAGAATGACCGGGCGGGCTGGCCCGCGATGCAAGCCGATTTCGAAGCCGCCTTCGCCACGCGGCCGCGCGACGCATGGGCCGCACATTTTGCGGACCGCGATGCCTGCGTCACCCCGGTTCTGGCGATGGGCGAAGCGCCGGAACATCCGCACAATCGGGCGCGCGGCACTTTTGTCCAACGCGGAGGAAGCGCCCAGCCGGCGCCTGCGCCACGGCTTGATCGCACGTCGGGCGCGATCGCCGAACCGGCGGTCGCGGACATTGCCGACCTTGTCCGCCGCTGGGCCTGAGCGATCTGTGACGGCTGCGCCATAAATACAACGATAGACAGATTTGTTTGTAACTGTGCAATGATTCCTGCCGAAAGGTAGGTGGAGAAAAACGGCCGCAAAGGCCTCTATGCTCCGTCGGGACGATGCCTGCGCAAAGAACAGGTGGTCCCAATGATCCTGGGAGAGAGAGAATGAAATTCGGCTTTTTTAAACTGGCCCTTTTGTCGACCGTAGCACCGATGGCGACTCCGATTTGGGCGCAGGATGCCGCTGGCGTTGCGCCGCAGGCCGAAAGCGCAAGCGGCGGCGACATCGTCGTGACTGCGCGTCGTCGCGAAGAACGGTTACAGGACGTGTCGGTTTCCATCGCTGCCTTTTCCACCGAAGCGCTGGAACGCAGCACGGTCCAGACGGTCAGCGACATCAAGACGATCGCGCCGGGCTTCACCTTCTCGTCCGAAGGGGGCAAGGACAATGTGGCGCTGACGCTGCGCGGCATCGGCCAGTTGCCGCTGGGTGAAGTGACGCCGGGCGTGGTCATCTATCTCAACGATACGCCGCTGCCGTCCGTCGGCTCCAACGTGCCGACCTATGACATCGGCAGCATACAGGTGCTCAAAGGTCCGCAGGGGACGCTGTTTGGCCGCAACACGCTGGGCGGCGCGGTGGTGATCGGCAGCCAGAAGCCGACCTATGAATTTGAAGGCTATGTCGAGGGCACTTACGGCAGTTTCGACTATCGCGAAGTGGAAGCCGCGATCAACATTCCGATCATTGCGGACAAGGTCGCCTTTCGCGCGGCCGGCCAGATCCGGCGACAGGATCCGCGGACGATCGCGTTCGACGGTGGGCCGGGCTTCGACAATATCAAGCAGGACGCCTTCCGCCTTTCGCTGCTGCTGGAGCCGGTTGAGGGGTTGAAAAGCACGACCGTCTACGAATATTTCAAAAGCGATGAACTGGCCGGCGGGTTATATCTGCTGCGTCAGAATTTTCTGCTGGCCGCCTTTGGTCTGGGCGTGCTCGATCCGCAGGCGCAGGCGGCGCTCCAGACGCAGCGCGCCAATCGCCGGGGTTCGTTCGACGGCGGTATCAATGGCGGGCGGGCATTCCGCAAGACCACGTCGATCACCAACGACACCTCGTTCAGCTTCGGCGATCTGACTCTGCGCAATATCTTTGGTTTCCGCAAGAATTTCAGCGACCAGCTCATCAACACCGGCGCATTGCCGAACCTGTCGATCCCGACCGGATTGCCCGCGCCGTTCCCGGCGGCGGTCCCCTTTACTTTGTTCAACGCCGCATCCGTGCTGGATCGTCAATATCTGACCAACGAAACGCAATTGCTGGGCGATTTCGGATCGTTCAACTTCATTACCGGCATATTCTATAATGACGACAGGTCCGCCGGGCCGACCGGATCGCAATTTACCGCCTTTTCGGTGGGGGGCGTGCCTGCCCCGGCAGTTAGCGCCCATGTCCGTAACAAGAATTGGGCGGTCTACGGTCAGATCGGCTACGAAATCACCGACAAGCTCAAGTTGAACCTTGGCGCGCGCTACAGCTGGGACAAGGTGTCGGCTTGTGGCGGCACAATCGGTACCAGCTATGTAGACGAAGATACCTGTCTTGCGACTGCGAATCTGGGTCTGGCCGACGGCGTCGGCACCGTATCCAACAAGGGTAAGGAGCCAAGCTGGACCATTGGCCTGGACTATAAGGCGACGCCCGACTGGTTGCTCTATATTTCATCGCGCCGGGGGTATCGCGGCGTGAATATCAACACGCCCTTGTTCGAAACGCCTTTCACGACCGGCGGGACCGACGCTGCCTGCGCGGCTACGGGCGGGATATGCCCTGATCTGCGCCCGTTTCAGAAGACCGACGAAGAAACGATCACGGACATCGAAGTTGGCTCGAAATATGACTATCATATCGGGTCGGCGCGGGGTCGGTTGAACCTGGCCGCCTATTACAGCAAATATAAGAATGCGCTGCAATTCCTCAACACCCAGACGATCGTACCCAATGGTACGCCGGATTCGCCGACCAACGGTTCGCTGGCGGCGAATGTCGCCGATCTGCGGATTTGGGGTGTGGAATTGGAAGCGTCGATCAGTCCCAGCCGCAACCTGACCGTCGCATTCAATGCCGCCTATACTAACGTGAAGGTCGAAAAGGTCGATGTTCCCGCCGGCCTGCCGGCTGCGGTTACCGTGGGCGAGGCTCAGATCAACACCTATTCGCCGACCTTTTCCGGCACCGCCAGCGTCAGCTGGATCCTGCCCGTCAGGCCAGCCGATGGCGACCTCGCCTTCAATGCCGATCTGTTCATGACCGACGATTTCGGTGGTCAGAACGGTGAAAAGCTGCCCGGATACAAGCTGGCCAACGCCCGGCTCGACTGGCGCGGTATCGGTGGAACGGGCCTGGACTTGGGTGTATTCGTCAAAAATCTCTTCAAAGAGGAATATTTCTCCGCGTCGAGTGTGCTACTCGCCTCTTTCCCGCTCAGCTCGGTCTATGCCGGGGAACCGCGGACCTGGGGCGTCAGCGCGAAATATCGGTTCTGAATATGGGCGGCGGAGTGGACAGGCTCTACTCCGCCGCCGCGATGGGGTAGCATAAGCGCGGAGTAGGATGTGACTTTGGACGATCTTCATCGCTGGGAAGCAGGCGCTGGTGACATCAGCGCCCTTCTGCTTGCTACTAGTCTGGACGCGATGATGACGACCGCACAGGCATTGACGGTGGAGGGGCATGGCGCGCGCGTCACCTATTCGCGCAAAGTGTTCATCCCGCTGACCAAGTTATGCCGCGACGTCTGCCATTATTGCACTTTTGCTACCACCCCCGCGCAGGCGGGAGACGCTTATCTCAACCGTGAGCAAGTATTGGCGATCGCGCGCGCCGGTGTCGCGGCGGGATGCCGGGAAGCCTTGTTTACATTGGGCGACCGACCCGAAGACCGCTACGGGGCTGCGCGCGAGGCGCTTGCCAGGCTGGGCCACGCTTCGACCTTGTCCTATCTCGCCGAAATGGCCGAACTGGTCCTGAAAGAGACCGGCCTGCTGCCCCACCTCAACCCCGGCCTGATGGATGCGGCCGATTATGCCCTGCTGCGGCCTCATGCCGCATCCATGGGCATCATGCTGGAAAGCAGCGCCGATCGGTTGTGCGCGCGCGGTGGGCCGCATTTCGGCTCGCCCGACAAGGAGCCCGCGCGTCGCCTGGCCACGATCGCCGAGGCGGGCCGCGCCAAAGTGCCTTTCACGACCGGGCTGTTGATCGGCATCGGCGATACCCGCGACGAACAGGTCGAAGCGCTCGTCGCCATCCGCGATCTACATCGCCAATATGGCCATATTCAGGAAGTCATCATCCAGAATTTCCGAGCCAAGCCCGGCACGCGGATGGCCGATCATACCGAACCGGCGCTCGACGACCATCTGTGGGCGATCGCCGCCGCGCGGCTGATCCTGGGGCCGGAGATGACGATCCAGGCGCCGCCCAACCTGCACGACCAGGTCGATCTCGCCCCTCTGATCCGGGCCGGAGTGAATGACTGGGGTGGGGTGTCGCCCGTGACGCCCGACCATGTGAACCCCGAAGCGCCTTGGCCGCATCTGGAGACATTGGCGCAGGCTACCCGCGCCGCTGGCCGCACGCTGGCCCAGCGGCTCGCCATCGGGCCACGCTATGCGCTGGCGGCACGGGATTGGGCCGCCCCCGCGGTCGCGACCAACATCCTGCGCGCTATCGACGGACGTGGCCTGCCCAAGCCCGACGATTGGGCGGCCGGACATGGCGACGCCGCGCCTGCGCTGACCGGAGGCGATGCCGGCCAAGCGTCGGTATCGGTGCAGGCGATCCTGCGCGACGCCGAAGCGGGTATGCGCCTGAGCGAGCGCAACATCGTAACCCTGTTCGATGCGGAGGGCCATGACCTTGCCGCCATCGTCGCCCAAGCCGACCGGCTGCGGCAGGAGAGCGTTGGCGAGACGCTGACCTATGCCGTCAACCGCAACATCAACTATACCAATATCTGCCTCTACAAATGCGGCTTTTGCGCCTTTTCCAAGGGCAGTACGAAGGCGATGCGCGGTCCCGCCTACCGGCTCGACTATGCCGAGGTCGGGCGGCGCGCGGCGGAAGCCTGGAATCGCGGCGCGACCGAAGTCTGCCTGCAAGGCGGCATCCATCCCGACTATGACGGCAACACCTATCTGGCGGTGCTAAAGGCCGTGCGCGACGCCGCGCCCGATATCCATATTCACGCCTTCTCTCCGCTGGAAGTCACCCATGGCGCGCAGACGCTGGGCCTGCCGCTGGAGGATTATCTGGCGCGGTTGAAGGCGGCGGGCCTCTCCACGCTGCCCGGCACCGCGGCCGAAATACTCGACCCCGAAATCCGCGCCCTGATCTGCCCGGACAAGGTCAGCGCGGACGAGTGGATCGAGGTGATGCGCGTCGCCCATGGCATCGGCCTGCGCAGCACCGCGACGATCATGTTCGGCCATGTCGAGGGCTATCGCCACTGGGCGCGCCACCTGCTGCGCATCCGCGCCTTGCAGGAACAGACCGGCGGCTTTACCGAATTCGTGCCCTTGCCGTTCGTCCATATGGAAGCGCCGATCTGGCGCAAAGGGCTGGCCCGGTCGGGACCAAGTTATCGCGAGGCGGTGCTGATGCATGCCATCGCCCGCATCGTGCTGCACCCGCTGATCCCCAATATCCAGGTGTCCTGGGTCAAGATGGGACCGGAGGGTGCGGCGGCGATCCTGAATGCGGGCGCGAATGACATGGGCGGCACGCTGATGGATGAATCGATCACCCGCGCGGCGGGCGGCGTCAACGGCCAGGAATTTGGCCCGGCGGAAATGCGCGCGCTGGCCGCTTCGGTCGGCCGCCCGGTGCGTCAGCGCACCACCCTTTACGAGCCGGTATTGCCCCGGCAAACCCACATCACGGAGTCTCTATGACCGATCTGTCGCACCCCCTGAAGGACAAGGTGGCGATCATCACCGGCGGCGGCAGCGGCATCGGCCGCGCCACTGCGCTGATGATGGCGCAACGCGGCGCGAAGGTCGCGATCACCGGCCGCACCGAAGCGCGGCTCGCCCATGTCGTAGAGGAAATCACGGCGGCCGGCGGGCAGGCGCTGGCCGTCGCCATGGACGTGATGGAGGAAGCCTCGATCGCGGCGGGCATAACCAGGGTGGTCGACCATTTCGGCGGTCTCCATATCCTGCACAGCAACGCCGCCCAGACCGGCCTGATGCACGAAGACGCGCTGATCGCGGACATGGACGTCGCTTTCTGGGACCGCACCTTCGCCACCAACCTGCGCGGGTCGATGCTATGCGCCAAGCACGCCATTCCCCATCTGCTTTCGGCAGGCGGCGGGTCGATCGTTTTCACAGGCTCCGGCAAGGGGCTGGCGGGCGACCTCGACTATCCCGCTTATGGCACGACCAAGGCCGGGATGCTGGGCCTCTCCAAATATATCGCCACCCAATACGGCAAGCAGGGCATCCGCTCCAACGTGGTCGTGGTCGGGCTGGTGATGACGGAAGCGCTGGATGACAATATGCCGCTGGAGGCCCAGAAGCTGATGACCGAACATAATCTGGTCGATTATCTGGGTCGCCCCGAAGATATCGCCGAAGTCGTCGCCTTCCTCGCGTCCGATCAGGCGCGCTATGTCACCGGCGCGTCGATCGTCGCCGATGGCGGCTTCACATCCCATTCGGCGGTCTATGCGGACATGATGCGCTTCGCCGCGATGCAGACGGGGAAACCGGCATGAGCCTTCCTGCTATCGCCGTAGTCGGCGGCACCGGCAATCTGGGCGCGGCGATCGCCTGGCGCCTCGCCCACGCGGGCTATCCCGTCGTCATCGGGTCGCGCAGCGCCGACGGCGCGCAAAAGGCGGCCGCAGAGCTTGGCCACGGCCTTTCGGGCGCGACCAATATCGAGGCGGCGGCGGGGGCGGACATCGTCATCGTCACCGTGCCCTTTGCCGCGCAGGACGCGACGTTGCGCGACATCGCGCCCCATGTCGCGGGCAAGATCGTCGTGGACACCACGGTCCCGCTGGTCCCGCCCAAGGTGATGCGCGTGCAGCTTCCCGCCGAAGGCTCCGCTGCGCTGCGGGCGCAGGCAGCGCTGGGCGAGGGCGTGACGCTTGTGTCGGCCTTCCACAATGTCGCCGCGCACAAGCTGGCCAAGGATGTCGATGTCGGCTGCGACGTGCTGGTGTTCGGCGATGACAAGGCGGCGCGTGGTCAGGTCGTGGCGCTGGCCGATGCGATGGGCCTGCGCGGCCTGCATGGCGGCGCGCTGTGCAATGCCGCCGCGGCCGAAGCGCTGACGTCCATCCTCATCTTTCTCAACAAGACCTACAAGGTAGATGGCGCTGGCATCCGCATCACCGGCGACCTGATCCCGCCCGCCGATTGACCGCCCCCTTCCGGGCGGAAGGTGCGAGGGTGGCGCCGGGTGCGCCATTCTGTCCGGCATAAGTGACCAAGGGGATAGAGGAATGAAGCTCAACATCGGTGTGCCCAATTCGATGCACGTCGCGGCGATGACGCAACCATGGGAACATGCGCTGACCGGCGATGACATAGGCCATGTGCTCAAGATCGCGGATGATCTGGGTTTTCACAAATGCATGTTGGGCGAGCATTTCATCATCCCGCAGGAACATGTCGCGCTGTCGGGCGACCATTATGTCCATGGCACCGTTGCGCTGGCTTTCCTTGCCGGGCGCACCGCGAAAATGCGGGTCAGTTCGTCCGTCTCCATTCTGCCGCTGCAAAGCCCCATCGTGCAGGCTAAGGCCTGGTCCACGCTCGACTGGCTGAGCGGCGGCCGCGCCACCGCGCTGTTCGGGGTCGGCTGGCTGAAGGAGGAATTCGACATGCTGGGCGTCGATTTCCACAATCGCGGGCGCATGGCGGACGAATATGTCGCCGCGATCATCGAGTTGTGGACGTCCGACACGCCGACCTTCGAGGGCGAATTTGTTTCTTTCAAGAATGTCGGCTTCGCGCCCAAGCCGGTGCAGCAGCCGCGCCTGCCGATTTGGTTTGGCGGCGACGCGGAACCGGTCTTGAAGCGTGTCGCGAAATTCGGCGACGGCTGGTCGCCTTTCCGCACCCCGCCCGAAAAATTCCCCCAATGCCTCGACCTCATCCGCACCCAGCCGACCTATGATGGCCGCCCGATCGACCTGTTCTTCGCGCTCGAAATGCTCAATGTCGGCGCCCATCACGAAATCATGGACGATCCCCGCGCGCCCGGCACCCGTAATGCGCAGAAGATCATCGACCAGATCGGCTGGCTGAAGGATCTGGGCGTGAACGAAACGATCGTGCCGCTGCCACCGGGCATGACGGGCCTCACCGAATATATCGAACGGCTGCACTGGGTGGCCGAAGAGATCATGCCCAAGGTGTGAGCATTGCCCACCCGCATACTGAATCGGAGTAGATCATGACCCAATATGATGTGGTCGTCGTCGGATCGGGCGCGGCGGGCCTGACGGCGGCGCTGCGGGCCGCTGCGGCGGGCCTGTCGGTGCTGGTGCTGGAAAAGGCCGCGCATTTCGGTGGCACGACCGCCATATCGGGGGGCGGCATCTGGGTGCCGGGCAGCCCGCAGGCGCAGGCCGCCGGCGTCGATGACAGCGCGGCGGTTGCCCGCCAATATGTGCTCGACGTCATCGGGCCGAGCGCCGACCCGGCGCTGATCGACGCCTATCTGGATACGGCACCGGCCATGGTCGCTTGGCTGGAACGCAACAGCGCGGTCCGCTTCCTCCTTTCCCCGCCCAGCAGCGACTGGTATCCCGACATCGCAGGGGCCGCCGACCAGGGCCGTCTCCTCTCGCCCCAGGAATATGACGGCAAGTTGCTCGGCGCGCATTTCGCCGACCTGCGCCCCGCGCGTGAGGAATTCAACGCGCCCGGCGGCTTCATGATCGACCTGTTCGACCTGCCCTATCTGGCGACGATGCCATCACCCAAATCCCTGTTTCACTTCGGCAAGCTGGCGGCGAAATTCGGCGCGGACAAACTGCGCCGCTACCCGCGCGGCACCCGGCTGACGATGGGCAATGCGCTCGTCGCGCGGCTGCTGCGCTCGGCGCTCGACGCGGGCATCACCCTGCGCAAGGACGCGGCGGTCGATCGCCTGCTGGTCAGTGATGGCCGCGTGACCGGCGTGCGCGTGGGTGGCGAAGAGATCGCGGCCAGGGTCGGCGTGCTGCTGGCAGCAGGCGGCTTTTCCGCCAGCGAACAATTGCGCAAAGCCTATATTCCGTTTGCGGAGCAGCATGTCTCGATCCTGCCCTATGAAAATACCGGCGACGGCATGAATATGGGCCTGGAGGCTGGCGCGTCGCTGGACGGCGACAACCTCGTCAACGCGGTCTGGGCGGTCGTATCGACCATGACCCGGTCAGACGGCTATGTCGCCCGCTACGCCCATCTGATCGACATGTCGAAACCCGGCTGCATCGCCGTCAACGCGAAGGGCGAGCGCTTTGGCAACGAAGCCTCGGTCCATTTCGTAGAGGCGATGCACGCCACCGGCACGGTGCCAGCCCACATCATCGGCGACGCGCATTTCGTCAAAACCTATGGCATGGGGATGGTGCTGCCGGGTGGTGGCGGCCTCAAAAAGCTGATCGCGACAGGCTATGTGATCGAGGCACCCACTTTGCGCGAACTGGCCGACAAGATCGGTGTCGATGGCGACGGCCTGCTTTCGACCGTGGCCAAGATGAACCGCTATGCCGAAACAGGCAAAGACCCCGATTTCGGCAAGGGCGACACCCAGATTGACATCGAAATCGGCGATCCGAAGCACAAACCCAATCCGTGCCTAGGCCGTGTCGAGAAGGCGCCCTTCTATGCGATCAAGATCCATCCCGGTGATGGATCGACGACGGTAGGCTTGAAGATCGACGCGCATTGCCGGGTGATTGGCACCGGTGGCGCGCCGGTTGCGGGCCTTTATGCCGCAGGCCTCGACGCCAATTCGATCTGGCGGGGCAAGTCGCCCGCCCATGGCTGCAATGTCGGTCCGGCCATGGTCACCGGCTATATCGCCGGGCAGGCGATGGCCGCATTCGGGGCCGAGGCGCTGGTTCCCGCCTGACCGGCACAAGGCAAGGCCCGCGCTATCGGTAATAGCGCGGGCCTGTTACTTATCCGCCTCTCAAACTGGTTCGGCGACTGCTCCGGCCCGCGCTTTTGCCGTGGCGACCAGCGCGTACAGACCCGCATTATATTGCGTCATCTGCTCCATCGTCAGATCGCGATAAGGCGTCATCGGACAGAGCGAATCCACAACGTCCCAGAAAGGTTCGATCTTTTCCAGCACCTCGTCCACCGGGCCGCAGGTCACGAACGCTTCGACCATCTCGTCCGGGACATTGCCAACCACATTGGCGATGTCGCCATGTTCGCCCAGGCTGAGTTGGCAGGCGCGGGCTTGGTCGCCAAAGCCAATCGCCTCAAAGAACGGCTCATATTCCTTGTAGCCCGAATAGGCCGCGACCGTCGCGCGGCTGTCGTCAATCGCCTTCTGCTTGTCGTCGTTGACCGCGATCCATGGCCAGGCGTTAATTTCTATGTCGCTGCGCGCGCGCCCGTGTTGCGCCAGGGTCGCTTCGATAAAGGGCAGCTTGCTGCGGGTATAGGCCGCCGACCACAGCGCATGGACCATCAGCCCGTCGCCGACCTCCAGCGCCAGCGCCGTCATCTTGTCCTGCAAGGCGGCGATCCAAATCGGAATGTCGGTGCGAACAGGTGGCGCGGTGACCATCATTTCGGCGAAATCCGCAGTGAAATATTCGCCCGCGATCGGATCGAGTCCCTTATGCGCGTTCGCGATGACATAGCGGATCACCTTGACGCTTTCACGCAGATGGGTGAGCAATTTGCGTTCGGGCTCGCCATACATGCCCGTGACGCAGCTTTTGATGCTGGAACCAAGACCAAGGACGAAGCGCCCTTCCGAAATCCGGTCGACATCCATTGCCGCATAGGCGGTTTCGACCGGACTGCGTGTGCCTGCGATCGCGACGCCGGTGCCGACCTTCAGACGGCTGGTCGTTGCAGCCGTGGCCGCCATCGGCACGAAGGGAGGGCCGTAAATCTGGAGCGAAAAACAGCCTTCGAAACCGACCTGCTCCATCTGTTGACCGATCCCGGCCATCATCGGCGCGGGCAGGGTCGGCATAACGCCCCACCAGCGGCGCTCGCCGCCGACGGCATTGACCGGATATGTCATCTCTGTTCCTGAAAAAAGCGGGGCGGACCAGAGGGTCCGCCCTTCAGGGGGGAGGGGGGTATCAGAACTGGAACAGTTCCTTACGCAGGCCGATGATTTCGCTGCAATCGTCGCTCACATTGTCCCGATAGGCAAAATCGCCCTTCGCCTGCCGCTCGGCCAGTTCCATCATCGCCATGCGATAGCGCTGCCCGGCCTGGTCGAACTTGCTGTGCAGATCCTTGCGGTCGGTGTGGCGCATATAGCGGGGACTTTGCGGGGAGGTCATATAGCTGTCCTGCCGCGACACCTTATACCCGGCCTTGGGCATGACATGGCGGAACATCCGCCCGGCGTTGCTGGTGTTCATCACCATCTCCATCCGGGTGCGATCGCGCGTTTCGGGGGTGCAAGGATGGAACAGCGGCACATCGTCGCCGGGGCTGAACCGGCCATAGGCGATCGCGCAATGCGAACGCAGATAGATTCGGATCACCTGCCGCACATTCTGGGTCGGCTGCTTGATACCGCTAAAGAATTTCATCACCGGCGCGACCGATTTGTTGACGCAGGTGCGCACCATAGTGACGGTTTCGCTATCATAATAGGTTTCCACCGTCTCGCTGTCCGACCGTTCATCGCCCACCACGTCGGCGTGCAGGAAATCGGCATGGGTCAGGTCGATCAGATTTTCCAGGCTGATCGGCGCGGAGCTTTCGAAGCGGACCGTCGCCGTCATGTGGCGGGGCAGTCCACCCTGGGGCGGCAGGAAGGGCAGGCTGGGCAAATGGCGCGGATCGGCGGCCAGCGGATTGCCCAACCACACCCACACAACGCCATAATGTTCCATGACCGGGTAGCGGCCGCGCGCATCGGTATGCGCGCTCTTGTCGCGCGCGATCCGTTCATTGGGGTGAAATTCGCTGGCGACTGCAACGCCATTGTCGCGCCACAGGAAAATGGGGTGCGAATAGATGGCGCGGCGGACCGGCTTGCCGCTCACGGAATAGTCATGTGCGACCGGAAACCAGCTGTCGAGCATTACGATATTGTGCGGCACCCAACGATTGACGACATTCATCGCAATCGGGCTGCCCCCGGTTGAGGCTGGGGCATTGTCGTCTGGCGAGACGGGGCGGTCGGCGACTTCCAACATCTTCAAATCCTCCTTCAGGCGGCCTGGGTCTGGTCTTGGGCGCTATGCGGGGCGTCGAGCATGGTGGCGCGCAAATCTTCGCCATGCAGCGATACGGTCGGCTTGGTGGTCCGCAGTTTCAACCCGTCGATGGTGGCAAGGACCGACAGGGGGTTGATACCGCGCAAGATCGCGCCGCGGACGCCCGGATGGCGCACCCCCATTTCCGCCCGCCAGCGAACGGCGGTCACGCCGCGCGCCGACGGAACCGGCGACAGCACCGCATGGAGCAGATCATTAAACTGATCGTCGCGCAGCGTCAGTTGCGTCTCGCCGGTCGATGGATGCGTGCGGGTCAGAAGCGTCAGCGGAAATTCGGCGACGAAATGCGAAGGCCAGTGCAGCGGATTCCACTGGCAATTGCGCTCCATCACCAACATTCCGCCTTCTTCATGCAGTTCGGCCATCAGATAAGGGCTGAATCGCACGCCGCGAATGGCGATGACCAGCGCAGGGTCGTCATACAGGGCGTTCAGATATTCCTGATGGCTGCAACTGACGTTGACGGTGCCGACATAGGTATATTTGGGATCGGCGCTCAACGGCGCTTCGGCCTTGGGATTGAGGCATACGCGCACGAAACCCGCTTGTTCGCTGACGCCGAAGGCATTGGCCTTGTAGATCGGCGGAAATTTCTGCTGATCCTTCATATTGGGGATTTCTTTCAACCGCCCCGTTTCGCCGTCATAGCTCCAGCCATGATAGCCGCACTGGATCAGCCCATTGTCGCGGACACAGCCCAGCGAAAGCGGCGCGCGGCGATGGGGGCAACGGTCCTCCAGCGCGCGGGCGATCCCCTGATTGTCGCGCCACAGCACGACCGGCTGGTCGCCAATATCGACCGACAGCGGCTTTTTGGAAGTCACTTCCTCCGACCGTGCGACGGCCCACCAAAGATCAGTAGCGAGACTCATAGCGGTATTTCCTTCTCCTGCGATTAAATTGACGTATGACAATTTATATGTCAACGTCTTTTCACTATGGATCAGCAGATGCTCGATCGACCCCAGCGCGCCCGCGGCCGCCCCGCACTCAACGCTATTCAGGCTGTGGACGAAGACCGGCTGCTCGGCCTGGCCTTCGCTACCTTCGCCGAACGCGGTTATGAGGGGACGACGCTGCGCGACCTGTCGAAACGGCTGGGCGTCAGCCACAATCTGCTCAACGTCCGTTTCGGGCGAAAGGAGGATCTGTGGGTGCGCGCGGTCGACTGGCGCATGGCGCAGGCGTCCCCTTTCGTCGAAGCGGCCTTCGACGAGCCGGCCGATCCCGAAGTCAGGCTGCGCCATCTGATCCAGCGCTTTTGTCTGTGGGCGACCAGCAACGGAGACATTGTGTCGCTTACCAATGTCGAAGGGTGCCGGTCGACCTGGCGACTCGACCATATCGTTGAACGCTTCGTGCTGCCGTTCCAGCGCCGCCTGGACGACCTGCTGGACGCAGTGAAGCGGCAACGGCCTGTGCATGACCTGTCTACCGCGGCGCTCATGGCGCTGCTGGTGCAGGGGGTAGGCTATTATTTCTGTGCGGTGCCGATGCAGCAGCGGATCGGTGCGGGGCGGGAAGTGGATGCCATCCACGCCACCGCGCAAGCCGAACGACTGGCAGGATTTCTTCTCGCCGCGCTGCTTCCGCCCATTCGCTGACCCGCGTTGCGGTCAATCTTCGGGTGCGATGGTGACGGTCATGCCCGACAGCGCTTGAGACATCATCAGCTGACAGGACAGGCGGGATTGTTCGGTGCGGTGGGACGAACCGTCGAGCAGGTCACTTTCATCTTCCGTTACCGGCGGCAACGTCGCGGCGACGGCCGGATCGACATAGACATGGCAGGTAGCGCAGGAGCAGCATCCGCCGCACAGCGCCAGCAATTCGTCGAAGCCCGCATCGCGGATCGCTTCCATCACCGACACATCCGCAGGCGCGTCGATCGTCTTGCAGGTGCCGTCGCGGGTAATGACGTTGAGTTCGGGCATGATGGTCCTCGGCTGGAAATCGGAAGGGATAGGCGCTCCTAATGCGGCCCGCCCCTCGCCCTGCCTGCCGAAAGACAGGGCGCGAGCGACGCTATCTCACTTCGACCTGCACTGGAAAACGATCGAAATAGAAGGCGAAGGGGCGCCGCAATTCGTCCCCGGTGACGTGGAAATCCCGCTCCAGGTCGTAGACGATCTTGCCCTTCGTCTGCTCGCCATGTTCGGCCAGATAGACATGCAGGTCGGCCAGCGCCTCGTCGGTCAGGGGAATGTCGGCGATGCGGTAAATCTCTTTCAGGATCGGATCGGGATTTTTGATCCAGTCGTGGAAATAGACGTCGATCGTCTGATCGGGCGGCAATATGTCGCGATCGCGCACGCAGGCGTGCAGCAATTTTTCGTAACGGTCCGGCCAGTACCCCAGCGGCTCCCGTATATCGATCGACTTTCGGAACATGCGGGCGGCATAGCTGTACATGGTCAGTTGCGAGCGGATCGAGCCGACAGGATCGCGATGGGTGATGACGAACGTCGCGTCCGGGAAAGTCTTATGGAGCGCGGGCAACTGCTCCATATGCTGCGGGCATTTGATGACCCAGCGGTTCGGCCCGTTCAGAAATGTCAGCACCTGAAGCGATTTTTTCAGATAGGCATAGGTGCCCGACTGGTCGTGGCTCAGATAATAATCGCGCCAGCGTGGCACCATCGCCAGCCATTCGATCAGGTAGGACGAAAAATCCGGTCCCTGAAGTTCGATATCCTCGCTGATATGGTCGGGCGAAAATTCGTGCATGATCGCCATGTAGGGCAATATGCTCTCCATCATCCGCCATCCCTGTTCGGCCTTGGTCCAGCGGGGATTGGCGTCGCCCGGCGTCGGCTGCTCGTCGGGCGCGGGCACCGGCGCGATCGCCTCCCACCAGGGCAGGGAGCGGAAGCGGCGATCGGCCGACAGCAGCCCCAGCAGATGCGTGGTCCCCGACCGGGGCAGGCCCGCCACGATGATCGGCCGTTCGATCTGTATGTCCAGTATTTCCGGATGACGCCTGACCATATCCTCGATCCGCAGCCGGGTCGCGGCGAAACGGATCATCATCTGGAACAGATTGGCGCGGGCGACCGCTGACGCATTGACGTCCTCCTCGATCGCCTGGCACCAGACGGCCAGCCTTTCGCGAAAATCGTCCGCGCCGAAATCGGACAGGCCGGTCTGGGCCTGTGCCGCGTCCAGGATGATCGCGGGCTGAAAGACGATCTGGTCCGCTGCCGCCTGCGCCCCGGCGATCACCTGTTTCTGGATGTCGGTCAGCACCGGATGATGCAGGTCGGTAATGTCTATGATATTGCGGCGCGCGGCCGCTTCCTGCGCGGGACTGCCCATCATGCTCTCCTGTCTTGATGCGCCATCTAATCGCGGCCACCCTGTCTTCGGCAAGGTGCGCGGCCATCGCCGCTGCGCCAATTGCTGCGTCATCGCGCCACAGGGCCGCCAAAGAGCCAAGCGGAGAGGATGGATGGACGCTGTTTCCCAAGTCTATGACCTGCCGGTCACGCCCGCCATGGACTGCACGGTCAAGGGGCGGATCGCGCTGCCCGGCGTGGTGATGGAATTGCATCATTATCGTTTTCGCGGGGCGCAGGGGGGGGTCTTCTCCTCGCCGCGCAGCTTCCTCGATCTGGCGCTGTCGCCAAGGCCGGGGCAGCCCTGCGGCGGCTATCATGGCCCGACCAGCGCACTGGGCGACATCATCTTCATTCCGGCGGGAAATCCGTTACACACCGCATGGGGGGAGGGGGAGCAGATGTCGATCTGTTGCGGTTTCGACGGGACGGCGTTCGATGGCGATGCGCTGCATTTGTCGGACGACGCCTTGCAGGCGTCGCTCAATGTGCGCAGCCCCGTGGTCCGCGACGCGCTGCGGCGCATTGCCGGAGAGATTGCTGAACCGGGCTTTTGCAGCGAGATGTTGACCCAGGCGATCTGGATGCAGGCGTCGATCGACCTGCAACGCTATCTGCGTCAGTCGGCAGAGGATGGCGGGACGCAGGGCGGCCTGTCGCGAGGGCAGATCAGGCGGATCGCCGATCGCATCGAACAGCCGGGCAAGGCGCCTGCCGTTGCGGAGCTGGCGGCGGAATGTGGCCTTTCGACCCGGCATTTCTTTCGCCAGTTCCGCGCCGCCACCGGGCAGACGCTGACCCGATATGTGACAGATCGCAAGATCGAACGGGCGAGGCAGTTGCTGCGGCAGGACAGCGCCGCGATCAAGGTGGTCGCGTGGGAATGTGGGTTCGACAGCGCGGCGGCCTTTTCCGCAGCCTTCCGCAAGGCGACCGGCCTGACGCCCCGGCAGTTCCGCGAATCTATGCTGCACTGACGTTCGGGTAATTTGGCGCCAGGGTGTTGGGGACCAGGGCAGTTTGGCGATGGCATTGGCGCAACCGCGCAAGTCCGCCCCCTTGTCGTCGCTCGCCTTCGCCCGCACTGTCGCGCCAAAGCGTCGCCCTGTGACGAGCGGCCAGCAGGAGAAGCGCAATGCCGGAAAATCTGTTCGACCTGACGGGAAAGGTGGCGCTGGTCACCGGCGCCAATTCGGGACTGGGTTTCGGCTATGCCCGTGGGCTGGCGCGCGCGGGCAGCGACATCATCCTGTGGGGGCGGCGCGCCGACAGGAATGAAGAAGCGGCACAGGCGCTGCGTCAATATGGGGTCAGGGTATTTGCCGACAGTGTGGACGTGGCCAGCGAGCCGGCGATCGTCGCCGGTTTCGCCCGCGCGCTCGACGCGATGGGCCGGGTTGACACGCTGGTCGCCAATGCCGGAATTGCCAGTCAGGTCGCCTTTACCGACATGGACGTTGCGACATACCGCAAGCTGATCGACGTCAATCTGGACGGCGCGGTATTCACCCTGCGCGAAGGCGCGCGGCACATGAAGGCGCGGGCTGAGGCGGGCGATCCGGGCGGATCGCTCATCATCTGCGGCAGCGGGTCGATCTTTCAGGGCGTGCCGACGATGGCCCATTATGGCATCGCCAAAGGCGCGCTCAATTCGCTGGCCAAGGCGCTGGCCGCCGAACTGGGGCCGATTGGTGTGCGTTGCAACGTCATCGCGCCCGGCTTTATCGAAACCGACATGACCTTCGCCGACCCCGCCGTCGGCCAGATGCTCGCCGACATGGTTGCGGCAAAGGCTCCATTGGGCCGCGCAGGGAAACCCGCCGACCTGGAGGGGGCGGTCGTCTATCTCGCCAGCGACATGGCGTCCTATCATACCGGGGACACGCTGGTCGTGGATGGCGGCAAGCTGTTCGCCAACTGATCGTCCGGCAGGTGCCCGGCGGGTCGCGATGCGGCTGATCCGGCACGCCCCACAGGAGAAGCGCATGTTTGCCCGGCCCAACAGTCACCATTCCCAGATCGCCTATGTCACCAACGATATGGAGGCCGCGATGGCGCGGCTGGCGGCCGAATATGGGACGCCCGGCTTTTTCGAAATGTCGAACATCCAGCCGGGCGAAGACCCGGCCGGCAAGCCGGTGCTCAAGATCGCGCTGGCCGTGGTCGGCGGGGTGGAAATCGAACTGATCGAGCCGGTCGGCGATACCGCGCCCTTGTTCAGCGACGTGCTGCCCGACCGGGAGGGACTGGCCATCTGCTTCCACCATATCGCCAGCCGGATCGAGGGGCCGATGGCGCATTGGGACGCGCATGTCGCCTCGCTGGACCTTGCGGCGCATCCGGTGGTGTTCGAAGGGGCGGTGGGTGACATGCTGCGCTTCATCTATACTGACGAGCGCGCGACGTTGGGCCATTATGTCGAGCATGTGTGGATGTCGCCCGACCTGCTGGCGCAGATGGGGGCTATCGTGCCTGCCTATCCGGCGGTGGAGAACGCGGCATGACGATCGCGCTGTCCCGCCTCAACTTTCGCGACATCGGCGGATTGCCGACGATCCATGGCGGACAGGTGCGACCCGGCATCCTGTTCCGGTCCGAAGGTCCGGCCAGTTTCGTCGCCGAACATCATGCCGAGCTGGCCGAACTGGGCGTTCGCGCGGTGGCGGACCTGCGGTCGGAAATGGAGCGGGACAAGGCGCCGCACGACTGGTGTGGGGCCGATTGCCGCATCCTAGACCTCGACATGAACACCGACCTGCGCGCGCAGGGGGAGGAAATGTGGATGACGCTGGGGCGTGATCCGACGCAGGCGCGGGCCATTGCGGTCATGACCCATAATTACGGCCTGATGCCGCAGGCGTTCCTGCCCCATGTCGCGCCGATGGTCGATGCGTTGCTGGCGGGCGATACGCCGATGCTGGTCCATTGCACCGCGGGCAAGGACCGCACCGGGGTGGTGATCGCGCTGATTCTGGACCTGCTGGGCGTGCCGCGCGACGTCATTGGCGCCGACTATGCCCGGTCCGACGTGTTCGGCCAGAATCTTGTCATGTCGGGCCATTTGAAGCGGGATCTGCAAAAGACTTTCGGCTTCGTCCCCCCCGACGCAATGGTCGCTGTGCTGATCGGTGTTCATGCCGACTTCCTGAACCGCGCGCTGGACGTGGTGGGGACGCAATGGGGCGGGATCGACGACTATTTCCAGGCGGCGGGGGTGGATGCGGCGCGACGCGACGCGCTGCGGCAGCTTCTTGTTATGGGCGGAGAATGACATGACGGACATGGCGATTTACGAATGGGAGCAGTTGCTCGATCAGTTGCGCCCGCTGGGCCAGCAGATGCGCGACCGGATTCCGCCGCGGCTGCATGACGATGCGCAGGTGATGCAGGAAGCGATGCGACTGTTGCTGGCGGGCGTGCTGCGCACCGCCAATGACGCGATCATGCACGATCGCAGCCATCCGATGTTCGTGCCCGAACTCAATATCTGCCAGAATATCTTTCAGCCCAATGCCGACACCATCTACAAGGCGGCGCTGATCGAGAAGGGCGGCACCTATCGCATCCGGGGCGACCGGGGCACAACGCGGATGATGATTCTGGCCCAGCTTGGCCCCGACACGCTGCGCACCGGGCAGCATCATCCCGCGCAGGACGCCAATGATTTCGACGATCTAACGATCGGCCCGGATGGCGAATTCGATGTGATCCTCTCGCCCGCCCGGCCCGATGGCTACAGCGGCGACTGGTGGGAACTGAAACCGGACACCGAAAAGTTGATGGTGCGGATCGTCGGGTGCGACTGGGGCGTGGAGCGGGAGCCGCGTTTCGGCATCGTCCGGCTGGACGCGGAACGCGCCGCCAAGGGGCGGCCGACGCTGGCGCAACTGGCCCATCGCTTTGCCGAGATACCGACAACGGCGGCGGTTTGTGCGCTGGCCTTCCCCGACAAGGTGCAGAAACTGCGTGACGAAGGGTTGATCAACACGCTCAAGGTCGTGGATTTTTCGCAGATGACGGGGCTGGCCCGCCAGTCCTATTATGAGGGCGCCTATGATCTGGCCGAGGATGAGGCGCTGATTACCGAAGTGCGGATTCCGGCCGATGTCGCTTACTGGTCGCTGATCCTGACCAACGAACTTTATGAGACGACCGACTGGTATCACAACCAGTCGAGCCTGAACGATGCGCAGGCGGTGGTCGATGGTGACGGCATCTTCCGCGCGGTCATTTCCGCGCGCGATCCGGGCGTTCACAACTGGCTGGATACCGCAGGCTATGCCAGCGGCGCGGTGCAGGGACGCTGGTTCAACAGCGGCGCGCGCCCGACGCCGACGATGCGCAAGGTGAAGCTGGCCGAGGTGCGTGAGCATCTGCCCGCCGACACCATGTTGGTGACGCCACAGGCGCGCGACGCCGCGATCCGCGAACGGACATTGCGCGCGCAGATGCGCGTCATCTGGTGAGGGAGGAGGCGATCATGAGCGACGCACTGGCCATGCTGCTGGATTATGAGGCGATCCGTCAGGTGAAGGCGCGCTATTGCCGCCTGCTCGATACGAAGGATTGGGATGGCTTCATAGCCCTGTTCACGCCGGACGCGGTGATGGACGTGCAGGAGGATACCGGCCATCCCCCAATCAGCGGCCATGCCGCGATCCTGGAACAGGTGCGTTCCGCCGTCATCGACGCGCAGAGCGCGCATCAGGTCCACTCGTCCGAAATCGCCCTGCACGGCGACAGTGCCGAAGTTGTCACCGCGATGCAGGACCGGGTGGTATGGGCGCCGGGCACATGCCCGATCCCCGGCGGCGAGTCGATCACTGGCTTTGGCCATTATACCGAACGCTATGTGCGCGTCGACGGCGTGTGGAAGATCGCCTTCCTCAAGCTGACCCGCCTCTATGTCGAAGTGCATCCCGCGCCTGTCCTTTGACAGGTTGCGCCGCCTGTGCTGCGCGGCAATCCTGCCCGCCATGGATTTGAGAGGACAGGATATGACGGCAGCAATGGAACCCGGCGCGCAGGCGTTGTTCGACAAGTTCGGCACCTATATCCTGCCCGGACGGGTCAGCGATCCGCGCCGGGGGATAGAGGAAGCGCAGGAGGCCGAGCGGATCGGCCTGGGCTGCGTATGGATTTCCGAACGCTATGCGCTGAAGGAACCCGCCGTGCTGGCAGGCGCAGTGTCGCAGGCGACGTCGAAGATCCGCATCACCGGCACCATGTATGCCACGATGCGTCACCCGCTGGTCACCGCCAGCGTCGCGGACCTGATGCAGGCGATGAGCGGGGACCGATTCCGCCTGATGTTCGCGCGCGCCGTCCCGGCCTATATGAAGATGCTGGGATCGCCGCCGATCACGATGGAGCGGCTGGCCGACCTTATTTCCATCTGCCGTCGCCTGTGGGCGGGGGAGAAGGTGGATTATGACGGCATATTGGGAAAATTCCCCGCGATCAGCCTGACCGATCGCCATGGCGGCACGCCGCCGCCGATCATCTTTACCGCTATCGGTCCCAAGAGCCTGGAATTTGCCGGCGAACATTGCGACGGGGTGCTGTTGCACCCCTTCGTATCGGCGCAGGGGGTGAAGAACAGCGTCAAGATCGTGCGCGACGCTGCGGAAAAGGCGGGGCGCGATCCGATGGCGGTGCGCATCTACCACAATATCATCGTCGCGCCCGACCTGCCCAAGGATGAGGAGGAGGCGGTCGTCGGTGGCCGCGCCATCACCTATTTCGAACTGCCCGGTTTCGGCGACCTGATCGTGGACATCAACGGTTGGGACAAGGGCGTGCTGGAGCAGATCCGCGCCCATCCCAAGATCGCCAGCCTGAACGGCAAGCCCGCCGATCAGGCCTATACGCGGCAGGAACTGGTCGATGTCAGCAAGCTGATCCCGCAGCAATGGCTGGACGAGGGCGCGGCGGTCGGCACGGCGGCGCAGTGCGCCGATCAGTTGATGGCCTATCTGGACGCTGGCGCGGACGAGATATTGCTGCATGGATCATCGCCCAAGGACATGGGTCTGCTGACCAGCGAACTGAAGCGCGCGCTGGCGGCGAAGGGGCTGTAAGTCATGGAGTTTCTGACGCCGGAGCGCATCACCACCCAGTTGCAGGGCTGGCTGGCCAATGAAAAACCCGACTGGCGCGACATTGTCGTCCGCCCGCTGAACGTCACGCTGGGGGCAGGATTTTCCGCCGATATCTTCTTTGTCGATGTCGATTATGTCGACTCCGCCGGCACACAGAACCAGACGCTGGTGGTGCGTCGGCAGCCGATGGACCTGGAGGTGGTGTTCGGCAGCAGCCTGGCGTTGCAGGGCAAGATGATGGCCGCGCTCTATGCGCGGGGCGACCTGCCCGTGCCGCCGTGGATCGGCATGTATCTGGAGTCCGACATTCTTGGCCTGCCCTTCCTGGTGATGGGCAAGGTCGAGGGAGAGTGCGCCAGGCAGAAGCCCAATTATAATCTGGACGGCTGGCTGGTGGAGATGACGCCGGACCAGCGCCGCGCCAGCTTTACCAACGCCATTTCCGCCTTTGCCAGCATGGCGACGATCGACTGGCGCGACGGGTTCGATTTTCTGGCGCAGCCCGAAAATGGCCAGCCGGGGCTGGACCAATATGTCGGCGCGCTGGAGGCGTGGCACAGGGCGGCGGGCCGGGGCCGGTCCATGCCGATCGTGGATGCGGCGATGGCCTATGTGCGGGCGAACATGCCCGACGATGCGGGAGTCAATGTGCTGTGGGGCGATCCCACGCCGTCGAATGTGATGTTCGCGCCGGACGGCAGCGTCAATGCGCTGATCGACTGGGAACTGGCCGCGCTTGGCCCGGCGGAGCTGGATCTGGCCTGGTGGCTTTATTTCGACGACCTGTTCGGGCGGCGTTTCGGCGTCACCCGGCTGGAGGGGTTGCCGAGCCGGGACGAGACGGTCGCGATCTGGGAAGCGGCGTCCGGGCAGAAGGCCCGGCATCTGGATTATTATGATATTGTGGCTGCGTTGCGCATGGCGCTGGTTGCGGTGGGCGCGTTCGACCGGCAGGTCGGGATCGGCAACATTCCGGCGACCAACAAGTCGCTGAACGACAATTTCATGACGCAATATCTGGCGGAAAAACTGGGCCTGCCGGTGCCGCAATTCGGCCCGGATTTTGTGGCGTTCATGAAGAATCTGACGCCGGTGGAGGAGGATGCGGCCTGATCGGGCGGGCGCCATTAGTAGACAGCAAGATGGACAGTCATGGCGACAAAGGCGTGATTTAATTAGCAGGCTAACGATTAAATGAACAAGTTTTGTTTATGTGTCGATGCCAGGCAAAAGGGCGGCGGGGGAAGCATCCCCCGCCGCCCTTTGCGCAACCGTCGAGCGGGATCAGAATTTCTTGAGGTCGGCGTTCGACAGGCTGGTCGTCACGCCCTTTTCCCCGGTGCTGAGCGTCGCGGCGGGGATGGTGATGAACTTGCCGCGATAGATGACGCGGACAGCGGCAAGCGCGCCATCGTCGGCGGTCACAACCTTGTCGACCTTGCCGATCTTGGTCCCTTCGGCGGAAAAAATCGCTGCGTTGCGATCGACAGCGGGCGCCTGCGCCAGCGCGGGCGTAGCCATGGCGAGGGCGGCGAGCGTGATTATCATCTTCATGTCCAATATCCTCTTGTCGATTCTATCAACCTGTTGGCGCAGGCCGGAGACAGTTTCAAGAGAAAACCAATACACATAGGAAAGATTCTGTTCTATCTGTACTGATACAGGATAAGGCCCGATGATGGCCAAAGCAGGGGCGAGGATGAAAATGACGGGTTTTGGCGCACGCGACCGCTGGTTTCTGCTGTTGCTGGGCGCGATCTATATGTTCAATTTCATCGATCGCACCATCATTGCGGTGGTGGGGGAAGCGATCCGTCACGACCTGCAACTGAGCGACCTGCAACTGGGCTTGCTGGGCGGGCTGGCTTTCTCCTTCTTCTATGCGATTCTGGGCATCCCGCTGGCGCGGCTGGCCGAACGCTACAGCCGGGTGCGGATCATCGCGGCGGTGACGCTGCTATGGTCATTCATGACGGCGCTGACGGGCATGGCGGGCAGCTATATCCAGTTGCTATTGTGCCGGATGGGGGTGGGCGTGGGGGAAGCAGGTTTCACCCCGGCGCTGGTGTCGATGATTTCCGACCGATTCGACGCCGGGCGGCGCGCAGTCGTCTTTTCGCTGATCGCGCTGGGCGTGCCGCTGGGCGGGGCGATCGCGGCGATCGGCGGCGGCGCGATCGCGCAGCATTTCGGCTGGCGCATGGCATTGGTGGCGGTCGGTGCGCCGGGCCTGTTGCTGGCGGCGCTGCTGTTCCTGACCATCCCGGAACCTGCCCGTACCGACGCGGGCGACCGGGCGGACACACCGCCCTTCGGCGCGGTGCTGCGGCGTCTGGGCCGGTCGCCCGCTTTCCTGCATCTGACCTTTGGCAGTGGTTTCGTCGGCATGGTCGGTTTTGGCACAAACCTGTTCCTGATCCCGCTGCTGGTGCGGCGATACGACCTGCCATTGGCGCAGGCGGGGATGATATTCGCCCTGTCGTTCAGCCTGGCGACGATGGTGGGACAGGTGAGCGGCGGCTATCTGATCGGCCATCTGATTCGCCGCGACATGCGCTGGGGCGGGTGGGCGCCCGCGATTGCGGTGGGAATCGCGTTGCCGCTCTACCTGCTGGCGATACAGCAGTCCGACTGGCGCTGGCTGATCGGTTTCCTGTTCGTCGCGACCGCGCTGCTTTATGCGTTCATCCCCGCGATCATGACAATAACGCAGTCGCTGGTGGAACCACGGATGCGCGCGTCGGCCGCCGCGCTGCACAGTTTCGGGCAGACGGTCGCCGGACTGGGGCTGGGGTCTGTGATTTTGGGTTATCTGAGCGACCGGCTGGCCGTCTTTCTCTATGCCGGCGACTATGCCGCCGATTGCCGGACGGGGCAGCCCGCGCCCGCCTGCCTGAGCGCGGCGGCGGATGGGTTGCAGTTGAGTATGCAGTTGGCCGCGTTCGTGCTGTTGCTGGCGGTGGGCCATTATCTGCTGGCGGCGCGGCGGTTGCCACGGGCGGCAAATGCGTCGTGATTGGCGGCAAAGCTGTCGATGTTCGGCCACCGCGTTCGGTGCGGGATGACGCCGGGGCCATGGCTGTGTCAGGCTGTCGCCATCACGACCACAGTATCGCTAACAAGCGACGGAAAGGATGTTGAGGATGAAGAATGCAGGCGTAATCGGATTGGGACAGATTGGGGCGGGCGTCGCCATCTGCCTGGCGCGCAGCGGCCAGTTGGCGGCGGTCTATGACGTGCGGGCCGATGCGTCCGACACGCTGGACGGCGTGCCCGCGGTGGTGGCCAGCCCGGCGGAACTGGCGCGGCAGGCCGATGTCGTCATCATCGCGGTGGTCAATGCCAAGCAGACGGTGGATGTCCTGTCCGGTCCCGACGGCGTGCTGGCGCAGGCGCGGCCGGGGATGAGCATCGTGCTGGTCGCGACCGTTTCGATCGAGGATCTGAACGCGATTCGCGCGCTGACCGACGCGGCGGGCGTCGACCTGGTCGATTGCGGCGTAACCGGCGGTCCCAAGTCGCGCGAAAACGGCCTGGTCTGCCTGGTCGGCGGTACGGACGAGAGCGTCGCGCGGGTGCGCCCCGTGCTGGACGGCTTTGCCAAGCTGGTCGCGCATATGGGCGGACCGGGCGCGGGCATGGCGGCCAAGATCGCGCGCAACGTCATCGTGTTCGGCGGGCTGCGCGCGGGTTATGAAGCCGCGATCCTGTGCCGCAATGCGGGCGTGGACGTGCGCCAGTTGAGCGAGGTGATCGACGCCAGTTCCGACAGCGTGGGCGGGCCGTTGATGCTGGCGGTGCGCGACGATCCGGCGTCGAGCGAACAGGAAGCGGCGATCCGCGAATATACCCGCGCGCTGATGATAAAGGATCTGGACGCGGCGATCGACCTGGCGCGCAGCTATGGCATCACCTTGCCGCTGATCGAATTGACGCGCCGCACCGACCAGGCGGTCGTGGGCATGGCCGATGTGATGGGAGAGAAGGCATGAAGGTCGACGAAGCACAGTGGCAGAAGGGTCTGGAGGTTTTCGACAAGGTCTATGGACCGGGCACGTCGGCAATGACGCTGCCGTTTCGCGATTCCGCCTTCAACCAGGAAATCGTGGGCAACCAGTTCGCGAATTTATGGGCCAGCGACATATTGTCGATGCGCGAAAAGCGGTTGCTGGTACTGGGCGCCACGGCGATGCTGGGGCGGGCCGATCTGGTCGAAATCCAGATGAACGGCGCGCTTATCAATGGCGAATTTACCGATGAGGAACTGGACTTCATGCCGCTGTTCATCCTCTTCTACGCCGGGGCGGGTAATACGACCACGGTGTTCCGCGGGATAGAGGCGGCCAAGGCGCGGCGCGCGGAGCGTGAAGCGGCGGGCGAATAAGCCAGCGGCCATGACAGAAAAAGGGGCGGCCCGGTCGGACACGACCGGGCCGTTTTTCATGCGCCGGGCGCTGGCGACCGGCGGATGGCGCGCGACGCCATCAGCAGCATCAGGCCACCGGCGAAGGTGAACAGCATGGCGGTGCCGATGCCCCAGGCGACGCCTTCATTGCCGCCGACATAATCGCTGACCGCGCCGATCAGATAGGTGCCAGCGCCCACGCCGATCAGGTTGGCGCCCAGTTGCACCACAGATACGGCCAGCCCGCGCAGGCGCGGCCCGGCAATCGTGACGATGACGGCATAGATGGGACCATTATAGGAGGCGCTGAGGAAGCCGCAGGCCATCATCAGGACCAGCATGGGTTGCAAGTCCTGGACCAGCATGGTGGCGATGCCGGTGACGGCGGTCAGCAGCGGGATGAACGCGCCGAACAGGGCGGTGCGCGCCGGATCGAACCCGCCGCGCCGCCGGTTGATTGCGTCGATCACCCAACCCGCGAGGAACCCGCCCAGCGACCCCAGCCCGCCATAGGCGATGGCGATCAGTGTGCCTGCCCGCGCGATCGGCATGTCATGGACCCGGATGAGGAAGGTGGTGAGCCATGTGCTCATGCCGTAAATGCCCGCCGCGATCAGGACGATCGCGCCGATGCAGTAGAGCAGACCCGGCCGCGCGGCGAGCAGGCCGATGCGCTGCATCAGGCCGGCGGGATCGTCGCGTTGCGCCGGGGTGGGCGCATCGAGCGCGCCGCGCCTGGGTTCGCGCACGGTCAGCAGCAGGATGGGGGCGAGCAGCAGCCCCGGCACGCCCGCCGCGACGAAGGCCCAGCGCCAGCCGACGTTCTGGACGATCGCCCCGCCCACGACGAAGGCGATGGCCAGGCCGATGCCCGAACTCAGATACCAGATGCCGATGGCGGTGGCGCGCCGGTCTTCCCCGAAATAGTCGCTGAGCAGCGACATGCCGGTGGGCGACCCGCCCGCTTCTGCGGTGCCGACGGCGGCGCGGCCGATGACCAGCGTCCAGAAGCCGGTCGCCAGCCCGCACAGCGCGGTCGCCCCGCTCCACAACGTCAGCGCCGCGGCCATCAGGTTGCGCCGGTTCCACCTGTCCACGGCCATGCCGAAGGGCAAAGCGGCAAGCGCGAAGAAGATGCCATAGGCAAAGCCCGCCAGGATACCCAATTGCCCGTCGGTCAGCGCAAATTCACGCCCGACCGGGGCCAGCACCAGCCCGATGATGGCGCGGTCGATGCCATGGCAGGTTTGCGCCAGGGTCAATATGCCCAGCACATACCAGGGATAGCGGCCCATGGCGGTCGGCTTTTCCATCCGCGCCTTCATGCCGCGCACCGTCGTTGGATAGGGGGGATGTGCATGGCGGGCCTCTCCGTCTTTTTTGAATGGTGCAGCCTAACTGGCTGGCGGGTGCACGCCACCGGGGGCTGTGCCGTCGATGGGCCAGATCATGTCGCATATGGGCCATGGTCCTACCTACCCGAAGATAGAGGCCGAGCAGCGATGATCGGCTAGTGAAGGGGAAAGACAGAATAGAAACGGACGGAGGAAACCATGTTTCGACCGGAGAGCGACTGGACCGACCAGCAAAGGTTCGGCGTCAACAACTTCTATATCGAGGCGATGGCGACGATGGGTGACGCACGGGTGGACGTGCGCCACTTCAACTGGGTCTTGCCGTGCACCGGCGTGTTCAGCCCGGAAAAACATTATCTCGACTATTCGCTCGACAGCCAGCCGCGCCGCAGCATCGTCAGCATGGGCGGGCCGAACCGGCGCGCGGCGGCGGGCGACATCCTCTATATGCCGCCGCACCGCCAATATGTCGGCGAACCCGCCTTGCAGGAACGACATCTGGTCTGCGTCGCGCTGGGCGACATGTTTCTGGAGGAATTGTTCGAGGGCCGGCGCCCGCTTCAGGGGCTGGACCCGTGCGCGGATGTGCAGAATATCGCGATGCGCCGGATGTTCGAGGGGCTGGCGGCGGAACTGCGTTCGCCCGGCTTTGCCAGCCAGACGCTGATCGAATCCATGATGATGGGTCTGGCGGTCGAACTGGTGCGGCATATGGGACCGCAGGATCTGGGCGGCGGCGCGTCGCGGTGCGGGCGGCAGGTGCGCCATATCGTCGATTATGTGATGGACAATCTGTCCGGTCCGCTGGGCGTGGCCGACATCGCGCGCGGATGCAATATGAGCGTGCGCCATGTCGCGCGCGTGTTCAAGGACGGCACCGGCGTCAGCCTGGGCGAATTCGTCGCGCGCAGCCGCATCGCGCTGGCCAAGGAATTGCTGCGCGGCGACAGCAGCCGGATCAAGGAAGTCAGCTGGCGCTGCGGTTTCAGCAGCACGTCCGCCTTTTCCGCCGCATTTCGCGCGGCGACCGGCCAGACGCCCAAAGATTATCGCTGCCAGCCCACGCAGGTGCACTGACAGGCAAAATATCGGACGGCGGCCAAAATCTGTCGCCGCACAGTCAATCAGGATGCGGTCCCTGTCAGGCCAAACCGCACCCCGTTAAACCGCTGCTCGCAACACCAGACTGCACAAGCATCGCTCGACAAAAAATAATCAGGGAGGATTTATGAAGAAATCTGTCACTTTGGGAACCGTCGCCACCGGCGCGCTGATCGCCGCACTGGCGCAGCCCGCGCTGGCGCAGGCGCCGCAGACCGGCGCCGTCAGCGGCATCCAGGACATCGTCGTCACCGCGCGCCGGACCGAGGAAAGCCTTCAGACCACGCCGATCGCGGTCACGGCGCTCAACCCCGAAGCGCTGACCACCGCAAAAGTCGAGACGGTCGTCGATCTTCAGCGCACCGCGCCGGGCCTGGTTATCGGGCGCGGTTCTGCAGGCGGCGACGGCATCGTGTTCGTCGCCATTCGCGGTCAGGGCAATCTCCAGCCGATTTTGGCCAATGATCCGGCAGTCGCCACCTATATCGACGGCATCTATATTCCCCGTCCGTCGACTGGCATGACCGATCTTCAGGATATTCAGCGACTGGAAGTGCTGCGCGGGCCGCAGGGCACATTGTTCGGCCGCAACACGACCGGCGGCGCGATCAACATCATCACCAGCGATCCCGACGATCAGCTGAGCGGCATGTTCAAGGCCGAATATGGCAATTACAACAATCTGGGCGTGTCGGCGAGCGTCAACGTGCCCTTGGCGCAGGATCTGGCGATCCGCGTGAGCGGCGCGATCAACGACCGCGAAGGCTATGGCACCAACCCGCTCAACAACCGCGATTTTTCGGACAACAAATCGAAATTCCTGCGCGGCAAGCTGAAATATGACGGCAATGGCTGGGATGTGACGCTGTCGGCCGACTGGAATCGCCAGACCAACCAGGGTCAGCAGACGGCGCTGTGGACTTTCAACCCCGCGATCGTTCCGGCGCCGTTCCAGCCCGGCCTGACCGCCGGGCTGCTCAAGAAGGCGAACTGGTGGGACAATACCGCGACCGGCACGTCGATCGCGGCGGGGATCGGCGCGCTGACCCCCGAAGCGCAGGCGCTTTACGGAGTGCAGCCGTTCAACACGCTGGAAGTCTATGGCTTTTCCGGGACGATCAATGTCGAACTGGGTGGGCTGAACCTCAAATCCATCACCGGCTATCGCCATTCGATGAATTATGGCCTGAGCGATACCGACGGCACGGCCGTGCCGCTGCTGGGCACCTTCGCCGGTTCGGGTTCCTATTATGTGTCGCAGGAATTGCAGATTTCCGGCAATATCACCGACAGCCTTAGCTTCATCACCGGCGCCTATGCGGGCAAGGAAAGCGGCTATGAGTTCAGCCGGTCGCAGATTTTCGGCGGTCTGATCCGCGATTCCAACGCGGACGTCACCAACAAGACGTTCGGCCTGTTCGCCCAGGCCTATTATGAGCTGACACCGACGCTGCGTGCGGTCGGCGGTTTCCGTTATACCTGGGACACGCGCGACAGCGTGCTGCACAATGCGCAGGTTCTGGGTCGCCCCTATGATGTCCCGGTCGCGGGCACGCCCACCGGCATCAATTGCACCGTGACGCCGTCTGAGCCAGTGACCGCCACGACCTGTAACCAGGTGCAGAACGCCAAGTTCAACTATCCCGCCTGGAATCTGGGCATCGACTGGCAGGCGGCGGACAATATCTTCCTCTATGCCGCCACCCGTGGTGCGGCCAAGGCGGGCGGATGGAATTTGCGCGCCGGCGGTCTGCCCGCCTTCGCCCCGGAAAAGGTCAAGGACGTGGAAGCCGGTTTGAAAATCGACCTGTTTGACCGGCGGGTGCGGTTCAATACCGCCATCTTCCATACGTGGAAGGACGACAATCAGGCGATCGTCAACAGTTTCGTCCCTGGCATCGGCGTGACCCAATATATCCAGAATAACGGCAAGGTCCGAATCTGGGGCATCGAAAACGAACTGACCGTCGTGCCATGGGAAGGCATGACGCTGAGCGTCAATGGCAGCTTGCAGGACGGCAAATATGTCAAGGGGACATTCAGCGAGACTCAGGTCATTGCGGGCAGCGGCTGCACCAATCCCGAAGGCGTGGTCAATGGCTGCGTCGTCGATCTGAGCGGCCTGCCGTTGCTCCAGACGCCCAAGAAGCAGCTGAACATCAGCGCGACGCAGAAAATCCCGCTGGGCGGCGGCACGCTGGCCGTGACGGGTGCCTATGCCTATATCGGCGCACAGCATTTCGACGCGGTGAAGGCGGCGGATCAGGCTTCGGCGGCGACCAAGGCGGCCTATGATGTCGAAAACCGGTTGGGTCGGGTGCCAGGCTACGGCATCTTCAATGGCCGTATCGCCTTCCAGCTGGAAAATCCCAATGTCGAAATCGCGGTTTATGGCCGCAATATCGGCGACAAGAAATATCTGCTGCGCCGCTTCCCCGATCTCTATCGGACGCTGGGCATCGCGGCCGCCTATGTCGGGCAGCCGGGCACCTATGGCGTGGAAACGACGTTCAGATTCTGATCGGCCACGGCTGATCGGATAAAAGGGGGCTATGGGAGAAGGCTTTGACGCAATCGCCTTCTCCCGGACGCTCGCACACGGAGATTGTCGGTATATGAAGCGGTTGGAAAACAGGGTCGCGATCGTAACGGGCGGGGGCGGCGGCATCGGCGCGGCGGTGGCCATGCGGATGGTCGCGGAAGGCGCGCGCGTGGTGATCGCCGACCTGTTCGAGGATGCCGCTACCCGCGCCGCGCAGCCGCTGGGCGACAAGGCGCTGGCGGTGCAGTTCGACGCCGCCGACCCGGCGTCGGTCAAGGCGATGGTGGACCGTTGCGTCGATCATTTCGGGCGGCTGGACATATTGCACAATAATGCGGCGATGACCGACCCGGCCAAAAGCCCGCAGGACACCACCGCCGTCGACATTCCCATCGGCATCTGGCGCGAAATATTGGACGTCAACCTGACCGGCTATCTGCTGGGGTGCAAATATGCGATTCCCCATATGGTTGCGGGCGGTGGCGGATCGATCATCAACACCGCGTCCAATTCGGGCACGGCGGGCGACCTGGCGCGCATCGCCTATGGATCGTCCAAGGCCGCGATCATCGGCCTGACCAAATATGTCGCCACCCAGCATGGACGGCAGAATATCCGGTGCAACAGCATTGCGCCGGGCGTGGTGTTGACCCCGGCGCTGGAAAAGACGGTGCCGGGCCTGAAGGACATCATCAAGCGGCACATATTGACGCCCGAATTCGGCACGCCGGAAGATATAGCCGCGCTGGTCGCTTTCCTGGCGTCGGACGAAGCGCGCTACATCACGGGAGAGAATATCTCGATTTCCGGCGGCGGGCTGGTGCATCAGCCCCATTATGCCGACCTGCTGGCTTTCATGCAGGCGGCGGACTGACCATGGCCGCCGCCTGCCGATCCCTAATGCGCGGTCCGGTGGAAATAGCGGATGGTCAGCCGCCCGCCATCGACCTTGTAGGTTTCCAGGCTCGGCAGGGTGACGATGCCGTCCGGCGTCTGGAGCCGGTTGAGCACATAGGCCGCGCCTTCCGACCCGTTGACGATCACCTCGACCGGATCGGTCGTGCACTGGCCGCCATATTGCGTCCACATATCGGTCATGGCGGCCGGTCCGTCCACCGCGGGGGCGCCGACATATTCTATGGTGAAGCCATCCGGTCCGAGCGCTGCGAACAGCCGGTCCAGTTCGTCCCGCTTGCCCTCGTTCCACAATCGGTAATTGTCGCGGATCGCCTGTTCCAGATCCAGCGTCGCTGCCTCGTTCATGTCCATCGCCTCCTGTCGTCGCGGTCCATCCGCGTCGCGGCTAGATTGGGGCAGGCGGCATGTGCCGCACCTGTCTTTGGCAAGGACATTTTTCATCCCGTTCCCGTTCGGAGATTTATATGACCGCACTCGCACAAAAGCCCCTGCCGGACCATGTGCCCGCGCATCTGGCGATGGCCCTGCCGCTGTTCGCGCGCAAGGTGACCTACGACAATCCGCAGGACGTGCTGATCCCGCAAATGCACGCGGAATTGCCGCCGATCACCTATGTCACCAATATCTTCCCCGGCGATCAGCCCGGATGGCTGCTGAAAAATGCCGACGACGTGCAGGCGATGCTGCGCGACGCGGATAATTTCACCAAGAACGGCATGGGCAAATGGGCGCAGAATATCGGTGAAAACTGGCTGGTGATCCCGACCGAGGCCGATCCGCCGGTCCATACCGGCTATCGCAAGGCGCTCAATAGCCATTTCGCTCCGCAAAAGATGTTCGCCATGAAGGAACAGGTGCGTGAACGCGCCCGCGCCTTGATCGAGGAATTCAAGGACAAGGGCGAATGCGATTTCATCGCCGATTTTTCCGAGAAATTCCCGATCTTCATCGTGCTGGACCTGCTGGGCCTGCCGCAGGAGCGGATGGCAGAATTCCTGAAATGGGAAAAGGAACTGCTCCACAGCAATGACTGGGAAGTGCGCGGCAATGCGGTGCGCAGCGTCAAAAATTACCTGATGGAGGAAATCGAGGCGCGCCGGGTCGCGCCGCGCGACGATTATATCAGCAAGATCTTGACGTTCGAGGTGGACGGCCGCCTGTGGAACGACGACGAGGTGCTGGGCCATTGCTTCAACCTCTATATCGGCGGGCTGGACACGGTCACGTCGCTGCTGGGCAATATCTTCAACTATCTGGCCGCAAACCCCGACAAGCAGGATGAATTGCGCGCCAACCCGTCGCTGATCGTGCTGGCTGTGGAGGAGTTTCTGCGCGCCTTCGCGCCGGTCACGGCGTTCCGCATCGCCACCAAGGTGATCGAAATTCACGGGCAGACGATCATGCCGGGCGATTATGTCGCCTTCTGTTCGCCGGTCATCGGCCGCGACCCGGCCTATTATGAAGATCCGCAGGCGATCCGGTTCGACCGCAAGGCGCCGCATATGTCATTGGGCAGCGGCATTCACAAATGCCTGGGGATGCATCTGGCGCGACTGGAATTGCAGATCGCGGTAGAGGAATTTGTCGGCATGTTGCCGCAATTCCGGGTCAAGGACGGGTTCAAAGTGCCCTATTTCGTCGGCAACATCCTGCACGTCCCCGACCTGCACCTGCAATGGGGGTGAGTCCCGTCATCGTCGAGGTTGACGAAGAGGCCGTGGCGTCGCACGAGAAGGCGTGACGCCGAAGGATAGCCGCGCATGATAGAAATCACCCCCTTGACGGGGATTGGAGAGGTTCGTCCGGGCGATGATCTGGCGGCTTTGCTGTTGGCCGCGATGCAGCGGTGCGGCATGGAGTGCCATCATGACGATGTGCTGGTCGTCACGCAGAAGATCGTTTCGAAGGCGCAGGGGCGTTTCGTCGTTCTGGATGACGTCGTGCCGGGGCAAGAGGCGCAGCGACTGGCGGCGATCACCCGCAAGGATGCGCGACTGGTCCAGCTGGTGCTGGACGAATCCACGGCTATCTTGCGGGCCGTGCCACATGTTCTGATCGCCCGCCACCGGTTGGGCCATGTCATGGCGAACGCAGGCATCGACCGGTCCAATATCGGCGCAGGGAACGGCGATCGCGCGCTGCTCCTGCCGGTCGACCCGGATGGAACGGCGGCCCTGTTGCACCGGCAACTGGACATGCCGGTGGTCATATCGGACAGTTTTGGCCGACCATGGCGCATGGGTGTGGTCGCGGTCGCCATCGGCGCGGCGGGACTGCCCGCGCTCGACGACCGCCGGGGTGAAATGGATCGCGACGGTCGCACGCTGGAAGTCACCCAGATCGCGCTGGGCGATATTATCGCGACCGCCGCTTGCCTGGCGACGGGCGAGGGGGCGGAGGGTATTCCCGCTGCGGTGATCCGGGGCTATCCGCTGCGGGGCATGGCCCGACCTGCCGCCGATCTGGTCCGCCCGGTGCACGAGGATCTGTTTGCATGACACAGATCGTGGTTCTGACGGGCGGGGTAGGCGGAGCCAAGCTGGCCCTGGGCCTGTCCCATATCCTGCCCGACGGCGCCTTGACCGCGATCGTCAATACAGGCGATGATTTTCGTCATCTGGGCCTCCATGTGTCGCCCGACGTTGATACTTTGCTCTACACGCTGGCGGGCAAGGCCAATGCGGCGCAGGGTTGGGGGCGGGAAGGGGAAAGCTGGGCTTTCATGGCGGCCGTTCGGGAATTGGACGGGCCGGACTGGTTCGCGCTGGGCGACGGCGACATGGCGTTGCATGTGTTGCGCACGCATAGGATGGCGCAGGGCGAATCCCTGTCCCAGGTCACGGCCAGCTTCGCCGCCCGATGGAATATTGCGAGCCGCATCATGCCGATGAGCGACGATCCCGTTGCGACGATGCTGGCCACCGATGACGGCCTGATGGAATTTCAGCGCTACTTTGTCGAACAGCGGTGCGCGCCGGTCGTCCGCGCCATCCTGTTCGAGGGCGCTGAAAAGGCGAGGCCCGCTCCCGGCGTCGTGGACGCGATCCTGTCCGCCGACGCGGTGCTCATCGCGCCCTCCAATCCTTTTTTGAGCGTTGACCCCTTGCTGGCGGTGCCGGGCGTGCGTTCGGCGTTGGCGCGGACGTCTGCGCCGGTCGTCGCCGTCTCCCCGCTGATCAATGGTAAAGCGGTGAAGGGGCCGACGGCGAAACTGATGGGCGAACTGCACATGCCTGTCGATAATGACAGCATTGCGCAGCATTATGCCGGATTGATCGACGCCATGCTGATCGACAGCGGCGATCCGTGCGATGGGACGGACATCGCCATTGCGCGGTGCGCCACATTGATGACGACGCTTGCCGATAAAATGCGGGTGGCGCAGGCGGCGTTGGACCTGGCGACCCGGCTGCGCGCCTGATGCAATGGAATGTGATCATCCCCTGGAAGCAAGGGCCCGACACCAAGTCGCGGTTGGGCGGTGTGCTAGATGCGCGACAGAGGATGATGTTGGCGGCGGATATGGCCCGGCGCGTGGTTGATTGCGTGGCGGAAGTCGAAGCGGTGGGGATGGTGCGCCTTCTGGCGCCGGCCGCTCCCCTTGACTGGCCATGCGCCTGGGTGCGGGATGAAGGAAGGGGATTGAACCGCGAACTGACTGCGGCGCGCCTTCGGTTCGGGACATCTCGTTTCGTCGTGGTTCATGCCGACCTGCCCAAATTGGTCGCTGGCGACATCGCGCGTCTTTTGGCGGCCGCGGAAGATGCCGGCGCGGCTTTCGCGCCGGATCGCCATGGCCAGGGGACCAATGCTGTAGCTTTGGCCGATGTCGATCCGTTTGCGTTCGCCTTTGGTCCGAACAGTCTTGCCCGTCATCGGAGCCAGCGATTGCAGGCGGCGATCGTTGAGACTGAGGGCCTTGGTTTCGACATTGATGTGCCCGAAGACCTCAGGGGCATATCTGCGGGGCGAATTTTGTCATAGTGGGGACGAAGCCGACTGTCGGCTCCCCTCTCAATCAACATAAACTTCGGTGCCTCCCCCGCAGGATTCGGGCGGTGGAGGGCGGACGGGGCCACTGAACGACCGTTGAATTTAAGAGGGTGTGGCCGGGTCGATTGCGTTTCATCGCCAAGATAGATTATGGCGGCAGACCATGAACCAAAGAGGGAAATAATGGCTGCGTCAATTTCCGAGGATGAACAACGTGAGCATTTCGCTTATTGCGTTCAACTATTTGGTGGCGTCACCGCTTTTTCGCGGCGCCTTGGGATAGACGAGAGGGCCATTCGCCGCTTCATAAATGGCGAGCGACCTATTGGCGCCGGTCTTCTGGACGACACGGCAAAGGCCTTGCGCCTGCTCGTCGCTGAAGCAACCGCGGCCGAAGAACAGATCGCGGCCATGTTGAATATTCGGGCCTTATAATCGAATTATTGACGATTGAGCCGTGGAAAAAGCCAGCGTGCGGTAACCGGATATGACATAATGCCCGGACCTTCGACTATGTCGGTGCGCTGGCGGCGTGTCCTGACCCGCCTGTTCAGCCAGACCGGCTTGCAGCCCGCGCTGATCGCCGAATCGCATATGTCGATCCACAGCTGGCCCAAACATGGCTATGCCGCCATCGACATTTTTCTAAGCGGCGCGCGCCATGATTCGGCGGCGGCGCTTGCGACTTTGGCGGATCATCTGGCGCCAGAGCGCATAACCTGGACCATGGTGCGTAGGGGGTGACCCCGCGGATGGCGCGATCCTGATGAAGGCGTCCAGGGAATATGCCGAAACCATCGACATATTCCCTGACAGGCGCGTTCAGGCCAGTTTGCCGAGCAGGCTGTCCACCGCGACCTTGGCGTCGCCGTAGAACATCCTTGTATTGTCCTTGTAGAAAAGCGGGTTTTCGATGCCGGAATAGCCGGTGCCCTGACCACGCTTCGACACGAAAACCTGCTTGGCCTTCCACACTTCCAGCACCGGCATACCCGCGATCGGCGAGTTGGGATCATCCTGCGCCGCCGGATTGACGATGTCGTTCGATCCGATGACGATCACGACGTCGGTCGAAGGGAAGTCGTCGTTGATCTCGTCCATTTCCAGCACGATGTCATAGGGCACCTTGGCTTCGGCCAGCAGCACGTTCATGTGGCCCGGCAAGCGGCCCGCAACGGGATGGATGGCGAAACGGACATTCTTGCCCGCGGCCCGCAGCTTGCGGGTGAGTTCGCTCACGCTCTGCTGCGCCTGCGCCACCGCCATGCCATAGCCCGGCACGATGATGATGCTGTCCGCATCGTTGAGCGCGGAGGCCACGCCATCGGCGTCGATCGCGATCTGCTCGCCCTCGATTTCCGCGGCCGGGCCGGTCGTGCCGCCGAAGCCCCCCAGGATCACCGATACGAAGGACCGGTTCATCGCCTTGCACATGATATAGCTCAGGATCGCGCCCGAAGACCCGACCAGCGCGCCGGTGACGATCAGCAGGTCGTTGCCCAGGGTGAAGCCGATTGCGGCCGCAGCCCAGCCGGAATAGCTGTTGAGCATCGAGACGACGACCGGCATGTCCGCCCCGCCGATGCCCATGACGAGGTGGAAGCCGATGAACAGCGCCAGCGCCGCCATGGCGAGCAGCACGGTCAGTTCGCGGCCTTCCACGCCGATATCGCCGACATACATCACCATCAGAACCAACGACGCCAGCAGGGCGGAAGCGTTGAGGACATGGCCGCCGGGCAGCTTCTTCGCCTTGCCGTCCAGCTTGCCCGCGAGCTTGCCGAACGCGACGATCGATCCGGTGAAGGTGACCGCACCGATGAAGATGCCGAGAAACGCCTCGACCTTGAGGATGTTGATCTCCACCGGCGTCTTGTGCGCGAGCAGGCCGGCAAAGCCGGTGAGCGCTTCACGCGCGGCCGGATCGAGCGCATTCACCGTTTCCAGTTCGAAATGCGCGTTAAAGCCGATGAAGACCGCCGCAAGCCCCACGAAGCTGTGCAGCGCAGCGACAAGCTGAGGCATTTCGGTCATCTGGACTCGCATCGCCACGATCCAGCCGATGACTGCTGCGACGGCGAAGGTGCCGGCCACGATCGGCAGATTGGCGGCTCCAGGGCCAAAGAGGGTCGCCAACACGGCCAGGGCCATGCCGGCAATGCCGTACCATACGGCGCGCTTGGCGCTTTCCTGATTGGAAAGGCCGCCCAGCGACAGAATGAAAAGGACCGCGGCCGAGAGATAGGCTGCGGACACCACACCGGTATCGAACATGAAATCTACCCCCTTAGGACCGCTGGAACATGGCCAGCATCCGGCGCGTGACCAGGAAGCCGCCAACGATATTGATCGACGCGATCAGGATCGAAATCGTCGCCAGAACCAGAATGATGGTGCTGGATGACCCGACCTGGAGCATGGCCCCCACCACGACGATGCCCGAAATCGCGTTCGTCACCGCCATCAGTGGCGTATGCAGCGCATGGCTGACATTCCAGATCACCTGAAAGCCGACGAAGCAGGCCAGCACGAAGACCGTGAAATGGGCCATGAAGCTGGCGGGCGCCACGGCGCCGACCGCGATCAGCACGATCGCGGCGACGATCAAAGTCGTGACCTGCGACCGAGTCTGCGCCTTGAAGGCGGCGACGTCCTTCGCCCGTTTCTGTTCGGGCGTCAGTTCCTCCGCCTTGGGTTTGGGCTTCTGGGCCGCGATCGCCTTGATCTTGGGCGGTGGCGGCGGGAAGCTGACCTCGCCTTCAAAGGCGATGGTCGCGCCCCGGATTACGTCATCCTCCATATTATGGACGATCACGCCATCCTTGCCCGGCGTCAGGTCGAACAGCATGTGGCGGATATTGCTGGCGTAGAGCGAACTGGACTGCGCCGCCATCCGGCTGGGGAAATCGGTATAGCCGATGATCGTAACGCCATTTGGCGAAACGATCTTCTCGTCCGTGACCGTCAGCTCGCAATTGCCGCCGCGTTCCGCCGCCAGATCGACAATGACCGATCCAGGGCGCATGGCCTCGACCATGTCCTTGGTCCAAAGGACCGGGGCATCGCGCCCCGGAATGAGCGCGGTGGAAATGACGATATCGACGTTCGGGGCCAGTTCGCGAAATTTCTTGAGCTGCGCTTCGCGAAATTCCGGGCTGGACGGGGCGGCATAGCCACCGGTCGCCGCGCCATCCTGCTGTTCCTCCGAAAAGTCGAGATAGACGAACTGCGCGCCCATCGATTCAATCTGTTCGGCGACTTCCGGCCGGACATCGAAGGCCAGCGTGATCGCCCCAAGCGACGTCGCCGCGCCGATCGCGGCCAGGCCGGCGACGCCCGCGCCGATCACCAGCACCCTGGCCGGCGGCACCTTGCCCGCTGCGGTCACTTGGCCCGTGAAGAAGCGTCCGAAATTGGCGCCCGCTTCGATCACGGCGCGATAGCCCGCAATGTTCGCCATCGAGGACAGCGCATCCATCTTCTGCGCGCGCGAGATGCGGGGCACCATGTCCATGGCCAGCACATTGGCGCCAGTCGCGCTGATCGCGGCCAGCTCGTCGCTGCGCTGTCCAGGATAAAAGAAGGAAATGAGGGACTTGCCCGGTTGAAGGCGCGCGGCCTCTTCTGTTTCGGGCGGACGCACCTTGACGATGACGTCAGATGCCGCCCACAATTCGCCAGCGGTTGCAACCACCTGCACGTCGGCAGCGCGATAACTGTCGTCGTCGAAGCCGGCTGCTTGGCCCGCGCCGCTTTCGACAAGGCATATATGGCCCAGTTTCTGCAATTGCAGAGCGCTGTCGGGCGTCAGCGCGACGCGCGCCTCGCCTTGCGCCACTTCTTTGGGTGCACCTATTCTCACTCTGGCTTCCTCCCCCTCTTTTTTTAGCGCGGATGTGATCCAGCCGATGCGCTAATGGTCGATCGATCGCCATAGCGCTATAGTGAAAGACTTGAGGGCATAGAAGGTGAAGTTTAGCGCTTCGGCCGATGCATCATGCGCTGTCGGGCGAAAATGCGCGTCGGCTCGATTGGCGCTCTGCGCTCCTGCCAGAGAGCTTCCCGGCATTCTCATGGACCGGCCCGTCCGCGCGCCAGGACGGCGGATTTCCGGACACCGAGAAAGGGGGCAGGATCGAAATCCCATTCCCGCCTTCGTTCGGTCCACGCTGATCAGTAGCGGTAGCCGAGTGGGAAGCCATAGTCTTGAAATCGCGGTAGTCGGCGACGTTGGTGATGGAAAAGGCGTCGCTCAATTCCCAGTTGAAGGTCGCCGTGTATGACTGGCTCTTGCTATTGACCGACGGCGGTTCATCGCTGCCCAGGTCGCGGGGTTTGGTCGCGATACCGGCCGGACCAAGCGGCGCAAGGCGCGCGACGCCGGTGCTGCTGCCGGTGGTGGACGTATTTGCGCCCACGGCGCGGATAAAGACCTTCGCCTGGTCGAAGTCGTTGCCGAAGGTGACGGACGGCGCTCACCGCCGATACCGCGACGCTGACATCCTGCAACGACTGCGCGCGGTCACGATGATTTCGTCATAGCCGATGTCGGCCGGCGACAGTGTCTTGCGCCATGGCCAGCGCCATCGCAGACGCCGAAATAGACATATGCTTTCGCAGTTTCGACATCATCTCTCTCCCTGTTTTATCACCGTATCGCCCGGCGTCATCGTCTTTTACCCCCGACATCGCCGTGCATCCACAAAATGTCTGCCAAGGGATACAAATCGCTATTTTACATGGGATTTGGTATATCGAACGATGTGCGGGACGGGGCTTCGACGCCACGAAAAGTTATGCTAGCGCGTCCTGATGAAGAAGCATGATCCAGCGAGCGGTTCGAACGACGAGGGATCGGGGCGCCGTCGCCAGATATTGGAGATCGCGGCGCAACTGTTCGCGAAAAAGGGATATCGCGGGACATCCATGCGCGACATCGGCGAGCAGGCCGGCGTGTTGGGCGGGTCGCTTTATCACCATATCAAATCGAAGGACGCGCTGTTCGTCGAACTGCACAATGCCGCGCTGGACGCCGCCGAGAGCAGCATCGCCCAGGCTGTCCGCGCGCAGGACGATCCATGGGCCAGGCTGGCGGCGGCCTGCGCGGCCTTGCTGGAAATCCAGCTGGCGCCGGATTCGCTGACGATGCCGATGATGAACGATTTTCGCGAAGTGCCCGATGCGGTGCGCCAACAGCTGATTGCGCGGCGTGATCGGTTCGAAGAGGTTTTCCGATCGCTGGTCGCGGGCCTGCCGCTGCCGTCGCATATCGACCGGTCCGTCTACCGCAATCTATTGTTGTCACAGCTTAATTCAGCGTCGAATTGGTATTGCGCAGGACGTCTGGCGCCCGACGAGATCGCCGCCCAGATCGTGTCGATCTTCCGGCACGAATAGGGTGTTCGCTGTAAACCCGCCATCCTGTCCGGCCCATTGGAATTGACTGTAACACATGTTTGGTGTAGTTGCGGCGCTGCGCTTTGAGGAGAGGCCCGATGTTCAGTTATGTTCCGCCGATCGACGATTACCGCTTCCTGCTGACGCAGGTGCTGCGCTTTGACGCGGCGATGGCGGAGACGGGTCAGGCGGTCGACGCCGACCTGGCGGTCGCGGTGCTGGAGGAAGCGGGGCGGATGTGCGCCGATCGGCTACACCCGCTCAACCGCCATGGCGATGAAGAAGGTAGCCGCCTGGTCGATGGAAGCGTTATCACTCCCGCCGGCTTCGCTGACGCATGGCGCGATTTCGTGGCGGCGGGATGGGCATCCATGTCGGCCGATCCGGCCCATGGCGGGCAGGGCCTGCCGTTCATCCTCCAGCTCTGGCTGGACGAGATGCTGTCGGCGACGAACCTGTCCTTCGGCCTGTTTCCCGGCCTGACCCGCGGGGCCTGCGAAGCGATTGCGGCCCATGCTGACGATGCGCTGAAATCGGTCTATCTGCCGCGAATGGTGAACGGCGAATGGACCGGCGCCATGGCGCTGACCGAAAGCGGCGCAGGCACCGACCTCGCCCTGCTCAAGACCAGGGCCGTTCCGCAGGGCGATGGCAGCTTTGCCGTGACCGGACAGAAAATCTTCATTTCGTCGGGCGACCATGATTTTGGCGGCAACATCGTCCATCTCGTGCTGGCGCGCCTGCCCGATGCACCGGCCGGGGTGAAGGGAATCAGCCTGTTTCTGGTGCCCAAATATCTGCCCGACGCGGACGGCGAATTCACGATGCGCAACGGCATGTCGGTCGGCGCGCTGGAAAAGAAGATGGGCATCCATGCCCAGCCGACCTGCGTGATGAATTATGACGAAGCGACCGGCTGGCTGGTCGGCGCGCCGAACAGGGGGCTGGCCGCCATGTTCACGATGATGAACGCGGAGCGGCTGATGGTCGGCATCCAGGGACTCGGCGTCGCCGGCGCGGCCTATCAGCAGGCCGCGGGTTACGCCAAGGAGCGGCTCCAGGGACGCAGCGCCGATGGTGCGCGTGGGCCGGTGGCGATCATCGACCATGCCGATGTGCGGCGGATGCTGCTCAACATCCGCGCCTTTGTCGAGGCCGGGCGGGCATTGGGCGGCTGGACCGCGCTCCAACTCGATCGGGCGCATCATCATCCCGACGCCGCCGAGCGGGCGAAGGCCGACGCGCTGGTCGCGCTGTTGACGCCGGTCGTGAAGGCCGCCTTCACGGATTTCGGTTTCGACAGCGCGGTGCAGGCGCAGCAGGTGTTCGGCGGCCATGGCTACATCCGCGAATGGGGCATGGAGCAATATGTGCGCGATGCGCGCATCGCGCAAATCTATGAAGGCACCAATGGCGTGCAGGCGATGGATTTGGTCGGGCGCAAGCTGGCGATGGCGGGCGGCGCCGTGGTTGACGGCTATTTCGACCTTATCGCGGCGGATGTGGACGCGGCCGGCGCTATTGATATCGCGATCAAGACGCGCGCGGCGTTGGCTTTGTTGCGCACCACCACGGCATCGCTGCAAGGCGCGCATGGGGATGCTGCGGGCGCTGCGGCGGTCGATTATCTGCGCCTTTTCGCGCTGGTTTCGATGGGATGGATGTGGACGCGCATGGCCGTGGCGGCGCAGGGCGACGATGTGTTGCACGCCGGCAAGCGTATCGTCGCCGACTTCTTCGCCCAGCGGATGCTGCCGCAGGCGCAGAGCCTGGCGGTCAGCATCGCGGCTGGCGAAGCGTCGATCATGGCGCTGGGCGCAGACTGCTTTTAAGCACGGCTTGATCGATCCGAAACCGCTTAGCAGCCAGGGGGAGGGCGCTGCGCGGTGCCGCTTGACCGGCTTGGGGCAATATCGTGGATCGGCACGATCGGCCTGGGGCGTCACGACTGCGCGCAAAATGCCACCAAAGCAGATCGCCATCGGCTAGGGCTATCGCTGCGCAGAGCGGGGGAATGCTGTCTCCATGGCCGGCGTCCGCCTCGTCTCGTCGCATCGATAGGGAACTGTTAACTTTCCTGTCGAAGAAAGGCGCCATGGAGAGAAGGCAGGAGATTGACGGCGGACGACCGGTGCGGACCTGGTTCAACCGCGCCGCCGCGCCTGCCTTGCCCGATGCGGTCTATCGCGACCTCGTCTCCACCCTCTTCACCATGACTGCGCCGATCGCGGGATTTGGCATCCTCTATGCGCTGGTCGGATCGCTCATCTACATCAAGTGGCACGATGGCTGGATCGCCGCCCTGACCCGCATTGCGATTGCGGTGACGATCGGGCGCGTCCTGTTGATCCGCGCCTATCATCGCGCCGGCGGCGCGGATCAGGACGTTGCGCGCCTGGGGCGTTGGGAAGGGCGCTACGCCATCCTCACTTATGCCTTCGCGCTGCTGATCGCCGCGCTGAACCTGTGCGTCCTGATGGCGCACGAACCACTCGTCCATCTGGCGACGGTCAGCCTGGTCTTCACCTTTGGCGCAGGCATCGTGTCGCGCAACGCCGGTCGGCCGACATTATGCGCGATCAGCGTGTCGTTGGCGGTGCTGCCCGTCGCGTTCGCGATGTTCGTTCATGCCGCAAGCGATGATGGCGAGAGGCTGCACACCGAATTTTTCACGCTCGAAGCCCTGCTCCTCATCACGGTGGGGTTGATGAGCCTGGCGTCGGCGCGGCATCTCTATGGCGCATCCGTCGAACATCTCACCGCCAAACATGATCTGGGCAAGCTCGCCCGCTTCGATCCGTTGACCGGCCTGCCCAATCGACTGCTCCTGCGCGAATCCTTTCAGGCCAAGCTCAAATCCGCCCATGCGACCAGCCAGCTGGCGATTCATTATCTGGACCTGGACGGATTCAAGGCGATCAACGATCAATATGGCCACCCCGTCGGCGACAGGATGCTGGTGGAGGTCGCGGATCGGTTGGCGTCGGCGATTCGAACGCAGGATGTCGCGGCGCGGCTGGGCGGCGATGAATTCCTCCTGATCCAATCCCATGTGCACCATGCCGATCAGGCCGAACTGCTCGCGCGCAGGGTGATCCGGCAATTGAGCGAACCCTATGTCATTGACGGCGTCGCCATGCGCATTTCGGTCAGCATCGGCATCGCCCTGACGCCCGAACATGGCCTCGACATGGAAAGGCTGATGGGATGTGCGGACGCGGCCCTCTATCGGTCCAAGGCCAAGGGAAAGGCGCAGGTGCAATTTTGCGGTCCCGAAGATGTGCAGGATGAGGGCCGGGCGGTCGCCTGACGGCCAAAATGCCGCAATCCATGCAATATTCCCGAATGGTTGATGAAAAATCCCAATAAGCGGGATTATTTATCGGCGACAATCCCGCGCGCGGCCGGGATAGGGTTGGATTTCAGCACTTTCCGCAAACTGGCACGCTCTCTGCAATATGGCGGACAGAGCCTGCGAGCAGGTTTCGGCCAGACGCTCAGGGCCAGACGCTCATGGCCAGATACTCAGGGCCACATACTCAGGGCCACATACTCAGGGAAGGACATCATCATGAAGACCATTGCTTTCATCGCCGCCATTGCCGTCGCCACCGTCGCCGTTTCGGCCGCCAGCACGCCCGCCTTCGCTCAGGCCCAGGGCAATTTCGGCGCCGCCAAGGTGCGCTATGACGTCAAGACCGACCGTTATTGTTTCAAGCAGGTGGTGACCGGATCGCTGATCCCCGTGACCCAGTGCCGCAGCAAGAGCGAATGGGCGCAGGCGGGGCTGACCATCAGCCACAAGCCCGCGGTGCGCTTCGCGCAGCGTTGATCGCGCCGGGTCAAGCCAGGGGCGCGGGCCGTCAATGGGACGTTTCAGCCCTTGGGCGTGACCCATATCTCGACCGGTGCGACGAATTTGCCGGGCGCGGGCTTGCCGACATGAATGCGGTCGGCGGTGACCCGCTCACCGGTTTCCAGGTGGAATGTCGCCCACGGCTTGGGCATCCGGCCAAAGCTCATCTTCTGGATGGCCTGGCCGGTGGCGCTGTTCATGATCGTTGCAATGATGGTCATCGACGCGCTCTAGCGCCGACCGCCCCGGCCCGTAAACACCGGAAGCGCCCCGATGGACGAACGGTCCATATCCTGCCCGCCCATCGGTGCGATGCGCCCGGTTACTGGAGATAGGCGCGCTTCAATGCCGCGATATCGACGGCGGTGACGCCGATCTCCTGCTTCAGATAATTGTCGACCGAACCCCAGCGGGCGTCGATTTCCTCGAACGCGCTGGCCAGGAACGCCTTGCCGTCGGCATCCTTGAGCGGTTGCGCCTTGGCATAGGCGGGATTGCTCTGATAGCGGGCGAACATCTGGGCGACCGGATTGTCCGGGTAGAGCGCCGCATTGATCGGGGGCACCTCATATTGCGGCTGCCGATAGCTGGTCGACAGATGATAATCCGCCAGGATGACGTCGCGGGGCACGCCAAGGGCGGACAGGATCATCGCGCTCGCAAAGCCGGTGCGGTCCTGCCCGGCGGAGCAATTATATTCCACCGGCCCTTCGTTGCGCTTCAATATGTCGAACAGGATGCGCAGTTGCGGCGCGAGCTGTTCAGGGAAGTTCCGATAGAGCGCACCGCCATTGCGCAGGTCGCCCTTGATCATCGCCGCCATTGAATAGCCTATCGTGGAATAGGGGACGCCGTCGATCTGCGACGGTGCGAACTGCCGTTCCTCGTCCGATCGCAGATCGACCATGTTGCGCAGGCCCAGCGCCTGGACCCGCGCCTTGTCGTCGGCGGTCAGCATGGCCGATCCGCCCGACCGATAGAGCAGGCCCCATTTGACCTGCTTGCCATCCTTGGTCCGATACCCGCCCAGATCGCGGAAGTTGGACCCCTGCGCCAAGGGCACCAATCGTTCGGACAGGATCGTGACCTTGTTGTCGGCCCGGTCGCGCAGCAGGAAATAGGGCCGCTTGACTGCATCGACCGGAACGATCTCGCCGCCGTCGACATCGGCGGCCGACAGCAGTCGCGCCGACGCGATGTCCGCATCCGCCCGATCGGCGGCATAGACGTCGACTTTGGCGGCGCCCGACCAGCGCAATTGCATCTTGTCGCCGGCCAGCCGCTCCGCCGTCGCATCGGCGACGCGGGCTGATGCAGGCATGGCGGCGAAAGACAGGACGATCAGGGACGGGCCGGCCAGGGCCAGAATGATTTTCTTCATAGCTCTATCCTCTCGTTCAGAACTGGACGTTCACTTCGCCGCCGAATGTGCGCGGCTCGTTATAGATGGCGTATGTGCCCAGCGCGGCGCTGTAGTTGCGCAGGAACACGAACTGGTTGTCGAGCAGGTTGCGCGCCCATAGCGACACGCGCAGCTTCGCATTGTCCCGGCCCAGATCGATGTCGGCCAGCGACAGTCGGCCATTGACCAGGAAGGTGCGGTCGTTGAGCGTGGGATCGCTGGCGCTGCTATATTGGCGGCTGGCGAAATTGGCGTCGAGATGCGCGAGGATCTTCGCGTCCCCGGCGACCGGCAGGCTGTAATCGATCGCGCCGCTGGACGAGTGTTTGGGCACATAGACCGGATAGACGGTGACCAGCGGATTGCCGGCAATGAAGGGGTTATGCGCCTGGGGCAGGCGGATGTCGGTCAGGGCGTAGCTGGCGGTCAGCGTCAGGCCGGTCGCTGGCGCCACCGTCAAGTCCGCTTCGAACCCCTTGATCCGGCCCGACCCGTCGACATTGACCGTTTCCAATGTGGTGCGGTTGACACCCGGCGTCACCGCGTTGAAATCGATCTGCACATTCTTATACTTGGTCGTATAGGCCGCAAGGTTGAGGCGGACCATATTGTCCAGCAGGTCCATCTTCGACCCGATTTCGAAACTGGACACCGATTCCGGCCCGAAGCTGCGATAGGTGAGCGAGCGCGAATTGGCGCCGCCCGCCTTGTAGCCGGTGCTCCACTTGCCATAGACATTGATATGGCGGCTCACATCATAGGCAAGCGTGACCAGCGGATCGAAACGATCGGACTTGAATGCCATCGGCACGTCGCCGGTGACGCCGTTGACGGTCGGCGTCGCGCCATTGACCTTGGTCAACTCGCCCTTCTTCTTGTCATGACTGTACCGTCCGCCCATCGTCAGGTGGAAACGATTGTCCAGCGCGGCCGGGGACCAGGTGAACTGTCCGAAAGCGGACAGATTGTCGGTGGTCGCGGTGCTGGCGCGATCGGGGAAGATGGTCGAGGCGGTCGGCGACGGCAGCACGGTGTAGGCTGTGCCGTCGGCATTGAACTTCAGCGTATTGGGCGACCAGGCGTCGTCGCTGACATGTTCATGATAATAGAATAGGCCAGCGACATAAGTGATGTCGGCCAATTCGCCGATCGCCTGGAACTCTTGGCTATATTGATATTGATCGAAATTGGCCAGGCTGTAGCGGCTGAAATTGGCGTTGGGCGAGAAGACCGACAGCACGGTGGCGCCATTGTCATATTGGCTCTGCGTCAGGTCGCGATAGGAACTGATCGATCGCAGCGTCAGATTGTCGGCGACCTCCCAGTCCAGGTTGAGCTGATGGCCCCAGGTCTTGCCGACGCTTTCCTGCAACGGCACGCCGACATTGGCGGTCTTGGCGCGATCGGGCTGCAATTTTAGGATCGGCGCCAGCGCCAGCGATCCTTTGGACAGCAATTGCAGATAATAGGGCGTGGTCGCGTCATAGCTTGTGTCGAAACTGTAGAGCGCCGTGAAGGTGGACGTCGGCTCCCATTTGACCGCGACATGCAGGCCGCGCCGGTCATAGCTGTTGAAATCGGCCTCGCCCGACATGGGATTGTCCACCGTCCCGCCGCGGCGCTGCACCAGTCCGTCCAGTTTGACGCTGATATTGTGGAAACTGGGCAGATCGAGATGGACGACGCCTTCATAGCCGCCATAATTGCTGACGCCGGCGGTGGCGTTCATATGGGACGCGCCGCTCGGCTTGCGAGTGACGATGCTGACGGCGCCGCCTTCGGTATTGCGGCCGAACAACGTGCCTTGCGGTCCCTTCAGCACTTCGATCTGCTCGACGTCGAACAGCGCGGCGCCAAGGCCCTGGGCGCGGCCCATATAGACGCCGTCGACATAGACGCCCACGCCCTGGTCGCGCGCCGGTTGATTGGCGTCGCCCAGCGCGCCGACGCCGCGTATGCCCAGCGTCAACGCCGACTTGCGCGAAAAGAAGGGAGCGATGCGGAGCGAGGGGATCGACCCGTCGCCCAGATCCTCCAGCGACAGGATGTGGCGGTTGCGCAGATCGTCGGCGTTCATCACCGCAATGGCGATCGGCGTGTCCTGCAGATCGGTCTGCCGCTTTTCCGCCGTGACCACGATCGCGGCCAATCCTGCGTCCCCCATGGCGTCGGCCGCCGGGGCCGCCGCTATAGCGGATGTATCGGCCAAGGCCATGCCGGGAACCAGCGCTGCGGACAGCGCGCTTCCGGCCAATGCCGAGGCGTAAAATAGTTTTCCAACCGACTTTTTCATATGCTGTCCCCTCATAAGTCGGCGGCCAATTAGAACGGCTGTATGTCTTTCATGTTACATCTGTATCGGGTATTTTTTACCTCCTCTCCTGGTCGGGGTCTTGCTATGCTGCGCCAGGGAGATCCTGATGCACGACCGGTTGGCGCCCTCCATGGAGGCGCAATATTCCTCGAAAGATCGAATTATAGACGCAGTTCTGGGACTGTGGGAGGATGTGGGAGGGACCGGCCTTTCGGTGCGCACCATCGCCCGCGCGGCGGATGTGCCGGTGTCGTCGCTCTACTACCACTTCGGCTCTCTGGAACAGTTGTTCGTCATCGCGCAGGATCATGCCCGCCTGTCCGCCGCCGCCTGGCGCGATCGCCATTTGCACGGTTTGCAGGGCGCGCGGCTGGACGCGATGGCCTTCGCCCCTGTTTTTGCGGCGCTGGTCGACGATTGGGCCTGCGCGCAGCGACGGCTGGCCTTTGCCTGGCGTGAAGGACAGCAACTGGCGGTGCGCGATCCCGGTTTTCAGGAGGGCGCCATGCGCTGGACCCATATGTGGGTCGATATGTGGCGCGAAATCGGCGCGCATTTCGGACTGGAGGACAGCGGCGCCCTGACGGCGCGGCTGTTCGACAGCGAAAGCTTTCTCCATATGATCAACTGGCGCCGGATGGTGGACCGCGCCGGGCTGGACGAGTTCGCCCGCGGCTGGACGGCCTGGCTGTGCGGGCGGGCGATCCCCGATGCGCCGTTCCGCGATTTCGCGCGGGCGCAGGCGCAGCGCGAATTCCCCGCCTTGCCGGAACGGGACGAAACCGCCGGCCGGATCGCCGCGGCCGCAGCCGCGATCGTGTCGCGCAAAGGGGCCGGCAGCATGACCCATCGCGCCGTCGCAGCCGAAGCGGGTCTGACCCTGGGCGTCGTATCGCATAAATTCCGCACCAGCGCCGACCTGATGCGGGCGGCGTTCGATTCGCTCTATCTGGGCAATGTGCCTGCAACCGGATCGGCCGTCGCGCCAGTCGTCGACGATCATTGGTCACTGGGCGATCTTGTCCAGCTGCTCCAGCGCAGCGCCGCCAGCGCCGGGCCGGAGGAACTGACGATCGTCGTGGCGCGCGATCCGTCCTATCGCCATTTCGCCGCGCAACTCCGCTATCTGCGCGGCCGCACGTCGGGCCGCTATCTCCAGGCTTTTCTGGGGCCGGATCACCCGATCAGCGAACTGGAAGCGGCGCTCTTCTCAGGATTTCTGGCAGGCCAGATTCGGGCGCAACTCGCCGCGCCGGGATATCAATCCCCCGATCGCGTGCATCAGGAACTGGAACAGCTGCTGGCGCTGATCGCGCGCCGCGTCGTGTCACCATAACGTCATCAACGCGCACTAGCGGCAATGCCACCTCTTCAGGACGGCAGCTGCCATGGACCAATCCGATCGAATGGGCGCCGGACGCATCGCCCTTTTCTCGCTGCCGGTGGTGCTGTTCCAGGCCATCGAACTGGCCTGGCGCGCCTATCTGCCGCAACATCTGATCGCGACCGTGGGGCTTTCACTGGGCGTGACCGGGCTTTTGATGGTGGCCATGCGCGGCATGGACGCGATCGCCGACCCGATCATGGGGTGGATGAGCGACCATGTCGATACGCGCTATGGACGGCGGAAACCCTGGATCATGCTGGGTGTGCCGCTCGTCGCCATCGGCGCGCTCGGCCTGTTCCTGTCCGGTGCGGGTACGACCCTCATGACCATCATGCTGGCCAGCGTCCTGCTGCATCTTGGCTATTCGCTGATGGTTACGCCCCATGGCGGCTGGGGGCTGGAGATCGGACGGGACGCCGACGAGCGCACGCGGCTGATGAGCGCGAAAATCTGGTACGCCTCTGCTGGCGCCATCGCGCTGCTGCTGGTGATCGCCGGACTGGAGCGGGGGCTGGGCGTCGGCAAGGCGGGTGTCGCAGCAACGCTCGGCATGATGATTGCGCTGCTCGCGCCGCTGACGGTTTTTCCTGTCATCCGTTTCTTCAAGGAACGGCCGCAACCCTGCCCGCAACCCCAGCACGGCCATCAACCGATCACAGGGTCCGTCCGCGCCGTCTTCGCCAATCCGCTGCTGCGCAAGCCGTTGGCGCTCTATCTTTTGCTCGGCCTGGCCGATGCCGCCAGCGCCACCTGCTTCCTGTTTCTGAGCGACAATGTGCTGCAATTGCACGGTTGGGGCGCGACGCTGTTACTGATCCAGCCCGCGCTGGCGCTGGTCACGCTGCCACTATGGAGCAGGATGAGCCGACGGCATGGGCGCGAGCGGGTGCTCATCCTCGCTTATGGCTGGCAGCTGATCGTCACCCCGTTCGCGCTCCTGCTGCCTGTCGGCAATCTGCCGACCATGATCGGCTATATGATCGCCCGCAACCTGATCTGGGGCGTCGATTACGCCCTGTTGCGCGCCATGGTCGCCGATGCGGCGGATCGCGACATCGTGCAGGGCGCGAATCGGTCTGGCCTCTATTACGGCCTGTCCAGCATCGTCCTGAAACTGGCCATGGGATTGGGGGCGGGCGGCGCGATCTGGCTGATGTCGCTCGCCCGTTTCGACGCAAAGGCGACCCTGTTGTCGCAAGGCGCGGAACAGGCGGTCCGCCTCGCTTGCGCCATGCCCGGTCTGCTGGGCGCGCTGGCGGCCCTCATCATCCTGACGCCACGTCCCACGCCCGGCCTGGGAACCCGCGCCGCATCGACCTGAAGCGAAAGGCGCGCCGTCATGGGGATTGCGACGGGCGTGGTCGCGCCGCTCAACTGCCGTCGGACATCAGCGTGCCGCCGTCCACCACCAGATTGTGGCCGGTGGCAAAGGCGCCGGCGGGCGCGGCGAGGAACAGCGCCGCGTCCGCGATCAGCGGCGCCGACAATGCGGTGCGGATGAAGCCGGGGAGACGGCGTTGACCCGGACTTGGCGCGGCCCTCATTCGACCGCCAGCTTACGGGCGAAAATTCATGCTCGGCGCCAACATCAAGGACGCCAGGGGCTGGAAGAACCAGACAATGAACAGCAGCGGCGGCATTTCCCGCCATCGCATCTCATCGGCCATCTATCATTATTGCGACATGCCGGGGCAGGCTGGGGAGGCGGAATATCAAGCCGACACCGATTATTTGGCCGATCATTGGGTGCCGCGCATGGGATTTCCGTTTCGGCGCCTTGCTCTGGTCGAACAACACCCCGCCGATCGTTCGCGGCGACAATATACCTTGGGACATGGCCTTCGACGCGGACCGCGCCAGTTTCGAACCTTTTCGCAAGACCAGCCCTGGTCGGTTGCCGGTCAGCGGCAAGCTCGCCGAATCAGCGCGGCGGGCGGACATGCGCTGTGAGGCTGGCGCGCGCGGCCCGATCTTGCTGTCGCATTCTGCCAGCCGTCGGCTGTTCCGGTCGACGGCGGAATGGTCTAGGCATCCGCCATGCGCAACGACCCACCCTATCGCCGGATCGGCATCATCGGCACGGGCCGCGTCGCTCAGGCCATGGCCCTCGCCCTGCACGCCCAGGCGGCCGATCCGCTGCTGGTGTGGGGCCGCGACCCGGCCCGGCGCGACGCCATGGTCGCTAGGATCGGCCACGCCCAGGCAGCGCATGACCTGACGGCGATCGCCTCCACCTGCGACCTGATCCTGATCGCCGTGTCGGACGACGCCATCCCCGATCTGGTCGCCGCACTGGCGCAGCAACTGCCCGCAAGCGCCACGCCCTTCATCCTCCATCTCAGCGGCCGCAGCGGTGCGGCGGTCCTCGCCCCATTGGCGCAGCGCGGGGCCCTGACCGCGGCCGTGCATCCGGCCATGACCTTCACCGGCGATCCCTTGCAGGAGGTCGCCCGCATGGTCGGGGCCCGCTTCGTCGTCACCGCCGACACACAAGCGGCGATCGCGGCCGCGCAAGCGCTTGTCGCCCTGCTCGGTGGCGGCATGGAGCAGGTGGCGGAGGCGCAGCGCGCGCTCTATCACGCCGCCCTTTGCCACGCCGCCAATCATCTGGTGACATTGATCGCCGGCGCGCGCGATGCGTTGGCGGCCGCCGGCGTCGCCGAACCGGGCGCACTGCTGCGCCCACTCGTCCGCGCCGCGCTCGACAACAGCCTCGACCGGGGCATGGCGGCCCTGTCGGGACCGCTGCTGCGGGGCGATGGAGACACTATCGCCGACCATTTGGCTGCGCTCTCCACGACAAGCCCGCACCTGCTCCCCGCCTATCGCGCCATGGCGATCGCGACGCTCGACGCCCTGGAACGCTCCGGCCCACAACCGGCCGCGGGATTGCGGGAGGCGCTGGCGTCCATCGCATAACTATCCAGTTCCTTCATCCTCTCTTGTCGGACGCGCCGCTGCCAAGCTATGCCTGTCGCAGGCAGAAAAGGATGGATGCGTGGCCAAATCGCCGATGAATATGCAGGGCAAGGCGACCGGACGGGCTGGCGAAGCGGAAGAGACGCGGCTCAATATATTGGATGTCGCCACGCTGGAGTTCGCCGACAAGGGGCTGAGCGGCGCGCGCATCGACGAGATCGCCGATCGGACCGACGCATCCAAGCGGATGATCTATTATTATTTTGGCAGCAAGGAAGGCTTGTATCGCGCCGTGCTGGAACGCGCCTATACTGCGGTGCGAGAGATTGACGCGGACAATACGCGCAGCGACCTGGCGCCCGACGCCGCTCTGCGCGACGTGGTCGGCGCCACCTTCGATTATCATCACCAGCATCCCGAATTCGTCCGGCTGGTGATGAACGAGAATATCCTGCGTGGCGCGCATATCGGCGAAATTCCCGGCATCCGCGAACGCAATCGCAAAGTGGTGGAGCAACTGCGCGCCATCTTGGCGCGTGGCGTGGAAAGCGGCCATTTCCGCGAAGGCATCGACCCGCTGGAATTGCATATGACGATCAGCGCGCTCTGCTTCTACAATGTCTCGAACCGCTATACCGTCTCCTACGGTTTCGAACGCGACGTCACCGCGCCCAAAGTGCTGGCGCGCCGGCGCACCAATGTCATCGACATCGTCGAAAGCTGGTGCCGGGCCTGAACCTCGGCGTCTGATCTTCATCTAGCATCATCATGCTGAACATGGTTCGTGGCGCTGGCCTATGCCTCAGCATCCCTCGCGCCTGCATGTCCATTGGCCCGCGAGAAGAGACGGATGCTGAGCCGCAGCAGCGCCGTTGCGCAGTTCGGCGTCCTGTCTGATCAGCAGGCGATGTCCGGTCCTGGCGCTCCTTCGAAGAGAACAGCCTGGCTTCATCGTGCATTATCATCAGGCTTGCCTTCGCACCAGCCGATGATATTGATGTACGAAATAGTTAGCACAAGAATCGGAATGGAGAGGATCATGCAAAGGCGTATCGCGCTGTCATTGGGCTTGGTATTGGGTCTGGCGCTGCTGGCGGCGCACGGGCAGGTTCACGCACAGTCGCCATCTCCCGCTACCGCGCCCGAACCGGCGCTGGGCGATCCGATGCCCGACCGCATCCTGACCCTGGCCAATGGCGTCACCGTCAACGCGGACATCGCCTATTCCGTCATTCCCGGCTACCGGCCGATCATTCTGGATTTGTACCGCCCCGCGGCTCAGGCCGGCCCGCTGCCGCTCATCCTCTACATCCATGGCGGCGGCTGGGCGAACGGCCATACGCGCCAGTCCGGCGCGTTCAGCGATTTCCCCGCAGTCCTGGCCGACCTGTCGGCGCGCGGCTATGTCGTCGCCTCGCTCGAATATCGCCTGTCGAAGGAAGCGCCGTTCCCCGCCGCGATCGACGATGTCCGCACCGCCATTCGCTTTCTGCGCGCCAATGCCGCGCGCTTCGGGCTGGACGGGGGCAAGGTGGCCGTCTGGGGCGGATCGGCCGGCGGCCAGCTCGCGGCGCTTGCTGCGCTCCAGTGCGGCGGCGCGCCGACCGGCGAGGACAAGAGCAACCCCGGCCAGAGCGACTGCGTGCAAGCCGGGGCGGGCTGGTACGGCGTCTATGATTTCGCCACTATGCCGCAGGCGATCGCCGGCGCGGAAAACGCCTATCTCGACTGCGTGAAGCCCGATTGCCCGGCCGATCGCGTCAGGGCCGCCAGTCCCGCGGCCCATGTCGACGCCAAAGACCCGCCGATGCTGCTGATCCACGGCACCGACGACAAGGTCGTGCCCGCCGCCCAGTCGCAGCAGCTCGCCGCGACGCTGAAGGCGGCCCATGTCCCCGTCACGCTGGAGATCATCCCCGGCGTCGGCCATAGCTGGATCGGCGCGGATGCGGCGGCGACCCGCGCCGCCTCGCTGCGCGCGCTCGACCTCACCTTCCGCTTCTTCGACACGCAACTGAAGGGCAGGAAATAATGCGCCGCTTGCTGCTGGCCCTGGGGCTCCTGCTTTCCGCGCCCGCTTCGGCCCAGATCGTCGATCGGCCCGCCGGCGATCCCGTCCGCACGACCGACGGTCTGGTCGCGGGCAAGACGTTGGCGTCGGGCGTGCGCGCCTGGCTTGGCGTGCCGTTCGCCGCGCCGCCGGTGCGCGACCTGCGCTGGCGTGCGCCGCAACCCCATGCCCGCTGGAGCGGCGTCTGGAACGCCGATCGCTTCGCGCCGGAATGCATCCAGCCGCTGCGCGCCCGCAACATCAACCATTATTTCGGGGAGGAAGCGACCAGCGAGGATTGCCTCTACCTCAACATCTGGGCGCCGCCCGGTCCCGCGCCCGCTGGCGGCTATCCGGTCGTCGCCTGGATCTATGGCGGCGGTTTCAACATCGGTTCGGCCTCCATGGCCAATTATGCGGGCGATGCGCTCGCCGCCAAGGGCGTGGTCTATGTCGCCATTGCCTATCGCGTCGGGCCATTGGGCTTTCTCGCACACCCGGAACTCAGCGCCGAAAATGGCGGCAAGTCGGGCAATTACGGCCTGAAGGATCAGGTCGCCGCGCTCCAGTGGATCAAGGCCAATATCGCCGGTTTCGGCGGCGATCCGGGCAATGTGACGATCGCGGGCCAGTCCGCCGGATCGATGTCGGTCTCGTTGTTGCAAGCCAGCCCGGCGACCAAAGGCCTGTTCCAGCGCGCCGTCGGCATGAGTGGCGGCGCATTTGGTGGCATCGGCACGCCCGTCCCGCTCAAGGACGCCGAAGCCGAAGGCCTGGCGCTGCAACAGGCGCTGGGCGCGCAGTCGATCGAACAGATGCGCGACCTGCCCGCCGACCAGTTGATCGCCCGCGCCGCGCCGGTGCGCCGCCGTCCGATCGTGATCGACGGCGATGTGGTGGCGGAAACCCCCGCCAGCGCCTTCGCCGCCGGGCGTCAGAATGACGTGCCGCTGCTGCTTGGCTTCACCCGCGACGAAAGCTTCCGCTCGCTGGGGCCGGTCGCCACCGTAGCAGACTATGAATCCGCCGTCCGCCGCGCCTTCCCCGCCAACGCCGCGACGATCCTGCAACGCTATCCCGCGCGCACGCCGGACGAAGCGCGAAGGCAGGCCCGCGACATCGAACGCGATTCCACCCTCAACGCGCAAATGGCGCAATGGGCGCTGGCGCAGTCGGCCACCGGCAAGGCCCCGGTCCACGCCTATGTCTTCACGCGCGTCCAACCCTATCGCCCCGGCGTTCCCTTCGCCGACCATGATCCTGCGACCGTGGGCGCCTATCATTCGGCCGACATCCCCTATTGGCTGGGCACGCTGGACAGCCTCAACCGCTTCCGCATCACCCGCGACTGGACCGCGGTGGACCAGAGCCTGTCCACCGAGATGATGGATCGCCTGATCACCTTCGCCCGCACGGGCGACCCCGGCCCCAACTGGCCCGCCTTCACGCGCGCCAGGCCCAAGGCGCTGGAACTGGGCGACACGCGCGCCGTCATCCCCTGGCCGCATTTCGCCGACTGGCCGTTGTTCGGCGACGCCCCGCCGCCGGCCGATCGTCCGCGGATCAGGGACTGATGGCGATGATCGACCGACGGCATGTGCTCACCGGCCTAGGCGGGGTGATCGCCGCATCCGCTCTGCCGGCGAGGGCATGGGCGGCGACCGACGCGCCGGGCCTGGATTTCGTCTATGAAGCCATCGTCACGCTGGAACCCACGCAGGAGTTCGGCCCGACTCCGCTCGGCACCCGCAGGCGCATCCCCATCACCGGCGGCACTTTCGCCGGTCCGCGCATCCGCGGCGCCGTGCTGGCGGGCGGCGCGGACTGGCAATTGCAGCGCGCCGACAACTGGATGGTCATAGAAGCCGATTACATGATGCGCACGGATGACGGCACGCCGATCCATGTCCGCAATGTCGGCCTGACCAACAGCCGCGTTTCCGGCGCCCCCAGCCGTTATCTGCGCACCGTCCCCAGTTTCGAAGCGCCCACCGGCCCGCACGACTGGCTCAATCAGGCGATCTTCATCGGCACGCTCGGCCCGCCGCCCGACGATGCCCCCAAGCCATCCGTGCGCATCCGCGTCTATCGCGTCACATGAAACGGCGTTCGATCCTCGTCGGCGCGGCGCTGCTGGCGCTGGCGGGCTGCGCGACGACATCGCCCGCGCCATCATCCGCCACCGCCTGCGCCCCAACCGCGCAGTTCGCCTTCGTCTGCGGCGCAAACAAGCCCGAAGACCTTGCCCATATCCCGGCAACCCCCTGGGTGATCGCCAGCGGCTTTGCGACCGGATCGGGGCTGAAACTGATCGACAGCCGCACCCGCCGCGCCAGCCTCTGGTTCACCGCCTCTGCCGATCAGGTCATGCCCGACCCCGGCTATCCCGATTGCGCCACGCCGCCCGATCCGGCGCTGTTCACCGCCCGCGGCCTCAGTCTGCGCATGACTGAAGCGGGGCAGGGGCGGCTGCTGGTCGTCAATCATGGCGGCCGCGAAGCGATCGAGCTTTTCGCGATCGACGCGCGCGGGCTGGCTGCGCCGACCCTGCGCTGGCAGGGTTGCCTCGCCATGCCGCCGGGCCATGTCGCCAATGCCGTCGCCTCCTATGCCGACGGCACGGTCATCGCCACGGTGCTGACGCGCCCCGGCGCCAGTATCACCGATTTCGTGCTCGGCCGCATCACCGGCGGCGTCTACGAACGCGGCCCGCAGGACAGCGCCTTCCGCCTGCTGCCCGGCACGCAGTTGCCCGGCAATAACGGGCTGGAAACGGCGCGTGACGATAGCGGCTTCTACGTCATCGCCTTCGGCCTGCGCGATGTGGTCGCCTATGCGCGCCACGATACGCGCCAGCCGCTCTGGCGCGCGCAGGCGCCCGAATTCATGCCCGACAATATCCATTGGGACGGCGACCGGCTGCTGCTCGCCGGCATGGTGCGCGACGAACCGGCCTGCGGCGGCCTGCGTAAAATCGTCAATGGCGTCGCCGATGGCTTGTTGTGCCATCGCGGCTATGCCGTGGCGCAGCTCGACCCGGAAACCCGCCGCTTTTCTCTGGTCGCCTATGGTCCGCCCGACCCGGTCTTCAACGGCGTATCGGCGGCGGTGATCGTGGATGACGATCTGTGGCTCGGCTCCTATCAGGCGGACCGGATCGGGGTCCGGCCGCTACCCCACATGCTACCGTAAATTTGTATGAACTAGTTCGTACATTTTTCTTGCCGAAATAGACGATCTGGCATAGAAGCGAATCTGCAAGATCGGGAAACATATCTCGACTGATGGGAGGATCGGCCATTGACGGCCCAGTGCAGCATCTATCGTCCGAACGCCCCCCGCCCAGACCTTTCGGGCATGGGTCGCCCTGCGACGCGCACGCCCCGTTTGCGGCGGACCGCGGCGTGAACGCGCCCATCGCGCCGTCCGGGCCGCTCCGTCCCACCCGCGCGCGCATCGGCGTGCTGGCGCTCATCAGCGTCGCCACCCTGCTCAATTATATGGACCGCGCCGTCATGGGCGTCGCCGCCCCCTCGCTGACCGCGGAACTCCATATCTCGCCGGAAATGATGGGCTTCATCTTCTCGGCCTTCTCCTGGACCTATGCCGCGTCGCAAATCCCCGGCGGGCTGCTGCTCGATCGCCTGGGCACGCGCATCACCTATGCCGGATCGCTGATCCTCTGGTCCTTCTTCACTTTGCTCCACGGCCTGGCCGGTAATGTGGCGATGTTGTTCGGCTTCCGTCTTGCGCTGGGCATGGCGGAGGCGCCTTGCTACCCGTGCAACAGCCGCATTCTCAGCAGTTGGTTCCCGCAGGATGAACGGGCGCGGGCCAATTCCGTCTATGCCGTGGGGCAATATGCAGGGCTCGCCTTTTTCAGCCCCGTCCTCTTCTGGGTGGTGGGCAGCTTGGGCTGGCGCGCGCTCTTCGTCATCGCCGGCGTGCTCGGCATGGCCTTTGGCCTGCTCATGTATGCCCGTTATCGCGATCCAGGCGAGAGCCGCCGCGTCAACGCCGCCGAACTCGCCTATATCGAGGCGGGCGGGGGCGTGGCCATCGCCGGCAAGGACGAAAAAATCCCCTTCTCCTGGGCGAATGTCCGCAAACTGATGGGCAAGCGCCAGATATTGGGCGCGTCGATCGGCCAGTTTTGCGGCAACTCCACTCTGGTCTTCTTCCTGACCTGGTTCCCGACCTATCTGGCGACCGAGCGCGGCATGGACTGGCTCAAATCCGGCACCTTCGCCGTCCTGCCCTATATCGCCGCCTCGGCCGGCGTCCTGCTGGGCGGGCAGGTGTCCGACATGCTGATCCGCCGCACCGGCTCCGCCAATATCGGGCGCAAGCTGCCGATCGTCGCGGGTCTGCTGCTGGCCTCCACCATCGTCGCGGCCAATTTCGTTCAGAGCAACACGCTGGTCATCGCCATCATGTCGATCGCCTTTTTCGGGCAGGGCATGGTCAATCTGGGCTGGACCCTGATTTCCGACGTAGCCCCGCGTCAATATATCGGCCTGACCGGCGGCGTCTTCAATCTTTGCGCCAATCTGGCCGGCATCATCACGCCGATCGTGGTCGGGCTGATCGTGGGGCAGACCGGCTCCTTCTACTTCGCGCTCGCCTTCATCGGCATACTCGCGCTGGTCGGGGCCGCCGCTTATGTCTTCATCGTGGGGGATGTGCGCCGGGTGGATATGGACTGACCAACATAGGGCCGTCTCGCACGGCCATATGGAATAGCCAAAAGGGCCAATAGAGCTTTGGGCCGCATCAGTTTATGTACGAACTAGTTAGTAATAAAAAGGGAGGATAGCATGACATCAGGTTTCCATAAGCAGCTTCGCCTCGGCGGATCGCTGGCCGCCATGGCGCTGTGCGCCTGCGTGTCGCCGCTCTGGGCGCAGGATCAGGCCGCACCGGCCGAGCAGGCGAGTGACGCCGCAGCCGAGCCGGCCACCGCCGACATCGTCGTCACCGGATCGCTGATCGCCCGCCCGAACAATGTCGCGGTCAGCCCGATCGTCACCGTCTCGGATGAACTGGTGCAGCAAAGCGGCCAGATCACGCTCGAAGATTCGCTCAACCAGCTCCCCGGCTTCACCCCATCGGGCAATGCCGGCACCGGCGGCCAGGGATCGGGCGGCCGCGCTACGCTCAACCTGCGCGCACTCGGTTCCAACCGTAACCTCATCCTGCTCGACGGCCGCCGCCTGCCGCTGTCGGACATCAACGGCAATGTCGACATCAACATCCTGCCGGAATCGATCATCGGGTCGGTGGACGTCATCACCGGCGGCGCGTCGGCCATCTATGGCTCTGACGCTATGTCCGGCGTCGTCAATTTCAAGACCGACAAATATTTTGACGGCATCCGCGGCGATATCCAGAACGGCAACAGCTTCCGCGGCGACTATGGCAAATTCAACGCCTCGCTCGCGCTGGGCACCAAATTCGCCGACGATCGTGGCCGCCTGATGCTGGCCTTGAGCTATGGCCAGCGCGATCCGCTCTCCGGTTCGCAGCGCAGCTTCTTCAACGACAAGGTGCCATCGTCCTTCATTGGCACCGGCACCTTCGTCCCCAATGCGCTGAACCTGCCGAATGCGGCCGTGCTCAACGGCCTGTTCGCCGGCTATGGCGCGGCCACGCCGATCAACCCGACGCTCAATCTCGGCTTCAACAATGACGGCTCGCTGTTCGTCCAGACCGGCGCTGTCAATTATAAGGGGCCGACGACCGGCGCCTATGCCGTGGTGGGCGGCAATGTCCGTATGCCGGTCGGCCCGCAGCTTCAGATCCTCAACGCCTTCGAACGCAAATCCGCCTTCGCCAAGGGGGAATTCGACCTCACCGAATCGCTGACCGCCTATGGCCAGTTCCTCTATGTCGACTCCACTGTCACCACCGAAAGCGGCGGCAGCCTGACGCAGTTCGCGCCCTTCACCACCATTCCGGTCACCAATCCCTTCATCCCGACCGACCTGTCCACCCTGCTGGCGTCGCGCCCCAATCCGGCCGCGCCCTTCCGCTGGAGTGCCCGCTATGTCGGCATCGGCGACAAGGGCTGGGACGAAAATTACCGGGTGCAGCAATATCTGGGCGGGCTGAAGGGCACGCTGGCCGGGTCGTGGAAGTTCGACGCTTTCGCCTCCTATGACGAGACTGTCCACAACCAGTCGATGTTCAACGCGGTGCTGAAATCACGGGTGCAGACGTTGCTCAACGCTGCCGATGGCGGCGCTTCGCTGTGCGCGGGCGGCTTCAACCCCTTCGGCATCACCAATGCGACCAGCCTGTCGCGCGAATGCCAGCAATATATGACCGCCACGATCAACAGCCGCGAACGGCTGACCCAGACCCAGGTCCAGGGTCAGGTCAACGGCCCGCTGTTCGACCTGCCGGCCGGCCCGGTCCAGTTGGCGCTGCTCGGCGGCTATCGCAAGAACACCTATAAATATGATCCCAGTTCCGATCTGGTGACCAACAATGTTGAGGGCGTCGTCGGCTCCAATCCGGCGCGCGGCGAAATCAGCGTCAAGGAATTTGCGGCGCAGATCGACATACCCTTGCTGTCCGAAACGCCCTTCTTCCACGAACTGGGCGTCGGCGCGGCCTTCCGCTATTCGGACTATAAGCCCAGCGGCAGCGTCAAAAGCTATGAATTCGACGCCCGCTGGCAGCCGGTTCAGTCGCTGCTGATCCGCGGCAGCTACCAACGTGCCGTCCGCGCGCCCAATATCGGCGAACTCTTCTCGCCCGTCACCGGCTCGCAACTCGCCATCGGCACCCCGCCGCTCGCGGTCGGCGATCCTTGCGACGTCCGTTCGGCGGCGCGCACCGGCGCCAATGGCGCGCAGGTCCGCGACCTCTGCCTGGCGCAGGGCATCCCCGCTGCGGCGATCGACGCCTATCAATTCGCCACCACCGCGACCGGCGGCAATATCCAGGGCAACAGCGCCCTGACCCCGGAAAAGGCGAACACCTTCAACGTCGGCTTCGTCTATAATCCCAAATTCTCGTCGCCCTGGCTGTCGGGCTTCTCCTTCTCGGTCGACTATTACAACATCAAGATCCGCAACGTCATCTCCACCATCAATGGTCTGACGGTTCTCGCCAAATGCTATAATCTCGATGGATCGAACAGCAGCTATTCGAACAGCAACGAATTCTGCCAACTGGTTCAGCGTGACCCGACCGGCCAGCTCGTCGCCATCGCCCAGCCCTATCTCAACCTGGGTGCGCTCGACACCGACGGCGTCGACATGCAGGTCAACTGGTCGCTGCGTCTGTCGGAAGCCGGCATCGGCGATGGATCGGGCAAGATCTACGCCTCATCCGCCATCGGCTGGCTGAACCATTATAAGGTCCAGACCCTGCCGGGTTCGGCGTCGCAGGATTTCGTCGGCACCAGCACGCCAGGCCGTCCGCTGCCCAAATGGAAGGCGCTGACGACGCTCGGCTACAGCTCCGACATGTTCGGCTTCGGCGTCCGCTGGCGCTATCAGGGCAAGCTGCGCGACATCAGCGCGATCACCTCGCCCGCGTCGGAACAGGTGGGGGTAAAGCCCTATAATCTGTTCGATATCTTCTCGACCGTCGACATCAACGATAATTTCCAGCTGCGCGGCGGCGTCACCAACCTGTTCGACAAGGCCATCCCCTTCGTCGCCAGTTCGCAGAACGGCACCGATGCGGGCACCTACGACATGGTCGGCCGGTCCTTCTACGTCGGCGCGAAGTTCAAATTCTGATCTCTCCCCCTGTCGTTCCCGCTTGCGCTCGTTTCGGCGCGGCGGGAACGGCTCCTTCTAATCGGATCGCCACTCTTGACCCAATCCCGCTCCGTTCCGCGCTATCTCACCGGCCTGATCGGCCGGGACATCCAGGCGTCGCTGACGCCGCGCCTGCACGAAAGCGAAGCGGATGCGCAGGGCATCCGCCTCATCTACCGCCTGTTCGATTTCGCGGCCGACGGCATGGACGGGTCGGACCTGCCGCGCCTGCTGGACGCGCTGCACCTCGCCGGCTTCGCGGGCGTCAACGTCACCCATCCCTATAAGCAGGCGGTCATCGCCCATCTCGACGAGCTATCGCCCCAGGCGGCGCAGATCGGTTCCGTCAACACCGTCGTCTTCCGCGATGGCCGCCGCATCGGCTACAACACCGACGTCACGGGCTTCGCGCAAAATCTCCGCTCCGGCCTGCCGCAGGGCGCCGCCATGACCCGCGTCGTCCAGATGGGCGCCGGTGGGGCAGGGGCGGCGACTGCCCATGCGCTGATGGACCTGGGCGTGGCGCAACTCACCCTGTTCGATTCCGACGCTACCCGCGCCACCGCGCTCTGCGATGCGCTCTGCGCCGTGCATGGCGCCGGCCGCGCGATAGTGGGCGACGATCTCGCCGCATCGGTCGCCCAGGCCGACGGCATCGTCAACGCCACGCCCATGGGCATGGCCGTGCATCCCGGCTCGGCGATCCCGCGCGCCCTGCTCGAACCCCGGCTGTGGGTCACCGACATCGTCTATTTCCCGCTGGAAACCCAGTTGCTGCGCGAAGCCCGCGCGGCGGGCTGCACCACCCTCGACGGCAGCGGCATGACCATCTTCCAGGCGGTCGGCGCCTTCCATCATTTCACCGGGCGCACCGCCGATCCTGTTCGCATGGGCGCCAATTTCCGCGCCGCGCTACAGGGCTGACCGACAGGGAGGAACGCACGTCATGAGCCTGCAATTCGGCATCGCCACCGTCTCCCTCAGCGGCACGCTGGAGGAAAAGCTGCGCGCCGCATCCGCCGCGGGCTTTGACGGCGTCGAAATCTTCGAAAACGATCTGATCGCCTCGCCGCTGCGCCCGCGCGACGTCCGCGCGATGCTCGATGATCTTGGCCTGACCTGTATGCTCTACCAGCCCTTCCGCGATTTCGAAGGGATGCCCGGCGCCATGCGCCAGCGCGCCTTCGACCGCGCAAAGGCCAAATTCGACCTGATGGGCGAATTGGGCACACGCCACATCCTCCTTTGCTCCAATTGCTCGCCCCACGCGCTGGGCGAACGCAACCGCATCGTCGCCGACTTCCAGCAACTGGGCGATCTCGCCGCCAGTCACGACATCATCGTGGGCTATGAAGCACTCGCCTGGGGCCGCCATGTCTTCGACCATCGCGACGCCTGGGCGATCGTGGAGGCGGTCGATCACCCCCATGTCGGCATCATCCTCGACAGTTTCCATTCCTTGTCGCGCGGCATCCCCAGCGACAGCATCCGCGCCATCCCCGGCGACAAAATCGCCTTCGTCCAACTCGCCGACGCGCCTAAACTGGACATGGACCTGCTCTATTGGAGCCGCCATTTCCGCAACTTCCCCGGCCAAGGGGGCTTGCCGGTCGAAGCCTATGTCGCCGAAATATTGGCGACCGGCTATACTGGTCCCTTGTCGCTCGAAATCTTCAACGACCGTTTCCGCGGCTGGTCCGCAGACCTGATCGCCGCCGACGGCCTGCGATCGCTATGCCATGTCGAAGATGCCGCGCTGCGCCTGCTTGATCGCCCCACCGCTGCGCCGCCGCCGCCACCCCATGTCCGCCCCGAATTTGTCGAGTTCGCCGTCAGCGACGCGGACGTCCCGGCGCTCGAAGCGATGTTCGGCTCGCTAGGCTTCATCCGCACCGGCATCCACCCGGCCAAGGCGGTCAGCCGCTGGCAGGCCGGTTCGGTCAACCTCGTCATCAATGCCGAACCTCATGGCTTCGGCCATGATTTCCGCCTGGCCCATGGTCCCTCCATTTGCGCCGTCGGCCTCGTCGTGCCGGATCGCGACGCCGTCGCCGCGCGCGCCGCGCATCTGGGCATCCGCACGGTGGACGATAGCGACGCGCCGGGCAATCTCGCCTTCCCGGCGCTGCGCGGCATCGGCGGCAGCCTCGTCTATCTGATCGGGGAAGGGGAGGCCGCCGCCATGTGGGACGGCGAATTTACGCCCACCGGCGCGCCCTATGACGCATCCCCGCTCGCCATCGATCATCTCGCCGCGGTAGTGCGGATCGAGCAATATCTGTCCTGGCAACTCTACTGGCGCTCGCTCTTCGGCTTGCAACAAAGTTTCCAGGCCGATGTCATCGACCCGTCCGGGCTGGTATTGAGCCAGCCGCTCCAGTCGCCGGACGGCGCGCTGCGTGTGACGCTCAATGCCTCCGAGGCGCTCGGCACCTTGTCGTCGCGCTTCGTCGAACATAATTTGGGCGGCGGCTATCAGCATATTGCCCTGTCCACGCCGGATCTGGTGGCGACCGCCGGCGACATGGCGGGCAAAGACGCCGACATCCTGCCGATACCGCCCAATTATCATGAGGACATCGCCGCCCGTTTTGGTCTCGACGACCAGCGCATTGCGGCCCTGGCGCAAGCGAACATTCTTTACGATGCCGACGGCGTTGGCGAATATTTGCAACTCTACAGTCGCGCCTTCCGCAAGCGCTTCTTCTTCGAATTTGTCGAGCGCGACCATTATCAGGGCTATGGCGCACCCAACGCCAGCATCCGACTCGCCTCGCAGGAACGCTATAAAAACGCCGCTAACGACCCGGAATGATTGCGCGAATTAGAAGATGATGACTTTAACGCGAAGCGTTCGTCCTGAGTAGCCATTGAGCGAAGCCGGAGTCGGAGGCGACCGAAGGGCAAATGGCGTATCGAAGGATGCGCATGGGCGCGATGCTTCGATACGAGCCTTCGGCAAGCTCAGTCTCTACTCAGCACGAACGGATGGTGCGCAACCTAAAGTTATCACGCTCTAGCCGCACCCTGATCGCAACGCGCCGCCGGTCAGGACGGCGCGTGGCGCATTTTTCAGGACGCTGCGTCGGCGGTCTCGGCCTTGCCCGCCTTGATGCCCAGCTTCTTGCGCGGGCTTTTCGCCTTCACCGGCGTCGCCGCCGCGGGCGTTTCGACCGCAGGAGTCGGTGCCGCCGCCGTCGCCGCCTTGGGCTTGCGACCGGGCTTCTTGGCCGCGGGCTTCGGCGCTGCCTCTGCCTTCACCGCCTCTACGGCCGGAACGTCGGCGGGCTTCGCCGCCGCCACGACGCTCGGCTGCTTGCGGCTCGCCTTGGGCTTGGGCGCTGCTGCCTCGACCTTCGGCGCTGGCGCAACCGGCGGCGCTTCCGCAGCGGCCGCTGCTGCGGCCCGCGCCTGCGTGCCACGCTGGCCCAGCCCCAGCTTCTGCGCGACGGCGCGGCGCTGTTCGGAATAGGCCTGCGCCACCATCGGATAGGTCGCGGGCAAGCCATAGCGTTCGCGATACTCAGCCGGGGTCAGGCCATGCGTGGCCAGATGCCGCTTCAGCGTCTTGTACGGACGCCCGTCGATCAGGCTCAAAATATGCTCGCGCGAAGCAATGCTTTTGCGCACGCTCACCGCCGGCACATGCTCGACCGTCTCCACTGGTTCAGGCGCAGTCTCCGCGATCAACGCGGCCCGCGTCGACTGGATCAGCGCCGCCAGATCCTCGCTGGCGACTATATTATTGGCGACATAAGCGCTCAACAACTGGACGGTCAGGCTCGTATAATCGGGCTGTTCGGTGTCGGCCATGGAAACATCCTATCCAGATAAGGTCGGGTCGCAGGCTTGACGGTCGGCTGGCCCGATGGACCTTGTGCCCTCGTCCGGCGCTTTTGTCAAAAATGCAGGGGCTGGCATAGTGTATCGGGCATCAAGTCACGGATGAAGACTGATCCACATCATCCTTGGCACAGTCCCCAACCCGACTTTGTCGATCCGATCAGACTTGGTTGCCGACATAATCGATCATCAGGCCGCGCTCGGCGATCCACCCAGCGCCTTGACCAATGCGATACTCGCCCGCATCCGCTCGATCTCTGCGCTCAGCAACGCGCTCTGCGCATCCAGCGCGTCGGTCTGGGCGGTGACCACCTCCAGATAGTCGGATGCGCCATCGCGATAGCGGGTGAAGGCCAGGTCGCTGGTGCGCTGCGCCGCCTGCGCCGCATCGCGCTGGTCGACCAGTTGCACCGACAGATGGCGCAGCGCGGCGATGCCGTCCTCTACTTGCCGGAACGCGCCCAGCACCGTGTCGCGATACAGCGCCGCCTGCTCTTCATATTCCGCGCGCGACAATCTGACCTGCGCCCGCCGCTTGCCGCCGTCGAACAATGTCAGCGCCGCGGCCAGCGGTCCTAGGCCCCACACGCTGTTGGACGCATTCAGCAACGACCCGTGCGTGGCCTGCCAACCACCGCTCAGCCCCAGCGTGACCGAAGGGAAGAACGCCGCCCGCGCCACACCGATCCGGGCATTATTGGCGAACATCCGCCGCTCGGCCGCCGCGACATCGGGCCGCCGCTGCAACAGGGTGGACGGCGCGCCGGTCGGAATGGCGGGCGCGCTCAGCGTCTGCACCCGCGTAGGAATCGAAAAGTCGGAAGCGACCGCCCCGGTCAGCGCCGCCAGTTCATGCTCGGTCGCGGCGCGATCATTCGCCACCGCCGAAATCCGCGCCTTGGCGTTGCTCAACGTCGTGCGCGCGCGATTGACGTCGATGCCCGACGCGATCCCGCCCTCATGCCGCGTATCGGTCAATTGATAGGCGCGCTCGAAAGCCGCCACCGATCGGTGGAGCAGGTCCGCCTGCGCATCCAGACCGCGCAGCCGCGCATAGGCGTCCGCCACCGCCGCCTGCAAACTCAGCCGCGCCGCCGCCAGGTCGGCCTCGCTCGCCTGCGCGTCCGCGCGCGCGGCCTTCACGCTGTTGCGGATGCGGCCCCACAGGTCCAGCTCATAGTCGATCGCCGCGCCGACCGAAAAATCATTATAAGTCCGCGCATCGCCATTGCCCTGGAATCGGTTGCCCGACACGCGCTGGCGCGCGGCATCGCCGCCCACGCTGATGGTCGGGATCAGGTCCGACCCCTCGACCCGCGCCACCGCGCGCGCCTGGTCGTACCGCGCCAGCGCCGCCGCCAGCGTCGGGCTGGCCGCCTCCGCCCGCACCTCCAGGTCGTTCAGCACCGGGTCGCCGAACGCTTCCCACCACGCCCCGCGCGGAGCCGTGTCCATCGGCGTGGCCTGGGTCCACCCCGCCATCTCCTTATAGGCTTGCGGCGCGGCGATCTGCGGCGGCTGATAGGCCGGCGCCATCGAACAGCCGCCCAGCAGCGCCAGCCCCACACTGGCCCCCGCGCGCCATATGGCCCTAACTGGCATGGGCCGCACCCTTGCCGCCGCTCTGCACGCTCACCTTGTCGCCCGACTGGATCGAATCCGGCGGGGAATCGATCACCCGCTCGCCGGGCCTGATCCCGCTCGCCACCAGCACCGTCGCGCCTTCGTCGCGGGCGATGCTGATCGGCCGCACGGTCACGCGGCTGTCGCGGCCGACCACGGCGACGGTCGGACCGTCATTGCCGTAGAGGATAGCACTACCTGGCAAACTCAATCCATTGCCGCTCCCTTGCCCGACATCGAAGCGGACCTGGGCGAACGCGCCCGGCTTCAACGCCCGGTCGGGATTGGCCGCCTGCAATTCGACCAGCACCGCGCCCGACTGCGCATCGACTGCGCCGGCGCTGCGCGTCATCGTCGCGGTAAAGCTGCGGCCGGGAAATTCGGGCAGGGTCAGCGCGGCCGGCATCCCGACCTTCACCTGCGACGAATAGCCCTGCGGCACGCGCACATAGATGCGCATCCGGTGGATGTCGGACACGGTGAACAAAGGCTGCGACGCGGCATTGCCCGCCACCACCAGCGCGCCGATCTGCGCCGACCGGCTCGTCACCACCCCGTCGAAGGGCGCGGCGAGGCGGGTGAAGCCCTGCAGCGCGCGCAGCCGCTTCACATTGGCCAGCGCCGCATTGGTCACCGCCGATCGCGCGGCCAGATCGCCATTTTTCTCGTCCGATTCCTGCTTCGACACCGCATCCTTGGCCAGCATCACGGCCCAGCGCTTGGCGGTCGTGTCGGCCAGGCGCTGCTGCGCCAGCGCCGTCTGGTAATCGGCCTGCGCGGCGGCGAGTTGCTGATCGATCTCCGGCGCATCGAGCACCGCGAGCGACTGGCCCGCCCGCACATTGTCGCCGATATCGGCCAGCCAGCGGCTGACATAACCGTTGGTCCGCGCATAGATGGCGGCGCTGTTATAGGCCTGGACATTGCCCGGCAGCACCAGCGCCCCGCCCTTGGCGTCGCTTTGCGGCGACACGATCGCGACCGACGGGATCGCCGCCTTTTGCGCCGTATCGCGCAAATCATTGGTCGCGCCAATCCGGGTCGTCGCGCCGATCGCCACGACCGCCAGGGCGATCACGCCCGCGCCGATCCCTACGCGCTTCAGCGTCCGGCTGTCGGGACCGCTGGCGGTCAAATCTTGGGGGGGCTGGCTATCCTGCATGGCTGGGCTGCATTTCCATCTGGGGGTCGGTGGCCTTGTGGCGGCGGTGGACGAAGGCGAAGATGACGGGGACGAAGAACAAGGTGGCGATGGTGGCGCAGACCAGCCCGCCGATCACGGCGCGGCCCAGCGGCGCATTCTGCTCGCCGCCTTCGCCCAGGCCCAGCGCCATCGGCCCCATGCCGATGATCATGGCCAGCGCGGTCATCAACACCGGGCGGAATCGCACCAGCCCCGCCTCCATCGCCGCCTTGGTCGCGTCGCCCAGTTCGGCCAGCTTCTCCCGCGCGAAACTCACGACCAGGATCGAATTGGCGGTGGCGACACCCATGCACATGATCGCGCCGGTCAGCGCCGGGACCGACAGGGTGGTGCCGGTCACGAATAGCATCCACACGATTCCGGCCAATGCGGCGGGCAGGGCGGTGATGATGACGAAGGGATCGACCCAGCTCTGGAAATTGACGACGATCAGCAGGTAGATCAGCACGATCGCCCCCGCCAGGCCCCAACCCAGCCCCGAAAAGGCGGTGTTCATCGTCGCATATTGGCCGCGCATGGTGACGGTCGCGCCCTTGGGCACTTCGTTCTCCAGCGACTTGATCGCGGCGTTGATGTCGCCCGCCACCGCGCCCAGGTCGCGACCCTGCACCGTCGCATAAATGTCCAGCACCGGCGCGATATTATAGTGCGACACCACCGGCACGGTGCTCGACCGCGCGATCGTGGCGAGGCCACCCAGAGGCTGCACCGCGCCATTGCTCCCCGCGGCGGCCGACACGGGCACATTGGACAGGTCGCTGATCGATCCCACCAGATATTCGGGCGTCTGCGCGACGACGGGATAGGACACCCCGCTTTTGGGATCGACGAAGAAGACGGGCGCGGTCTGCGCCGTGCCTGCCAGCGAACTGGCCAGGCTGGTCGTCACGTCCCGCTCGGTCAGCCCATATTGGCTCGCGCGCGACCGGTCCACATCGACGTTCAACTGCGGCGACCGGCCCGGCTGCTGGATGCGCGCATCGGCCAGGCCGGGGATGGTCGCGATCTTGGCCAACAGCTTCCGCGCATAGGCGCGGTTGGCCGCCGCATTCTTGCCCGCGATCTGGATATCGATCGGCGCAGGCGCGCCGAAATTCAGGATCTGGCTGGTGATGTCGGCGGGCAGGAAGGAAAAGCTGGTGCCGGGGAAACGGCGCGGCAATTGCTCGCGCAGCAGGCCGACGATCGCGTCGGTCGGGCGATGGCCGTGCTTGAGCGCGATCATCATGTCGCCATCCTGCGGGCCGATCGTGCCGCTATTATTATAGACGGTGTTGATGGAGCTGACCGGCAGGCCGATATTGTCGGTGATGGCGTCCAGTTCGCGCGCGGGCACCATCTCCTTCACCGCGGCGGCGATCCGCTCGAACCGCGCGGCCGTATCCTCGATCCGGCTGCCCACCGGCACGCGGACATGCATGGCGATCTGGCCCGAATCCACCGCCGGGAAGAAGTTGCTGCCCAGCATGGGCAGCAACCCGAAGGAGAGGAGGACGATGCCCATAAAGCCCAGCAGGAAGGGCCTGCGCGCATTCAGCGCCCGGCGCAGCAAACCCATATAGCTATGGCGGATCGCCTCGAACCGCCTCTCGAACGCGCGCTGGAACCGCACGAAGATGTTCCGCGATGTCGCATCGCCCGCCATATGGGCGTCGCCATGGTCGACATGGGGTTTGAGCAGATACATCGCCATTGTCGGCACCAATGTCCGCGACAGGATGAAGGACGCGATCATCGCGAACACCACCGCCAGCGCCATCGGCACGAACAGGAAACCCGCGACGCCGGGCAGGAAGAACATCGGCACGAACACGATACAGATGCACAGCAGGGATACGAAAGCCGGCGTCACGATCTGCGCCGCGCCGTCCAATATGGACTCCACGACCCCCTTGCCCTGTTCCAGATGCCAGTTGATATTCTCGATCGTCACCGTGGCGTCGTCCACCAATATGCCGACCGCCAGCGCCAGCCCGCCCAGCGTCATGACGTTCAGCGTCTGGCCGAACATCGCCAGCGCCGCGACCGCCGCCAGGATGGCGAGCGGAATAGACAAAGCGATAATGACCGTCGATCGCCACGATCCCAGGAACAGCAGGATCATCAGCGACGTCAGCGCCGCGGCCAGCGCGCCTTCATGGATCACGCCCTCGACCGCCGCCTTGACGAAGATCGACTGGTCGCCGATCATCAATATCTTCAGGCTTTCGGGCAGCGTCGCGCTGATCTTGGGCAGCGCTTCCTTCACCCCGTCTACGATCGCCAGCGTGGACGTCGCGCCATTCTTCAGCGCGGTCAGCAGCACCGACCGCCGCCCTTCGACATGCACCACATTGGTTTGCGGCCCGTTGCCGTCGCGGACATAGGCGATGTCGCGCATATAGATGGTCGCGCCGTTCACCACCTTGACCGGCAGGTCGTTCAGCGCCTCGATCGTGCCGGGCGCATTGTTCAGCCGCACGCTATATTGGGTCGCGCCGATCTTGACGAAACCAGCCGGGTTGATCTGGTTCTGCGCGGCGATCGCGGCGCCGACATCCTGCGCGGTCAACCCCTTGGACTGCAGCGCCACGGGATTGAGGTCGATCTGGATCTGCCGCTGCTTGCCGCCCGACGGATAGGGCATGGCCAGGCCGGGAATGGTGACCAGGGGCGGACGGATCTGGTTCTGGCCCAGGTCGAACAATTGCTGTTCGGACAATCCCTTGCCCGACAGCGCCAGTTGCAGGATCGGCACGGTCGACGCGCTATAGTTCAGGATCAGCGGCGGCGTGATCCCCGGCGGCATCTGGCGCAACACCGTCTGCGACACCGACGTCACCTGCGCTGTGGCGGTGCGAATGTCGGCGCCGGGCTGGAAATAGATTTTTACGATGCCGATGCCCTGCATCGACTGGCTCTCGATATGCTCGATATCGTTGACGGTCGTGGTCAACACCCGCTCATAAGGGCCGATGATCCGGTTGCTCATATCTTCGGGCGGCAAGCCGGAATATTGCCAGGCCACCGCGATCACCGGAATGCGGATATTGGGGAAGATGTCGACCGGGGTGCGGATCGCCGCCGTGATCCCGACGATCGCGATCAATATCGCCATGACAATGAAGGTCAGCGGTCGATGCAGCGCAACCTTGACGATACCGATCAAACCAGAACTCCCGCCTTCATCGCGCCGACGCCTGTCGCCGGATGCTTGATGCCGCGCCTCTCCGCCCGAAATCGCCTGCAAGGCACAACGGGAACCGGCGGCCAAACCGCCATGCCGTCCCTGTCCTGTTCTGCGGAGCGGCCGGATTTAGTTTCGAAACGCTACCCTTGGTCCGGCCTATGCGCAGTTGTTTCTTTCCTGTCCAATATCTAAACAGGCTTGATTGATATCTACAAAGACTTGATCCAATGGACCTGAGACATTTACGCTATTTTCTCTGCGTCGCCGAAGAGATGCATTTTGGCCGCGCCGCCCAGCGCTTGCGCATGTCGCAACCGCCGCTCAGCCAGCAAATCCGCGCGCTGGAGCAGAAACTGGGCGTCCGCCTGTTCGACCGCACCAGCCGCCGCGTCGCCCTGACCGAAGCGGGCCAACTTTTCATGCCCGAAGCGCGCAAGACGCTGGTGCAGGCGGATCATGCCGCGCAGGTCGCCCGGCGCGCCCAAAGCGGCCATCTGGGCCGGCTCGCTCTGGGCTTCACCGCCTCGGCGCCCTTCGTGCCGCAGATCGCCGATGCGCTCTATGATTTCCGGCGGCGTTTCCCGCAGGTCGATCTGCGCGTGCAGGAACAGGGGCGGGACCATCAGGTCGCGCTGATCGAACGCGGGGATCTCGACATCGGCATTATCCGCGGCGTCGCGCCGCCCTCCCTGCCGGCCGGCCTCAGCGCCACCTGCTTGCTGGAGGAGGATATGCTGCTCGCGCTGCGGCAGGATCATGCGCTGGCCCGGCGCGACGCCGATCCGTCCATCGCCGACCTCGCCGGCGTCCCCTTCGTTCTCTACGCCAACACCAGCAGCGCCGATTTCAACGATCATTTCTTCGCGCTGTGCGACCAGGCGGGGTTCAAGCCCAGCATCGCCCTGGAAGTCGGCAGTTTCGCCACCCTGCTCGGACTGATCGCCGCCGGTTTCGGCGCGACCATCTTATCCCGCTCGCTTTCGCGCCTGCATGTCGACAAGGTGATCCTGCGCCCGCTCTTCCCCCCTGTCCGCACGCGCCTGTGGATGATCCATCGCGACGACCCGCCACCCACCGCCCGCGCCTTTCACGACGCCATCCTTCGCGCAGCAAATGGACAAAATGGGGACAATGATGACATCATGCAAGCTATTGAAAATAAAGAAAAATAGGAGATTTCCTGATCGACGCGCTTTGAGCGTTCGAAAATATATCACTTATATTCAATAACTTAGACCGAAAATCCGATGTGAAATCGCGCTACAGCTGTCGCACTCGCTGTCGCATCAGCGCCAACTGGCATCCGCCAAAGCATCCATCGCCAGCGCCACCGCGCCCAGCGGCCCGGCCTGATCGCCCAGCGCCGGCGGTCGCACGATCGCGCCGATCGTGTCCTCCGTGACGAAGGGCAAATAACCCGCCAATTGCGCCACCACCTTGGCCCGCACCCGGTCCAGCAAGTCGGCCCGACCCACGCCCACGCCCCCGCCGATCAGCACCTGCCGCGCCGCCATGGTCAATAATATCGTGCCGACCATCTGCGCCATATCATGGGCGACATTGTCCCAGCGCGGATCGTCGGCGGCGATCAGATCGCCTGGCACGCCGAACCGCTCCGCCAGCGCCGGCCCGGACACCAGCCCCTCAATACAGTCGCCATGAAAGGGGCAGACGCCCGCAAAAGCATCGCCCGGCGCCCGGCGGGTCAAGATATGTCCCAGTTCCGGGTGCATCGCGCCATGCAACGGCTCGCCATGCAACGCGAAACCCGCGCCCAGCCCGGTGCCGATGGTGATATAGCACAGACAATCGGATGGCCCCCCGCCTTCCGCTTCCTCGCCTTCCGCTCCAGCCCCCCAGCGCATTTCGGCCAGCGCCGCGCCGTTCACGTCGGTATCGATCGTCGCGGGGCAGGGCAGCACCCCCGCCAGCGCCCCATAAATATCCGCGCCCGTCCAGCCCGGTTTGGGCGTCGGCAGCATATGCCCGAAATCCGCCGCCGCCCGGTCCAGCCGCAGCGGCCCGAACGACGCGATGCCCAGCGCCTCGAAAGGCGCCGCCTCATGCCAACGCCGCAGCAACGCCGCGCCGGCGCCCAGCGTCTCGGCGGGCGTCGTGGTGGGGATCATCACCCGCTCGACAATCTCCCGCCCCCGCGCCCGCAGCACGAACATCTTGGTCCCGCCCAGTTCGACACCGGCCAGATCGGGCGCGGCGCTCATGCGGTGACGCTTTGGAGGGTGGGAAAGGAAAACATGATGCGCCACGCCCCGAAAAGAAAAATCCCGCCCCTCATAGGCAAGCGCGTCTGGTCCTTCCAGTTCCCGCTCGAAGATGACTCATCAAACTGCCGATCGGCAAAGCCCTTCACCCCCGTTCCCCGAACGCCGCCGCCAGCGCGCGCAGCAGCCCATGGTCCGCCACGCCCTCGTCCGCCAGGACGAAGCCCAGTGTCCGCCGATGGTCGAACCCGGCCAGCGGCACATGCGCCACATCGGCGCTGCGATAGGAGTCGGGCATCACCGTCACCCCCATGCCCGCGCCCACCATCTGCAACGCCCGCTCGTCATTGGTCGTGCGCAGCGAAAAATGCGGCCGCACCCCGCGCTCCAGAAAATGGCGGCTGGTCTGCGACAGCAATTCGCAATGCCGCCGCACGATCATCGTCTCGTCGCGCAGATCTTCGGCATCGACCTGCGCCCGGCCGGCCAGGGGATGGTCGGTCGCCATGACCATCGCATAGCCTTCCTCTCCCACCACCTGCTGCGCCAGCGCCTGCGCGCCCGGTCGCAGGATGGTGAGTGCCGCGTCCAGTCGATCGCGCGCCAGCATTGCCGACAATTCGCGCTCGCTGGCGAAGGCGATCTCCACCGGCCCGCCGCCGCCCGCCCGATAGGCGCGCGCCGCCCGCGCCACCAGGGCGCCAGATATGCTGCTCAGCACGCCGACCCGCACCGGCCGCGCCTGCGCGGTATCGGCCATCGCCCCCAGCGCGACATTGAACTCCCGTTCGATCCGCCGGGCATGGGTCAGGAAGCGGGTGCCGGACTCGGTCAATTGCACCCGCTGGTTCGTCCGGCTGAACAGTTGTCGCTGCAGCGCGTTCTCCAGCTTGGCGATCCCGGCCGACAGCGTGGGCTGCGACACGTTGCAATGGATCGCCGCGCGGGAGAAATTGCCCTGGTCCACCACCGCCAGGAAATAGCGGAGAAGATAGCGTTCGATCATAGCTTCCATCTATACACTGATATGCAACTGTCAATTTTCCAGCCGCACCGGCCCGCGCTATGATCGAACCAACAGGAGAGAGACGCCGATGACCGATTTCGATTTTGCGCTGGGCGACAATGCCGACATGATCCGCGACAGCGCCGCCCGCTTCTCGGCCGACCGCATCGCCCCGCTCGCCGCCGAAATCGACGCGAAGGACTGGTTTCCGCGCGAATTATGGCCGGCTATGGGCGAACTCGGCCTGCACGGCATCACCGTGTCGGAAGAAGATGGCGGCCTGGGCCTGGGTTATCTGGAGCATGTCGTCGCGCAGGAAGAGGTCGCCCGCGCCTCCGCCTCCATAGGTCTCAGCTATGGTGCCCACTCCAATCTCTGCGTCAACCAGATCCGCCGCTGGGGCAATGCCGAACAAAAGGCGAAATATCTCCCCAAGCTCATCTCCGGCGATCATGTCGGCTCGCTCGCCATGTCGGAGGCGGGCGCCGGCTCCGACGTCGTCTCGATGAAGCTGAAGGCGGAAAAGAAGGGCGACCGCTACATCCTCAACGGCACGAAGTTCTGGATCACCAACGCGCCTTACGCCGACACGCTCGTCGTCTACGCCAAGACTGGTGAAGGCTCGAAGGGCATCACCACCTTCCTGATCGAAAAGGACATGAAGGGCTTCTCCATCGGCCAGAAGATCGACAAGATGGGGATGCGCGGCTCCCCCACCGCCGAACTGGTGTTCGACGATTGCGAGGTGCCGGAGGAGAATATCATGGGGCCGCTCAACGGCGGCGTCGGCATATTGATGTCGGGCCTCGACTATGAACGCACCGTGCTGGCGGGCATCCAGCTCGGCATCATGCAGGCCTGCCTCGACACCGTCCTGCCCTATGTCCGCGAACGCCAGCAGTTTGGGCGTCCCATTGGCGCCTTCCAGTTGATGCAGGCCAAGGTCGCCGACATGTATGTCGCGCTCAACTCGGCCCGCGCCTATGTCTATGCCGTCGCCCGCGCCTGCGATTCCGGCAAGACGACCCGCTTCGACGCCGCCGGCGCGATCCTGCTGGCGTCCGAAAATGCGATGAAGGTGGCGCTGGAAGCCGTGCAGGCGCTGGGCGGCGCGGGCTATACCAAGGACTGGCCGGTCGAACGCTATATGCGCGACGCCAAGCTGCTGGACATTGGCGCGGGCACCAACGAAATCCGCCGGATGCTCATCGGTCGCGAGTTGATCGGCGCATGACCGCCCCCGTCCTCGACACGAGGCTCGCCGCCGATAGCGAGGCCTTCCGCGCCAACGCCGCGCACAACCGCGCGCTCGCCGAAGAGCTACGCGCCAAGGTCGCCGCCGTCGCCCAGGGCGGCTCCGCCACCGCCCGCGACAAACATGTCGCGCGCGGTAAACTCCTCCCCCGCGATCGCGTCGAACGTCTGCTCGATCCCGGCTCGCCCTTCCTCGAAATCGGCCAGCTCGCCGCCAATGGTCTTTATGGCGACGAAGTCCCCGGCGCGGGCCTCATCGCCGGCATCGGCCGGGTGTCGGGCCGTCAGGTGATGATCGGCTGCAACGACGCCACGGTGAAGGGCGGCACCTACTACCCCCTCACCGTCAAGAAGCATCTGCGCGCGCAGGAAATCGCGCTCGAAAACAACCTCCCCTGCATCTATCTGGTCGACAGCGGCGGCGCGAACCTGCCCAACCAGGCGGAGGTCTTCCCCGATCGCGATCATTTCGGCCGCATCTTTTACAATCAGGCGAACCTGTCCGCGCGCGGCATCCCGCAAATCGCCTGCGTCATGGGCAGTTGCACCGCGGGCGGCGCCTATGTCCCCGCCATGTCCGACGAAACCGTCATCGTCCGCAACCAGGGCACCATCTTCCTCGCCGGCCCGCCGCTGGTGCAGGCCGCGACGGGCGAAGTCATCAGCGCCGAAGATCTGGGCGGCGGCGACCTGCACGGCCGCAAGTCGGGCGTGGTCGATCATGTCGCGCAAAGCGACGATCATGCGCTGACCATCGTCCGCGACATCGTCTCGACGCTCCAGCCCGATCGCCAGCCCGACCTCAACCTGCGCGACCCCCGCCCGCCGAAATATGACGCCGCCGACCTTTACGGCATCATCCCCAACGACGTCCGCGCGCCTTATGACGTGCGCGAAATCATCGCGCGCCTCGTCGACGGTAGCGAGTTCCACGAGTTCAAGGCGCTCTACGGCACGACGCTCGTCTGCGGCTTCGCCCATATCTGGGGGATGCCGGTCGCGATCCTGGCGAATAACGGCGTCCTCTTCAGCGAAAGCGCCCTGAAAGGCGCGCATTTCATCGAACTCGCCTGCCAGCGCCGTATTCCCTTGCTGTTCCTTCAGAATATCTCCGGCTTCATGGTCGGCGGCAAATATGAGGCGGAGGGCATCGCCAAGAACGGCGCGAAACTCGTCACCGCCGTCGCCGCCGCGCAGGTGCCCAAGATCACCGTCCTGATCGGCGGCAGTTTCGGCGCAGGCAATTACGGCATGTGCGGCCGCGCCTATGGCCCGCGCTTCCTCTTCACCTGGCCCAATGCGCGGATTTCCGTGATGGGCGGCGAACAGGCCGCCAGCGTCCTCGCCACCGTCCACCGCGACGCGGGTCAATGGAACGCAGAGCAGGCAGAAGCCTTCAAAGCCCCGATCCGCCAGCGTTTCGAGGATGAAGGCAACCCCTATTACGCTACCGCCCGCCTGTGGGACGACGGCGTCATCGACCCCGCCCAGACCCGCGACGTCCTCGGCCTCGCCTTCGCCGCCACGCTGAACGCGCCAGTCCCCGACCGCGCGCAGTTCGGCATTTTCAGGATGTAATGCGGAATGATCCAGTCCCTCCTCATCGCCAATCGCGGCGAAATCGCCTGCCGCATCATCCGCACCGCACGGGCGATGGGCATCCGCACGGTCGCGGTCTATTCGGACGCCGACGCCAACGCACTCCACCTCCGCGACGCCGACGAAGCCGTCCATATCGGCCCATCCCCGGCGCGCGACTCCTATCTGGTCGGTGAAAAGATCATCGCCGCCGCCAAAGCCACCGGCGCGCAGGCGATCCATCCGGGCTATGGCTTCCTGTCCGAAAACGCCGCCTTCGCCCAGTCGGTGATCGACGCGGGCCTCATCTGGGTCGGCCCCAACCCGTCCAGCATCACCGCCATGGGCCTGAAAGACGCCGCCAAGAAGCTGATGCAGGATGCCGGCGTCCCGACTACGCCGGGCTATCTGGGCGACGACCAGAGCCTCGAACGCCTCACCGCCGAAGCCGACGCCATCGGCTATCCCGTCCTCATCAAAGCGGTCGCCGGCGGCGGCGGCAAGGGGATGCGCAAGGTCGACAACCCCGCCGACTTCGCCGACGCGCTCGCCTCCTGCCGGAGGGAGGCCGCGTCCAGCTTCGGCAACGACTCCGTCCTCCTCGAAAAATGGATCACCAACCCGCGCCATATCGAAGTGCAGGTCTTCGGCGACAGCCACGGCAATGTCGTGCATCTGTTCGAACGCGACTGCTCGCTCCAGCGCCGCCACCAGAAGGTGATCGAGGAAGCCCCCGCGCCGGGCATGACCGACTTCACCCGCGCCGCCATCTGCGATGCCGCCGTGCGCGCGGCCAAGGCGGTCGACTATGTCGGCGCCGGCACGATCGAGTTCATCGCCGACGGATCGGCGGGCTATATCAAGCCCGACCGCGTGTGGTTTATGGAAATGAACACGAGGCTTCAGGTCGAACATCCGGTGACGGAGGAAATTACCGGCCAGGATCTGGTCGAATGGCAACTCCGCGTCGCATCGGGCGAACCGCTGCCGAAGAAGCAGCATGAACTCTCCATCAACGGCCACGCCATAGAAGCGCGCCTCTATGCCGAGGACCCGGCCAAGGGCTTCCTGCCCTCCACCGGGACATTGGAGCAATTTGAACTCGACGCCAATGTGCGTATCGACAAAGGCGTCTATCAGGGCGCGCATATTTCGCCCTATTATGATCCGATGATCGCCAAGATGATTGCGCATGGACGGGATCGTGAAGAGGCACGGGAAACGCTGGCCTATGCGCTGGGCCGCAGCGTCATATGGCCGCTTCGCACGAATGCCGCTTTTCTCATCAATGCGCTGGATCATCCGGACTTCATCGCTGGAACGATGGACACCGGCGTCATCGAGCGGGCAGGCGACAGCCTGATCCCGCCCGCCATGCCGTCCGACGATGCCTTGTCCAACGCCGCGCAACATTATGGGCGTCAGTCCCTGGCCGGATTCCGGCTGAACGCAGCGCGGCGGCAGCAGGTCGTATTGACGGTGAACGGACAATCATTGTCGACCCATATGCCTATCCTCGATTATGCGGATCAGCTCCCGCTCGCTGGTCCGATGGAGCCGCCCACTATCTCTTTCACGACTGATGCGGGCCAAACATGGCGCGTCGAGCCGATGCGCGTGTCGGGCAACGCCGCCGCCGCGGCTTCCGACGGCGCGATCCTCTCCCCCATGCCTGGCCGCATCATTGCGGTCGCGGTGGCGGCGGGCGACAGCGTGACCAAGGGGCAGAAGCTGCTGACATTGGAAGCCATGAAGATGGAACACAGCCTCGTCGCTCCATTCGACGGCGTCGTCGCGGAACTCAACGCGGCCGAAGGCGGGCAGGTCAGCGAAGGCGCGCTGCTCGCGAAAATCGACAAGGAACAATAGGGTGGCAGGCAGATATTTCGACCAGTGGCGCATCGGCGATAGGATCGTCCACGACATCCGCCGCACCGTGACGGAGACGGACAATCTCCTCTTCACGACGATGACCCATAACCCGCAGCCCCTGCATCTCGACGCCGAAGCCGCCAAAGCCAGCGAATTTGGCCAGATTCTCGTCAACGGCACCTTCACCTTCGCGCTGATGGTCGGCCTGTCGGTGGGGGACACGACGCTCGGCACGCTGGTCGCCAATCTGGGCTATGACAAGCTCGTCATGCCCCATCCGGTCTTCATCGGCGACACGATGCGCTGCGAAACGGAAGTGACCGATCTCAAGCCCAGCCGTTCCCGCCCCGGCGCAGGCATCGTCACCTTCACCCACCGCCTGCGCAACCAGCGCGACGAAATCGTCTGCCAATGCCTGCGCATGGCCCTGCTCAAACGATCCGACGCATGACGCTGCGCTCGCTGCTTTTCGTGCCCGGCGACCGGCCCGATCGCTTCGCCAAGGCCGCCGCCTGCGGCGCCGACGCGCTGATCCTCGACCTGGAGGATTCGGTCGCACCGGAACGCAAGGCGCAGGCGCGCGCCGCCGTCGCCGACTGGCTGGCGGGCGATCGGACGATCCCCGGCTTCGTGCGCGTCAATCCGCTCGACGGCGACCAGACCGTTGCCGATCTCGCGGCGGTCCTGCCGGGTCGTCCCGACGGCCTGGTCCTGCCTAAGGCGGAGGGCGCGGCCAGCGTCAGGGCCTTGCTGGCGCTGATCGGCGATAACCCGCCGCCGATCCTGCCGATCGCGACCGAAACGCCCGCCGCGATCTTCCAACTGGGCAGCTACGCCGCGACGACCACGCATCTCGCCGGCCTGACATGGGGCGCCGAAGACCTGCCCGCCGCGATCGGGGCAGCGACCTCGCGCGAAGCCGACGGCCGCTACACGCCGCCTTATGAAATGGTCCGCGCGCTCACCCTGTTCGCCGCCCATGCCGCCCATGTGCCCGCGATCGAAACCGTCTTCCCGCGCATCGATGCGCCCGATGCCCTGGCCGATTATGTCGCCCGCGCACGACGCGACGGCTTCACCGGCATGATGGCGATCCACCCGGCCCAGGTCGCGACGATCAACACGGGCTTCACCCCGACAGCCGACGAACTGACCCATGCGCGCGCAATCGTCGCCGCCTTCGCCGCCAATCCCGGCGCGGGCGCGTTGCAATTGGGGGGAAAGATGATCGACCGGCCGCACCTCAAACAGGCGCAGCAAATAATCAGTCGCGGCGGACGATAACCTCGACCCCCGCCAAACCCCGCGTCAGGGCGAAGGGCTTGTCGACATTGACGCAGGCCTCCACCACGCCCGGCCAGCCCAGGCATTCCTCACCCAGTCGGTGGGCGAATGTCTCGATCAGCGGGATATGCACTTCTGACAGCGCCTCGGCCGCGCGCACGATCCGCCGATAATCGATCGTCTCGCTTATCCCCTCGACTGCGCCGCCCGACAGCAGCAACTGGACGGTGATGACCAGTGGCTGGCGACGGCCGATCTCGTCGGGATTGATGCCGATGTCCGCCAGCAGCGGCAGGTCCTTGACCCGGACCTTGGTGGCGACGGATGTCATATCAGGCTATGCTCCTCTGTGCGGCCAGCACCGTATTGCTCAACAGGCAGGCGATGGTCATCGGCCCGACCCCGCCCGGCACCGGCGTCACCGCCCTGGCATGGTCCAGTTCATGGGTGGCGCAATCGCCCACGATCCGGCTGGCGCCATCATGGTCCACCACCCGCGTAATGCCGACGTCGATGACGACAGCGCCGGGCTTGACCCAATATCCGCGCACCAGATGCGGCGCGCCCGCCGCCGCCACGATCACATCGGCGGCGCGCGCGATATCGGGCAGGTTGCGCGTTTCGATATGCGTGACCGTCACCGTCGCCTCCCGCTCCAGCAACAGCATCGCCACCGGCTTGCCGACGATGTTGGACTTGCCGATCACCACCACGTTCAATCCGCGATAATCGTCGATCACGCTGTCGAGCAGCATCATGATGCCGAGCGGCGTGCAGGGCACCAGACCCTGCGACCCGGTCGACAGCCGACCGACATTAACGGGGTGGAAGCCATCGACATCCTTCGCCGGTGCGATGCGATCCAGCACCCGCCCGGCATCGATGCCCGAAGGCAACGGCAACTGCACCAATATGCCATGTACCGCCGGATCGCCGTTCAGCGCGTCGATCATGTCAAGCAGCGCCTGTTCGCCGCAATCGGCGGCCATGCGCTGCTCGATCGATCCCATGCCGACCTTGCGGCATTCGCTGATCTTGCGCCGGACATAGATGTCGCTGGCCGGATCGCCGCCGACCAGCACGACCGCTAGCGTCGGGTCGATCCCGTCCGCCTTCAACTGCGCGACCTCTTGGGATGTCCGTTCCGATAGCACGCGCGCCATCGCCCGCCCGTCGATGATGTCGCGCACGGATCAGCCCCGGAAGACGACGGTGCGCGCCTTGTTCATGAACACCCGGTCCTGCAAATGCAGCCGCACCGCTTCGGCCAGCACCCGCCGTTCGATGTCGCGGCCGCGGCGCACCAGTTCGTCGGGCACGTCGGCATGGCCGATCATCTCGACATCCTGATGAATGATCGGGCCTTCGTCGAGATCGGCGGTCACATAATGGGCGGTCGCGCCGATCATCTTGACGCCGCGCTCATAGGCCTGGTGATAGGGCTTGGCCCCCTTGAAGCCGGGCAGGAAACTGTGATGGATGTTGATGCAACGCCCCGACAGGAAACAGGCCAAATCGTCGCTCAGTATCTGCATATAGCGGGCCAGCACCACCAGGTCCGCGCCGGTGTCGGTCACGACCTGCTTGATCTGCGCTTCCTGGGCGGATTTGGTGTCCTTGGTCACCGGGAAGTGGAAAAAGGGCATGTCGCCGATCAGCGAGGTGTGCAGCACGTCGCGCGGATGGTTGGAGATGATCCCCACCACGTCCATCGGCAGTTCGCCGATCCGCTGGCGATAGAGCAGGTCGCCCAGGCAATGGTCCCATTTCGACACCATCAGCACGACTTTCTTGGGCGTGGCCTGGTCCGCCATCGACCAGTCCATGCCAGCTTCGGCGGCGATCGGGGTGAAACCCTCGCGCAGCGCGTCGAGCGTCTCGCCCGCGCCGGGCTTGAACGCGACCCGCATGAAGAAAGTGTTGTTCATCGCGTCGTCAAACTGCTGCGCGTCCACGATATTGCAGCCATGGGCGGCCAGATAGCCAGCGACCTTCGCCACCAGGCCGGGCTTGTCGTCACATTGCAATCGCAGCGTATAGATAGTCGTCACGTCAATCCTCCCACTTGTCCGTCTGCGTCAATGCGCGCGGGCATAGTCGTTAATCCAGGCGACCGTCTTTTCCAGGCCGCCAAAGGGGTAAAAATGCAGTCTTATGCGCCCATGCTCCTCGCCCAGCGACCGTTCGAACGTCTCGACCAATTTGTCGGGACCAGCGGTGCCGAGCAGCTTCGTAATGGAAATACCATATTTTGCGAGCACGGAAGCGGACGCGCCGACGCCGCAGCGCGCGGCGAAGCGCATCAGCGTCTTGATGCCCGCCGGCCCCGGCACGCCGATACGCACCGGCGCTTCGATCCCACGCGCGCGCAACTCCGTCAGCCAGACCAGAACCGCGTCGGCATCGAAGACAAATTGCGTCACGATCAGCGGCGCCATGCCGCGGCGCTCGATCTCGGTGCATTTGTCGAGCAAGACCGACCAGCATTGGTCCGGCGTCATGTTGGGATGGCCTTCAGGATGGCCGCCGATGCCGATGGCGCGGATGCCCGCCCGTTCGAACGCGCCGCTGCCGATCAAGGCGCTGCTGTCGGCATAGGGGCCTTCGGGTTGCGAAGGGTCGCCCGCGATCACGAAACAGCGCCGCACATCCGCTTCGGCCACGGCCGCCGCCAGATAATTCTCGAACTCGCCGGTCGATGTGATCCGTCGCGCCGAAAAATGCGGCATGGGTTCAAAGCCCAGACTGCGGACCAGCTTCGTTGCGGCGATCCGGGCGGCGAAATCCTCGCCCGGCAGGAAAGTGACTGCAACGGGCGTTTCCGCCGCGATGGACGGCGCTGCTTCGCGCAGCGATTCCACGTCCTTCGCCGTCATTTCCAGCGAATAGCCATCGACCATGTTGACGGGTGGCCGTTCCCAGTTCGGATGAATGACCGGCATATCCTATCCCCTTCAACCTTGCCTCTCGCGACTCTTTCTAGAGCATCGGTTTAAATTCGCATAGATGAAATGTTCATAAATACGAAATTACATGAACATCTGTCTTAATGACGTTTTCGCGGTTGTCCTCCCGCAGAGCTTGCCCCGCCGGCGGCGAACGTCCATCATCCTGGCCCCCATGGCGTCATCGTTATCCTTCCTTGCGGCACGCCCTTTGCGCCGCCGCGGGGGAGGAGCGAGCCGGCGCGGCGCGCCCATGTGGAAGGAGACGAGGTGCGGTTTGATTACGATGAACTGGGGACTTTTGTGGATCAAGTAATAGCGACCGATCGAGGCGAGCCGATGCTCTACCCTGCGCTGCGAGGCATGTTATGAGCGCAGGCCCCCGCATCCTTCTCACCCGCCGCTGGCCGGCCATGGTCGAACAGCGACTGGCCGCATCTTATCATGTGACTTTCAATGAAGACGATCGGCCGATGGACGCGGCGGCGCTGGCTCAGGCGATGCGTGATCATGATGCGCTATGCCCGACCGTCACCGACCGAGTGACGCGAGAGGTGCTGCTGACGCAGGGACGACGGGCGCGGATCGTCGCCAATTATGGTGCGGGTTACGACCATATCGACCTCGACGCCGCGCGCGGAGCAGGGCTGGCCGTCACCAATACGCCCGACGTGCTGACGGACGCGACCGCCGATATCGCCATGACCCTGATGCTGATGGCGATGCGCCGGGCCGGCGAGGGCGAACGGGAATTGCGCGCAGGCGACTGGAGCGGCTGGCGGCCGACCCATATGATTGGCCAGTCGCTGGATGGAAAGCTGTTGGCGCTGGTCGGTTTCGGCCGGATCGCCCGCGCGGTGGCGAAGCGGGCGCAGGCCTTTGGGATGCGCGTCGCCTATCACAGCCGGCGTCCGGCGGCGGATATGCCCATCAACGCCTATTTCGCCGATCTGGGCGCGCTGGCGCAGCAGGCGGACGTTCTGTCGCTTCACGCGCCGGGCGGCGTGGAAACGCGACATATGGTCGACGCCGCGCTGCTGGCGCGGATGCCGGCCCATGGCGTGCTGGTGAATACCGGGCGCGGGTCGTTGGTCGATGAAGCCGCGCTGGCGCAGGCCTTGGCGGCGCGGCGGATCGCGGCGGCGGGGCTGGATGTGTATGAAGGCGAACCGCAGGTGCATCCCAGCCTGATCGCGCTGCCCAATGTCGTGTTGTTGCCCCATCTGGGCAGCGCGACGATCGAGGCGCGCACCGCCATGGGGATGAAGGTCGCCGACAATCTCGACCGTTTCTTCGCCGGCGAGCCGCTGCTTGACCCCGTCGCTTGACCGGATCGCGGCGGCGACGCGGGCGTGGATTGCGGCGAGCGACGGGCCGCTGATACTGGGCCTGTGCGGCGCGCAGGGGTCAGGCAAGTCGACGCTTGCCGCCGGCCTGCAGGCGGCGATGGAGGCAGAGGGGTGGCGCACCGCGATCCTCTCGCTCGACGATCTTTATCTGAGCGGCGCGGCGCGGGCGCAATTGGCCGCGGCGGTGCATCCGCTGCTGCGCACCCGCGGGGCGCCCGGCACCCATGATGCGGTGCGCGGCATCGCAATATTGGATGAGGCTAGGGCCGGTGAAACGCTGCTGCTGCCCCGTTTCGACAAGGGGCGGGACGAACCGTTCGCGCAGGATGAAGCGGCCGGGCCGGTCGATCTGCTGATCTTCGAAGGCTGGTGCGTCGGCGCGCGGCCGCAGGCGAAATCGGCGCTCGTCGCACCGATCAATGCGCTGGAGCGAAACGAAGACTCCGACGCGGTCTGGCGGCGTCATGTCAACCGCCAGCTTTGGGGCATCTATGCCGAACTCTTCGCCCGCATCGACAGGCTGGCCTTGCTCGCCGCGCCGGACTTCGGCGTGGTGCGCGACTGGCGCGACCAGCAGGAAGAGGCATTAAGGGCCAGCAAGGCGATCGGCGCGATGGACGCCGCGCAACTCGACCGTTTCGTGCAGCATTATGAGCGGCTGACCCGGCATATATTGGCGGAGATGCCGGGCCGCGCTGATCTCACCCTGTTCCTAGACCATAACCGCCAGCCAAAGGCGGCATCATGATCAAACCCGTCCCCGCTCGACTGTCGCGACGCGGCCGATCATGCTGTGTGAATTGTTATGCCTATAGGAAAAACAAGGTTCGGATATGATGGGAATGACGAGAACCGGCCTGTATGAGGTCAAGGCGTGAGGCGACCGCGCATAGTGGATTCGCACCAGCATTTCTGGCGGATCGGCGGTCCGGGGCAGGTTTGGCCGGATGCCGATTTGCCCTTGCTCCACCGCGATTTTCTGCCCGATGATCTGCGTGCGGCGACGGTGGGCATCGATCTTGCGGGCACCATATTGATCCAGTCGCAGCCCGACGATCGCGATACCGACTGGATGTTCGAACTCGCGGAGAACGATCCGCTGGTGCTGGGCGTGGTCGGTTGGGTCGCGCTGGAGGCGGACACCGCGCCGGCGCGGATCGCCCAACTGGCCGCCTGGCCCAAATGCGTCGGGCTACGCCCCATGCTCCAGAGCATCAAAGACAGCGACTGGATATTGCGGGCCGATCTTGCCCCGGCGATCGAGGCGATGCTGGCGCAAGGCCTGCGTTTCGACGCGCTGGTTCAACCGCGTCACCTGCCCGTTCTCGCCCGCTTCGCCGAGCGCTGGCCCGATCTGTCGATCGTGATCGACCATGGCGCCAAGCCGCCCGCGTCGGACCATATACTCGACCCCTGGCGGGGCGAACTGGCCGTTCTCGCCCGCTATCCCAATATCTGGTGCAAGCTGTCGGGCCTGCGCACCGAACAGGCGTCGGGTCAGGCGGCGGACGCACTCGCCCCCTTTGTCGCGCATATCCTCGCCTGTTTCGGCGATCGGACGATGTGGGGCAGCGACTGGCCGGTGCTACTGCATAGCGGCGATGCGTACCAGGACTGGATCGATCTTACGGCGCGGCTGGTAGGCGATCTGGACGCGATGCAAAACACAAGGCTGTTCGAAGGTGCTGCGCGCGCCTTTTACGGCCTTGCATGAAGAATGTGGGGCTGGATTTCGGCGAACCGGGTTTCGGGGCCGTGGCGATCGACAATGCTATTGCGCGATTCTGGACGGCGCTGCGTGCGCTTATGCCGACCTTTATTGGAGCCTGACGCCATGACCCAGTCGAACGTCCGCAAACTTGTGCGCGATCGCCTGGCGGCGGGGACCGCCAGCAGCGGCCTGGCGAATCCCGATACAGTCGTAGATCCCGGCGCCATCGCATCGATGCTCGCGCAGATCGAAGGCGACGACCGCATCGGCATCCTCGACTCCCGGCCGCGCCGCGCCACTGTCACCCGACTGGGCGCCTGACCGGCCCGATAGGTTTTCCAACATCGCCACATAGGGGATCGGCATATATATCGGCCCGATCGCCGATCGCGACTTCCACTCTTGCCAAGTTGGGCGCTATCGCTCAGAGTAATGATAACGCTACCAGATTGCGGAGGGCCGGGAGAGGAAATGATGGTGCAACTGTCCATGTCGTTGTCGCGATCGCGATTCATGCGGGGACTGTCGCTCGCCGTGACTGGCCTGGCCGCGCTGGCGACGGCGGGCGTCACCCCTCTCGCTATCGCCGCCGACAGCGTGTCGATCAGCCGCGACTGGCGCTTTGCCAAGGGCGACCCGGCCGGCCTCACCACCGACCTGCGCTATGACGTCCGACCGCCGATCGACGATGCAGGCGACGGCAAGCTGGCCGACACGCCCGCCGACGCAGCCGTGAAGGTGGACGACGGCGGCGCGCAGGTGTTGAAACCCTGGATACTCCCCAGCGCTAACCCCTTCATCAAGGATGCGGCCAAACATCATGTCCGCCCGGCGGGCAATCCCGGCGGCGATGTGCCTTATGTGCAGGCGCATTTCGACGACAGCGCCTGGACCAAGGTGGACCTGCCGCATGACTGGGCGATCGCCGGGCCGTTCATCAAGGATGGCCCCTATGGCGGCATGGGTCGCCTGCCCAGCTGGGGCATCGGCTGGTATCGCAGGACGCTGGACATCCCCGCGCGCGACAAGGGCAAGTCGATCTTCCTCGATGTCGAAGGGGCGATGTCCTACGCGACCGTCTGGCTGAACGGGAAGCTCGTCGGCGGCTGGCCCTATGGCTATAACAGCTTCCGCCTCGACCTGACCCCCTATGCGGTGCCGGGGAGCAGGAACCAGCTCGCCATCCGGCTCGACAACCCGCAGGCTTCGGCCCGCTGGTATCCGGGCGGCGGCCTCTATCGCGACATTTACCTCACCACCGCGAACAAGGTCCATGTCGGCCAGTGGGGCGGCACGGTCCGCACCCCGCAGGTGAGCAAGGCACAGGCGACCATCGACCTCAGCCTGACCCTCGATAATGACGGCGACAAGGTAGCGCAGGTCGAAGTCGCGACCGCGCTCTACGCGCTCGACACCAACGGCAAGCGCACCGGCCGCCCGGTCGCCACCATTGCGCGCCAGTCCGCCAGCATCGCACCGGGCGCCAAGGCGGTGCTGAACGGCAGCACGATCCTGACCAACCCCCGCCTCTGGGGACCGCCGCCGACACAACAGCCAAACCGCTATATCGCCCTGTCCACCGTGACCCAGGGCGGCAGGACGATCGACACCTATGAAACCCGCTTCGGCGTGCGCGACATTCAATTCGATCCCGACAAAGGCGTGATCGTCAATGGCGAACATATCCCGCTGCGCGGCGTCAACAACCATCATGATCTCGGCGCGATCGGCGCGGCCTTCAACCGCCGGGCTGCCCAGCGCCAGCTTGAAATCCTGCGCGACATGGGCGCCAACGCCGTGCGCATGAGTCACAATCCGCCCGCGCCGGAATTGCTCGAACTCACCGACCAGATGGGCTTCCTCGTCATGGACGAGATATTCGACAGCTGGGAAAAGAAGAAGACGCCCCACGACTTCCACCTGATTTTCCCCGACTGGCATGAGGCCGACCTGCGGTCGATGCTGCGGCGCGACCGCAACCACCCCTCCATCATAATGTGGAGCGTCGGCAACGAAGTCGGCGAACAATATGACGGCGAAGCCGGCGCGAAGATCGGCCGCGAACTCATCGCCATCGCGCATGAGGAAGACCCGACGCGCCTCGCGACCGGCGCGATGAACTTCGCCAAGGCGGACATGCTGCTGCCCACAACCGTTGATGTCATCAGCCTGAACTATCAGGGCGCGGGCATCCGCGGCATCATCGGCCAATATCCCGCCTTCCGCGCCAAATTCCCCGACAAGGTCATCCTGTCCACCGAAAGCGCATCGGCGCTGTCCAGCCGGGGCGAATATATGTTCCCGGTCGCCGGCGCGATCAGCGGTCCGGTGCGGCCCTGGTCTGGCGGCAATCCCGACACGCATCAGGTGTCGGCCTATGAACTGCACGCGGCCGATTTCGGCTCTTCGCCTGACCGGGTATGGGCGGCCGACGACCAGAATCCCTATGTCGCGGGTGAATTCGTCTGGACGGGCTTTGACTATCTGGGCGAACCGACGCCCTATTACACATCGCGCAGCAGCTATTCGGGCATCGTCGACCTCGCCGGTTTCCCCAAGGACCGCTTCTGGCTCTATCAGGCGCGCTGGAGGCCGGACCTGAAATTCGCCCATATCCTGCCGCACTGGAGCTGGCCGGATCGCGTCGGCCAGATCACGCCGGTCCATGTCTTCTCTTCCGCGGACGCGGCGGAACTGTTCGTCAACGGCCAGTCGCAGGGCAAGATCAAGAAGCGCGACTATGAATATCGCTTCCGCTGGGACTATGTCGTCTATGCACCGGGCGAGGTGAAGGTCGTCACCTGGAAGGACGACAAGCCCTGGGCGACCGAAACGGTCCGCACCGTGGGCGAAGCGGCGAAACTGTCCTTGACCGCCGACCGGTCGACTATCGCCGATGATGGCCGCGACCTCAGCTTCGTGACGCTCAAAGTCCTGGACAGGGACGGCCATGTCGTCCCCGCCGCCAAGCAGACTATCAGCTTCACGATCGAGGGGCCGGGCCAGATCGTCGCCACCGACAATGGCGACCCCACCGACCTCAACGCCTTCCCCTCGCACAGCCGCGCCGCCTTCAACGGCCTGGCGCTGGCGATCGTGAAGGCCAACCGACCCGGCAAAATCATCCTGCGCGCCCACGCCGAAGGATTGGGCGAAACGCAGGTAGCGATCAGCGCGAAGCGCTAAAGCAAAGGGGGCGGATCATGCCGCCCCCTGTCCGTCACACCAGCCTGTTGGTCCGCACCAGTTCGCGATACCAGTCAGCGCTCAGCTTGGGCGTGCGCTTCTGGGTCTTGAAATCGACATGATGGATGCCGAACAGCTTGCTATAGCCGTCCTCCCACTCGAAATTGTCCATCAGGCTCCACACGAAATAGCCCTTCACCGGAATCCCCTCGCGCGTGGCGCGTTGCAGGTGGGTCAGATAGTTGCGCAGATACATGACGCGGTCGGTGTCATAGACCTTGCCGTCTTCGGCCACCTTGTCGTCGGCCGAGCAGCCATTTTCCGAGATGTAGAGGCCCTTGGGCTTCCAGTTTTCGCTGATGGCGCGCATTCCCCAATAAATGACCTCCGGCGTGACATAGAGCCAGGGGGAGGGCATACGCGGCGCCTGGCCGGGATGCGGCAATATCCTGTAGCCCGATGGCGCAGTCTCGTCGGCGCGGACGGTGTTGCCGGTGTAGACATTGACCGACAGGAAATCGAGCGGCGCGCCGATCAGCTTCATGTCGCTATCCTTGACCACCGGGGCATCCTTGCCCTGCGCGGTCAGATAGCTGTCGATATAGCGGCCTTCCATGATGGCGGTGAGGAACATGGTGTTCTCCTCGCGCACGGCCTTCTTCACCGCCTCGATATGCTCCGGCGTCTCGATCGCGGGCACGAAGACGCTGGGATTGTCGGCGATGCCGACCTGCGTTCCCGCCCTGGTCGCCGCGCGGATGGCCTGCACGCCCAGGCCGTGGGCCAGCACGCCATGATGGCGGATCTGGTTCACCTCCTTCATCGGCAGCTTCAGGCCCGGCGCCTTGCCGCCGGTCATGTAGCTGAGGTCCGTGAAGCATCGCAGTTCGTTGACCGTCATGAAATGCCCCACCCGGTCGCCCAGCTTGCCGGCGGTGTAACCGGCATAGTCGGCGAAGGCATAGCTCGTGTCCCGGTTCTGCCAACCGCCCGGCAGCGCATGGGGCAAGTCCCAGTGGAACATGGTGACATGCGGCGTGATGCCGGCGGCCAGCAGGCCATCGACCAACCGATTATAATAGTCCAGCCCCTTGGCATTGGGCTTGCCTTTCCCATCGGGGAAGATGCGCGACCAGGCGATGGAGAAGCGATAGGCTTTGACGCCCAATGCCTTGAGCAGCACGATATCGTCGCCATAACGATGATAGCTGTCACAGGCGACATCACCCGTATCGCCATTGGCGACCTTGCCGGGCGTGTGCGAAAACACGTCCCAATTGGTCTGCCCGCGGCCATCCTCCTTCGCCGCGCCCTCGATCTGATAGGCAGCGGTGGCGCAGCCCCACAGGAAGTCGGCGGGGAAAGCGCTGTCGCCCTGCGGCCGAGCGGTCTGCGCGGTCTGCGCACCGGCGTTGCTGCCTGCCAGGCCCGCGCCCAATGCGGCCGCGCCCAATCCCATGCCCAGTTCGCGGCGATTGATACCCGTCATAGCTCGAAACTCCTTATTGACCGACGACCTGCACCAGCCCGGCGATCGCCTGGCCGGAGGGTAGCTTCGTCTTGCTCGTCAGCGATTTGGCGGCGTCGTTCCAGACCAGTTCGGCCTTGATGCCCCCGTTGCGATAGGCGTTGGTCGTGCCATCATCGTCATAAAGGGTGAAGCGCGCGTCCGCGCCGGGATAAACGCGGATGCTCTCCAGCGCCTGTTTTTCCGCCGTGCTTTGCACCTGAACGCCCATCGGCACGATCGATCCGGCCTTCACGAACAGCGGTATGCGGTTGATCGGCGTTTCGACTTCGACGCTCTGGCCGCCCTCGAACCGCTGGTTGGTCCAATAATCATACCAGGCGGTGCCGGCGGGCAGGTAGACCGGGCGCCTGGTCTGGCCCTGCGCCGTCACGGGGGCGACCAGGAAGGCGGGACCGAACATATATTGGTCGCCGATGTCGGACACTTTGGGATCGTTCGGGAAATCCATGAACAGCCCGCGCATGAAGGGCGCGCCGGTGTCGTAAGTGTGCCGGCCCAACGCATAGATATAGGGCATCAATGTATAGCGCAGCCGCAGCCAGTCGCCCAGGATCGGCTCGGCCGCCTTGCCATATTCCCACAGCGCGGTGCCCGGCCGCTGGCCGTGGATGCGCAGCGTGGGCGTGAAGACGCTATATTGGAACCAGCGGACGAACAGTTCGGGATAGTCGGGATAGCTGGCGTCCATGGCCGTTGCGCCGGCCGGATCGACCAGAATCGGGTTTTCCGCCTTCGGGCCGCTCGGCCATTGCCAGCCGCCAATGTCGCTGCCCCAATAGGCCAGGCCCGACGCGGTGAAGTTGAGGCCGGCGGGCACCTGCCGCTCCAGCGCTTCCCAGGTCGACTTGACGTCCGACGACCAGAACAGGCCGCCATTGCGCTGCGACCCCAGATATGCGGCGCGCGCCAGGATCATGTTGCGGAAATTGGGGCGGTCGCGCTCCGATCCTTCGGCGACACCCGTGGTGTGCACCAGCGGGAACAGGTTGTGATAGCGGTCGCCCGATCCGATCGAAAATTGATAGCCGTCGGGGATCAGGTCCGGTTCCGTCTCGTCCAGCCAGAACCAGTCGAACCCCTGTGATGCGATATTGTCGCGGATCTTGCCCCAAAACCATTCGCGCGCCTGCGGGTTGGTGCTGTCGATCAGCGCGCCGGCCCGGTCGGACCGCATCGGCAGGCCGTCGATGGGATGGCCGTCCTTGTCATGCAGGAACCAGCCCTTGGCCTTGAGAAACTCGAAATAGCGCCCCTCGCGCTCGAAACGCGGCCAGACGCTGATGATCGATCGCATCCCCATGGCGTTCAACTGGTCGTTCATTCCCTTGGGATCGGGAAAATAGCTGCGGTCGATGTCGAGCTGCCCCATGCGGGTCCAGTAGAACCAGTCCAGCACCATCACGTCGAGCGGCAGGTTCCGCTGGCGATAGCCATGGGCGATGTCGAGCAGTTCCTGCTGGCTCTCATAGCGCGCCTTGCTCTGGATCAGGCCGAAACCGGCCTTGGGCGGCAAAGGCGTCTCACCGGTGAGCTTCGCGTAACCGGCGTAAAGTTCGTCGGTCGTCTTGCCGGTGATGACGAAGAAGGAGACGCGCTCGCCCACCTGGCTCTGGAAGCGGGTTGTGCTGTGCAGGCCCGGCCATACCAGCGTGCGGGCCGGATTGTCCCAGACGATGCCATAGCCCTTGTTGGTGACGAGAAAGGGGACGCAGACGGTCTCGCCGGCCGGGGCGTCATAGCTGTGCGAACAGTCGATCTGCTTGCCGCGCAGATCCATATAGCCTTCCTGATTCTGGCCCAGCCCATAATAATGTTCGTCCGCCGGGGAATCGAAGCTGGCGGCGACCTTGAAGGTCTTTTCGCCATTGACCGTCACCGGCGCCATTTCCCAGCCGGTCATCTTGGTGAGGACATTACCAGCAGCATCCTTCACCGACAGGCTGACCGGGGGCAGGGCGGGCGCGAAATAGCGCTCCATCTGTGTGGGTGCCTTGGGCCATGGCTTGGCGTCGATCATCAACGTCAGGGCGGCAGAGGCGAACACATCCCCGCTCGCATCGCTGCGATGGGTCCATCCGGTCGCGTCCGCCTTCGCATTCGGCCCTTCGCCCGGCGCGGCCGAAGCGAGGTCGGGGTCCATCGCGATCGTCACCCGCACGATATTGGGCGCATAGGGCTCGACCGCCACGCGGCTGCCATGGCGATCGAGCAGCGCCATCGGTTCGGCCAGCGCCGGGGCGGTGAGGCAGGACGCGCCCAGTGCGATCCATTTGAAGCTCTTTGCGATCATCCCTGTAAATCCCTGTATTTCAAACGAGGCCATGGCCGTCGATGCGGACGACCGGCACGAAATGGACGCCATGCGGCATGGTGAGATGGAGGCCCGCGCCATCCTGACGGAAGGCGACCGGACCACCGCCGAGCACTGTCACTTGGCTGATTGTGCCGCCCACGCGACCCCGCGCCAGTGAGCGGATGGTCGTAGATCCCTGCGCCCGGCCCAGGAACAGCGCATAGAGCGCCCCCTTGTTGGTGGTGAAGCGGATGTCCTGCGCGGTGAAGGGCTTGGCCTTCTCCTCATTCTGCATCCCTGCGATCAGTTGCGTCGGCCCTTCGCCATAGACGCGCCAGGGCCGCGACCCGAAGATCGCCTCGCCGCCATGCGTCACCCATCCGGCCATGCCGTCCAGCACCTTCTCCGTCTCGCTGTCGATCGATCCGTCGCCCGGTTGCGGGATGGACAGCAGCAGGTTGCCGTTCTTCGACACGACATCGGCCAGCCGCTGGATGACTTCCTCCGCGCTCTTGTAGCTTTTGTCCTGCTGCCGCGCTGTATTGTAGAACCAGTCGCCGATGCAGGTGTCGGTCTGCCATGGCTCGTCCCATAGCCTGTCGGTAAAGCCGCGCTCGACATCCTGCACCATGCCGAAGCGCGCATAGGGCTTGAGCTGCTTGCCGGTCAGCACGACGTCGATCTGGCCGTGCCAGCCGATCGACCGGTTATAATAATCCGCCGCCGCCTCCAGCCCGACCGGGCCGAAGGGCAGTTCATGATCGTCCATATACACCATGTCGGGCTTATATTTCGCAACCAGATCGGTCTGGCGCAGCAGCCAGCGGGTGACATAGGCCGGGTCGTCCTTCGGCCCGGTCTCGATCCACTGGCCGTTATTGGCGTCGTGCCACTTGTCCATCGCCTCGATCGTGTCGATGCCGTCGGGCAGCACGGCATGGCCGCCGGTATAGAGTTCCTGCGGGTCCAGCCCCTCCCACCATTGCCCCTTGCCGTCCGCCTTGCGCAGGCGGAACGCATCGTAACGCTCGCCCTTCTTCGGCCCTGTCGGATCATAGCCATAGGCCGGCTGATACCAGTGCCAGGCATGGGCGGCATGGTTGGACACGCCGAACTTCATGCCGGCCTTGCGCGCCGCCTGTTCCCAGATGCCGACGATGTCCTTCTTCGGCCCGACGCGCAGGCTGTTCCAGGCGTGATAGCGGCTGTCGTAGCAGTCCAGATTGTCGTGATGGCAGGCGAGCGCCATGAAATATTTGGCGCCCGCCTTCTGATAGCGGGCCATCAGTGCGTCGGGTTCCCATTTGTCGGCGGTCCAGAGATTCTGGATATCCTTCATCCCCGCGACCGACGGATGGCCGTAGGTTTTCAGGTGATGCTCGTACATCGGCTGGCCCTGCATATATAGGAAACGGCCATACCAGTCGCCCTGCGCCGGCACCGATTGCGGCCCCCAATGCGACCACATGCCCAGCTTCGCGTCGCGGAACCAGTCGGGATAGCGGTAATTGGCGACCAGCGAGGACCAGCTTGGCTGCACCGGGCCGTGCATCGTACCCATCGGGCTGGCCGCGCGCGCGGCGCGGGCCAGGCCCAGTGCGGCGGCGCCCGCCAGGAACGATCGGCGTCCCAGCATCGTCATTGGATTTCCCTCAAAGCCTTTTCGATCGCCTGCCGCGCCAGCGGGCGCATGATCGCATAGCCTTCCGCCGTCGGATGGACGCCGTCGGTGGACAGTCCCGGCTTCATCGCTCCGTCCGCCTGCGCCATGGCGGCATGATAATCGACATAGGTGAAGCCCCGGCTGCGGGCATAATCGGACAACCACCTATTAATCGCCGCGATCTGCGGCGCGGGTCGCAACCCCGGACTCCAGGGGAAGGCGCCCGCCGGGGGAACGGACGCGAGAACGACCTTGATCCGATGGGCATCGGCCAGTTCGGCCATGGTCTGGATATTGCCCAGCACCGTGTCCATCGTCGCCGCGCCGGTGTTGCCGGCGATATCGTTGGTCATCGCCATGATATGGACCACCTGCGGCTTCAGCGCGATCACGTCCTGCCGGAAACGCACCAGCATCTGGGCCGTGGTCTGCCCGCTGATGCCGCGATCGACCTGCCCGTCGGTGAACATCGACGGATCGGCATTGATCCAGTTGTCGGTGATGGAATCGCCCATGAACACCGCCCGCACCGGCTTGCCCTCCAGCGCCTTGTTGTCGGCGGCATAGCGGCATAGCTGCCCGAAATCGCGGGTCAGCATGTGCAGGTTCCACAGCGTCCACCCGGCCTGATCGGTCGGCTTGGGATGCATGGGGCAGGGGTCTGCGACGATGCCGACCGGATCGTCGACATGGGGATCGCCCGGCACCTTGCTGACGGCGAAAGCCGGGCAGGTCAGCGCCAATGCGCCACATAAAGCGATAAGATGCCGCATCCTCTTCCTCATTTCTGATCGGTCGTCATCATCATTGTCGTGGCGCGTATCGTCATGCCGGGATCAGCCCATCGCGCGCGGCGAAGGTCGCGAACAGATCGGGCCAGGCGGCGGCCTGCATCGTCCGGGGCAGGCGCACGCCGAAGCCATGTCCGCCATCCTCGAAGATATGGAGCGCGACCGGGCGCTGCGCCGCTTCCATCGCCTGGAACAGGGCGATGCTGTTGGCGGGCGGGACCAACCCGTCATCGCCGGCATGGACCAGGAACAGTGGGGGCGTCCCCGCATCGACCCGCAACTCGACCGATCGCGCCCGGCGCATGTCGGTCGATGCGTCCGGCCCCAGCAGCATGTCGCGCGATCCGTCATAGGTGAAGGGGGCGTCAAGACTGACGACAGGATAGACCAGCCCGGCTATAGCGGGCCGGGCATCCTGCCGGTCGGCGGCATCGACGGGATCATAGACTCGCTCACTATGGCGCGTCGCCAGCGACCCGGCCAGATGCCCGCCGGCGGAAAAGCCGAGCACGCCGATCCGGTCCTGTGCGACACCGAGTTGGACAGCATTCGCGCGAATCATTCGCATCGCCCGCTGCGCATCCTGCAACGGCACATCTTCCCGCTGCGCCCAACCTTCGCTGGGCAGGCGGTAGAGCAGGATGAAGACGGTAATGCCACGCGCATTCAGCCAGTCGGCCTGGCTGGTCCCTTCATTGTCGTAGGACAGGAAGCCATAGCCCCCGCCCGGAACCACCAGCATCGCCGCGCCATTGGGGCGGGCAGGGCGGCGCACGACCAGCACCGGGCGGTCAATGCCTGTGACCCAGCGATCGGGCGTGGTCGGGTCTTTCGACTGGTCGGCGATCTTGCGGACGATCCGCGCGCCCTTCCCGCCCGGCGGCGTGCCCGGCCACAGGTCGATCAGTTCGTCGGCGGCGTTTGTCTGCGCAGCGGCCAGGCCCGGCAGCGCAGCGAGTCCCGTTGCCGCCAGCAAGGCCGCACGTCGGTCCATGTCGCTCATTGTCCGCCCTCCACTTCGCGGGGGGGCGCCAGCATGATCGGCGACATCGCGCTTCCGATCATGGCGGCCGCGTCGCGCACCAACTGGCTGCACGCCTCCACCGTCGCCCGGTTCGCCGCGCCATCGACGAAGGGCATGGTCAGCGCCGCGCGCGCGACCCCGCCGGCCAGGATCGGCGCGGACAGGTCGGTTATGCCGGTCAGCATCGGGCTGGGCGCGATCGCGCCGCCATTGGCCACCGCCGCGTCCAGCCGTTCGGCCAGTTCGGCCTCGTTCAGCGTTTCGCCGGTGGCGCGGATATCGTCCAGCATCGCCGCCCGCGCTTCGGGCGGCTGGAAGGCGAGCAGGATGCGCCCGGAATTGGAGCGATGCAGCGGCCGGCGATAGCCCACGCGCACGGCAAAGCCCGACAGGCCCGGCGCTTCGATCGCGATGATGACGACCATCTCCGCACCCGACGCGACCGCGAGATGACAGCTCTGCCCGGCCCGGCGCGCCAGATCCTGCATCACCGGCAGGGCGGTGGAGGCTAGGTCGCGGATCGGCGGCTGGCTCATGCCCAGCGCGAACAGCCGGTTGGTCAGGCGATAGCCTTCCTCGGCGCGGGCGATATAGCCATGCTCTTCCAACACCTGCAACATACGGAAAATCTCGCTCACCGACCGGCCAAGCGCGATGGATATGTCAGACATTATGAGCGGGTCGCTGGCGGCGGCCAGAAGCTCCAATATTTCCAGGCCTTTTGTGAGCGCGGGCGCCTGATAGCGCGTCTTGCCTGTCATGCGGCTCCATTTCCCCTCTCCAAATCGATGATGTTTCACCTATAGGACCATCCTCGCCGGTTCGAACCTCCTACACATTATCCACATATAAAATCAATTTTTATATTTCATAATTTAAAATGTGGGAGTAATGGAAGCTCGTCTTGTTACCGCTCCCAAAGTGGGCGAGGCGCATAAGGGAAGGTTTTCGGCGGCCGAAGTGGTCGCGAATCGAACGCTCCGATCGGGGCGTCAGGGAGAGGAAGGGGTTTCATGACCAAGATCACGCCTATGCCGCGTCGCGCCGCGTTGCTGGCCGGCATTTCGATCGCCAGCATCGCGCTGGGGACCAACGTCCATGCGCAGGAAGCCACGCCGCCGCAGCCCGCCGCGACCGATGGCGACATCGTCGTCACCGGCGTCCGCGCCAGCCTGTCGAGCGCCCAGGCGATCAAGCGCAACAGCGACGTCATCGTCGATTCGATCGTCGCCGAAGATATCGGCAAGCTGCCCGACCGCAACGTCGCCGAAGCGTTGCAGCGCATTCCCGGCATCCAGGTCCAGCGTCGCTTTGGCGAAGGCAGCTCGGTCGCAATCCGCGGCCTGACCCAGGTCCGCACCGAACTGAACGGTCGCGACATCTTCACCGCCAGCGGCGCCAACCAGCTTAATCTGGAGGATATTCCGTCAGAACTGCTGGCTGGCATCGACGTCTACAAGAATCCGTCGGCCGACCTGATCGAAGATCAGTTGTCAGGCACGATCAATTTCCGCACCCGCAAGGCGTTCGACTTTGACGGTTTCAAGGCTGCAGCATCCCTGACCCAGAGCCATTTCGATCTGGTCGACCGTTATAAGCCATCGGCCTCGCTCCTGCTCAGCAACCGTTGGGACACGGGCATCGGTGAGATCGGCGTCCTCGCCAGCGTCTCCTTCCAGAAGACCGCCTTCCGCCAGGACACCATTTCGACCGAGCCCTTCTATACGCTCGACCCGTCCGTCCCCGCTGACGCCGCCGTGCTGGCGACTTTGGGCCGCACTGGTCAGACGACCACGCTGCCCCACGGCACCGGCATCGGCGAAGTCTATGGCGACCGCCGCCGCCTGGGTACCGACGTATCGGTCCAGTGGCGCCCCAACGACACGCTGGAATTGACTGCCGAAGTCTTTCGTTCGGATTACAAGTTCCGCTACGACGACTATAGTTTCTTTGCCTATACATCGAACAGCGCGATCCAGCCTCTGCCAGGGGCGCCGTTCACCTATGCCGACAATGGCGATTTCCAGAGCGGCACCTTCATCAACCTGCCCGTTGGCAACAACACCAGTGCGGAGACGCGCCGGTCGAAGACGACCGACTATTCGCTGAACCTGAAGTGGAAGCCTACCGCCAATCTGACCGTCACGGCCGATGGCCAATATGTGGACGCCAAGACGAAGAATCTGCGTTCGATCTTCGGCCTTAATGGCACCGCCGATACGCTGTACCAGGATATTTCGGGTTCGGTGCCGGTCGTGAATATCGGTTCGGCCACTGGCCTCGCCAATCCGGCGACTTACAACAGCGCCTTCTATCTCGACAACCTCAACGAATCGACGGCGTCGGACAGAACGGCAAGGCTGGACGCGGAATATCGTTTCGACGCGGGCGTCCTCTCGTCGATCAAGGCGGGCATCCGCTTCGCCGACCGCAAGAACCGGACGATCGACACCGGCTATCGCTATACCGGCCTGGCAGGGATTCCCAGCCAGTTGGAAAATGTCGATTTGAGTGATTTCTTCCGCGGCGACGCCGACCTGTTCGGCGACATCATCGCCTTCAACCGCGGCATCATCCGCAACTATCAGGATACGCTCGACACGCTGGGCATCGCCGGCGCGCCGGCCTATGTCCAGAGCGGCACCAACGAACAACGTCAAAAGACCTATACCGGCTATGCCACCGCTTTCTTCAAGACCGATCCTGTCGATGGCAATATCGGTGTGCGCGTGGTCCGCACCAATCTCGACGTGTCGGGCTTCTATCAGCAGATCGCGATCATCCAGAATCCCGACGGCACTGAAAGCAACGGTCCGGCCGAATTCAACCCGATCAATGCGTCGCGCAGCTATACGTCAGTGCTGCCCAGCCTGAACCTGCGCGTCCATCTGGCTGACGCCCTGCAATTGCGCCTAGCGGCAGCGAAGAATATTGCGCGGCCCAGCTTTGGCCAGTTGAACCCCAGCCTCAACATTACCGAACCCGGTCAGGCGCAACAGGATCAGTTGCACCTGACCAGCGGCGGCAACCCCTATCTCAAGCCGATGAAATCGGACAATCTCGACCTGTCTCTGGAATGGTATTTCTCGCGCACGGGATCGCTGACGGCGGCCGGCTTCTACAAGAATATCAAAAACTATATTCAGACCGCCGTCACGCCCCGCAACGTCACCTTCAACAACGGCAACACCTATGAATATCAGGTCACGTCCTTCAACAATGTCGCCAAAGGCAAGGTGAAGGGCTTCGAACTGGCCTATCAACAGTTTTTCGACTTCCTGCCTGGACCGCTCAGTGGCCTGGGTATGCAGGCGAACTTCACTTATGTGGACTCCAAGGCGCCGTCGCCGGCGACCACCGGCCCTGTCGTCAACGTGCCGCTGGAACTGCTGTCCAAATATAATTATAACCTTGTCGGCATTTACGAGCTCGGCGGATTGTCGGCGCGTGTCGCCTATAACTGGCGCAGCAAATATGTCGTCACGACGGCGGGTAACGGAACCGGCAATCTGCCGATCTTCAACAAGCCCTTCGGTCAGGTCGATGCATCGATCAGCTATAATGTCACGCCGCAATTCGCGCTGACGGTCGATGGCGTGAACCTGACCAACGCACGCCGATCGACCTATTTCGGCATCGACAGCCGTCCGCGCGATGTCGTCGTCAACGACCGCCGCATCAGCCTGACCGCCCGCATCACCTATTGATGCGCCATGCGGGCGTTTCTACCGTCCCTCCCCTGGCAGACCGGACCCATAATGGACTGGTCTGCCTCTTTGGGAAGAGAGAGGATGCACTGATGCACATCCAGCAAGCCGGTATCGAACGGAGCAGCCGTGCGGCGATGGTCCTGACGACCGGCCTCTTCTTCCTATGGGGGGTGGCGAACAATCTCAACGATGTGCTGATCGCCCATTTCCGGCACGTTTTTTCGCTGTCGGATTTCCAGTCCGGGTTGGTCCAGTCGGCCTTTTATCTGGGCTATTTCTGCTTCGCCATTCCCGCCGCGCTGGCGGCCGAGCGGCTGGGTTACAAGGCGACGGTGATCCTGGGCCTGCTGCTGTTCGGCGGCGGCGCGCTGCTGTTCCTGCCAGCCTCTATCCAACTCAGCTACGGCTTTTTCCTCGTCGCCCTGTTCGTGATCGCCAGCGGCCTCGCCTTTCTGGAGACGGCGGCCAATCCAATGGTCGCGGCGATGGGACCGGCGGAGGGGGCGGCGCAGCGGCTGAACCTGGCGCAGGCGTTCAACCCACTGGGGTCGATCGCGGGCGTGGCGCTGGGCGCGACGCTGATCCTTTCCGATGCGCCGCAACAGGGGGTCGCGGGCGCGGCGGCGGTGCAACTGCCCTATCTCGGCATCGCGCTGGTGGTGCTGGTCTGGGCCGCGGTGCTGACTTTCACGCGCTTTCCTCGCGCCGCGACGCAGGCCGACGGCAGCGGCGGGTCGGCGCTGGCGGGCTATGGCGCGCTGCTGCGTCGCCCCCGCTATATGGCCGGGGTGGCCGCGCAATTTTTCTATGTCGGCGCGCAGGTCGGCATCTGGAGCTACCTGATCCGCTACGCCGAAAGCGTCGTGCCCGGCATCGGCGCGCAAAAGGCGGCCTGGCTGCTCACTTTGTCGCTGGCGCTGTTCATGGTCGGGCGTTTCATCGGCGCGGCCTTGCTGTCGCGGTCCGATGGCGCGCGACTGATGGCGTTGTTCGCGGGGATCAATATCATCCTGTCGCTGGTGGCAGTCGCGGGCGGCATCGTCGGCCTTGCCGCCGTGGTGGCGACCAGCTTCTTCATGTCCATCATGTACCCGACCATCTTCGTCCTGTCGTTGCGCGGTCTGGGGCCGCTGACCAAGGCGGGCGCATCGATGATCGTCATGGCGATCATCGGCGGCGCGGTGCTGACCATGGCGATGGGTCTGTTGTCCGACCTGACCGGCACGATCCGCGCGGCGATGCTGGTGCCCGCGCTCTGCTTCGCGGTCGTGACGCTCTATGCCCGCGCCGCGTGGCGGGAGGGGGTGGCATGATCCCCGCATTAGGCATGGGCACAGCCCCGATCGGCAACCTCTATCGCGCCGTCAGTGACGCGGAGGCGCGCGCCACGCTCGACGCCGCCTGGGATGCGGGCATCCGTTATTATGACACTGCGCCCCATTATGGCTTCGGCCTGGCCGAACGGCGGCTGGGCGTCATGTTGGCGGCGCGCGATCCGGTGGGCGAAGCGGTGCTGTCGACCAAGGTCGGCCGCCTGCTGGCGCCGACCGATGCGCAGGGCGAACGCCACGGTTTCGTCGATGCCGATTCCTATGAGCCGGTGTTCGACTATGGTCATGACGCGGTGCTGCGCGCCTTCGAAGGCAGTTGCGCGCGGCTTGGCCGCGATCGGATCGACCTGCTGCTCGCCCATGATCTGGGGCGGGCGACCCATGGCGACGATCATAACCGCCACCTGCGCGCCTTCCTGAACGGCGGCTACCGCGCGATGTGCGACCTGCGCGACGCTGGCGCGGTCGGCGCAATCGGCATCGGCGTCAATGAAGTCGCGATCTGCGATGAGCTACTCGACCATGTCCCCCTGGACATGATCCTGCTGGCCGGGCGCTACACGCTGCTGGATCGCAGCGCGGAACGGCTGTTGGCGCGCTGCGCCGCGTTGGGCGTGCAGGTGATCGTCGGCGGCCCCTATAATAGCGGCATATTGGCGCGCGATCTCAGCGGCCCGCTCCATTTCGACTATGCCACGCCGAGCGCGGACATCATCGGCAAGGCGCAGCGCCTGTCGGGCGCCTGCGCCGCCTGCAATGCCTCGCTGCCCGCCGCCGCCCTGCAATTCCCGCTTCGCCATTCCGCAGTCGTCAGCGTCATCCCCGGCCTGGTCGGCGCGGGTCAGGTCGCCGACACCATGACCCGCCTCTCGACGGCCTTGCCAGACGCGCTTTGGCCCGCGCTCGACGCCTCGCTGAAAGACCCCTCCATGTTGCAGGATGATGCGCGCCTGATCCTGCTACACCCCCACGACAATGTCCTGATCTGCGTCCGTCCGATCGAAGCGGGCGACATTCTCCCTGCGTCGGGCGGCACGATCCCCGCGAGCGAGGGCATATCCATCGGCCACAAGATCGCCCGCGCGCCGATGCGCGCCGGCGACAAGGTCATCAAATATGGCGCGCCGATCGGGTCGATGACCGCCGACGCCGCCACTGGCGACTGGGTCCACATGCATAATATGAAAAGCGACTATATCAGCAGCCACACGCGCACCGCGCTGGAGGAGGGGGCATGATCCGGGCCTGGCTCCGGCAGGATGGGCGCAAGGGCATCCGTAATGTCGTCGCGGTCGCCTATCTGGTCGAATGCGCGCATCATGTCGCGCGGCGGATCGTCGACAAGGCCGACGATCCCGATGTGCAGTTGATCGGCTTTCCCGGCTGCTTTCCCAACGCCTATGCCGCCAAGGTGATGGAGGCGATCGCAACCCATCCCAATGTCGGGGGCCTGGTGATCGTGTCGCTGGGGTGCGAAAGTTTCAACCGCGAACGGCTGCGGGCGGTGGCGCGGGCGAGCGGCCGGCCGGCCGAACTGCTGGTGATCCAGGAAACGGGCGGCACGGCCGCGACGATCGCGGCGGGCGCCGAAGCCGTCGCGCGGGTGCGCGCCGCCATCGCCGGGGTTCCGCGCGGGCCGATGGGCGTGGAAGAACTGATCGTCGGCACCATCTGCGGCGGGTCGGACGGGACCAGCGGCATCACCGCCAATCCGGCGGTCGGCCGCGCCTTCGACCGGCTGGTCGCGGACGGTGCCGCCTGCTTATTCGAGGAAACGGGCGAACTGGTCGGCTGTGAAGCGATCATGGCCGACCGCGCTCGCACGCCGGAACTCGCCGTCGCGATCGAGCAATGCGTGCAAAAGGCGGAACGCTATTACGCCATCATGGGCTTCGGCAGCTTCGCGCCCGGCAATGCCGAAGGCGGCCTGACGACGCAGGAAGAAAAGTCGATGGGCGCCTATAGCAAGTCCGGCGCCTCCACCATCGACGGCATATTGAAGCCGGGCGATATTCCCCCGACGGGCGGCCTCTATCTGCTCGACGTCGTGCCCGATGGCGAACCGCGCTTCGGCTTTCCCAATATCTCCGACAATGCGGAGATCGTGGAGTTGATCGCCTGCGGCGCGCATCTCACCCTCTTCACCACCGGCCGTGGATCGGTGGTCGGGTCGGCCATTTCGCCGGTCATCAAAATCTGCGCGAATCCCGACACTGGCCGCCGCCTCGCCGCCGACATGGACATCAATGCGGGCCGGATATTGGAAGGTGCGGCGACGCTGGAACAGGTCGGCACGGAAATCTACGACAAGGTGTTGGCCATCGCCGCGGGCGAACGAAGCATCTCCGAACAATTGGGCCATCAGGAGTTTATTTTGACCTACAAGGCTTTCGACCCCATCGGCCCAGACTGTCTGCCGACGAAGACCGGACTGGGGGGCGCGCATGAGCGGGCGGCTTGACAGCAAGGTCGCCCTCATCACAGCGGCTGCACGGGGCATTGGCCGGGCCACGGCGCAGCGCTTCGTGGCGGAAGGCGCGCGCGTCATCGCGACCGATCGGGACCGCGGCGCGCTCGACGGGCTGGAGGGCTGCGACCTGCGCACGCTTGACGCAACCGACGGGGCTGCGGTGCGGGCGCTGGCGGCCGAGGTCGGCGCGGTCGACATCCTCGCCAATATTGCGGGCGTGGTCCATGCCGGGACCATCCTGGAATGTCCGCAGGAAGATTGGGATTTCGCCCTCTCGCTCAACATGACCGCCATGTATCACACGATCCGCGCCTTCCTGCCCGGCATGGTGGACAGGGGCGGGGGATCGATCGTCAACATGTCCTCCATCGCCAGTTCGGTGAAGGGCATCCCCAACCGCTTCGCCTATGGCGCCAGCAAGGCGGGCGTGATCGGCCTGACCAAGGCGGTGGCGGCCGATTTTGTGGGGCAGGGCGTGCGCTGCAACTGCATCTGCCCCGGCACGATCGACACGCCCTCGCTGCAACAGCGCCTCCACGATACTGGCGATTATGTTGGGGCGCAGGTGGCGTTCGCGGCGCGCCAGCCAATGGGCCGGCTCGGCCGGGCGGAGGAGATCGCGGCGCTGATGCTGTACCTCGCCAGCGACGAAGCGTCCTTCACCACCGGCGCGGTCCATGTGATCGACGGCGGTTGGGTCAACTGATGCGGCATGTCCTGCTGATCGATCTGGCCGACGATGCGGCGGCCATCGCCCACTATGAGGCCTGGCACGCATCCGGCGCCTTGCCGCCCGCTATCGGCGCCAGCATCCGCGCCGCCGACATCATGGCGATGGACATCTACCGCAGCGGCAACCGGCTGGTCATGCTGATGGAAACCGGCCCCGGTTACGATCCGGCGGCCAAGGCGGCGGCTGACGCCGCCGATCCGGCGGTGCAGGCCTGGGAAGCGCAGATGGGCGCTGTCCAGCATTCGCTCCCCTGGGCCGCGCCCGACGCGAAATGGACGCCGGCGACCCATATCTTCTCCCTCGACGAACAGCCCTGAAAGGCCTTTGATGATGCTCGCCCGGACCCTGATCGCCGCGTCCCTGCTGCTCGCTACCCCCGCCCTGGCGCAGGGCGACACGCCCCATATCGAAACCAAGACCGGCCGCCACGCCCTGATCGTGGACGGCGCGCCCTTCCTGATCTTGGGCGGGCAGGTCAATAACAGCAGCAATTATGCCGCGCCGCTGGCGAAGGCCTGGCCGGTGCTCGACCGGATCGGCGCGAACACGGTCGAGGCGCCGATCGCCTGGGAGCAATTGGAGCCACGGGAGGGCAAGTTCGACTTCAGCTTCGTCCAGACGTTGCTCGATGAAGCGCGCCAGCATAACAAGCGCATCGTCCTGCTCTGGTTCGGCGCATGGAAGAATACCGGCCTTGCCTACACGCCGGATTGGGTGAAGCTCGACAATCGCCGCTTCCCGCGCATGAAGACGAAGGACGGGCGGGACCATGGCGTCCTGTCGCCCCATGGCGCAGCGACGCTGGCGGCGGACAAGCGCGCCTTCCTGGCGCTGATGACCTATATTCGCGACCATGACGCCCAGAATACGGTCATTCTGGTCCAGCCGGAAAATGAGGTCGGCAGCTATAAAAATCCACGCGACTACAGCCCCGCCGCGCAGAAACTGTTCGACGGCCCGGTGCCGGCGGCGCTGACCAGGGCGCTGCGAAAGCCCGATGGCAACTGGGCCACGGTCTTCGGCGAAGCGGCCGATCGCGCCTTCAACACCTGGCACACCGCCCGCTATGTCGAGGCGCTGGCGAGCGCGGGCAAGGCGATCAAGCCGCTGCCGATGTATGTGAACGCGGCGCTCGGCGACCCGTTCGGCAAGCCCGATCCGCAAGCGCTGTCGAGCGGCGGGCCGCAGGGTGACGTCATCGACATCTGGAAGGCGGCGGCCCCCTCGATCGATTTCGCCGCGCCCGATATCTACGACCGCGCCAGCCGCAACGTCTTCAAGCATCTCGATCTCTACACCCGGCCCGACAATGCGCTGATGGTGCCGGAAATCGGCAATGCCGCCGAATATGCCCGCTATTTCTGGGCGGCGCTGGGCCGCGGCGCGATCGGCTTCGCGCCGTTCGGCATGGATGACACCGGCTATTTCAACTATCCGCTGGGCGCCAAGCGCTTCGACGATGCGACGTTAAACGCCTTCGCCGCCAAATATCGGGTCATGGCATCGGCCCCCTGGGCGAAGATCGCGTTCGACCATCCCGTTTGGGGCGCGGCCAAGCCCGACGACGGCGCGCCGGTCAGCGCGATCATGGGCGACTGGCGCATCACCGCCAGCTTTGGCCAGTGGCAGTTCGGCCAGCGCGACTGGTTCCCCCAGGCCGACCTGCCGGCCTGGGCGGCCGAAGCCACCGGCGGCGCGGTGGTCGCGCAAGTGTCGGCCAATGAATTTCTCTTCACCGGGGATCATGTCCGCCTGAACTTTGCGGCCAAGGAAGGCAGCGCGCCGGGCGGCATGATCGTCAAGGTGGAGGAGGGGCATTTCGACAAGGGCGCATGGGTCATGGACCGCGTGTGGAACGGCGACCAGACAGATTATGGCCTGAACCTGATCGACCAGCCCGTGTGGATCAAGGTGACGATGGGCCGCTATCGGTAACCATCGACTCCCTGGACAGTGCGCAACGCCGTAAAAGCGCTACGAACTGTCCAGGTCGCTGTCTCGATCAGGCCCTCAGGTCGAACCGGTCGGCGTTCATCACCTTGGTCCAGGCCGCCACGAAGTCCTTTACGAACTTGTCGCTCGCGTCCGATGACGCATAGACTTCCGCCAGCGCGCGCAACTGAGAATTGGCGCCGAAGGCCAGATCGGTGCGCGTCGCCGTCCATTTTTCGGCGTTGCTGGCGCGGTCGGTGCCAACGAACGTCTCGTCGCTCGTATCGTCCACTTGTTTCCAGGCGGTGTCCATGTCGAGCAGATTGACGAAATAATCGTTGGTCAACTGCCCGACACGGGTCGTCAAAACGCCATGCTGCGACCCGCCATGATTGGCGCCCAAAACCCGCAGCCCGCCGACCAGCACGGTCATTTCCGGCGCCGACAGGCCCAGCAGTTGCGCCCGGTCGACCAGCAGCTCCTCCGTCGGCACATTATAGCGCGTCTGGAGATAGTTGCGGAAGCCGTCCGCCTTGGGTTCCAGCACGTCGAAGCCGTCGGGGTCGGTCTGTTCGGCGGTCGCATCGGTACGACCCGGCGTGAAGGGAACGGTCAGGTCATGGCCCGCCGCCTTCGCCGCCTGTTCGATACCCACGCTGCCGCCCAGCACGATCAGGTCGGCGACCGACGCGCCGCTCTCGCTGGCCATGCCTTCATACACCGCCAACACCCGCGCCAATGCGGCCGGTTCGTTGACGTCCCAGTCCTTTTGCGGGGCCAGGCGGATACGAGCACCGTTCGCGCCGCCGCGATGGTCCGACCGGCGATAGGTGACGGCGGACGCCCAGGCGGTCTTGACCAAGTCCTGCACCGACAGGCCGGACGCGGCGATCTTTGCCTTGAGCGCCGTGACGTCCGCTTCGCCCAGCGCCGGTCCGGTCGCGGCCGGGATCGGGTCTTGCCAGATCAGGTCTTCAGCCGGGACTTCGGGGCCAAGATAGCGGGCCTTCGGTCCCATGTCGCGATGGCACAATTTGAACCAGGCGCGTGCGAAGGCGTCGGCGAAATAAACGGGGTCCGCCCGGAATTTCTCCATGACCGCGCGGTAGGCCGGGTCCATCTTCATCGCCATGTCGGCGGTGGTCATCATCGTGGGCACCTTGACGCCGGGCGTATGCGCCTTGGGCGCCAGCGTCTCTTCCGGATTGCCGACCGGCTGCCATTGCTTGGCGCCTGCCGGGCTGCGCACCAGTTCATAATCATGGTCCAGCAGCATGTCGAAATAGCTCATGTCCCAGGTGATCGGGGTCGGGGTCCACGCCCCTTCGATCCCGCTGGTGATGGTATGGTCGCCCATGCCGCTTTCATGGCCACTCTGCCAGCCCAGCCCCTGCTGCGCGATATCCGCGCCTTCGGGTTCCGCGCCGACTAGCGATGCGTCGCCCGCGCCATGCGCCTTGCCGAAGGTGTGGCCGCCCGCCGTCAGCGCTGCCGTCTCTTCATCGTTCATGCCCATCCGGGCAAAGGTTTCGCGAATGTCGCGGCCCGACTGGAGCGCGTCGGGATTGCCGCCCGGCCCTTCGGGATTGACGTAGATCAGGCCCATCTGGATCGCGGCCAGCGGGCTTTCCAGCACCATCTCCTTGTCGGGCTGGATGCGGGTTTCATTGGCTTCGTCGCCGACCCAATTTTCTTCCGTGCCCCAGTAGATGTCTTTTTCCGGCTCGAACACGTCGGCGCGGCCGCCGCCGAAGCCAAACACAGGTCCGCCCATCGACTCGATCGCGACATTGCCGGCCAGGATCATCAGGTCGGCCCAGCTCAGCTTCTGACCATATTTCTGCTTGATCGGCCACAGCAGCCGGCGCGCCTTGTCCAGATTGCCATTGTCCGGCCAGCTATTGAGCGGGGCGAAACGCTGCGACCCGGAGGACGCGCCGCCGCGCCCGTCGCCGGTGCGATAGGTGCCCGCGCTGTGCCACGCCATGCGGATGAAGAAGGGGCCATAATGGCCATAATCGGCCGGCCACCAAGGCTGGCTGTCGGTCATCAGGGCGGTCAGGTCCGCCTTGACCGCATCATAGTCGAGCGACTGGAACGCCGCGGCATAATCGAAATCATGGCCGAGCGGATCGCCCGACAGGCCGTTCTGCTGGAGGATTTCGAGCGACAGCTGGTTGGGCCACCAGTCGCGATTGGTGCGGCCGAGCAAGGTGCGCCGCGCCGCGGGCTCCTTCATCGGGCAGCCCAGCGGGTCAGAGGTCTTGGCATCCATGTCTTCTCTCCTGCTTCAAATCGCTGCACTATTTTGTAGGAGCATAGCCTATCGGGACAAAACCGGGAATCTCGCTTTGTCTGATCGATAATATCGGTCGAAGGCAGTCTGATGACGCGCCATGGCCGCAAGGAACTTCCGCCTTGGCCGGGCGCTGATGCGAACGGAGGTGAGATCATGGCGGCACGCGCATATTGGCAGGGTCAGATCAGGCTCGCCCTGGTATCGATTCCGGTGGAGATATACCCGGCCACCCGGTCCGGCGCGGCGATCAGCTTTCGCCAGATCCATGAGCCGACCGGCAAGCCGATAAGCTATGAAAAGATCGTGCAGGGTGTCGGCCCGGTGGATCGGGACGAAATCCTCAAGGGGTTCGAAATTTCCAAGGGCAATTATGTGCTGCTGGAAGAGGAAGAGATCGAAGCGGTGAAGATCGAAAGCCGCAAGACGCTGGAACTGGTCCAGTTCGTCGAGGCCGATGCCATCGACGTCCTCTACTATGAAAAGCCCTATTTCGTGGTGCCGGCGGACGATCTGGCGGAGGAAGCCTATGCCGTGCTGCGCGATGCGTTGCGTCAGACGAAGAAGGTGGGGCTAGGCCAATTGTCGGTGCGCGGGCGCGAACAGCTGGTGTCCTTGAAGCCCTGCGGTCGCGGGCTGGTGCTCGAAGTGCTGCGCTATGCCGATGAGGTGACGCGCGCCCAGACCTATTTCCGCAACCTGCCCGACGACAAGGCCGACGCCGATCTGCTCGACCTGGCCACCACCATCATCGAAAAGAAGACCGCTCCGTTCAAGCCGGAGGAATTTCACGATCGCTATGTCGACGCGCTCCAGCGGCTGATCGAGAAAAAGAAGAAGGCCAAGGGCAAGCGGATCATCGAGGATATTGAAGAACCCACCAGCGCCAAGGGCGGCAACGTCATCGATCTGATGGCCGCGCTCAAGAAATCGGTCGGCGATGGCGGCAAGGCGTCGCCGACGAAAAAAGCGCCGGTCAAGACGGCCGCGACCAAGCCCCGCGCGCCAGCGAAGCGCAAAAGCGCCTGACCCATGGCCCGCAATCCGCTCGACGCCTATAATGCCAAGCGCGACTTCGCCCGCACCCGCGAGCCCAAGGGCGAAGTCGCCAAGGCGGGCGGGAACAGCTTCGTCGTGCAGAAACATGATGCGACGCGGTTACACTGGGATTTCCGGCTGGAGATTGACGGGGTGCTCAAAAGCTGGGCCGTGACCAAGGGGCCGAGCATCGACCCGGCGGACAAGCGCCTGGCGGTGCGGACCGAGGATCACCCGCTAAGCTACGGCGATTTCGAGGGATTGATACCCGAAGGCGAATATGGCGGCGGCACGGTAATGCTATGGGACCGCGGAACCTGGCGGCCGGTGGCAGGCAAGAGCGCCAAGGATCTGGAAAAGGGCCATTTGCACTTCACCCTGGATGGCGAACGGATGAAGGGTGAATGGCTGCTTGTCCGCATGAAAGGGCGTCCAAAGGAAAAGCGCGAAAACTGGCTGTTGCGCAAGATCGAGGATGCCGACGCCGGCGAGGGCGACCAGTTGGTCGAACGGGCGCTGACCAGCGTGCTGACCGGACGTTCGATGGCGCAGATCGCCGCCGACAAGGCGGGCGCCCAGTCGCTAGCCGGGGTCAAGGGCAAGGCCTTCGCCGGCAAGATGCAGGCGGCGCGGGATCATAATGAGAAGGTCGCGGCCAAGCCGCGCAAGGCCGCAGGCAAGCCGCCCGCCTTCGCCAAGCCCCAACTCGCGACGCTGGTGAACGATGTGCCGGTGGGCAATGACTGGCTGCATGAGATCAAGTTCGACGGCTATCGCGCGCTCGCCGCGGTGGCGGGGGAACGGGTGCGCATCTTCACTCGCAGCGGCCTCGATTGGACCGACAAGTTCCAGCCGCTCGTCCGCGCCATCGCCGCGCTGGACCTGCCGCCCGCGCTGATCGACGGGGAGATCGTCGCCTTCGGCGCGGATGGCAATCCCAGCTTTTCCGCGCTCCAGTCTGTGCTCAAGCGCGGCCATGGCGCGCAGCGGGACGATACGCCCTTCCATTTCTTTGCCTTCGACCTGCTTGCGCTGGAGGGGCAGGATATGAAGGCGCTGCCGCAGATCGAGCGGAAGGAACGGCTGGAAGCCCTGCTCAAGGCGACAAACTCGCCGATCCATGTCGCGGACCATGTCATCGGCGCGGGCGAGGCGCTCTTCCGCTCGCTCTGTGACGCGGGGCAGGAGGGGATCATCTCCAAGCGGATCGATGCACCCTATCGCGGTGACCGCACACGCACCTGGGTCAAGGTCAAATGCACTCGCCGACAGGAGTTTATCATCATCGGCCGCAGCGCCAGTAGCGCGCGGGGCCGCCCCTTCGCCTCGCTGCTGCTTGCCCAGCATGAGGGCAAGGCGCTGGTCTATAAGGGCAAGGTCGGCACCGGCTTCGACGCGGACCTGATGGCCACGCTCGACAAGGTTATGATCCCGCTCGAAACGGACAAGGCGCCGGTCGATGTGCCGCGGACCGAAACGCGCGGCGCGACCTGGCTGAAACCCAGGCTGGTTGCCGAAATCGCCTTCGCCGAATTTACCGCCGACGGCCGGGTGCGCCATGCCAGTTTCCTCGGCCTGCGCACCGACAAGCCGGCAAAAACGGTCAGGCCGGAAAAGCCCGCCGCCGCGCCCAAAGCGACGCCGGTCGTCAGCATCACCAATCGCGATCGCGTCATCTTCCCCGAAAGCGACCAGACCAAAGGCGAACTGGCGGATTATTATGTGGCTATCGCCCCCCTGATGCTGCCCTTCGCCGCGCGCCGGCCGATCAGCCTGGTCCGCTGTCCGCAGGGGCGGGCGAAAAAATGCTTCTTCCAGAAACATGACAGCGGCGCCTTCGGCAAGGCCGTGCGGCAGGTTCCGATCCGCCAGAAGGACGGCGGCAGCGAGGATTATATCTATGTCGAGGATGCCGAAGGGCTGCTCGCCTGCGTCCAGATGGGCACGATCGAGTTCCACGGCTGGGCCAGCCGCACCGACGCGGTGGAGCGGCCCGACCGGATGATCTTTGACCTCGATCCCGACGGAGGCATGGATTTCGACCGGGTGAAAGGCGCGGCGCAGGACATTCGCGCACGTTTGTCCGATATCGGCCTCGTCTCCTTCGCCATGTTGTCGGGGGGCAAGGGCGTGCATGTCGTGGTGCCGCTGACGCCGGGCCATGATTGGGAGACGCACAAGGATTTCGCGTCTCGCTTCGCCCAGGCGCTGAGTGCGGCCGAGCCTGAGCGTTTCGTCGCGACCATGAGCAAGGCCAAGCGCAAGGACAGGATCTTCATCGACTGGCTGCGTAACCAGCGCGGCAGCACCGCCGTGCTGCCCTATTCGGCCCGCGCCCGCGCTGGCGCGCCGGTGGCGATCCCGATCGACTGGGATGAGCTGGACGGCATGAAGGACGCGCATCCCTTTTCGATCGGCGATGCGGAAACGCTGGTCGAACGCGCCGCCAGTCTCAAGGGCTGGGGCTTCGCTGCGCAGGCATTGCCCGACATCTGATCCTCAGCGGCGCGGGGTGAGGCCACCCAGCGCGATATCGACCAGCTTCTCCGCGATCTCTTCCGGGCTGAGCGGCCCATCAGGATCATGCCAGCGCGCCGGCCAGTTGAGCGCACCCGCCAGCGCGAAGGAGGCAAAGCGGACATCGACCGGCGCGATCGATCCGTCGGCGACTCCCTCCGCGATCAGCCCCCGCACCGCATCGTCAATCTCCCGCTTGCGCGCGCGAAAGCGGATGGCGCTGTCCATCGACAACACCTCCTCATTGGTGCGGATCACGCAACGGCCGAAATCGTCCATGTTGATGCAGGCATAACGCAGCAGGAAGGCGCGCAGCCGGTCATGGCCGCTGCCCGGCGCGCCGGCCGCCGTATCCGCGGCCTCCCGCAGCATCGACAGGCCGCGATTGACGCATTCGACCAGCACCTGCTCCTTATTGCCCAGATAATGATAGATGGTCGGCTTGCTGACGCCCAGGCTGGCCGCGACATCGTCCAGCGAGGCGGCATGATAGCCGCGTGCGTTGAACATTCGCACCGCCGCCAGCAGCACGGCTTCGCGCTTTTCCGCCCGGTCATGCTCGCGTTCCGCCTTGCTGCGGAAGGGGGAAGGCACGGCGGCGGCGGGAACGGCGGGCTTGGGCAACATTGTCTCCTTGGGCGTTAGAAGCATTGACAACAAACGCCCGGACAATCAATATACCCATGAGTATAGAAAATACGAGTGAGTTTATGCTGACCGAGATTCAGGCTGCCATCCGCGACACGGTGCGCGACTTCGCGCAGGAGACGATCCGCCCGCACAGTGCTCGCTTCGAATCGGAAGGCGGCTATCCGCCCGAACTGTTCCGCGAGATGGCGGGCCTGGGCCTGTGGGGCATGACCGCGCCCGAAGCCTTTGGCGGCGCGGAAACGGACGCCGTTTCCTATGCGCTGGCGCTGATGGAGATCGCGGCGGCCGACGGGGCGCTCTCCACCATCGTTTCGATCCAGAATTCGATCCTTGTGTCCGGCCTGCTCAAGGACGGCAGCGATGCGCAGAAAGCGCGCTTCCTGCCGGACCTGATCGGCGGGCGCATGATCGGCGCCTTTGCGCTGACCGAAGCCGATGCAGGGTCCGACGCTTCTGCGGTGCGCACCCGCGCGACCAAGGTGGACGGCGGCTGGCGCATCACGGGGGCCAAACAGTTCATCACATCGGGCAAGATCGCCGGCCTGGTCATGATCGTCGCGGTGACCGATCCCGACGCCGGCAAGAAGGGCCTGTCGGTCTTCCTCGTGCCGACCGACCGGCCCGGCTATGGCGTGGACAAGGTCGAGCATAAAATGGGGCAGGGGGCTTCGGACACCTGCGCCTTGCGCTTTGACGACATGTTCGTGGAGCATGACCTGCTGATCGGCCAACCTGGACAGGGCTATCGTATCGCACTGGCTAATCTGGAAACCGGCCGCATCGGCATCGCCGCCCAATGTGTCGGCATGGCGCAGGCCGCGCTCGACATTGCGGTTGCCTATGCCAAGGATCGCAAGAGCTTCGGGAAAGCCATTATGGAGCATCAGGCGGTGGGCTTCCGCCTCGCCGACCTCGCCACCCGGCTGGAAGCGGCGCGGCAACTCGTCCTGCACGCCGCACGGACCAAGGATGCGGGCCTGCCCTGCCTCGCCGAAGCGTCCATGGCCAAGCTGTTCGCGTCCGAAGCGGCCGAAGCGATCGTGTCCGGCGCGCTCCAGACGCTGGGCGGCTATGGCTATCTGGAGGAATATGGCGTCGCCAAAATATACCGCGATGTCCGCGTCTGCCAGATTTACGAAGGCACGTCGGACATCCAGCGCATGGTCATCGCGCGCAGCCTTTAAGCAGGAGTCATAAGATGCAGAACGATCCCATTGTCATCGCCAGCTATGCCCGCACCCCGATGGGCGGGTTCCAGGGCGCATTGTCGGCGGTCAAGGCCACCGATCTGGGCGCAGCGGCGGTCAGGGCCGCGGTGGCGCGCGCGGGCGTGGCGGCCGATGCGGTCGATCGCATCTATATGGGCTGTGTCCTGCCCGCTGGTCTGGGGCAAGCGCCTGCGCGACAGGCGGCGCTGGCGGCTGGCCTTGGCCTCAATACCGAAGCGACCACGGTCAACAAGATGTGCGGTTCGGGGATGCAGGCCGCGATCATGGCGCATGAGGCGCTCGCCAGCGGCGCGGCGGACATCGTGATCGCAGGCGGCATGGAAAGCATGAGCAATGCGCCCTACGCCTTGCCCAAGCATCGCTCTGGCGCGCGGATCGGCCATGACCGCATCGTCGACACGATGATGATGGACGGCCTGGAGGACGCCTATGAACCGGGCAAGGCGATGGGCGTGTTCGCGGAAGAAGCGGTGCGCGACTATCAGTTCACGCGCGCGGATCAGGACGCCTATGCCGTCCGCTCGCTCGAACGCGCCAATGCCGCGATCGGCAGCGGGGCCTTCGCCCGCGAAATCACGCCCGTCACGGTCAAGGGGCGCGGCGGCGACACGATCGTCGATACCGACGAGCAGCCGGGCAAGGCCAAGCCCGACAAGATCCCGTCGCTCAAGCCCGCTTTTGTCAAGGACGGCACGATCACCGCCGCCAATGCCTCCTCCATATCGGACGGCGCGGCGGCGCTGGTCATGACCCGCGCCAGCGTGGCGGCGAAGCTTGGCCTCAAGACTGTGGCCAAGGTCGTCGCCACCGCCGGCCATGCGCATGAGCCGTCCAAATTCACCACCGCGCCGGTGCCTGCCATGCGCAAGGTGCTGGAGAAAGCCGGCTGGTCGGTCGCCGATGTCGATCTTTTCGAAGTCAACGAAGCCTTTGCCGTGGTCGCCATGATCGCCGCGAAGGAACTGGGCATCCCGGCCGACCGTATCAACGTCAATGGCGGCGCGACCGCGCTCGGTCATCCGATCGGCGCATCGGGCGCGCGCATTCTGGCGACTTTGATTGCCGCGCTGGAGACGCGCGGCCTGAAGCGTGGTGTGGCCAGCCTGTGCATTGGCGGTGGTGAAGCCACGGCGATGGCCGTCGAATTAATCTGAAGGGGACAGCGAGATGGACATCAAAGACGTAGCGGCGATCGTCACCGGCGGCGCATCAGGCCTGGGCAAGGCGACCGCGACGATGCTGGCGCAGCAAGGCGCCAAGGTCGCGATCTTCGACCTCAATGAAGAGGCAGGACAGGCGACCGCGCAAGCGCTGGGAGGTGTCTATGTCGCTGTCAATGTTGCGGACGAGGCCAGCGTTTCGGCGGGTCTGGACGCGGCGGAAGCGGCGCATGGCGTCGCCCGCATCCTCGTCAACTGCGCCGGGATCGCTCCGGCGATCAAGACGGTGGGCAAGGAAAATGCGCCGCATCCGCTTGATGCCTTCGCCAAGACGGTGACGGTCAATCTGATCGGCAGTTTCAACATGATCGCCAAATTTTCCGCCCGGCTTGCCGCTGCGGAAGAGATAGACGGCGAACGCGGCGTCATCGTCAACACCGCATCGGTCGCGGCCTATGACGGGCAGATCGGCCAGGCGGCCTATAGCGCGTCCAAGGGCGGCGTGGTCGGCATGACCCTGCCGATCGCCCGCGACCTGGCCCAGCACAAGATCCGGGTGATGACGATCGCGCCCGGCATCTTCCTGACGCCGATGCTGGAGGCCTTCCCGCAACAGGTGCAGGACGCATTGGGCGCGCAGGTGCCGCATCCCAGCCGCCTGGGCAAACCGGCTGAATATGCGCAACTGGTGGAAAGCATCGTCCGCAACCCGATGCTGAACGGCGAGGTCATCCGCCTGGACGGCGCGATCCGCATGGCGCCGCGCTAAATAAAAAAGCCCCCGGATCGGCGTGCAGTCCGATCCGGGAGCGGGGGAGACCGGCCTCAAAGGCCGGATTCCTTATCGGCTGGGCGCCAGTCGCATCGCCGCGCCGCCGCCCGGCGCCAGCCACAGGTCGTAGCGGTCGCCCTTGCGGAACGTCCGCGTCTCATAGGCGATCCTGTGGCGGGCGTCGCTAAGATAGGTCGCGCCCTCGCCATCTTTGTAGATGGTGGCATTGTAGGTCTTGCCCGGTTCCAGATAGTCGAAGTTCAACGTCACCGTCCGCGCGGTCGCGTCGTTGACGCCGCCGACATACCAATTCTCGCTGTTGCGATCCTTGCGCGCGAACATGGCATAGTCGCCCACTTCGCCTGCGATCAGATGGCTTTCGCTCCAGTCGGCCGGGACTTTCGTGATAAAATCCAGTTCCTTTGGATATTTGGCCAGCGTCTCGACAAAATCCGCTGCCATCTGGATCGGGGAGTAAATGGCAAGATAGAGGCCGAGTTGCTTCGCCAAGGTCGATGCCAGCGGGGCATGGTCCGCCCCCTCCAGGCTCAGTACGCCGGGCGTGAAGTCCATCGGGCCGGACAGCAGCCTTGTATAGACCAGCGTGGGTTCATGGTCCGGCCCGTTCGCAAATCTGCCCCAGGCATTATATTCCATGCCGCGCGCGCCTTCGCGCCCGACCCAGTTGGGATAGGTGCGGCGCAGGCCGGTATCCTTGATCGGTTCATGCGCATTGACCGCGACATGATATTTAGCCGCCGTCTCCACGACGCGCAGATGATGTTGCGCCATGCGCTGGCCGTCATGATATTCCATATGCGTTTCGCCAGGCTTGTCCCCCGGCGCGATGATGCCGCCCGCGTCGGCGACATAGCCGGTCTTGACGACATCGACGCCAAGACCAGCATAGAGCTTCATCGCGTCGTCCAACTGCGCTTCATAATTGGCGATATTGCCGCCGGTTTCGTGATGCCCGATCAAGTGCACGCCCTTTGTCTTCGCATAGGCGGCGAGGCCCGGCAGGTCGAAGTCGGGAGTCGATTGCGTGTAGCTGAAGTCGTCGCCATGGCCGAACCAGTCGCCCTTCCAGCCCTTGTCCCAGCCTTCGACCAGCACGCCGCGGAAGCCATGTTTGGCGGCGAAATCGATATATTGCTTCGTGCGGGTGGTGGTGGCGCCATGCTTCGGCCCTTCGGCCCAGCTCCAGTCGCCCCGGATCATGCCCCACCAGATGCCGATATATTTGGCGGGTTGGAACCAACTGACGTCGCCCAGCCTGTTGGGTTCGTTGAGGTTCAATTCCAGATCATTTTCGACCAGCCCCGCCGCACTATCGGCGATGCGGATGGTCCGCCAGGGCGTGTTGAACGGCAGGTCGCGGATCACCCGTGCGCCCTGCGACGAGGGCGAGAGCGTGGTGCGGAAGGTCTGGCCAGACGCGCGCTTCAGCCAATAGGCCGCATAATCGACCAGCGCGGCTTCGTGGAAGCTGAGATGCGTGCCGTCGTCCAGCCGCATGGTGATGGGCGTATGGGCGGTCGAGACAGCGTCGATCGGCGTATTCTGATAGACCTGCTCGTAGCGGTTCCATTCGCCGCCCGGAATCCACCAAGCCGTGCCCTTGGGCGCGATGTCGAACTCGGTCGTCTCGTCGGCGATCTTCATGCGGCTCAGATTGGGCTGCGCGGGCAGTTCGTAGCGGAAGCCGACGCCGTCATCGAACAGGCGGAAACGCACGTTCATCAGCCGCGCGCCCTGCACGTCGGACTGGCGGAAGCGGACCGTCACTTCATTATAGCGGTCGGTGACGAAGCGGCGCTCACCCCAGGGCTGTTCCCATCGATCATCGCCCTGGCCCTTGTCCGACCCGGCGATCGCAAAGCCGCGGACCATGTTAAGGCCGTCGGTCAGGATGAAGCCCAGCTTCGACGGCGCGATCAGCAGCTTGCCTTTGCGCGAGAGCGACCAGGTCGGGCGGCTGTCATTGTCGGTGGAGACGGTCAGGATGATCGAGCCATCGGGCGATGCGGCGGTGACGGCGGGGCGGGCCTCCTGCGCAACGGCCGGCGTCATGAAGACGAATGGAAGGGTCAGCGCGCAGGCGCGCAGCGACAGGTTCAGCATGGAGTCTCTCCTTATTCCTCGATCATCAGCGCGCCGAAGGGTGGCAGGGCGCCGGGCGTGGCGCCATTGACGGCGGACAGCAGCTTGTTGGTCGGGGCGATCTCTTCGGGCCAGGTCGCCGGTTTGGCCGACAGGTTGAACAGGCAGAGCAGCGACTGGCCGTCGGCGGCGCGGCGGAACAGCAGACGCTGGTCGTCGGCGACCAATATCTCCAGGCTGCCGTGGCGCAGCGCCGGGTTCGCCTTCCGCAGCGCGAGCATCGCGCGGGTGTGGTTCAGCAGCGATGCAGGATCAGCCTCCTGCGCGTCGACCGCCAGCGCCAGATGATCGGCACCATGGGGTAGCCAGGGTTCGACACTGGAAAAGCCCGCTTGCGCGGCATCGGCAGCCCATGGCAAAGGCGTGCGCGCGCCGTCCCGCGACAGGGTCAGCGGCCAATTGGCGATCGCTTCGGGATCTTGCAGCTTGTCGAAGGGGATATCGACCTGGGTGATCCCCAATTCCTCGCCCTGATAGAGGATCGCGTTGCCGCGCAGCGCCACCAGCAGCATCGCCTTCAGCCGTCCGAACGCCGGGCGATCCTCCGCCGCGCACCAGCGGGACAGCGCGCGCGGCGCATCGTGATTTTCGAACGCCCAGCTCGGCCAGCCCATGCCCGGTTCATCCGGCCAGCGATCGACCGTGTCAGCCACCAGAGCGGGCGTCAGCGCGTCGGCATAGAGGAAGTTGAAGCCATAGGCGCTGTTGAGGTGGGTTTCGCCCGCCGTATAGGCCTTCATCTCCGTCTCTGACAGGTCGCCGCCGACCTCCGCCACGGTGAAGATCGCGCCATATTCGTCGCAGAGCGTGCGGATTCGCTTGATGAAATCGACTACGCCGGGGTGAGACTGACTATATGTCTTGATCTGGAAATCGAAGGACCGCGTGCGCGGCTTGCCGGTGTCGGGCGCTGGCGGATTGTCGCGCAGTTGCGGGTCGTGCATCGAATGGTTGAGCGCGTCGAGACGGAAGCCATCCACTCCGCGATCGAGCCAAAAGCGCATCGCGTCCAGCAGCGCATCCTGCACCGCCGGGTTGTGGAGGTTGAGCTGCGGCTGGCTGCTCAGAAACTGGTGCATATAATATTGGCCGCGCCGCGCGTCCCAGGTCCAGGCCGGGCCGCCGAACACCGACTGCCAGTTGTTGGGCGGGGTGCCGTCTTCCTTCGGATCGACCCAGACGAACCAGTCGGCCTTTTCACTCGTCCGGCTGGCGCGGCTTTGCGCGAACCAGTCATGAAGGTCGGAGGTATGGGCATAGACCTGATCGATCGTGACCTTCAGGCCGAGCGCATGGGCGCGCGCGACCAGCGCGTCAAAATCGGCCAACGTGCCGAAAATCGGATCGACATCGCAATAATCAGCGATGTCATAGCCGAAATCGCGCATGGGCGACGTGAAGAAGGGCGAAATCCAGATCGCGTCTGCGCCGAGCCGGGCGATATGCTCCAGTCGCTGGGTGATCCCATTCAGGTCGCCGATGCCGTCATGATTGCTATCCTGAAAACTGCGCGGATAGATTTGATAGATCACCGCGCCCTTCCACCAGGGCTGATCGGTCGATGTCGTCGCAAGCGTCATGAAGGAGCTTTCCGGTTCAGGGTTTGGCGGCGCAGACGGCATAGCCGAAGGCGGGGAGAGCGAGGGCCAGGCTGCCCGGCGCTTGCGGGGTGACAGGGCAGGCGCCGATCAGCGACGTGAAGCCGCCGCTGGCCGGATCGACCGCGACAGGGCCAACATAAGGCGTCGCGGCGGTATTGAACGCGACCAGCACTTCGCGGCCCGTATCGGGGTCGATGCGCGACACCGCGAACAGGCCGGGCTTGTCCGAACTGGCGCGCAGGATAGTCGCGCCGCGCGACAGGGCTGGCGTGGCGCTGCGGATTTTCGCCAGCGTTGCGATTGCGCGATAGAGAGGCTGGTCGGTGCGGAAATTGTCCGTCCCGGTGGTTGCGTGCGTCCCGACCAGCCGTTCCGCATTATATTCGGCGACCTGCGAGGCGAACATGTCGTGCCGCGCCTGCTGATCATTGCCCGTGCCGGCGAAACCCTGTTCATCGCCATAATAGAGCGTCGGCACGCCGCGCAGCGTCAGCAACATCGCATGGCCCAGCAGGGCGCGCGCCAGTTCCTCCTCCGCGCTGATGCCGGGCTTGGCCTGACGCAGAAACCAGGCAAAGCGACCCGCGTCGTGATTGCCGAGGAAGGTCGGCAATTGCAGCGCCGCCGCCTTGCCGCCTTCGTAGAGGGCATCATCATCCCCCAGCCGCGCCAGCATGTCGGTGCCGCTCTTGCCGCTGGCTGCATCCACGGCCGCGCGCATGAAGGCGAAATCCAGCACGGCGGGAAATCCCGCGTTGCGCGTCCAGCTGGCCAGCAGCGCCGGATCATAGGCGTCGGTAGCGACTTCGCCGAAGACATGAAAGTTGGGGATTCCCTTGGCCGCGGCATGAGCGCGGATGGCGGGAATGAAGGCGCGCCAGAATGCCGCATTCACATGGCGCGCGGTGTCGATGCGATAGCCATCGATGCCGAAGCGGTCGATCCAGTCCTTGTAGATGGCTATGAAGCCTTCCACCACCCGCGGATCTTCGGTCGCCAGGTCATCCAGCCCGACGAAATCGCCATATTGCGAGCTTTCGCCCTTCCAGTCGGTGTCGCCGCGATTGTGATAATAGATGGGGTCGTTGAGCCAGGCGGGGACTTTGACCGTCTCCTCGCTCTTCGGAACGATCGGGGTGTAGGCGAAGGCCGGATCGGTCAGCTTCGCCCAGTTGGCCGCGCTGCCGTCGCGATCGCCGGCAAAGCCTGTATTGATTGGCTGGCCCGCCGCGCCGCCCCGGCGCAACCAGGGATAGGCCCCCTTGCTGCGATAAGGCGCTGCGCTGGTCGGGCTTTCGCGATATTGGATCACATCGGCCGTATGGTTGGCGATGATGTCCATATAGACTTTCATGCCGCGCTTGTGCGCCGCATCGACCAGCGCCTTGAAGTCGGCGTCGCTGCCGAAATGCGGATCGACGGTAGTGAAATCCGTCACCCAATAGCCGTGATAGCCCGCGCTTTCCTGCCCCTTGGCGCCCTGCACCGGCTTGTTCTTGAACACCGGCGCCAGCCAGATCGCTGTCGCACCCAAGCCCTGTATATAGTCGAGCTTCGCCGTCAGCCCCTTCAGGTCGCCGCCATGATAGAAGGCGCGCGAGGTGGGATCATAGCCGGTCTGGAGCGGGCCGCCCTTCAGGCCGCCCTTGTCATTACTGCGGTCGCCATTGGCGAACCGGTCGGGCAGCACGAAATAGACGATCTCCTGCGCCGGCGTGCGGGCGCGCAGGTCGGCCAGCGTGTCGGCCATCGCCAGCGGCGCGCCCACGAGAGCCGCGCCGATCCCGGCGGCTGTCACGAACAATCTCGTGGCCGTTCGACCCATAAGGGGCACCCCTCTGCTTGAACCTTTGAAAAAAAGGCCCGGCGACGACAAGGCCGCCGGGCCACTCTACACATCAGAAGCGGTAGTTGAAGCCCGCCATGAAGCGGCGGCCATAGCTTTGATAGTTGCGGATCTGGATCGATGCGCCGGTATCGACCGACACGAAGGGTTCGTCGGTCAGATTCTGGCCTTGTACGAAGATCGCCAGCCCCTCCAGCGCGCTGCCCTTCTGGAAATCATAGCCGATCTGTCCATCAACGATGGTTTCGCTCAAGGCCCGGCGCAACTCGCGCTCGCCCCCGAAGCCGACGAACTGGCCGACGAAGGCGGAACGATAGCGGGCCGAAGCGCGGGCGTTGAAGCCCCATTTCTCGAAGAAGATCGTGGCGTTGGCGACCCAGCGCGAATAGTCGGGCAGGTCTTCCGATGCGGCGCCGACGCCCGGCTTGATGCTGGTTTTGGTATAACCCACGCCGCCGGTCAGGCCAAAGCCGTCCAGCGCGGGCGTCACGATGTCGAACGGCACCGTGCCGGCGACTTCGAAGCCATAGAGCTTGCCACCCTCGCCGTTGACCGGACGGGTCAGCGTGCCGTCAGGATCGGTGACGCCCGGCGGCAGCACGACCGGCAGGCCGGTATAATCGAACGCCGCGGTTTCCCGATAGACATAGCTTTCCAGCTTCTTGGCGAACAGTTGCAGGCTGACATAGCCCTTGGTCCCGAAATATTTCTCGACATTCAGGTCCGCCGCCCAGGCGCGATAGGGGCGCAGGGTAGGGTTGCCACCCGTGCCGGTGATAACCCCGCTGGCGGTATTATAGCCATAGTCCAGGCTGACCTTCATATCCTCGAAACGGGGGCGCTGGATTTCGCGGGCGGCGGCCAGGCGGATGATGAAATCGCTGGGAAAGCGCAACGACAGGTTCATACTGGGCAGCACATCCCAATAATTGTCGCCCCGTGTCGTCGGCACCAGATCGGCCGCCGCCAGGTTCACGAAACCGCGCGACTTCTGTTCGGTATTCTGGGCCAGCACGCCGACATTGCCGGTCAGCTCGGCCGAACCCACTTCCGACTTGATATTGGCCATCAGATAGGCGGACATCACCCGCTCGGTCACCGAATAGGCCTTGGCCGGCACATCCTTGCTGGGGTTCAGCGTCTTGATATAGACGCCGTCGCTGAGCAGCTTGAACGGGTCGTAGGACAGGATCGGGCCGATGCCCAGGAAGCTCAGGTCCGTCGCGGCCAGACGATATTGCTCCGGCAGCACCAGCGACGTTGCGCCATTGGCCAGGTTCAGCACATATTCTTCGGGCGTCTTGGCCTTGGTGCGGTCGACATAGCCCAGGCCCGCGGTGACCTTCGACAGGAAGCCGCTCTCGATCTCCTTGCCGAACTCGATCTGATAGCTTTTGATCTCATCATCGATGATGCGGTTGTTATAATAGCCTTCCTGATGGCCCAGCGGCGCGCCTGCGCCCCAACCCAGCGGATCGGTCAACACCATCAGATTGGGGTCGCTATAGTCGAGCTGGTGGCTGGTGAAATGGGTGCCCTTGCCGTCGCTGACGAAGTCCAGCGTATCGGTCGCGCCATTGCCGGGACCATAGCCGGTGCCCGCGTTGGATTCGAGCGACAATTCGCTGCGGTCGGTGCGCGAATAGCCGAAATCGAAGCTGGCCGACCAGCCATCGTCGCCGGTATATTTGCCGTTGAAGCCACCCGAAAAGATCTTCGACTTGCGCTCATAGCCATGGTTGTTGACCACCGCCTCGACACCAGTGAACGTGCCTTTATTGATGAAATCGCCTTCGGCGCCGATGCTGGCGGGGACCAGCGTCGCGCCGCTCCAGTAGAGCGGAAATTCGACGCCGCGCTTGATCTGCTTTTCCTTGAAGTCGCCATAAAAGCCGTCGAAGGTCAGCAGCAGCGTGTCGGTCGCCTGCACCTGCACCGCGCCCTGGATGCCCAGGCGCTTCAACTGGGTGGACACGCCGAAAGGCTTGATGCCGCCGATCACCTTGTCGCCATCCGGTCCGTCGGCATAGCCCCAGGCTTCGAACTCCTTCGACTGATAGGGTTCGTCATTATAGGCGGCCGACAGCGACACGCCGATGCGGTCGCCCGCAAACTGGCCGACATAGGTGCCGGTCAGGCGATAGCCCTTGTCCTTACTGTCGGCATTGACCTTACCCAGATCGGTATAGACGCCGCGGGCGCCGACCGAGAACAGTTCCTTGCCGTAGTCGAGCGGACGGATGGTGCGGATGTCGACAGTGCCGGCCAGACCCTGGTTGATCAGGTTGGCCTGGGGCGACTTGAACACATCGACGCGGCTGACGACTTCGGAGGGATATTGGTCGAATTCGACATTGCGCTGTTCGCCGGTGGACGTCTGGGGACGGCCGTTGAGCGTGGTCGAGGAGAGGTCGGCGCTGGCGCCGCGGATCGCGATCGAATTGGCGCGACCGAACAGGCGCTGCGACGTCAGGCCGGGCAGGCGGGCGATGGATTCGCCGATCGATGCGTCGGGCAGCTTGCCGATATCTTCGGCCGACACCGATTCCACGATCTGCGCGGCGTTCTTCTTGACGTTGACGGCGCTCTGCAACGCGGCGCGGAAGCCGGTAACGACGATCGTGTCGCTGGCCGCATCCTGCGGCGCAGCGTCGGCCTGCGGCGCGTCCTGGGCGAAGGCGGGGCTGGCGGCCGTCGCCATGATAGCCAGAAGCGATGCGCCGAACAAACGGACGCGATGATGATGATGAGCCACTTTTATCCTCTCCCCCATGGACACCGGACAGACCCTGTTCGCCGGTGCTGGAAACCCTGGCCGCAAGCATGGCTGTGCAGCGCCACGTTCCTGCGGATGGGCCGGTCATACGCCCCGTTCGCGCCACCCGGCCATAAGGCATACGTATACGCATATATGCACAGGCCCCGACTGTGGCCGTCATGTCACGATGGGCCTTGCCCGAAAGGACGCAATTGCCTTGTTTTCAGGGTGGCCCTACCATGGCTGTGGCGTATCGACCGCGCCGGGAGAGGGATATGGGGCGCCAGCCCAGTAGCAAGCCGACCAGCTTCGACATCGCCTATCTGGCCGGCGTGTCCCAGCCGACCGTCAGCCGCGCGCTGCGCGGATCGCGATCGGTCAGCCTGGCCACCCGCCAGCGGATCGAGGCGATTGCGCGCGAACTCAACTATTCGGTGGACAAGAACGCCTCGTCGCTTCGATCGCAGCGTTCGAACACGATCGCGCTGCTGTTCTTCGAAGACCGCACGCCCGACGAATCGAACATCAACCCCTTCTTCCTGGCGATGCTGGGGTCGATCACGCGGCAATGCGGCGCGCGCGGGCTGGACCTGCTCATCTCCTTCCAGAAAATGGAGGACGACTGGCATGTTCGTTACCAGGATAGCCATCGCGCCGACGGTCTCATCCTGCTCGGCTATGGCGACTATACGCTCTACGCCCGGCGGCTGACCGAACTGGTCGATCATGGCACGCATTTTGTGCGCTGGGGGTCCGCGGGGGAGGACACGATCGGCCCGACGGTGGGGTCGGACAATGTTGGCGCGGGCCGCCTGGCCGGCGAGCATCTGCTCAGTCTGGGTCGCCGCCGCATCGCCTTTCTGGGCCAGGCGGACGAACATTATCCCGAATTTGCCGATCGTTACACCGGCCTGTGTCAGGCTATGGCCGCGTCCGGCATCGCCCCCGACCCGGCGTTGCAGGTCGATGCGCTGACCGCCGAGGATGCCGGCCATGCCGCCGCCCGGACGCTGATCGCGCGCGGCGCGCCGTTCGATGCGATTTTTGCAGCGAGCGATCTGATCGCGATTGGGGCGATGCGCGCGCTGGCGGAGGCGGGATTGTCCATTCCGGGCGACGTCGCCATTATCGGCTTCGACGATATTCCCGCCGCCAGCCTGACCACGCCCCCTCTGACCACCATCATGCAGGACATGAAGGGGGCCGGCCAGTTGCTGGTCGACACCCTCGTCGCGCAAGTGGAGGATCGGCCCCTGCCGCCCTGCACGCTGGGAACCAGGCTGGTCGTGCGGCGCAGCACGGCCGGATAGGGGCGGGTCAGTTCTGCGGCACGGCCGTTCGGCCCGGCACGATCAGGTTGAGTATCACCGCCACCACCGCGGCTGGCAGCACGCCGGACGCCAGGATGATGCGCGCGGACGCTGGCAGGTGCGACAACGCATCCGGTTCAAGCTCCAACCCGATGCCCAGCGACAAGGCGAGGCCGAAGATCAGCATGTTGCGCTGTGTCCAGGCGACCGCCGACAGCATGGACAGGGCGGCCGACGCGACCATGCCGAACATCAATATCACCCCGCCGCCCAGCACCTCTATCGGGATGGTGGTGATCGCCGCGCCGATTTTGGGCACTAATCCGCACAGGACCAGGAACAGCGCGCCGACCGTCACGACATGGCGGCTGACGATGCCGGTGATGGCGATCAAGCCCACATTCTGGCTGAAACTGGTGTTGGGCATGGCCCCGAACAGCGCCCCGATCGCCGTCCCCACGCCGTCGGCGGCCGTCGCGCCGATCAGTTCGTTGTCACGCGCCGGGCGACCGACATTGGCTTCGCAGATGGCGGACACGTCAGCGATCGATTCGATCGCGGAGATGAAGCCCATCAGGCAGAATCCCACTATGGCGGACGCGGACAGGGCGAAGCCGAAATGGAACGGATCGGGCAGCATGACGACAGGCGCGACGCCGATCGGGTCCAGCGACACCCTGCCCATGGCGGCGGCGAGGGCATAGCCCGCCAGCAGTCCCAGCAGGACCGACGCGGTCGACCAGAGGCCTCGTGCGAAAAAGCTGAGCCCCAGCGTCGTGATGATGACCACGCCCGCCAGCAGCCAGCCCGCCCCCGCGCCATAGGCCGGCGTGCCCTGCGCCATGACCCCGCCGGCGGCATATTGGATGCCGACCCGCATCAGCGACAGGGCGATCATCAGCACGACCAGACCCGTAACCAGCGGTGGCAGGGCGAAGCGGATACGGCCGACAAACATGCTCAATACCGCATGAAACAGCCCGCCGCACAGCGCCGCGGCGGTCAGTTCCGCCATGGCGTCCACCCCGCGCCCGGCGCAGATCGGAATGATGACCGGCAGAAAAGCGAAACTGGTGCCCTGCACCAGGGGCAGGCGCGCGCCGACCGGCCCCACGCCCACGGTCTGGAGCAGGGTGGTCAGCCCGGCGAACAGCATCGCCATCTGGATCATGTAGATGAGCGCGCTGGGTTCCGCCGATCCATAGCCGAACCCGGCGGCGCCCGCGATGATGATGGCGGGCGTGATGTTGCTGACGAACATGGCCAGCACATGCTGGATGCCCAGCGGAATGGCGATGGCCAGGCCGGGGAAATGATCGGGATCGCGCGCCTGCGCCGCCGTCATTCCCATCGGCTGCTCAGCGGCGGCCTGCGGTACGGCGAGCGGCGCTACGGTCATTGCGGCGGCGCCTGCTCGTAACGGTCCCAATGGTTCAGCAGTTCGTCCACGACTTTGGACCCGACCAGATACAGGCTTTCAAGCGATGCCCGCATCCCCGAATAGCCCTCATTCTCCCGCATCAAATTGTCGGCGGCGGCGACGCCTTCGGGCGGCATGGAAAAATTGCTGCCCGACCGCAGCACCATGACCCGGTCCTTGTCCACCCGGCCCGCGCGGGTGAGATAGGCGATGGCTTGCAACGTCCCCGTTTCCTCCATGGCGGAGGTGACGAACTCTCCCTTGCCGCTGGTGGAATAGCGGGTGAAGTCGTTCGCCCAGCGGTTGAGCAGCTTGCCATGCCAGAAGGTCATGGCGGAAAACTGGTCGCCGATCAGGACGAAGGGCGGTTTTTGCGCATTGGGATAGCCTTTGTAGCGCGCACGTTCCTGCTGGATGCCGACATCGTCGGGAATGACGACGTCCTTGGTCAGGGCGAAAGCCCAATCGACCAGCTTGGGGTTGAGCGCGAACACCCGGCCTTCGGTGATGGGCGGGCTCGTGTCGCCCGGTCCCTTCTTGTCGAGAGGGAAGAAGCCCGACGTCCAGTCTTTGGGAATTTCGCGCGCATCGATTTCATGCGCCAGGTCACCGTCGACGCTGTAACGCGCCCAGGCGGCCGATCCGATCGATGCATCCTGCGGATCGATGCCGGCGATCCCGGCCACCAGCCAATAGGCTTTGCCGAGGTCGAAGCGCGGGTCGAGGCCCAGCGCCATGGTCGCGTTGGCGGACCGCGCGGTGCCGACACCCGTCACGATGGCCAATATCTGGCTTTCGGGATTGTAGAAGAGGTCGTGATAGCCCTGCGGAAAGGGGATGCGCGTGTCGAGATGCCGCCTTTCCTTCCACAGCTGAAATTCGCCGGGCGCATCGCCTTCATCCGCGCCGATCTCGAACATGGTGACGATGACCATGCGCACCGGCAGCGTCGCGGCGCAGGGTTTGGTCGGCACGCAGGCGAGCACGGTTTCGAGCGGCCCTGACTTGACAGTGACAGGCTCGACGGGCGGGGTGGCGGCAGGGGCCGCCGCGGCGCAGGCCAGGATGGCGAGCGGCAGGACGCAGCGGGAAAGGGAGCGCATCGGGGTTCCTTGACAATAGCGGCAGGAGCGCTCGTTACGGGGCGCTCCTGCGATGAGGCGTCAGAATTTATAGACGGCGGACGCCTGGAAGCTGCGCGGCCGTTCCGGCAGGACGATGGTGCTGCCGAACAATTCGGTGAAGTTGGCGCGGAAATATTTCTCGTTGGTCGCGTTCTTCACCACCAGCCGCAACAACATCGGCCCGGTTTCGAACGATACGCCCAGGTCCACGGTGGTGTAGGCCGGCAACTTTACGGCCTGGCTTTGGCCCGAATAGACCGAATCGACATGCACCAGGCTGCCCGACAGGGCGAGACCGAAGTCGAACGCATAGGTCGCGGTGGCCGAGAACATGTTCTGCGGAATACCCGCGCGCTTGGAATCGCTCTTGCTGTTGATCGGCACCAGCCCGATCGGCTGACCGCCCAGGAACAGGGTGGGGTCGGAGACATTCACCAGATCCTCGATGCCGAAGAAGCTGAACAGCGTGCCGTCCTGCAACGCGGTCAGATTATAGACATTGGTGTGGGTATAGGCGCCGGTCACCAGTAGGTGCCGATCGACTGACCACCGCAGTTCGGCCTCCAGCCCCTTGGTTTCGACCGACTGGTTCACTGTGATCGACTGGATGTTAAAGTCGGTGCGCTTCTGCTTGTAGACGGAGACGGCTGCGTAGAGCTTGTTGTCGAGCCAGCTGCCTTTGATGCCGCCTTCATAGAGTTTGGAGGCGGACAGGAAGGTGCCGCCGGCGACATCGGCCGGATAGATTTCCGCGCCCTGACCCGCGATCACCGTCGATTGCTTCGCGATGGTGCCGTAGGGGATCAGGCCGAAGGGCAGTTTGTAGGAGGCGCTGCCCGACCAGGACCAGGCGCCCTTGCTGCCGCTGGCATTGTTCGCCGCCAGGCCGGCGGCAGGCGCTTCCAGCTTGGTCGTGATATTCGTCGCCTTGACGTCCAGATGGTCGTAGCGCGCGCCCAGCGTCACATCCAGGCCGAAGGCGAAGTCGAGATCGACCAGCCCCGCCAGCGCTAGGTCGCTGTAATGGCCGACGACATAATTGGTGTAGTCACAGTCGCATTCAGTCGACAGCAGGCGATCCGACAAGGCGTCATATCCCACCGTCAGGTCGACGCGGTGGAAATATTCATAGTTGAAATCGTCGCCATGCGCGAACTTGGTATAACGGACTGACGGCGACAACTGGAAGGAGAATTTGCCCGCGCTGCTTTCCAAAGTCTTGGATGCGACGATTTTGTCCTCGATCACCCAGCTGTCGTGGAATTGCGAGAAGCCATAGGCGTTCTCGTTAATATTTTCATAGCTGTCGTAAAACCACTGGTTCTTCAGCTCGAAACCACTGTCGGCGGTGTAGATGGCGTCGAAATAGAAGGTCGAACCGCGGTTGACCAGTCTGTCGTCCTTGCCGGTCAGCACATTGCGGCGACTGAGCTTCGTCGTGCCTGTGTTGGTCAGCGCCAGGCTGGGATAGGCGGAGGTGAAGCAGGCGTCGGTAAAACCGCTGGCGAAGGGGCTGAATGTGCTATCGGGGCAGGTGAAGTTGCCGAAGATCGATAGGCCGCCGGGCACCGATGCATTGATTTCCTGCTGCGAAATCTGCCCGTCGCCGCTGGTGTCGAGCGGCTGGGCCTGGCCGGTGATATAGGTGCCGTCATCCACCAGCGCCTGGGTCAGGCGGTTCCAGCCACCATTTTGCTGGCCTTTGTAATTTTGATACTGGCCGCCAAATTCAATGCGGACATGGTCGGACAGGTCGGTGTCGAAGGAGCCCTGCAGGATGGTCTGCTTGGTCCACATGTTGCGATAATAGCTGCCGTCATCCTCATATTGGCCGAACAGGCTGTAGCCGAATTCCTGCTCGCCGATCTTGAGCGGGCCGGAGACATTGCCCTTGACGACATTCATGTCCCAACTGCCGCGCGTATAGCTGATTTCGCCGCTCGCCTTGTCGCGCAGCTTGCCGTCGGCGACGCGCGCCGATTTGGGCACGAAATTCATGTAGCCGCCGGTCTTGGACGGGCCGAAGATCGGCGATGCCGGGCCGCGGACGATGTCGATCCGGTCCGATGCGCCGATGGGCGTGGGATAGTTGCCCGGATTGTCCAGGCGGCGCATACCGCGGAAATAGACTTCGCCGGGCGTGCCGCGAATGTCGAGCGCGCCGCCGACGCCGAAGAAACTGTTGGTGAAGGTGCCGGGCGCCTGTGCGACCAGATCATAAATGTCGGTGATGCCGAACCGCTCCATCTGCTCGCTGCTGATGGTCGATGCGGAGCGTGGCGTTTCAAGGATCGTCTTGTCGAAGCCGAAGATCGACCCGACATTCTTGATCGGCAATGCGTCGAGCGCGCCCGTCACCACGATTTCGGCGGTCGGCTCCGGCGCATCCTCTGGCGCGGGCGTCTGCGCCCAGGCGGCGGAACTCAGCCCAGGGCTTAGGGCGGTGCAGGATAGCAGCGCCAGCGTGGCGATGGCGGTCGATCCGGTCCGAAAACGATGCTGCGGCGCAGCTTTATGTGCGACGCGATGAAAAGGCAGATAATTCGCCATGATGAGCCCCCTTTATGATGGCGGCGAAGCGTAAATCCCCACGGCTTCGCCAGCCGGTTGTCCCTGCTGCCTGCCTCTCCCATGAAGATTTTTGATGCTGCAATGCGTCATGCTAATATTTCTGACACGCCGCAGCAAAGAAAATGTCTTATTTTTATCGTTCTTCTGTTCGGGGTCGGTCGGCCTATTATGGTCCGATCGACTTGCTTAGATTGAGCACGGTAACATCTTCGAAAATCTGAAAATCTTCCTCCAATTGAACTTGAAGTGCGGCTTTGGCGCTGGATCGTGCGAGGCTGCGGCAGCGATCGTCGGTCCACCCTGCCGTGCAAGGCGAGACGCGCGCGCCCACATGCCTGTCCGCCCAGATGCTCGTCCCGTCGATGAACGCCTGCTCCAGGCTGGTGCGCGCCATCTGCTTGAGGTCCGCATAGCCCATGCCTTGCTCGCGCGCGGCGCGCTGATATTCCTGGGTCATGTCGGTGCGCAATATGCCCTGGTCGTCGGTCGACAGCAGCGTCGGGACACCCGCCCGGCGATAGAGGCGCAGCGGGTGATCGTCGCCCTTCACCCCCAAAATCACCGCGTTGCTGGTCAGGTTGATTTCCACTGCAATATCATCGCGCGCCATGCGCGCGAGGGTGGCGACGGCGTCCTCCTCATAAGCGATGGCGGTGCCATGGCCGATCCGCTCCGCCCCGGCTTCCAGCGCCTTGGCGATATGGTGGCGCAAGGCAGCGGGCGGCACGAGGCCGAACGCCAGTTCGCCCGCATGGAGGGTGCGATGCACACGCGGATGCCGTTCCGCCAGGAAACGCAGCATCGCCATGTGCAGGTCATAGTCGCGCAGCGCGATCACCCAATCTTCCGGCTGGACGATGTTGATACCGACATAGCGTGGATCGCGATCGGCCAGGGCGAAGGCGAGGATGAGCGAGGTGAAGGCCTGCGCCGGGGGCAGGTCGCGCCATCCCCAGGCGAGATAGCGGATGGCGACGCCGCAGCCGGGGTCGGGCTTTGCGCCACCACAGGCCAGCGCCTTGCCCGCCGCCGCCTCGTTCGCATCCAGTTCCGCGATCGCCCGGTCGATGACGGGCTTGGCGTCCTTGATCGTCCGGCTGTAGAAAGCGGCCAGGCCGCTGGCGTCCAACGGCATGTCCGCCGCGCCCAGCGTCGCGGCGATCAGCGCTTGCGGATTGTGGATCAGTTCCAGATAGCCGACCCGATCGCCCGCCGCGACTTGCCGTGCAACGGCCAGCGCGCCGGCCTCAACCGACGGGCTGGTCGGACCTAATCGGTCGAAGCTTCCAAAAAATTGCGTATGGCCCGATGCGTCGTTGGCGCCCACGCCCTGCTGCACCCCCCGCGTCGACATGGCGTCGACCAGCCGGGCGAAGGCGAAGGGCGTCTGTTCGCTCATCCGCTTCACCGTCTGGGCTTGCGGGCAGGGCGGCGCGACGATGCGGGCGCCGCTGTCGTCCACGCACAGCCCCGCCTGCGCCGCCCAGCGCAGATAATCCTCCGCATAGGGCGTGCCGCCCAGATGATTGTGCAGGTCGCCGCCCTTGGGCATCGCTTTGAGGAACAGCCGCAGCGCGGGCGGGCTGTCCGCCAGCCTGTCGAACAGAGCGGCCGCGGCCGCTTCCCCGCTTGTCGTCTGCGCCGCAGCCGGCGACAGCACGGCCAGCGAGGTCATGAGGGCCAGGCCACGCTTCATTGCGGACCGGTTCCCGGCACATGATCCTTGTAGCTGTCCCAATGGCTCAGCAATTCATGCACCACCGGCACGCCGACGCGATAGTTGGCTTCGAACGCCGCGACCTGGCCAGCGCCTTCGTCGGCGACGCTTTCGACCGCCGATCGGCCTGGCGGCGGCATGGACGGGTTGCTGCCGGTGCGTAGCACCAGCACCCGCGCCGGATCGACCAGCCCCTGTTTCGCGGCGATCGCCATGGCGCCGGCCAGCGACTGGCTTTCCATGTTGGTCATGGCGAAACGGCCCTTGCCGCCGGTCCACAGCTTCACCCAGTCGCGCGCCCATTGGGTGCGGCCGGGGCCATGCCAATAGCGCACCGACCCCAGCGTCTCGCCCATCAGCACGAAAGGCGGCTTTTGCGCATTGGGATAGCCCGCCCAGGCCGCGCGCGCCTTTTGCAACGCCGGGCTGTCGGGAATGGTCACATCCTTGGTGCGATCATAGGCCCATTGCGCCAGGCTCTGGTTCAGCTTCACCGACATGGTCAGCTTGCCGGTATCGGTGAAGCCAGCGAAACTCTCGGTATTGTGGGGCAGTGTGTTGGGCGCGTCGGCGCCGATCGCGAACAGGCCATAGGGCCAGTCTTTCGCCACTTCGCGGTCGTCAAATTCGCGCAGCGTGTCGCCCTGCACCACCCAACGCGACCAGGCGGCGCTGCCGACCGATGCGATTTGCGGATCGACCCCCGATATGCCGGTAAACAGCCAATAGGTCTTGCTGAAATCGAAACGCGGATCGAGCAACAGGCTCATCAACTGTTCGGCGACGCCGCCCAGCATCGTGTCCGGGCTGCCCCAGCACATGCCATATAGACCTGCCGCATTGCGGCGCAGCGGGTGCAGCGCGCCCCTGATCGGGATGACCTCGGTCAGCTTCTCGCGCTCGGCCCAGAGCTGAAACTCGCCAGGCGCATCGCCCATATCCGCGCCCGGCTCGAAATTGGCGACCACGATGACTTTGACTGGGATCGGCTTGACCGACGGCAGCATCGGAACGGGCGGTTCGGAAGCAAGGATAAAGGACGGACCGGCCAGCGCGGCAACCGTCGCGGCCATCGCCACCAATGCCTGTCTTGCGGATCCTGCCACCGTTGCATCCCATTATTTCGCCCTGCAGAGCGCGTAGGGGCTTGACCTGACGCGATCAAACGCAATGAATCCTACGGAGTGTTGCAAAAATTAGGGTGGGTCTATGCCGGCATTTTCGCGTTTTCTGCGTTACTTCATGGCGGTTGGAAGACTGGGTTCGATCCGCAAGGCGGCGGACGAACTCAATATCTCCGCTTCCGCCATCGACCGGCAGATTTTGAATGTGGAGGCGGACCTGGGAATGCCGCTGTTCGAGCGGCTGCCGACCGGCCTGCGCTTGACCGCCGCGGGGGAGATCATGATGGCGGCGGGAGGGCGCTGGCAAAAGAATTTGAGCGACGTGCGCGCCCAGATAGAGGATTTGCGCGGCCTCAAGCGCGGCCATGTCGATATCGCCATCATCGACGCGCTGGCCAAAGGCTATATTCCCGGCGCGATCCGCGCGATTCAGAGCCGATATCCGGGCATCACCATCGGCGTGCGGGTGCTGGAAAACGACCGGGTGCGCGACGCCATCGCCAGCGGCGAAGCGGATTTCGGCATATTGTTCGAACCGCAATCCTATCGCGACCTGACCGTGCGCTCCTTTGTCGAGGTCGTCCTGGGCTTCCTCACGCCCGCTGGCCATCCTTTTGGCGACCAGCGCGAAGCGCGTTTCTCCGCCTGCGCCGGATCACCGTTGATCGTCCCGGCCGAGCCTCTGGCGGTGTGCCAGCAGATCGCCGTGCTGGAAGGGACCAGCGGCCTCCAGATCGATCGCACGGCTAGTTCCGACAATATCCAGATGATCACCTCGCTGGTCATGCAAGGCGTAGGCATCGGCATATTGACCTCGCTCGACGTGATCACGGAAGTGCAGCGCGGCACCCTTTCCTTCACCCGCATTGCCGATCCGATCCTGCGGCCGATGACGCTGGCGCTCTGCACCGCGGCGGCGCGCACCCCTTCCTATGCGGCGGGGATCGTGCTGGGCGAGATAGAGAGCGGCTTTGCGCAACTCAGCTATCCCGTTTCGATCGAGCGCGCCGACCTCTGATCCGACTCGCAGCCGATTGCCCCCTTGGCACGGGCGGGATAATCGGCATGGTCATGTCCATTCCCTGCCAACTGGATTCGCTTTTCATGAGCAGCACCGCTGAACCCGAACTTTTCTACATCGGCTATGACGCCTTCCTGGCCGACGTGCAGACCGTCGCGCGCCAGGTGGGGGAGGGCGACTGGACGCCCGACTTCATCATCGGCATCGGGCGCGGCGGGCTGGTTCCGGCCGTCTATATCTCGCACCAGCTCAAGCTGCCGATGCTTTCCATCGACCATAGCAGCAAGGTGCCCGGCTTTGCCGACGAATTGCTGGGCAAGGTCGCGGCCAAGAGCGCGGCAGGGGTAAAGCTGCTGTTCGTCGATGACATCAACGACAGCGGCGGCACGATCGACTATATCCGCCGCCTGCTGGCCGACAATCGCTGCGATGCTGGCAACCTGCGCTTCGCCGTGCTGATGTCCAACAGCCGGTCGCGGCAGACGGTCGATTATTGGGCGAGCATGATCGATCGCGACAGCGACAAGCGCTGGTTCGTCTTCCCCTGGGAATCGGTCGGCGCCAGCGACGATATCGTGGAGGAGGCGCTGTCCGTGCCTGAGCGCCTGTCCTGAGCGGGGACAAGAGCGTCCGCGACGGGCGGATGCGGATCTGCGTGTTTCTCGGTTCGTCGCCGGGGCGGCTGCCCGTCTATCGTGAGGCGGCGGAACAGTTCGGGACCCTGCTGGCGCAGCGCGGCATCGGCCTGGTCTATGGCGGCGGCACGGTCGGGCTGATGGGCGTGGTCGCCGATGCGGCCTGCGCCGCGGGCGGCGAAGTGATCGGCGTCATCCCCGAAGCGTTGCGCGCGCGCGAGCATGACCATCAGGGGATCAGCGAACTGCATGTCGTCCAGACCATGCATGAGCGCAAGGCGCTGATGGCGAAGCTGGCGGACGGATTCGTGACGCTGCCAGGCGGCATCGGCACGTTCGAGGAGATGTTCGAGGCGTGGTGCTGGTCGCAGCTGGGCTATCATGAAAAGCCAGTCGGGATGCTGGACGTCAACGGCTTCTACAGTGGCATGTCGGGCTTCATCGATCATGTCGTGGCGGAAGGTTTCCTCAAGCCCGAACATCGCGCCATGCTGCTGATCGAGCGCGACCCCTCAGTGATGCTCGACCGCATCGCGCAATATCTGCCGCCCCGGACAGAACATTGGCTGGGCGACGGTGATGTTTAGGCAATAACGCGAAAGGAGCGGACTAGACATTATCCGCCAGCCATTTGGCCAGCCGTTCCAGATTCGACGCCACCGCCTCTTCCGGCAGGAACGAGCCGGTAAAACTGTTGCGCGCCAGTGTCGCCAGCTGATCCCGGTTCAGCCCGCGCGCGGCCGCCACCGCACGGTAATTGTCCGCGATATAGCCGCCGAAATAGGCCGGATCGTCCGAATTGATCGTGGCTTTCAGGCCCAGCGCCAGCATGTGGTCGATCGGATGATCTTCGATCGCATCGATCACGCAGAGTTTGAGGTTGGACAACGGGCAGACGGTGAGCGTCATGCCTTCGCGCGCCAGTCGTTCGACCAGCGCCTTGTCTTCAAGCGCCCGGTTGCCATGGTCGATCCGATCGACCTTCAACAGATCAAGGGCCTCATAAACATAGGCGGGCGGCCCTTCCTCCCCCGCATGGGCGACCAGTTTCAGTCCCTTATCCCGCGCTGCTTGAAAGACGCGCGCGAATTTTTCAGGCGGATGGCCCATTTCCGAGGAATCGAGGCCCACCGCTGCGATCCGGTCGAGCCAGGGTTCGGCTTCCGCCAGCGTCGCGAACGCCTCCTCCTCGCTCAGATGGCGCAGGAAGCTGAGGATCAGCAGGCTGGTCATGCCATGACGCGCCTCTGCTTCGGCACAAGCGGACAACAGCCCCTCGATCACCGCAGCGAAGGGGATGCCGCGCGCGGTGTGCGTCTGCGGATCGAACATGATCTCGGCATGGACCACGCCGTCGGCCGCCGCGCGATCGAAATAGGCGGCGGCAAGGTCATGGAAATCCTGTCGCGTCCGCAGCACGTCGGCACCGGCATAATAGATGTCAAGGAAATCCTGGAGATTGCCGAACGCATAAGCGGCGCGCACCGCCTCCACATCCGCATAGGGGATCGCGATTCCATTGCGTCGGGCGAGGGCGAACATCAGGTCCGGCTCCAGGCTGCCTTCGATATGCAGATGGAGTTCGGCCTTAGGCAGGCCAGCGATGAAGGTGTCGAGATCGGTCATGGCATGGTCCATAAAAAGCGCACCATGTTCCCGCGCAGGCGGGAACACGGGGTTGTCATAGGCTGGGTCGCGCGCATCAGATCGATCGCACCCATTCCGGCAAGTCGCCCAGCCGGTCGAGCATATGGAAGCAGGGATGGTCGTCCGGCACCCGGCCCATTTCATGCGCCCAGGCCCCTTCCTGCGGGATATAGGCGGCCCAGGCGCCTGCCTCCAGCGCGGGGTTGATATCCGACCGCAGCGAATCGCCGGCCATCACCGCCTGGTCCGCAGCAACGCCATATTGAGCGAAGATGCGGGTGAAGGTGTCCGGCCTCTTGTCGCTGACGATCTCGATCCCGCTGAACAGGTCGCCCAGGCCCGACGCCGCCAGCTTGCTTTCTTGGTGCAGCAGGTCGCCCTTCGTCACCAGCACGACCTTGCCCAGATGTGACAACGCCTCCAGCGTCTCCAGCACATCATCGAACAGCTCGACCGGATGGGCGAGCAAGGTGCGCCCGGCCGCCAGGATGTCGGACACCAATGACTTGGAGAGATTGTCGCCCGCCAGTTCCACCGCCGTCTCGATCATCGACAGGGTGAAGCCCTTGGCGCCATAGCCATAAAGTTTGAGGTTGCGCGTCTCGCAGGCGATCAGCCGGTCGCGCGTGACTTCATCGTCGGCGAAAGGTTGCAACATCGCCACCAGCGCTTCTTCGGTGGCATTGAAATGGCGCATATTGTGCCAGAGCGTGTCGTCGGCATCGAGGCAGATAAGCTTGATCGTCATCGTCTTTCCATCATGCGCGCCATCATCCACAGGCGACGCGCCGCCCCATAATATAGGTGCGCGCGACGGCCCGGTCATCGCCCAATATCTGCAATGCGAACAGCCGTTCGGCAAGGTCCGCGTCGGCGGTGCGCCGCGCCAGCAGTGGCGTGGCGGCGCAGTCCAGCACCGCGAAATCGGCCTCCTGCCCTGGCAGCAGCCCGCCGACCCTGTCACCGATATGCAGCAACGCCGCGCTCCCTGCGGTTGCAAGATATAGCGCGCGAAACGGATCGAGCCGATGTCTGCGCATCAGCGCTGCCTGATAGGCGACCCCGGCGGTGTGCAGCATCGAAAAACTGGTGCCCGCCCCGACATCGGTGCCAAGGCCGATCGTCAGCCCATGCCGCGCCGCCTGCGCGAAATCGAAGAAGCCCGACCCCAGGAACAGATTGGATGTCGGACAGACCGCGACCCCCGCGCCGCTCTGCCCCATCCGGGCGCAAGCGCGGTCGGACAGATGGATGCCATGGGCGAAGACCGACCGCGCGCCCACCAGTCCGAAGCGATCATAGGCGTCTAGATAGTCTGCCGCGTCGGGAAAACGCGCCGCCACCGCCGCACATTCGCGTATATTCTCCGCCAGATGGGTGTGGAGCAGCACATCGGCATGATCCGCCAGTAAAGCACCGGCGACATGCAATTGCGCGTCGGACGAGGTCAGCGCGAAACGCGGCGTCACCGCATAGCCCAGCCGCCCTTGGCCGCGCCACCGGCCGATCAACACCTCGCTCTCCCCACGCGCCGTTTCCGGCGAGTCGGCCAACCCTTCAGGTCCCAAATCCATCAGCACCTTGCCGGAAATGATCCGCATGTTCCGGGCCAATGCCGCATCGAACAACGCATCTACCGAATGGGCATGGACGGTCGGGAAGACCAAGGCGCTGGTGGTGCCGTTCCGCAGCAGTTCGTCCAGAAACAACCCGGCGACCAGGTCGGCATGGGCGCGATCGGCAAAGGCTTTCTCCGCCGGGAAAATATGGCGGTCGAGCCAGTCGAGCAGCTGTTCCCCATGCGAAGCGATCCGGTCCATTTGCGGATAATGGACATGGGCGTCGATGAAGCCCGGCACGATCAGCCCCGGCAGCGTTTCGACCGGCATATCGGCATGAAGCGGCGCCAGGTCGGCATAGGCGCCGCGCGCCACGATGATGCCGTCCTCGACTAGCAGCATCCCGTCCGGCTCATGCCGCACCGCTTCGGCGCAGGTCAGCGGATCATGCGCCACCGACAGGATTTCGCCGCGAAAGGCCTGGATGGTCATGGCCGCTCCAGTTGCAGCAATTGGGCCAGCGCGGCGATGGCGATCACATCCGGTTCCTTGCCGGTCACGCCGCTGACCCCGATCGGGCAGGTCAGCCGCGCGCGGGCCGTTTCGCCCACACCGTCGCGATCTAGCCGACTATGGAAGCGTGCGCGCTTGGTCTGCGATCCGATAAGGCCGACAAAGGCGATCGGTCCCCGCTCCAGCGCCGCGCGGGTCAGCCGATAATCGAGCGCATGGTCATGGGTCAGGATCAACAGCGCGGCGTCATCGGGCGCTTCGGCGACGCACTGGGCGATGGCATCTTCCGGCACGATGGCCACGCCGTCGATCGTCTCGAACAAGGGCCGCGTGTCGAACCAGGCGAGGCGGAAGGGGAGCGCCTGCGCATGGCGGGCGATCGCCTGCCCGACATGGCCCGCACCGAACAGATAGAGCGGACGACGGCGCTGGCCGATCATCTCGGCGAAGGTCGCGCCCTCACGCGGCCGATCGCCCCGCGCTGACAGGGCGATGGGCGCGGCCTGCGCGCTGACATGGCGTTCGATCCGGCCGGGCGTGAGCGTGGACACCAACACCCGCTCCTCCGCCGCATCGGCCAACCAGTCGAGCGCTGCGGGATCGACATGCTCGATCAGCAACCGCACCCGCCCGCCGCAACATTGGCCCAGCAATGGTCCCAGCGGATAATCCTGCACACGCCAGTTGCCCGGCGGCAATGCCAATATGGCCTGCGCCTGCTCGATCGCGCGATGTTCCAGTTGGCCCCCGCCGATCGTCCCGAACAAGCGGTCGGCGCTGACCAGCATCCGCGTGCCCGCGCCGCGCGGCGCCGATCCCTCGCTCGCCAGCACACTCACCAGCGCGGCCGGTTCGCTCGACGCCACATCCTTCATCCATGCCAGCCAGTCGCTCATGCGGCGCGATGATCCGCGATGGCGCGCAATATGCGCTCCGGCGTCGCCGGGGCGTCGAGCGGGGGCAGGGCGCGCGTGTCGGACGCGACCGCGGCGATCGCCTGATGGAGCGCGGAAAAGACCGAAATCGCCAGCATGAAGGGCGGCTCGCCCACCGCCTTGGACCGGTTGATCGTCGGCTGGACATTCTCCCCATCCCATAGCTGGATCGACAGATGGCGCGGCCGGTCCGATGCGGTCGGGATCTTGTAGGTGGCGGGCGAATGGGTCAGCAGCCGGCCCTTGTCATCCCAGACCAGTTCCTCGGTGGTGAGCCAGCCCTGCCCCTGAAGGAAGCCGCCTTCGATCTGGCCGATATCGATCACAGGGTTCAACGATTGGCCGACATCATGCAGGATATCGACCGCCAGCACCCGATGCTCGCCGGTCAGCGTGTCGATCGCGACCTCCGCCACCGCCGCGCCATAGGCGAAATAATAAAAGGGACGGCCCTTATGCGCGGCGCGGTCATAGGCGATGTCGGGCGTGGCGTAATAGCCGGTGGAGGAGAGCGAGATGCGCCCCATATGCGCCTTGCGGCACAGATTGCCGAAACCCAGTCGCTCCGCGCCAATCTGGACGTCGCCGGCCACAAAGCGCACCTCTTCGTCTGCACAACCGAAACTGCGCGCGGCAAATTCGGTTAGCCGGTCGCGGATCGTCATCGCGGCGTTATAAGCTGCCATGCCGTTCAAATCCGCGCCCGATGACGCCGCCGTGGCGGAGGTATTGGGCACCTTGTCGGTCCGCGTCGCGGTGATCCGCACCTGCCCCACCGGCACGGCGAACACGTCGGCCACCACCTGCGCCACCTTGATATAGAGGCCCTGGCCCATCTCTGTGCCGCCATGATTGATCTGGATGCTGCCATCGGCATAGACATGGACCAGGGCGCCCGCCTGATTGAGGTGGGTGGTGGTGAAGCTGATCCCGAACTTGACCGGGGTCAGCGCGATCCCCTTCTTCAGCACCGGATTGCGTGCGTTAAACGCGGCGATCGCTTGCCGCCTTGCATCATAGCGGGCGTCCGCGCGCAGCCGGGCGATCAGTTGCGGCGCGATATTGTCCGTGAGCGGCATGTCATAGGGGGTGACGTCGCGGCCGGGGCCGTAAAGATTGGCGATCCGCACATCCAGCGGGTCGACGCCCAGATGTGCGGCGACATCGTCCATGATCCGCTCGATCGCCAGCATCCCCTGCGGCCCGCCAAAGCCGCGAAAGGCAGTAGCGGAGACTGTGTGGGTTTTCAGCCGCTCCGAAACGATCTCGATTGCGGGTAAATAATAGCAATTGTCGGCATGGAACATCGCACGGTCGTTGATCGCGGGGGAAAGGTCCACCGTCGCGCCGCAGCGCGAGGCAAGCCCAAGCTTGAGCGCGCGTATGCGCCCCTCCGCGTCGAAACCCGCCTCATAATCGACCCGAAAGTCATGGCGCTTGCCGGTCATCACCATGTCGTCGTCGCGGTCGCAGCGGAACTTGGCGGGGCGTCCCGTCTTGTCCGCGACCAGGGCGGCGGCGGCGGCGAAGAGGGCGGCTTGCGTCTCCTTCCCCCCGAACGCGCCGCCCATGCGTCGCACCTCGACCGTCACGTCGGCGGAACGGCGACAGAGCATATGGGCGACCAGATGCTGCACTTCGCTGGGATGCTGGGTGGAGGACAAGAGATGCATCTGCCCATCCTCGCCCGGCGTCGCGATCGCGACCTGCCCCTCCAGATAGAAATGATCCTGCCCGCCCATGTCGAAACCACCGGCCAGAAGATGGGGCGATTGCACCAGCGCTGCGGCGGCGTCGCCGCGCGCCATGCGCTGGGTCGGCTCGATCAGCGACGTAGCGGCACGGGCGTCCGCGATCGTCAGATGCGCGGGCAGCGGTTCGTAAGCGATCTCGCCCAACCGTGCCGCCTGCCGCGCCGCGCGCTGGCTGGTCGCAGCCACCAGGAAGATCGGCTGGCCGATGCAGATGACTTCGCCATCCGCCAGCAGCCGGTCGTCGCCCGCGACCGGGCTGACGTCATTGGCGCCGGGAATGTCGGCGGCGGTATAGACCGCGACCACGCCCGGCGCGGCGCGCACGGCGGTCAGGTCGATGGCCGTGATCCGCGCATGGGCCTCCTTGCTTTGACCGAAAGCCAGATGCAGCATCGCCGCCGGTTCCGGCAGATCGTCGGCATAGCGGGCGAGGCCGCTGACATGCAGCGCCGCGCTGTCATGCGGGTTGGATGGCTTCGCCAGCGCCGCCAAGCTGGGATCGCGCTCAGCCATGCTCCACCTCCAGCGCCAGCAGCGATACCGCCGCGCCCGACTCCCGATGCAACAGCCGCCACAACAGGCTGGCCGCAGCCTTGATCCGATAGGCGGCGCTGCCGCGCACATCGCTGAGCGGATCATAATCCCCACCCAGCGCGGCCACCGCCTCCGCGATCGTCGTCCGTGTCAAAGATTCGCCGGTTAGGGCCGCCTCGCAAGCCGCGGCGCGCCGCGGCGTCGCCGCCATGCCGCCAAAGGCGACCCGCGCCTCAATGATCCGCTCGCCTTCCATCCTTAGCCGGATCGCGCCGCACACCGCCGAAATATCGCTGTCGAACCGACGGGACAATTTGCCGATCAGGATGATGTCGGTCGGCGCGGGACGCGGCACATATATGCTCTCGACAAATTCGAACGGCCGCCGGTCCTGCTGCCCATAGGCCAGGAAATACTGCTCCAGCGCCATCGTGCGCCGTCCCACGGCGCTGCGCAGCGTCAGGCTGGCGCCCAGCGCGATCAGCGCCGGCGGCCCGTCGCCGATCGGCGATCCGTTGGCGATGTTGCCGCCCACGGTTCCCGCATTGCGCACCTGCAATCCGCCGATCCGACGCACCAGTTCGCCAAGGTCGGGGTGCAGCCGGGCGAAGGCGGCATGGGCGTCGGCATAGCGCACCCCCGCGCCGATGGTCAGCCCGTCCGGCCCTTCCGCGATCGTCTGCAATTCCGCAATGTCGCCGATGAAAATCAAAGTCTCCAGCGTTTGCAGCCCCTTCGTCACCCACAGGCCGACATCGGTCGCCCCCGCCACCAGCCGCGCGTCAGGATGGGCGGCCAGCAGCTCGGCCAGCGCTTGGGCGGTGCGGGGGATGAACCAGCGCCGCGCGCCATCGCCGCCCGCGATAGTCTGGTCCGATGCGATGGCCCGCAAAGCCGCAACCATGCCCGCATCCTCGCGCGGCAGCGTCGGCACGCTTTCCGCCGCGTCCAATATCGGCCCATAGCCTGTGCAGCGGCACAGATTGCCCGCCAGCACATCGGCGACCGGCAAGTCATGGCCCCGCGCGCCGATGCAGCGGCCATGCAGCGACATGACGAAGCCGGGCGTGCAGAAACCGCATTGCGAACTGCCGTTCGCCGCCATGCAGGTCTGCAACGGGGTGAGCGCGCTATCGTCACCCAGGCTCTCGACCGTCAGCAGCGCCTTGCCATGCAGCATCGGAAGGAAGAGGATGCAGCTGTTAAGCGCCCGCCACGCGATGCCGTCGCCATCCAGTTCGCCCACCAGCGCGGTGCAGGCGCCGCAATCGCCCTCGGCGCAGCCCTCCTTCGCGCCCGTCCGCCCAAGGCGATAGCGTAGATGATCGAGCAGGGTGGCGGTGGGATCAACCTGCGTGATCTCCACTACGACGCCGTCCAGCAGGAAGCGCACGCCGCTCATCTCAACTGCCCCGATAGGTCGAATAGCCATAGGGCGATACCAGCAACGGCACATGATAATGGCCATCGTCGGAGACACCGAACTGGACAGTTATAACGTCAAGGAAAGGCGGGTCGGACAATATGGTCCCGCGCGCTCGATAATAGGCCGCGACCGCGAATGTCAGCTGATATTGGCCGGGTTCGATCGGCGGCAGGCCGGGACAGCGGCCGTCGGCATTTGTCTTCCCTGCAAACAGCAGCGCGCCCTGCGCCGACAGCAGCCGGATCGCCACGCCTTCGGCCGGGCAGCCATAAGCAGTGTCGAGAACATGGGTGGACAGGCTGGTCATGCCGTCGCCTCCTGACGCGGCCATTGGCCGACAAATTCCGCTTCGTCATAGGCGATCAGGTCGGCGACCAGCGCATCCCCGTCGTCCAGGAACAGCTGGTCGGTGACGCCGCGCACCAGCCGGGGCAGGGCGGTCTGCAACCCGGACAGCGCCGAGGCGGAGAGGCCCAGGCTGACAAGCGCCGAATAGTTGAAGGCGAACAGGCCGTGTAGCGCCGCTGCGCCCGCCTCATCGCGCGGCAGCAGTTGGAAGCCGGGGCCGAGATAGGGATGCGCGTCGATCAGCGCATTGCCCTCGCCCGGCGGCGGGGTGAAGCGATCGGCCCATCGCGCGATATGCGGCGCCAGCCCAGCCAGTTCAGGGCGCAGGCCGGGATCGCTGATCAGGCCGGTCGATAGCACCACGAAATCGAACATCTGTTCGCCCTGCGGCGTACGCACGCAGACCTGTCCATCTTCTTGTCTCACATCCAGCCACGGCGCGCCCAGATGCAGCGCGAAACCGGGCCAGGCCGCCGCGCGATCGAATGTGTCGTTGGTGGGCGGCTGGTTATGGCCCAGGAAACTCGCCATCACCCGATATTTGGTCGCGTCGTCCAGTGCGGGATAGCGGCCGGTGAAGCCGACCCGCTCCATGAAGCGAATGGGGTTGATCCGCGGCAGGTTTTTCCGACGAATGAAGACATGTGCCGCCGCCACGCCCAGGCGCATCGCCGCATGGGCATTGTCGAAGGCCGACGCACCGCCGCCCAATATGCCGATCGACTTGCCCGCCAGCGCGGCATAGTCGATCGGCTCGCTGGTGTGGGCGTAGAGATGGCGGGGCAGGGCGTCGCGGATCATCGCCGGCGTGTGCCATTGCCCGCCGCCCTGGATCCCGGTCGCCAATATGACCTTGCGCGCCAGCAGAGGCGCTTGTCCGTCCAGATGCAGCCGGTGCAGTCCACCTGCCAGCGGCTCGATCAGCGTCAACCGCGTATCGTTGCGCACCGGCAGCGCCAGCACCCGTCGATACCAGCGCAGATAGGCCATCCAGTCGCCGCGCGCGATCTTGTCGACCGCGTCCCAGCCCGCCGCGCCATGCTGCGCCTCCCACCATGCGCGATAGGTCAGCGCAGGCACGCCGAAATCGATCGGGTTCAGCATCTTGGGCGTGCGCAGCGTGATCATCCGCGCATAGCTGTCCCATGGTCCCTCCAGCCCCGCCGGGCTTTCGTCGATGATCAGGATGTTGGACACGCGCTCGCGCAACAGGCCGAAGGCCGCGGCAAGCCCGCTCTGCCCCCCGCCCACGATCACCACGTCATGAACAGGACCATCGGGATGGCCGCGCGGCCGGGTCCAGTCCGCGCCGCCGAAACCGATCAGCGACAGTTGGCGGGCGAGGTCCGCTTCCAGGTCGGGCAGGCCGCTCATGCCGCCATATCCTTCAGGCGCAGGCGGACGATCTCGCCGATCTGGGCGATGGCGGTGGCGATCTCCTCGTCCCGCTCGTGGCGCAGACGCGCTTCCATGGCCGCCAATATACCCGCCTTGTCAGTCAGCCGCACGCAGATGATGAAGGGGAAACCAAAGCGCGCCCGGTAGGCGGCGTTGAGCGCATGGAAGCGCGCATAGTCTTGCGGCGTCAGCCGATCCAGCCCGGCCGACGCCTGTTCCGCCGCCGATGCGTCGGTCAGCGTCCGGTCGATCGCCGCCTTGCCCGCCAGTTCGGGATGCGCGCGAATCAGGGCCAGTTGCTCCTCGCCGCTGGCGCCGCGGACCACCGCCATCAGGTCCGCCCAGCGGTCGCCGGACGACGGGCGCGCGTCGGCCCGCGCCTCGATCCAGGGGCTATGTTCGAACAAGGCTTCTTTGGGGCCGGTCAATGCGTGTTCCCCTCCAGCGAGACGTGCGCCGACACGACTTTCCAGCCATCGGCGAACTTGACCCAGCTTTGCGTCTGGCGGCCGCGCCGGTCGCTATTCTCGCGGAAAAATTCAGCGTCGGCGGTGGCGAAGGCTCCGGTTTCATTGGCGCCATAGACGGTGATCGCGACCTTCCCCAGCTTGCGCTGCGGCGATCCGCCCCGCCCCTTGCGAAATGCCCGTATCTCTTCGATGCCGTACAGCACTTCGCCCACGCCATAGCGGTTGGTGGTCGGCGCATCGTGGAACAGCGCATCCATGGCGGGCACGTCATCCGCCATCAGCGCGCGCTCATATGCGGCGAAGGCGGCGGTGATTTCGGCCAGCAATATGGGATCGTCTATCGTCATGCGGGGTGAAGCTCCATCCAGTGGCGGGCGATATCGATGCGACGGGCGACCCAGGCGTCGCCAGATGCAATGACATGATCGAGGAAGCGGGCCAGCGCGCGCGCGCGGGCGGGGCGTCCGGCGATGCGGCCATGCAGGCCGACCGACATCATCCGCCCGCCTTCCTCCCGCAACTGATCGAACGTGTCGCGCAGATAACGGAAGAACTGCTCGCCCTCGGTAAAGCCGTTATAGGCGACCATCTTCATGTCGTTGGCGTCGAGCGTATAGGGGACGATCAACTGACCCCGATCATAATAGGGCAGGTCGTCGGCATAGCTGTCCGCATCATAGACGAAGCCGCCTTCCTCCCGCACCAGCCGGGCGGTGTTGGGCGATGTGCGACCCTGATACCAGCCCAGCGGGCGGCGGCCGGTCAGGCTGGTGTGCAGCGCGATCGCTTGCGTGATATGGGCGCGTTCGACATCTTCGGGCACAGTTTGATAGTCGATCCATTTCAGGCCGTGGCTGGCGATCTCCCAGTCGGCCGCCAGCATCGCGTCGACCGCGGCCGGGTTCATCGCCATCGCCTTCGCCACGCCAAAGACCGTGACGGGCAGGGCGCGCTGCGTGAAAATCCGGTGCAGCCGCCAGAAACCGGCGCGCGCGCCATATTCATACAGGCTTTCCATTGCCATCGCCCGATCGGCATGGCTTTGCGCGCCCACCATTTCGGACAGGAAGGCTTCGGAGCCCTTGTCGCCATTGAGGACGTTGTTTTCCGCGCCCTCCTCATAATTGACGACGAACTGCACCGCGACCTTCGCGCCACCGGGCCAGCGCGGATCGGGCGGGGACGCGCCATAGCCGATAAGGTCACGGGGCGAGGTCATGCGTCCCACGCCTCCATCGCCACGCGGACGGCTTCGCCAGCGGGCAGCGCAAACCCCTCCTGCCGCAGGCAGGCCTCCAGCGCGCCGAGCGTGATCAGAACCTTATGCTGCATCGCGTTATAGCCCATCGCGCCGATCCGCCAGATCCGGCCCTGGAGCGGACCAAAGGCGGTGCCGATTTCGATCTCGAACGCATTTCGCATCATCGTGCGGACGCGCTCGCCGTCCACGCCCTGCGGGATGAAGACGCCGGTCACATTGGTCATGCGATGCGCGTCGTCGCCAAAGATGGTCAGCCCCATGGCGCGCAGGCCTGCGGTCATCGCGCGCCCGGCGGCTTCATGCCGGGCATAGCGGGCCTCAAGCCCTTCCCCCAACATGATCCGCGCACATTCCCGCGCGGCATAGAGCATCGACGTCGCTTCGGTATGGTGGTTGAGGCGCTTGTCGCTCCAATAATCCATAATCATGGCGAGGTCGAAATAGTTGGAGCCGATGCGCGGGCCTGCGCCGTCGCTGATGTCGTCGCGACGGATGCCCGCCTCGACATGTTTGCGCCCCTGAATCAGCGCTGCCGCCGGATCGGAAATGGTGATCGGCGCCGAGCCGGAAGGTCCGCCCAGGCATTTCTGCAATCCGCCGGTGACGATGTCCGCGCCCCAGCGATCAGCGGCCAGCTCCATGCCGCCGATCGTCGCGGTCGCATCGACATAGAGCAGCGCGCCCGCCGCCGCGCACAGCGCGCCCAGGCCGTCAAGCGGCTGCGCCATGGTGGTGGAGGTGTCGCCATGGATGGTGGCGACGACGCTGGGCTGCACCCGTTCGATCGCGGCGGCGATGGCGTCCATCGGCACGACTTCGCCCCACGGCGCTTCGACCGTTTCGATCCGCGCGCCGATGCGCCCCAATATCTCCGTCAGCAGCAGGCCAAAGCGACCGAAATTGACCACCAGCACAGTGTCGCCCGGCGCGACCAGGCTGACCAGCGCCGCCTCGATTCCGGCGCGGGCGGTGCCGTCGATCAGCATCGTCCACGGGTTCTGCGTGCCGAAGATCGGGCGATAAAGCGCCATGACCTGATTCATGTAACCCGTCATTTCCGGATCAAACTGGCCCAGCAGATCGGCCGACATGGCGCGTAGCACGCGGGGATGGGCGTTGACCGGCCCCGGTCCCATCAACAGCCGCTGGGGCGGGTCGATCTCGCCGAAGAAGCCGGAAGCCAGAAGATCATCAAGCGGCGGCAATGGACTCTCCCAATTTATCTATGAAGCCCAGCATAGCCTGTAACGCGCGTTCCGCATCGGCCGGATCGACATGTTCGGCCGGATGGTGGCTGATCCCATGCCTGCAACGGATGAAGAGCATGGCGGTCGGGCACAGCGCCGCCATCACCATCGCGTCATGACCCGCGCCGGACACGAGGCGGAAGGCAGGCTGTCCCGTCCCCGCGATGGCGGCGTCCATCAGGGTCATCAGCAGGGGATCGCAGGGGCTGGCGGGCAGATCGTGGACCAGCGTCGTCGCCAAATCCAGCCCGCGCCGATCGGCGATGATGGTGATGGCGGCGATCATCGCCTCGGCCGCGCGATCGCGCCGCCCCGCATCGCCCGATCGCACATCCAACGTAAAGCGCACTTCGCCGGGGATGACATTGGGCGCGCCCGGCAGCGCCTCGATCCGCCCCACCGTGGCGACGAGGTCGGAGGCGGCATTGCGCGCTAGTGTCTCGATCGCCAGCATCGCCTCCGCCGCGCCCGCCAGCGCATCGCGGCGCAAGGGCATGGACGTCGTGCCGGCATGGCCAGCCATGCCCCGCAGCGTCAGTTGATAGCGCAGTTGCGCGGCGATGCCGGTGACGGCGCCGAGCGCCAGCCCCTGCGCCTCCAGCACCGGACCCTGTTCGATATGCGCTTCGAGATAGGCGAGGGTGGCGCCGGGCGCGCGCGCGGCGGAGAGATAGGCGCGGACATCGACGCCTGCGTCCGCCAAGGCAACGCCATCGCCATCGCGCAGGTCCAGCGCCTCGGTCGCCAGCGTGCCCGCCACCGCCCGGCTGGTCAGCATGGCGGCGGGAAAGCGCGATCCCTCCTCGTCGCCAAAGGCGATCACCTCGATCGGGAAGGGCAGGCGACGCCCGGCGCGGTGCAGCGCCGCGACCGCCTCCACGCCCAGCATGATGCCCAGCGGCCCGTCATAGCGCCCCGCATCCCTGACACTGTCGATATGGCTGCCGATCAGCAGCGCCGGGGCGGCCGGGTCCAGCCCTTCATAGCGGCCGATCAGGTTGGCGGCGGGGTCGCGCCGCACGGCCATGCCGGCCTCTTCCATCCACCCTGCCAGCGCCGCCTGCGCATGGGCATAGGCCGGTGTGAGATAGCCCCGATACAGGCCGTCCGCCATGTCGCTATAGGGCGCGACGCCCAGCGCATCGCATCGCGCGACGGCTCTCGCTCCGCCGCTCACCATGCCGCCACCGCGCCGTCGCTGCGCGGGTCGGTCGCGCCGTCCAGCCTGCCATCAGGATAGCGCACGATCGCCCCGGCATGGCCCATGGTCGCGGTGATTGGCCCGACTTGTTCGACGTCATGACCGGCCGCGATCAGTTCGGCATACAGCCCGTCGTCAAACCCGTCCTCCAGCTTGAGCGTGGTCGACTGGTCGCCCCAGGTGCGTCCCAGCAGCCAGCGCGGCGCGCTGATCGCCTCCTGCAAATCCATGCCATAGCGCGCATAACGGGTGAACAAGGCCGCCTGCGTCTGCGGCTGGCCTTCGCCGCCCATCGTGCCATAGGCCATGACCCGCCCGTCATCGAAACAGGCGAGCGCGGGATTGAGCGTGTGGAACGGCTTGCGGCCCGGCTTCAGCGCATTCCAGCCGCTTTCCGCCAATCGGAAGCTGCTGCCGCGATTCTGCCAGGTGATGCCGGTGCGCGGCAGCACCAGGCCCGATCCGAACTCGAAATAGGTGGACTGGATGCAGGATACGACCCGCCCATCGCCATCGGCCGCGGCGAACCAGCAAGTGTCGCCCCATTGCGGCGGCGGCGGCCAGGGCAGGGCGCGGGCCGGATCGATCTTCGCCGCCAGCGCGTCCAGCGCGGCGGGATCGTCCAACAGCCCTTGCCAGTGATAATCGTGGAAAGCCGGGTCGCCGACATGGGCGTCGCGGATCAGAAACGCCTGTTTGGTCGCTTCGACCAGCCCATGGACATGGTCGAACCCCTCGGCGCTCCCAGCGCACAGCCGATCGAACAGGGCGAGGATCAGCAGCGAGGCGAAGCCCTGCGTGGGGGGCGCGCTGTTATAGAGGGTCGCGCCGCTGATCCGTGTGTGCAACGGTGTCGATGTAAAGGCGTCGTGCGAGGCCAAATCTGCGGCGGTCAGTGGGCTGCCCAGCGCTTCCAGATCGGCGGCTATGTCAGCGGCCAGTGCCCCTGTGTAGAAGTTGTCCAGACCTTCCGTTGCCAGCCGTTCCAGCGTGTCGGCCAACAGGGGCTGGCGCAGCAGATCGCCTTCGCGCAGCGGACGGCTGTCAGCTTCGAAGACCGTCGCATAGGCGCCGGGCTGGCCGCGCAACTCGTCGCCCTTGGCCGCGGCGATGGCCGCGCCGCCCGCCGTGACGGCGACGCCCGCCCGCGCATGGCCGATCGCATCGCGCAGCAGTCGGGCCAGCGGCAGCGTGCCGCTCTCCAGCGCCGCCGCCCAGCCCGAAATCGTCCCCGCCACCGTGTTCGCCGCCAGCGGCCCGCGCGTCGGTACTGCTTCAAGTCCCGCATAGAGCGGCAGATCCGCCTTGGCCGCCGCGCCGCCGCAGCCATGGATGGCATAAACGCGCCCTTCCGGCTCCCGAATGACCCAAAAGCCATCGCCGCCGATGCCGGTCATGTGGGGATAGACCACCGCCAGCGCCGCCGCCACCGCGACGCAGGCCTCCACCGCATTGCCGCCGTCACGCAACACGCTGAGGCCCGCCGCGCTCGCCAGATGATGCGGCGCGGTCACCATGCCGTGTCGGCCAGATACGGTCGAAAGCGCCATCAGTCGGGCAGCGCCGCGACGAAGGCGCGCACGACATGAGCGCTGTTGACCGACGCCAGAGCCATGAAGGCGACCATCTGATTCTCGCCCGCATCACCTCCGGCCAAATCGGACAGGCTGCGGAACACGATGACCGGCACGCCATTGGCATAGGCGACTTGCGCCACCGCGGCGCTTTCCATGTCCAGCACGCGCGCCTTCCACGCCCTGCTCAGATAGTCGCGAAATTCGGCATTGTCAGCGAAGACGCCCGCCGAAACCCCGATGCCGCCGACCACGATCTTGGGATCATGCGGCAGGCAGGCCGGGGCCGCACCCTCATTCTGGACGCAGCGTTCCAGCTTGACGTCGCCCGCCACCTTCTGCGCCAGTCGCAGCAAGGCGGGATCGACGCCGAAGCTATAATGGCGCTTCACCGGCTCGTTCGCATTGCCGATGCGCACGCCGCGCGGGAACATCATGCCCCAATTGGCGGGCGCGTCCGCATCGACAGCTTCGGGCGTCTTCCAGCCATCGCCAGCTTTGCGCGCGAAGGACACTTCCAGATATTGCGCCCAGTCCTGCGGCACGATGACATCGCCGATCGACAGGCCGGGATCGACCCCGCCCGCTATCCCTGAAAAGACGATCCGCCGCACGGTGAAGCGGTCCAGCACCAGTTGCGTGTTCATCGCGGCGTTCACCATCGACACGCCGCTCTGCATCAGCAGCACCGGCTGGCCCGCCATCCGGCCGGTCAGAAAGGTCATGCCGTTGATCTGGTGCCGCTTGGGCTTGTCGACCGACTTTACCAGCGCATCCCATTCGGGGAGGAAGGCGGTCATGACCACGGTGCGCGGCGTGCTGTCCGCCTTGCGCGCCATGGCCGGGGTGGGGAGGGCGAGCGCCAGCAGCGCGAGGGCAAGGAAACGCATCAGGCTGCTCCCATCCAGACGAAGCGAATGACGAAAAGGCCGGCCAATATGAACAGGAACCAGTCCTTGCGCGTCGCCGTGCCGCGCAGGGCCTTGAGCGCTGCATGGGCGGTGATGCCGAAGGCCAGGCCATTGGCGATCGAGAAGGTGAGCGGGATCATCGCCACGGTGAGGAAGGCGGGGATGGCCGACATCGGGTCTTCCCATTCCACCTCGGTCAGCGGCACCAGCATCAGGCCGCCCACGATGATGAGGGCGGGCGCGGTCGCGGCCAGCGGCACCAGTTGCGCATAGGGGGCGACGAACATGGTGAGAAGGAAGAGGATGCCGGTGACGACCGCCGTCAGCCCGGTGCGCCCGCCCGCCTGCACGCCCGCCGCGCTCTCGACATAGGAGGTGACGGTGCTGGTGCCCGCCATCGACCCGACGATGGTGGCGACCGCGTCGGTCATCAATATGCGGTTGAGGCCGGGGATGCGCCCCGCCGCGTCCATCAGGCCCGCGCGCTTCGTCACCGCGACCAATGTGCCGATATTGTCGAACAGGTCGACGAACAGGAAAACGAACAGGATTTCCAGCAGGCCGAGGCCATGGCTGCCGGTCAGGCCGAACACGCCGGGCAGGTCGAGCTGAAAGGCGGTGCCGGTCAACGCCTCCAGGCTATAGGGTTCGGGCTTGACCGTCACCATGCCGGTCAGCCAGCCGACGATCGTGGTGGCGACGATGCCGATCAGCATCGCGCCGCGCACATTCCAGACACTGAGCGTGCCGATCACCAAAAGCCCCAGCAGCGCCAGCGCGGCGCCGGGGGCTTTCAGGTCGCCCAGCGCCACGAAGGTCGCCGGGTTCGCGCCCACGATCCCGGCATTTTTCAAACCGATAAAGCCGATGAACAGGCCGATGCCCCCCGCCACCGCCGCGAACAAATAGGTGGGGATGACCGCCACGATCAACTGCCGCACGCCGGTCAGCGTCAGGATCAGGAAGGCGACGCCGGACAGGAAGACGCAGCCCAGCGCGATTGGCCATGGTACGCCCATCTGCCCGACCACGGTGAAGGCGAAATAGGCGTTCAACCCCATGCCCGGCGCCAGCGCCAGCGGCACATTGGCGGTCAGGCCCATCAGGATCGAGGCGAAGGCGGCGGCGAAGCAGGTGGCCGCCGCGACCGAGGCGACGGGCATCCCGGTCGACCCCAGAATCGCCGGATTGACCAGCACGATATAGGCCATCGTCAGGAAGGTGGTCACCCCGGCCAGCACCTCCGTTCGCGCCGATGTGCCGCGCTGGCTGAGCGCGAAATAGCGGTCCAGCGCGCCTGTCGGCGCTTCTGGCGGATGGTGATCCGCGACCTGCGATGGCGTCATGCGATGTCCCCCGAATATGGATGTCCCGGCATGGCGACGCCGGTGATGCCCCGTTGCTCCAGCATGGCTGCCAGCCGGAACAAGGTCGGCTCGCCACCCGGCTTGCCGATCAGTTGCAGCCCCAATGGCAGCCGCCCCGGACGATAGAGCGGAATGCTGAACGAAGGGAAGCCCGTGAAACTGATCGGCTGGCTATGGATGCCCAGATCCGCGCGCGCCGGCGTCATCGCCCCGTCGATCAGGATGCGGGGATCGTCGATCGGCGGCGCGGTGCAGGGCGTCGCCGGTGCGATCAGCACGTCATAAGGCGCGATTAAGTCCAGCATGGTGGCGCGGAATCTGGCGCGGAACGCCTGCGCTTCCGCATACAGGCCATCGGGCAACAGCGCGCCGGCGATCAGCCGGTCGCGCACCTGCGGATCGAACGCCATGGCGTCGCGCGCCAGCGCCGCGCGGTGCAGTCGTCCGCCTTCGCTGGCCGTAATCAGAAAGGCGGCGGACCGCGCGCGGGCGATGTCTGGCACGGTAACGACCGGCGCATCCGGCGCAATGGCGTCGATCGCTGCGCTCTGGTCGGGATCGATATTCTCGGCGAAGCGGCCGCCCAACTGGGCGAGGCGGATCGGCGCGCCGTCATCCTGCGCGGATCGGCCGGCCAGTACTTCCCATATCGTCACCATGTCGGCCAGCGACGCGGTGAACGGGCCGATATCGTCGAAACTTTCGGCGAAGGGAAAGACGCCCGTCATCGGCAGGGCGCCATGGGTCGGTTTCAACCCATAAAGGCCGGTCAGGCTGGCCGGCACCCGGATCGACCCATTGGTGTCCGACCCCAGCGAAAAGGGCAACAGCCCGGCCGCGACCACCGCCGCCGACCCGCCCGACGACCCGCCGGCTAAGCGGGTCAGGTCATGCGGATTGCGGGTCGTGCCATGCAGCGCGTTGATCGTTGCAAAGCCATAGGCGAACTCGTCCATGTTGAGGCTGGCCACCAATATGGCGCCGGCCGCCTTCAGGCGACGGATCGCTTCGGCATCCTGCGTGGCTGGCGGCGCATCGGCATAGAGCCGTGATCCGGCGGTGGTGGGCAGGCCGGCGATGTCGAACAGATCCTTCACGCCAAAAGGCACGCCCGCCAGCGGCCCCGGATCGCGACCGGCGGCGACCAGCGCGTCGATCCTCGCCGCATCCCTGCGCGCCGGGCCGGCCATGATGCGGGTGACGGCGCAGAGCGGCGCTGCTTCCTTCGCCAGCGCCGTCAGGCACTGGTCGAGCAACTGCGTGGCGGATTGCTGACCGCTGCGCACGGACTGGGCGATCGCCATGGCTCCCGTCATGGCGCGGCGCCTTCATTCCGGTCCAGCAACAGGCCGGCATGATGATCGAGCAGCGCCATGTTCGCGACCACGCCGGGCATACAGGCGGCTGGGATCGGCAGGCCGATGGCGTCCGCGGCCCGATGAATGTCCGCTTCGCTGCGGGGCAGCGGGGGGGCAGGTGTCGAAATGAGGACAGAAGCCTGCCGCGCGAACCGCCCAGCCAGCGCCGCGCAAATAAGAAGTTGCAACTGGTGGAATATCATCAGCGGCAGGATCAGCAGGCCGACTTGCGCCGGGGGGAACAGCGCCCCGGCCATTGGAACGCCGGACACCAGGCTTTTCTTGGACCCGCAGAACAGCAGCACGATCGCATCCTGGCGCGCCAACCCGGCCAGCCGCGCAACGCCCATATTCACGCTCATGACGATAGCCAGAACGAGCGCGCTGAGGCCCAGCAGCAACATCAGGTCGCCTACGCCGACCTGCGTCCATATGCCGCCGGCGACGGCGGCGCTGAAAGCGGAATAGACCACCAGCAATATCGCGCCCCGGTCAACCGGCATCAAAAGCCCCTTACGCCGGTCGATAAAGCCGCCGATATAGGGGCGCAGAAAATGACCCGCGACGAAGGGGACCAACAGTTGCAGGGCGATATTCTGGACGGAATGGATCGTGGCCGTGCCGCCATGTCCCTCTACATTCAGGGTCAAGGTGACGAGCAGCGGCGTTAGCAGGATGCCGATCAGGTTGGACAGCGACGCGCTGCACAGGGCGGCGGCGACATTGCCGCCCGCCATCGCGGTAAAGGCGATCGACGACTGGACCGTGGAGGGCAACAGGGTCAGATAGAGCAGGCCCGACATGAGGACCGGATCGGCCCAGCCCCGCATCAGCGATGTCATCGCGATGCCGACGGCCGGGAACAACAGATAGGTCGATGCAAAGACCAGCAGATGCAACCGCCAGTTGCCCGCCCCCTGCAGAATCGCCGCGCGCGACAGTTTTGCGCCATGAAGGAAGAACAACAGCGCTATCGCGATATCGGCCAGTATATCGATCCAGCCCGCGGCCTGCCCCCTGGCCGGCCACAGCGACGCTGCGCCGACCGTCGCGACCAGCCACAAGAGAAACGGGTCAATCCGCAGGATAGCAAGGGTCGGGCGCGCCATGCCGGCCTTATGCTCGCCTTGCCCCTACCGATCCAATAGAATGACTTCAACGGATCGTTGCAAAAAACAGAGCGGCCCAGGCGTTGATAGCGCGCGTGCGCATTGCGGCCTGCTATCATTTCTATTCGTCACAATGGGCCTGGTGCTCAGGCGATCGTCACTATCTGCGCTCCGCTGTCATGCGGCATCGGCTTAACGACAACCTGATCGCCCATGCGATCGAATGCGATGTCGACTTTGGCCGCATCGATGCCCAGGCTGCTTATCGTCAGGCTCTGAAGGAAATGCGGCAAAGTAGGCTTGTGAAACGAAATCTGCTTTGCCGACACATCGAAACGCAGCCCCAGGCTGGATTGGATCAGCGCCAGTGGCGCGGCGGCCGACCAGGCCTGCGGGCTGCAGGCGACCGGATAGAAAGTAGGGCCTTGAGAGCGGCGCCGTGGGAAACCGCAGAATAGTTCCGGCAGCCGCATCATATCGACATAGGTCGCGGCGGCGAACAGGCCCTCGAATATTTGCGCTGCCTCGCGCTGATAGCCGTAGCGCGAAAAACCGCTTGCGATCAGCGCATTGTCGTGAGGCCAGATTGAACCGTTATGATAGCTCATGGGATTGTAGCGTTTTTCGGTCGAGGCGATCGTGCGCACCCCCCAACCGGAAAAGGACGCCGGCGCCATAAGGGTGCGGACGACTGCTTCGGCGCGCTCTTCCCGCGCCAGCCCGGTATAAAGGACGTGTCCGGCATTGGATGATCGCACCCGGCATGGCCTCTTGTCTCCATCGAGCGCCAGAACGTAGGTGCCCAGCGCGGCGTCGAAAAAGGCGGCGTCGAACCGATCGCGCAACTGACCTGCGCGATCCCGATAATCCGCCGCGCGAACATCGTCGCCGACCGCACGGAACAGCGCTGCCGCCGCACGCCACGCGCCATAGACATAGGCCTGGACCTCGGCCAGGGCGATCGGGCCGCGCGCAATGCTCCCATCGGCGTGGAAAATGGAATCATGGCTGTCTTTCCAGCCTTGATTTTGCAGGCCCTGATCGGTCAGGCGTCCATATTCGACGAAACCGTCGCCATCGCGGTCCCCATGCAGGTCGATCCAGGCGAGCGCCGCCTCAATATGGGGAAGGATCGTCTTTAGAAAAGCCATGTCGCCGGTGCGCTCGAGATAGGCGCCCGCCAGCATCACGAACAGCGGCGTGGAATCGATGCTGCCATAATAATGGCGGAATGGCACTTCGCCCAATTCGGCCATTTCGCCGTAGCGCACCTCATGCAATATCTTGCCCGGTTCGGCATCGGCCGCCGGATCGAAGCCGGTCGCCTGATGCGCGGCCAGATACCCCAGCACGCCCCGGCTGATCGCAGGGTCCATCCACAAGGTTTCGAGCGCGGTGATGATGGCGTCGCGCCCGAACACGGTGCTGAACCAGGGGATGCCGGCATAGGGATAGGGGCCAAATTCGGTATCGGTGGACAGCATGGAGATGTCTGCGACCGACCGCCGCGCCACTTCGTTGAACAGGTCGTTGGACGAATGCAGGGTCGCCCCGCGCTTACGTGCGGATCGCAACGCCTGCATCGCTTCGCGCAAGGACTTGAGGAATTGCTTGGGCAATCCGTCGCGCACATCGATCTTGCTGCAGGAGATGCGGGTGAACAGGGCGCAACGCGCGCCCGGCGGCACTGTGACATCGAAGCGCGCATGGCTGTCCGTCAATTCGGTTGGCATGGGATCGAAATGCAGGTGGGTCTGTCGTTCCTGATCGTCCCGTCCAAGATAACCGAGCAGGACGTCCGCCGCGCCGACCTGCGCCTCGCGCATCGCCCCGCGCCGCAAGCGGGTCATGCCGCGTATCTCGAACAGGTCGGCGAAGTCGGCGGCAAAGCTCAGGTCGACGCTGATCTGGCGCGTTTCCGTATCAAAATTGCGAAGGGTGATCCGCTCGTACAACGCATCTTTCCAGAGGAAACGGGTGCGGCGCAAATGAATAAGGTCATGCTCCACCGCCACCCGTCCATCGTCACCGAAAAAATCGGGATTGGCGAGGTCGCATGTCAGCATGGCGTTGTCGTCACGCAACGCCGAACTCAACAGGATCGGCCGCATGTCGTTGACAGTGAGATAGAGGTGCGAAAGATGTCGTGTGTCGCGATGATAGAGGCCTTCCGGGCTGCCGGGGCCGGATATCGCGTCACCGCTATGGTCGAACACGGCGAAACTGTCGCCATGTTTGAGCGTGCGCGGCCTGCGTTCATGCAGCGAGGCTGTCGCCGGGATGAAGAATTGAGTTTGCGCCTGAGACAGGGCCTGTCCTCCCGCGATGCCGGGCGTGTCTGGCTGGATCTGCGTCATGGCGTCTCCTATGCGACGATTTGCAATTCGGCGTCTTCGCCCCGCTGCCGGCGCAGTCGGGCGGCGTCCGTCCGCGCGCCGGGCAAATCATGGTATAGCGCGACATAGTCGGTCGCCATGCGCTGCGCCGTGAAGCGTGCGTCAAATGCGCCACGCACCCGGCGGCGGTCGAGATGCGGCAAGGCCGCAATGGCCGCCACAGCCTCATCTTCGCTCTCGACGATGAAGCCGGACACGCCGTGCTCGATCACTTCGGGCACCGATCCGCAGCGGAAAGCGATCACCGGCGTCGCACAGGCCATGGCCTCGATCATCACCAGGCCGAACGGCTCTGGCCAGTCGATGGGAAACAGCAGTGCGCTCGCCTGACCCAGAAACCGCGCCTTTTGCTGCTCATTGATCTCGCCGATATAATGGACATTGGGATAATGTTCGACGAGCGGGGCGATCTCGCTTTCCCAATAAGCGCGATCGACATTGTCGATCTTGGCCGCGATCTTCAGTTGCAGGCCCGATCGCGCCGCGATGCGGATCGCCCGGTCTGGCCGCTTTTCCGGCGATATGCGGCCCAGAAATGCAAGATAATCGTCGCCCGGTCCCAAACGTGGCGCCAGCAGATCGGCAGGCAGGCCGTGATATATGGTGCCGCCCCAATTAACCGGCGGCATGGGCAGTCGTTGATGGTCGGATATCGACACCAGACTATGATCGGGAAAGACGCGGTAAAAGGGCGGCAGGTCTGGCAGGTCGAGCCGACCGTGCAAGGTGGTGACGGTGCGTCCGATAAAGTCCTGAACCATCGGCAGGTGCAGCATGTCGATATGAAAGTGCAGCGCGTCGAATTCGTCGGCGCGGCGGCGGACCTGCTCCAGCATCATCATATGATAGGGAATGGTGTCGGACACGGCCGGATTAAGACGAAGCGCCATGTCGGTGATCGGCACCAGTTCGGCTTGTGTCTGAGAATCGCCGCTGGCGAACAGGGTGACATCATGCCCCTGGCGGACGAGTTCTTCGGTCAGGTAGGAAACGATACGTTCGGTGCCGCCATAGAATTTGGGTGGGACACTTTCGGCCAATGGGGCGATTTGCGCGATCTTCATGCAGGCATTCCTCTCTCACGAGTGGAGCCTCCGTTCCCCGACTTGCGGTAGGCTGTACCGCTACAAGCATTCAGGCACGGACTGGTTTCATGAACAAACGATGTTTCGTCTCCATCCCGGCCGCCAACCATGTCATGAAGATGCGCAATGAGCGCGCATGTGAACGCCTGCGCAATTCGCGCGTCGGTCGGCGCCCTTCAGGGGCGAGCGGAAGCTGGCTGGCATCCATGTCCGCTTTATGGGCTTCAACGATATCGTGGATCCTACTGCGCCAGCGAGACGATATAAGCGGCCATCGCATCGGCCTGATCGTTCGTCAGCGCTGCGCCACCGCCCGGCGGCATTGGCGCCGGGAATTGTTTGGGGCGGGGCACGCCTTTGAGGACGGTCGCGCGAATGTCGGCCACGCCACCATCGCCCCATAACCATTCCCGGTCGATCAGATTCGGACCTACGGGCGTACCTTCGCCTGCGGGACCATGGCATCCGGCGCAAGGCGCGCCGGCAATTTCCCCTGCATAAAGGCGTCGGCCAAGCGCGACCTTTGCGGAGTCGGCGTTCTTGGCCTGTCCGTCGCTCTCGCCTCCACTGACCGACAGCAGTCCACCGTCCGCCGCTTTGGCCGCGATCAGGGACGCAGCCTTGTCGCCGCGATAGCGGACCCGCCAGACACGACCCTGCCTGTCGTCCGATATATAGAGAGAGCCGTCCGGCCCGATGGCGAGGCCGGTCGGCCGATAGTCTGCCTTGCCGCTGGCGCGTTCAGGGCCGGCAAAGCCATCCGCGAACAATATGGGACCGCCTGACGCACGACCTTGCTTCATCGGCTGGAACAGGATGTTGAAGCCCTGTTGCGGCCCCGGCGCGCGATTCCAGGAGCCATGGAAGGCGATGAAGACGCCGTCCCGATAGGCCGTAGGGAACAGCGTCCCGGCATAGAATATCACCGCATTGGGCGCCCAATGAGCGGGAAACGTGGCGACCGGCCCGCGTCGCCCGGCGCAAGGGCCAATCGCCTTTCCGCCATCGCCGCCATATTCGGGGGCCAGCACCAGGCGCTTGGCACGGGGGTCGAAATAGCATTCCGGCCATCCATAGTCGGCGCCCGCCGCGACCTCGATCAGTTCTTCGGCCGGCGATTCCTGCCCCCGGATGGCCGAATAGAGATGACCCCAATTTTCATGCAACTGGTCGCGGCCATGCTGGGTCGCGAACACGCGCCCCTTACCATCCACGGTGAGGCCTACCGCGTTGCGGATGCCCGATGCGAAACGCGCGGCGGGCCCAAAGCGCTGTTCCTTGCCGGCCGCATCGAAACGCCAGATGCCCGCACGCAGCGTCTTTTCGGCACAGGGCGTCTGGCCCGGCGACCCGCTTTGTCGATTATCGATCTGGCAGGCATTGGTGGCGCTCCCGCTGTTGACGAACAGGCTGCCGTCCGCGCGCAGGGCGATGCTGTGGCTGTCATGATCGCCGGTGGCGGGCAATCCGACGACTACCCGCTCGACCGCATTCATGGGCCTGCGGGTGGCGCCGTCCAGCCGATAGCGTAGGATATGATCGCCATCCTCCAGGAACAGTCTGTCGCGGTCGATGGCTATGCCGGTGCCGCCGGTCTGGCCGGGGAAAGGGCGCTCGACATGATCGGCGCGGCCGTCGCCATCGCGGTCCTGCAACAGGATCAGGCCGGATGCGACCTGCCCGTCTTCGCGGTCGGGCGCGCTGTTGGCATAGACGGTTCCGTCCACCCCCACCACCAGGTGGCGCACATGGCCCAGCTTGTCGGCGAAAATCTCGGCACAAAAACCGGGCGGCAGCGTCAGGCCGCCCGACAATTCGGCGCAGCCTGCATCAGCCCGCTCAGGCGCGGCCAAATGATCGGAGCAACCGCCAAGGGCGGCAAGAGCGCATAGGATGGCGACAGGGAAAAGGCTTTTTAGCGTCATGCAAATCCTGTTTCGAAAAGCAGGGGCGATGGCGGTCTGCCGCCGCGTCTCTAAAAGCCATAATCTAGTATGAGAAATAGATCAATATCGCTTACAGCATTCCTGCGTCGGCCGATGCGTTGCGGATCAACGCCAGCATCTTCCGCCGGGCTTCTTCGCCTTCGCCGCGCATGATCGCGTCGAACACGGCGTCATGGTCCGGCATGGGATCGCGCGATTCCTTGCGCTCGTCACGGGCGAAGCGCGTGGTCCAGGCGACCACCGCCGTGACCGAGGTGGCCAAGGTGATGAGCGATTCATTGCGAGTGGCGAGCAGGATCAGGCGATGGAAACTCTGGTCGGCCGCGCGCCCCTCCGCGGTTTGCAGGCCGAAACGCCGCATTTCCTCCAGCGCGTGACCCATGCGCGAAATATCCTGCCCGTCACGGCGCAACGCCGCGAACTCCGCCGCCGCCGGCTCCACGACGATGCGCAACTCAAAGATATCGCGCAGAAATTCCGGCGTCGGCCCGGCCTCGAACATCCAGGCGAGGACATCCAGATCCAGCATGTTCCACCGCAACCTGTCGTTGATGCGTGTGCCGCTCTTGGTTCGGCTATACACCATGCCCTTGGCGGACAGGACGCGGACCGCTTCCCGATAGGCGGTACGCGACACGCCCTGTTCGGCGCTGTACCGCTCCTCGCCCGGCAGAATATCGCCCGGCTGATAGCGCCCGCCGACTATCGCGACGCCCAGATCATGGGCGATCCGGTCATGGACTGCGCGTTGCGCCGGACTTGAGGCGCGGGCCAGGGGATGGTCGTCTGCTTGCATCATGCAGCCTTCGTCAGCCCTATCAACATGGTCGTCAAGTCCGATCCAAGCCAGTCGGATCATTGGTCTGAGGAAAATAGTCAGCTTTTGGGCCTAATTCATTACTCCGTCAATTTATGGCTTGAATTGGTTTCAAACATTCGTAATCTAGTATGAGAAATAAAAAATGACTCGGAGGGGATGATGTCATGAAAAATAGCGTGCAACTGTCCATATCGCTGTTCGCCCTGCTGGCGGCGCAGTCCGCCTTGGCCCAGGCGGGCGAGGACCAGAGCGCCAAGTCGGTGAGCGATGGCGACATCTTCGTGACCGGTATGCGCGCCAGCCTTTCGTCGGCGCAAAATATCAAGCGCAACGCGCAGCAACTGGTCGATTCCGTGGTGGCCGAGGATATCGGCAAGCTGCCAGACAATAATGTGGTGGAAGCGCTCCAGCGCGTGCCAGGCATCCAGGTATCGCCTCGCGCCCGCGGCGAGTCCGCGACCGTGCTGATCCGCGGCCTTCCCGACGTGGTGACGCTGGTCAACGGCCGTAACATCTTCAGCACCACCGGCCGCTCGCTCTCGCTGGCGGACGTGCCCGCCGACCTCGTTGCCGGCGTGGACGTCTACAAATCGCGCTCCGCCGATCAGTTGGAAGGTGGCATCGCCGGCCTCATCAACGTCCGCACCCGCCGCCCCTTCGACTTCAAGGGCTTCGAATTCGCGCTGGCCGGTCGCGAAGTCTATAGCGAGCAGCCCGACAGGATCGATCCTTATGCCAGCGCGCTGATCAGCAACCGCTGGTCGACCGGCATCGGCGAAATCGGCGCGCTGGTCAGCCTGTCCTATCACAAGACCCGCTATCGCGACGAAACCATCTATAGCGGCGGCTATTTCGGCTATAATCTCGACAATAGCCGAGCGCCCTATACCCCCGGCGTTCCGCTCGATCCGCGCGGCGCCAGCCCGACCGATCCCAAGGTTTTCCGCACCGACGTCATCGGCGCTTTCGACCGCATCGGCACGCGCACCCGCCCGGCGATCAACGCCACGCTGCAATGGGCGCCCGACGACCGGCTGACCATCCACGCAGACGGGCTCTTTTACGGCTATCGTGAACGCGGCAACAGCAACCAGAACTTCACCTCGATGAACGGCGCTCTGCTGTCGCCGCTGGTTTTCGTGGGTGATACAAAACTGGTCCAGTCGCTCAGCATCGCCAATGGCCGCGTCGCCAATTTCGGCGGCGCGTACAAGAATAAGGCGGACCGCTGGCAGGGCGCGCTGGGCGCCGACTGGACCAGCGGCGACTGGAAGGCATCGACCGAGTTTTCCTATACCCGGTCGAAGGCGACCGACATCGGCAACAATCTGGACGTGGATTTCATCGCCTCGCGCACCGATGCGGTGTTCAACGACGGATCTGGCGCGCCCCGTTTCACCCTGCCCAATGACGATATGGCCGACCCGTCGCGCTATTATCTCTCGCGCCTGTCCACCACCCGCACGGTCGGCGATGGCAAGGAACTGGCCTGGCGCGGCGACCTGTCCTGGCGCGCGCCCTTCCTCATCTTCTCCGGCCTCGACGCCGGCATCCGTCTCAGCAAGCGCAACGCCAAATCCGACAGCTTCACCCAGACCATCAACTGCTCCGCGACCGGTGCGGTCCAATGCTACAGCATCAAGGCGGCCAGCTTGCCCGGCCTCATGACGGTCACGCCCGGCGACTTTTACACCGGCACGCGGGAATTCGTGCGCCAATGGGCAACGCCCACCACCGATTATCTGCTGAACAACATAGGCTCCTTACGCCAATTGTTCGGCCTTGCGCCGGGCGATCCGGCCTTTCAGGATACCCAACATTTCGACATCGAGGAAAAGAATTACGCCGGCTATGGCCAGGCCAATGTGGAAGTCGGCCGACTGGACGGCCAGATCGGCGTGCGCGTCATCCGCACCGACATCACGTCCAACGCCTTCCTGGTCCTGCGCGGCGCGACATCGCCCGTCACCATCCGCAACAAGAGCACCGACATTCTCCCCAGCCTGGCGCTGCGCTACAAGCTGAAGGATAATCTCTTCCTGCGCTTCGCCGCCAGCAAGACGATCACCCGCCCCAGCTTCGCCCAGCTCAATCCGGCGCTCACCCTGACCCCGCCGGTGCCGGGGCAGCAGCCCTTCGGCCGCGGCTCCAGCGGCAATGCCGACCTGAAGCCGGTGCGGTCGGACAATTACGACCTCTCGCTCGAATGGTATATCGATCGGTCCAGTTCGATCACCGCGACGATCTTCCGCCGCGACGTTAGCGGCTTCATCCAGTCGGTCACCAGCAATTTCGACATCGACTATCTGGGCGCGGACAATGGCGTCTATCAGATCACCCGGCCGGAAAATTCGGGGTCAGGCAAGTTGCAGGGGATAGAGGGCGGCTTTACTTTTTTCCCCAAGGGACTGCCGACCTGGCTGGACGGCATCGGCATCAGCGCAAACGGCACCTATATCGACGGCAAGAACAAGGCGCTCTCGCCGCTGCCGGGCGTCACCGGCTTTATGGACATCCCGTTCCAAAACGTGTCCAAATATTCCGCCACCGGCACCTTCATCTATGAAACGGGCGGCTTTTCCGCCCGCGCCTCCTATGTCTGGCGCGACACCTATAATGCCGGCCTGCACTTCACCGGCGTCAATCCCAATTTCATCACCAACGGCCAGATCAGCAATCTTGACCTGTCCTTCTCCTATGAGATCAATCCCAACTTCACCATCGTCGCCGACGCGACCAATATACTCAAAAATCTCTACCAGACCTCGTTCAAAGACCCCGGCCTCTACCCGCGCGACACCGTTCTCTACACGCGCACTTTCGCGGTCGGGTTCCGGGCGAAGATCTGATGTTCCTATCGAGAGGATGCCATATGACGATTTCCAGGGTGATCGCTTCGCTGTCCATATTGATGGCGCTGCCCCACGCCGCCCAGGCGCAGGAAGCCAGACAGGTCGCGATCAGCGTGGACGCGGCCAAACCGGTGGGCAAACTGCCCCCGATCTGGCGCTTCTTCGGCGCGGACGAACCCAATTATGCGACGATGAAGGACGGCCGCAAGCTGCTCGTCGAACTGGGCGAACTGAAAAAGGGGCAGGTCTATTTCCGCGCCCATAATCTGCTGAGCAGCGGAGATGGCACCGCCGCCTTCAAATGGGGCAGCACTAACGCCTATACGGAGACAACGGACGGCAGGCCGGTCTATAATTGGGGAATCGTCGATGGCATCATCGACGCCTATCTGGAACAGGGCATCCGTCCCTATCTCCAGATCGGCTTCACGCCAGAGGCCATGGCGAACGCGCCGGCCGGCACGCCCTATCGCCATAGCTGGCGTCCGGGCTTCGCCTATAATCTGATCGCCACCGGCTGGACCTATCCGCCAAAGGATTATGAAAAATGGGCGGAGCTGATCCATCAATGGACGCTCCACAATATCGAGCGCTACGGCCGGGCCGAAGTCGAGAAATGGTATTTCGAGGTCTGGAACGAACCCAACAGCCCCTTCTACTGGAGCGCCAGTCCAGAGGAATTCTATAAGCTGCACGACTATGCCATCGCCGCCGTGCGCAAGGCGCTGCCGACGGCACGCGTCGGCGGCCCGGATGTCGCGGGGCCGGGCGGCGCCTTCATGGACGGCTTTCTGAAGCATGTCTCGTCAGGCAAGAACTATGCGACCGGCCGGACCGGCACGCCGACCGACTTCCTGTCCTTCCATGCAAAGGGGCGGCCGACCTTTGTCGATGGCCATGTCCGCATGGGCATCGCCACCCATCTGCGCGAAACCGATGGCGGCTTCACCAAAGTCCTGTCGATCCCCTCGCTTGCCAATAAACCCGTCGTCATCGGCGAAAGCGACCCCGAAGGTTGCGCCGCCTGTCCGGGACCGGCCAACGCCTATCGCAACGGCACCATGTATAGCAGCTACACCGCCGCCAGCTTCGCGCGCATCTGGGAATTGGCCGAAAGGCGGAAGGTCAATCTGGAAGGCGTCGTGTCCTGGTCCTTCGAGTTTGAGGACCAGCCCTGGTTCGCGGGCTATCGCCAGCTTTCCACCAATGGCGTTGACCTGCCAGTGCTCAACGTCTTTCGCCTGTTCGCGCAATTGGGTGAAACAAAACTGACCACGACCAACAATGCCCAGGTGCCGCTGGACGCGCTGATGCAGCATGGCGTGCAGGGGGATGCCGACATCGGCTCCATCGCCACCCGCACCGCCGACGGCAAGATAGCGCTGCTCGTCTGGCACTATCATGACGACGACGTCGCCGGGCCGGACGCGCAGGTCAAGTTCAGCCTGAACGGCATTAAGGGCAAGCCTGCACAGGCGAAGCTGTGGCGGGTCGATGGCGATCATGCCAACGCTTTTACCGCCTGGAAAAAAATGGGGTCGCCCCAATCCCCCGATCAGGACCAGTATAAGCAACTGGAAGCCGCATCGGTTATGCGCGCCGAAACCCTGCCTGTAGCCACAGGCCAGCGCGGCGGCGCCAGCATCGACTTGCGCCTGCCGCGCCAGGGCGTCGCCCTTATCATCCTCGATGGCCAGTAAGGGCAAAAGGTGGCGGCCATGAAGCGAGCGGGGACGCGGTCCTACGCGGGACGCTGGGCGATCGCGGCGATGATTGCCGTCGCCATCGCCATCAGCTATCTCGACCGCCAAACCCTGCCCTGGGCGATCAAATATATCGAGGCCGATATTCCGATCGGCAACCAAACCAAGGCGTTTCTCGATTCCGCCTTCCTCGCCACCTATGGCCTCATGTATCTGGGCGGCGGCTGGCTTCTGGATCGGTGGGGCACCCGGCGCGGCTTTCTGGCGATCATGATCTTCTGGTCGCTCGCCTGCGCCAGCCACGGGTTGGCCAGCGGCATCGCGGCGTTGATGGTCAGCCGACTGCTGCTGGGCGTAGGGGAGGGCGGGGGCTTCCCCGCCGCTACCCGCGCCATCGCCGAATGGTTTCCCGCCGAACGCCGCGCCGCCGCCATGGGCCTCGTCAATGCCGGGACGGCGGCCGGCGCGGTGATGGCCCCGCCGCTGATCGCAGGCATATTGGCCTATGGCGACTGGTTCGGCTTGTCGAGTTGGCGCTGGGTCTTCTTTGTCACCGGCGCTTTCGGGCTGGGCTGGGCGCTCTGGTGGTTCGCGACCTATCGCACGCCGCCGGTCGCGGACAGCGACACGCATGAAGCAGACGGCCCCGCCCCGACCATCGCTATGCTGCTGGCGCGCCGGGAAGTGCGCGGCTTGGTCGCCGCCAAGTTCCTGAGCGACGGCGCCTGGTATTTCTACCTTTTCTGGCTGCCCAAATATCTGTTCGAGGCACATGGCTTCGACCTGAAACAGGCTGCGACGATCGGCTGGATACCCTATGCCGCATCGGGCGTCGGGAGTCTCTGCGGTGGCTGGCTCTCCAGTCGTCTTCTGTCGTCCGGCCGCTCGGTCGATGCCGCGCGCAAGATCGCCCTGGGGCTGAGCGCCGCCTGTATGCCCTGGGTGATGTTCGCGCCCACGACCGGGTCGATCGCCGCGATCATCGCGATCTTCAGTCTCGCCTTTTTTGGGCAGCAAAGCTGGTCCACCCTGGTCATGACCCTGCCGACCGACCTTGCTCCACGCAGCGCGCTCGGCCGTCTCGCCGGCCTGGTCGGCCTTGGCGGCGCGTTCGGCGGCATCGTCATGGGGCAGGCGGCCGGCTGGGCGCTCGACGCCGGGCTTGGCTACACCCTGGTCCTGACCGTCGCCGCGACCCTGCACCTGATCGCCTTCGCGCTGATCTGCATCGCCATTCCCCGCATCGTCCCAATCACCTTCATGCGAAAGGCCGTTCCTTGAAAATCACCGAAATCCGCACCCGCGTCGTCCAGTGGGAAGGCGAGACCGTGCCGTTGCCGCCGCATTTCTGCACGAACCCGATGGATCTTGTCTCGCCGATGCTGTCGCCCGAGACGATGGGCACCTTCACTTTCCATGGCTGGCTGATCGTGGAAATCTTTACGGACGCAGGTCTGGTCGGCATCGGCAACGCCGCGCTCGCGCCGCTCGTGACCAAGCAGATGATCGACCAGTATCTCAGCCCCCTGCTGATTGGCCAGAACCCGTGGGACAGCGAGTTCCTGTGGCAACATATGTATCGCAAGACCATGGCGTTCGGGCGCAAGGGCGTGGCGCTGGTCGCGATCTCCGCGCTCGACATCGCTATCTGGGACTTGATGGGCAAGGCTGCCAAACAGCCGGTTTTCCGCCTGCTGGGCGGGCGCACGAAAGCGAAGATCCCGGTCTATGCCAGCCGCCTCTATTCGATCCCGCTGAATGAGTTGGCGCAGGAAGCCGCCGCCTACAAAGCGCAAGGTTATAAGGCGATGAAGCTGCGCTTCGGCTGGGGGCCGATCGACGGGGCCGCGGGCATGGCGCGCAACGTGGAATTGATCCGCACCGTGCGCGAAACCGTGGGCGACGACATCGACATCATGGCGGACGCCTATATGGGCTGGAGCCTGGACTATGCCAAACGCATGATGCGCCTGATCGAACCCTTCAACCTGCGCTGGCTGGAGGAGGCGATCATCCCCGACGACATTAACGGCTATCATGAGCTGCGCCGCTTCGGCACGACGCCGATCGCGGCGGGCGAACATGAGTTCACCAGCTACGGCTTCCGCCAGATGATCGAGGCCAAGGCGCTCGACTATTTCCAGTTCGACACCAACCGCGTGGGCGGCATCACCGCCGCCCGCAAGATCCAGGCGCTGGCTGAGGCCTATTCCATCCCCGTCGTTCCCCATGCCGGGCAGATGCACAATTATCATGTCGTGATGGCCAGCCTGAACAGCCCCATCGCCGAATATTTCCCGATGGTCGATGTGGAGGTCGGCAACGAACTCTTCTGGTATATTTTCAAAGGCGAACCGCAGGCGGTGGACGGCTATATCGATCTGGACGACACTCTCCCCGGTCTGGGCCTCGAAATCGACGAGGCCGCCCTCTCGCGCTTCAAGGTGATCGGATGATGAACAGGAAAGTCGCCGTTCTGGGACTGGGCATTATGGGGTCCGGCATGGCGCGGCGATTGATCGCCGCCGGATTCGAGGTGGCGGTGTGGAATCGTAGCCGCGAAAAGGCGGAGGCACTGGGCGCGGCCGGCGCGCGGATCGCCGAAACGCCGGCAAACGCGGCCAGCGGCGCATCGATCGTCGTCGCGATGCTGGCCAATGATGATGTATCGCGGACTGTCTGGACCGGCGACGACGGCGCCCTTGCCGTCATGGATCGGGACGCGATCGCGATCGAATCCAGCACCCTGACCAGCGATTGGGTATTGGAACTGACGCGGGACGCCGTCGCGCATGGCGTGCGCTTCATCGAGGCTCCGGTCACGGGCAGCCGGGACCAGGCAGCGCAGGGCATACTTCGTTTCCTTGTCGGCGGCGACGCCGATGCGATCGACGCCGCACGCCCTGCCTTCGACGCCATGGGCAGCGCACTCGTCCATCTCGGTCCGGTGGGCAGCGCCGCGACGGTCAAGCTCGCCAACAATTATCTGTGCGGCGTGCAGGCCGCCAGCCTGGCCGAAGCCATCGCCCTGTTCGAAAGGCGCGGCCTCGACATGGAGCAGGCGATGTCGATCCTGTTCGACGGCGCGCCCGCCAGCCCGATGGTGAAGGGGGTGGGTCGCCGGATGCTTGATCGAGATTATGCGCCGCATTTTCTGGTGCCATTGATGGCCAAGGATCTGGGCTATGCCGCCCAGGCCCTGGCCGATGCCGGCATCCCCTCCGCCATAGCCCAGGCAGCGCGACAACGCTTCGCGGAAGCCGATGCGGCCGGCGAGGGGGAACGCGACATAGCGGCGATCGTGGAGCAGCTGCGAAAAGCGTGAAAATCGAGGGCGAGAGAGGCGGACGCCCCAACGCTTTACGGTGTTCTGAAAATGCTGAATTCGAATGAATTCGTATGCGCAGCTTGCTCGTCGCCCGTCGCCATGCAAGCGGTGATGGTTGATGCAGGCAAGCGGCGGCAGGCCGCGTCCGCGACGGGAGGGGACAGGCATGAACAAGCCGAAACAGGGCTTTGCCGGATTGTGGAATATCAGTTTCGGTTTTTTCGGCATCCAGATCGGCTTCGCGCTGCAAAACGCCAATATGAGCCGGGTCTTCCAGTCGCTTGGCTCCAGCATCGACGACCTATCGGCCTTATGGGTCGCCGCGCCGCTGACCGGCCTGCTGGTCCAGCCGATCGTCGGGCATCTTTCCGATCGCACCTGGCTGGGGCGGCTCGGCCGTCGCCGCCCTTATTTCCTGGCAGGCGCGATCCTCTCCACGGTGGCGTTGCTGGGGATGCCGCAAAGCGACGGGCTGCTGATGGCCGCATTGCTGCTGTGGATGCTCGACGCCAGCCTCAATATCTCGATGGAGCCGTTCCGCGCCTTTGTCGGCGATATGCTGGGCAAGGATCAGCATATAATAGGCTATGCGGTGCAGACCGCGTTCATCGGTGCGGGCGCGGTGGTGGGATCGCTCTTTCCCTATGTCCTAGACCATCTGGGCGTCGCCAACGTCGCGGCGGCGGGGCAGGTGCCCGATACGGTGCGCTACAGTTTTTGGGCAGGCGGCGCTGCGTTGCTGGCCGCGGTGCTCTGGACCGTGATGACGACGCGCGAATATGCGCCGGACCAGATCCGCGCCTTCGCCGACGCTGACGAAGCCGCCGCCACGGCGCCCGATCTGGCAGGCCGCGCCATCGGTCCCTGCGTCATCTGGATTGGCGCGGGAGTCTTCGTCGCGCTGCTGGTCGCCCTCTGGGCAATGGAAAAGGAAGTCTATTTGCTCGCCGCGCTGTTGGCCGGCTACGGCCTCGCCAGCCTGGTCGCCATTCTGCTGGCCCGCGCTGGACGCGGCGCACATATGCTGGCGCATATCGTCGGCGATATCGGCGCTATGCCTCCGATCATGCGACGACTGGCGGTGATCCAGTTCTTCAGTTGGTCGGCGCTCTTCATCATGTGGATTCACACCACGCCGGTCGTCGCCCAATATATGTTCGGATCGGCCAATCCCGCCAGCGCCGCCTATCAGGCTGGCGGCAACTGGGTAGGGGTGCTCTTCTCGGTGTATAATGGCGTGGCCGCAGTCGCCGCCCTGACGCTTCTGCCCTGGGTGGCGGCGCGGATCGGCAAGGCGCGGACCCATGCGCTGTGCCTGGTTGCGGGCGCGGCAGGCTTCGCCAGTTTCCTGATCGTGCGTGATCCCAACCTGCTGCTGCTCAGCGAAGCCGGGATCGGCATCGCCTGGGCCTCGATCCTCGCCATGCCTTATGCCATGCTCGCCTCGACCCTGCCGCAGGCCAAGCTCGGCGTCTATATGGGCGTGTTCAATATCTTCGTCGTGCTGCCGCAATTGCTGGTGGCGACGGCGATGGGATCGATCATGAAGACATTCTTCCCTGGCGACCCCATCTGGACCATGGCCTTCGCCGCGGCCACGCTGCTGCTGGCGGCGTTGGCGACCTTGCGAATCAGGGCGTGAGCCGATGCAGCGATTCGCGCTTCGCATGAAGACCGATATCAGCAGAATTCAGGCCGCTATCGATGCCTAATTCCGCTACGGAAAGCGTTGCACTCTGCCACGGATGCAATCTTTGCAATTGCGAAATAATCGTTCGCACTTGCGAAAGATTACCAGTTGGTACATCAGGAACGGGCCTTTCAGGCATCCTCTCCTAAAACTTTACGGGCTGGTCTTCGGATCGGCCCTTTTTTTGTCTTCGTCGGATCGCGCGTCGTCCAGCCCCTGCGGCACTGTCCAGGCGATGCCCTCATCCAGATAGGCTTCCAGTTCACGCCAATGCCGGTCCCATCCCGGTCCCCGACGGGCGGGGGGCACTTCCTGCTCCACCATCAAGCGCGCGCGTCGGATCGGATTGGACGGCCGCTGCTCCATCCTTAGCACGATATCGCGCACATCCTGGGGACCGTCCTTGCTCATATGCTCCTCCCCCAGGCTTCCCGCCCGGTCGCTCGCCTTTGCCCCGGAAGCCAAGGAACAGGCAATGACCTTGTCGGTGCGACGCAACAACATTGTCTATTCGTCATCCTTCCGTCATAAAGCGCCATGTCATTGCCTTCTGGCCCGTCGGCCCCACCCATCGCCCGTATCCAGCAAAATGTGCTCGCCGTGGCGGAACGTCGCCTTCTCAATTGGCTCTGCGCCCATATGCCGCGCTGGGTCACGCCCGACATGCTCACCGCGCTGGGCATGGTGGGCGCGTTCGCCATTTTCGCGGGCTATGCCGCCAGCAATTGGGGCGTCGATTGGCTATGGCTGGCGATCGCGGGCTATGCGCTGCAATGGTTCGGCGACTCCCTGGACGGCAGCCTGGCGCGGTTCCGCCATATCGAACGGCCATCCTACGGCTATTTCATCGACCATAGTTGTGATGGCCTGGCGACCTTGCTGATCCTGGCGGGCATGGGGGCCAGCCCCTATATCCGCATGGATGTCGCGCTGGTCGCGCTGGCGGGCTATCTGCTGCTGTCGATCCACGCCTATCTGTCGGCGCGAGTCTTGGGCGAATTCAAACTATCCTATCTTGCCGCCGGACCCACCGAATTGCGGCTGTTGCTGATCGGTCTGACGATCGCGATGATGCTGTTGGGCTACGCCCCTGGCTGGTTCGGCGCGGTGTCGGGATTTGACCTTTTCGTCGGCATAATCGGCGCCATCTTGGTGCTGCTGTTCATCGGCCAGACGCTAACCACCGCTAAGCGTTTGTCGTCGTCGGAACAGCCCGGCAAAATGCGCTGAGAGCATCGTGTAGAAAAGCGGGAATCGGATTTTGGCTTGAAATCATGCGAAAACAAAAACTATAGCAGGCGCCGCCTTTCACGCAGCCTGCCATAATTTGCTCGCGTCAAGGACGGCGCCGCATATTGTCCCGCGCGCCACAGCGCGAGATCAATTGGTTGAGGCGCACTTCATCCTGCGCGCCAGACGCAAATAATTGGCAAAGCCAATCCAGACACCGTGCCAATAGCAGCATGGTTCCTCTCCCTTATTATCCGCGCATCATAGCAGATTCGCGCCATGGGAGAAGAGGGGGAGCGATAATATGGTTGCTTACTGATCAGCGCCAATTGCGCGGTAGAGCATCACTCTGTTGCTCACTAGCGCAAGGTTCGTGACGATAGCCGATTGCCGCGCGCTATAGAGCGCGCGCTGGCTGGTCAGCGCGGTCAGGAACGTGTCGATACCCGACCGATAACGCTGGTCCGCCAGATCATAGGCGCGTTGGCTGGCCGCCACCAATCGCCGCTGCGCCGCCTGCTGCGCATCGATCGTCCCCTCGCGTGCGAGTGCGTCTGCGACTTCGCGGAAGGCGGTCTGCACCGCCTTTTCATATTGTGCGACATAAAGGTCGCGTTGCGCCTTGCTATAGTCCAGGTTCCCGCGGTTCGCACCGCCGAAGATCGGCAGGCTGGCGGATGGGCTGACCGACCAGGCGAAGCCGTTGCCGGTGAAGAGCGAGGACAGGGCCGAACTGGCCACGCCGATCGCCGACGTAAGGCTGATCGTCGGGAACATGGCCGCGCGCGCCGCACCGATATCGGCATTGGCGGCCTTGAGCTGATGTTCCGCCTGCAGCACGTCGGGCCGCTGGAGCAGCACGTCCGACGACAGGCCCGCCGGCGCCTTCGCCACGCCCGCGATCAGGCTGTCGAGCGAGGCGGGTAGCAAGGCCTCCTCCACCGGCGTCCCCACCAGCAGGTCGAGCGCGTTGCGATCCTGCGCGACTTGGGTGACGTTGGCGGCGACGTCCGACGCCGCCTGCTCGACCGTGGTTTCGGCTTGATGGACATCGAGCTTGCCGATCAGGCCGGCGCCATTGAGCTGGCGGGTGATGTCCAGCGTACGCTGGGCGCTCGCCTGGGTCTGGCGCGAAACCGCCAGCAGTTCCTGGTCAGCGGCCAGCGTCGCATAGGCGGTCGCGGTCTCAGCAATCAAGGTGATCCGGGTCGCCCGCGCGCCTTCCTCCGTCGCCAGATAGGTTTCGAGCGCCGACTGGGTCAGGTTGCGGACGCGGCCGAACAGGTCGATCTCGAACGCGCTGAAGCCGATGTCGGCGCTGTAACTATTCTGCCGATTGTCATTCTGGCGGACGAAGCTGGCGCCGGCGTCGGCGGTGATGGTGGGCAATTGGGCGGCGCGTTGCACCCTATATTGCGCGCGCGCCGACTGGATGTTGGCGATCGCGGCGCGCAGGTCGCGATTATTGGCCAGCGCTCGCGCGATCACGCTACGCAGCTTCGTGTCGCCGACCAGTTCGGTCCAGGCCAGGCCAACCTTTTGTCCGGCCTGCCCAGGCGCATAGGCTTCCCCGTTGGGCAAGGTGGCGGGCACTGGCGCTGTCGGTCGCACATAGGTCGGCGCCATGTTGCATCCGGCCAGCGTCAGCAGCGATACCGCCGACAGTGAAAGGCGGATCATGCCGGAACTCCTGCGTCTGGCGCCGGGGCTGGCGGCGCGGCGTTCTTTTTACCGCTGAAAAGGCCCGCAATCGTGACGAAGAACAGCGGCACGTAGAAGATGGCCAGCGCCGTCGCCGTCGTCATGCCGCCAACGACCGCCGTACCGATCGCAACACGGCTCTGTGCGCCTGCGCCCGTTGCGATCGCCAACGGGATGACGCCGGCGATGAAGGCAAGGCTGGTCATCAGGATCGGGCGGAAGCGCAGCCGCGCCGCTTCCAGCGCGGCGGACAGCGCGTCCTTGCCCTGTTTGTGCGCCAGTTCGGCGAACTCGACGATCAGGATCGCATTCTTCGCGGCCAGACCCATCGTGGTGAGCAAACCAACCTGGAAGAAGATATTATTCTCCAGCCCGCGCGCCCACACCGCGATCACCGCGCCGACAAGGCCGAGCGGGATCACCAGCAGCACCGCCAGCGGGATCGACCAGCTTTCATAGAGAGCGGCAAGGCACAGGAACACGACCAGCACCGACAGGCCGTAGAGCAACGGCGCCTGACCGCCGGACAGTTGCTCCTGATAGGACAGGCCGCTCCATGCGTAGCTGGTGCCGGTCGGCAGTTGCTTCTGCAATTCGACTATCCGGTCCATCGCTTCGCCCGAACTGGCGCCCGCGCCGGCCTGGCCCTGGATTTCGAAAGAGGACAGACCGTTGAAACGCGCCATCGTGCTAGGCCCCATCGTCCAATGCGTGGTCGCAAAGGCGGAGAAGGGCACCATTTCGCCGGTGCTGCTCGACCGTACCATCCAATTGTCGATATCGGTCGGCAACGCGCGATAGGCCGCATCAGCCTGCATATAGACGCGCTTCACTCGGCCGCGATCGACGAAATCGTTGATATAGGTGCTGCCCCAGGCGGAACTGAGGACATCGTCGACATCGCTCTGCGTCAGGCCCAGCACCGCCAGCTTCTCATTGTCGATATCGACTTTGAGCTGGGGCGTATCCTCCAGCGATGCGGCGCGCACGCCGGCCAGCACCGGATCTTTGGACGCTGCGTCGATCAACTGGTTGCGCAGTTCCAGAAAGCGCGCGCGGCTGAGGCCGCCATTGTTCAGCAGTTCGAAGGTGAAGCCGTTCGATTGGCCGAGGCCCCGGATAGAGGGCGGCGTCATGCCCAGTATCTTGGCGTCGCGGATCGCCGCGAGTTGCTTGGTCGCGCGTCCGGCAATCGTCCCCGCCGTGTTTGCGATACCCTTACGCTCGTTCCATGGCGCCAGGTTGATGAAGCCCTGGCCGACATTCTCGCCCTGGCCCTGGAAGCTGAATCCAGTCATGATGAAGGCGAAGGCGACATTGTCCTTCTCGTCGTTCAGGAAATAATTCTGCACCTGGTCGATCACCGCATTGGTCCGGCTCGATTTGGCGCCGGCGGGCAGCGTGACCTGCACCATCACCTGCCCTTGATCCTCGACCGGCAGGAAGCTGGACGGCAGCCGCACGAAGATGAGAACCAGCAGCGCCAGCACCACGACATACAGGCCCCAGAACAGCTTGCGCCGATTCAACATCTGCTGCGTGCGGCGGACATAGCCGCCGGTCAGCCTCTCAAACCAGCGGTTGAACTTGCCGGCCCAACCTTCGTTGCGATGGTCCTCGCTCGCGGACTTGAGGAGGGTCGCGCACAGCGCCGGCGACAGAATCAACGCGACCACCACCGACAGTAGCATCGATGACACGATGGTTATGGAAAACTGGCGGTAGATGACGCCGGTCGATCCGCCGAAAAAGGCCATGGGCAGCAACACTGCCGACAGCACCAAAGCGATGCCGACCAGCGCGCTGCCGATCTCCTCCATCGACTTGATCGTCGCCTCGCGCGGGGAAAGCCCTTCCTCCTCCATGATGCGCTCGACATTTTCGACCACGACGATCGCGTCGTCGACCAGCAGGCCGATGGACAACACCATACCGAAGAGGGTCAGCGTGTTGATGGAATAGCCGAACAAGGCGAGAATGCCGAAGGTGCCGAGCAGCACCACTGGCACCGCGACGGCGGGGATCAGCGTCGCGCGCCAGCTTTGCAGGAAGACGAACATCACCACCACGACCAGCGCGACCGCTTCAAGCAACGTCTTGATGACTTCTTCGACCGACAGCTGGATAAAGGGCGTGGTGTCGCGCGGAAATACGACTTTATATCCATGCGGCAGGCTGCTCGACAGTTCGGCGACCTTCGCCTTGACCAGTTCGGCGGTCTTGAGCGCGTCGGCGCCCGGCGCCAGTTGCAGCGCAACGCCGGACGCGGGATGGCCGTTGAGCCGCGCGGCCGTGGTATAGCTTTCATTACCCAGTTCGACTCGCGCCACGTCGGACAGATGGACGATCGATCCGTCGGTCTGGGTCTTGACGATGATGTTGCGGAATTGTTCGGGCGTCTGCAACCGCGCGCGCGCCGTCACGGTGGCGTTGATCTGCTGCCCGGCGGGCGCCGGGTCGGCGCCGATCTGGCCCGCCGACACTTCGACATTCTGCGCCGCAATCGCGCTCTGTACGTCGGACGGCATCAGCTTTACCGCGGCAAGCTTGTAGGGGTCCAGCCACACCCGCATCGCATATTGCGACCCGAAGACCTGGGTGGCGCCGATGCCATCGATACGCGCGATCGGGTCCTGGAAATTATTGACCAGATAATCGGCGATGTCCGCCTGCGTCGCTATGTCCGTCTCGTCATACAGGCCGACCAGCATCAGGAAGTCGGTCTGCTGTTTGGTGACGGACAGGCCCTGCTGCTGCACGGCGTTGGGCAGGCGACTGAGCGCCTGCTGCACCCGATTCTGCACCTGCACCTGCGCGGTGTCGGGATCGGTGCCCTTCTGGAAAGTCACGGTGATCCGCGCCTGTCCGGTGGCGGTCGAGGAGGAGGAAAAATACATCAGCCCGTCAATGCCGGTCAGTTGCTGCTCCAGCACCTGGGTAACACTGGTTTCCACGGTTTCGGCCGATGCGCCGGGATAGGTGGCGCTGATGCCGACGCCAGGCGGGGCGATGTCGGGATATTGGGCGATGGGGAGCGACAGCATCGCGCCCAGGCCCGCCAGCATGATGCCGATGGCGATGACCCAGGCGAAAATCGGCCGTTCGATGAAATAGCGGCTGAGCAAGGGCCGGCTCCTATTGCGCTGTCTTGATGGCGACAGGCTTGACGACGTCGTCGGCCTTCACCTTGTCGGTGCCCTCGACGATCAGGCGGTCGCCGGCCTTGAGACCCGCGGTGATCAGCCATTTGTCGCCGATCGCCTGAGCGGCGGTGACGATACGGCGTTCGACCTTGTTCGCCTTGTTCACGACCAGCGCCGTGGCGTTGCCCTTGGGATCGCGGTTGATGCCCTGTTGCGGCGCCAGAATCGCGCCGGGCACCACCGATTGCGGCGCGATCACGCGGACGAACATGCCGGGCATCAGCAGCCCGTCAGGATTGGGAAAGCGCGCGCGCAACGTCACCGTGCCGCTGTTGACGTCGACGATCGGCTCGGCGAATTCGATCCGGCCTTCCTGGGGATAGTCGGCGCCATCTTCCAGTTTCAGCCGGATGGTCGCGCTGGCCGCCAGCGTCTTGCCCGCCGCCAGCGACCGGCGCAACGCCAGGATCTGCGAGCTGGACTGGGTGACGTCGACATAGATGGGGTCGAGTTGCTGGATCGTGGTCAACGGGTCGGTCTGGCTGGTCGTCACCAGCGCGCCGGGCGTGAACAGGGTACGGCCGATGCGCCCGCTGATCGGCGCCCGGACCAATGTGAAGTCCAGATTGACGCTGCTGGTCTGCAGGCTGGCGCGCGCCTGCTGCACCGCGGCGCTCGCCTGGCGCGCGGTCGCGATCACATCGTCGCGGTCCTGCGCGCTCACCGCTTCGGTGTCGCCCAGGCTGCGATAGCGCTGCGCCTTGGCCTGCGCGGCTGCGGCGGTCGCCTGCGCACTGGCCAGACTGGCCTGCGCCTCGTCGCGCGACGCGCGATAGAGGCGGGCGTCGATCTGGTAGAGCGGCTGGCCGGCGCTGACCATCGATCCTTCGGTGAACAGCCGCTTCTGGATCAGTCCCGCCACCTGCGGCCGCACTTCCGACATCATGGTCGATACGGTGCGGCCGGGCAGTTCGCTGGACACGGTGGCGTCCTGCGTGCTCAGCGTGACCACGCCCACTTCCACCGGCCCCTTTTGCGGCGGCTTTTGCTGTCCACATGCCGCAAGCGACAGGCCAAGAGCGATTGGCGCGACCCGAAGGCTGCGCAAGGTGGCGGAAAGGAGCATGGTGTGGCGCTTATCCTTGAAACTGTGCCGCACAGGCCCCTGCGATGCCCGCCGATGCACGAATAAGACCGGACCGGGCGCACGAGGGGGAGGGGGGAGGGGCGTGCGCGACCGATTCGGGCCGTGCACCGGGTTTCCAGCCAGGATGGCGGGTATAGGCATCGCAAGGACTCCGTTGGCGTCGGCAGGGGAGCCGACCTGGCCCTCTTCGCGGCTTTGCCCGTCTCATGGTAGAGTGACTGTTTTTCGAAATGCGGCGATGCGTTGCATGACCGCGCATGTTCGTATCGCTTTGTATCGGCCTGTATCGGCCAACAAGAAGCGCAGACTTTTAATGCGCCGCGCGCTAGGACGGGCCATGGCCGATGCTGCATCCTTCCCTCCCGCCACAGTGCTGGTGGCCGATGACGACGCGGATATCCGCGACCTGATCGTCGGCCAGTTGCGGCAGGAAAATTACCGCCTGCTGGCCGCCGCCAATCTGGCCGACCTGCGTCAGACATTGCGGGACGAGGCGGTCGATCTGATCGTGCTCGACCTCAACCTGCCCGATGGCGACGGACTGTCGCTGTGCCGTGAATTGCGGGCGGAGGGATCGGACGTGCAGATCATCATGGTGACGGCGCGCGGTAGCGCGATCGACCGGGTGCTGGGGCTGGAACTGGGCGCGGACGATTATCTGACCAAACCGTTCGAGCCGCGCGAACTGCTGGTGCGCATCCGCAACTTGCTGCGCCGCGCGCGCAACGGGCCGGCCGCGCGCACCGGTGCGATGCGCTACGCGCATATCGGTCCCTGGCGCGTCGATCTGGTGCAACGCCGTCTGGTCGCGCCCGACGATCGGCTGGTGATGCTGTCGTCGGCCGAATTTCGACTGCTCAGCCGTTTCATTGACGAACCCAATGTCGTGCTGGACCGGGAGACATTGCTGCCCGAACGCCGCGCCACCGCCGCCTTCGATCGCTCGATCGACCTTCAGATCAGTCGTCTGCGGCACAAGCTGTCGAGCCTGCCGGGCGGCGAGGATCTGATCCTGACGGTACGTGGCGAAGGCTATGTCCTGGCCTGTTCAGTCGATCATTCATGATCCGCGGGATCGCCGGCCGCGCCCGCGCCTTCTTCCGGTCGATGGCGGGGCAGATTTTCCTGATCCTGACGCTCGGCATGTCGGTCGCCGCGATTGTCGCGCTGCTGGTGGCGGAACAGACGCGCCGCCACGATTTCGAACGGGTGCGCCGCCAGCGCGTTCTTGCCAGCGCCATCGACGTCGCCGATCGTTTCCGCCGCGACCCCCGGCGCATCGAAAAGATGATGGCGACGCACAGCATCATCGGCGCGGCGCCTGCGCCCGAAGGCATCAGTCTGAACGACCCGGACGCCGATCTCCAATCGCTTCTGCGCGCGCGCCTTGGTCCGCAATCGCAGCCCGAAGCGGGACAGGTGCCGGTCGGCCTTTGCTTCCCCGACCGCTACAGGTCGAAAGAACTGGTCGCCGGGCTGATCGACGCGCCACGCCCGGACTGTTGGGTGGTGCGCTATACCGATGGAACCGGCCAGCGCCGGGCGATCGCGCTCAGCTTCCCGCGCATCGCCAAACCGCCCAGCACCATCTTCAATCCGCTTTACCTGATCGTCATCGTCGCGGCCTCGGCGGGTCTGGGCATCCTCGTCGCCCGCATCGTGGCTACGCCGTTGCGGCGGCTGGAACAGGCGGCGGAGGCCTTTTCCGTGTCGCTCGACCCGGAGGAAATTCCCGAACGCGGGCCGGAGGAGGTGCGCGCCGCCCTGTCCACTTTCAACCTGATGCAGCGTCGCGCGCGGGCGGGCTTTGCCGAACGGACGCAATTGCTCGCCGCGATCAGCCATGATCTCCAGACGCCGCTGACCCGCTTGCGGCTACGCCTGGAACTGGTCGAAAATGAGGAATTGCGCGCGCGCCTGCTCCAGGATCATCAGGCGATGCAGACGCTGGTGCGCGAGGGGTTGGACCTCGCCAGCAGTATCGAGGCGCGCGAGGAATGGTCGGCGCTCGACATCGATTCGCTGCTGACCAGCATGGCGGAGGATGCCGAGGAACTGGGCGCGCCCGTCCGGTTCCTCAGCGGGTGCGGCGGCACGGTGCGGGTAAAGCCCAATGCGCTGACCCGCTGTATCGCCAATCTGATCGACAATGCCGTGCGCTATGGTGGCAGCGCAGAGATTAGCTGCGCGCGATCGGGCGGCAGGCTGATGATCCATGTGCGCGATCATGGCCCCGGCATCCCGGTCGACCAGCTCGACCAGATGTTCGAACCCTTCACCCGCGGCGCCAGCAGCCAGCCGGGCGGGCGTCATGGCACCGGCATCGGCCTGACCATCTGCCGCTCGCTGGCGATGAGTTTCGAAGCATCGGTGCGCCTGCGCAATGCCGATGATGGCGGCCTGATCGCCACCATCGACATCAAGGCCTAAACCAGCAATCCGGCAACCAACATGACGGCCGCAACCGGCACGCCCGCCCGCGCCACCGCCGGACGGTAGGTCATGCCCAGCACCACCACGCCGCCCAGCAGCGGCAACAGCCCGATCCAGGCGATCAGCGCCATGCCGACATCGGCCCACAACATCAGGCTGAGCAGCGACAGGCCCAGCAGCGTCCACCCGGCCAATTCCAGATGACCGACAAAGGGACGCCGCTGCCATGTAGTGAGCAGAACCGGCCGATGTCGCTGCATCCGCCCCGCCAGCGCGAACAAAGCAAGGTAAAGCAGACCGATGGTGAGCGTCATGCCGGCGCCATCCGGCGGCGAACCGGGGTCGGCGCGCTGCGGCGGCGCAATTGCTTCCAGACCAGCAGGCCCAGCGCGACCGCAGTCGCGGTCAGCAGCATATTGCCCGACAGGATCATCACATCCCCCGCCCAGATCGGTCCCAGCGCAGCGGCGAGCGCGCATAGCAGCGCCAGCAGTCCCAGCAGGAGTGGCCAGCCCAGCGCAGGTGGCAGGACCAGCCCCAGCAGCAGCGCCGCGCCCGCGCTCCACAGCGCGACTGCAACCTCCTGCTGCGCGCGTTCCGCCAGGCCCAGCGGCAACAGCCGATTGGCGATCAGGAAGGCCGCCATGCCGATCGGCACGCCCACAAGGGCACCGACGTTCAACCGCTCCAGCAGCCGGTTGCCGATCGACAAGGGCGCGCGTTCCCGTCGCTTGACGATCCACAAGACCATGCCGCTCGCGATCGCCAAGGTCAGCATGGCGCCGCCCAGAAAATAGAGCCAGCGCGTTAGCAGCGGGGCAAAATGGGCCATGTGCAGGCCGTAGATGGTCTGATAGGCGCGCACGCCCGCCCGCTTTTCCGTCCAGGCTTTCAGCACCTTGCCGGTCGCGCCGTCGAAGCTGATCTCTGCGGGCAGAGTGCCGATCGCGCCCACCTCGACCGGATAGATGGTCACCACCGCGGCGGCATCGCCGGGGTTGAAGATATAGACCCGATCCACCGGCACACCGCCAAAATAGCGCTGCGCCTGCGCCAGCATCGGCCCGACCGGGGCCAGCGGCGCCTTGGTCCCGCTCGCTTCCCGGCTGACCGTGCCGGGGGTCAGGTCACTGTAAAGCGTCGCCACATCCGCGCCATAGCCGGCCGCAATCCCCCAGGGCATGTTGAGCGACGCCAGCGTCAGCAGCCCGGTAAAGGTGATCATGATATGAAAGGGCAGGGAGAGCACGCCCAGCGCATTATGCCCGTCCAGCCATGATCTTTGGCCCTTGCCGGGGCGGAAGGTGAAGATGTCCTTGAAAAAGCGCTTATGCGCGATGATGCCCGTGATGATCGCCACCAGCATCAGCATCGCCGCCAGCGACGCCAGCAACCGTCCCCAGGGATAGGGCAGTTCCAGCTCGAAATGCAGGCGGTAGAAAAATTCCCCGCCCAGCGTGTCGCGCGCCACCGGCGCGCCGCTCACCGGATCGAGCGCCCGGCTCATATAGGCGCCGCCGCTGTCATAATTGGCATTGACCACGTTCGACCGGCCGTCGGGTGCGGACAGATACCAGCCTGCCGATCCGGTCGTATTGGTCGACAGCCACTCGGTCGCGGCCGTGATCGCGCGGACCGGATCGGCCTGTCCGCTGATTTCCGGGCGCATCCAGCGGCTGATCTCCGGCTTGAACACGGCCAGCGTCCCGGCCAGGCAGATGATGAAGAGGATGTGGCCAAGTAGCAGCCCGGTCCAGCCATGCAGCCAGGCCATGGCCTGCCGCGCTCCATCGCGCACCATGGCGCTCGTCCCGCTCATGCCGGTTGCCCTGCGATCCAGGCCACGCCGCCCAGCGCCAACGCCGCCAGCACCACGCCCGCGACCGCGCGCCACGGCCCCCGCGCCAGAAAGGCCCAGATGGAGACGCCAGGCGCGATCAGATAGGCGATCATGGTGGCAAAGGTCACCGCCTCCACCCGAGCCATCGGCAGGGTGCGCGCCAGCGCTGCGGCGCCCAAGGCCGCCACGCCATAGGCGCCGACCGTCCCGGCGATGGTGCGCAAAGCGACATTGGCGCGGTATCGCCAGCGGCTCGCCCGATAATGGATGGGCGGGGCCATCGGAACACTCCTCGTCAAAACGATGACCGGATTATCCGACGCGCATCATGCAAGTCAATCGCATTAGCAGCTTACGCGCATAATTTTCCACAACGCAAAGGCGTCCCCGGCGCCCCGCCCAATTTGGGCCTGCGCGACCAGATTTTCGCGCTTCGATGCGCGATGCCGTCCAGCGTCAGCGTCTCCGCCAGCGATCCTCGATCATGCGCCGCGCCGTCAGCAACCTTTCGCTGTCGGCGCGCGACAGCAGCGCATCCTGCCCGATCGGCACGATCGACCGCCATTGCGACAGCATGATCGTGCAGATGCTGGCGACATAGATATTCCCAGAGCTATGGGCGCGCCATCACCCGTTCCGCCGCCAGGCCAAAGACGATTCCGATTGTCGCCCACAACAGCAATTGGGTCGCGATCGAGGCCAAACGGAAGTTCCACAGCAGGGTCGCCGGGAAATCAGCCGGCACTTCATCGACGCTGGGCAGCAGATACTGGCCCAGCACGACCATCGCGCCATAGGCTCCCACCGCAATCAACGTCGCATCGATGCCCGGACGGGATAGGGCCAGCACGCTTCTGATCTTGGCAGCGATCACCGCCCCGCCCACCGACAAGGCGATCATTGCGAAATAGGCGGCGGTGCGAAGACCCACCGTTTCATGCTTGCCCACGGCCGGCGGCGTCTGCGGATATTTGATTCCCGGCACGATGACCACCAGGAAGATGGCGATTCCGCTGAGCAACAGAGCGAAGCTGCGTGGACCGAAGCGGCCAAAGCGTCCATAACCATAGGCGAATATGAGCGCGAAAATCCCGCCGACCGCCGCGCCGTAGAGCGCCAGCGCGGTCAGCAGACCCGCGCCCTTCTGCGTCGCCCGGCTTACCAGTTCCGCTTGCTCCCCATCCGAAGGCATGTCCATATGATGCACTACATGTGCGCTCTCATAGTCAATGGCGAGATCGATCTGCGGCTCCGCGATCGCGCGTGCGAACATCGTCGCGACGAGGGCCGCCAGAATGCCGGCCAGCATTCCGCGCCACAACAGACTCTTGGTCATCGCCTGGGATCAGTGGCAGGGAAAGCCGAGAAGATGGCGGCCGTCATGCACATATTCATGCACATACATGCCGTCGAACAAGGCGACGGCGCCCTGTTCGGTGCTGACGAAATAAAGGAAAATAAGCGCAATCAGTGTGCCGAACACGGCCCATGGTGCGATGTCCTCGATCGGGATGGCGGAACCGCCCTGGACGGGAATGAAATGGTCGTCGAACAGTGCGGCAGTCGTTGACATAACCCAGACTCCTATAAGGGATTGCGCGTCCCGCGAGAGATTGTTCGTTCAGGAAGAAGGTCTGGCTCTCGACCTTGTACGTCGATAACAGTGGCGCGACCGCGCCGGAATCTCACCGGCTTCTTCTTCCTGATGCCCGCGCTGTTTAGGGTGCGCGATGGCGCGACGTCAACATGTCTTGGAGGTTCCGCTGTCCACATCCCTCCTTCTCCTATGCGCGGCGTCCACGCCGTCCAGCCGGGTCGGCGGCTTCCCGGCGCTGGACGAGGGCCTGGACGCACGCGGCGCGCATGATGCCGCCGCCTGCCGCCTGCCGCCGGGTTTCGACAACCATGTCCTTTGCAGCCCGTCCCGCGCCGCCGCGCAGACTGCCCAGGCGATGGGGCTGGACGCCTCGGTCGAGGTCGCGCTGGTGGACATGGATGCCGGGCGCTGGTCGGGCCGGTCGTTTGCCGACCTTTTCGCCGCCGAACCGGCCGCCCTGTCCGACTGGATCGCCGATCCGACGCAGGGCACCGCGGATGGTGAGACCATGGAAGCGGTGCGACAGCGAGTTGGCGGCTGGCTGGACGGAATCGCGCAGTCGCCCGGATGCATCTGCGCCATCAGCCATGCTATGACGATCCGCGCCGCGCTGGCGCACGCGCTCGGCTTTCCGCTCGTGACGACGCCTGCCATCGACATTGCGCCGCTATCGACCGTTCGCCTGTCCTTCAACCGCATCTGGCGGCTTCAGGCGATCGCACCGCACTCAGGGCTTGCGGACGGCCCCGGCAGCCGGTATCGCCGACCGCATCCGGGGAGCCGCAAGCCCCCTTCGATGACTGATCGCGCCGGTTCCCCGCAAGGGGATTAAAATGGGAAGGCGGTGCGGGTGGCAGTCCCTCGACAAGGGCGCTCATCCAAATCCGCAGCTGTCCCTGCAACTGTAAGCGGCGAGCGCGATGCACATCGCTCCCTTTCCAGGGGAGCAGCCACTGGGCCGGACGCTAAATCCTGCGAGGCCTGGGAAGGCGTGCATCAAGCAATGACCCGCGAGCCAGGAGACCTGCCGGCGTCTGGTCGCTCTTGCTTTGGTCCAGGGGATGGCCGGGGCACGGTGAACGCCGTCTGAGCGACGAACCCATGTGGCTGGGGCCGCATCGGTGCGCGCTGACGGGCTCCATGCGCCTGCTCGTCGCCGTGCATCGGCCGTTCGTTCGCGTCCGGCACGCCCCCGCCGAGATATCGCTCAGGTGCAGCGGGGGTAGAGGGTCGTGCGGCTGAGCGGAACAGGAAAGTGTCATAAGGCACTGTTTGGCTCGATACAGCGATAGATGGTGGCCGGGTGAACGTTGAAGGTCCTTGCGACGGCGCTAATGGACTTACCCTCGAGAACGAGTTGGCGAGCGAGCTCCGCCTGATCTGGGCGCATTTTCTTTGGGCGTCCGAAGCTCACACCGCGCGCCATCGCCGCCTTTCGCCCCTCCTCGGTTCGGCTCAATATGAGAGTCCGCTCGAACTGGGCGATCCCAGCGAATACGGTCATGATCATCACGCCAGACGGGGACGTGGTATCGGCCCAAGGTTCATCAAGCGATTGTAATCCTGCCTGCTTTTCCTTGATGCGTTCCGCGATGTGCAGGAGTTCGATGGTGGATCGCGCCAAACGATCGAGGCGGGCGACGACGAGAACATCGTCTTTGCGCAGGTGACCCATCAGCTTTTCAAGCTCGGGCCGGCCACGAGCGGCCCCCGATATTTTCTCTTCGAACATCATTTCACAGCCCGCCTCCGAGAGCCGACCGCGCTGGATTTCCAAGTTCTGATCCTCGGTGGAAACGCGCGCGTAGCCGAGCTTCATGCGACTGCTCCAGATATTGTGCGAAAGTTACTGCAAAACAATTTTGTTTCGCACATATGTTTTGCGAAGAAATTCGCCTTGTTTATCGGCATGGGCCGTCCCCTTCGCAAAAGTTGAAAGTTTCGCACGGTATGCCCACCCGTCACCTCACTGACGCCCAGCGTCAGGGCTTTGCCCGCTTTGATGGCGAACCGTCGGCCGATCAACTCGCGCGATATTTCCATCTGGACCAAACTGATCGCGACCTCATTGGAACTCTGCGCGGCGACCACAATCGGCTCGGCTTTGCCGTGATGCTGACGAGCGCCCGGTTTCTGGGCGCATTTCCAGTCTCGCCCGCCGAGATCCCAGCGTCGGTCCTGGCGGCCGTGATCGAACAACTCGCTCTTGAACCCGGCACGGACGTGGACGCCTATTTTGCGGGAAGCCGACGCATCCGGCACCTCGCGCTCATCCGGACGCACTGCGGCTTCACGGACTTTGGCGACAACGCGGTGGCACGTTTCCGGCTGACCCGATGGCTCTACGCCCTTTGCTGGAGCGGCGACGATCGGCCCGGCCCCCTGATTGATCGAGCTGCGGCCTGGCTGATCGCCAACAAGGTGCTGCTGCCGGGCGTCACGGTCGTCGAGCGCCTGGTTGGCAGGATCCGCGATCGTGCGCGGACCAGGCTTTGGCGCCATCTGGTCGCCAGCTTGAGCGATGACCAGCGCGTGCGCATCGCCGCGCTGTTTGACGATGGCGACACATCCACGTTCGCCGCCCTGGACGCGCTCCGGACCGTTCCCTCCAAGCGCATGCCGACCGAACTCTTCCGACACCTTGATCGGCTCGATGCGGTCCGGGCGTTCAATCTGCGGCCGGCGCCACCGCGGGGCGTTCCCGCCACAACCCTTGAGCGGCTCGCGCGGGTAGCGCGCGTCGGCAAGCCCTCGGCCATCGCCGCCCTTCAGGAGCCTCGTCGAACCGCGACCGTAGCCGCGCTCTTCCATACGCTCGAAGCGGCGGCCCAGGACGACGCCGCCGAGCTGGCCGAGGCTCTGCTCGCCGACTTGGTGAAAGGGGCTGAAGCCGCCGACAAACAGGCCCGCCTGCGCAGTCTGCGCGATCTCGATGGCGCCGCGATGCTGCTCCACGCAATGGGTCTGTTGGTTTTGACCGACGACGCCCTGCCCCTCAATGAATGGCGAGATGTGCTCTTCGAGCGGTTGCCCCGTCCCGACATCGAGGCCGCCATGTCCAAGGTGGAGGCGATCGCCAAGCCCGCGGAGACCAAGCCCTATGATCAACTGCGAACAAAATGGCGGAGCGCCCGGCGATTGTTCTTTGAAATCGCTACCCGCATCGAGACCGACGCTGCCCCAGGTGGCAAAAACGTCAAGGCCGCGATCAGCTACCTCAAGGGCGTGGACGACTGGTCCTCTCTCGTCAAGATGCGCGGCGCACCGATCGCTGCGGTCTCGAAGGCGTGGAGGCAACATGTCCTGGATGACGATGGCAGGATGCGCGACCCGAAGGCCTATGTCTTCGCGATCATCGATGCGTGGCGTCTGGCGATCAAGCGTCGCGATGTGTTCGCCAAGCCCGGCATCCGATACGGGGATCCCCGGCGCGGGATGCTCGAGGGCGAGTCCTGGCACAATTCCAGGTTGATGGTAGCACGCGCCCTGGGCCGATCTCTGGAAGCCGACATTGAGATTGACGGTCTCTCCCGCCTTCTCGACGAGGCATATCGACATGTCGTTGCGCGCGCCGGCGACAATCCGGACCTGCGTTTTGAGACGGTCGCCGACAAGATGGGGATTGTGGTCACGCCCCTCGACAAGCTTGATGAACCCGAGAGCCTTCGAGCACTTCGCGCCGCCGTCCAAACGCGCATGCCGAAGGCCGGAATGCCCGACATCTTTCTTGAAGTCATGGCGCGAACCGGATTTGCCAAGTCCTTTACGCATCTGAGCGAGCGTCAGGCCACCGTCGAGCACTTCGAGATAAGCCTGTGCGCGACCCTGGTCGGCGGCGCCTGCAACATCGGTCTTGAGCCGATCGTGCGCCCGGAATTTGCGGCTCTGCGTCGCGACCGTCTTTCTTGGGTCGGTCAGAATTTCATTCGGCCCGAGACCATCGCCGCGGCCAACGCCGCGATCGTTTCCGCTCACAGTCGTCTGGATATCGTCCAACATTGGGGCGCAGGCGAGGTGGCCAGCGCCGACGGCATGCGTTTTGTCGCTCCGTCGAGCGCCATACACGCCGGGCCCAACCCCAAATATTACGGCCAGGAGCGCGGCGTCACTTGGTACAACATGATTTCCAATCAGTTCAGCGGTCTGACCGGAGCGGTCATCCCCGGCACGTTGCGCGACAGCCTGGTCGTCCTGGCTCTCCTGCTGGAGCAGGAAACCGAGCTCGATCCTCTGGAGATCATGACCGACACCGCCGCCTATTCCGACGCCATTTTCGGTCTGTTCTGGCTCTTGGGCTACCGGTTCAGCCCCCGTCTGGCGGACATCGGCGACGCCAAACTCTGGCGTATCGACCGCCAGGCGAGCTATGGGCCGTTCGATCAGACCGCCTGGGGCAGGGTTAAAATCAATCTGATCCGGGAAAACTGGTCCGACCTTATCCGCTTGGCCGGATCGCTCAAGCTCGGCCACCTCAAGGCCGCAGGCGTCATGCGAATGCTGCAGGTCAAAGACCGCCCAACAACGCTGGCCAAGGCCCTGTCTGAACTCGGCCGCATCATCAAGACGCTGCATATCCTGCGATACATCGATGACCGGCCGTTCCGGCGACGAATATTGTTTCAGCTCAACCGGCAGGAATTGCGCCACAAGCTCGGTCGGCGCGTCCATCACGGCGATCGGGGCGAAATCAGAAGCCCTCTGCGTCAGGGCCAAGAGGAGCAGCTTGGGGTCCTCGGTCTGGCCCTCAACTCCATCGTCCACTGGAACGCTGTCTACATGCAGGAAACCGTGCGCCAACTCAGCGAGGCCGGGACGCCGCCGCTGCCCGCCGATATCGCTCGGCTCTCGCCGATATCTTGGCGTCACATCAATTTCCTCGGCCGCTACGACTTCTCCGTGCCTGACGCCGTCGCAAACGGCGGCCTCAGACCGCTACGCCAACCTAATTCCGAATGGGACTTTTGAAAGGAAATAATGCCCCTTACGACACTTTCCTGTTCCGCTCAGCCGCACGACCCTTGATCGAGGCGCATGATGTCCTGCGCATCAAGGGCATGGTCGCCATCGCCGGTCGCCCGGCGCGCCTGGTGGTCCAGGCGGTCGGTCCCCGCATCCAGCATTATTTCGACCGCGCCTGGAAAGCGGAGGAGTCGCGCCTGTCACAACTGGTGGTGATCGGGCAGAAGGGGCTGAATCAGGCCGCCATCGACAGCGCCCTTCGCGCGGCCTTCGCCTGATGCATTTGCTGGCCGCTACGCCGGGAACCGTTTCCAACGGCGACGAGGCGATCGACCTCGATCAATCGCCGGGCGAGATCGTGTTCCTGACCGTGGCGGACAGCGAGCTGGCCTGTTTCGCCCAGGCGGCGGCCCTGCTGGGTGAGGATGCGCCGTCGATCCGGCTGGCCAACCTGCTGCAGCTCAAACATCCCTATTCGGTCGATCTCTACGTCGAAAAGGTGATCGCCCATGCGCGTTTCGTGTGCGTCGTACTGCTGGGGGGCAAGAGCTATTGGCCCTATGGCGTCGATGAAATCGCGCGGGTTGCGCGGGAAAAGGGCATCGCCTTTGCAGCGATCGCCGATGGCCGGGAACCCGACCCGTCGTTGGACGCCGCCGCGACGCTGCCGAAGGCGATCAGCGAGCGGCTCCGTGACTATCTGCGGCAGGGCGGCGTCGCCAATGCGGTCAGCTTCCTGCGCCATGCCGCGCGGCTGATCGGTGCGGATGTAGGCGTGCCGGACGATCCCGTGCCGATCGCGGACGCCGGCTTCTATCTGGCCGGCATGAAGCGGCCGACGTTGGATGATGTGCGGACAGGATGGCGCGCGGGACAGCCCGTCGCGCTCCTCTGCTTCTATCGCGCGCTAATGATCGCCGGCACGCTCGATGCCGTCGAAGCGCTGGTCGCCGCGCTGAAGGGACGCGGGCTGAACGTCGTCGCCGTCCATGTGCGGGCGCTGCGCGAACCCTTCGCGATCGACTGGCTGCACGGGCTGATCGGCGCGATCCGGCCCGATATCATCCTGAACGCCACGTCCTTCGCCGCCTCCTCGCCCGGCGACAGGCGAACGCCGGCCGTCCTCGAAGCAGCGGATTGTCCGATCCTGCAGACCGTGTTCGCAGGCGTCGAGCAGGCCAACTGGGCCGACAGTCCGCGCGGCCTTGGTCCTCGCGACCTGGCGATGAACGTCGCTCTGCCGGAAATAGACGGGCGCCTGTTCACCCGCGCCGTCGCCTTCAAGGCGGCCGAGCGTTTCGATGCCCGGACCCAATGCGGCATTGTGGCGCCGCGCGTCTCGCCCGATCGCGTTGCCTTCGTCGCCGATCTTGCCGCCAATTGGGCGGCATTGCGGCGAACGCCCGCCTCGGATCGGCGCGTTGCGCTCATTCTCGCCAACTATCCCAATCGCGACGGTCGGCTAGGCAATGGCGTCGGCCTCGACACGCCCGCCAGCGCGGCCGCTATTCTCTCTACCCTGGGTGAAGCGGGCTATCATGTCGGCGATGCTCCTGTTGACGGCGCGGGACTGATGGCGATCCTGCTGGGCGGCGTCACCAACGCCCGTGCGTCGCTGGATCGCCTGCCGGAAATCCGCCTGCCGATCGGCGATTACCGCCTGCGGTTCGACGCGCTGCCAGCAGCGGTGCGCGAGGCGGTGATGGCGCGATGGGGCGTCCCTGTGGACGATCCTTTCGTGCGTGACGGCGCCTTTCATCTGCCCGCCCATCGCTTCGGCCATATCGTCGTCGCGGTCCAGCCGGCGCGCGGTTACAATATCGATCCCAAGACCAGCTATCACGACCCGGCTTTGATCCCGCCCCACGCCTATCTGGCCTTCCACTTCTGGCTGAACCATGATTTCGGCGCGCAGGCGGTCATCCATGTCGGCAAGCATGGCAATCTGGAATGGCTGCCGGGCAAGGCGCTGGCCCTGTCCGACAGCTGTTTCCCGGAAATCTGCGCGGGGCCGGTGCCGCAACTCTATCCTTTCATCGTCAACGATCCGGGCGAGGGGACGCAGGCGAAGCGGCGCATCGGCGCGGCGATCATCGATCATCTCACCCCGCCGCTGACGCGCGCGGAAAGCTATGGCCCGTTGAAGGCGCTCGAAGCGCTGGTCGATGAATATTATCTCGCAGCCGGCATGGACCCGCGCCGCATCCAGCATCTGAAAGCCGAAATTCTCGATCTCGCCCGGTCGCAAGGACTGGACGCTGATGCCGGGGCCGTCGGGGATGGCGACGACGCGCTCGCGGCTCTCGACAATTATTTGTGCGAATTGAAGGAGATGCAGATACGCGATGGGCTGCACATCTTCACCCGGTCGCCGACTGGCCGATTGCGCACCGACCTGCTCATCGCTCTGTCGCGCACCCCGCGCGGCTATGACGACGCGGGCCAGGCATCCTTGCTCCGCGCTATGGCCGACGATTTGGACCTTGGCTTCGATCCGCTCGATTGCCGGATGGGCGACGGCTGGACCGGCCCCCGACCGGCCGTGCTGGCAGCGGTGAGCGATGCGCCCTGGCGCAGCCATGGCGACACGATCGAACGGCTCGAACTGCTGGCCGTCGCGCTGGTCGAGGGTGCGACAGCGCCCGGCCCGGCGTCGCAGACCGTTATGCGTTCGCTGCTGGGCGATCTCGCCAGCCGCGTGGACCGTTGCGGCCCCGCCGAAAAGGCTGCGCTGCTGGCTGGCCTGGACGGGCGTTTCCTGCTGCCCGGCCCCTCCGGCGCGCCCACGCGCGGGCGCCCCGACGTGCTGCCGACCGGCCGCAACTTCTATTCGGTCGACACCCGGTCCGTGCCAACCGCCACCGCTTGGGAGCTTGGCCGCCGCTCCGCTCAACTAATGGTGGACGATTATCTCCAGCGCGAGGGCGAATATCCAAGGGCCATGGCGTTGTCCGCGTGGGGTACGGCCAATATGCGCACTGGCGGGGACGACATCGCCCAGGCGTTGGCGCTGATGGGCGTGCGACCGCGCTGGGACTGGACGTCGGGCCGCGTGATCGGTTTTGAGGTGATGAAGATCGCCGAACTCAACCGCCCGCGCGTCGATGTCACCTTCCGCGTCTCCGGCTTCTTCCGCGATGCTTTCCCCGAACAGATCGACCTGCTCGATTCCGCCGCGCGCGCCGTGATGGCGCTGGACGAGCCGGACGAGGACAATCCCGCCGCCGCCCGCCATCGCCGTGAGACGGCGCAACTGATCGACGCCGGCCATGACGCGAAGGCGGCCGCCCTGCGCGCGGGCTTTCGCGTGTTCGGATCGAAGCCGGGTGCCTATGGCGCGGGCCTTCAGGCGATGATCGACGAGAAAATCTGGCACGACCGCGCCGATCTCGCCAACGTCTATCTCGACTGGGGCGGCTATGCCTATGGGGCAGGGGTGGAGGGCGACGCCGCGCGCGACCTGTTCGCCACGCGCCTGGCGCAAGCCGACGCCGTCGTTCAGAACCAGGACAATCGCGAGCATGACCTGCTCGACAGCGACGATTATTACCAGTTCGAGGGCGGCGTCGCGTCCGCCGTCGAGCATCTGTCGGGCAAGCGGCCGCGCGCTTATCATAACGACCATAGCCGCCCCGAACGCCCTGTCGTTCGCACGCTGGAGGACGAGATCGGCCGGGTGGTCCGCGCCCGCGTCACCAATCCCAAATGGATCGCGGGCGTGATGCGCCACGGGTACAAGGGCGCGTTCGAGATCGCCGCGTCGGTCGACTATCTGTTCGCCTTCGCCGCCACGACCCATGCCGTGCGCGATCATCATTTCGACGCAGTCCATGCCGCCTTCATCGAGGATGAAGCCGTGCGTGCCTTCCTGGCGGAGGCCAATCCGGCCGCGCTGCGCGAAACTGCGGCGCGCCTGGCCGAAGCGCTGGAGCGCGGCATGTGGAAACCCAGATCGAACAGCGCGGGCCTGTTGCTCGCCCAGCTTGCAGGAGGATGACGATGGCCGAACGGACCGACGAACAACATGCGCAGAAGATGAAGAAGAAGCAGGCCGCGCACGACCGGATCGTGGCGGGCAAGACGGTCGAAAAGGGCCTGCTGATCGTCCACACCGGCAAGGGGAAGGGCAAGACGACTGCGGCGTTGGGCATGGTGGTGCGCGCCATCGGCCATGGCAGGAAGGTCGGCGTGGTCCAGTTCGTGAAGGGGGCGATGGAAACGGGCGAGAAGGCCGTGTTCGATCGTTTCCCAGATCAGGTCGAATTCATGGCCATGGGCGACGGCTTCACCTGGGATACGCAAAATCGGGCGCAAGACATTGCTTCGGCGCGCAAAGCCTGGGATCAGGTCAAGCGCATGATCGCCGACCCGGCCTATCATCTGGTGCTGGCCGACGAACTCAATATCGTCCTGCGCTACGATTATCTCCCCCTCGACGAGGTGCTGGCGGTTCTTAAGGCCAAGCCGGAGATGAAGCATGTCATCGTCACCGGCCGCAACGCGCCCGAAGCGCTGGTCGAAGCCGCGGATCTGGCGACGGAGATGACGCTGGTGAAGCACCCGTTCCGCGAACAGGGCGTCAAGGCGCAGCCCGGCATCGAATTTTAGGGGCGATGGTCGATCTGGTTCACCAGGCTGCGGGCGGCATCGACATAGGCCGGGCCGCCACAGACGGTCCATGCCTGGGGCAGGCGCAGCCGCTTGATGTCTTTCAACAGCGGATGCCGCAGCATCTCCGTGCCCTGATCCACCACCCGTTCGGAACCGCTTTCGATCAGCAAATAGTCCGGCTGGGCAACCATCAACTCTTCGAGGGTGAGTTGCGACAGGACCGGCTTGCCGAGCTTTCCGGCCAGGTTGACCAGACCCGCGCGGGTCATCAGGTCGTCGATCAGCGTGCCCGTTCCGGTCAGGAAACCGCGCCGCTGATAGTAAGCGGCGATGCCGGCCGGGCGCGGCCGAGCGATGGCGGCAAGATCCCGGTCCATCCGGGCGATCAGCGCCTCGCCGCGATCGACATGGCCAATGGCCTTGGCGACGGCGCGGATTTGCGTGACGATGCCGGCATAACTACCAGCCGGTTTGAGATCGAGGGTGTGATAATGCGCGCCCGACAGCGCCGCCATCATGCCGGTGCGGCGGGCCGGCGCGCCTATCACCAGATCGGGATCGATCGCCAGCACCTCCTCCGCCGACCCCCTCAATATGGGCAGGCCGCGCGTCTGCGCCGCCGCTGCGGACATGGCCGCATTGTTCGCATTCCGGGTCAGGCCGGCAATCTGCGTCCGATCGGCCAGCGCAAGCAGATATTGGTCGGCGCACAGGTTCAACGACACGATCCGCCGCGGCGGGGCGCTGCGGCCGGTCTGCGATGCGGGCGCCGAACCAGCCAGGAGGCCGCCCGCAACCCATGCGAACAGGCGCGCCGTCAGCCGGGCGGATGGCCATTTCGTCAGTCTGCATAACATGCCCACCCCATGACCCACACGACCCCGGTACACAAGCGTGACGGGGACCACCGATCCAATGCGAGGTGCCATTTCCCATGTCCTACCCATCAGACGCACGGCGGCGCACCTTATTGCTCATCCTTCTGGTCGTGACGATCCTGGCGGGCGTCGCCTCTCTGGGGGTGGGATCGGCCGCCATCGATCCGGCGCGGTTGCTGGCGGCGGCGACCGGCCATGGCGACCCAATCGCAACGGCCATCCTGTTCACGCTGCGACTGCCGCGCGTCCTGCTCGGCCTGGCGGTGGGCGGCATGTTGGGCCTGGCCGGCGCTGCGTTACAGGGCTATCTGCGCAACCCGCTGGCGGAACCGTCGGTATTGGGGGCATCCAGCGCCGCGGCGCTGGGAGCCGTCAGCGCGCTGTATTTCGGGCTGTCCGAGCGCCATATCCTATTCCTGCCGGTGCTGGCGATCGCGGCCGGGCTTCTCGCGCTGTTGCTGCTCTTTGCGCTGGCGGGACGCGCCGAAAGCCCGCTCAGCCTCATTCTCGCCGGCATCGCGATCTCCGCCTTGGCGAGCGCCGGCATCAGCCTGGCCCTCAACCTGTCCGAAAACCCCTTTGCCGCCATGGAGATCACCGCCTGGCTGCTAGGATCGATCGAAAACAGGTCGATCGAACATGTCTGGATCGCCTTGCCCTGTATCGGATGCGGCGCGGCGCTTCTCCTGCTCGACGCGCGCGCTCTCGATGCCCTGACGCTGGGGGAGGAAGGCGCGCAGGCGCTGGGCGTCACCCTGCGGCGGACGCGGCTGCGGCTACTGCTGGGGATCGGCATCGGCGTCGGCGGCGCGGTGGCGGTCGCCGGCTCGATCGGCTTCGTCGGGTTGATCGTTCCGCATCTGGTGCGTCCGCTGACGGATCGCAGCCCCTCGTCGATCCTGCTGCCCTCGCTGCTGGCCGGCGCGGCGCTACTGACGCTGGCTGACATCGCGGTGCGGCTGATCCCGACCTATAACGAACTAAAGCTCGGCGTCATCACCGCGTTCCTGGGCGTTCCTGTCTTCCTGCTACATCTGCTGCGGGAGCGGCGGCTATGGTGATGCCACCGGCCGCATATGCCGACCGAGTCCGTCCGACGGTCTATCCCGCTTCCATCAGAATAGCGGGTTGTCGTCACGCTTATGGGCGATTTGCAGGCGAATCATTTTATTCGTCTATATTCAAAAGGATATTCGTATATCTTCTCATAGATTTATATGGGTCGGGTCAAGCGGCGCTCATGTCAATATATACGATAATATATCTTATGTTAAATTTGATAAATTTATGCGATCGCGTGATACTGTCCAACTCGCTGTCCCATCGGCGCGATCAGGCGATCGCCAAGACGCTGCTCAGGATGATCCGCACCAGTTCGGCCTGGCCCCGCGCCCCCATTTTGGCGTAGATTTTCTTTGAATAGTTGCGCGCCGTCTCAACCGTCAGATGGAGATTGGCAGCGGCCTGCGCGATGGGAATCCCCTGGCCCATTTCCCAGGCGAGTCGCGCCTCGCTGGGCAATAGCCCGAACAGGTCGACCAACTGCTCGCATCGGTCCGCCTGCGACGATCGGTCGCCGCTCAGATAGACGATGGCCACCGGCGTCCCGCCCGCCGCCACCGACTGTCCGCGAAATGGCGCGACCAGCATGTCCATCCACGGATCGCGGCTCAGATTGATCGCGCGCGGCCGCGCCTCCGCATCCTGCGCGAACATCTTGACCAGCGCCGTTAATTCGCGGTCCAGCCCCGGCGATGTCGGGGTCAGCCGGTCATAGCGCCCGCGCCGCAGGATAGTGTTGCGCTGGAACAGCTGTTCGACATGGGGCGTCATGTCCAGGATGCGGCATTGGGGATCCAGCGTCAGCCAGCCGAAATTCAGCCGCCCAAAGGCTTCTGACGTCAGGGTCGATCGCAACTTCTCCCGCTCCAGCGCCACAAAGCCGCGCAATGCCGTGCGCAGATGCGGGGCGAGCGCGGTCAGCAACGCCGTGGCCGATGACGATATGCGCGTGCTCGCGCAGCTCAGCCAGGCATCCACCCCGCTGCTCTCCGTCACCCGCACGGATCTTATGTCATCCACGCCCATGCCATGCAGGAAATCGCTCCGATAGGATTGCAACGCGGCATTGTCCGGCGGGATCAGTTCGGCGAGCGAATAAACCCGCCCTTCCCGCATGTTGCGATGAGCCAGCGGATCGTGCACATATTTCTCGGCGAACAGCCGGCCCAGATGTGGCGGCGCCGCAGGGCCGGCATATAGCTCGACAATATTCTTCTCATCGATCGGACGAAAGGCCAGGCTGACATAGCGGACCTGCATCCGGCTGCGCAGCCGGTCGAGAAAATCGTGCCAAAGCGGCTGCTGGAACATGCCCTCGCTCAGGCTGACCAGCAGGCCGGAATCATCCAATCGCATGAGCTGGTCATATACCCTCCCATTTGGGAGGTCCAATGATAGTTGCTTTCTGCCAAGGTCGCTCGCAAGAAGATTGCGAGGATCCATGGCGGACGTGAAGACCCTGACTCATCTGGAGCGGCTCGAAGCCGAAAGCATCCATATCCTGCGGGAGGTGGTGGCTGAGGCCGAAAAGCCGGTAATGCTTTATTCCGTCGGCAAGGACTCGGCGGTGATGCTGCATCTGGCGCGCAAGGCTTTCTATCCCTCGCCGCCGCCCTTCCCGCTCCTGCATGTCGACACGACCTGGAAATTCCAGGAAATGTACAAGCTGCGCGACCGGATGGCGCAGGAAAGCGGCATGGAATTGCTGGTCTATCATAATCAGGAAGCGATGGACCGGGGGATCAACCCGTTCGACCATGGCGCGCTGCATACCGACATGTGGAAGACGGAAGGGTTGAAGCAGGCGCTCAACCTCCATGGCTTCGACGCGGCGTTCGGCGGCGCGCGGCGCGACGAAGAAAAGAGCCGGGCGAAGGAGCGCATCTTCTCCTTCCGCACCGCGTCCCATGGCTGGGACCCCAAGAATCAGCGGCCGGAATTGTGGAACCTCTACAACGCCCGCAAGCACAAGGGCGAAAGCATCCGCGTCTTCCCGATCAGCAACTGGACCGAGCTGGATATCTGGCAATATATCCATTTGAACAATGTGCCGATCGTGCCGCTCTATTTCGCGGACATCCGCCCGACGGTGGAGCGGGACGGCATGTTGCTGATGGTCGATGACGATCGTTTCCCCCTGATGCCGGGCGAAACGCCGGTCATGCGCTCGATCCGCTTCCGCACGCTGGGCTGCTATCCGCTGACCGGCGCGGTCGAAAGCACCGCCAAGACGCTTCCGCAAGTGATCCAGGAAACGCTTCTGACGACCACGTCGGAACGGCAGGGCCGCGCTATCGACAAGGATGCGGGCGGCGCCGGCATGGAGAAGAAGAAGCAGGAAGGGTATTTTTGACGCGCCACGGAATGCGCAGCATTCCGAAGCGTCAACCCCGGCTAAGGCCGGGGTATTGTGCCACCGGGCACCGCCTTCGCCCAGATCATAGCGATCCCAGCTTTCGCTGGGATGACGGGATGAACATATGACCGACCCCATCTACAAGACCGACGCCCTCATCGCTGAAGATATCGATCAATATCTCAAGGTCCATGAGCATAAGACGATGCTGCGCTTCATTACCTGCGGGTCGGTGGATGACGGCAAATCGACGCTGATCGGCCGGCTGCTCTACGACAGCAAGATGATCTTCGAGGATCAACTCGAAGCGCTTCAGGCCGACAGCAAGAAGGTCGGCACCCAGGGGCAGGAGATCGACTTCGCCCTCCTCGTCGATGGCCTCGCCGCCGAGCGCGAACAGGGCATCACCATCGACGTCGCCTATCGTTTCTTCGCCACCGAAAAGCGCAAGTTCATCGTCGCCGACACCCCCGGCCACGAACAATATACCCGCAACATGGTGACCGGCGCATCGACCGCGGACCTTGCGGTCATCCTGATCGACGCACGCAAGGGCATCCTGACGCAAACCCGGCGCCACAGCTATCTCGCTCACCTGATCGGCATCCGCAACATCGTGCTGGCGGTCAACAAGATGGACCTGGTCGGCTATGATCAGGCCGTGTTCGACGGCATCGTCAAGGATTATGCCGCGTTCGCCCGCTCGATCGGCATCACCGCCTTCACGCCGATGCCGATTTCCGGGTTCAAGGGCGACAATATCACCGGCCTCAGCCCCAATACGCCCTGGTATAGAGGCCCGGCGCTGATCGAGCATCTGGAGACGGTCGATGTCAACAGCGCGGCCGACGCTGACAAGCCGTTCCGCATGGCGGTCCAGTGGGTCAACCGCCCCAATCTGGATTTTCGCGGCTTTTCCGGCCAGATCGCGACCGGATCGGTACGCCCCGGCGACGCCATCCGCGTGCTGCCCTCCGGCAAGACCAGCACCATCACCCGCATCGTAACCCTCAATGGCGATCTCGAAGAAGCTGTCGCCGGCCAGTCGGTCACGCTCTGCTTCGCCGATGAGGTCGATTGCTCCCGCGGCGACGTGATCGCGGCGTCCGACAGCCCGCCCCAGGTCGCCGACCAGTTCGAAGCGACGATCGTGTGGATGGCGGATGAGGAAATGCTGCCGGGCCGCTCCTACTGGCTCAAAATCGGCGCCCAAACGGTCACCGCCACAGTGCAACAGCCCAAATATCAGGTCAACGTCAACACGATGGAGCAACTGGCGGCCAAGACGCTGGAGTTGAACGCCATCGGCGTCGCGAACCTGTCGACCGATCGGCAGGTCGTGTTCGAACCCTATGCCGACAACCGGACGCTGGGCGGTTTCATCCTGATCGACAAGATCACCAACGCCACGGTGGCCGCGGGGATGCTGCACTTCAGCCTACGCCGCGCCCAGAATGTCCATTGGCAGGCGACCGACGTCAGCCGCGATTTTCATGCGGGCCTCAAGAATCAGAAGCCAGCCGTGCTCTGGTTCACCGGGCTTTCAGGCGCAGGCAAATCGACCATCGCCAATCTGGTCGAAAAGCGGCTGGCGCGGATGAACCGCCATACCTTCCTGCTGGACGGCGACAATGTCCGCCATGGCCTGAACAAGGATCTGGGCTTCACCGACGCCGACCGGGTGGAAAATATCCGCCGCGTGGGCGAGGTCGCCAAGCTGATGACCGATGCGGGCCTGATCGTCATCACCGCCTTCATCTCCCCCTTCCGGGCCGAACGCGACATGGTGCGGCAGATGATGCAGCCGGGCGAGTTCATCGAGGTGCATATCGACACCTCGCTGGCCGATGCCGAAGCGCGCGACGTCAAGGGCCTCTACAAGAAGGCGCGAGCGGGCCAGCTCAAGAATTTCACCGGCATCGACAGCCCCTATGAAGCGCCCGAAGATCCGGAGATCCGGATCGACACGGCGGACATGACTGCGGAGGAAGCGGCCGAGGCGATCGTCGCGCGGCTGATCCCATGAGCACCGCCCCCAATAGTGCGATGTCGGACGCCAAGCTGGCCGCCTATCTCGCCGAGATAGCGGGACGGCTGCTGCTCGACGTCCGGGCGTCCGGCCTGTTCAGCCCCAAGGCGCTGGGCAAGGCCGGGGACCAGACCGCCAACCAGTTCCTCTGCCACGCCCTGCGCGAACAGCGGCCCGACGACGGGCTGTTGTCCGAAGAGGAAAAGGATAATGAAGATCGCCTGGCCAAAAGCCGGGTGTGGATCGTCGATCCGGTCGATGGCACCCGCGAATATGGCGAGGAGCGAGCCGACTGGGCGGTGCATGTGGGTATGGCGATCGACGGCCAGCCGGTGATCGGCGCGGTTGCGCTGCCGGGGCTGGATGGCGGTATGGTGCTGAGGTCCGACGAACCCGTCCCTTTGCCCCTCGCGCCGGACCGGCTGCGCATGGTTGTCAGCCGCACCCGTCCGGCGGCCGAAGCGATCGAAGTGGCCGCACATCTCGGCGCGGAACTGGTGCCGATGGGATCGGCGGGGGCCAAGGCGATGGCGATCATCCTGGGTCAGGCCGACATCTACCTGCACAGCGGCGGCCAATATGAATGGGACAGCATGGCCCCGGTCGCGGTCGCGCGCGCCCATGGCCTCCATTGTTCGCGCATTGACGGCGCGCCGCTCGTCTACAACCAGGCTGACGTATATCTGCCCGACCTGCTGATCTGTCGGCCCGAACATGCCGAAACGGTGTTGGGGCATGTCGCCCGTTTCAAACAGGATGCGATCAAAAGCTGAAAGTTGCAGGTGATGGCGCGATCAGAGCTGATCGCGCAGGGTCCGCATCACCTCGTCCAGGAAATCGACCACCGCCCGGACACGCGGCAATCCCTCCAGGTCGGCGTGCATCACCAGCCAGTAGCTGCGCCGCGCCGCCATCTCCACCGGCAGGATTTGGATCAGCCGATCGTCCTGCGCCGACGCGAAGACATGGAGCATGCCCAGCCCCATGCCGGCCGCGACCGCTGCATGTTGGGCCGCGCTCGAACTGGCGCGAAAGCGGATTTGCGCGCCGGGCAGCAATTCGTCGAGCGCGATCATTTCGGGAAATCCGGCCAGATCGTCGATATAGGATACAAAGCCGTGTCGGGCGAGGTCGGCGCGACTTTCCGGCATTCCCTCTCGCTCCAGATAGTCGCGCGAACCGTAGAGAGCGAGGCGATAATCCACCAATTTGCGCGTCACCAGCCGTCCCTTGGGCGGCGGATTGAGCATCACCGCAATGTCCGCCTCCCGCTTGGAGAGACTCGCCGCGCGGCTTTCCGACGCCAGTTCCAGCGTCAGCCGGGGGTGGCGCGCGCGTAACGTCGCGACATGGGGTGCCACCAGATGCGCGGCGCAGGCTTCGGGCGTCGCCAGCCGCACTATGCCTTCGACATCGCGGTCGCGCCCCTCTACGCTGCTGATCGCCGCCAGCAACTCGCTCTCGATCCGTTCGGCATGGCCGACCAGCGCGAAGGCGGCGGGCGTGGGCATCACCCCGCGAGGCGATCGATCAAACAACCGCGCGCCCAGCGTGCGCTCCATATTGGTCATGCGCCGGGCGACCGTGCTATGGTCCACGCCGATACGGCGCGCGGCGGCCAACATATTGCCTTCGCGCATCACCGCCAGGAACAGGCGCAGTTCGTCGGAATTAAGCATAGGCAAATCTGCACAACCATTGTGTTAATGGGCTTGTATATCTGCAAAGCCGGTGGGTCTATAGCGCTGTCATTGCATCGTCTGGAGAGGATCAAAAATCATGCGTTCCATCAGCCATTTCATTCACGGGGAAAGCGTGTCCTTCCCCGGCGCGCGCCTCTCGGACGTGTTGGACCCGTCCACCGGCGCGGTGCAGGCGCAGGTCGGCCTGGCTACGCCATCGCAGCTGCAAAAGGCGATGGATTCCGCGCTGTCGGCGCAACCGGACTGGGCTGCAACCAATCCGCAGCGCCGCGCCCGCGTAATGTTTCGCTTCAAAGAGCTGATCGAGGCTAATCTGGACGATATGGCGCGGATGCTGTCATCCGAACATGGCAAAGTTATCGCCGACGCCAGAGGCGATATTCAGCGTGGGCTGGAAGTGGTGGAGTTCGCCTGCGGCATCCCGCATCTGCTGAAGGGCGATTATACCGAAGGCGCCGGGCCCGGCATCGACGTCTATTCGATCCGTCAGCCCCTGGGTATCGTCGCGGGCATCACTCCATTCAACTTTCCTGCCATGATTCCGCTGTGGATGAGCGCGATGGCGATCGCCTGCGGCAATGCGTTCATCCTCAAGCCATCCGAGCGCGATCCGTCGGTGCCGGTCCGACTGGCTGAACTGGCTCTGGAGGCGGGCCTGCCCGCGGGCATCCTGAACGTCGTCCATGGCGACAAGGAAATCGTCGACGCCATCCTCGACCACCCCGACATAAAGGCGGTCAGCTTCGTCGGGTCGTCCGACATCGCCAATTATGTCTATCAGCGCGCCGCCGCCAACGGCAAGCGCGCCCAGTGCATGGGTGGCGCGAAAAACCATGGCATCATCCTGCCCGATGCGGACATGGACCAGGCGGTCGCCGACATCGTTGGCGCGGCCTATGGTTCGGCGGGCGAGCGCTGCATGGCGCTGCCGGTCGTGACCCCGGTGGGCGAAGCGACGGCTGAAATCTTCCGCACCAAGCTGATTGCTGCGATCGAGACGCTGCGCCCTGGCATCCCCAGCGATCCCGACGCGCAATATGGCCCGCTTGTCACTGGCCAGCATAAGGCGCGGGTGGAGAGCTACATCCAGATGGCGGCCGATGAAGGCGCGGAAATCGTGGTGGATGGCCGCGGCTTCCAGCTCCAGGGTTATGAGGACGGTTTTTACCTCGCGCCCACGCTGATCGACCGGGTCACGCCGCAGATGAAGAGCTATCAGGACGAGATTTTCGGCCCGGTGCTCCAGATCCTGCGCGCCGAGACGTTCGAGGAAGCGCTGAGCTATCCGAGCAAGCATCAATATGGGAACGGCGTCGCCATCTTTACCCGCAACGGCGATTATGCCCGCAAATTCGCGGCGCAGGTCGAAGTCGGCATGGTCGGTATCAACGTGCCTATCCCGGTGCCGGTCGCCTATCACAGCTTTGGCGGCTGGAAGCGTTCAGGCTTTGGCGATCTCGACCAATATGGCGAGGACGGCGTGCGATTCTACACCCGCAACAAGAAGATCACCCAGCGCTGGCCGACCGGCGGCGCAGTTGTGGACCAGAGCTTCGTAATTCCGACGATGAAGTAAACTGCGCGGGGGGATGGTCGCTTCGGCCGCGATCATCCCCCTTTGGACCACGGCCGGGGCTTCGATCAACCCGCCTTCTGGCGCCACGATATTACCAGATATCCCAGCCTGTTACTGTCGACATCGTCGGCCTGATCGGCATGATCCGACTCATCGCGCAGCCCTGCGTCAAAGAGTTGATTATGTTGCCCTCTTTATCGTACGTTCGTTCATGCTGGCCGGGCTGCTCTCTACGTCCGCCATCGTCATGGCTGCGCCACCCGACATCGCCCGCGTCAGCGCTGACATCAAGACGCTCTCCAGTGATCCTCTGCTATAACCATAAGCTATGCCCCGGTCATTTCGGCCCGATTGCCGATGTCGACCGAGGCCACGACTATGACGGCTTGATAAGGAGCCGCCATGTCCCCCACCCTGCCCCAGAACGCCATCGCCACCGTGTCGCTACGCGGCACATTGGAGGAAAAGCTGAAGGCGGCGGCCGTCGCCGGTTTCGCCGGGGTCGAGATTTTCGAGAATGACCTGATCGGCTCCGCCCTCGCCCCGTATGAGGTCCGCGCGATGCTGGACGATCTGGGCCTGGCCTGTATGCTCTACCAGCCGTTTCGCGATTTCGAGGGGATGCCGGGCGACCTGCGCCGCCGCGCCTTCGACCGGGCGAAGGCCAAGTTCGACCTGATGGATGAACTGGGCGCCGATCGCATCCTTATCTGCTCCAGTTGCCACCCCGCGGCGCTGGGCGAGCGGGAGCGCATCGTCGATGATTTCCGCGAACTGGGCGATATCGCGCAGCAAAGGGGCATCATCCTGGGCTATGAAGCGCTCGCCTGGGGCCGGCATGTCAACGACCATCGCGACGCCTGGGCCATCGTGGAGGCGGTCGACCATCCCCATGTGGGCATCATCCTCGACAGCTTCCATTCCTTGTCGCGCAATATTCCAAACGATAGCATCCGCGCCATAACTGGCGACAAGATCGCCTTCGTCCAATTGGCCGACGCGCCGTTGCTGGACATGGACCTGCTCTACTGGAGCCGCCATTTCCGTAACCTGCCGGGTCAGGGCGGGCTGGATGTCGAAGGCTTCGTGGCGGAAATATTGCGCACCGGATATGACGGGCCATTGAGCCTGGAAATCTTCAACGACCGGTTCCGCTCCAATGCCGCGCGGCTGGTCGCCGAAGATGGCTGCCGGTCGCTCGACTATGTGCGTGACGCGGCGAAGCGACTGATCGATCAACCCACCGATATGCCAGCGCCACAACCCGTGTTGAGCGCCGAATTCGTCGAATTCACCGCAGATGGTCGCGATGCCGCGCGCCTGGGCAGCAATTTCGCGACGCTGGGCTTCACGCTGGTCGGCGAGCATCGCCACAAGAAGGTGACACGCTGGCGGCAGGGCGGCGTCAATCTGGTCATCAATGCGGAGCCCAAGGGTTTCGCCAGCGCCTATCGCGCGGCGCAGGGCACGGCGATTTGCGCGATCGGCGTGCGGGTGAAGGACAAGGCCGCAGTGCTGGCTCGCGCCGCAGCGCTGGGCATCAAGGCCTATAGCCCCGAAGGCCGGCCCGGTCGCCTCGCCATGCCGGCGCTGCGCGGGGTGGGCGGCAGCCTAGTCTATCTGATCGACGCGGACGAGGTCGAGGGATTGTGGGCGCGCGAATTTCACGCGACGGATGGCGATGCGGGGGTGGTCGGTGCTGACGCCCGCAGCATCGATCATCTCGCTGCCGTCGTCCATAATGACGAATTTCTGTCGTGGCAGCTCTACTGGCGCGCCCTGTTCGGGCTGGAAGCGCGGGCGGCGCAAGATGTGATTGACCCTTCGGGCCTCGTCCACAGCCAGGCGCTGCAATCGGCGGACGGCGCGTTCCGGGTCACGATCAATGCGACGGACGCGCGTGAGACATTGTCCGCCCGCTTTCTGGACCATGGCATTGGCGGCGGCTATCAGCATGTCGCATTGATCACCGATGATATCTTCGCGACGGCGCAGGCGCTGCGCGACGAAGGCGCGGCGATGCTGGATATACCCGTCAACTATCATGCCGATCTGGCCGCCCGCTTCGATCTGGACGATGCGATGATCGCCCGCATGGCCGACCTTGGCATCCTCTATGACGAGGATAGCGACGGCGCGGGCTTCTGGCAGCTTTATAGCCGCGCGTTCGACAAATTGTTCTTCTTCGAATTCGTCCAGCGCGCCAATGGTTATGCCGGTTATGGCGCGCCCAATGCCGGAGTGCGGCTGGCGGCGCAGAACCGGTTCAGGCCAGAAGCGACGCCGACGGCAACGCTGTAAATCAGCCCCTCTTTCCGTGCGTCGGAGCAAAGGGAGATCGGGCTTGATCCGTCAGAAGATGAACTTGATGGTCGCGCCCGCCACCAGCGCGTCCGGATAAAGGTTCGTTGCGCCGACGCGGTGGATATATTGGAGGTTGGGACGCAGCAGCAATTGCCGGATCGCCTGCCACCCATAGAAAATCTCGCCGCTGACCTCATGGGTCTGCACCGCGACATTCTGGCCCAGTGCGACTTGGTCACGCTGCCGATCCGTGATCCGAGGATTGACCCTGGCATAGACAAGCCCCAGCCCGAAATTATCCTTGGGCCGGCTGTCCCACAAACCGCGCGCGACGAAGCCGCCGCTGACGAAAATGGGCACCCGCGCCGTGTGGCGATCCGACAGGGTGGCCGTGCCGAACAGGCTGAGGCCGCGATCGCCCGGCCCGAAGCGGACCACCATCTTTTCCGCCATCGCCCAGGCGCTCCACCGTTCCTGCCGCATGGCCGGGGCGAGGCTGGACAGAATATAGGAATCTCCGTTCATATCATCGCGCACGTCGGCGCGGTCGGTCGTGTCCACCAGCGCGCCGACGCGGACCAGGCCCGGCAGCCCGCCAACCGCCTGCCCCGTCTTCCAGCCCAGTTCTACCGGGAGCACGAAACTGTCGAAACGCGGCGCCAGCTTCCAGCCTGCCCCGGTCTGGGCGCGGAAAGCGTTCACTTCGAACCCCGCGACCGTCACGGTCAGGTTCGGCGCAATCTCCTGCCGGACGCGCAGGCCCCAGCGCGGGATCGGGAAGCCCGAAAAGCCGCTGTTATAAAATAGCGTGGTCGGGCGCGGGCAGAAGGCGAAATTCTGGAACTGGCAGCCGCTGGGCAAGGTCGCGAAATCGTCGCCAGTATGATAGAGACCGAATTTGAGCGCGGTCTTGCCGCCATTGAGCTTCTGCTCATAGCTGAGTTCAGCCGGGCGTAAATCCTGCCCGCCACCGAATAATTCCTGCACCTCGAACAGGTTGCCAAGGCGCGTCGCGGTCAGATCCTCCCCCTTGCGGTGGATGATCGTCGCGATGATCTTGCCGCCATCCAGGCCGAACGCCTTGCCGGTGTCAATCGCGGCGGAGGCGAGCAATTGCTGGGTGTAGGCCGCGCCGCCGTCGCGCCCGCCCGTGATGGACGCGGCGCTTTCGGACACGTAGGAGAAGGTCAGCTCGACGCCCTTGTCCTTCAACCGCGCGCGCCAGCCGGGTTTGTCGGCCGGCGGCGACGGCGCCGGAGTCTGAGGACCGGCGGACGGCCCCTGCAATTGCCGCGCGGCGACAACCGGCGCGGCGATGACGATGGCGGGCGGACTGTCGGCGATCATGCGGCGGCCTTTCGATCGCTGAAGCTGTCGAAGGCACGCAGCATCCGCGCGGCATCAGGTTCAACGCCAGTGAACAGCGAAAAGGCGTGGGCGGCCTGCATCACAGCCATGCCGCCGCCATTCAGCGTCGCGCAGCCTTTGGCCGCAGCCGCCTGGAGCAATTGGGTTTCCAGCGGGAAATAGATGATGTCCGACACCCATTGATCGGGCGTCAGCAAGGCGGGGTCGAAAGGCAGGCCCGGATGGCTGAGCATCCCGATCGGCGAACATTGCACGACGCCATCTGCGCCGCGGATGGCGTCTGCAGCCGACAGCGCCGCCTTCACCTGGGCTTGCGTGAACAGCGTGCCCAGCCGATCGGCAAGCGCGCTCGCCCGTTCCGGCGCGGGGTCCATGATCGTCATGCTCTGCGCGCCGAGGTCGAGATGGGCATAGCCGATCGCCGCCGCCGCGCCGCCCGCGCCGATCAGCGCGACATGGGCCCGCGGCCGATCGCCAAGGCCCGCCAGAAAATGCGCGCGATAGCCAGACCAGTCCGTATTGTCGCCATGGCGCTTGCCATCGCGGAACAGGATGGTGTTGACCGCACCCAAGGCTCTCGCCGCGTCGGACAGGCTGTCGACCAACGGCATCACCGCCTGCTTGAAGGGATGGGTCACGTTGATCCCGTCAAAACCCATGCCGACCAGCATGTCGAGCAGGCCCGGCAGGCCGTCCGCGTCATAGCCCATCACTTCCCCGTCGAGGATGCGATACACCATCGGCAGGCCCAGCGCGCGGGCTTCGCCTTCGTGCATCTCCGGGCTGCGCGACCCTGCGATGCCGCTGCCGATCAGGCCACAGAGGATGGGCGCGCGGGATGAGCCCGCATCGGCGGGGGAAGCGAAGGACATGGCAATGATCCTTGGATGAAGCGGTTCAGGCGGCTTTGGGCAGGCGGATCAGCGAGACGCAAATCCCCGCCAGCACCACCGGCACCGCAAAGATGCCGAAGATGACCGGCAGCGAGACTTTGGCGGCGAGCAGGACGCCGCCCAGCATCGGGCCGATCACCGCCCCAATCCGGCCGACGCCCATGGCCCAACCGATACCAGTGCCGCGCGCTTCGGGCGGATAGAGGCTGGCGGCGAGCGGATAGCAGCCGTTGAAGCCGCCCTGCACGAACACACCGATCAGGAAGGCGGTGCCGAGCGTCGCGGCCAGCGGCATGGCGACCGACCCGAAGACCGTTAGCGCCACGGCCGCCAGCGCCATATAGACCAAGATCAGGCGGCGTAGGTCGAAATGCATGGCGACCAGGCCGATCGAGGATGTGCCGATGAAAGCGCCGATATTGTAGATCGCGCCGGCATAGATGGCGTCCTTCGCGGGCAGGCCAGCCTCGACCGCCAGCTTGGGAATCCAGCTGATGACGAAATAGAGCGTCATGAAGCTGAAGGTGATCGCCAGCCACAACAGGATGGTGCTGCGCGCGCGCCCTTCGGTCAGCAGGCCACGCACGCCGGCGTGGCGGGTTTCGCTGACATCCTGCGGCGGCAGCGCATCGAGTTGCGGCTGGCCGATCGAGGCGAGCAGCCGGTTGGCCTTTTGCAACGCCCCCTTGGGCTGGCGGCTGAGCAGGAAGGCGATCGATTCGGGCAGCACCAGCCAGACGATCGGGATGGCGATGGCGCACAGGGCGGCGGCGGCGAGCAGCATCGCCTGCCAGCCATGTTCCGACAAATGGCTGGCGACGACAAAGCCGGTGAGCGTCGCCCCGACGGGATAGCCCGCCTGGAGGAAGCCGACCGCGAAGGTGCGATGCTTCGTCGGCGCATATTCGGCGGTCAGCGCCGCCATGCTGGCCAGCACCGTGCCGATGCCGATGCCGACGATGAAGCGGCTGGCGATCAGTTCGCCGATCGAGGTGGCAATGCCGGACGAGAACATCGCGGCGGCCATCATGACCAGCGAGGCGAGGATCAGCTTGCGGCGGCCAAAGCGATCCGCCAGCGGCGCGATGAGCAGGCCGCCCGCGGCCATGCCGGCTAGGCCCGCGCTGAAGACCACGCCCAGGCTTTCAGGGCTGACCTGCCAATCGCTCGACAGGGCCGGCGCGATATAGGACAGGATCAGCACGTCCATGCCGTCCAGCATATTGAGGATGAAGCAGGTCGCAACGACCAGTATCTGACGCGCAGTCCAGACGCTGTCCGACGCCAATGCCGATATGGGCGTGGCGGGATTGTCCACGGTCACATAGGGCCGGACAGATACGGTGCCGCTGGCGGAATAGCTGGCCATCGAAGAAACGCCTTTCATCCTCTCGCGGGGCGAACCATGCCCCATAGCTCGAACCAACCCGGTGCCGTATCTGGTTCTATTCTGCGGGTCTGGCCACCATGTTGCGATTGACCCTTGCTTTCCAGAGCCTCAAACACGGTCGTCCATGCTATTATGTTATGGCTTTGGGCGGGGAACGCTCAACAATATGGTGCGGGCGATCTCTTCGAACGTCTCGCCGATGATCGCGCGCGGCGATTCCAGATTGCGGTTGATATAGACCGGCAGCGTTCCAGGATCGTCAAACTCCAGGAAGCGCACCGTTTCGGCATGAGCCTGCATCGCGGTGAAGCTGTCCACCAAGGCCACGCCCATGCCGTTGGCGACGAAGGCCACCGCTGTTTCGGCGAAGCGGATATAAGTCTCCACGTCCAGCGCCTGCCCCGCCCGCGCGAACATGTCGGCGATAATGCGGCCGTGCGGCGTGTCCGGGCGGAAGGATTGCAGCTGTTCGCCGGCGATGTCGGCGACGCTGATCCGCGTGCGGTCGGCTAGTCGGTGGCTGGTGGGCACCGCGCACACCATCCGCCCCGCGCCGATCCGGCTCGACAGGATGTTGGGGTGGTCGATCGGGAAGACGCTCAGTGCATAGTCGCCCCGCTGCAACGCCAGATAATCCGACGCCTGCTCGACCGACAATATGTCGAACTGAATGGTGAGGCCGGGATAGTTGGCGGTCAGCCGGGCCAGCATCCTGGGCACCACGGAATGGCCGAGCGAGGGCGACGCGCCGACGCGAAAGGTCCGGTCCTCGCCCTTGGCCAGCCGCTTGATGACATGGTTGAGGTCTTCGAAGCCCTTATAGACATGCTCGATTTCCTGAAACAGCACCCGCGCTTCATGGGTCGGCACCAATCGGCCGCGCGTCCGGTCGAACAGCCGGAAATGCAGCTTGTCCTCCATATGGCCAAGCATACGGCTGAGGCCCGGCTGCGACGTGCCGAGCATCTGCGCGGCGGCGCTAACCGTCTTGGCGATCATGATGGCGCGGAATATTTCGATCTGGCGCAGGGTGAGCATGGTGCCTCCCTAGCATCGTCTGCCCGCGACAGCCACGGCGGCCGTGCGCCGGATTCAGTCCATGGTTCAGGCCATGGTTCAGGCCACCAGCGCCTCAACCGTCGGCAGCCGTACTTGGAAGATGCTGCCCTCGCCGGGGATGCTGTGCTTGAGCGACAGCGCGCCGCCGTGCAGCGCCACCAGTTGCCGGACCAGCGCCAGCCCGATGCCAAGGCCATCCTGCGCATCGCCCGCCGGGCGATTCACCTGCGCGAACAGGTCGAAAATCCGGGCCTGCATGTCCGGCGCGATGCCGATGCCGGTATCGGCCACCTCTATCTCCGCCCAGCCATCCACGACGCGCACGGTCAGGCGCACTTCACCACCAGGCGGCGTATATTTGGCGGCATTGTTGAGCAGGTTGCTGGCGATCTGGACGATGCGGGCATAATCGGCGTCGATCCAGATCGGATCGTCGGCGATGTCGATGACCAGCCGGTGTTGCGCCGCCTCGATCGTCGGCTGGCAGGTTTCCACGGCGAAGGCGAGGGCGTCCTGTAGCAGGATATGCTGCGTCTTGAGCGAAATCTTGCCCTGGTCGATGCGGGCGATGTCGAGGATATCTTCGATCAAGCGGGACAGATGATGGACATGCCGGCCCATCCGCCCCCGAACGTCGCGCGCGGCGTCCGTGCCTTCGCGCTTTTCCAACAGGTGCAGGCCCGCACCCAGCGCGGCGATCGGGTTGCGCAATTCATGTCCCAGTATCGCCAGAAATTCATTTTTGCGCCGATCGGCCACCTGCAATGCCGCAGCGAGCGACGCCAGTTCGTCACGCTGCGCGATGATCTGCCGACGCTGATCGTATAGGTCGAAGAAGATCGCGGCCTTCGACCGCAAGATATCGGCTTCGATCGGCTTCTGGATGAAGTCAACCGCCCCTGCCCCATAGCCGCGGAAACGGCGCTGAAGATCGGCGCTGCCCGCGGTCACGAAGATGATCGGCACATGGCGGGTACGGTCGTTGCCCCGCATATATTCGGCCAGTTCGAATCCGTCCATGCCGGGCATCTGAACGTCGAGCAAGGCGAGGGCGACCTCGTGGACCAGCAGCAGTTCCAACGCTTCCTCCCCTGACCGGGCCTTTAGGCATATCAGTCCGTCGCGCTGCAAAAGTGCTTCAAGCGCCAGCAGATTTTCCTCAAGGTCGTCGACCAGCAGGCAATAAAGGGGGTGCGTGTCGCTCGTCATGTCGTCGCCAGTGTCAGAAGATAGAAAATCATGTCGTCCAGGGTCATGGCGCTTGCCGACGGGCAGGCCGCGAGCGCCGCCGCCGGCATGGTCGCCACCTGCGCTTCGGCCGGTTCCTGCGCGATGGCGAAGCCGCCGGCATCGGCCACGGCCGCCAGGCCTGCCGCGCCGTCATGATTGGCGCCGGTGAGGACGATTCCAGCAAGCGCAGGACCATAGGCGTCCGCCGCGCTTTGCAGCAGCACGTCGATCGCCGGGCGGCTGTGGTTCACCGGCTCGTCCCAGGACAAGGCAAGCGAGCGGTCGGCCTCCACCAGCAGATGATAGTCCGAAGGCGCGAAATAGATCGTTCCCGCCGCGATCGGTTCCTTGTCCTCCGCTTCCCGGACCGGCAGCGGGCATTTGGACTGGAACAGAGCGACCAGCGCATTGCTCCGATCAGGCGGCACATGGACGACGATCAGCACCGGCAGCGGAAAATCGGCGGGCAGCGCGGGCAAGATCCGCAGCAATGCCTGAACGGCGCCAGCCGACGCGCCGATCGCGATCGCCTGGATCGGCTGCGCGTTCATGGCTCCCGTCTCTGGTAGATTTTTTCTTCCCGCACGAAATCCGCGAAAGACGGCGCGTGGCTGGAAAAGCGCAGGCTCTCCTTCGACCCCAAGCCCAGAAAGCCTTTTCGCGTTAGCGAGTCGCGAAACAGGCCGAGCGCCCGGTCCTGCAAATCGCGATCGAAATAGATGAGGACGTTGCGGCACGAAATGAGATGCATTTCGGCAAAGACCGCGTCGGTCACCAGACTATGATCGGAAAAGACGACCTGCGACCGCAGGCCCTTGTCGAACACCGCGCGACCATAATCCGCGGTATAATAATCCGACAGCGACGAGCGGGAGCCCGACTGCTGATGATTTTCGGTGAATTTGCGAATCTGATCGAGCGGATAGACGCCTGCTTCCGCAGCCTGGAGCGCGTCGGGATTGATGTCGGTCGCATAGAAGAGCGTGCGCTGGTCCAGCCCCTCTTCGCGGAACAGGATGGACAGCGAATAAAGTTCTTCGCCATTGCTGCACCCCGCTACCCACACCTTGAGCGAGGGATAGGTCCGCAAATGCGGGATCACCTTTTCCCGCAAGGCGCGGAAATAACTGGGATCGCGAAACATCTCGCTGACCTGCACAGTCAGATAGTTGAGCAGGCGCGGCAACGTCGCGGGATCGTGCAGCAGATGATCCTGCATGGCGGAAAAGCTGGCGAAGCCCAATTGCCCGCGCGCCTGAACCAGGCGGCGCTTGATCGACGCGCGCGCATAATGGCGAAAGTCATAATGATAGCGTTGGTACAGCGCCTCCAGCAGCAGCTGGATTTCGATATCCTCGACGCCGGCCTGCATCTGGCCCTGCATTATCGCGGCATCCATACGCGCACCAGCGAGAGCAGTTTATCAACGTCGATAGGCTTGGCCATATAGTCGTTAGCGCCCGCCTCCAGGCAGCGCTGCTGATCGTCGGGCATCGCCTTGGCGGTCAGCATCAGGATCGGCAGCGCCGCCCAACGGGGATCGCTGCGCAATACGCGGGTGGCGGTCAGTCCATCCATCACCGGCATCATCACGTCCATGAGGACCAGATCGATGCCCTTTACAGGATCGTCCACAGACGCCGCCAGCGCATCGATCGCCTCCTGCCCGTTGCGCGCAATCTGGACCGCCGCGCCGCGCGGTTCCAGCACGCTGGTCAGCGAATAGACGTTGCGCACGTCATCCTCGACGATGAGGATTCGGCGCCCTTCCAACGCGGCATCGCGATTGCGGGCCTTCTGGATCATCTTGCGCTGTTCGGGCGGCAGTTCCGATACGATCTGGTGCAGGAACAGCGACACCTCGTCCAGCAGCCTTTCGGGCGACTTGGCGCCCTTGATGATAATCGAGCTGGAATAGCGGCGCAGGCGCTGCTCGTCGTCGGGCGACAGGTCGTGGCCGGTATAGACGATGACCGGCGGGAAGCCATGATCCCCCTCCTCGCTCAGCGTCTCCAGCAGAGCAAATCCCGACGTATCCGGCAGGCTCAGGTCCAGCACCATGCAGTCGAACGTGTGCTGGCGCAGCTGTTCCAGACATTCCGCCGCGGTGCCCACGCCGACCGTTTCCACGTCGTCGGTCAACAGCAGCCGCGCAACGGCGTCACGCTGGACCGGATCATCCTCGACAATAAGGACGCGGCGGACCCGCGTCGCCAGCTTGGCGTGCAGATTTTCCAGCACTTGCGCCAGTTGTTCGCGCTTCACCGGCTTCACCAGATACCCGACCGCACCGAGTGACAGCGCGGCCTGGCTATGGTCGGACGCAGACACGACATGGATGGGAATATGGCGCGTCGCATCATCATGCTTGAGCCGGTCGAGCACGGTCAGCCCGGACTGGTCGGGCAGGCCGAGATCCAGCACGACGGCGCTCGGCTTATATTCCCGCGCCAGCTTCACAGCCTCCTCCGCGGTGCCGGCAATGATGCACTGAAAGCCCAGGTCGCGCGACAATTCGCATACGATCGATGCGAACACCTCGTCATCCTCGATGATCAGGAGCAGGCGGCGCCCTTCGGCGATCGAAGCGCGGTCGTCCTCCACGATCCATTTGGGCTGGTTCGGCGCGCTTCTGGCGGGCGCGGATGCCGCAGGCGCAACCGGCGCGGGTTCGACGCGGGCGGGCGGCGCGGCGGGGGGACGGGACGCAACCGTGGCCGGATCGTAAATAAGCGGCACGATGAGGGTGAAGCTGCTGCCTTCGCCAGGCTTGCTGTCCAGGCTGATGCTGCCGCCAAGCAGACGGGCGAGCTGCCGCGAGATGGAGAGGCCAAGGCCAGTGCCGCCATAACGCCGACTGATCGTGCTGTCGGCCTGATGAAACGCCTCGAAAATATGCCCCTGTTGTTCTTTCGACATGCCGATGCCGGTGTCGGTGACGGCAAGCGCGATCCGATTCCCCTCCACCGGGGACAGGGTCAGGCGCACGCGGCCCTGCTCGGTGAATTTGAAGGCGTTGGACAAAAGGTTCTTGAGGATCTGCTCGATACGCATCCGGTCGGTTTCGATCGCGCGCGGGCAATCGGCCGCTACCTCTATTTCGAAAGCCAGATTACGCGTTTCGGCGACAGGCTGGAACAGCTGGCGCAAATCGCCGACCAGCCGCTGCAATGGCACGGTTTCGGGCTGGACCTGAATATGCCCCGCCTCGATCTTCGACAGGTCGAGAATGTCATTGATGAGCGTAAGGAGATCATTGCCCGACGCTTCGATCGTGCGGGCGAATTTGACCTGATCGTGCGACAGATTGCCATCGGGATTGTCGCCCAACAACTTGGACAGGATCAACAGCGAGTTGAGCGGCGTGCGCAATTCATGCGACATATTGGCCAGGAAATCGGACTTATACTGACTCGCCTGCTCCAGCTCGCGCGCCTTTAACTGCAATGTGCCGGTCGCGCGTTCCAGTTCGTCGCGCTGGTTCTCCAGCGTCTGGGCCTGTTCCTCCAACTGGCTGTTGGTCTGCTCAAGCTCGACCTGCTGCTGTTCCAGCCGGACCTGCGATTCCTTGAGCGCTCGCCCCTGTTCTTCGAGTTCCTCGTTGGAAACGCGCAATTCCTCACTTTGCGCCTGCAACTCGCCCGACTGGCGCTGGGTTTCCTCCAGCGCATCCTGCAATCGCGCGCGAAAGCGGGCAGAGCGCAGGGCGATGCCGATCGCCGGTGACGCATGGTCGAGGAGTTCGAGGACAGCCGGGCTGACCGGCTGGAAAAAGCCCAGTTCCAGCACGGCGTTGACGACCTCGTCCGCCTTGGCCGGGATGATGACAAGATGGCGTGGTCGGTCCCTGCCCAGCGCCGATCCGATGGTCAGATAGCCGTCGGGAACATCCTCTAGCACAAGCGGGGCGCCTTCCGCAGCAACCTGCCCCAGCAGCCCGTCCTTGACCAAAAAGCCGGACGGCATATCCGCGTCGGTCGGCACGCCAAGCGTAGCCACGCGCTGAAAACGCCCTCCTTCGCCTTTGAACAGCGCGCCGCCCTGAAAGCCGAGATAGCGGGCCAGGAAGACAAGGATCGCCTCGCCCAATTCCTCAACCGATTTCTCACCGCCCATCGCCTTGGCCAGGCCTAATTGGCCAGCCTGCAACCATTGCTGGCGCGCGCGGGCGCGGTTGCTGATGCGCATGAGGATGAAGATGACGAGAGTCAGTCCCGCGCCGATCAGGCTGGTTAAGATGCTGGTGGTGATGGCCGTGCGCGACGCGGTCGCCATGTCGTCCATGCGAATCTGGCGCAGCCGCAACTCTTCCTGCGCCATGCCGTTCAATTGCGCCCGGATCGCATCCATTGCCACTTTGCCGCGATCGGTCGCCACCACAGCCAGCGCCGCCGCGACCCCCTGGGTCCGGCGCAGATGGACGGTTTCACGCAATTCCGCTAGTTTGGCGTCGACATGCCGCTTCAGCGCAGCGACATTCGCCTGCTGCGTCGGATTGTCGCGGGTCAGCGTGGCGACAGCCTGCATCCGCGCGGTCAGATTCTTCACCGCGCTGTCATAGGGTTCCAAATAGGCCTGGGCGCCGGTCAACAGATAGCCACGCTGTCCGGTTTCCGCATCCTGCGTCGTTGAAAGTAGATCGTCGAGCGAGACAAGCACGCTGTGGGTATGGCGGATCGCCTCGTCGCTTTGGCGAAGGCTCTGGATGTTGCGATAGGCGATCGCACCGCTGACGAGGAAAAAGGCGAGACCAACGGCCAGTCCCAATGCTGCCCAGATCGATGCGCGCGACAGCGGGCTTGCCGCGAAAGCTGTTTTTCCAATTGCCATGGCCGTTTCGCGTAAAGGGGTCTCAGCCATCCGCCAAGCGATTGTTTTACAGGATCGGCCGGGATTGCATACTCACCCGACCCAAAGCTGATCTGTATCAATATGCGGCAGCCCAAGCCGTGTAATGGCCCTGAAAATTGCCGCAAGACTCTCGTGATGATGCGCGGATATAGTTGCTCGTCAGCGTATCCGGAGCCGGCGCGACTTGCTCTTTATGATCGAAGCGAGTGAGTAGGAAGGGGGCCGCCCGATCGATCACGGAAGTTGCCGGGCACATCGCCGGCGCAGACGGCTCATCCACCAACATGCAGCGTGAACAGGCGTTTTTGCCTATCTTGCCGAACAGGGCGTGACGGCGCCGGTTCGCGCGGCGGGCGACTATCGGATCGAGGCCGCCACCGCGGCGACCCGACGGTTGCTGGCTGGCAAGGATCGGCCCGACGCGATCTTCTGCGCCAATGACCGCATGGCGATCGCCGCCATCAATGTCGCGCGACATGAGTGCGGATGGGATGTCGGTTGGCAAATCTCGATCGTTGGCTATGACGATGTGCCGATGGCGGCATAGCCTGCCTGTTCCCTGGCCACCTATGCCCAACCCGCCCAGCGCATGGTTGATGAAGTGCTGCGCCTGATACGCATATTGCGCGAAGACCCCGCCAGGCATGAAGATGTCGTGATCGAAGGGGGGGCTAATAGTGCGGGGCAGCAGTAGGGCGGTACGCGTGCGGTAAGACGCCGATCGGATTCCGTTTGGAAGGGAACCTGCCAATTAGGGCGCGGGTTATGTTTCAAAAGGAGAAGGCCATGTATGAGACTGGAAGCAAAGAGGAAAGCGTCACCCATGTGACGACGACCGAAGCACGCGGTGGATCGCGCACGCGGGCCACCCGCAATATCCTCACAATCAGCCTGCTGCTGATCGTCATTATATTGGCCGTTGCACTGGGCTTTGGTTTTTTCGAAACGGGTCAGTCAGGGGCCGACAATGTAAACACCGAAAATGCGGCGCAGCAAAGCGCTGGTCCATCCCCCGGCGGTTGATGGCCGACTGTTCCTAATTATGCCAGGCAAATATTCTGATTGTCTGAGCGAAAGCCATCGCGAAGTTCAGTGTATTCCGATTGGCCTCACTTATTTGTCCGCTCGACCGACAGCCCGCATCGCAGAATGCGCGTAGAGAAATTTCTATCATAAAATCAATCGTTAAACTGAATTAGTCTATGTGCCTCGTTAACGATTTCTTCATCAATATCGACAAGATTCAGCGACATTCGACCGATTTATCGAATATGCCCGCGCCGAAAAGCTCGACGCTTCCGCTTCTAAAGGAATGTCGCGATGACAGTCGAAAAATTACCTATCCAATTTGACCGTCGACAGCACCCGCGTTTCGTAACGGCTTTCGAAGCCGAACTGGTCGAAGGTGATGAAGTCCGCATGGTGATCGTCGGCGATATCTCCGCGGGGGGATGCCTATTGGAAGAGGGGCGCGGCTTCAATGTCGGTAGTCGGGTACAGCTTCGCGCCAAAGGGCTGGACATAGCATCGCGCGTCAGTTGGGTGCGCGATGACCTGTGCGGAGTCCGCTTCATGCAGATGGTCGATCCCCTGAAAGTGATTCAGGATAATATGACGACCGTTCCCAGCCTGACGGAGTTGATTGCGAAATTTTCGCAGGACCGCGCCGATGGAGCCAGATTGTCGCGTTGATCCGTGATGCCACATAGAAGCGGACCGACTTAAACCGATCCGCTTGATAACAGTCCCGGTCAACCTTTCGACTTATCCAGATCATAGCTGCCCAAACCAGGCTTGAACGACTTCTCGTCGATGAACTGTCGGGTTGCTTCCTTGCGGCCTTCATTGTCGAAAAAGCCGGCCGCCTCCTGCGCACGCACCAGATAATCTTCAGCATTATCATAGGTCATCTCGCGCACGCGGCGGATGGCCCATTTCGTGCCACGCAGAGCTTCGGCATTCTTGCCCAGCAGCACATTTGCGATTTCCGTCACCCGCGCCTCAAGGCGATCGGTCGGCACCGCTTCGTTGACAAGACCCCATTCCGCCGCCTGCGTCCCGGTCAGGTTTTCCCCCATCATGGCGTGGTACATCGACCGACGGAACCCCGTGAGTTCGGTGATGATCTTGCTCGCGCCGCCACCGGGCAGGATTCCCCAGTTGATTTCCGACAAGCCGAATTGTGCGTCCTCCGCCGCGACAGCCAGATCGCACGCGAAGAGCGGGCCATAGGCTCCGCCAAAGCACCAACCGTTGATCATCGCGATCGTCGGCTTCTGATACCAGCGCAGTCGTTCCCACCAGCCATAAGCCTCGCGCTGGGCCTTACGCGTCGCGTGCAGACCCTGATGTTCATTCTCACGGAAATATTCCTTCAGATCCATGCCGGCCGACCAGGACGTGCCTTCGCCCGTCAGCACCAGCACGCCGACATCCTCCCGAAATTCCAGCTCCTCCAATATGCGCATCATTTGCCGATTGAGCTTGGGACTCATGCAGTTTCGCTTTTCAGGGCGGTTGAACCAGACGGTAGCGATGCGGTTTTCGACTTTGAAGCCGACGGTGTCTTCTTCTCCACGATCAGACATGGCATTCCTTCCCGGATGGACTAAAACTTGCTATGTCAAATAGCATTATATGATTGCTATTGACAATAGCATAATGGAGATTCGATGCGTGATCCGCTTTCCCATCTGCCCGGCTATGCCTTGCGTCGCGCCGCCCATGTCATAATGGTCGATCTCTCCACCCGATTGCAGGCGGTCGATCTGAAATTGTCCGAGGCATCCGTTCTGCTGCTGATCGATGGACGGGATGATATCACCTCGAGCGAGATCGGGCGCATACTCGACATTCAGCGTGCGAACATGGTCCCGCTGCTCAACCGGCTGGATGCGCAAAAGCTGATCCAGCGTCGGCCGCTGGATCGCAAGTCGATGGCGATCACGCTCACTGAGGAGGGAAAGAAACGCCTTGTGCGAACCAAGGCCATCACCCAGGCGTTTGAGACGGACCTCTTGGCGCGCATTCCCCAGGAGCATCGGGATCATTTCGTCCCGGCGCTCAATGCTCTTTGGATGGCGGATAGTTCGACCGCATAAGAGGAAATCGAATATTGGCGCCGCCCGGAAACTATCTGCCATCCGTTCCTTCTGATCAAGTGCAGACTGATCAAGTGCAGATAGCGGCCTGCAACTTCGCGGCCTTTTGGATCGCCCCCAGATCCCCATGCATTGGCAATCATACGAGGGGTTGCGATACTCGGTATCCGCAGGAATATTCCGATGGCCGCCAGGGTTAGGCGGCAGTGGCGTTAGACCCCGGCCTTGTGAAGGAAGCCGAATTTACCGACAGCGACCACCCAATGGCAATCTGATTCGCGTCGCAGGCCGCATCACCAAGCTCAAGGGCTCGACTGGCATCGGCCCGGCGAATGAGCGGCGGCCGGGTCGCAAGCTTGGCTATACCGCCGTCAGTAGGACGACCGACGAGGGACGTGACGTTGCGCTCTATGTTTCCCCGCCTGCCTCCCCTGACACTCTCCGGCGCCATTAAGGCCGGCACGCGCTATACGATGGTGGGCCGTCTTCAAAGCGCCGGAGACAAGGCGAATAATCAGCCTTCGTCCATGTGGCTGTTCAGCTACGATCCGCTTTGACGACGCCGTTGCAGGTGGCAGCGGCGGTCCCTAGAAATGAGGTCAGGCGTCGCAAGCCGTACGATCCTACATGACCATATCTCCCATCCATAGCGCTTCGCCTCAGGTCCACCTGTCAGGGCGCAGCAGCCATGCGCGGGGTTCGATTTTGAAATCGCAGCGACTTGTGCTAAAGCCACTTTGCTGAACGTCGCGTTTTGACGGATATCGGGCCGCTTCGGCTCTCCTTTGTCCCCATATTTGCCTCTAAAAGCCGGGATGCGCGAATTGTCGCGTATGCCCGTAGACCTGTGACAAGGAGACTTCGTTATGATCACCGGAACCGTCAAATTCTTCAATGCCGACAAGGGCTATGGCTTCATCGCTCCCGAAACGGGCGGCGACGATGCGTTCGTGCATATTTCTGCCGTCGAGCGCGCCGGCCTGCGCACGCTCGATAAGGACCAGCGCGTCACCTACGAGCTGGAAAAGGATCAGCGCGGCAAGATGTCGGCAATCAACCTCCAGGCAGCCTGACAAGGGCTTGGCCGGGCGGCTCGGCCGCCCGGCCCCTTTCGGGCTGCATTTAACACAACAGGATATTTCTCTGCATGAAAAGATATAAGGAACCTCAGTTTCAGGAGCGCATCGCTGCGGCCGCGCGCGCCCGAACGGCGGTTCTCGAACAATTGCGCGACAAGCCCCCGGTCGATGAAGCCGCAGCGGCCGAACGCGCCGAACGGCGTCTAGCAAAGGAAGCGGCGGCACGCGAAAAGCGTCAGAACGCCCTTTTGGCGGCTAAAGAAGAGAAGGCCGCCAAAAAAGCGCTGGCCCTCGAAGCCGCAGCGGCAAGCGCCGCACGCCAGAAGCCGGTATTGACCGAAGCCGAACGTAAAGCTGCGCGCGACGCGCGCTATCTCGCCCGGAAGAACCGGGCCTGATCTTGAATAGGCAGGGCGCAGTTCCACCATCAGCGACAGTCCGGGGACAATCTCCCAACGACACGCTCATTGGATGGGTCAAACGCCATCGCCTGCAAACAAAACGCGGCACAAGCCGCGAGGATTTTATATGAATATCATTTCCGAAACCCGTAGCCGCCCGGCCTTCCGCCTGCCCTATGGCAGGTCGGTCAGACGACCCGCCACGCCCGCCGCAGCAACATTGTCGAGTTGCGAATTGAAGCAGATCGTCGCGGCCGTTCTGGGCTGACCAATCGCAGGCTCGCAAACATATCCATTGCGGGCTTCCCAATATTATAAGGAACACCGATGAGCCGAGAAAAAATCCGCCCCTTTTTGATCACTAAGGATGAGGAAGGGAATTTTCGGCTCACGGTTCGCGAAACCCGTTATAATTCGCAGGGTTATCCGCTCGTAACATCTCAGTTACAAGATGAAGTGTTCAAATCGGCAGCAGCCGTGCGCAACTTTGCGCGAGATACGTTCAAGGCTCAACCTGGACAATATGCCACGCAATAAAGGCGCATGAAGCCAATAAAGGGGCATGTTTTTTGGCCATAACTGCTGAAGTTGCAACAGTGCCGGTTGAACTGATCGACACGGCCGATCTTCCTGATGGCGGGACATTGCGCCTGTTGCGCCGGGGCGACGATTATTCGATCCGCTTCCGCGACACGGAGTTGATGGGCAACCAAGTCCGTCAGTCCGAAGAGGCGCTGGCCGTCTTGACATGCGAGCGGCTGACGCAGAGCGACAGCCGCATCCTCATCGGCGGGTTGGGCATGGGCTTCACGCTGGGCGCTGCGCTCAAATCCCTTCCCACAACCGCCGCGGTTACGGTGTCCGAGCTACTCCCCGCGATCGTAGAATGGGCGAAAGGACCGCTGGCCCACCTGTTCCATGATTATTTGACCGACGACAGGGTGTGCCTGACAATGGGCGACGTCCATGACGCCATCGTCAAGGAGACGGTCGGCTATGACGCGATCCTGCTGGATGTCGATAATGGTCCCGATGGGTTGATCCACATTGCCAATGAGCGCCTCTATTGCAATTGGGGGCTGCGCGCAGCACACGCGGCCCTGCGGCCAAAGGGGATACTCGCTATATGGTCGGCTTATCCAGACGATGATTTCGTCGATCGACTTGAACGCGCCCGTTTCCATGTCGAAGAGGTTGACGTGCCGGTCGTGATCGATGGAGAAGCCGCCACCCATATTATCTGGTTTGCAACCCGGAACCAATGACGATCAAGGTGCAGCCATCAAGGCAGACATGCTGACGTTCAACGAAGCGGCTCCAAATGCGCGTCCGTCGCAGGATGCGATCAACAAAATTCATCACCGCCAGTTCAGGTGTTCAGCGTGCCAAGCCGGCGCTGAAGATTTCGCCTGCATACACTTATCCACCGGCATAACGATCACGCGCGCGCGGCGGTGATGATGATTTCGACCTTATAGTCGGCGGTCGCCAGCCTGGCTTCGCCGGTGGCGCGGGCCGGGGCGTCGACGTCGGCGATCCAGGCGTCCCAAACGCTGTTCATTTCGGTGAAATCGGTCATGTCGGCCAGCCAGATGGTCGCACGCAAGATATGCGCCTTGCTGCTGCCGGCGAGGGCCAGCAGGCGGTCGATCTCGTCCAGCGCGAACTGGGTCTGGGCGGTCACGCTGTCGCCTTCCCCGACCTGGCCAGCCAGATAGACGGTGTCGCCATGGATGACCGCTTCGCTCATGCGCGGGCCGGTTTCGATGCGGGTGATGGTCATGCTATGTCTCCTTGCCTCAGTGCCGGTAGCGCGAGAGCGCCAGGTCGGCGGTTTCGATGTCCGGCCTGGCCCCGCTGATGATGTCGGCGATCACCCGACCTGATCCGCAGGCCATGGTCCAGCCCAGCGTGCCGTGGCCGGTGTTGAGGAACAGATTGTCGATCGTCGTCGCACCCACCACCGGGGTCGAGTCCGGCGTCATCGGCCGCAGTCCGCTCCAGAATGTCGCGCGTGAGAGGTCGCCAGCGCCGGGGAACAGCGTATTGACACTATGGTCCAGCGTGTCGCGGCGCGCCTGCGGCAGATCGTTGGTATAGCCCGACAGTTCGGCCATGCCGCCCACGCGGATGCGGTCGCCCAGCCGGGTGATCGCCACCTTGTAGCTTTCGTCGAGCAGGGTCGACACCGGTGCGGCGTCCGGCTGCACGATCGGCACGGTGATCGAATAGCCCTTCACTGGATAGACCGGCAGGCGCAGGCCGAGCGGCGCGACCAGCAAGGGCGAGAAGCTGCCCATCGCGACCAGATAAGCGTCGCCGCTGACCATGCCATGATCGGTGACGACATGGCGGATGCGGCCGGCGCCCGTCGCCAGCGCCTGAATATTGCGGCCCAGCAGGAATTGCACGCCCCGCGCCCTGGCCATGTCCGCCAGCGCATTGGTGAATTTGAAGCAATCGCCGGTTTCGTCATTGGGCAGGCGCAGCCCGCCGACGATCGGCGACCCGCTGGCCGCCAGCCCCGGTTCGGCGGCCAGGCAACCGGCGCGGTCCAGCACTTCGAACGGGACGTTGTCGGCGCGCAGCACCTCGATATCCTTGGCGATGCCGTCGAGTTGCTTTTGTTCCCGAAATAGCTGGAGCGTGCCTCGGCTGCGTTCGTCATAGGCGATGCCGGTTTCCGCGCGCAGCGCGATCAGCCGGTCGCGGCTATATTCCGCCAGCCGGACCATGCGCCCCTTGTTGATGCGATAATCCCGCGCGTTGCAGTTGCCGAGCATCGCGACAATCCAACGCAGCATCGCCATGTCCACATTGGGCCGCAGGATCAGCGGCGCATGGCGCATGAACAGCCAGCGCAGCGCCTTGGCCGGGATGCCGGGCGCCGCCCAGGGCGAGGCGTAACCGGGGGAAATCTCGCCCGCATTGGCGAAGCTGGTTTCCTGCGCCACGCCGGCCTGGCGATCGACGACGACCACCTCATGCCCCGCCTGCGCCAGATACCAGGCGGATGTGACGCCGATCACGCCGCCACCCAATATGACGATCTTCATGCCTTGCCGCTCCTCTGGTCAGCAGCGGCGGACGGCGCGGGCAGGTAGCTGCGCGCGTAGCGGTGGCCGAGCCGGGTCAATATCTCGTAGCTGATCGTGCCCGCCTGCGCGGCGACTGCATCGATCGTCTGGTGCGGCCCGATCAGTTCCACCGGTGCGCCGGAATAGAGCAAATAATCGGCGATGTCGGTCACGTCGATCGCCATGCTATCCATCGACACCCGCCCGACGATCGGTGCGCGGACGCCGCCGATATAGGCGCTGCCGCGACCGCTGAGATGACGGGGCCAGCCGTCGGCATAACCGACCGAAATGGTCGCGATGTGCGACGGACGATCGCAACGGTGGGTCAGGCCATAGCCGACGCCCGCACCCGCCGGCACGGTGCGCAGTTGAAGGATATGGGCGTCGAGCGCGATGACGGCCCGCATCGGATTGGGATCGCCATGCGGCGCGCCGCCATAGAGCGCGATGCCGGCGCGGACCAGATCGCCATGCCGCACGCCCGTCGCCATCGCCCCGCCCGAATTGTCGAGCGACCGCGGTACGCCGGGAAACTGGTCGGCGATCGCGTCGAACCTGTGCCGCTGATCTCGATTGAAGGCGTCGTCCGGCTGATCGGCGCAGGCAAGATGGCTCATGATCAGTTGCAGGTCGATGCCGTCCAGCAAGTGCGGCTGATCGCGCAGGATCGCCAGTTCGCCCGGCGTCAGGCCGAGGCGCGACATGCCGGTATCGACCTGGATAACGCCGGGCAGCCTGCGTACCAGTGTCCGGGCGGTGTGCGCCCAGCCATCGATCTGCGCCAGCGAATTGAGCACCGGCACGGCACCGAGCGCGGCACAGGCAGCTTCGGCGCCGGGCGGCAATCCATTGAGGACATAAAGCGGAACATCCGCCGGCAGATGCGGCTTCAACGCCGCCGCCTCGCACAGATGCGCCACGAAGAAGTGGCGGCACCCCGCCCGCAGCAGGGCATGCGACACCGGAACCGCGCCCAGGCCATAAGCGTCCGCCTTCACCACGCCGGCCACGCTGGCGGGCGCGACCTGACGCACAATCAATGCATAATTGGCCACCAAAGCGCCCAGATCGATGCGCAGGGTCGCCGCCGTCCCACCGTCCATGCCATATCCTTTCGACGAGACCATAGTAGATCACGTTTCTTCGAATATCCATTTTATATGCAGGACATTATTCGAACATTTTGGCATGAAGTAATGAATCTTCCGTTGGATTCGAACGAATGACCGCCACCCTGGATAATAGCGATCGCGCCATATTGCGCTTGTTGAAACTCGACGCCCGACGTTCCAATGCGGACATCGCCGCAAAGGTTGGCCTGTCTCCGTCCGCCTGCCACCGGCGCATCAAACAGTTGGAGGCCGGTGGTTATATTCGCGGCTATACGCTCGTCGCTGGCGGGCGCGACGAAACCGCCATGGTCAATGTGCTGGTCCAGGTGACGCTGGACCGGCAGACCGACGATTTTCTCGCCCGGTTCGAACATGCGGTACGGCAATGTCCCGAAATCCGCGAATGTTTCCTGATGACCGGGGCGGTCGATTATTGGTTGCGGGTGGAGGCGGACAGCGTCGACGCCTATGAGCGCATCCACGGCGAAATCCTGTCGCGGATGCCCGGCGTGACGCGGATCAACTCCAGCATCGCCATGCGCGACGCACTGCGACCACGACGCGCCAAGAAATAATGTTGCGGCGACCTGTGAGGTCATCTGAAAGCTTCGAACATAGTACCACTCGTTGCCCCACTGCGCATCCGGCATGACATAACCCCGGCCGGGTTTCAGCCATTTAGGTTCGATCTTGACCGTGAAGTCGCGTGCGGGCCGCGCCTGGGTCCGGCCGCTCTCGATTGGTTGGCCGTCCGGCTTTTACGCGAAATACCGGCTGACCGGGATTTTCGATCCATAGGGCCACCTCAGCGCGCGCGGTCAGATCACCGCTGGCGACACCATCATTGAAGCGGACAATGATCTTTTCGGCCGGGTTGGCGGCCACCGGGGACCAGGCGGCGGCGCCGATCAGACCCAGCGCAGAGCGACGATCACGGCTCGTTTCGCACCGCCAAAGGGCAAGCTCGCCGAAATGCCGTAAAAACCCGGTTCGCCAAAGATGAAGGTCGGCATTCCGAGCGGGTCGCCTGTATTGCCGTGATCCTTGATATATTATTTGTGGATTTTGGTCGTGAACCCGCCGCGCGAGCGGCCGGGGGCTTGACCACTTTGCTGCCTTTTGCGTCCGCTGCCGACACAGGGGCGCACACGGTCGTAGAATCGAACATCTGCATCCGATGCGCTGACGGACTCATCGAAGCCAGCGTGTCGAAAAGGGGGCGAACATGTCGGCCTTGCTCAACCGGTCGAACCGCGTCCACACGCTGTTCCAGTGGCCGTAATCCTTGGGAAGCGACCGCCAACGCACATTCTCCACTGTGAAGAAATGCAGTGCCTCCAGAAAGCGCCGGTCGTCCGCCTTGCGTCCCCGGCGCGGCAAGCACGCCCGGAATAGCAGCAGCGCGTGCTCCCACTCTTCCTCATCCATCCGTGTCGACAACCATTCCGACCTCCCTGATAGTCGGAAGCCTATGAATCAGAACGGATTCATTTTAGGAATTGGAAATTTTCCATACCGACAAATTCGTCCATATTGCCTAGGCTAATGATCTCGGTGCCGGACTTGCCTACAATGGAACATGACGCTGGCCAATGGAATCCGGAACCGGGAAGCGGCGCTCCGTTGTTCCAGCGAGTGACCGCCACATCGGACTGGCCTACACCCGTCAACCGATCGACAACCCCTCCATTCGCGCCTTTTCGTCATCCGTCAAAGCTTTCGGGCGCCCGTCGATAGCCTTTACCATCACGGCCTCGCCAAGCGCAAAGCAGACGTCATGCTGAAAGGCGGCCTGGGCAATGATATAGGAACTGCCGCCAATTCGCGTGAGTCCGGTCGCGATCTCGACTGTTCCGGGATAATGGGCCTGTTTGATGAAATCGATCGTGACGGTTGCGAACAGGAGTTGCAGCCCGCCGGGAGGATCGATCATGCAGTCCTCCCCAAATACCGTCATGTTGAGGTCGGCGCGCCCTTCCTCCAGATAGCGACCGGTCGCGCCGTTGTTGAGATGGCGAAAAGCATCCATGTCCGAATAAAGGATACGGGTGGTAAAGCGCATCGGATAACGGTCGCGAAGCAGGCGCGCGGGATCATCCTTCAGGCCCATGGCTTATCTTCCCCGCCAGTTGTAGTTTGGATGGTAGCCGATCAGTTCACCTGCTCGCGCCGAGGACAGGAAGGAGACATTGCCGTCAAATCCGTCCCTAATCGGCGTATCAGGGAAATAGCGCGCAGCCAGCTCGCCGCTTGGCACGCTCACCACGGAATTCGCCGCCGCGATGATCATCCGCTGATGACCTGACAATGGGGCCTCCACCGCCAGTCGGCACGCCTCACCGCAGTCGCGCGCGTCGACATAGGCCCAAAGATTGAGCTTTCGTGCCTCCGGCCGCGCTTCGATCGCGTCGCGCGCGGCATAATCCGCTGCATCGAATACATTGGAAAAGCGCAGCGACGCGATCGCCATCGCTGGATGCCAGCGCACGAATTGATCGGCCATCGTCTCGCCCAGATGTTTGGACAGAGAATAAGACCAGTTGGGAAGGTCGGGGGCATCTTCGTCCAGCGGCAGATAGGCGGGCGGCGTGGTGAAGGGCAGGCCCAGTACCGTTTCGCTTGACGCCCATATCACGCGATGAATGTCCAGACGGGCGCAGGCGGAAAAGACATTATAGGTCGAGAGCGTATTGACCTGGAATATATCTGCGTCGCTGGCGAGGCCTGGCATGGGGATGCCCGCCAGATGCACGATCGCGTCTGGCTTTGCCATGGTATCGACGCCGGAAAAAGCGCCCATCACCTGCCCGAAGTCGGCGCAATCGACCTTGACCGTGCGAACCCCGTCGATGGTTCCGCCTTTGAGGTCGAGGCCAACAACCCTGTGGCCTGCCGCCTTGAGCGCCCGCACGGCTTCGCGACCGATCTTCCCCGCGCTGCCTGTTACCATTACTTGCATGGTCAATTACCTCCCTTCTCAACAGCCGAAGGCGACGTCAGCCGCCCCCGGAAGGCGCCAGAAAAAGCCAGCCCGACGACGACATGCGGGACATAGGGAGCCTCCAGCGCTTTGATCTCCGCGTCGTCAAGGACCAGATCCAACGCCGCAATGGCGTCGTTCAGATGCTCCGCCCTGGATGCGCCGATGATCGGCGCGGTAATGCCGGGCTTCGCCAGCAACCAGGCGAGCGCGACCTGGGCCGGGGCGACTCCCCGGTTTCGGGCCAGTGCCAGCACCGCGTCCACCACCTGCCGATCCTGCTCCTCGGTCTTACCGAAAAGATGTTGCGCGAACTGGTCGGTTTGCGACCGCGTCGTGGCGGCCTCCCACGGGCGGGTCAACTTGCCGCGCGCAAGCGGGCTCCAGGGGATGACGCCAACCCCCTGGTCGATGCACAGCGGGATCATCTCCCTTTCCTCCTCGCGATAGAGCAGGTTGACCTCCGGCTGCATCGACACGAACCGGGTCCACCCATGCGACTGCGCGACATGCTGCGCCTTGGCAAATTGCCACGCCCACATCGACGATGCGCCGATATAACGGGCCTTGCCGGCCTTTACGATGTCGTGCAACGCCTCCATCGTTTCTTCGATCGGTGTATCGTCGTCCCAGCGATGAATCTGGTACAAGTCGATATAGTCAGTGCCCAATCGGCGCAGGCTGTCATCCACCGCCTGAAACAAGGCCTTGCGGCTCAGCCCACCGGCATTGGGCGCATTGCGCCAGGGGATATAGGCCTTGGTCGCGATCACCACTTCATCACGGCGGGCCATCGCCTTCAACGCCCGGCCGACATATTCTTCCGACGTCCCTGCTGAATAGCCATTGGCGGTATCGAAGAAATTGATCCCTGCCTCCAATGCGGCGCGGAAAAAGGGGCGGCTCGCATCCTCATCCAGCGTCCAGGCATGATCCGTGCTGGCAACGCCGTCTCCCGTTGCGCCATAGGTCATGCAGCCGAGGCAAAGGCGGGAAACCTTGAGCCCGGTATTGCCGAGATTGATATAGCGCATGGCATTCCTCTCAACCGAATCCGTTAATGGAATAACTAGACCATATTCTTGTATCTGGTCTAGTCTTTGTATATTCAGTCACCATGAATGCAGCGCCCCGCCCCGCCACTATCCTGCGGCTCGACCAGATTGTTGAAGCGACGCGCATCCTTTTCGTGCGACACGGCTATCGGCGCACGTCGATGGACGATATTGCGCGCGAAGCGGGCGTCGCCAAGGCTACGCTCTACCTGCATTTCAGCGGCAAGGTGGCGATCTTCGCGATGATGCTCGATCGCTGCCAGGCCGAAGTGGAGAGCCGCGCCGTCGCGGCGGAAACCAGTGATGCGCCCTTGCCGCAACGCTTGCGCGCCTTGCTCTACGCCTATTTTGGCGTGGCGCTGGAATGGTTCGGCGACGCCGAACATCTGGGCGAACTCAAGGCTTTTGTGGCGGCGCATCCCGACCACTTCACCCATGGAGGACCGCGCCCCCGTGCGCGCATCCAGGCGATGCTGGACCGGGCAGAAGCCGCAGGGGATATCGCCTTTGCCGGCAAGGGCGTCTCTACCGCCCAAGTCGCGAGCGTTCTCATCCATGCTGCCCGTGGCGCCAAGCAGGGGAAAGCGCCTACGGCCGAAACATTCCGCCGTCGGATCGGCTACGCAGTCGCATTGGCTCTGGCCGCTGGGGGCTGACCGCCTAGAGGTCGCGCACGATTAGCCATTTGGGCAGCGTGCGGCTGGGCCGGACAGCGATGATCAAGACGCCGCCCACTGCGAGCAACGCACCGACAATTAGGCGCCATCCAATCGGATCCCCGGTGATGAAAGCACCAAAGATAATGGGGTGACTGCACGAAAGTGACTTATCTGCACGCTAAGAGCGAACGGACCGGGAACGCTGGGACTTTGTGTTCTTCTCCGTGGCTTCGAGGGCTTTGTAGAGGGCGGTTTTGCCGATCTTGAGGCGCGCGGCGGCCTCGCGAACTGTGAGGCCGGAAGCGATATGTTCGCGCGCCTTGCGGAGCTTGTCAGGTGTGACCACTGGCCGCCGCCCACCGGGGCGACCTCGCTCGCGAGCGGCCTTGAGGCCTGCATGGGTGCGCTCCCGGATCAGATCGCGCTCAAACTGGGCAAGCGAGCCGAAGATGTTGAACACCAGCATCCCGCCCGAAGTGGTGGTGTCGATGTTCTCGGTGAGCGAGCGGAACCCGATACCTCGCGTCGCTAGCTCGCCGACCTTCTCAATCAGATGGCTCATCGAGCGCCCAAGACGGTCGAGTTTCCAAACCACCAGCGTGTCGCCGCTGCGCAGATAGGCGAGCGCCTCGGCCAGGCCGGGCCGATCGGCTTTTGCACCAGATGCGTGATCGTCGAATATCCGGTCGCACCCGGCCGCGTTCAGCGCGTCGAGCTGGAGTGAGAGCTTCTGGTCTGCCGTCGAGACGCGCGCATAGCCGATCAACGCCACATGCAGCCCAATCCTGTCCGTTTTCCCATCATTATCTGATCTTGTCCGAATCGCCGTTATAGGTCCAGAGTTAACGGACATATTCCTGCTGGCCGCCAGAGGACCGTCTGACGGACAAGGACGCGGAAGGAGATAGTGCTTGGCGAGACGGCGACTGGTGAGCGCGGAAATCTGGGCAGGGCATTATGGCGCGCCGCTCGATGAGCGCGAGATTGCGCGGCACTATACGCTGACCGGTGACGACCTGGAAATTGTCGGCCGCCGTCGCGGCGATGCCACCCGGCTCGGCTACGCGATGCTCCTACTCTATATGAGATGGCCTGGCCGTGCGCTGGAAGCGGGTGAAGTCCCGCCCGCTCCTGTGCTCGCCTATGTGGCGCAGCAACTCGGCGTCGCGCCCGAAGCCTTCGCGGACTATGCCCATCGGGACCAGACCCGTCGCGAACATCTCGTTGAAATCCGACGATCGCACGGGTTCAGGATTTTCGACCGCAAGGCTTTCCACGAAGTTGTCGCATTCTCGATCCCGATCGCACAGACCATCGTCCACCCCGGCCAGATGGCGGGGGTCATCGTTGACGAACTTCGGCGCCGGCAGATCCTCCTGCCTTCTTCATCGGTTCTCGAAGCGGTACTCCGGCGTGCTCGCCAGCAGGCCGAACAGCTTACCTATGAAGTGCTCACGAACGGCCTGCGGCCCGATACGCTGCAGGGGCTGGACGATCTGCTGGCCCGACGAACAGGGCAAGCCGCGACATGGCTATCCTGGCTGCGCAATGCACCACAGTCGCCGGCAGCGCGCAACATCCTACGCCTGATCGAACGGCTCACTCATATCCGCGCGCTGGATCTCGATCGCGCCCGTGCCGACATGATCCCGGCTTTGACTTTTGACAGGCTGGCGGACGAAGGCAGCCGGATCACACCCCAGCACCTTGGCGAACTCAATGCCCTGCGCCGCCATGCGACGCTGGCGGCGCAGGGCATCCGTCTTGAGGAAAGCCTGACCGATGCCACCCTGACGATGTTCGACAAGCTGTTGGGCAGCATGTCGCGTCGCGCCGAGAACCGGACCCGTGACAAAGCCCTCAAGACGGTGCGCGAGTTGCAAGGCCATCTCCGGACGCTCACAGGGTCTTGCCGCATTCTCATCGAAGCGCGCACCAACGGTGTGGACTCTCTGGCGCAGATCGAGGCGCTGGATTGGCAGCGCTTCGCCGTGGCGGTCGCGCGGGCCGAAGTACTCGGGCGACCGGAAACCGTCGATCGCACCGCTGAATTGATCGAGCGGCATCGCACGGTGAAGCTCTTTGCCGGTGCCTTTCTCAACACCTTCGAATTTCGCGGCGCCGGTGCGGTGCAGGGACTCCTGTCGGCGCTTACCATCATCGCGGAGCTATACCGGACCGGCAAACGGCGCTTGCCTGATCGCGTGCCGCTGCGCTTTGTGCCCTCCGCATGGCGGCCGTTCGTCCTGCGGGACGGCATCGTCGATCGCGCCGCCTATGAACTATGCGCCTTGTCCCAGCTACGGGAGCGGTTGCGAGCGGGAGACATATGGGTCTCGGGAAGCCGCCAGTTCCGCGATTTCGATAGCTACCTCATCCCGCCGGCCACCTTCGACGCGCTTCGCGAGAAGGGGCCGTTGCCGCTCGCCATCGAAACGGACTTCGATCGTCATATCGAGGAAAGGCGCGCCAGGCTCGACACGGCGATCGAACAGGTGACGGTCCTCGCCCGACAGGGCGAGCTGCCCCAGGTCAGGCTTGACGAAAGCGGCCTTATCATCTCGCCGCTGAAAGCGGCAACGCCACCCGCCACCGAGATTGCCCGTCGCGCTGCCTATGACCGACTGCCGCGCGTGAAGATCACCGATCTCCTGCTTGAGGTCGATGCCTGGACCGGGTTCAGCGAATGCTTCATCCATCGGCGTTCGGGCCGGGAGGCCGACGACCGCAATGCGCTGCTCACCGTCATCCTTGCCGATGGCATCAATCTCGGCCTCACACGCATGGCGGAAACCTGCCGAGGCGCAAGCCTGCGCCAGCTCGCCCATCTCCACGACTGGCACATCAGCGAGGCCGCCTATGGTGAAGCGCTGGGAAGGCTGATCGACGCCCATCGCGCCATGCCGCTCGCCGCGCTGTGGGGAGACGGCACCACCTCGTCGAGCGACGGACAGCAATTCCATGCCGGGGGCCGTGGCGCCGCAATCGGCGACATCAACGCGCGCAGCGGCAACGAACCGGGCGTTGCCTTCTACACCCATGTCTCGGATCGATATGACCCCTTCGCGACCCGGGTAATCGCGGCGACCGCCGGCGAAGCTCCCTATGTGCTGGATGGCTTGCTGTATCAGCAGACCGGCCTGACAATCGAGGAGCACTACACCGATACAGGCGGTGCATCGGACCATGTGTTCGGCCTTATGCCCTTCTTCGGCTACCGCTTCGCGCCGCGCCTGCGCGACATCAAGCAGCGTCGTTTGCACCTCCTTCCCGGCCAGGAAGCCGGCCCCTTGCTTGCCGGCATGACGGCCGAACCGATCGCATTGGGTCATGTCGCGGCGCATTGGGATGAACTGCTGCGGTTCGCCACATCGATACGCACCGGCACCGCCACCGCTTCGGCGATGCTTCGCCGCCTGTCCGCCTATCCGCGACAGAACGGACTGGCCCTCGCGATGCGCGAGCTGGGCCGCCTCGAACGCTCGATCTTCATGCTCGACTGGCTGCGCGACATTGATCTGCGCCGGCGTACCCAGGCGGGCCTCAACAAGGGCGAGGCCCGCAACGCGCTCGCACGCGCGCTCTTCTTCAACCAGCTCGGCGAATTGCGTGATCGGCGGTTCGAGAACCAGACCTATCGCGCCTCCGGCCTCAACCTGCTCGTCGCCGCCATCATCCTGTGGAACACCCGCTATCTCGAAGTGGCGCTGGCTGATATCGGCACGCCCGACGAAATCGCACGTCACGTCGCGCCATTGGGCTGGGAACATATCTCGCTCACCGGCGACTATAGCTGGAATGTTGAAGATCGGCCCGATCCGGATGTCCTGCGGCCACTGCGCGCCATCAGTTCGTTGCTCGCCGCGTAACGTTCACCATACGTTCGCGCTTAGCGTGCGGATGCGTCACTTTCGTGTAGTCACCCCATAATGGTCAGGATCGGCGTCATCAGCGTCAATGGCGCGATCATATTGGCATCATAGCGCTGGAGCAGGCCATAATAGGTTGTGTGCGCGATGACGGACACCACTACGGCGGAAAAGAGCAGCGCAGCGATGAAATGCCAGCCCGCAGCGTCCATCGCGGTCCATTGCCCGTTCTCCAGCAACAGGCTGATCGGCATCAGGATGATGCTGCTCGATACGCCACCCCATGCCTGGAGGCGGATCGGTTCCGTCGGCAATTGCTTCAGCATGACCGAGCCAAGCGACCCCGCCAACGCGCAAAGCCCCACAAATATGAGGCCGATGGAGCCGTGCAGACCCACGGGATCAAACAGCACGACCAGCACCCCGGCCAGGGTCAGCAACATACCGATAAAGCGCCTTATCCCTACCTTTTCGCCCAACAGCAGTACCGCAAAGAGGATCGTCAGCGGCGTTTGCGACAGAACGACCACAGCGGCTGACGATGGCGTGGCGGTCTGCAATCCGATGAACATCAGCGCAAAGCCTCCGCCGCCGACGCACAACGTGACGACGCACACCCGCCATATTTGTGCAGGCACTGGGAACAGATAGCGATATAGCAACGCCCCAACCACCAATGTCCGCGCCGCCGCATAGAAAAGCGGCGGCACGGCCATGTCGCTGACGACCAGCTTGCTGACGATCGTATTCAACGCCCAGGCTATGCAAATCGCTAGGAAAATCAGAAAGTCCCGTAGCGGCATGCATACTCCATGACAATGATGCGACAGTCAGCGTGGAATGTCGTTGAAGGCGACACCTTTGTCCGGCCGGTGATCCTGCGGCAAGCCCAATATCCTTTCGGCGATGGTGTTGAGTAGCATTTCATCCGCTCCACCTGCAATTCGCCCTGTCGGCGCGGTCATCCAGCTTTTCGACCAGCTTTCCTTGCGCGTCTTTTCATCATCATAGCGCATACCCTCTACACCCTTGAGGTCCATGGCAAATTCACTGAGCTTCTGGCGCGTGCGGACGGACACGAGTTTATGCACCGATCCTTCCGGTCCCGGCTGCATCCCGGCGGCAAGGCTGAGCAGGGCGCGCCGATGAATGGCGGCCAGCGCCGATTGCGCGGCATAGGTGCGCGCGATACGTTCGCGCACACGGCCATCCTCGATCGCGGGCTTGCCGCCGATGCGGATGGCCATGGCTTCTTCGACGAAAAGGTCAATCGGCGGCCCGAAGCCTGCCGGATCGGTCGCCTGATAGCGTTCGATCATCAGCGTTTCCATCGCCACGCCAAAGCCGCCACCAACCGGGCCAAGGCGCTGGCTGTCCGTTATACGAACATCGTCGAAGAACACCTCATTCACTTCGGAACGGCCTTCGGCCAGTTTGACGGGCCGAACCGTTACTCCCGGCGCCTTCATATCGACCCAGAAATAGGTAAGCCCGCGATGCTTGGCGACGCCAGGGTCGTTTCGCGCGACGATTACCCCATAATCGGCATATTGCGCCCAGGTGGTCCACAGCTTCTGGCCGTTGATGATCCAGTCGCCCGTGTCTTCTTCCCGGTCCGCGCGGGTGCGCAGCCCGGCCAGATCCGACCCCACAGCCGGTTCGGAAAATAGCTGGCACCAGATTTCCTCGCCCTTGAGCGCCCTAGTAGCGCGTTCGCTTGCCCAATCGTTGTTCACATAACGCAACATGATCGGCACGGGCATACCCAAGCTAACGCCGAAATAATCATTGGGGAAACTGTGCTTCATCTCCTCCTGCTCGAACGCCAGCTTTTCGAGCGCTCCCAGCCCTTGACCGCCATGTTCCCTGGGCCAGCTGATCGCGGCATAGCCTGCCGCGAATTTTTCCGCCTGCCAGCGACGACCCAGCGCCAGATCGTCCGCTTCGGACAGGCCGCGCCGTGCCGCGCGTCCAAATTGCGCCGCCTTGGTCGCCAGCCATGCCGTCGCCCTGGCGCGATAGGATTCCAGATCGCTGTTCATGCGGCCTCTCCCACCAGATAATCCACCAGCGCATCCTCCCAAAAAAGCGACGGGCCATTTTCGATCGCCAGCGTGCGCGCGCGGCGTTGATGCAAATGAAGATCGGCCTCCCATGTCACGCCGATGCCACCATGGACTTGCGTCGCGTCACGCGACACGGTGTCATAGGCTTCGGTTGCCGAAAGGCGCGCGGCCGCCGCGTTGCGACCGAAATCGACCTGGCCTTCGGTGGCTGCGGCCTGGATGGCGTTGGCGCGGGCCAGTTCCACCAGCACATAGTCCTCCGCAATGCGGTGCTTGACCGACTGGAATCCGCCGATGACCTGGCCGAAGGCACGCCGTTCCATCGCATAGTCGCGCGCCTTGCCCAGCATCGCTTCTGCGCCGCCCACCTGTTCATGTGCGGTGACCACGGCCTGTAATTCCAGCACGCTGCGGGCCGCAGCCAATGCATCCTCGTCAACCAGGATGGTTGCTGCCACTTCGTCAAAGTGCAGGTCGGCCGTACAGCGGCTATTGTCGAACGTATCGACCAATTGCCGCGTCACGCCGCCTGTCTCCAGTTCCACCAGCACCAGAACAGGGCCATGATCGCCCGATGCAAGCAGGATCGCGATGTCGGCGCTGCCGCCAGCCGACACCGCAGGCTTCATACCCGTCAGGCGGCCATCGGCAAGGCGCAACGCCGGCCGGGATGGAAGCATGTCGGCCCCTTCCGCAAAGGCCACCGCGCCGATCGTGTCACCGCTGGCCAATAGCGGCAACCATCGCGCTTTCAAACGATCTGACCCGTAGCGCAGGATCGACTGCGCCACACCATATCCAGTGCCCAGAAACGGTGCGCCGGCAGCAACCCGCCCGATCGCTTCGGCGATCAGGCCCATTTCGACCAGCCCAAAGCCGATGCCGCCAAATTCCTCCGGGATCGCGACGGCGGTCCAGCCCTGTTCCCTGCAGATGTTCCAGAAGACCGCGTCGTGCTGTCCCGTCGTTTCCAGCAATATCTTTAGCGTTTCGCTGCGCGTGTGATCGGCCAGAATCCTGATGGCCTCCCCGCCGATCGCCTGTTGCGCATCGTCATATAAAATCGACATGGATCGCCTCTCACTCCACTAGTGGCGCAACGGCTTACCTGCGCGCGCCTGATATATTGCCGCTCAGTCCCCGGCCGGCTGCCCTGCGGCGTGGCCAGTCATTTCCGCACGGGGGTGAAAATTCTCCGTCTCGCCATAACCCGCTTCGTGGGGGATCAGGACGGCCATGCCACCTTCGCGCCGCTCCACCCGTGGCAGCACGGTAAAGACAGACCGTGCGCGCGCCGCCGCCAAAGCTGCGTCGACCGTGTCGGATTCGGCCAGCCGCCGCAGGTTCATGCGCGTAGGAAAAAGAATCGACCGCTCGCCCGCACTGGCGCGCGCCAGGATCGCGTCCGGCGACGCCCATTCCAGCGCGACCGCTTCCCCGCCATCGCACTTCGCTTCCTGTCCATCGGGTGCCGCGGCCAGAAAGAAATGGGTGTCGAACCTTTTGAGTCCGTTGACCGGGGTGATCCAATGGCCGAATTTGACCAGATCATCCAGCCACAATGTACCACCGCTTTCCGCGACCACGGCACGAAAATCATCGCGTGCCGTACTGACGCAGGGCACCGGCCTGCCATCGGCATCGCGCGCCAGCAAAATCGCGGTTTCTTCGAATGTTTCGCGAAACGCAGCGATCCGCAGCGCGCGTTCGCCACTATCCAGCGCTTCCCCGCCCGTCACCAGATCCAGCCAGTCGTCCGCCCGGTCGCTTTCATCCACGGTGCCGCCGGGAAAGACGAGCGCCGACGAGAAAGTCTGTTCGGGATGGCGGCGGACCATAAGCACCTCAAAAGGCGCATCGCGAACCAGCAATATGGTGGCCGCCGGTCGCGCTATCGCTATGTCTCTGGGTCCATCTGCCATATCATCCTCACCTCCGCCATTGGCGATCCGCAACAAGGTTCACTTATTTGCCTATGTGTGGGACAGGATATGTGGAAGGACAAGCTTTCTTTGCCGACATTGGATATGGAACGGCAATTTCAGGAGAAAATCTATGCACGCGATCCAGATCGACAACCCCGCCACGCTGAATAGCCTGCGTCTGGTCGACATGCCCGATGCGCCACGTCCCGGCCCTGGCGAAATTCAGGTGCGGTTGCGGGCAAGTTCGCTCAACTATCATGATTATGCCGTCGTGACCGGCGCAATCCCGGCACAGGGCGGTCGCATCCCCCTGTCGGACGGCGCGGGCGAGATCATGGCGCTGGGCGAAGGGGTGACGCAATTCGCCATCGGCGATCTGGTGGTTTCCACCTTTTTCCCCGATTGGCTCGATGGTGGCCCGCAGGATGGTGGCTTTACCAATGTGCCGGGCGACGGCATCGACGGTTATGCACGCGAAATCGTGACCGTGCCTGCACATTGGTTCACCCATGCGCCACGCGGATATGATGCGATGGAAGCGGCGACGCTTACCTGCGCGGGGCTTACCGCCTGGCGTGCGCTGGTGGTGGAAGGGGGCATCAAGGCGGGCGAATATGTGCTCGTTCAGGGTACGGGCGGTGTTTCGATCTTTGCTTTGCAGTTTGCCAAGGCGATGGGCGCGCGCGTAATCGCGACATCATCGTCCGATGCGAAGCTGGAACGTCTGAGGACGATGGGTGCCGATCATCTCATCAACTATCGTGCGGACGCAAAATGGGGATCGACGGCCAAGAAACTGACCGACGGACGCGGTGTCGACCATGTGGTAGAGATTGGCGGCGCGGGTACGCTGCCCCAATCGCTGTCCGCCATTCGGATGGGCGGTCATATTTCGATGATCGGCGTGCTTACGGGGGTGCAGGGGCCAGTGCCCACGGCACTGGTGATGGGTAGGCAGGCGCGGGTGATCGGTGTGACGGTGGGCAGTCGTAGGCACCAGATCGACATGATCGCCGCCATCGACGCCACCGGCATCCGCCCCGTGGTCGAGGAGCGTTTCCCCCTAGCCGAGCTTTCCAGCGCCTTTCGCCATCAGGAAAGCGGCCGGCATTTCGGCAAGATCGGCATTGAAATCTGATCGGGCATCGGGGCGGCGCCAATGAGCCTGTCGGCGTTCGTCCCGCGGCATGTTCAAAGCAAGCGGCGCCCCGACCCGGTCGCTATGGCCGCATCGTTCGCTTGACGATCGCCTCCACGGCGGCGCGATGCGCCGGGCTGCTGCGCAACATCTGGAAACTTTCGCGTTCGCGCGTCGCGCTAGAAGCAAAATCATGGTCGGCGGCAAAATCCAGATTGTCCTTGATCCCGGCAGCCGCAAACGGAGGAATGGACGCCAGCATTCGCGCCCGCCGGGCGGCCTCTGCCGCCAGATCAACATCGGCAACGACGCTGTCCACCAAACCGATCGCGCAGGCGGCCTGCGCATCGAGCGTCCCACCAAAAGCGACGGTTCGCGCCCGCGCCTGTCCCAGCGTGCGGACCAGCAGCCAGTTGATGCCCAGATCGCCCGCCAGTCCGATCGCACCATAGGCGTAGGCGAATTTCGCGCAGGGCGACGCGATCCGCAGATCGCAGGCAAGAGCGAGAGCAAATCCCCCTCCCGCCGCAGGACCATTCACCGCAGCCAGAGTGGGGATCGGCATGGTGCGCAACAAGTCGACGGTCGCCACGGCGGCCTCCAGCGACGCGCGTTCCACCGCGACATCGCGGCTCGACAGACTGTCGACCAGCGCCTGCAAATTGCCCCCGGCACTGAACATGCTGCCCGCGCCGGTCAGGATCAGCGCTCGTATGCGCGCATCCGCCTTCGTCGCTTCCAGTGCGGCGGCAAGTTCGCCAAGCAGATCCGTGCCGATCGCGTTATGCCCGCCAGGCCGGTCGATCGTCAGCGTCCGCACATTGTCCGTGTCGTTGATGTGGATGATAGCCATGGAACCGCTACATGACCGCATAGCCACCATCGACGGCGATGGCCGTACCGGTGACGAAATCGGATGCGCGCGAACACAGATAGACGGCGGTGCCGGCGAGATCGTCCGGTTCGCCCCAGCGGCGCGCGGGCGTGCGCGCGACAATCGCTTCGTCGAAACCGGGCGCCCTGGCCTTGGCATCGGCGACCATATCGGTAACCAGCCAGCCCGGCAGGATGGCGTTGACCTGAATATTGTCTCGCGCCCAGGCGATCGCGAGCGATTTGGCGAGTTGCACCACCGCGCCTTTGCTGGCGGCGTAGTTGGCGGCCCCGGCGGCCCCGAAAATCGACGTCATAGACCCCAGCATGACGATCTTGCCTCCGCCTGCAGCCTTAAGGTGCGGGTGCACGGCCTGCGCACTGAAAAAACTGCCCGACAGATTGATGTCGAGCGTGCGACGCCACATCGCTTCGTCCATCGTTTCGGGCCGCGCGCCTTCGCCGATTCCAGCATTGGCGACCAATATGTCGATGCGTCCAAGGCGATCTGCGACCGCCTGCGCCATGGCGAAACAGGATGCGCGGTCCGCCACGTCGGTTTCGACAAAGATCGCCTTTGCGCCCTTCTCTTCCAGCGCGGCCAGAGCGGCCTCAGCCTTGTCGGCGCGGCGGGCGGCGATGGCGATGGCAGCGCCAGCCTGCGCCAGCCCCATGGCCATGCCCAGTCCCAGCCCGCCATTACCGCCGGTGACGATTGCGACCTTGTCCGACAGGTCAAAAAACGAAGCAGCCGCCATCGTCCTACCGTCCCTTGAACTGCGCAGGACGCTTGTCGCGGAATGCCGCGACGCCCTCGCTGAAATCATCGGTCCGCCCAGCTTCGCGCTGCGCAACACGCTCGTTCGACAAGGCCGTTTCGAAGGAGACGTCCAGCGCGGCCCAGGCCACGCGCTTGATGATGCCAAGCGAACGGGGGCCGCGCGCCAGTTCCTTTGCCAGGTCCAGTGCCCGATCATCGACTTCGTCGTCGGCCACTACGCGGTTTATCATGCCCCATTCCAGGGCCTGTGACGCCTTCAGCTTGGGGCCGAGCAGCATCATTTCCATTGCACGCGGACGGCCGATCGCCTTGACCAGCAGGTAGGAGGAGCCGCCATCGGGGGCCAGCCCGACCTTGCTGAATGCCTGGAAAAAGATCGCGTTTTCACCCGCGACGATCATGTCGCCCGCGAGCGCAATGCCGCAGCCGACCCCCGCGGCCGGCCCCTTGACCGCCGTGACGACCGGAATTTCAGCGGCCCGCATCTGATAGATGATCGGGTTGAAAATGCCGTCGAGATTGCCGCCCATGTCCCGATTGGGATCGGTCAGATCGATGCCCCCATCCGCCAGATTGGCGCCCGAACAGAAACCCCGCCCCACCGATCCGACGAGCATGGCGCGCGCGTCCTTTGCGGCGCGCGATACCGCGTCCAGCAATTCCTCGCCCATTTTCATAGTCATCGCATTGAGCGTCTGGGGCTGGTTCATCTTGATGACGGCCACATCATCTACAATGTCGTACAGGATAGTTTCGTAGGCCATGCTTTGTTTCGCTCTCCAGTTCAGCCTTGCCGTTTGCGGGAAGCGGGCGCTCCTTCGCCCTGTGCAAAGCTGGTTTGACACACAACGCCATTTGACTATGAACCAAGTTTACTAGGTTGTATAGCATCAGATACTCATGGCGCACGGCGGCCATGGTGATGCCGGGCAGAATGGAGGCTTTTCCCATGTCGTGTGACGCAATTCTGGACGATTAGCTGGCGCTGCAATGGGCATATTCACCGCAGACGTTCCAAGTCGAAGTGGAAGGCGCACGGATTGCCTGTCGCGGATGGAATATGGACTCGACATCGCTGCCAAGCCTGGTGCTGGTGCATGGATTTCGGGCACATGCGCGATGGTGGGACCATGCGCGTCATGCCGCGTCGGAAACCGACGCCGGATGGAGCTGGAAATTCGATTTTGCAGCCGCCGCCTCGTTCAACGACGAACATTATCGCAACGACCTGTGCGGGTTGCAGGTGCCGACGGACATCATCTACGGCGCACAGAGCGATGTGATGACGGCCGAGCGAGTCGCCCTTGCGCTCATGATCGCGCCCCATGCCGGGACGCCCGTCGCCATTCCCGCCTGCAACCATCATGTCATGATCGAACAGCCATTGGCGCTGATCGCCGCATTGTGCGGCCTGCTGGCCAATAGCCCGCCTAGTCCCTAAAGACCGCCGCGCGTTTGTTTCGACCCGCATCGACCGCCTCCGCATGATGGTCGGACGCCAGCAGCACTTCCTGTTCTCGCGATTCAGCGAGCAGCATGTCCGCCTGAGTTGTTTCCCAGGGAAGGTTGAGCAATCGCTTGGCCGCGCGCATGGCATCGGGGCTTGAAGCGGCAATCTCATTCGCCATCGCTATCGCTTCGGCATGGGGATCGGCGGCGAGATGCGTGACCAGCCCGATCTTTTCCGCCTCCGCGCCCTTGTAGCGGCGACCGGTGAATATGATTTCACGCAGATGGTCCTGCCGAACCAGCCCGCGCAGAAGCGCCATCCCAGCGACGTCGGGCACCAGGCCCCAGCGCATCTCCATGACAGAAATGTCCGTGTCCGGCGCGCAGAAGCGGATGTCCGCGCCTAACATGATCTGACACCCGGCACCCAGAGCATATCCATGCACTGCGGCGATCACCGGCACCGGCAACGTGCGCCAGCCCCATGCCGCCTGCTGGAACAGATTGGCGATGCCATGGGTGCGTGGCATCAGGTTACGCAGCGCAGGGGCGTGGGCCAGACTGTCGAGATCGACGCCGACGCTGAACGCCCGCCCCTCCCCCGACAGGACGACACAACGAATATCGCGCCGCGCCCCGATCTGGGCAATGATCGCGGCGACTGCGTGAAACTGCGCCTCGTCCAAGGCGTTCAGCTTGTCAGGCCGGTTGAAGCGGACGTCCGCCACACCGTCCGTCACCGTCATGACGACGCGCTGCTTCGACATAGCGTTCCCCCGCTATTAAAGGGAGCGGCTCACCACTTCCTTCATGATTTCATTGGTGCCGCCAAAGATGCGCGTCACGCGCGCGTCACGCCACAGGCGGGCCACCATATATTCGTTCATGTAACCCGCGCCGCCATGCAGTTGCAGCGCCATGTCGATCACGCGGCCCTGCATGTCGGTATGCCACTGCTTTGCGGCAGAGGCTTCCGCGGTCGTGAGCGCGCCGACCAGATGCCGCTTGATCGCCCAGTCGAGATGCGCCCAGCCGACCTGCAACTGGCTTTTCATGTCGGCCAGCGTGAATTTGGTGTTCTGGAACTGGAACACCGCCTGGCCGAACGCCTGCCTTTCCTTGGTGAAGCTGACCGCTTCGTCGAACGCGCGCTGGGCCGCCGCCTGGGCGGACACGGCGATGGAGAGGCGTTCCTGCGGCAGCTGGCTCATCAGATAGATGAAGCCCTGCCCTTCCTGACCCAGGCAATTGGTGATGGGAACGCGCACATCTTCGAAAAACAGTTCCGACGTGTCCGCCGAATGTTGGCCAATCTTGTCGAGATTGCGACCGCGCTTGAAACCGGCGACATCGGCGTCAACCAGGATCAGCGAGACGCCCTTTGCCCCCAATTCAGGCGCGGTCTTGGCCGCGACGATGACGACATCGGCATTCTGGCCGTTCGTGATATAGGTTTTCGATCCGTTGATGACATAATGATTGCCATCCTTCTTCGCGGTCGTGCGGATGCCCTGAAGGTCCGACCCGGTGCCCGGCTCCGTCATCGCGATTGCAGTGATACATTCGCCGCTGACCATTTTGGGCAGATATTTCTCGTGCTGCTCTGGCGAGCCATAGACTTCTATATATTCAGCGGTGATGTCATTTTGCAGCGTGATGCCCGCTGACGATCCGGCATAGGCCAGTTCTTCGGCGATGACGACGTTGAAGCCGAAGTCCAGCCCAAGGCCGCCATGCTCCTCCTTCACCGTCGGGCACAACATACCAGCGTCGCCGCAAGCGCGCCAGAAATCACGGCTCACAATGCCTTCATCCTCGAACTTGTCGAGATTGGGGATCAGTTCCTTGGCAAAGACCTGACGCACGGTGTCGCGAAACATCGCATGATCGTCGTTGAAGGCGAAACGGGCGGCAGTGTCGAGCATGATGATCTCCAGATCGAAAGTCGGGCGCTGTCAACGCCCCAGATATTGTGGCGCGCGCTTTTCGACAAAGGCGGTCATCGCTTCCAGATGGTCCTCTGTACCGGCAAGCATAACCTGTTGCCGATCCTCGATCGCAAAGGCGGATTCGATCGAGGGCGCGTCGATATTCATGTTGAGCGCCTGTTTCGTCAGGGCCAGGCCATAGGGCGAATTGGCAAGCATTTCATCGGCCAAAGCCAGGCCGGTGTCGAGCAGCCTTTCCGGCGCGACCACATCGCTGAGCAAACCTAGCCGCAAGGCGCGGTCGGCGTGAATGAAGCGGCCAGTCAGCAGCAGTTCCGCCGCCAGGCTGGCGCCGACGAGGCGTGGCAGAAAATAGCTGGAACCGATGTCCGCGCCGCCAAGGCCGATCTTGATATAGGCCGCGTTCATCCGCAGGTCAGGGGTGCCAATGCGCACGTCTGCGGCAAGCATCAACGAAAATCCGCCGCCGCAGGCCGATCCATGCCCCAGCGCGATGAAAGGTTGCGGCGCAAGTCGGATCGCCTTGAGCAAGTCGCCCAACTGCGTCTGTCCCCGCCAACTCCGCTGAAAGCGCGTTTCGTTGGTTTCGACGCGGTTTTCCTTGATGTCGAGACCGGCGCAAAAGGCCCGCCCTGCGCCGCGCAAGATGACCACACGCACGTCGCTCCGATTTTTGAGCGCATACACATAATCGCCCAGTTCGGCGACCATCTGTTCGGAAAGGGCGTTGAGCGCATCGGGCCGGTCGAGCGTGACTATCTCGACCGGGCCGCGGGCTTCGACCTGGATGGTCTGAAAGGTCATTTCATCCCTTCCTGGATAGTTCCCAGTGGCGCTGCATCATCTTGGCCGCTTCTTCGGCCAGGTCGCGCGGCACTTGTGGATACATGGCAATGCCGCCCTTTTTGGGAAGCGCGATGGTGGCTGTGGCCCGCACCGTTTCATCGCCGCGCTGGTTGGTGAATATGACCTTCACATCGACAAGATTCTGGCCGCCATCCTCACGCTTACCGGTCACTTCGCCGGTGATCGTCTGGACGTCGCCCATATAGTTGAACTTGCGGATTTCGTCATGGACATGGGTAATGATGCCATCGTCGCCGGCCCAGTCATTGAGATAATGCCACAGATAGCTTTCGCGCATGACGCCATAGTCATAGGCCATAGGGTTGCCGATCGCCTGCGCCCAGACCGGGTCCCAGTGCAGACGTTGCGCCACGTCGGGCACGCCATATTCGTTCTTCACGTAGAAGGCCGGGATGCGCTTGCGGTTCTTGTGCGCCAGGCGACCGACCGTGGGCGCATAGGGGACAAAGCCATAGCCCCCGGCATGATAGACGATGACGTCCGTCACCGTGAGCGGCCCCTTGGCCATCTTGCCCAGGCTATCGCCGACCTGCACGTCATCGAAATGGCGCGTTTCCGCGCCGCGCACCATCTCGGCCGCATAAACTTCATCGACCTTGGCAATGTCCTCGTCGGTATAGGTCGCCGGTTCCAGGGCGCTATATTTGCCCTTTTTCGCGGCGGTCTTGCGTTCGGTCAGCACGCGCAGAATGCGGTAGACGGCGACCACCTCGCCGCGCTGGTTGATCTTCACATCCTTGCGCACCGTGATGACGGAGCGGCCGGAAAATTCGGACGTCTTCACTTCCGACGTTTCGTCGCCATTATAGCTGTAGATGGTGTCGCCTGGGAATACCGGGCGATACCAGTCCCATGTCGATCCCGACACGAACACATGGACGCCCTTCCACAGGCTTTTGCGCAGCGCCTTGATGTCGTCGCCGGGTGCATCGCCCAACATCGGGGCGTTGATCTGGCCCACCATCATGCCAGGCGCGATCACGCTGCCCCAGCGTGTGCCGCGGGCATATTCGGGGTCGCAGAACAGCGGATTGTCGTCACCCGTGCCATGGGCGAAATTGCGGATATTGTCGGTGGTCGCGGTCTGGATATATTCGCGCGTCTTGGCCGCCTGCATATAGCCCAGCAGCTTTTCCTGCCGTTCGATGTCATTGTCGGTGATCGCATAATCGACCGCCTTCTTCCATTCGTCGCTTTGCTTGATGTCGTCGGGTGATTTGGTCGCCATGTCAGTCTCTTTCCCAATATTCAGATGGTTCAGGCCGCGTCGGCGGCGTCGGACTTAAAGAGGTCGCGCACCTGCGGCAGCGCGGGTTTCATCGACGGGGTGCGCGGCACATCATCGACGATCAGGAATTTCACCGGCACTTGATATGGCATCAGATGCTCCCGGCCATATTCCTTGAGTTCCGTTTCGGACGGCGTGACAGCGCCTTCCTTAAGCATGATCGCCGTCATCGGGACCGCGCCCAGACGACGATCCTCGATCCCCACCGTCACCGCTTCGCGGATCGCGGGATGCAATTCGTAGGTCTTGTTGATGTCGTCGGGGTGCACCTTGAACCCGCCGCGAATGATGGCGAGATCAGCCCGTCCCTTGATGAACAAAAAGCCGTCCGCATCGATGATCGCCCGGTCGGTAGTGCGCAGCCAGACGTCGCCGAGGCCGAATTGCGCGGCCTTCATCTCCAGCACGCCTTCATCGCCGACCGGCTTCTCATCGCCCGTTTCAGCATCGACAACCCGCCCTTTCACGCCGGGTTGGAAACGGCCGACGCTGCCGGGCTTGGCTTGCCAGAACTGATGAAAATCCTTGAGCGCCCATCCGGCCACGGCGCCGGAAAATTCGGTAGCGCCGTAATTTTGCAGCACAGGCAGGTTATAGCGCTCCATAAACTCCCTGGTGACTTCAAAATCGAGCGGAGCCGCGCCCGTGCGGATCGCGACCAGGCTGGCCAGATCCTCCTTGGGGATATTGGCGTCGAGGATCATGCGCAGGCCGGCGGGGACCGCGCCCGCAACCTTGGGCTTGTGGCGCTTGATCGCATCGTGCCAACTGGCGACCGAGAATTTTTCCAGCAGGCAAGCCTTGCGGCCGCCCGCGATACAGGTCAGCGCGCCCCACAGCCCGCCGATATGGGTCATCGGGTTGGACAGGATGGTGATACCGGGCCGCAGGATCGCTGCTTCGCCAGGCTTGCGATCCTTTTCGTAGCTGAGCGCACCTTCGAAACTCTGGTCGAAAGCGGCGCGCTGGAGCGGAACCCGCTTGGGCTTGCCGGTTGTACCGCTGGTCAGCATTTCGACGATGATGCCCGGCTCGGTCACCTTCACAGTGTCGCCAAAATGTTCATAGCCGGGACGGAAATATGCGCCATCCAATATACCGGGCAGTTCGATGACGGCCGTTCCGGCGGCCTTGAGCACTTCCAATATGCCCGGACGGTCGAGATCCGCCTGCTCCGCGATGACGACGGGGAGGTCCAGCCCGTCCAGATCCTTGATTAGCCGGTCGTCGGGTAGCAGCGGATTGATCGACACCATGGTCATGCCGTCGGCCACTGCCGTGAGCACGGCGGCGAAGGGCGACGGACGGTTCTTCACCATCACACCCACGCGCGCGTCCTGACCCAGACCCAGGGTGGCAAGCAACGACCGGATCGCACTGATGGTATCGCCCAACTCCCGCCAGCTATACCATCTGCCCTGATAATCGATGACGTCCGCTGACGGGTCTATCGTCAACACGCCATTGAGAAGGTCGGAAAAAACGGACATTGCAAACCCCCGGAATATCCCGGCGGAATCACATCTAGATGATGTCCGCCATCTTATGTAACTAGGTTATAGATATAACTCCGACAGTGCAAGTCGAGAGAAGGATCACGTCTCAGGCGCTAAAGCTGATCGAAAGGCACGTTCTTGTCGGCGCGCATCTCACCCGGCATTCCCAGGACTCGTTCGGAAATCTGATTGCGCAGCACCTCGTCCGCGCCGCCTGCGACGCGCAACGCGGTCGACCAGATATAGTCACCTTGGATTCGCGCGGTTTCACCGCCCTCTTCCGCGACCAGCCCTGACAGGCCACGCATTTCGAGAGCGAGGCCGGACGTCTTTTGATAGCGATTCGTATAGGCAAGTTTCACCATAGAGGCGAGGGCGCCCGGATTTTCGCCACGCGAAACCATCGTACGCAGTCGCGCCTGGAAATAGCGTTCGGCCTGCTCTTCCGCATAGGCAGAGGCCAGCGCGCCGCGGATCGCTGAGGAATCAAGCGCGCTGCCCCCCTTTCGCGGCGTGTCCATCGCATATTGGATCAATGCGCCTATGCCCCCACCTTTGCCTTCACTACCCTGATTGAGACGTTCACCCATCAGCACGGTCATTGCGCAGGCCCAACCTTCGCCTTCCGCGCCGATGCGGCAGGATTCAGGGATGCGGACGTCGGTCAGGAAAGTTTCGTTGAAGTCGCTGGCGCCCGATATCTGACGGATCGGCCGGACATCGATACCGGGCGTTTTCATATCCAAGACAAAGAAGGTCAAACCCTTATGCTTGGGCAGGGTCGGATCGGTGCGAACGATCAATATTCCCCAGTCCGAATGATGCGCCCAACTCGACCAGACCTTCTGGCCGTTGACGATATAGTCCGCTCCATCCTTGATCGCGCGGGTTCGCACGGCAGCGAGGTCAGACCCGGCCGAAGGCTCCGAAAAGAGCTGGCACCAGGTCATTTCACCCCGCAAAGTGGGGCCGGCGAACTTCTCGATCTGTTCCGGCGTACCATGCTTGAAGATCACCGGCAGCGCCATGCCCAGGCCAATGCCGATATAGGCCTCCTTGGCTAGGCGATATTTGCTTTCCTCTTCGCCGAACACGGTGGCTTCAGCGATGGTCGCACCACGGCCGCCATATTGCTGAGGCAACAGGATACCAGCGTAACCTCCTTCGGATAGACGCTTTTGCCAAGCCTTGCCCAGAGCTACCTCTTCGGCTTCCGATATGCCTTCGGGCACTTCGAAAGCTGGCGCATTGGCCGCGAGCCAATCACGGACCTCCTTGCGGAAGCTGGCTTCTTCGGGCGTATCATTGAAATCCATTATACCGTCTCCGCCTTGAACTGCGATCCGGGAAGATGCCTGATGAGCCGGTCCGCCCAAGGCTCTCTCCCGCCCAGGCTGAGCGCCAGCGTCCGCTCGCGTCGATAATAGAAATGGCAATTGGCCTCGAACGTGTAGCCGATGCCGCCATGGACCTGAATATTCTCCCGCGCCGCATTTTCGAATGCATCGATCGCCGTCAATCGGGCCGAGGCGGCGGCAACAGGCAACGCTTCAGGATCGTTAAGCGCCGCCCATGCGCCGAAATAAGCGTTCGACCGCGCCAGCTCGACACCGACGGCGATGTCGGCCAATTTGTGTTTGATTGCCTGATAACTGGACAGTGGCCGTCCAAAAATCTGGCGCTCCATCGCATAGTCGCGCGCCATGAACAGGCAGGCATCAGCGCCGCCGACGGCCTCGAACGCGGCCTGAACTGCGGCACGATCGAACAGTTGATCGAGGACGCGCTCCGCCGGCAGCGCCTCCAGCAGTTCAGCAGAAATGGCATCGAACTGAAGCGTATAATGGGCGCGCAGTTCATCAAAACTATCGAGGCGTGTCCGTGTGACGCCCGGCTGAGCAAGGTCGACCAACGCCAGAACGGGCTTGCCCGCCGACTTGGCGAGAACGACCGCCAACGTGGCCACGCCGCCATCGGCCACGGGCGTTTTCGTGCCCGACAATGCGCCGTCTTCCACCCGCGCCTTGATCGCGTCGCCGGTCCAGCCTGCCGGACCTTCGGCGTAAGCGAATACGCCAATCGCCTCACCGCTGACGAGCTTGGGTAGCCAATAGCTTTTCTGCGCGTCCGAGCCCGCCATGTTGATGGCGTCTACGACCAGGACAATGGAGGAAAAAAAGGGGAGCGCCGTGTTAGCCCGGCCCAGTTCTTCGCTGATGACCCCCAGATCAAGTTCAGTCATGCCCAGGCCGCCAAATTCTTCCGGTACAGTCACGCCAAGAAAGCCCATATCGGCGATTTCGCGCCATAAAGGCTCGTCCCACTCCGCCTTCGCGTCGATCAGTTCGCGTAGCCGGTCGGATGATGACCGCTCGCCAAGCAACCCCCGCGCCTGCTCCGCGAGCATTTTTTGTTCGTCGGACAGGTCGAAGTTCATCGTCGCTCCTTGCGTGCGTTATCGCTGCTCAATCCACCTCTCCAACTAAGGTAACTATGTCAAGCGCGCAATGCCAATCTCGCCTCATCCCAGCCCCTTTGAAGCCCCAGACTGGCATTTACTGAACTTGCTTAGGAAAAGTCGCGTCAAAACGACAGCCCGCCAGTTGCTTACAACCCTGTTGACCGAGACGTGCAACTAAGCAAACTAGCTGCAAACTCCAAAACTGATATGTGGTCAGTTATGAGAGAGAAGAATACCATGAAATCCTACATCACTGTCCGGACCAATGCGCTCAGGCAGCAATCCGCGTTTGTTCGAAGGCCTTACCTTTTCGGGCACGGCGGCGCTGTCCAACGGGAAATATCTGGAATTTGCCGACGCCGGCGGCGACCGCCACGACGAGATGTTCCAAATGTTCCTGAATGGACGTTCAGCATCGCGGGTGACTACGGAAAGTCTATCGGGTCCAGCACCGTCCGCGCGCATCTCGATTATGCCTGGCAGGACGATACCGCCCTCTATGCTTACCGTACTCTCCAGACTGGCGATGCCCTGACCGACAACATCACGAACGCCGTCGCCAAAGCGCTGACCCGTCCGGCGGGCGGCGAATTGAACGGCCGCGCTGGCGTGTCCTTCGCCGACGAAACCATCGAGGTTGCCCTCTTTGGCCGCAACATCCTCAATCGCCGAGTCGATATCGCCGGCCTGCTGTTCGGCGCACCGTTGTTCGCAGCGATGGGCAAGCGTAACGACCCGGCTACCTATGGCGTCGCTGCGACGTTCAAGTTCGGCGGTTTCTGAACCAGGCTGCCAGCAGGTCCCCATTGACGCGCCGGCGGCCAATTACGTTAAAGTGACAAAGACACCGCATAGCGCGATTGGAAATGTCACCTTAAGTCGCCTTTTACGCTATGGTCCGGGGCTTCTTGCGGGGCGACGAACCATCGATAGGATATGAATAGACCCTTTCATCCGGCAATATGAAGCAGATGAAATCCAACTTTGGAAGCATTTTTTACAATAGCGTCCGGCATGAGCATTCAGGGCGACAGCGTCATGAGCAAATCCACGCAGAGACCGAATTTGGTCGGTCCTCCGCATCCGCGCGTTGGGCATTCGCCGGACGGCAAGGGCGCCCTCCCGTCAGGATGGCAGTTCATCGATGCCCATCACCATACCGCTGATATAGGCGCCATGATCGCTGAGGATATAGCCGGCCAGATGACCCAGCGACGCGCGCGCGGCCTCCGTCGCCTGGGCGAACCCGTCTACGACATGGCTGGCGATCGCATTGGTCCTGATGCCATCGCGGCCCCATTCCACCGCCAGCGACTTGACCAGATTGTCGAGCGCGCCATGGGCGCTTAGTTGTGCCGTACGGCCCCCCGTAATGCGGGGCGACGGCAGCAGGAACAGGATGGCGCCGCGATCATGCGCCGCGATACGGCTGCGCGCAAAAGCGGACGCATAGAGAAAGCGCCCGTCAATGTCAGCCGAAAAGCCTTTCCGCCAGACGTCGAGCGATACCGTTTCCGCGTTCCCGACACCCAGCGGCGCGCCACCATGGACGAGTAGATCGACAGGTTGCCCCTGTTGCGATTGCGCGTCCGCAAAGGCGGCGGCGATGATGTCGGCATCGACGGAAGGTGGCGTAATCCGGGTGATCCTGGCGCCAAGCGCCGCCAGCGCGGTCGCGACATGATCAGCGGCGTCGCCGACCCCTGCGACCATGGCATGGCGCCCGTTGAGCAAAGTGGGCAATGTCGTCATGGCGCTACTCCCCAAATGGATTCGCGTTCGCGTGGCGGCACGAAGGCGGGGCTCATCAACTGACGACGCAACCGGTCGCCGCCGTCGATGACCAAAGTTTCGCCCGTCACCCCGGATGCGTAATGTGAACAGAGAAAAGCAGAAACCCAGCCAAATTCGCGGATGCGACCGACCCGGCCCAACGGGAACATGGCGCCAAGGCGTGCGATGGCTTCCGCGTCATCCGCCGCATTGGAGCGTTCGTGCGGGAAGAAGCCCGCCGCCACGCAATTGACGCGGATGGCATGAGGCTTCCAGTCGGCGGCATGGCCGACGGTCATGGTGACGATCGCCGCCTTGGCGGCGGCCGAATGGGCGTCACCGGGAAAACCCGACCAGACATATTGCGCCGAATTGTTGACGATCGCCCCGCCACCGCCCGCCGCGATGCGACGGCGGGCAAATTCGGCCGAGACGAAGAAGGTGCCGTCGATCGCGATGCGGGTGATCGAGCGCCATTGGCCCGGCGACATGGCTTCGGCCAGCACCGGATAATTGCCACCGGCATTGTTGGCGAGCAGCGTAACCGGCCCCAATTCCCGTTCGGCCATGTCGAAGGCGGATGCGATCGCTTCGGGATTGCGCACGTCGCCCTGGATGCCCAGCGCGACGATGCCCAGATCGGTCAAGGTCGCCACGCCCTTTTCGAGCGTTTCGGCGGTCCGGCCCAGCAGCGCGACCTTTGCCCCGCCCTGCCCGAATGCGGTCGCCATCGCCAATCCCATGCCGGACCCGCCGCCAGTCACGACGACGGTCTGGCCAGCGAAGCAATCGGGCGTAAAGGGCGGCGATTCAAACGGCGGCGGTTCCACCACGATATGATTTACGGGAATGTTCACGCTGTCCGCCTCCTCATATTTATACCATCATCGCTAACTAGGTATGATATCACTATCTCAGCGATGCCGGTTTCGCTATAGCAATAAAAAGATGACATATCGCCAGCTATTTCGGGTGCATCGCACGAGAGAAGCCGGATGAGAAATGGATCGACAGCAGCGATCGTCGGAGCGCTGTGGGTTGCAGAGATCGCCGGATCGTTTGAAACCGCGATGATCTATGCCGCGCGACGCGCTGACCGACGATGCAGTTCGTGGTCGGTCCGACCATATTGGCCGGGGCGATGCGGCCAGAACGCACCAGCGAGGCGGCCGGCATGATGACAATGATGCGCCAGGCCTTTCTGGGCGTCGGCGCGCAGATGGTGTCGGTGCTGCTGGCGACCAGTACGGTCGGGGCGCCGGGCGGCGGGGCGAGTTACCCCACCACCGGCGCCTTTTTCCTGACCATGGGGGTGATCGTGTCGCTGTGCATCATCGCGATCCTGCTGGCCTTCGCCCTGCGCCGCAACGCCGGGGTCGCGGCGGATTGACGCAGGATGGAGCGGATCACCCCACGCTGGGATAACCGCCGCCGCCAAAGGCCGCATCCACCGCCGCGCGATCGACAAAGCCATGGGCATTGCGCGGCAGCGTGGCGACGAAGTCGATGATCTTGGGCTTTTTGTAGGACGCCATGCGATCGCGACAATGGTCGATCAGCGCCGTGGCGTCGACCGCTACGCCGTCCCTGGCGATGACGACCGCCTTGACGTTCTGATCCCATTTGGGATCGGGCACGCCGATGACACACACGTCGGCAACGGCGGGATGCTGGCGCAGGCACGCCTCCACCTCGGCAGGATAGACGTTTTCGATACCGGTCTTTATCATCGTCGTCTTGGGACCGACGAAGACAAGGCTGCCATCCTCCAGCCGTTTGCCAAGGTCATTGGTGCGGTGCCAGCCATTGACGACGCGGCGGGCATTTTCCTCCGGCCGGTTCCAGTAGCCGCACATGACGATCGGGCCGCGCGCAAAGATTTCGCCGGTCTGGCCGCGTGGCACCTCATTGCCGTCCTCGTCGCCGATTTTGAACGCGACGAAGGGCACCGCGCGCCCGGCACCCTGCCCGCCCATCCACAATACCGACGTCAGGCCGCCAATTTCGGTCTGGCCATAGCCGCCCATTTTTTGAATCGCCGGCGCGTCGACCGGCATGACCATGGGAATTTTCCAGTCCGACATCTGGTTGTCGGCGAACAGGCTGGTCACGTCATAGGCACCATCCTTGTTCACTTCGCGCATCTGCACGACGGTGGGCTGGGGGACGAAGGCGTGGGTCAGCCGTTCCGCCTCTATCATGCGCAGCAGGTTTTCAGCCTCGACACGGGGGACGAAAGCATTGCGCCCGCCCGCCAGGAAGGTGCCCAGCGTGCCCATGAGAACGCCGATATGGAACATCGGGCCGGACACGAGATAGCCCGAATGTTCGTCGATCTTTTGCGACTGGAGCGCGAGCCAGGCCATGATGAGGAGCGATTCATGGCTGAGCAGCGCCGCGCCGGGCCGCCCGGAAAAGGCCGCGGTGTAGATGGCGAGCAGCGGCGTGCCGGTGTCGACCGGGGCAAATTCGCTTTCGGGATCGGCAGCGGCGAGCAGCGCTTCATAGCTGTCCTCCCCATCGCAACCGTCATGGCAGATCCAGTGACTGTCAGGTTTCCAACCGCCCCGCGCCTCACGATTGCCTGCGCCGATCTCCTCATGCTGCCAGAAGGTGACCTTGGGATCGAAATCGTCCAGCATCGCCGCGATTTCGGGCACGGACGCGCGCCAGTTGGCCGGGCAGAAGATGGCGCCGACACGGGCGGAGGCCAGCAATGCCTCCATCACGCGCATACTATTCTGACCCAGCCACAGGACGCGGTCGCCATGGCCGACGCCCCGCGCGCGCAGGACGCCGGCAAGGCGGTTCACCCGCTCGTCAAACTGCGCGTAGGTGAAGCGATGTTCGCCATCGATCGCAGCGATCATATGCGGGCGGCTGCGCGCCTGTTCATGCAGCAGGTCGCCAAGGCCATAATGGTGGACGGCGATATAGGGGTCGAGATCAGCGTGGTTCGTCATCGGCTCCGGTCCAGAAAATCGAGCAGCGGCGCGTTGAAGGCGTCATTCGCATCCCCCGCGACCATATGGTCCGCCTGCTCGATGTTGATGAATTCGCTATGGGGCATGGCGCGGCGGAAGGCGGCGACCCCGTCCATGCTGACGATGCGGCTCATGCCGCCGCGGATCAGCAGGGTGGGCACGCGCACCTGCATCGCGGCGCGGGTGAAACGGGCTTCGCGCGCGGTCGGGTCCAGCCCCTTGAGATCGCCCAGCATCGCGGGATCCCAATGCCAATGCAGGCGGCCATCGTCGCGCCGCCGCAGATTTTTCATCAGGCCCGCGCTGCTGGATGGCCGGGTGCGATGGGGCAGATAGGCGGCGACGGCATCGGCGGCGGCCTCCACGGTGGCAAAGCCGTTCGCATTTCCGGTCATGAAGGCGCGGATCTCCTGCGCGCCCTCCATTTCGATCTGGGGCACGACATCGACCAGCACCAGGCCGCGCGCGATCGGCGCCGCGCTTTCGCCGGTGGCCAGCAGGGAAGCGAGGCCGCCCAGCGACGCGCCGACCAGAACCGGCGAGTCGGGCAGCGTCGCGACGACGGCGCGAATGTCGCCGACATGAGCGTCGATGCGATAATCGCCGTCGGGCGCCCAGTCGCTATCGCCATGGCCGCGCAGGTCGAGCGTGATCGCGCGAAAGCCGCGTGCCGCCGCCTCAGCGAGCGCGCTCCCCCAGCTATGCCGTGTCTGGCCACCGCCGTGGAGGAAGAGGACGCTGGCGCCGTTGGCCGGTCCTGCCACATCCGCCGCCAGGGCAACGCCGCCAAAGCCGTCGAAGCGGATCAAAGGACGAGGCGCGGTCCCAGCGCGCCGCCGGGACAGGGATCCGTATTGATCCGCGCCGCAAGCGCGACCGGCAGCCGGTCGAAGGGCATGGCGCGATCGAGCCGGCTGGAGACATAGAGCGTGTCGCCCACCGGCTCGATCAGCCATTCGCGCCCGTCATAATGCGCGCCGCCCCGGTGCCGCCCCTCGATCGCGAAAGCGGGGCCAAGCGGTATCCAGCGGCGCAGATCAATACCCTCGGCGCCGTCCAGCACATCATAGGCAGCGCCCGACGCCCAGACGATCTTGCCTTGGAACAACGTCTTGGCATCATGGCCCGCATTGCGGATGGCGTCGAGCACGGTAGGCGTCACCACCGCGACGATCGCCACGTCGAACCGGCGGATCGTCGCTTCAGACCGCGCGCCGTCCCAACTGTTCGCTTCCGAATTGCACACGGTCACACCGCGTTCCTGCAAGGCGCGTTCGAATGCGGAGAGGAAATAGGCGTCGGCCTGCGTCCCCAGGATCAGCGCGAAGCGACCGCGCAAATCCCAGTCGCTCGCCAATACGCGGCGAAAGAAGGACGCGGTCCGACTGACTTCCCGTTCGCTGATCGGCAGCAGGCGGGTGGTGCCATTGTCGTCAAATTGCGCAATCGCGCTGGGGCGGATCATCGACATGGTGGCGCTCATGACTTCGTTACCCTCGGAATTTTCTGGGGTGGGCCAAGTTTCAGCAGGTCTTCCGCCGGGACCAGTTCGATGGCGGACGGCACGCCCAGCATGTCGGTCACCTTGCTGGCGATCCGCGCGGCGAGTGCGTCGGGGCTGTCGGTCAGTCCGTCATAGCCCACCCGAAGGCGCAGCACGTCCATCTGCGCCTGGGGCCGGATGATCTGGAACAGGGCAGACTTGGTTTCGGGGAACAGTTCGACGATCGCCTGGATGTCGCGCGGCAGGACGGGCGTGCCCTGAATAAAGGTCTGGTCGCCTGCACGGCCCAGCGTCCAGAAACGCAGATGGGTGCGGCCGCAACTGCATGGCGTGCGGTCGAACTTGACCAGATCGGCCGTGCGGAAGCGGACCAGCGGCGCCCAGGGATCCGTGAGCGCGGTCACGACCAGTTCGCCCATTTCGCCATCGGGCACGGGATTGCCGTCGGGGTCGAGATTTTCGACCAGCGCCAAATCTTCCCACGCATGGAAGCCGTTGTGCGCGCGACATTCCATCGCCCCGGTCACATCGCCCAGCGAGGTGTAATCGAAAATCTCGATCCCCCAATCCTTGGCGAGTTTCTGGAAACGCGGACTCATGGGTTCGCCGCCGAACACCCCGCCCTTGACGGAACGGAAAACGTCGCGCGGATCCTTGCCGCTCGTCTCGAAATATTTTTCCAGCCCGATCATCATCGGGGTGGAGAGCATGTAGAGGATGGTCGGGCGATAGGTTTCGATCGCGTCGATCATCTGTGGCAGCATGGCAGGGTCATGCGGCGACAATATAGGGGTAAAACCCGCCTCGTTCAGGAAGGAGGCACGGCTGATGCCGCTGCGGAAGGTGAACATCATATAGGTGACATAGTCGCCGCCGCGCGCGCCGATCTGCCAAAATTCGCGGAGGATTTCCGCTTCGGTCGGACTGCCCTTGCCATTGGGCACCGGCGTCGGATCACCCGTGGTGCCCGACGTGAAGCCGACATGGGGAATGTCGCGATAATCGGCGATGCGCAGCCCGCCGCACGGATCATCGTTGCGGTCGCGATAGTCGCGGATCATATCCTTGTCGATGAAGGGTGCCCTGGCCCGAAAATCGGCGAGCGACGTGATGTCCGAAGGCTTGACCCCGGCAGCGTCCCAGACTTCGCGGATGAGCCCGTTGCCGTCATAGATATATTGCAGCATCGAGAGCAGACGCAATTCCTGGAGCCGGTCCAGTTCGGCGCGCGGGAGCGTTTCGATCTGCGGATCGAAATAGCGCAAATCGTCGGGCAAGGGGCCATGCGCGGTTGCGGGGCGGATCATTTCTTCGGTCTCGCTCATAGGGCCTCCACCGGCTTGAATATGGGCAGCATCCAGCCATCGTCGATCGGGTTCCAGTCGACCTGGACCTTTTGCCCGATGCGGACATCGTCAGCGTCTATCCCGCCCAGATTGGATACGAGCCGCGCATCGTCGGTGCCATCCAGGCTGACGACCACAGGGACGTAGACATAATCCTCCCCCGTCGCGGGATTTTTCGAGCAGATGGCGTAGCTGAAGATCGTGCCGGTGCCCGGCAGGTCGGGCCAGGCCTTCTGCGTCGACTGGCATTTGGGGCAATAGGGCGAAGGCGGCATACGGAAATGCCCGCAATCGCCGCACTGGCAGGCGGTCAGGCGCTTTTCCTTCGCCGCTTCCCAAAAAGCTTCGGTATCGGGATTGGTCGTGATCTTGATGCCTTCGCCCGGAAGGACGCGCGCGGGTCCGTAGCTCATCAGGCTCTCCTCAGTACGAGACCGGAAACAGGGAGCGACGCAGGGCCGCCGGTCACAAGGGCAAATTCGCAATCCGCGACCTGATTGACGGTCGTCCCGCGCACCTGCTCCACCCCCTCGACGATGTGGGTCATGCCGATAATATAGGCTTCGTTGAGATTGCCGCCGTGGGTGTTGACCGGCACGCCGCCATTCAGGCCCTTGCCGGTCGCCTTGTCATAGCGGATTTTGCCGGACAGGACATAATCGCTGCCCTCCCCCTTTTCGCAAAAGCCATAATCTTCCAGCTGCATCAGCACCATGGACGAAAAATGGTCGTAGATCAGCGCAACGTCCATGTCCCTGGCGGTCAGGCCGGTCTGGTCCCAGATGCGGTCGGCGACGAATTTATGGCCCGACGATGCGAAATCGGGATCAGGCATCCCCATCCAGGCGAAGGCCCGGCCCCATTCGCGCGTGCCGCCATGGGCGACGCCATGGACTACGGCAGGCTTGTGACGGCAATCCTTCGCCCGGTCCATCGTCGTGGTGATGACCGCGACCGCGCCGTCGGTTTCCAGACAGAAATCCAGCCGTCGCAGCGGGTCCGCCAGCATGGGCGAGTTCCAATATTCCTCGTCCGAGAGCGGCTTGCGCCGGATCGCCTTGGGCCGGTCCACCGCATTGTCACGGGTCCCCTGGACGATTTCCTTGAAGGCTTCGGGATCGGTGCCGTAGAGGTGCATGTGGCGGCGCGCCAGCACGCTCATCAGATGGCCGGGACCGACAAGGCCGGAGGGTTGCAGGAAACTGTTTTCCGGGTTGGGCGCGGACGCGCCGAACACGACGCCCAGCCGGTGCTGGGGCAATTGCTGCAACGCCATCAGCGTGACCGTATAGGTGCAATCCTGATTCATCAGGCCCGCGGTCGCAAGGCCGATCGCGCCGGGGCAACCGCCGCCGCCGCTGGTCAGCGTGGCGGAAAAGCCGACATAGGGGATGCCCAGCGTTTCCATCAGGGTGGCAGTATCGAACTTGTCGAGATAGCCCGCCCCGGCGCCGGAATAATAAGCGATGCCGTCGATCTGGTTAACCGATATGCCTGCATCCTCGCACGCTTTCAAAATGGCTTCGCCAGCCATGTCGTTGATGGTGCGGGGCCAGCTTTTGCCACGGACATAATAGTCCGTCGCGCCAATCCCGACGATCGCGCATTTATCCTGATTTACCCAGGTCATCCCGTTCCTGCTCTTTCGATGCCGGTTCCCGATCCGGGCAGGCGCCCGTCCGGGTTCCGTCCTGCCCGATGAATCACGGGCAACGATTATTGTCCTGACCTTGTGCCTAAATGGGTACCTCTTGTCACCCCAAAAATGACCTACCCATAAAACCTAGTGATATATGTTTGAGGACGCGCCGCTTAGCTGAAATGCAGGCGGCGATATTTACCGCGGAAGTAGAGTAACGGGTCGCGATGCGGTTCGAACTGCACCCGCTGGACCCGACCGACCAGAATCTTGTGGTCGCCGGCATCATGCACCGTGTCGCGGGCACATTCGAAACTGGCGAGCGAATGGCGGATCACCGGAACGCCGCTGTCCCAGATTTCGCAATCGGTCTGGCCGAAGCGATCCTCCGTCCGGCTGGCAAAGCGCCCCGACACCGGTTGCTGCCCGATATGGAGGACGTTGACGACGAAATGCGACGCGGCAAGAAAGGCGGGCAGGCTGCCCGCGCCGTTGGCGAGGCAAACCAGCAGCAGCGGCGGATCGAGCGACACCGACGTGAAAGAATTGGCGGTCAAACCGACGGGATTGCCATCGCGGTCGAGCGTGGTGACAACGGTCACGCCAGTCGCAAAGCAGCCCAGCGCATCGCGCAACGTGCGGGAATCGAACCCGGCGACATATTGTGGCGGCGACAGGGGAATCCGGCGTTCCAGAAAATCGAGCAACAGGGCGTTGAAGGCGTCGGCCTGATCCACCGCGACAAGATGCCCCGCATCGCCGACCTCAACCGCTTCCACATCAGCAATGCAGGCCGCCAGTTCCGCGATCGATTCCTGAGTACTGAGCGGGCTGCGTTCGCCCCGGACGACGAGCGTCGGCATCTTGAGCTGGCGTGCCGCATCGATCAGCCGATCCTCGACCGCAGACAGGTCGAAACCGTCCAACATGCGCGGATCCCACTGGCCGCCATTAGCCGTCGCTGCGCGGCGCAATGAATCGCCCATCCGGCCCGATCCGGCCGGGTCCATCCGGGGCGGAGAATCCACCAAAACGAGGCCAGTCGCCAGCGGCGTTTCGCTTTCGCCCAGCACCGCCGTGGCGATCCAGCCGCCAAGGGACACCGCAACGATCACGGGCCTGGCGGGCAAGGTCGCCAGCACAGCGCGGATGTCGCCGATATAGGCGTCGAGATCGTACCGGCCATCGCCCGGCCACTCGCTTGCGCCATGGCCGCGCAGGTCCAGGCTGATGACATAGCGTCCCGCCTGCGCCAGGGCCAGGGCAGCTGCGTCCCATGCGGTGTGCGTCTGGCCGCCGCCATGCAGCAACAGGATGCCAAAATCATCGTCCCGACCATAGCTCTGCGCGGCAAGACGCACGCCGCCAAAACCGATATAGTCAAGTTGCGCCATCATGCCTGTCCTCTGTTTTCGCGGCGGCGGCCCTGCCTTCCTGCTGCGCTGCCGCCTTGTCCTCCGCAATCCAGCTTTCGACCTGATGCCCCCGCCGTTTGCCGATCAACATGGCGATGTCACTGTCGCCCGACAAAATGGCGTCGCAATAGCTGCGTTGCAACGACAGCCAGCGCTGGCGCCGCTGCGGCGACCGGCGATAGAAACGATACTCCCTCTCCAGCAGGCCGAAGGTGTAGCTGATGCCGATGAACAGCGTGAGCACGGGATCGCCGCTCATATTCGCGATCAGTTGGGAAAAGGCGATTTCGGCGTCCAGCGTTTCACGCTGACTTTCGCCCCGCGCTTCCCGTTCGTCGATCGCGGCGCGGAACGCGGTCAACTCGGCGATCAATCTGGGATCGGTGCATTTGGCCGCTTCCGCCCCTGCGGTAGGGTAGATGAGCATACTCGCGCGGTTCATTTGGTCGAGCGTTGCGGACTGGAGACGCAGCCACAAGGCCGGAGACTGGACCACATGGCGCGCGCTGGGCCGGGTGGCGTAGAAGCCGCCATTCACGCCGCGCCGAACCGACAGAAGGCAATCGCTTTCCACGACCTTCGCCGCCTGACGCAGCGTCGGGCGGCTGATGCTCATGCGTTCGAGCAGTTCGGCTTCGGAGCCGAGATAATCGCCGTCCTGCGCCTGGAGGCTGAACTGGGTCAATTGCCGCACAGTTCGCGAGACGACGGAGCCGCCCAGTTCCACCGCTTCATTCAGGTCAAGATCATTGGTCATCGCGAGCATCCCGTCTTTGCCGGTCCCGTTGCGCATATCGCAATCGGGCAGGGCCGGACGCTCATTACAAAAGCGAGGCGTTTCGACAAGAAGAAGGGTCGGCGGGACGCACCCGCCGACCCTGCCCGCGCATCAATTGCCGAAGCGATAGGTGATCGTGCCGCCATAGGTCACAGGTTCACGATGCACGCCAGACACATAGCCGATGCCGCCGACATAGAGCGCCTGAACCACCTTGCGGTTGTTCGTCAGATTGCGGCCGAACACCGCCAGTTCCAGCTTGTCGTCCATCAGCGTGAGCGATGCCCGCGCGCTCAGCACACCCTGCTTGGGCGAGGTTGTAGCGTCGATGATGTTCTGCGCGATGGTCTTGCCAGTGTTGGGATCGATCGTAACGCCCTGCGGATCGCCCAGGAAGGGCGTGTAAGGTTGCAGATTGATCGCAGAGTTCCAGCTGTAGTCGGTACGCAGGTTTAACCGGCCGAAGTTGAATGCATGTTCGTAGCTGCCGGTCAGCGACCAGGTCCATTCCGGCACGCCTTCCACACGCTCCGTCAGGCGGCTGCCGGTCAGATTGGTGCGACTGGGCAGTTCCTGATAGTCCTTATATTTGGCGTTGGTGTAAGCGCCAGTGCCGCCGATCTGGAACCCGGCGGGCAATTGCATCAGGAATTCGCCCTCCAGCCCCCAGATGCGGATCTTGCCAGCATTGGTCAGAACCGTCTGGGTCGTGCCGTTGGGCAGGCCGATCAGCGTTGTGCGCTGAATATCCTCCACATTGGAATAATAGCCCGCCAGATTGACGCGCAGGCGACGGTCGAACAATTCGCTCTTGATACCCGCCTCATGGGCATAGGCGACTTCGGGTCGGAACGAGATAGCCGTCGCGACCGAATTGGCGCGCAGATTCTGCCCGCCCGACCGGAAGCCCTTGCTGGTCTTGAGATAAACCAGAACATCGTCGCTCAACTTGTAGTCCAGGCTGGCGAGATAGGAAACGCCGTCAAATTCGTCGCGGACCCGCAGGGCGCAGTCATTGCCTATGCTGGCGGTCGGTATCTGGCAAACGGCAATGCCGGTGATGCGCGATCGGTTCTGATTGCGGGTCGTCAAGCCCTTGTCATCGACCGAATAGCGCAAGCCGCCAGTGAAGGACAAGCGATCGTCGAAATGATAGGTCGCCTGCGCATAAGTGCCGATGCTGTCATTGTCCAACTGGCCGCTGAACAACAGGGTGTTGGGATTGAATGAAGGCAGAGTGACCGACGAAGACGTGTCGAAGCCCGATTCATGGAAATAGAAAGCGCCGCCAGCGAAGTCGATCGCGTCGTCGAACGCCTGGCCCGTAATCTGCAATTCGCCCGAATATTGGGTCAGGGTCTGGTCGCCGGTGGTGGTGTGGATCGGCGCGGCCGAACCATCGAGATCCAGACGCGACGTCGTGCTGACCCTGCGCCAGCCGCCAACGAACTTGATCGCGCCGAAGAAGGTGTCGAGGTTGATCGTGCCGTTATAGGTCTGCGTCTTTACGTAGGTTCGCGGCGACGCGCTTGGGAAATTCGGGTTCCCCGCTATACCCTGCGACAATTCGGTCTGACTGGCACCCAGACTGGTGTAGTAGCTGCGCAGATTTCCTCCAGCCTGAAGCGCCCCCGATGAACCGATCGCGCCATAGCTAAACGGGTTGATCCCGGCAGGAACCGGCAGGCCGGCGGCCGTCAAGGTCGCAGCGGCGGCGGCCCCGGCGGACTGGAGCGCTGCATTGTCCGCGGCGGACGGCGCCGTCAACCCCGACGGGACGAGATACAGCATCTGACGACCGGCAGCGCTCACATCCTGCTTGAAATATTCACCGGAGAACAGGAAGCTCAGATTGTCCGTCGCCTGATAGAGTATCTTGCCGCGCGCAGCCCAATTGTCCCGGTCGTTATATTTGTCGCCGGTCACGCGATCCTTCATCCAACCATCGCGCAGGTTCCGCTGAACCGCCCCACGGATCGCCAGCTTGTCATCGATCAGCGGAATGTTGACGATCACCGTGCCGACGCGCTCGTTGAAGCGGCCATAGGTCGCAGCGACGCTGCCCGAAATGCCGTCGAAATTGGGATTGTTGGTCTCGAACAGCATAGCGCCGCCGGTGGTGTTGCGACCAAACAGCGTGCCTTGGGGGCCTTTGAGAACCTGAACGCTGCTGAGATCGAGCAGATCCTGGTTGAGACCATAGGCGCGCGACCAGTAGACATCGTCAACATAGGTGCCCACCGAAGGATCGAGCGTGGCCAGAATGTCGGTCTGAACCTGCCCACGCAGCGTTATCGAAATGGCTGTGGGGTTAGAGGGCGATTCACGAACGGTCAGGCTCGGCGTGGTGCGGGCAACGTCAGACACCTTGGTCGCACCCTGTTCAAGCAGCGATTCTGCCGTGAACGCCGTGATCGCGACGGGCACGTCCTGGAGATTTTCCGCGACTTTCCGCGCGGTGACGACGATGTCTTCCAGACCGACCTGAGCGCCTGATTGCGGCGCCTGCGCAAAAGCGGGCGTTGCGGCCAGCGCACTGAATGCAGTGCCGAGCAAAAGGCCGATCACAGCCCCCCGTACCGAGTTACGACGTGCGTGCATATCCGACAACCTCCCTGCTGAAAAAGAACCTCTATAGGGTTCGTACAAGGCCCAATTACACAGCGGTCACCGGGAAGGCAACTATATAGGCATCTCTTTTATCCAAAAAGGCTCCATATGGTATTTTTCCCACATAAAATGGTCATCTTAGTTTACCTACTTGCCGTGCGAGACCGCTCATCCCTGCCCTGTGCTCATATCTGGTGCATCGGGGCGCATTGCGACGTGACCGCAAAGCGCGCGGAGGAGACCAACATCGCATCGGCTGCGGAGTCGGACGATGTACGCTTTTCAGCCCTTTTTACGACAATATCGCGCCAGCAAAGCTGGCTTGAACATTGAGTTGAAAGAATATTCCTACGCCTGGCGAAAGGTCGCCCCTGCCTTTGAGGCGCGCGCGTCACTTCGCCCATCCGAGACATCCCCACAAAGCGAATCACATGTCGTCATATATTGCGGTGCACAAGTTCGCGTCAGCCAGACAGGCCCCAGTTGAAAAATGCGGACAGGGGAGATGATAAAAGAGGTATCTTTTTTGGGAGACAGTTGTTCCGGCACCGCGTATAAGGGTGCGTGGCAGATGCAGGGACATTCCAGGCGTATGCGCCCGTCCAACAGAAAGCCGCTGCGGCCGGACCATGGCGCAGCGTTGACGGGGACGCCGACCGTTTTTGCCGATGCTGGATACGAAGTACGATAATGTCAGGAACCAGGGCCTTTGGCGATGGCCCACGGGAAAGGAAAAATGCCCATGAAGCCGTTTATTTTCAGCGCCGACAGCCATGTGCGCGAACCCAACAGCCTGTTTCTCGATAAGCTGCCCGCATCGCTCAAACAGCACGCGGTGCACACCATCAAGGATGGCGACGCATTGGTCACGAAAACCGAGCACAAGACGATCTTCAAGCTGCGTCTGGCCAAAAACCCCGATTTCGGCGGTGCGACTCGATTGGGCATCCATGATCTTGGCGGACGCCTGATCGACATGGAAAAAGACGGGATCGATGCGGAAATCGCATTCCCCAGCCTTGGCCTTTGGCTCTATGCGATCGACGACGAAGACGCGGAACTGGCCCAGTGCGAAATCTATAACGACTGGAACAACGAATATTTTTCCGGCCATCTCAATCGTTTTGTCCGGTGCGGCGTATTGCCCGTGCGGAACCTGAAATATGCCGAACAGGAATTGCGCCGGATCGCGACGCTGGGCTTTACGGCCGTGATGCTGCCATCCATTCCGATGACCGGCATCCCCAAATATAATGATGAAGCATGGGATCCGCTGTTCAAGTTGGCGGGCGATTTGGGCATCGTCTTCGTGCTGCATACCGGGACAGGCGCCGAAACCGTGGTCAACGAACGCGGTCCAGGCGCAGCCGTCATCAATTATAGTATGCAGATGAACGACGGCATCAACGCAATCATGTATATGGTGTCGGGCGGCCTGCTCGACCGCAATCCCAAGGCGCAGGTCGCGGTCATCGAATGTGGCGCAAGCTGGCTCGCCGCGATCGCCGAGCGCATGGACGAGGTCTATGTCGCGCACGACATCTTCGTCCGCCCCAAACTGTCGATGATGCCGTCGGAGATCATCAAACGGCAGGTGACATGCTCGTTCCAGCATGACCGCGCCTGCATCATGTCGCGTTCCGTGACAGGGACGCGCGCGCTGATGTGGGCATCCGATTATCCGCACGCGGAAGGCACCTTCCCCCATTCGCAAAGCGTGATCGAGGGATTGTTCGCCGGTATCGACATCAGCGAGCAGGACAAGATCGACATATTGGGCGGCAATGCGGCGCGCCTGTTCCGATTCAAGCATGAAACGCTGAACCCCAATCCAGAACTGATCGCCGCCTGACAGGATGATCGGCTCGAAAAGGGGCCGTCATGCCATGACGGTCCCTTTTTCTATTGTTTTGGCCCGCCAAACATGGTTGCCTAGGTTATATATCTAACAATCAGGAGAGTGGTGTGGAACCAGCAGGCAGCAGTGCGTCCGCACCGACGACCGCGGACCAATCGGATTCCTACACGTGGTGGACATTGCCCCGCCGCCATTATGTGCTGTTCATCCTGTGCCTGGTGGGGATCGTCAATTTCGTGGATCGTCAGATCCTGGCCATCCTGCTGGAACCGATCAAGACCGACCTGGGTGTCAGCGACACCGCCATGGGATTGCTTTCGGGAATCGCCTTTTCCACCTTTTACGTGATTGCTGGCATCCCGATCGCCCGGATGGTCGACAAAGGGTCGCGACGCAATGTGCTGGTGGGATGCCTCACGATTTGGAGCCTAGCCACGGTATTGTGCGGCTTCGTGCAGAATTTCGTCCAGCTCGCCCTGGCCCGGATCGGTGTGGCTTCGGGCGAGGCAGGCGGTGGCCCGGCGACCCAGTCGCTGCTGGCCGATCTCTATCCGGTATCGCAGCGTGCGACGGTGATCGGCATATGGCTGGCGGCCCAGGCGATCGGGATCGCGTTCGGGCTGTTCTTCGGTGGCTGGCTCAACACCGCATTTGACTGGCGCATAGCGTTCATCGTCGTCGGACTGCCTGGGCTGTTGCTGGCGGTGGGCATCCACCTGACCGTCAAGGATCCGCCACGCGGCATGGCCGATGCGGGTACCGGTATCGCGCCGCCGGTGGAAACGCCGCCGTTCAGGGAAGCCTTCGCCTTCGCCTTTCGTTCGCCGCCGCTGCGCCTGTTGCTGGTGGTCGCAATGTGCTGTTCCTTTGCGGGATATTCGATCCTGGGATGGGGTCCGACCTTTTATATTCGCGTTCATGACATGACGACGATGCAGGTCGGCGGCATGATGGGGCTGGCGGTTGCGGGCGGCCTGTTCCTGGGCAATGTCGGCGCCGGCCGGATCGCCGACCGGGTCGCAAAGGGGGATTTTGCGGTTTACATGCGTGTCGCGGGATGGGGAACGATATTGGCCGCGCCCTTTGGCCTGCTGTTCCTTCTGGCACGTGATCCGATGATGTCGCTGTTCGGGCTGTTCATGTCCAAGCTGTTCATGACCTTCTGGATGCCGCCCACCTATGCGGTGGCGGTTGGCATGTCGCCAGTGCGCAACCGGGGGATGATTACGGCGCTGCTGACGCTGAGCACGACGGTCGTGGGCATCGGCCTTGGCCCGGTCTTCGTCGGGGTGATGAACGACCTGCTGGAGCCGACCTTCGGCAAGGAAGCCATCCGCTATTCGCTGGTGTTCGTGCTGGGCGGGCTGGTGGCGTGCGGGCTGCTCTGCTTCGTTGCCGCGCGGCTGGTGCGGCAGGAACTGGCCGGGCGTGCGGGCAGCGCCGGGTAGGACAGAGATGGCGGGCGCGGTCAGTGCGACCGCGCCCGCCAATATTCAGCGGGTGAAGCTCTCACCCTTTGCGGCCTTTTCAACCAACAGTCGGGATGGTTCGATCCCCATGGCGGTCAGGCCATCGACGATCTTCTGCAAGCCGACCGTATCGCCCCAGAACATCGGGCCGCCGGTATAGACCGGCCAGTTATAGCCCAGAATCGCGGCAACATCGACGTCCGACGCGCGGATGGCGACGCCTTCCTCCAGCACCCTGGCCCCTTCGTTGACGACGGGGTAGAGCAGGCGGGCGACGATGTCATCGGGCGACAGCGCGCCCTTGTTCTTCACGCCCTTGAAGGCGGCGAAGTCGGCGATGGCGGCGGCGGCGACCGGCGATGGCGTCGCCTTGCGATTTTCATCATAGTCGTAATAGCCGCCATTCTTCTTCTGACCGAGCCGATCCGCCTTGACCAGGTCGCCGCGCACGCTGCGTTCCGTCTCGTCGCGCCCGATCACGTCGAGGCCGACCAGATCGATCATCTGGAACGGTCCCATCGCAAAGCCATAGTCATAGATGGCCTGATCTATGTCCTGTGGGGTCGGGCCTTCCAGAACCAGGGCGTCGGCCTGGCTGCCGCGCTTGGCCATGATGCGGTTGGCGATGAAGCCAAAGCATACGCCCGACAGCACAGGCACCTTGCCGATTTTCTTGGCCAGCGCCATCGCGGTGGCAATCACTTCTTTCGACGTTTTCGCCCCGCGCACCACTTCGAGCAGGCGCATGACGTTGGCGGGCGAGAAGAAGTGCAGGCCGACAACCCAGTCGGGCCGGCTGGTCGCCGCTGCAATTTCGTCCAGGTCGAGGAACGAGGTATTGGACGCCAGAATCGCACCCTGCTTGGCGATCTTGTCGAGCTTGCCAAAAACGTCCTTCTTGACACCCATCTCCTCATAAACCGCCTCTATGATGAGGTCGACATCGCCCAGCGCTTCCAGGCCGATGGCCGGGGTGATGAGCGCCATCCGCTGTTCCACCTGATCGGCAGTCATGCGGCCCTTTTTGGCGGTATTCTCATAATTTTTGCGGATGACGCCGACACCGCGATCCAGCGCTTCGCGCGTCATTTCCACCAGCGTCACCGGGATGCCGACGTTGAGAAAATTCATGGTGATGCCGCCGCCCATGGTGCCTGCACCGATGACGCCCACGGACTTGACCGGGATGGTGGCGGTGTCCCTGGGCACGTCGGGCACCTTGGCGGTTTCGCGTTCGGCAAAGAAATAATAGCGTTGCGCGGCGGATTCGGTGCTGGTCACCAGTTCGTCGAACAGTTCCTTTTCCCGCTCGATCCCCTTGTCGAAATCCTCGATCTCGGCCGACGCCTCGATAGCGCGGACGATATTATAGGGCGCCTTGAAACCCCGGAAGGCGCGCGCGTTCTTCTTGAGATAGGCTTCATAGATTTCCGGCATGCCGCGTGCGGGGGCAACCTTGTCCTGACGGTCGCGCACGCGCTGGAGCGGTTTGTCGACGATGGTGCGGGCAAAGGCGATGGCGTCTTCGCGCAGATTGCCTTCCTGCGCGACCGCATCAATCATGCCAAGGTCGAGCGCCTTTTTCGCGGGCACGGGCGCGCCGCCGGTGATGATGTCGAGCGCTGTTTCCACGCCCACGATGCGCGGCAGACGCTGCGTCCCGCCAGCACCGGGCAGCAGGCCCAGATTGACTTCGGGCAGGCCGACCTTCGCCGACGGCACGGCGATGCGATAATGGCAGATGAGCGCGAGTTCATAGCCACCGCCCAGCGCCGTGCCATGGATCGCAGCGACGACGGGCTTGCTGCCATTTTCGATGATGTCGAACACTTCATGCAGGCCCGGTTCCTGCTGGGGCTGGCCAAATTCGGAAATATCCGCGCCGGCGAAGAAGGTGCGGCCACCACAGATCAGGACGATCGCCTTCACGCGGTCGTCGGCGGCGAAAGTGCGGAAGCCTTCATCGAGTGCCAGGCGCGTCTTGATGCCCAGCGCATTGACCGGCGGGTTGTCGATTTCAATGACGCCGATACCGCCATCCTCAATGCTGTATGTTCCGACTTCGCTCATGCAAGGCTCCTCGATTTGCAAATGCTGTTTGCATCGGTCTTTGCCCTGATACGCAGCGCCGCGCAACCGGAGAACGACAACATAGTAAGCGATGTTTACTTTGCGGCGAACGAACCAGACTCCGATCGTGGCGCAAGCCCGCTAAAGCGACAAAGGCGCCGCAAGCGCCGCGCAAAAATGTCACCTTATGTCGCCTTTGCCCTTATGGGCGTCAGCACGACAGACGGTCCAGCCCGACGGCGGGGTCTTCCATCCCCTTTGAAGCAGATAAAATCCTACATTTGAAGGTTTTTTTCAAATGCTTGGATGGGTGGCGCACGAACGGCGGCAGGCGAAACGAGGCCGCCAGCAGTCAATGAGATAGTTGAATAGGTTATATATCTTGGACTAAGGTCGGGCAAAGGCGTCTGGGGCGAGGATGATGATGAACGATTCGACGCGGCTGGACGGCAAGGTGGTGGCGGTGACAGGTGCGGGGCGCGGCATCGGGCGCGCAGTCGCGTTGCTGTGCGCGCGGCAGGGCGCAAGCATCGTCGTGAACGATCTGGGGACGTCCGCACAGGGCGAAGGCGCCGATACAGGCCCGGCGGCGGCGGTGGCGGCGATGATCCGCGACCAGGGCGGTAAGGCCGTGGCCAATGGCGCAAGCGTTGCGGAACCGGCGGGTGCGGCGTCCATCATAACCGACGCGATCGCGCATTTCGGACGCATAGACGGCGTGGTCAACAATGCCGGCATCCTGCGCGACCGCATCTTTCACAAGATGAGCATCGTCGATTGGCAGCAGGTGATGGACGTGCATCTCAATGGCGCCTTTTATGTGGCGAAGGCGGCGGCCCCGCATTTCAAGGACCAGGGTTCAGGCAGCTATGTCCATTTCACATCGACATCCGGGCTGGTCGGCAATGTCGGCCAGGCCAATTATGCGGCGGCCAAGATGGGCATATTCGCGCTGTCCAATGCGATCGCGCTGGACATGCGGCGTTTTGGCATAAGGTCCAACTGCATCGCGCCATTCGCCTGGAGCCGCCTGGTCGCGACGATCCCGGCCATTGAGGGGGAGGATGAACAGGCGGCGGCGCGGATGCAGGCGATGACCACCGACAAGATCGCGCCGATGGTCGCCGCCTTGCTGTCCGACGGAGCGCGGGACGTCAACGGCCAGACGTTCGGCGTGCGGCGGAACGAAATTTTCCTGTTCAACAAGCCGCGGCCGGTCAGGACGATGCAGCGGTCGGAAGGCTGGACACCCGGCAGCATCGTGCGCGACCTGCTGCCCGCGATGGCCGGCGACATGGCGCCGCTGGCGCAGGTTGGCGACATCTGGCCCTATGACCCGGTATGACGATCATGGCCTTTGACCCGCAAAGGCTGATCGACCTGCCGCCCATCGAAACGCGGCAGACGATCAATCCGTTCAAGGTGATGCTCTATGCGCTGGGGGTGGGTGCCGACGAATTGCCGTTCGTCTATGAAGACGGGCTGGAAGCATTGCCGACCATGGTCGCCACCATGGCCTATGCCGGATCGGTGTGGCGCGACCCGGCCTATGGCGTGACCTGGCAAAAGATGCTGCACGCCGAAACCCATATGACGTTGCACGCGCCCCTGCCCGTGAAGGGGGAATTGACCAGCCATACGGCGTTTGGCCCGGTCGTGGACAAGGGCGCCGACAAGGGTGCGATCCTGTACCAGACGCGCCAGATCCATGCCGATGATGGTCGCCATATCGCCACCGTGCGCAACACCAATTTCCTGCGCGGCGACGGCGGTTTCGGCGGATCGTCCGAGGGGCAGATTACACCCCATCCGATTCCCCGCCGCGCGCCCGACCTGCGGATCGCGCTGCCCACGGCGGATAATCAGGCGTTATTGTACCGATTGTCGGGCGACATGAATCCGCTGCATATCGACCCCAGGGCAGCGCGATCGGCCGGGTTTGCGCGGCCGATCCTGCATGGCATGGCGACTTATGGGGTGGTTGGCCGGGCGTTGCTGCGCGTGCTGGCGGACAATCGGCCCGACCGTATCAGGCGGATGGATGCGCGTTTTTCAGCGCCGGTCTTTCCGGGCGAAACGATCGAGACAGCGATCTGGCGCGAAGGTCCGGGCGCTGCCGCCTTTACCGCGCGCGTGGTCGAGCGCGACTGCATCGTCCTGAACCATGGCTATGTGACGTTCCTTGAGGCGCACGAAACAGCGGTCATCAACGATCAGACGACTCGCCGCTCCAGCGCCTGACCGGCGAAGTGGCGGCGGATATTGTCGAGCGCGCCCTGCATGACCGCAGCCAGCGATTCGACCGTCGCGCCTGCGACATGGGGGGCCATCAGCACGTTGGGAACGTCGACCCAGCCGCTGCCGTCGATCGGCTCCCCATCGAAGACGTCGAGCGCCGCGCCGCCCAGCGTGCCCCCGCGCAACGCCGCGATCATCGCAGGTTCGTCGATCACGAAGCCACGCGAGACATTGACGATCAGCCCGTCGGGGCCGAGGCGGCGCAGTATGTCGGCGCTGACAAGGCCGCGCGTGTCGTCATTGCCCGCCACCGCAACCATCAGCGTCGTCGCCCAATCGGCCAGATCCGCCAGCGATTCCATCCGTCGCCACGATAGCGGCTTGGGATTTGGTCCCCACCAGCATATCGTGCAGCCAAAGGGGGCAAGGCGCTGCGCGATATTATGACCGATATGGCCAAGCCCGACGACGCCCACACGCTGCGCCGACACGGCATGGCCGGGCGGCAGGCGCGCCTCCACCCAGCGACCCGACCGGACATAGGCGTCGTTGGCGGCCAAGGCGCGGCGGTGCGCCAGCATCATCGCGACGGCATATTCGGCGACGTCGCCCGCATTGATGTCGCCCGCGTTGCAGACTGCTATCCCGCGCGCCCGCGCCGCGTCGAGATCTATCCCCGCCATGCCCGCCGCGACGACCGCGATCAGCCTGAGATCGGGCAGCAGGGCAAGGCGGGCGGCGTCGAGCCGTTCCATGCCCGAACACAATATGACTGCTATTCCCGCGCCGTCGCGCGCCAGAAAAGCGTCGCGATCGGCATGATCGTCCAGGCAGATATAATCAAATTCACCCGGCGGGGCGCGCAGTATCCTGAGGATAGCACGGCTCATGACCAGCACGCGCGGGCGGTTCATCGGGGGGATCGCCGCATGGTCATCTCCATATCCTGCGCCTTTGCCTTGACGATAGAGCGTCGGTGGCGGATAGCAACTTATATAACCTGGAATCCTATCAAAAAGGAATGAGCGAATGGAGAGGCGATTTCTGGGCCGTAGCGGGCTGTCGGTTTCGGTGCTGGGTTTTGGCGCGATGACCTTTTCCGATGGCGACGGACGTTATGGCGGCGTCGGCGCGACACGCGGGGCCGACGCGGTGCGCCAGGTCGATATGTGTCTGGACGCGGGCGTCACGCTGTTCGACACGGCGGACGTCTATGCCGCCGGGCGATCCGAGGAGATATTGGGCGAGGCGCTGGGCGCACGGCGTCAGCATGTCGTCGTGGCGACCAAGGCGTTCGGCCGGATGGGTAGCAATGACCATGACACCGGCCTGTCGCGCCGCCACCTGATCGCGGCGTGCGAGGCGAGCCTGAAGCGGCTGGGCACCGACTGGATCGACCTGTATCAGGTCCATAGTTTCGACGCGCTGGTGCCGCTGGAAGAAACGCTGCGCGCGCTGGACGATCTGGTGACGGCGGGCAAGGTCCGTTATGCGGGCTGTTCCAACTATGCCGGATGGCAGTTGATGAAGGCGCAAGCGGTGGCGCGCGAACAGGGCTATGAACGCTATGTCGGCCAGCAGATCCAATATTCGCTGATGGTGCGCGACGCCGAACAGGAATTGCTGCCCTGCGGCGTGGATCAGGGCGTGGGCGCGCTGATCTGGAGCCCGCTGGCGCAGGGCTATCTGTCGGGCAAGTTCCGCGCCGATACCGGGGGCGCCACCCGGTTGCAGCAGAGCGGACGGCTCAAGGCCTATGATACGGCGACGGGCACGGCGGTGCTGGACACGATCGACGCCATCGTCGCGGCGCGGGGCGGCGTCAGCCACAGCCAGGTCGCGCTGAACTGGCTGCTGCGCCGTCCGGGCGTGTCCAGCATATTGGTGGGCGCGCGCACCGACGTGCAACTGGCGGACAATCTGGCGGCGGCGCAATGGTCGCTGACCGAAGCGGAGATGGAGGCGCTCGACCGGGCGAGCCAGGCGCCGATGCACTATCCCAATTCGCATCACCGCATCTTCACCCACGAACGCAACCCGCAGCTGTTCGCACATTACAAGACAGGCGAATGACGGAGGGCGGGGGCGGTCGATGCGCCGCCCCCGCCGCCGAGCCTTTAGCGGGGCGCCATGCGGATCGCGCCGTCAAGGCGGATGTCTTCGCCATTGAAATAGGGGTTTTCGATGAGGTGGAGCGCCAGCATCGCATATTCGGGCGGCTTGCCCAGACGCTTTGGGAAGGGCACCGACGCGCCCAGGCTGTCGATGACATTTTGCGGCATACCCAGCATCAGCGGCGTTTCGAAGATGCCCGGCAGGATGGTGTTGACCCGGATCGCCTCCCCCATCAGGTCGCGCGCGATCGGCAGGGTCATGCCGACGATGCCGCCCTTCGACGCGGAATAGGCGGCCTGGCCGACCTGGCCGTCCTCCGCCGCGACCGACGCTGTGTTGACGATCGCGCCGCGTTCACCCGATTCCAGCGGATCGAGCGTGACCATGCCCGCCGCCGACTTGGCTATGCAACGGAAAGTGCCGACCAGATTGACCTGAATGATCGTGTTGAATTGGGCCATGGGATAATGTTTGATCGACCCATCCTCCCGCGAACGGCTGACCGTTTTGGCCGCAGGACCGATGCCCGCGCAGTTGATGAGGATGCGTTCCTGCCCTATCGCGGCGCGCGCGCTGGCGAAGGCGGCGTCGGTGGAATCGTCGGAGGTTACGTTCGCTTCGCAATAGACGCCGCCGATTTCGCGCGCGATCGCCTCGCCCGCTTCGACATTGAGGTCGAAGATCGCGACTTTTGCACCCTTTGCCGCCAGCGCGCGCGCCGTGGCGGCGCCCAAGCCCGAAGCGCCGCCGGTAACGACGGCCGAAAGTCCGTTCACGTCCATAGGATAGTCTCCCTTATGATAATGCCGGTCAGCCCAGCATGTCCTTTGCAATGACGATTTTCATGACTTCCGACGTGCCCGCGAAGATGCGGCAGGTCGGACATTTGCGCATGAATCCGCCCTCCCCCGCCCGGCGATAGACGGCCGGTCGATATTCGCTGTTCGTGGAAGCATGGGGCATGGGGGATTAGTGCGTGCGCCGGAAAGCGGCGGAACATGTCGCGGAACTGTTCCTGATTGTCAGTATAATGGTGGCGTTTCATAGGCATGGCGGTCAGCCTTCCCGTTCGCTGAGCAGGCCGTGCGGATCGCCGAGCGATGCGCCGCCATCCATCGTCAATGTCTGTCCGGTCGTATAGGCGGCCTCGTCCGACGCCAGGAACAGGAAGCCCGCCGCGATTTCCTGCGGCTTGCCGGGGCGTCCGACCGGCACCTGCGCGCCCATGGCGGCGATCTGTTCTTCGGTCGCGTTGGATTCGAGTGCGTGAGTGCGGGTCAACCCCGGTTCGATCGCGTTGACGGTGATGCCCTTTCGCGCCAGTTCCAGCGCCGCGCCGCGCACGAAGCCGGTCACCGCCATCTTGGCCGCGCCATAATGGACGCGGGCCGGCAGCGATTTGCGGTTCCCCGCAACCGACGATGTGACGAGGATGCGCCCGCACGGGCTTTTTTCCAGCCAGGGCAGCGCGTCCCTGGTCAGCCAGAAGGCGGCCTTGACCCCGACGTCGAACATCGCGTCCAGCACATCGTCTGGCATGTCGGCCAGGCTGGCCGGGGTCAGATAGGCGGCGTTATGCAGGATGATGTCGATCCGTCCGAACCGATCGCCCGTGCGCATCACCATCGCCCTGACAGCCTGCCGATCGCCCATGTCCAGCGTTTCCAGAAGGGCGGCGCCGCTCGCCGCGGTGATAGTGTCGACCACATCCTGTCCCGGCGCGGCGGAGCGCGTGGCGACGACGACCGTTGCGCCTTCGCGTGCAAAGCGTTCCGCCGTGGCGCGCCCGATGCCGCGTCCGCCGCCCGTGACGATAGCAACCCGTCCATCCAGTTTGCCCAACCCGCTTCTCCTCGCCTGTCTTCATGATCGGGGTGCCGCGATCCGAACCGCATTGTCAACTAGGTTATATAACTGCAATGGACAAGCGCGTCCGAAGGCGGGATAGTCCGCCGATGACCGATAGCCAGACCCTGATCCTGCGAAGCGATGCCGATGGCGTCGCCACGCTGACGCTCAACCGCCCCGACAAGCGCAATGCGCTCAATGTCGATATGTTCGTCGTGCTGGACGCGCATCTGGCCGATCTGGAACATGAAACCGACCGGATCGGCGCAGTCGTGCTGCGCGCGACGGGGCCGGTTTTCAGCGCAGGCGCAGACCTTGGCAAGCAGCAAAAGCCGCCGCGCCGATTTTTTCAGGCCGCCACGATCACCCGGCTGGCGAACCTGCCCCAGCCGGTCGTCGCGGCGGTGCAGGGACCATGCTATACCGGGGGGCTGGAACTGGCGCTGGCCGCCGACATTCTATTGGCGGCGGAATCGGCGCGCTTTGCCGACACCCATGGCAAATGGGCGCTGGTGCCCGGATGGGGGATGACGCAGCGGCTGCCCCGAAGGGTGGGGCAGCACAAGGCGCGCGAAATGATGTTCACCGGCCGCACCTATGACGGACGGCAGGCGCAGGCGATGGGGCTGGTCAATCTGTGCGTGGCGGACGCGGCGTTCGAAGAGGAGTTGGCGCGCCTGACGAGCGACATCATGGGGCTGTCCTGGCATAGCCATCGCGGCAACAAGGCGCTGCTCAATGCGTCCGACGGCATGACGCTGGAGGCGGGGCTGGCCCATGAGATCGTCGCCAGCCCCGGCGTCGGGCCGGACTTCGCCAGCCGGGTCGGCGGCACGTTCGGGAAGCGGTAAGCTGTAAGCGGTAGTTGCAAGCGCTCCTAACGCTTGTCGAGTTTGCGCACCGTCCCGCTATAGGCAGTGATGGCGACGTCCCCCTGCCACAAAGTACCGCGCACGAACGCCATGCGCCCGGTTTCGCGCAGCAGTTCAAGCCGGGCGACGATAGGCGTGGCAATGTCCCCGCTGGCCAGGAAACTGAGCGAAAAGTCGATCACGACGATCCCGCCGCGGCTGCACCGGCCATGCAGATAGAGCGGCAGGAACAGCGACTGTTCGGCGAGCGCGGACAGGAAACCGCCGTGCAGCGACCCCATGACATTGGCGCAGCCGGCATGGGGTCGGGTCCGCATTTCCGCGCCACCGGGGACCGGGCGAACGTCGAGCGGCGGCAGGGCGTTTTCAAAACCCGTCTGCCTGACGCTGTCGAGCGGTCGCCAGCCACCGTCCATGCCATTTGGTCCGTCATCGGCCAACCGGCCGCCTGCATCATCCAGCATCATCATTCCCGCCTGTTCATGCTGCGTTGCGGCATAAGATAGTTAGACAGGTGGCGCAACAGCAATCCCAAGATCATGGGCTTTCGCCGTATCGCCAATGGCCGTTCGACGGCAGAATTGCGGTGGATGGGAATATATCAAGGGGCGATGGCGGCGCGGCGGGCCGCGACCTCTGCCGGACTGTCATAATGCCGCAGGATCAGCGACTGGCTGGCGGTGGCCATCAGCAGGCCGCCTTCGTCGAACAGGTGCATCGCGCCATGGACCACGCCATGATGGACCGATTCGATCCGAATGTCGCACAAGACCCATTCGGACGGTTCGACCCGCGCATAGCGGATGGTGTTGTCGAGACTGTTGCCCCCGGCAAAGGCGCCGATCGCATTGCCGATCGCCAGTGAAATATAGTCGGCCACCACCGCCAGCAACAGCGGATCGGCCAGCAACCCTTCGGTCGAGCGAATCCAGAAGGCGACGCGACCGTCCTGGCTGCGCCCTTCATTTACCGTGCCGTCGGGGTAGCGGCCATGGGCCAGCCGCACTTCGAACCGGCTTTGCAGGCCATCGTCGCCCGCCCGCCAGTTGCGCGCCACGGGACAATCGCCGGGCGGCGCGACCTGCGGCATCGGCACCCACTGGTCGGTAATGGCGCTGTCGCGCGCGCCCAGTGCGGCGACCACGCTGATGATCTTGCTGTCTTCTATATGTTCCAGCACCTGCGCCTGGCTGGTCTGGTTGCCTGCGACCGGAATCCAGACGTCGAGATCGACCGTGGAACCGGGTAGGGCGAAGGAGAGATAATGGGCGGTGGCCCAGATGACCGGGCGACCGCTGGTCCGCTGCATCGCGTCGATCGCCGCCGCCAGCCCCACTCCGCCAAACAGGAAGCGGCGGTCGGGCATCCCCACGCACAGGTCCATCGTCACCGGCAGGTGGAATCGATGCGAATTATGGGTGGCGCGCAGGTCGAACAGGGCGTTGGGCACGGGCTTCCTCATGGTGGCTAAAAGCGAGGGTCGGTCGGCGATCATCAATTTTCGCCGACCGGCGGCATGACATATCGTCGCCTTCAAAATCTTTGCTTTGCTTCACATCATCAACTAGGTAGTCGATGTATCCAAATGCTGCCTTGGCAGGCAGCGAGCCATTGCGCAACCCAGGAGAAGAATGTGTCCGAAGCCTATATCATCGACGCCGTCCGCACCCCGCGTGGCATCGGCAAGGTAGGGAAGGGCGCGCTCGCCCATATGCACCCGCAGCATCTGGCCGCCACCGTGCTCAAGGCGATCGCAGACCGCAACGACCTGAACACCGCCGATGTGGACGATGTGATCTGGTCCACTTCCACCCAGAAGGGCAAGCAGGGCGGCGACTTGGGCCGGATGGCGGCGCTGGACGCGGGCTATGATCCCAAGGCGAGCGGCATGACGCTGGACCGTTTTTGCGGCGGCGGCATCACCACCGTCAGCCTGGCCGCCGCGCAGATCATGTCGGGGATGGAGGACCTGATCGTGGCGGGCGGCACCGAGATGATGTCGCTGACCGCCACCATGGCGCAGGAAGAAATGGCTGCGGGCATCATGCCGCTGGGCATGGGATCGGGCAATGCGCGTCTTCAGTCGGTGCATCCCCAGTCGCATCAGGGCGTATGCGGCGACGCGATCGCCAGCATGGAGGGCATCAGCCGCGAAGCGCTCGACGCGCTGGGTCTGGAAAGCCAGAGGCGCGCAGAACGCGCCATGGCCGAGGGGCGTTTCGACAAGTCGGTGGTGCCGGTGATCGACGATGAGGGCAATGTCGTGCTGGCGAAGGACGAATTTCCCCGTCCGCAGACGACCGCCGAAGGTCTGGCTGCGCTCAAGCCTTCCTTCACAGGCATCGCCGACATGGTGATCGACGAGGACGGCAACACGCCGCGCGGCCTGATTAACCAGAAATTCCCCGACCTGGCGATCGAGCATTTCCATCATGCCGGCAATTCGTCGGGCGTGGTCGATGGCGCCGCCGCGGTGCTGCTGGCGTCCGCATCCTATGCGCAGGCGCATGGCCTGAAACCCCGCGCCCGCATCGTGGCGACCGCCAATGTCGGCGACGATGCGACGCTGATGCTGAACGCGCCAGTCCCCGCGGCCAGGAAGGTGCTGGCCAAGGCGGGCCTGACCAAGGACGATATTGACCTTTGGGAGATTAACGAGGCCTTTGCCGTGGTGGCGGAAAAGTTCATCCGCGACCTGGACCTGGATCGCGCCAAAGTGAACGTCAATGGCGGGTCGATCGCGCTGGGCCATCCGATCGGCGCGACCGGCGCGATCCTGATCGGCACGGTGCTGGACGAACTGGAGCGGACGAGCGGCCGCTATGGCCTGGTGACGATGTGCGCGGCGGGCGGCATGGCGCCTGCGATCATCATCGAACGGATCTGACCCGACCGGGCGCGACGCAGTATCGGCTGGATTGCCTGTCGCGCCGACAGGCAGGATCGCGAACAGGAATACCCGCAACGCCCGACCGCGTTGCGGGTATTCCTGTTTTGGGATGCCGCTGCGCCCATGCTGCAAAATATTATATTGACACTCATGTTCCATAATGGAATTGATGTTCCATGATGACTGCCGCCGCAATCTTTATCGAACTGGTCGACGAAATCGCCCGATCCCGCGGGCGCACCGACCTTGCCTTTCGTTCAATCCGCACGGCCCATGGGCTGACCGAGGTGGAGAGCATCGTGCTGACCGCGGTAACCCATGCGCAGCGCCCGTCGACCGTGCCGCAGATTGGCCGGGCGCTGGGCCATCCGCGCCAGGTTATCCAGCGCGCCGCCGACGCGCTGGCTGCGCGCGGATTGATGGAATGGCGCGACAATCCCGATCATAAGCGCGCGCGCCTGCTGGTCCCCACGGCGCAGGGTGTCGCGATGCGCGAAGGCGACGATGCCGAAGGGCTGCGCCTGGCCGCGCAATTGACGCAGGGCATAGCCCCGGAACTGATCGCGCGCGCGGTCGCAGACCTGCGCGCCATTCGCATGGCCCTCACCGAAAATCTGCGCGCCATCGCTGAGCGCGACGACATGGAGACGATAGATGCGTGACGATCTGAGCGACCTGGTCGACATTCCCAGGCTGACAGAATGGCTGGACGCGCATATTCCGCAACTGGGCAATGGGCCGTTGACGGTGCGGAAAATCCACGGCGGCACCAGTAACGTCATCCTGTCGCTGGAGCGCGGCGGCGAGATGATGGTGCTGCGCCGCCCACCCGTGGTCGCGCCGCCGGGCAGCGAAAAAAGCGTTATGCGCGAGGCGCGGGTGCTGACCGCGCTCAATGGGACGCCGGTGCCGCACCCGATCTGCCGGGGCAGTTGCGCCGATACGGGCGTGATCGGCGCGCCCTTCTATGTGATGGACAAGGTCGACGGATGGGCCGCGACGATCATTGACGAGCATATCTATCACAAGGCGCCGTTCGACCAGCCGCCTTATGAATATGGCGTCGCCTATGCGATGGTCGATGGCCTGGTGGCTTTGGCCAATGTCGATTACAAGGGGGTCGGGCTGGAAGGCTTTGGCAAGCCGGACAATTATCTGGAACGGCAGGTCGACCGCTGGGAAGGACAATTGCTCAGCTACAAGGCGCTTTACAATTATCCCGGCCGCGACCTGCCCGGCTATACACTGACGCGCGACTGGTTGCGCGCGAATATCCCTTCCACCTTTCAGGCCGGGATCATCCATGGCGATGTCGGCACGCCCAACGCGCTGTTCGCAGACGGGCCGCCGTGTCGCCTCAACGCGCTGATCGACTGGGAATTGTCGACTATCGGCGATCCGCTGCTCGACCTGGCCAGCTTCACCAATGCGATGCGCGACGAAAGCGCGCCAGACCTGCTGCCGACGAAGCGGCTGTACAATAGCGAGAACTGGCCGACGCGACAGGAAATGGCGCGCTATTATGCCGCGGGCACGGGCCGCGACATGGCCGATTTCGACTATTATGCGATCCTGGCCATGTTCAAGGGCGGATGCATCCTGGAATATAAGGTCGCCCAGTCGCAGGCCGGCATTCTGTCCAAGGAAACCGGCACCTTCTTCTCCCGTCTGGTGCTCGAAAGCTTTGCCAACGCGGCCGACCTCATTCGCCGGATCGGCTGACACATCGCCATAAGAATCGAGAGGAAACCTTCATGGATTTTACCATAGACCCCGCATTTCAGGCCAAGCTCGACTGGATGCTCGATTTCGTGAAGGCCGAGTGCGAGCCGATCGACCTGCTGTTCCCCCATCATGGCGACCCTTATGACACCGGCAATGCGCAGGCGCGCGCGATCATCGCGCCGTTGCAGGAACAGGTGAAGGCGCAGGGGCTGTGGGCGTGCCATCTGGACCCGCATCTGGGTGGCGCGGGCTATGGCCAGATGAAGCTGGCCTATATGAACGAGATTATCGGCCGATCCTATTGGGCGCCGACCATATTCGGCACCGCCGCGCCCGATACCGGCAATGCCGAGATATTGGCGATGTTCGGCACAGCGGAACAGAAGGCGCGCTATCTCCAGCCGCTGCTGGACGGCGACATCGTATCGACCTTTTCCATGACAGAGCCGCAGGCGGGGGCCGACCCCAAGGAATTTGCGTGTCGCGCCACCCGCGATGGCGACGAATGGGTGATCGAGGGCTATAAATGGTTTTCGTCCAACGCCCGCTATGCATCCTTCCTGATCGTCATGGCCGTCACCGATCCCGATGCGCCCGCGCACAGCCGCATGTCGATGCTGGTGGTGCCCGCCGAAACGCCGGGGATAGAGATCATCCGCAATGTCGGCACGATCGGCGACGATCCGCTGGACGACAGCCACGGCATCCATGGCTACATCCATTACAATCAGGTGCGCGTGCCGATCGACGCAATGCTGGGCGCGCCGGGCGAAGGTTTCAAGGTCGCGCAGGCGCGGTTGGGCGGCGGGCGGGTGCATCATGCGATGCGCACGGTGGGGCGGTGCCAGCGCGCGTTCGAGATGATGCAGGAGCGCGTCGTGTCGCGCCGCACGCAGGGCAAGCTGCTGGCCGACCATCAGTTCGTGCAGGGCATGATCGCCGACAGCGCGATCGAGATAGAGCAGTTTCGGATGCTGGTGCTCAAAACCGCCTGGGTGATCGACAACCAGCCGCATGGCGCGGCCCGCACGCTGATCGCCATGTGCAAGGTGCAGATGGCCAAAATCTATCATGACGTGGTCCAGCGCGCGATCCAGATTCACGGCAGCTATGGCGTCACCAACGAAACCGTGCTGTCGGCGATGTGGATGAGCCTGCCCAGCCTGGCGCTGGCCGACGGCCCGACCGAAGTGCACAAGGTACAGGTGGCCAAGGCCTATACCCGCAATGCGTCGCCGTCCGACGGGCTGTTTCCCAGCGAGCATATTCCCGATCGACTGGCTGCGGTGCGGGCGAAATATGCCGCCATCCTGGCTGATCCCGCGATGGAGCCGGCGCTATGAGCGATCCGTTGTTCGACCTGGGCGGCAAGGTGGCGCTGGTCACGGGCGGCAGTCGAGGGCTGGGGCGGGAAATGGTGCTGGCCTTTGCCGATCATGGGGCGGACGTCATCATTGCCAGTCGCAAGCTGGAAGCGTGCGAGGACGTCGCCGCGCTGGTGCGGGCCAAGGGGCGCAGGGCGATGGCCCATGCCGCGCATTGCGGGCGATGGGACGACATCGACGCCCTGATCGCGGCGGCCTATGCGCAGTTCGGCAAGATCGACATATTGGTCAACAATGCGGGCATGAGCCCTGCCGCCCCCAGCCATGAAGTAACGGAAAAGCTGTTCGACAGCGTGCTCAATCTGAATTTCAAGGGGCCGTTCCGACTGGCGAGCCAGATCGCCAAGCGCATGTTTGACGGGGATGGCGGGACCATCATCAACGTGTCGTCGACCGGCGGGATCATGCCCCTGCCCGCGATCATTCCCTATGGATCGTCCAAGGCCGCGCTCAACGCGATGACGCTGTCGATGGCGCATGAATATGCGCCCAAGGTGCGGGTCAATACATTATCGGCCGGGCCATTCCTGACCGATATCGCCAATGCCTGGACACCGGAAGCGCGCGAGACGGCGCCCAATGCGCTGGGGCGGCCGGGGCGGCCGGAAGAAGTGGTGACGTCGGCGCTGTATCTTGCCAGTCCGGCGTCCAGCTATACCACAGGCACGCTGTTGCGGGTGGACGGCGGAACCTGGTAGAATGGACGCCCACTGGTGATGATCGGTGGCGCGGCGCATGGCCAAGCCGCCGATCCTGATTCGTTTTCTCCCCGTTTTGTCAGATAGTTGGCCCAATGGTATGGCGAACCATGCGTCCTTTCGTCGCAAAATTGCGCGACCCATCGCAAATTTCTGCAAAAACCCGGTGAAAAGGCGATCGACAGCCTATCGACGGACTAGCGCCCCGCCTGCGCCTCCATTACGCGCGAACTTATATAAATAGGTTCCTGTTTTTGGGTCGGAGAGTGCGCATTGCCCTTGTCTAAGATGAAGCGAATAGTCTTTTCCAATGTGTCGCTTGGCGCGCTCGCGCTGATATGCGGCCTGTCATGGTCTGGGACCGCTGCCGCGCAGGTGGAGCGGCAAGGCCCGAACGTCCCCGACAATGCGGCGCAGGCGGGCGCGGAGGAAATGCCAGCGTCCCCCACCCTGCCCGGCGCATCCTCGCTCGCCCCGCCCGGCAAGCCGATGAAGCGCAACCCCAAGGATTATGCGCGCTTCGACGCGCTGCGCGAACCGATGCTGACGACGCAGTTTCCAGGCATCATCGATACGATCGTGGGAGACGGCGGCGGAATTCGCGATGCGCTGGCCGACCGGGGTATCGGCATCGAAGTGCAATCGGCCACGGGTGTTCAGACGCACCTGACAGCCACCGGGATGCCCAGCGATCCGCAGGTCTATAATGGGCAGACATTCACGCTGCGCAACAATGCGCTCAATATCTACGTCACCAAGAAGCTGGACGATATAGGTCTGGGCGACACAATGCTGACGGTCGGCGGCGGCTATTCGGTGACCAGTTTCGACCCGAACGGTCGCAATTCGATCACGTTCAAGACCCTCTCGCTCTATCATGGATTTGCCAACCGCACGGTGGAGGTGAAAGCCGGCTTCCTGCAGAATTACCTGCATTTCGCGGGCCTCATCACCGGAGGCAACCCGACATTGACGACGGGACTGGTATCGTTGCTGCCGGTACAGGCGGGCCTGAGCGCAGAACCGGCGACCACGCCGGGCATCAACGTCCAGATCAACGGCAAGAAGGGCTTTTACGTGCTGGGCGGGGTGCAGCGATCGCTCAACCCGCTTGGCATTGCAGAGGAGATACGCACCAACGGCATCGGCCTGGATTGGGACCAGGATAATGCCAAAGCCCTGTATATCGGCGAAGTGGGCATCCGGCGTCCGGCATCGCCGACACAGCGCAGTTTCTGGGCGCGGGCCGGCTATCTTTATAACACATCGGATTATGACCGTTTCCTGGGGGGCCGCGATCATAATTATTCCTATTATGCGCTGATCGATTTTCAGGCGACCCGCCCGGACGACCAATTATTCTTTCGGGGGCTTTATCTGGGCGCCAGTTACAGCGCGGCGCGCAAGTCGGTCAGTTCGTTCAGCGAAGCGGCTGAAATACGCGCTTATTATGTTGGACCATTCGATGCGAGGCCAACGGATTCGTTCAACCTGACGGTCAGTTACAACAGGTTCAGCGAAGACCTGCACCAGTCCTATGCCCTGCGCGGGATCGACACCGCACGGCATCAGGTGGGCATATCGGGCGCATATGCGGTGCATCTTGGTCCGGGTATTCGGATCGCCCCAGCGCTGCAATATGTGGTCAATCCGACATTCCTGCCGGGTTACAAGGATGTGCTGTTGGGGTCGGCTTCGCTCTATCTGGCCTTTTAGAAACGGATCGGCTTGCGCGCTCCGCCTTTGCCAGCCGGTGACGCCACCGGCCGGTGAAGGCGCGGGCGACGCGGATCATTTGCCCGTGAACAAAGGCGCGCGTCTGGTCTTTACTGCGTCCAGCCCTTCCTTGAAATCATCGGTGCCCAGCAGGATCGCCTGATTGAGGACGTTGGTGGACCATTCGGCCTCCATCGAAGTTTCCAGCCCGCGATGCAGCGCTTCCTTCACCTGCGCATAGGCGAGCGGGGCGATAGCCGCGAGTTCCAGCGCCAGTTCGCGCCCGCGATCGGCCAGCGCATCGACCGGCGCGAGTTCGGACGCCAGGCCGATCCGTTCGGCCTCCTGCGCCTTGACCGGCAGGCCGCGCAGCACGATCTGCGCCGCGCGGCCAAGGCCGACGATGCGCGGCAGCAGGAAAACGCCGCCCAGCGGCGGCATGATGCCCAGCTTGATCCAGCTTTCCTGAAAGAAGCCATTGTCGGCCACCACGCGGAAATCGCAGGCGAGCGAGAGTTCGCATCCGACCGTAACGGCAGCCCCTTGCACCAGCGCGACGGTGGGTTTGGGGCAGTGATAGAGCCGTTTGGCCGCACCCTGAAAATGGGCGTAGATCTGCGCCTTGATCTGCGGCGCGGGGGTGCGGGTCAATTCGTCGAGGAAGGAGAAATCCGCCCCGGCGCAGAAATGCTTGCCCGCCGCCGCCAGAACGATGACCGACACCGCCGGATCGGCGACAAGGGCGTCCATGCCGATGCAGATTTCCTCCATCGTCCGCGCCCGCAGCGTATTGCCCTTTTCCGGGCGATTGAGCGTCAGCGTGCCGATGCGGTCGGCGACGGTCAGGCTGATGTCCTCATATACGCTCATGCAGGCTCCTCTCATCACTGTCTTTTGTCACGCTGTAATGGTCCGGTTTCACGCGATGCGCGCTAAACCTGTTTGCTGGGATCGATCATGGCGATGAACCGGGCGATCTGTTCCTCGCCGCCGTCAGGCCGCCAGCCGGACATGGCCATGGCGTCGCTTTGCGGATCGCTGCCGTGGCGCATCCGGCCCTTATTATCCTCCATCGCATCGACGATGAAGCGGGCGGCGTCCTCGATCGACCAGATGGTGAAATCCCCTGAAAACAGCTCACGCTGACGCTGCGCCATCGCGGCATATTCGGGATATTCGACCGCATGGGCGATGCGGACCGTCACCGATTCCTTGTTGATCCCGGTCTTGACCGCGCCGGGCAGGATTTCCAGGACGCCGATGCCGAACTGCTCCACCTCCGCACGCAAGGTTTCGGTGAACGCCATCATCGCCCCCTTGGTCGCGCGATAGGGCGCCAGGAAGGGCATGGGGCTATAGAGCGAACCGGAATTGATGTTGCAGATCAGCCCTTTGTGACGCGCGCGCATGATCGGGATCGCGCGCTGGGTCATGGTGACATGGCCCAGGAAATTGACGTCGAAATAGAGACGCCATTCGTCGAGCGGGATATGTTCGATCGGCAGATTCTTGAGGCGGATGCCGGCGTTGTTGACCAGCACGTCAAGATCGTCGGGGAAGGCGAAATCGCCGGGTCGGGTGATGTCGAGGCATTGGATCGCCACATTGCCGGGGAAGCCGTCGACCGCGCGTTCCACGTCGGCGTGCTGGGCTTCATCATAGATGAGCGCCAAGGTCGCATAGCCGCGCCGGGCGGCCTCGGCTGCAATGCCAAGGCCGATGCCGCCGCCCGCGCCCGTCACCGCCACCGTACCGTCGATCTTCATCCTCGCCTCCATTTTATAAACAGGTTCCTGTTTTGACCATGGGCGCATGAAGGTCAAGTCGGGGGAAAGGTGCTGCGCACGCGCTTACCAGTCGCTCTCCCGCGCCACCGCATCGCGCATCGGGCCAAGACCCGCGAAAAAGAGCAGCGCGGTGATCGGGCCAAGGATGCCGTAGGTCCAGGCGAGCGCCGTGCCGATGCTGGCGTCGTTGACGAACACATGCTGGGTCAGGAAGCCCACCACCGCCGGTCCCAATGTCATGCCCAGCAGGGCGACGCTCATCAGATAGAGCGCCGATATGCGTCCGCGCAGATGTGGCGGCGTCGCCACCTGCACCGCGGACGCGCCGATCGCGCCCATATTGAGCGGGACGATGATGAACAGCGATCCGACGAAGAAAAGGAGCGGGCTGGGCGCCAGATAGGTGGCTATGCCGAACAGGCCCAATATCGTTCCGCCCACGACATAATAGCGAAAATGCGCGTCCAGACGGCCCCGCGCAAACATGCCATCGACGATCCGCCCGCCCAAAAGCAATGCGGCGATGCCGGCGACGAAGCCAAAAGCGCCCAACGCATAGCCAGCCTGCTGCACACTCCAGCCATAGGTGCGAATCAGGAAGGTCGGGTTCCAGGCAAGCCGGGCATAGACAAGGGCCATGACCAGCGAAAAGCCGACTATCTGGCAGAAATAAAAGGTTTTGCGGCTGGCCATGAAGCGCAAGACCGCACCCCATCCCGCCCCGCTGCCCGCCGGTCGTTCGCGCGCCGGTTCATGAATGAAGATGGCCAGCGCGGCGAGGACGAAGCCGGGCAGCGCGGTGACGACGAAAGCGAAGCGCCACGCCTCCAGGCGGCCGAGCAGCGGCACGGTGATGCCGTCGGCGGCGACATGCAGGATATAGCCGCCGATCGCCAGTGATCCTTCCGCCCCCAACAGCGCGCCGATCATGAAGACGCCCAGCGCAAAGGTCAGCCGCCTTTTGGGGAACAGATCCGACAGGATGGAATAGGCAGCCGGGGCCAGCGCCGCCTCCCCCGCCCCCACGAATATGCGGGCGACCAATATCTGATTATAGCTTTCGGCCAGACCCGACATCATCGCCGCGCAGGACCAGATGAGCACCCCGCCCATGACGATCCAGCGGCGTGGGTAACGGTCCACCGCCATGCCGAGCGGCAGGCCGCACAGGGCATAGAGGACGGCGAAGGCGAAACCCTGGAGCAGGCTGATTTCGAAATCGCCAACGCCAAATTCCGTACGGATCGGATTGACCATCAGCGAAATGATCTGGCGATCGAGATAGGCGGTCGCAAAGAGCAGCATCAGGATGATGGTGCTGGTCCAGGCGACAAGGCGGGGCGGAAAGGCCCGGTCGTCCGCCAGATCCCGTTCAGGCGCATCGCGCCGCACATTCCCCGCATAGCTCATGGACATGCCTCTCCGTATCGACCTTTGCGGCCGTTCCTCTATACGGTAGCGATTTAGACGTAATCCGAAAGCGATTTATTCAAAGCGGGCCTGATTGGGCATTTTCGCCCAGTGGAAAAGGCTTCATCGTGCGGGTTTCGGGAGGGGTGATCTCATGCAGGCGGTCGAGATAATAGCGCAGATAGCCGTGCCAGCTCTGCGCGGCGGCATCGCCATCGCCCGCCTCTACATGGGCGATCATCTCCTCCTTCATGCGGATCGCGGTCAGGAAACGGCTTTCCTGGTCAGGATCATGCGGCAAGGCATGCGACAGGACGGACAATTGCATGTCGGCGATCTCGCCGATGACCAGACATAGCAGCCGCAGCGACTCGCTGCCGCAATTGCGCACGAGCAATTCGCGAAAATCACGGCCTCGCCGGTAGAAGGTAGGGCGGTCGTGGATGATGAAACGCTGCGAAGCGGCGTTTTGCGCAAGCTGCGAGAGTATTTCGCGGCTGCCATGGCGCGCGAAGGAGCGCACCGCTGCGGGTTCGATCGTCATGCGCGTTTCGAACACTTCGGTGATGGTCGCATTGCGCATTTGCAGGAATACGCCCGCGAACAGGGCTATGCGGCTGGGGTCGGGCGGAACGACCCGCGCCCCGCCCCGGTTGCCGCGCTGGATTTCCAGCAATCCTTCCGATTGCAAGATGCGCAAGGCTTCGCGGCAGGAAGGACGCGATACGCCAAACCGTTCCATCAACTGATGTTCGGCCGGCAACATCTGCCCGATCGCCCAGACGCCGGCGGCAATTTCCGCCCGGAGAGTGGAGGCGATCTGGTCCGCGACGTTGCGTGTGGGAAGGAGGACGGTTTCTGCGGTCATGACCGATCTTCTAGAAAAGGGCGCTGGGCAATGCCAGTCCGTAGATCAATATCGCTAACGCTTTGAACCTATCCGCTTGACAATGGCGCAGCGCTATTGTCTGTCTGGGGCATAAAAAGACGATGACATAATGGGAGAGAGATGATGAAGTGCGTGTATCGCGCTGCGCTTGGCGCGGCCTCAATGTTCGCCATCACGGCCGCCATGTCCGCGCAGGCGCAACAGACCCCGGCCCAGCAGGCAAGGGTTGAGCAGGGTGACATCTATACCGACATCGTCGTCACCGCACAGCGACGCGAGGAACGGTTGGTGGACGTCCCCGCATCGATCGTGGCGATCAGCGGCGAGCAACTGGCCCGCGCGGGCGTCAACGGCATGGAAGACCTGACGCGCCAGGCGCCTGGCGTCATCATCAACAAGACCGGCGCCTATCTGCAACCCACGGTGCGCGGCATAGGCGCCAGCGTGCAGGGCGGCGGCGCAGAATCCAACGTCGCCATCTATGTCGACGGCGTCTATGTCGCCAGCCAGACTGGCGCGATGTTCGACCTGGCCAATCTGGAATCGGTACAGATACTGAAAGGCCCGCAGGGCACGTTGTTCGGGCGCAATGCGACCGGCGGCGCGATCCTGATCACCACGCGCGATCCGGGTTATGACCTGTCAGGGCAGATCAACGCCAGCTATGGCCGGTTCAACGAATATAAGCTGAGCGCCTATCTCACCACCGGCCTGACCGACACATTGGCAATAGATATGTCGGCCTATTACCGCGCGTCGGACGGCTTCGTGCGCGACCTGCGCACCGATGCGCTGCGCGGCGAGCAATCGAGCCTGGACCTGCGATCCAAATTATTGTTCGAACCGACCGAGGACGTGAAATTCGTCCTGTCGGGATCGCATAACGAAACCAACGATCCTTCCGGCCTCAACTATACCTCGCTCAATGGCAATACGGTCGGCCGCAATTTCCCCAATGCCCTGCCTGTCGCGACCGATCGGCGGCATGTCAGCCAGGAATTGCCGACACGGATCGACACCAATACCGACGCCGTGTCGCTTAACGGATCAGTCAAGTTCGACTTTGCGACGCTGAACCTGATTTCGGGCTATCGCACCGAGGTGGACTATATCGAAACCGACCTGGATTCGAGCTACGCGCCTGCATCCTTTGCGACCTATGACCAGTTCAACGACAGTTTCAGCCAGGAAATCAATTTCACGTCCCCGGCAGGCAAGGATTTTTCGTGGGTCGTAGGCGTGTTCTACTATTGGAACGCGGCGGGATCGAAAAGCTGGAATCTCAATGGCCGCCCCTTCTACAAGGCGCGCATCACCAGCGATTCTATTTCCGGCTTTGCCGATGGCACCTATGATCTGGGCAGGATTTCCGTGATCGCGGGCCTGCGCTACAGCAGCGAAAAGCGCCATTTCAAACGCGGCGTGCCCGGCGCGGCCTTTACCGTCGATACGTCCGCCACCTTCAACAGCTGGACCCCCCGCTTCGGCTTGCGCTACGATGTCGGCGACAGGTCGAACATCTATGCGACCTTCTCCAAAGGCTTCAAGAGCGGCCTCTACAACATCTCCTCGCCATCAATCATTCCGGTCCGCCCGGAGAAGATCGACGCCTATGAAATCGGGTTCAAAAGCGCCAGTCGCACACTGGATTTCAACGCGGCGGCCTATTTCTACAATTACAAGGACATTCAGGTCACAGCCTATGATTATACGTCGGGCGTTTCCCGCCTGTTCAACGCGGCGCAGGCGGAAGTCTATGGCCTAGAGATGGACGCCGCCTGGCGTCCTGCGGCAAATTTCGACGCTCGGGCGGCGATTTCCTACACCCATGCCGCATTCACCAACTTTCCTGGCGCACCGGCCTTCACACCGTCGCCCACATTTTCGAACGGAACACCCTGCCCGGATCGCAACTGCGGCAATGTGCAGAGCCTGGTCGATGCCAGCGGCAACCAGATGCTGCGCGCGCCCGAACTGACGTTGAGCGCGGCGGCCAATTATCGCATTCCGCTCGACAATGGCGGGGAGGTGGCGTTTGGCGTGCGCCCCTATTGGTCGAGCAAGATCAACTACAGCTTTCAGGAGCGGATCCAGCAGCCATCCTATTTCACGCTGGACGCGGACATCAGCTGGTCCCTGAACGATCAGGTCCGGCTGACGCTGTGGGGGCGTAATCTGACCAATGCGAAATTCGCTCTGTCCCGCTCGGAAAGCTCCGCCCGCGACGCGATCGCATGGGCGCAGCCTGCCTCCTACGGGATCGCAGGCAGCTATAAATTCTGACCAACCCGCGCGCGCGCCGACCGGGCGCGCGCGCGTTTTCCAAGGAGCCACGATGCACCCGCGCCTTCACGCCGCCGCAGACCCTGCCAAAGCCGCCGCCATATTGGCCGAAACCGGCGAGACGCTGACCTATGGCGCGCTGGAGGCGATCGGCAACCGGGGCGCCCATTATTTCCGGTCGCTGGGCATCGGCGCGGGCGACACGATCGCCATCTGGCTGCCCAACACGCTGCGCTATTTCGAGATATATTGGGCTGCGCAGCGCGCTGGCCTCTATATCACGCCGATTTCGACCAAGCTGACGGCGGAGGAAACAGCCTATATCCTCAACGACTGCGAGGCCCGGCTGTTGGTGGCGGACGCGGGCATTGGGGCGCTGGACGCGCTGTTGGCGTCGCAACCGGCCTTATGCCCAAAACTGGCGACCATCCTGACCGCCGACCGCGACGCGGCGGGACTGGTACAGTGGCACGACGCCATCGCGCCCTTCCCCGACAAACCTATCGTCGACGAAAGCGCGGGTTTCCACATGGTCTATTCGTCCGGCACCACCGGGCGGCCCAAGGGCATCCGCCTGCCGCTGACCGGCGGCCCGGCGACCGAGCCGCATATGCTCGCCGACCGGCAGAAGGGTCGCTATGGTACGGGCACCCATAGCGTGTTTCTCAGCCCCGCGCCGATCTATCACACGGCCCCCCTCGCCTTTTCGACCGCGGTCCAGCGGCTGGGCGGCACGGTGGTGATGCTGGGCAAATTCACGCCGGAAGCTGCACTGGACGCGATCCAGACCTATCGCGTGACCGCCACCCAGATGGTGCCGACCATGTTCCTGCGCCTGCTGCGCGTGCCCGATGCGCAGCGGCTGACCTATGACCTGTCGTCGCTGACCCATGTGGTCCATGCCGCCGCGCCCTGCCCGGTCGATGTCAAGCAGGCGATGATCGACTGGCTGGGGCCGATCATTTATGAATATTATGGCGGGTCGGAAGGCAATGGATCGACCTTCATCACGTCGGAAGAATGGCTGCGCAAGAAAGGGTCGGTCGGACAGGCGGACTGGGGCACCATCCATATTTGCGACGAAGACGGCAAAGAGGTGCCCGCAGGGCAACAGGGCACGGTATATTTCGAAGGCGGTTGGGACTTCCACTATCTCAACGATGCCCAAAAAACGGCGGACGCGCGCAATCCGCTGCACCCCACATGGTCGACACTGGGCGATGTGGGCTATCTCGACAGCGACGGTTATCTGTTCCTGACCGACCGCAAAAGCTTCATGATTATATCCGGCGGGGTGAATATCTACCCGCAGGAGGCGGAGAATATCCTGAGCTTTCACCCCAAGGTCGCCGATGTCGCGGTGATCGGCGTGCCGGACGCGGAGATGGGCGAGGCAGTCAAGGCGGTCGTTCAACCGCGCGACTGGGACGAGGCGGGCGACGCGCTGGCGCAGGAGCTGATCGCCTATTGCCGCAGCCAGTTGAGCGCGATCAAATGCCCGCGATCGGTGGATTTCGCGCGCGAACTGCCCCGGCACGAAACCGGCAAGCTGTACAAGCGCGAAATCCGCGACCGATATTGGCAGGCGAGCGACAAGCGCATCGCCTGATCCGGCATCAGGCGCCCGCGCGCACCGCCTGCTGCCAGGCCAGTTCAGCCAGCGCCGGGAAAGCGTCGGCGCGGGTCTTTGCCTCCGCATTGGCGGCGGTCCCGCGCAGGTAGCGTCCCTTGATGCCATGGATGATCGCGGCGAAGCGGAAGAAGTTGAACGCCATCGCAAAATCATAGCCGGGCAGGGAATCGCGGCCGCTGTTGCGGCAATAGGCCGCGACATAATCCTCTTCGCTGGGGATGTTGAGCGCGGCAAGATCGGCCCCGGCAAGGCCCGGAACGATCAGCGGCGGCATCCGGTACATCATCGCATGATAGGCGAAATCGGCGAGCGGATGGCCCAGCGTCGAGAGTTCCCAGTCGAGCACGGCGACGATGCGCGGTTCGCTGGCGTGAAAGATCATATTGTCCGAACGGAAATCGCCATGGACGACCGACACCTCCTCCCCATCGGGGATGGCGGTGGGCAGCCAGGCGATCAGCCGGTCCATATGCGGATCGCGACCCGCTTCCTCATCGGCCAGATATTGTTTGGTCCAGCGCGCGATCTGGCGCTCGAAATAGCTGCCTGGGCGGCCATAGTCCTCCAGCCCCACGGCCTTGTAATCGACCCTGTGCAGAGCGGCGATGGTGGCGTTCATCGCGGCGAAATAGGCGGGACGGTCTTCGCGGTCGACATCGGGGAAGGTTGCGTCCCACATGATGCGGCCTTCAACCATATCCATGATGAAGAACCAGGTGCCGATGACGCTGTCGTCGGTGCACAGACCATGGACATGGGCGACTGGGAAATCCGCCTTTTCCATCGCAGTCAGAACCCGCGCCTCGCGATCGACGGCATGGGCGCCCTTGACCAGTTGGCCGGGCGGTTTGCGGCGCATCACATAGGCGCGGCCGGGTGTCACCAGCTTGTAGGTCGGGTTGGATTGCCCGCCCTTGAACTGTTCGACAGTCAGCGGTCCTTCATAGCCCGCAACATTGGCAGTCATCCACGCCGCCAACGCCGCTTCATCGAAACGATGCTGGTCGCGCACGGCGCTGGTGCCCTTTTGATCCTCGAAGCTCATCGAACCTCCATCGCCGGGGTAGCTTCCAAGGCTGCGCCCTGGGCGTGTTTCCAATCGCGCTTGATCTTCTTGGCCAGGCTCCATTTATGCACTTCGGTCGGGCCGTCATAGATGCGGAAGGCGCGGATTTCGCGGTAGAAAGCCTCCACCATCGTGTCGCGGGTCACGCCTGTGCCGCCCAGCACCTGAACGCAGCGATCGGCGATCCGGCTGAGCGCTTCGGACACCGCGACCTTGGCCATCGAGCTTTCTACGGTGCCAAGGCTGCCGCTGTCCAGCACATCGGCGCACCAGTCGATCATCAGTTCCGATTGTTTGAGGTCGATCATATTTTCCGCCAGCATGAAGCCGACCCCTTCATGATCGATCAACTGTTTGGAAAAAGCCTTGCGACGGTTGGCGTAGTCGACCGCGATTTCATGGGCGCGGGTGGCCACGCCATGCCAGCGCATACAGTGGGACAGGCGCGCAGGGCTGAGGCGGACCTGCGCATATTTGAACCCCTCGCCCGGCTCGCCGAGCATCTGGTCGGCCGGAATGCGCAGATTGTCGATCGCTATTTCCGCATGGCCGCCGGGCATCGCATCGTCGATCGTGTCGAGCACGCGGGTCGTCCTGATCGCCGGATCGGGCAGGTCGACCATGAACATGCACGCGCCGCCATCGGCCGATCCGCCCTCCGCCTTGGCCATGATGATGCCAACCCCTGCGCCATCCGCGCCGGTGATGAATTTCTTGCGACCGTTGACGACCCAGTGATTGCCGTCGAGGCGGCAGATCGTCTTCATCATCGATGGGTCCGACCCCGCGCCGTCCTCGTCGGCCGGTTCGGTCATGAAGAAGGCCGAGCGCATCCGCCCTTCGACCAGAGGCTTGAGAAAGCGTTCCTTCAGGTCGGCGCTGCCGACCTTGCCGAGCAGATACATATTGCCTTCGTCGGGCGCCGTGGTGTTGCAGGCGACCGGACCAAGGATCGAAAGGCCGGACTTGCGCAGCACCAGCGCGGTGTCACGCTGGTTCAGGTGGCTGCCGTCGGGCAGGATATGCGGTGTCAGGACGCCCGCGTCGCGGGCCAGCGCCTTGAGTTCATCGACCAGTTCGTCCGACGGTCCATGACTGTTGCGGCGCATGTCCTTTTCATAGGGAATGACGACATCGCGCACGAATGTTTCCACCCGCGCGGCAATGTCCATCGCGCGCTGCGAATATTGTTGCTTGGCTTCGACTGCCGCCATGGCCGTTCTCCGTTAAAATGATGTTTCGGGCCTCAACCCGCAATGCGTGCCTTGGCTGCGGAATATTGGCCGGCGAATTTTTCGACCAGCGCGGCGACCGGCAAAACCGCGTCGAGCGCGCCGATGCCCTGGCCGCAACCCCAAATGTCGCGCCACGCCTTCTTGCCGTCCGACAATTCGGCGAAGTCCATTTTCGACGGATCGGATTGCGGCAGATTGTCGGGGTCCAGCCCGGCGCGCACGATGGACGGCTTGAGATAATTGCCATGGATGCCGGTGAAGAGGTTGGAATAGACTATGTCTTCCCCCGAACCGTCCACGATCATCTGCTTGTAGGCCGGTTCCGCATTGGCTTCCTGCGTCGCGATGAAGGCCGAGCCTATATAGGCAAGGTCGGCCCCCATCGCCTGTGCGGCCAGGATGGCGTCGCCCGTCGCGATCGCCCCCGACAAGGCGAGCGGGCCGTCCCACCAGCTACGGATTTCCTGGATCAGGGCGAAGGGCGAGAGCGTACCGGCATGGCCGCCCGCGCCCGAAGCGACGGCGACCAGCGCATCGGCCCCCTTGGCCACCGCTTTTTTCGCGAAGGCATTGTCGATGACATCATGGAAGACGATGCCGCCATAGCTGTGGATCGCGTCGAACACATCGGTGCGCGCGCCCAGCGACGTGATGACCATCGGCACCTTATATTTGACGCAAAGCGCCAGATCTTCCTCCAGCCTGGCATTGGTGGCGTGGACGATCAGATTGACGGCATAGGGCGCGTCCTTGTCTGTCAACGCGCTGCTGAGTTTTTGCAGCCATTGTTCGAATGTGCCCGATGGCCGCGCGTTGAGCGAGGGGAAAGACCCGACCACGCCCGCCCGGCATTGCGCGATCACCAGTTCAGGCTGCGAAATGATGAACAGCGGCGAGGCGATCGCGGGGATGGTCAGGCGGTCCTTGAGCAGGGCGGGCATCGACATGGCTGACAGTCTTTCAGTGTATGAGTGAATGATGGCGCATTGTCAGACGCGGCCAGTGACGGGCAGGCTGGCCCCGGTGATGGCGGTGGCGGCGTCGGACAAAAGGAAGGCGACGACCTGCGCCAATTCCAGCGGCGTCACCCATTTCGCCGCATCGGCTGCGCCCATCTCGGCGCGGTTGGCGGGCGTATCCACAATAGAAGGTAGGACGGCATTCACACGGATACCCTGCCCCTTATGCTCTTCGGCGAGCGCTTCGGTCAGGCGCGCGACGCCCGATTTACTGGCGGTATAGGCGCCCATGCCCATCGCCGCCTTGGCCGTGGCGGCAGCGCCGACATGGACGATCGCGCCACCCGTGGGCATCAGCGGCACGGCGGCGCGCGCGGCATTGAGCGCGGTGCGGACATTGATGCGGTAAAGGAAATCCCAACTGTCCGGGCTGCCGTCCATCACCGTTTCCCAGCGGAAGCCGCCAGCAATGCTGGCAAGGCCCGCTATGCCCGATGCGAGGGCCGGATGGGCGAAGGCGGCAAGTGTAGCCTGGGTATCGGTCAGGTCGACGCCGCCGACGAAGGTGCCGGGAAAATCTGGCGCGCTGTCCGCCAGATCGATACCCACCACGTCCAGACCCTGCGTGGCCAGATGCGCCGCGACGGCCGCTCCCAAAATGCCTGCTGCGCCCGTGACGATGATCGGCTTGCCCATATCTCTTGTCCTTTAATTGTCGATGGTGCCACGGCCGCCGCCCACCGGAATGGTGACGCCCGACAGCCACGCGCCCGCCCGCGAGGAAAGGTAGATCACCGCGCCGCCAATATCTTCCGCCATGCCGATCCGCCCGCCGAGCGGCGAGGCGGCGGCGGCCATGTCCGCTTCATTGTCCAGATCGACGACCGACGCCGTCATCTTCGAGGGGAAGAAGCCCGGTGCGATCGTGTTCACGCTGATATGGTCGTCGGCCAGGAACTTGCCCATGTGACGGCCCATATGGATGATGCCGGCCTTGGTCGCGGAATAGGGATAGCTTTCCCATTGCGGCACTTGCATCCCGTCGATCGAGGCGATGTTGATGATCCGGGCGGGATCTTCTGCCGTGCCAGCGGCGCGCAGGGCGGGCAGCATCGCCTTCGTCATCTCGAACGGGGCGAGCAGATTGAGCTGGAGCACTTTTTCAAAGCCCGCACGGGGAAACCGGTCGATGGGCGCACCCCAACTGGTCCCCGCATTGTTGACCAGGATATGCAGCGGGCCCGCGCCGTTGACGGCAGCGGCCACTTTGGCCACGCCCGCTTCGGTGGCGATGTCGGCGGCGATGGCGGTGACGGCGCCAAATGCGCGCAGGCGGTCGGCGGCGGCCTCAATATCCGTCTGCTTGCGCGAGCAGATGACGACCCGGCACCCCGCCTGCACCAGCGCGGTCGCGATCATATAGCCGATGCCGCCCGACCCGCCGGTGACAAGGGCGGTCTTGCCTTTCACATCAAAGAGCCTTGCAATATCCATGTTCCAGCGCTTCGCCCCGCTTATGATTCCGCCATGCCTTGGACCAACATAGATATATAGGTCAACTATGTTTGCATCAGGGCGTGACGATCGCCTGCAATTGCGCCTCCAGCCAGGCGCGCATACCGGGGCTGAGCGTGCCGGTCAGCGGGTCGAGCGGAAAGACCGAGCGGTAGAGAAATAGTCCTGCGGTTACGAGCAGCAGTCGCGCCGCCCGGTCCTGCGCGTCATCCGTGCCGAACCATTGGGCGAGCGGCGCAGCCAGGCGGGTGCGTACCAGCCGTTCGGTAATCGCCCGCGCGCCCGGATCGGAGGTGGAGAGCATCATCATGTTGAGCGGATGGCCGCCCGCGCCATCCTGTTCGATCAGCCGTTCCAGCAGGGCGTGACCGAAATCGTCGCGCGGCACGCTGGTGAGCGCCCGATGGTCGAACACCGATTCCAGCGCCGCTTCGAACAGCCCCTCCTTCGACCCGAAATAGCGGCTGACCAGGCCAGGGCTGACTTCAGCAGCTTTGGCGATGTCGCGCACGCCGGTTTCGCCAAAGCCGTGGCGGGAAAAAACGTCCCGCGCGGCGACCAGGATACGGTCGCGGGTCGCGTCCGCATCTCTTTTTCTGTCTGACATGGTCGCCATCATGTCAGCCCATGTCGCGATTGACAACCCATGTATACCGCTGTTTACTTACAGGAGGGTCCCGACTCGAACGAGGACTAATGCCCTGTCTCAGGAGAGAAATGCGATGAACCTGGAAGCTCCCACCGTCAGCCTGCATATCGGTCATGAGATATTGTCGTCCGGTTCGGGCGGCTGTTACGATCATGTCAGCCCGGTCACGGGGGCGGTGCAGCAGAGCATCCCGCTGGCCGGTCCCGCCGAAATCGAACGCGCAGTCGCCAAGGCGGAGTCGGTGCGCGAACGATGGCGCCGCACGCAGCCCGAAGAACGACGCGCCATTCTGAACCGGCTGGCCGACCTGATCGAAACCCATGCGCAGGATTTCGGCAAGATGGCCGCGCTGGATGGCGGCACGCCGTTGATGATGGGAACGGGCAGCGTCGGCACGGCGGTCGCCTGGACCCGCTATTATGCCGGATGGTGCGACAAGTTGTCGGGGGAAATGCTCTCCACGCTCGATACGCGCGGCGAATTTTCCTATACCATGCCCGAACCGATCGGCATCGTGGGCATCATCATCACCTGGAACGGCCCGCTCATATCGCTGGGCATGAAGGTCGGCCCGGCGCTGGCGGCGGGCAATTGCGTGATCGTCAAGCCCGCCGAACTCACCCCCTTCGCACCCGAACTGTTCGCGCGACTGGCAAGGGAAGCGGGAGTGCCCGACGGCGTGCTGTCGATCCTGCCGGGCACGGCGGAAGCGGGCGAAGCGCTGGTGCGGCATCCCAAAGTGGGCCTTATCACCTTTACCGGCGGGCCCATCACCGCACGCAAGATCATGGCGGCGTGCGCCGACCGGATCAAACCGTCGATCATGGAACTGGGCGGCAAGTCGGCCAGCCTGCTGTTCCCCGACGCGGACATAGACGCAGCGTGCGAGCGGGCGATTTTCTGGACCATCGGCATAATGGCGGGCCAGGGTTGTGCGCTGCCCACCCGGTTGCTGGTCCATGCCGATATTTACGACGCGGTGGTGGAAAAGCTGGCCGCGATCGCCAGCCGGTACAAGGTCGGCAATCCGTTCGAGGAAGGCACGCAGGTCGGGCCGCTCATCAATGCGGCGGCGGTGGACCGGGTATTGGGCATGTTCGACCGGGTGCGATCGGAAGGATCGGGCCGGTTCGTCATGGGCGGAAACCGATGCGGCGGGGCATTGGCAAAGGGCAATTATGTCGAGCCGACGATCATCGCCGATGCTGACCCGGACAGCGAGATCGCGCAGGTCGAGATTTTCGGGCCTGCAATCGTCGTCATGAAATTCCATGACGAGGATGAAGCCGTCGCCATCGCCAACAATAGCGAATATGGGCTGGCCGCCTACATCCAGTCCAATGACCTCAAGCGCGTGCATCGCCTAGCCGAGCGACTCCATGCAGGCGGCGTCTATGTGAACGGCGCCACCCAGATCAATGCACACACACCCTTTGGCGGGATCGGCATTTCCGGCTTCGGCAAGGAAGGCGGCAAGGCGGGGATCGAGGAATTCCTGCATTACAAGACCGTCACCATCGCCTGAACCCGCGGACCAAGCAGAAAGACCCGACATGACATTTTCGATCGATCAATTTCGGCTGGACGGCAAGGTAGCGATCGTCACCGGCGCGGGCGGCCGGGGCAATAATATCGGCCGCGCCTATGCGACGGGACTGGCGGCGGCCGGGGCGGCAGTGGTGGTCGCCGACATCAATGGCGAGGGGGCGACATTGGTGGCCGACGAAATCGTCGCGGCGGGCGGCAAGGCGATAGCCGTGCAGGTGGACATTACCGACATCCCCGCCGTCGACGCCATGGTCGCGGCGGCGCAGGCGGCGTTCGGCGGCGTCGACATATTGGTCAATAATGCGGCGCTGATGGTCGAATCGGTCGGCACGCCCTTGCTGGCCATGCCGGTCGATGCGTGGCGGCGGCTGATCGAGGTCAATGTGCAGGGCGCGGTCAATTGCTGCCGCGCCGCCCTGCCCCTGCTGGAAAGGAGCGGGAACGGGCGCATCGTCAACCAGTTGTCGGCAGGCGCCTTCCCGGCGCAGACGGCCTATGGCGTCAGCAAGGTCGCGATGCTGGGGCTGACGACCACGCTGGCGACCGAACTTGGTCCCAGGGGCATCGCCGTCAACGCCATCGCGCCGGGCATGACGCAGAGCGATGCGGGCAAGATGCTGACCCCCGAAGAAGGGCCGCTGGTCGACATGATGAAGATGCGCATCCCGTTGCGCATGAAGGGCCAGCCCGACGAGCTGGTCGGCGCGCTGCTGCTGCTCTGTTCGTCGGCGGGCGGGTGGATCACCGGCCAGACCATCAATGTCGATGGCGGATGGGTGCTGCGCAACTGAAAGGCGCAAGACGCGGCTTAAAGTGACAAAGGCACCGCAAAAGGCGGGCGCGTCTGTCACCTTATGGCATGTTTGGCGGCGGGGACGGCGCGTCGCGGATGGCGGCGGCGACCAAATGGCGCGCTACGCCCTGATCCAGCGTGAAGGCCCCGCCGCGCGTGATGCGGATGATGGTGTGCCCATCGAGCGCGCGGGTCATCGCGACGTCGAACATCCGCGCCCGCCCGATGTCGATCGCCTGGTCCCAGGCGGCGGCGAAACTGTCCGCGCCCGGCCGCGCGCGCAGCCGATAGGCGCTGGCTCGCGTCATGTCGACGGCGCGCACCGCCTGCCCCACGGAACCCAAAGCGCCCAGCGCATCGATGAAACGCCGCTGCGTCCCCGGCGTCCAGCCATCATGCCGCTGCCGCGTGAGCGGGACCGGGGTGAAGGTGATGGCGATCTGAGACGAGTCGGGCGTTGTCATCCGACAGTGTGAAGCAAATCAAATCCTACATTGGAAGTATTTTCTGGTGGGCGCGCGATGGGAGGGCGAAATCGGTTGGCGGATCGGCTCAGCAAGTAAAGCCAAGCTTTTCCCTTTTTCCGCTTATAATCCGCCCTGCGCGCCCTTTGCGCCTCATTGGGAGCTGGCGCACAAGGCAATCTACGCACGGTCGGCATCCCCAGCATCTTTTCCCAATCCATTTTCAAGCGCGCGGGCCGATAAAGGATGCCATTCTTTTGAGGGACGCGCGCGCTCTACAGGGTATAGCAGGATGCCCCGCTCACCCCCGACAATCTCAGCCTCCACGCATGTCTTCGACTGAGGATGCCGCGCAATCGCAAATCGCCGGACGGCGCTGCGCCAGCCTGGCAAGGCCACATATGAAAGTCTCGATCAGATCATTACCCGCGTCGGTCAACTGCAAATGGATGCGCCTGCCATCCTGGGGATCGTTTCGCCGCGCAATCAAACCCAAGTCTATCATCCGGTCGATATGGCGAAGCGCAGTACTGGTGGGCGCCCTGCTCGCTATGCAGGCGCTCGTGACCGACACTTGATGTCCCGTGCCCGCCGCTGCGTAGAGATCAATTAATATATCCCATGATGGATCAAAAAAAAGGTTGGGAAACGCCAATTCACGTTTCCGCCGGAGTTTGAGATAATGTGTCGCGACATCTGCGAGGTCATCAGCAGAGGACGAACCCGCAGATGGTGAACCTTTTTCCATGATCTTCTCCTGCGTAAAGAGAAGTATCCACAGTCCAATGACATTACAATCGCGAATTACACCGATCAGGACAAGCGCTCGCGCTCTGGCCTTCCAATAAATCCAAACCCATCTGTAGATGGACCGCTGCATCCTGAAGATTTAACAGGTCACAAATGTCGAGAGCTTCCTTGACGCAAAGCACAGCCTGCTCGCGTGACGTGAGAATATGATCCGGATCAGACGCCGCCATATTCGCTGCTTATAGCGCGCGTCTGCATTTGGCGACTCAAATTTTCGGCCAAACAATCGAGCCAATCGTCGCACGCAGGCCTATCCGAAGCAAATAGAATGTCGCATTGGCAAAATATTTACGGTTAATTGAAAGTAAATAACTTACTATTTCGGCGTAAACGCACATCAAGTTGCAATGTTCCAAAACAAATGGCTCTCATTTTGGATTAGACTCACCAAGACAGGGCCGTGCACCTCATGGATAAACTGCCAGAGCTTGGGATGTACTGCACATGCGAGCAGATCCTCTAGCTTCATTGGCAACGGGAGAAAGTCCATGGCTATTTTGAATGTTGATGTAGGCGATAGCGACGTAGTGATCGATGGTACGGATACGTCCGACGCCGACAACACCATCAACATAACTGCCCTCGGATCACATAGTTTGACCGTCGATGGGGTGAGCGCATCCATCGAGACTATCGTGCCCGTAGGCATTGGATCCAGCCCTACGTTCGCGGCCATTAATGGCGGCAACCTTTCGATCGACTATGGCAGCATAGGCGCGTCGGTGCTGTCCGGCGTAACCTATGAAGTGGGCGATACCTCGTCCATTTCGGTCGAAGGACCAGATCTTCTGGGATTGAGCCTGGGCACGCAGACAGTGAATTTTTCGGGCAGCGGCGCTGGGTCCTTTTCCTATCAAAATGGTCTGATTGACACTGTCACATCCATGAACGTCACCGGCTTCAGTTGGGGAGACAGCCTGGCTGTCGACGGCTATAACTTCGGCGATTTCACCTATGACAGCGGCACTGGCAGCGCGACGCTCACCTTCGAAGAAGGCGGCCTGCTGGGCGGCAGTTTCACCTATAATCTGGAGAATATTTCGCCGGAACTGGCGGCCGCGATCGTCGCCGATCCAGAGAGCTTTTTTGTCGACGGTGAATTTGTGGCGCCGGTCTGCTTCTTCAAAGGTTCGTTGATCCAGACCGACCGCGGCCCTGTGGCCGTGGAACACATCCAAGTCGGCGACAAAGTTCAAGGCCTGGGAGGCCTGCGCGAAGTGCGGTGGGTCGGTTATCGGCACGACTGGATTCGCCGCATTCCCGAAGCCAGTCGCATCAAATTCTGGCCGATCGTCATCTCGAAAGACGCCATTGCGCCGGATGTCCCCAACGCAGACCTGCGCGTATCGCCATGGCACCATCTATATGTCGATGGGGTGTTGGTCCGGGCGAACGATCTGGTGAACGACAAGACGATTTTCCGCGACAGGACCGCGCAACATCTGTCCTATTATCATGTCGAACTCGAATCTTTCGATGTGATTGAAGCACAAGGTCTCTATTCGGAAACCTACACCGACGGCGGCAACCGGGAATTCTTCCAGAACACCAATGTGACCCAATTGACGCCCGATGATCGCATCCGGCGCAAGGGCGATCGACCTGGTTTCCACGCGGTGCGCGAAAAGGACCTGCGCGTCGCCCTTCGTAAACGCTATGAGCAGCGCGCCGATATGCTGCTGGCAAAGGACGCCCCCGCGCTGCGCCAAAGCGCATGATGCAAAGCCGGCGGCGCCTTGCCCCCCAAGGCGCCGCCGGCTCATCGCCCAGCATTTCCATTTGATCGATCACCGCCGGGCCTTCGTGGCCGGATCAGTACGCGAAAAGGGGTGAATGTGTTCAACGACAGCAACATCATCGTCGCCAATTGGCCGCGCGACAAGGCCGTGAAAAATAATTGGGGCGACAAGCTCAATCGCGAACTCATCAGCAAACTATCTGGCCTTCCGGTAGCGCATCTTAAGGACGTCATGGGATGGGAAGATAGACCTGTATATCGGGTGATCGGCAGCGGGCTGGCGCGCATGTCGCCCAGTGACATCATTTGGGGCATGGGTTTCATTGACGCGGTCACCACGCCGACCAAGGTAGCAGCGCAGTTTTGCGCGGTGCGTGGTCCTAAAACGCGAAAGCGTCTTATGGATTTGGGCGTTTCATGCCCCGATGTCTATGGCGACCCCGCCCTGCTCTATCCTCTGCTTTATCGGCCGGACATCGAACAGATATATGACTATGGCATCATCCTTCATTGTCGCGAAGCTGGCGTCATTGAGCCGGTATCGATCGCAACGAACAAGAAGGTGCTCCATATAGATATTCAGGCGGGTATAGACGAGGTCGTCCAAAATATCCTGTCATGCAAGTCCATCATATCCAGCTCATTGCACGGGATAATCTGCGCTCATGCTTATGGGGTTCCGGCATATTGGCTTAAAGCCAGTAGCTTGCCGTTAGGCGACGACTTCAAGTTCTTAGATTATTTCGAGTCTGTCGGCTGCCATGACGTTCAACCCACCACGCTGGATATGAGCCGGTTCTTGAAATTGGGCACGCTAATGGAACCCAGTGAACCCCTGGTAAATGGAGCCAGGCTGATTGATGCGTGCCCGTTCATGTCGATTGCCCGGAAGCGGGCTTGGAAACGGGAGATGAATCGAGCCAAGACAGCGGGGCACCGCGGCGTCATCTTCCACTGAGGTGACCGCTCTCAGCCAAAATCCGTCGGAAGCGATGGGACAGGACAATGCGGGTGGGCGGCCGTCCTCCATTCAAGTTTTTGCGTGTCCGGTATCTGCCAAGAGCAAATATTTACGACTACTTTCAGCCGGTAGCCAGGGACGTTATCATTTCGAGGCAGGGCCGGCTGCGCTGCTGGATCGCAGCGCCCGTTGGCCAGATCATAGCCTGCTTCATATTCATTGGGAGGAATTTCTCTTCAAAGGCTGCGCCAATGTGGCGGAAGCCGAAATGGCTGTCGAGCATTTCTCCAGGAAAATCAAAGCCTACCGGGCAACGGGCCGCCGGCTCTTGGTAACGATCCACAACCGCTACCCGCACGTCATTCCATTTCGCGTCTGCTTTCTCAATGCCCGTGCATTCCTATTGCGCGAGGCAGATGCGATAATTGTGCATAATGAAGCGAGCGCAGTTGCGATACGCGAAATGTTCGGGGTTGCAGTGGAAAATATCCACAAAGTACCGCATCCCAGTTCTGTCGGCATTTACGAGCGTGATGCCGACGTCCTGGCGCAACTGGAGCAAGGGCCTGACCCGGAATTGCTCATTTTTGGAAGAATTCGTCGGCAAAAAGGAATTGCCAGAGCGCTGACTGTCTTAACGTCAGGCTTTCTTGCCTCCCAAGGCCTGACCTTGAATATTCTGGGTCAAGGCGAAGATGCCTCTTCCCTTCAAATCGAGTTCGCTGATCGCCGCGACGTACTGTGGAAATTAGGGCATGTTCCCGATCTTGATGCGCTGCAACATATCCGACGGGCGACATGCTGCATTTTGGCGTATGAGCAATTCCTGACGTCCGGCGTCGCTCATCTCATTTTGTCGGCAGGAGGCATCTATGTCGCACCAAGAGAGAGTCAGCATTTGGAGCTGCTGCCAGCCATCAACCATCGATTTCTTTTTCGCCCGGATGATGACAATGATTTCAAACGAGCTGTGAGGGAAGTGCGCGCTCTGTCGCACGACGATCGCAGGGCCTGTTGCATGGCGAATTATCGACGCGCCCAACAACTTGCGCCGTCCAATATTGGCCATCGGCTGGCTAATATATATGAGGCGCTGCTTCAAACCACGCTCAGGACTCACTGATTCCAGAGGGATGATGGCGGCGTCGGTAGCGGGAGGGACTCATGCCGGTCCAGACATGGAAGGCGCGAGTGAAACTGCGCGGTTCGGCATAGCCCAAGGCGGCGGCGATCGCCTCCACGCTGCGGCCGGTGCTGGCGAGGTCGCGGGTGGCGAGGTCGCGGCGGACATTTTCGCGGATGGTGGTCAGGCTGCTCCCTTCCCCGCGCAGGCGGCGGCGCAGCGTGTCGGGGTGAAGGGCGAGCGCGTGCGCCACGCCGTCCGCGCCCATGGCAGGATCGCGGGCCAGCATCAGCCGAACCTTGCGGCCAAGGGTGCGGTCGCTCGCCGGGATCGACATCATCGCCAGCGGCGCGTCGCGCAGCATCTGCGTCAATTCGTCCCGGCTGCGGCGCACCGGGCCGTGCAGGGCCGCTGCGTCCATCGCGATGGCGCGTTCGCCCGCATCGAAGCGCCGCGGACAGGGGAAGAGATATTTAAACTCCTCGAAATAGGCGTCGGGGCGCGGATAGTCGAAATGCGCCTCCAGCATCGGCACAGTTTCCCCGGCCAGCCAGCAGGCGAGGCGGTGCCAGATGATGAGCCAGAATTCGCTGAAATAATGGGTGGGGTCGCGCGCCGGATCGGCGAAACGGACGATGACGCGCAGCCGGTCGCCTTCGTCGTGCAGGCTGGTGTGAATATCCTGGCTGGCGAGATTATAGAAGCGAATGGCGCGGCGCAGCCCGTCGGCCACGCCAGGCCCGGCGAGTGCGGATTCGCAGGCAAAGGCAAAGGCGCCGAGGGGCATGGCATGGGCGGTATAGCCCATATATTCGTCGCCGAGCGCGCTCCAGATGCCGCGCACCAGCCGCGCCATCATGGCGACGTCGCCGCGCCAGGCGGGATCGTGAAGCTGGGCCGGGGCGATTCCGGCCGACGCCAGCAACCGATCGACATCCACGCCGCGGCGACGTGCGCCGTCGGTGCAGACATGGAAATAATAGCGGTCGATCGTGGCCATGCGGTTTTGCCCGATTTGGTGAGTTTAGATCGCCCATACTGACCTGTTGGCCCGTGACTGGGAAGCCTAGATCAGAGTCAATTCGTTCGGGCGCGACAGGGCGCGCGACGATCGGCAAACCCAGGAGATCATCATGGCCACCAGCATGGAGCATATTCCCGACCGTATCGACACCGGCGTGCAGCGCCGCGAGGAGAGCGCCGCCGAGCGCTGGGCGCGCTTCGCGCCGATCACGACGGGCGATGAATATGTCGCATCGCTGCGCAATCGCGGCGTGACCGTATATCTGTTCGGCGAACTGGTTGCCGAGCCTGTCGATCATCCGATCATCCGCCCGTCGATCAATGCGTTGAAGCGCACCTATGACCTGGCAGTGGAGGACCCCGACCTTGCCACCGCCCATTCCCTGCTGATCGACGCGCCGGTCAATCGCTTCCTGCATATCGTTGGCAGTCCGCACGATCTGGTGATGAAAAACCGGATGCAGCGGCGGATGGGCCAGTTGACCGGCACCTGTTTCCAGCGTTGCGCGGGATTGGACACGATCAGCGTGCTCCATTCGATCACCTATGACATCGACCAGGCGCATGGGACTTCCTACCATCAGCGCTATCTGGACTTCATGAAAGAGGCCCAGCGCAACAACATCATTCTGGGCGCGGGGATGACCGATCCCAAAGGCGACCGGTCCAAGCGGCCAAGCGAGCAGGCCGATCCCGACCTGTTCCTGCATGTCAGCCGCCGCACCGAAAAGGGCATTTATGTGCGTGGGGCCAAGGCGCATATGACCGGCGGCCTCAACAGCCACTGGATCGCGGTGATGCCCACGATGAACATGGGCGAGAAGGACAGGGACTATGCCGTCGTCGGGCTGGTGCCGGGGGATGCGGAGGGCATCACCTATATTTATGGTCGCCAGTCCTGCGACACGCGGGCGATGGAAGCGGGCGACATCGACAAGGGCAATGCGCAATATGGCGGGCAGGAGGTGCTGGTCGTGTTCGACGATGTGTTCATCCCGCACGCGCATGTGCTGATGGACGGGGAATATGGCTTCGCGCAGGAAATGGTGGCGCGCTTCACCGCCTATCACCGCGCCTCCTACGTCTGCAAGACGGGGCTGGGCGACGTGATGGTGGGCGCGGCCGCCGCCATCGCCGACTATAATGGCGCCGACGCCGCCAGCCATGTGAAGGACAAGCTGGTCGAGATGACGCATCTCAACGAGACGATCTTTTCGTCCGCGATCGCCTCCAGCCACGAAGCCAGGCAGTTGCCGTCTGGCATTTTCATGAACGACGCGATGCTGGCCAATGTGTGCAAGCATAATGTCACCCGCTTCCCCTATGAGATCAGCCGGCTGGCGCAGGATCTGGCGGGCGGGCTGATGGTGACGCTGCCCAGCGAACAGGATTTCGACCATGACGTCGCGGGGCCGATACTGAAGAAATATTTTCAGGGCCGGGCGAATGTGCCGATCGAGTTTCGCCAGCGCATGTTGCGGCTGGTCGAGAATATGACGCTGGGGCGCAATGCGGTGGGCTATCTGACCGAATCGCTGCATGGCGCGGGCAGCCCGCAGGCGCAGCGCATCCAGATATTGCGCGGCATGGAGGTTGAGCGGAAGAAGGGCTATGCCCGTGATCTGGCCGGTATCCGGCAGCAGGAGCATGGCGCGGCCTGATGCGCGATCCGTCAATGCTGGCAAAAGGGATGGTCCGGTTTCGACCGGACGATCCTATCATAGTCAATTCGGCGCGTCGCGGCCATGATGGGGCGATGCCGGACCAGTCCGAACGCCAATTCAGTGAACGCGACCGGCGGAAGCATTGCTATCCGGGGCACGCATGGCCAATATCCGGTGCCGATCATCGGACCGGGCCGGTTCATCTACATCATTTCGCAGCGCAGCGCCGAACGGCGGGACATCGCGCAGCGCGCATGTGGCGCGGTCACGCGCCACATGCGCGAGCATATGCTGACGTGACGCATGGTCGCCCCTGCCATCAGAAGGAACGCCCCCGTGACGCATAATCGCCGCATGACGCTTGCCGCCCGGCCCGAAGGCGAGCCGGGACCGGAGCATTTCGCGATGGTCGAGGCGCCTTTCGCTCCGCTGCCGCCCGGCAAGGCGCGGATGCAGACCATCTATACATCGGTCGATCCGGCCATGCGCATACGGATGCGCGCGGGCAAATCCTATATCCCGCCCTTCGCAATCGGTGAGACGGTGGGCACCTATTCGGTCGGACAGATTATCGAGAGCGATTGCGACACCCTGCCGGTCGGCAGCTTCGCCTGGTCCTTTTCGGGGTGGGAAACGCATCCGGTGGTCGGGCGCAGATCGGCCTTTCCGATCGTGCCGGTCGGCGTGCCGCTATCCGCCTATCTGGGCGTGCTGGGCTTTACGGGCTTCACAGCCTGGCTGGGGCTTGAGGATATCGGGCGCCCAAAGCCGGGCGAAACGCTGCTGGTGACGGCGGCATCGGGCGCGGTGGGATCGATCGCCGGGCAGATCGGCAAGCTGCGCGGCTTGCGCGTGGTGGGCGTGACCAGCGGCGCGGCGCGATGCGCCATGCTGAAGGAGCGGCTGGGGTTCGATGCGGCCATCGACCGGTCGGCGGGCGACTTTTCCGCGCAAATGGACCGCGCCTGCCCCGACGGCGTCGACATATTCTTCGAAAATGTCGGCGGGCCGATGCAGGCCGCCATCCTGCCCCGAATGCGGATGGGTGGCCGTGTCATCATGTGCGGCATGATCGCGCAATATAATGATGCGGCGCCCGAACCCGGCCCCAATCTGATGGCGGTCGTCACCAACCGATTGCGGCTGGAGGGCTTCATCGCCAGCGATTCGGTCGATCGGCTGCCCGGTTATCAAAGGGAGGCGGGGGCATGGGTCCAGTCCGGGCAATTGCTGTCGGACGAGACGATAGTTGCCGGGTTGCACAATGGCCCGACGGCTTTTCGCCGGTTGCTGGGCGGTGACAAGCTGGGCAAAACCGTGCTTCAGTTGGCGCCCGATCCATTCGCGCCCGCACGCGCCCTATCATCTGCAACGCCGTGACAACGGCCATGGGAGGCCATATGACCGATATTATCGACAGGAGCAGGGCCGATATGCGCGCCGACATATATGACGGGATCGTTGCGGAACGGCGGTCGGTCCGCGCCTTTCTGCCCACCGCCCTGCCCGCCGACCTGATCGCGCGACTGTTCACGGTGGCAGGGCGCGCACCGTCCAACTGCAACGCGCAGCCATGGATCACCCATGTCGTGTCGGGCGAGACGTTGGAACGCATTCGCGCCGTGCTGCTGGAGCAGGCGAAGGCCGGCGCGCTGGACCCCGACGTGCCGCTGACGTCCACCTATGTCGATCAGTACAAGTCCCGGCGGATCGGTTCGGCGGTTGCGTTGTTCGAAGCTACGGGCGTCGGCCGCAACGACCAGCAGGCGCGCGAAATATCCTTCCTGCGCAATTTCGAACTGTTCGACGCGCCGCACGCCGCCTTTTTCTTCATGCCGCGTTATTTCGGGCTGCGCGAGGCGGCGGATGTCGGCATGTATGCGCAGACGTTGATGCTGGCGCTGACCGCACATGGACTGGGATCCTGCGCGCAGGGGGCGATCAGCCATTATGCCAGCGCCATCAAGCGCGAACTGGGCGTGTCGGACGATCTGATCTGCCTGTTCGGCCTGAGCTTTGGCTATCCCGACGCGGATCATCCGTCTACGGCAGCGATTACCGACCGGGCGCCCCTGTCGGAAACCGTCGTCCTGCACGACTGAAGCCTTCAGGGAATATCGCCATGTCCACGCCTGCCCCCCTTGGTCCCACATCGCACAGTTTCGTGTCGCAACGGCTGCGCCTCAACTATCTGGACTGGGGCAATGCGGCGGCGCCCACGCTGATTCTGGTCCATGGCGGGCGCGACCATGCGCGCAGCTGGGATCAGGTGGCGCAGGCGCTGCGTGACGACTGGCACATCATCTGCCCCGACCTGCGCGGCCATGGCGACAGCGCCTGGTCGCCGGACGGCGCCTATACCATGCCCTATTTCATCTGCGATCTGGCGCAGTTGATCCACCAGCAGGGAGATGCGCCGGTCACCATCGTCGCCCATTCGCTCGGCGGCGCGATTTCGCTGCGCTATGCCGGCCTTTATCCAGAGCGCGTGCGCAAACTGGTGGCGATAGAGGGACTGGGCCTGCCATCGGTGGCGACGGGCATGGGCGTCGACAAGTCTTTCAGCGCGCTATGGCGCGACTGGATCGAGGAACGGCGCGGGCTGGCCGCGCGCCAGCCGCGCCGATACGCCTCGATCGAGGAAGCGCTGGCGCGGATGCAGGGCGAGAACAGCCATTTGAGCGAGGCGCAGGCGCGACACCTGACCATTCACGGCGTTGCCCGGAACGAGGATGGCAGTTTCAGCTGGAAATTCGACAATTATGTGCGCAGCGGCCCGCCCGTGGACATCAGCCCCGCCGAACTCCATGCGCTGTGGGGCGCGATCACCTGTCCGACCCTCCTATGCTATGGCAATGACAGTTGGGCCGAAAATCCCTCCGAAGCGGGGCTGGATGTCCATTTTCGCGATGCGTCGGTCCAGACATTCGACCATGCGGGCCATTGGTTGCATCACGACCAGTTCGACCAGTTCATCGCCACGCTGCGCGCCTTTCTTTAACATCGGCGGCGCTATTGGCCGGGGGACGGCGCAGCGTCATACAGACAAATGATCGAGCTTATGCGGCTGGCGATTGTCGGCCATGCTGCCGTGCAACAAAAATTCTTGAAATGATGAGCGAGCTAATGCTATGCTTGCTTATTAAATCGGCAGGATATGGGAATCCTGCCCCAGATATTTGAAAACAGAGGGAAAGTCCGATGCGTATCCTATTTGCTCTTGCCGCTGCGATCGCCATTGCCGCGCCCGCCATGGCGCAGACCGTTGCCGCCGCGCCGAAGGAAGGCACCACGATCCGCGATGCGGCAAATGTGCGCCTGGGCAAGATTGATCGCGTTTATCCCGACGGATCGGTCCAGTTGATCTATCGCTCGAAATTCGTCACCATTCCCGCTGACAAGGTCATGATGGCGCAGGACGGCGTGATGACGTCGCTGACCCGTCAGGAAGTGTCGAAGCTGAACTGATCGCGGATCGACGCAAAAAAGGGGCCAGCCGGTAATGACCGGCTGGCCCCTTTTCGTTGCCTTGGGATGCCGGGCGCGCGGCGTTACAACGCGCGCGCGATCAGCATTTTCATGATCTCGTTCGATCCGCCATAGATGCGGCTGATCCGCGAGTTGCGGAACATGCGGGCAATGGGATATTCGTTGATATAGCCATAGCCGCCATGCAGCTGCAGGCACTGGTCGACGATTTCCCATTCGGTATCGGTCGCCCATAATTTCGCGATTGCCGACGTCGTATCGTCCAGCGTGCCGTCAATGGCCTTTTGGATGCAATCGTTGATGAAGGTGCGGGCGATGCGCGCCTTGCTGTACATTTCGGCGATCTTGAACTGGCTGTTCTGGAAATCGAAGATCGGCTGGCCGAACGCCTTGCGCTGCTTGGTATAGTCGATGGTGAGCGCCAGCGCCTTTTCCATGACGATGACGCTGGTGATCGCGATCAGCAACCGTTCGCGGGGCAATTCGGCCATCAGTTGAAAAAAGCCCTTGCCCTCTTCCGCGCCCAGCAGATTTTGCGCGGGCACCCAGACGTCATCGAAGAAAAGCTCGGACGTATCCTGCGCTTCATTGCCGATCTTGTCGAGATTCTGACCCCGGCGAAAACCCTCCACCTCATCGGTTTCCACCACCAGCAGCGACACGCCGCGCGCGCCCTTGGTCGGATCGGTCTTGGCCACGACGACGATCAGGTCCGCGATCTGGCCGTTGGAAATGAAGGTTTTGGACCCGTTGATGCGATAGCCGTTGCCATCCTTGAGCGCGGTGGTGCGGATCGCCTGAAGATCAGAGCCCGCGCCCGGTTCGCTCATGGCGATGGCCGTGACCAAATCGCCGGCGACCATGCGGGGCAGCCAGCGCTGCTTCTGTTCCTCCGTCCCGTGAAGCTGGATATAGGGGGCGACGATGACATTGTGCAGCGAGGCCGCGAAGCCATCGGTGCCCTTGCGCGCAATCTGGTCCACAACGACGAGGTCATGGCGGAAGTCGCCGCCATGGCCACCATAGGCCTCCGGCACGGAGACACCCAATAGTCCCGCCGCGCCCGCTTCACGCCAGAAGGCGCGTTCGACCTGTCCGTCCTCGCGCCATTTTTCCATCCGTTCGGCAGGGGCATGTTGATCGAGGAATTTCCCGACCGCATCGTGGAACATGGTCAGTTCTTCATCGGCCATATAGGCGGGCTGGGAAAATTCGAGCGTCATCGCAGTGCCTTTGCAGCATGGGGCGAACCTGTCGCCATCGGGGAATCGGGTAATCCCATCGCAAAGAAATAGCAAAAGAGCAATGTGACTTAGTGATATAGGTTATTCGATTGCCATATGGTCGGGTGTCAGCAACGGCATGTCCGCCTGTTCCAGGTTGGCGATCATCCGGTCCAGCACGTCGCTCATGCGCGCAAGCTCCTGCGCGCTTACGCCAGTCAGCTGGTTGCGCTGCTCATCTTCGCCCAGCATCGACAATTGTTCCAGCAACGGCCCGGCGGCGGGGGTGAGATACAGGCGGTGCACACGGCGATCGTCAAGATCGACGCGCCGCTCGATCCAGCCCTTTTCGGCCAGGCGATCGACCAGACGCCCGGCGGTCACGTCGCCCACATCCATCGCTTCGGCAATGGACCGCTGTGTCGCGCCCTGCGCGCGGCTGATCGCGTAGATTGCGCGCCATTGCGCCAGGGTCATGCCCATGGTGCGCGCGCGCATGTCGAACCGCTTGCGCTGCAACCGTGCCACGAGGCTGATACGCAGGCTGATCGTGCGTTCGCAATCGGTCAGTTGCTCAGAGATGGGCGCATACTCCTGTAACCTAGTTAAATATCTTGCCTCATAACGGGATGCGCGGCAAGAAGGATCAAAGATGAATAGCGGGAGGGAGCGCATGTCGCCAGTCGAATCACAAACCATCGCCCCGCACACCGGCGCGCGCATTCGCACGCGCTTCACCGAACTGGCCGGGATCGAGCATCCGATCGTGCAGGGCGGGATGCAATGGGTAGGCACGGCGGAGATGGCGGCGGCAGTATCCAACGCCGGCGGACTTGGCATGATTACCGCCCTTACCCAACCAACGCCCGACGATCTGCGCCGTGAAATCGCGCGATGCCGCGCCATGACCGACAAGCCGTTCGGCGTGAACCTGACCATATTGCCGTCGATCAGCCCGCCACCCTATGCGCAATATCGACAGGCGATCATCGACGAAGGCATCGGCATCGTCGAAACCGCCGGATACAAGCCGCAGGAGCATGTCGACGCCTTCAAGGCCCACGGGGTCAGGGTCGTGCATAAATGCACGGCGGTGCGCCATGCGCTGTCGGCGCAGAAAATGGGCGTCGACGCCATTTCGATCGACGGGTTCGAATGTGCGGGCCATCCGGGCGAGGACGATATTCCCGGCCTGATCCTGATCCCCGCAGCGGCGGACAAGGTGACCATTCCCATGATCGCCAGCGGCGGCTTTGGTGACGGACGCGGGCTGGTCGCCGCGCTGGCGCTGGGCGCAGAGGGCATCAACATGGGCACGCGCTTCTGCGCCACCAGGGAAGCGCCGATCCACGACAATATCAAACAGGCGATGGTGAACGCGGACGAACGCTCCACCGCGTTGATTTTTCGCACCTATCGCAACAGCGCGCGCGTGGCGAGGAATGCGATCACGCAAGAGGTGCTCGCCGCCGAAGCGCAGGGTTTGCCCTTTGAAGCGGTGGCCCATCTTGTCAAGGGCGCGCGCGGCAAGGAAGGGCTGGACAATGGCGATCCCGATCATGGCATCTGGACCGCGGGCCTGGTCCAGGGGCTGATCCACGACATTCCAAGCTGCCAGGAACTGATCGACAGAATCATGGCCGACGCAGTGAACATCATGAACGGGCGCCTGGCCGCTTTCCTGTCCCGCTAACGCGGGCGCGGGAAAGGCGGAGCGCGCGCCAGCCAAGGAGAGCAGGATGCACAGTGCCGACCCCGCCCATGCCGATACCGGCCCATCGGCCGCGCGCCAATTGTCGCCTGCGCGGCGCAGCCTGCTGATCGCGGCGATCCTGAGCGGGAATGCCGCCGCTGCGCTGCTTTACGACGCGCTGCCGCCGATTTTGGCGGATCTGGCCGACATGCTGGGCGGCGGCGCGCACGGGCAGTTTCTGGCGCAATTGGCCAGCACCCTGCCGATGCTGGGGGTGATGATTTCGGGCCTGTTTTCGGGCCTGCTGATCGCATCGGTCGGCATCCGCCCGGTGCATCTATGCGCGCTGGTCCTGTTCGCGCTGTTCGGCAGCGCGGGCGCCTTTATCGATCAGCCGCTGCTGCTGCTGGGCAGCCGTTTCGTCATGGGATGCGCCATCGGCACGATGATAACATGTGGCACCACGCTGATTGCGGCCTGGTTCAGCGGCGAAGATCGCGCGCGCATGAACGGCTGGCTGGTGAGCGCGGGCGCCATTGCGGCGATCGGTTTCCTGTTCATCGCGGGGCAGGTCGCTTCGCTCTGGTGGCGCGCGCCCTTCCTGCTGCATGGGCTGGTTGGCATCATGCTCCTGGCGCCGGTGCTGTCGCTGCACGCCCTGCCCGCCGCCGCGCCGCCGCCGCTTGGCACGCAGATGGGTCATGTCGCGCGGCTGCGCCGGCTGGCGCCGGTGACGCCTGTCTATCTGATCGCGCTGGGACTGTTCGTCCTGATGCTGTTGTTCAACGTGCAGACGACGTTCCTGATGAGCGACGCGGGCATTACCAGCCATGCCCGCATCGCCGCCGTGTTCATGGTCAATGCCGCCGCCGTCACCCTGGCGTCGGTGGGCTTTGGTTATGTCGCCAGTCGATTTACGCCGGTGAACGCGATGCGGATCGTGTTTCTGATGGTGGCTGGATCGATGCTGATCGTCGGTTCCGCGCAGGCGCAATGGCAATTCGCGCTGGGGCTGGGCATCAGCGGCATCGGGGTCGGCATGGGACTGACGACCTTGTGGACATGGACGATGCAGCGCGCGCCCGCCGATGTGGTGCCCCATGCGGTAGGGCTGATGATGACCTGCATGTATCTGGGCGGAGCGGCCAGTCCATTCGTGCTGGCCCCGGTGCGGGCGATGTTCGGGCTGCGCGGGCAATATTTCGCGATGGCGGGGTTGGTGGTCGCCGTCCTGCTGCTGCTGGCCATGTTGGGGCGCGGGCGGTCCATGCGACCGGCGCCGCAGGACGGGCGTTAACGCCGCTCGTTCGCGAGCGCGGTGCAGGCGATAAAGCCCAGCGCGCCGTCGCGATCGTGTATGCGGCAATGGCCGACCGCGATGCCGCCCGACGCCTCATGCCCGGTCGCTTCGAACCCGATCCATTCGCCCTTGGGCAGGCGGTGGAGGTGCAGGGTGACGTCGCTGTTGATATAACGGATGCCCGCATCGCCGGCATGGACGAAGGCGCTGACGAAATCGGCGGCCAGCGCGGCGCGCGCATAGGGACCAAGCGGCTCGCCCGCGACCAGCGCAAGCGTTTCGCGCATCCACAGCCGCTTGGGCGCCACGGCGCCCAGATGCCCGGCAAATGTGCGGATCTCGAAATGGCGAATATGTTTGCCATTTGACAGAGGCGACAGGCTTTCGGGATCGGGCGCGTCCCAGGGCGCCGGTCCCCAGACCTGGCCGGGCGGCGGATCGGCAGGACGCAGAAACTGCATCGTCGCGCGCGCGACCGCCTCATTTTGCACGACCATCGTCGCTTCGACCAGAGCCATGCGTCGGCCCGTGCGGACGACATGCGTGTCGATCCGCGCCGGGGCGAAGGGCGCAAGCCGGAACATATCTATCGTGAAACGGGCGGGCAGCATGTCGGCGGCCCCATGCCGGTCTGCGATATGCGCGCCCATCAGCCCCACCAGCGCGCGTCCATGCAGCGAATCATGTCGCCACCAGCCGCGCGCAGCCTCCTGCGGAACGAACGACGAACCGTCCCGTTCGAAAAAGGCCGTTTCGTTCACCCGTCCCCCGATTCTGCTGTCGCTTACTGCCCGCGACCGCGCGCCTGTACCGCCAGACGGCGTGCCTCCACATCTTGCGGCGTCACCTTGCCATTGGCTGACGATGAAATGCAATGTTCGATCGCCAATCCCTCGCCAAAGCTGGCGGCATAACCCTTGTCGATCAAGTCTTTATAGGCGACCATCATGCGTGGTTCGACACTGGCCATGTCGGCGGCCAGCCTGCGCGCGAGCGGCATCAGTTCGTCCGGGGCGACGACATGATTGACAAGACCCCAGCGTTCCGCGGTGGCTGCGTCCAGAAAATTGCCGGTGAACGACAATTGCTTGGCCCGGCTGATGCCGATGATACGCGACAATTTCTGCGACAAGCCCCAGCCCGGCAGGATGCCGACGCGGGCATGGGTGTCGGCAAAGCGGGCATTGGTCGACGCGATCAATATGTCGCAGGCCAGCGCCACTTCGAAGCCGCCGGTGATGGCGACGCCGTTGATCGCGCCGATCACCGGCTTGGAGCAGATTTCGATCGCCTTGACCGGATTTTCGTCCGCCCCTTCCGCATTGGCCGCACCCAGCGCGCCGGGTTCCGACCCCAATTCCTTCAAATCCAGACCCGCGGTGAAGGCCCGTTCGCCAGCACCCGTCAGGATGACCGCGCGCACATCGTCGTCGCCGTCAATCTGCTTCATGACATGATAGAGCCGCGCGCGCAGCGCTTTCGACAGCGCGTTCATCGCGCCTGGTCGGTTCAGCGTGACGATAGCGACGCCATCTTCCTTTTCGACGGTAACCAGATCGCTCATGCCGCTTCCTTTCCTGCCTGCGCACGCGCCTGGGCGCGCAATTCATGTTTCAATATCTTGCCCGTGCTGTTGCGCGGGAAATCATCCACGACGATCAACCGTTCGGGTGTCTTTTGCCGGGCGATGCCGGCCTGCGCGAAATGAGTGCGCACCGATTCCAGGTCCACGCTGGCGCCGGGCCGGGGCACGACATAGGCGCACACAATTTCGCCCATGCGTTCGTCCGGCGCGGCGACCACGGCTGCTTCCGCGATAGCGGGATGCGCAAACAACAGATCCTCCACCTCGCGCGAGGAGATATTTTCGCCACCGCGAATGATGACATCCTTCTTGCGGTCTGTAATCATCAGGAAGCCGTCCTGGTCCAGCCGCCCGATATCGCCGGTGCGGAACCAGCCCCCCGGCAGAAAGGCGGCGGAGTTGAGCGAATCGTCGAGATAACCAAGGAACAGTTCGGGACCGCGCACGACCAGTTCGCCCTCCATCCCTTCGGGAACCCGCTGACCGTCATCATCGACAAAGTCCAGTTCCGTGCCGCGCATCGGCAGCCCTTCGGTCGTCAGCCGCTTTTCCATGATATCGTCGGGATGGCCGGTGGTGACGGTGGGATGTTCGCTCGATCCGTAGCAGCGATATGTTTTCAACCCTTGCGCTGAACAGCGGGTGATAAGGGTGGGTGGCACAGGCGCCGCGCCGACCATGCAGCTGCGCAGGCTCGACAGATCGCGCCCGTCCCGCTCGGCCGCATCAAGCAGGCCGGACAGGTGGAAGGGCGTGAAGGAGGAGGAGACGATGCGATATTTTTCGACCAGCATGGCCGCCTCGCCCGGCTCCCACTGATCCATCAGCACTACCGGCGTGCCGGTGACGAGAAAGCGCATGAGTTGCAGCGCGCCAGCGACATGGCCGGGCGGCCAGGGGCAGAAGGCGACCTCCGCCCCCAGATCGCGGCGGGACCAGGCGACGGCGTCGATTTCCGACAATATGGTGCGGGCGGAATGTTTGACGCCCTTGGGGTCCGCGGTGGTGCCGGACGTATAGACCAGCAGCGCCAGCGCGTCTGGGCTGCGCGGCGCTGCCGGTCCGACCGCTATGGGCGCCAGCATCGCTTCCCAGGGCACGGTGCCGGGCGCGGCGTCGCCGATCATGACGTGGGTGGCGAGCGCGGGAAGACGCCCCACCTCCGCCAGCGTTTGCGCATAGTCCGCCTTGCGCCAGCGGTCTGGCGTGACGATCAGCTTCGCGCCCGACTGGGCGAGGATGAACCGCAGTTCCTTTGCGCCATAGATGGATACGACCGGCAACAGCACCGCGCCAGCATGGGCGATGCCGACCGCCGCGATCATCCATTCGATCCAGGCGGGCAGTTGCACCGCGACGATGTCGCCCGGCCCGATGCCGTGGGCGCGCAGATGTTCGCCAAAGCGCAGCCCTTGTTCATGCAGCTGGGCCAGCCTCTGCGTGCCCGCGCGCACCTGAGACGACACCGCCGCCCAGCTTGACGCATGGGTGCGCGCGCCCAGGGCAAAAGCCTGGCTCAGGCTGCGATCGGCAAAGCTTTCGGCATCCATCGGCGTCTCCCACTCCCATACTCTGTCGTTCGCGCCCGCACTACGGATCGGCGGGCGCTCGGACCTATATCGGAACAAGGTATACTTAGCTAGTGATGTTGGCTCCCCTGACGATCCTCGATCGGCCGCTCCATGCGCGCGGCTGATAGGTGCGGTCATGCCATGATAGGCATTCAGCCGCCGGCCAGTCCTGCCCCCATTTCCTGCGCGAAAATGTCGATCAGGCGCAGGATTTCGCGGTCGCGATCGCCCGCGAAGCGGCGCATGAGGAAGGACAGAGAGAGCGATTGCCATATGACCAGTTGAGCAACGCGCGCTGTGTCCGCATCAGCCCTGACCTTGCCCATGGCCTTGAGCGCATCCAGCCGATCGGCCAAGATGACGGCGCCGCGCTGGGTGATGCCATTGTCGAAACCGGGCGCAAGCGCGGGGTCGCGCACCAGTTGCGGCAGCACGATCTGCATCAGGCTGGCGATGGCGTGCAGATGCTCATGCTTCCAGTGCAGGAAACGCCCAATCTCCTCGCCGGCCGAAGCGGCCAAGGGCAGCGCGGCATAGGCGGCGTCATTGTCGCGCTGTTCCAGGAAATGCGCGTAGACCGCGGTGAGCAGCCCCGCCTTACCCCCGAAATAGCGGGTGATGAGTTGTTCGTTGAGGCCCGCACGGGCGGCGATGGCGCGGGTCGTCGCCGCGTCATAACCCTGCTGCGAAAACAGCGCGATGCCCGCGTCGAGCAACGCGCGACGGCTCGCCGCACGGTCCCGCCGCCGGGGTGGAGCCTTAGCCGCCGGAGCATCCGCCATGCAAATTCCTTTCTTCCCGACATCAAATAGCATAAGTATGTATTCACATACAAAAGCCGCACTGGAGAGTCGATATGACCAAAGCCCCCATCCGTGTCGCCAATTTTTCCGGCGCGCTCGGCGATTATATCGGCGCCTTCGCCGATGTGATCGCCGACGAGACGATCGACGTGGCCATCGGCGACTATCTGGCGGAAATGACGATGGGGCGCGTGGCGGAGGGTTTTTGCGGCGCAGGCAAGCCGCAAGCGCTGGCGGGCTATTATGCCGACATCTTCCTGCGCCAGATCACGCCCGAACTGGGGCGGATCGCCGAACGCGGGGTCAAGGTCGTGACCAATGCAGGCGCGTTCAACCCTGCCGGGCTGGCGACTCTTATCGCGCGCGAGGCGGCGGCGCAGGGACTGGCGTTGTGCGTCGCCTATGTCGAGGGCGACGACCTGCTGGGCCGGGTGCCCGTGCTGGCGGGGGGAGGACAACTCACCCATCTGGACGATGGCGCAGCGATCGGACCGATTGCCGGCAGGCTGCTGGCGGCCAATGCCTATCTGGGCGGCTGGGGCATCGCAGCCGCGCTGGAGCAAGGAGCGGACATCGTGATTTGCGGGCGGGTGTCGGACGCTTCGCTGGTGCTGGGACCAGCGGCATGGTGGCATGGCTGGGCGAAGGATGATTGGGACGCGCTGGCCGGCAGCGTTGCGGCGGGCCATATCATCGAATGCGGGCCGCAGGCGATGGGCGGCAATTTTTCGGGCTTTACGCAACTGGGCGCGCCTACGCGACTGGGCTTTCCGATCGCGGAAATTGGCGCGGACGGCAGCGCGGTCATCACCAAGCGCGCGGGCGACGCAGGCGTAGTCACGGTCGATACCGTCACCGCGCAGTTGATGTACGAGATCCAGGGCACGCACTATCTGAACCCCGACGTCGTGCTGCATATCGATTCGGTCGCGCTCAGCCAGCAAGGCCCGGACCGGGTGCAGATGAGCGGCGTTCGCGGCGGCCCGGCGCCGGAGACGACCAAGGTCGGCTGTTTCTACCAGCATGGCTGGCGGGCGATGATCTGGGGATTTGCCACTGGCCCGGACTGGCGCGAGAAAGCAGAATGGCTGCGCGTGCAATTGGAGGCGATGAAAGCCGATCTTGCGCTCGACGAATTCCATTTCGAGCCACTGGGCCAGCCCATAACCGATCCGGCGAGCGAGGCGGAAGCGACCGTCGCGATCCGCATCGCCGCCGCCGCACAGAACCGGTCGAGCCTGTCGAAACTGCTGGCGGGCTATGCATCCTTCGGGCTGGGCGGCATCCCCGGATTTCAGGGCGATGGTGCAGGACCGCCACAGCCGCGCGTTCATTTCTGGCCGGGGCTGGTGCGGCAGGCGGACCTGGACCATCGGGTCGTCTTTGTCGACGGGCCGCAGATGGCGGTGGCGATGCCGCCTGTGACGCCCTTTTCCGCCCCTGCCCCCGCCGGTCCTGCGCCCGCGGCGCCGCCGGGCGACACCCGCGCCGTCCTGTTGGGATCGCTGGTCCATGCGCGATCGGGCGACAAGGGCGCGAACGCCAATATCGGCCTGTGGGTGCAACGGCCGGAGATATGGCCGTGGTTGCGCGACACGCTGGACGCGGACAGGCTGGCGCAGCTTATGGGGCTGGACCCGTCTGTGACGGTCGAGCGGCACGACCTGCCCAACATCAACGGACTGTTGTTCGTGCTGAAGGGCTATTTCGGGACCAGCGGGACCGGCAATATCGCGCTGGACCAGATCGGCAAGGCAGCGGGCGAATTTCTGCGCGCACGTATTGTGCAGGCGCCCACAGCGCTTGTGGGCGACGCCATGCCGCTGGCCGCCAGCCGGTAAGGCGAGCGGCCTTTGATGTCATTTGGAGCGTCCGCCCAGTGCCGACGCCACGGCCTCAGTCGAACATGCCGCCATCGCCCTCATGCGTGGCGCGGATGACGACTGCGGCTTCGTCGGGGAAGCGAGCGCGGGCTTCCGGGCTGTCCCATATGACCGCAGCATCGCCATCGCGGCGCAATTGAGAGACGAAGAACATCGCAAGATCGGCGCGCTCCAGCGTGGCGAGCGGGCGGGCGTCCGGCCCCGCGCCCGATATGATTTCCACCCGCACGCGAAAACGGGGAAGCTTGACGATTTCTTCGTCCAGCCGGTGCCACGCTTCATTTTCCTCGCGCCAGCCCGCATCCCATGCCGCCGCCTTGTCGGTGCCCGACGGATAGGGATTATAGGCGCTGGTCAGGCGTTGGGCATGGTCGGCACGGGCCATCGCGCGGATGGTGTCGAGTTCGCTCTGCGGAGTCGGGGTCAATTGAGGTTCCTCTATTCTGCCGCATCCATATCGGGTGTCGTCGCGAAGCGCCACCCCCACGCGCAGCCGCGGTCGGTGATGGTGTCGCCGGTTGCGGGGCGAACCGACATCCTCATCCCATGCCGCGTTCAAGGCTCTGGCGGCTGGCGTCGCCCAGTTGCGATCCCCCGTCGCAGTCCAGGATCGTGCCGGTGATGAAGCCGGCCGACGGACTGCTCAGGAACACCGCCGCTTCGGCGATTTCATCAATCTCGCCCCAGCGACGCATCGGGATACGCTCATAATAGGCCGCGCGGCTGGCGGCGTCGGGGGCCAGGCGGGCCATGCCTTCGGTATTTTCGATCGGGCCGGGTGAAATGCCATTGACGCGCACGTCCGGCCCCCATTCCATCGCCAATACGCGCACAAGCTGATTGATGCCCGCCTTAGCGGCGCAGGCATGGGCCTGAAGCGGCGAAGCGTTGATCGCCTGGCCGGCGGTGATCGCAATCAGCGACGCACCCGGTTTGTTGAGCAGATCATGCGCGCCGCGAAACACGTTGAAGGTGCCATTGAGGTCGATGTCGACCACCGTCTTGAAGGCATTGGCGGACATATTGAGCGCGGGGGCGAGGAAATTGCCGGCAGCGCCCGATACGACCACGTCGAACGCGCCATGGGCGGCGGCCACCTGCTCCATTGCGGCGCGGGTGGCCGCATAATCGCGCACGTCGGCGGACAGGCCAAGCGCGCCCTCACCGATGCTCGCCGCGGCCCTGGCCGCCCTGTCAGGGTCGCGCCCTATCACGCCGACCTTGGCGCCCAGCGCCGCGAAACGCTGCGCGATTCCCAGATTGATGCCGCTGGTGCCGCCTGCGACGAACACGCTTTTGCCGTTGAACAGACCATCCCTGAATGCGCTCATGCCCTTGTCCTCTCCGAGATACTAAACACTGTTTATCATTGCATAACGAACGGTGTTGATTATGACAAGCGGCATGGCCGTTCTGCTCACCGAGGATCAGGTTCTGGAATGTCGCGCCCGGATTCGGGCGGTGGCTGAAGAACAGTTTGCGACGCGCGGGCTGGCCGCCACGTCGCTGCGTTCGATCGCGGCGGAACTGGGCTGGACCGCAGCCTCGCTCTATCGCTATTTCCGTAACAAGAATGAATTGCTGGCCGTGACGCGCGCGGCCGCGCATGATCGCTTTTCCGATCGGGTCGAGGCGGCCTATGCCAGCACGACGGACCTGTGGGATCGTTCCCGCGCGGTGGGACAGGCCTATGTCGACTTCGCCTTTGCCGAACCCCATGCCTATCAACTCATGTTCGCCTTTTCCCAGCCGGAAGCGGAAAAGACCGAGGCGCTGCGCGTCGCCGAGCGGCGGTCCCGCCGCACATTGACCGCCTATGTCGATGACATGATCGCCGCTGGCCTGGTGCAGGGCGACCCGGTCGTGCTGGGTCACGCCTATTGGGCCGGCATCCATGGACTGATCGTGTTGCAGATGGCGGGCAAGCTGGACCCCGCGATGCCGTTCGATACGATCCGGCACGAAATCATGCGGCTGGTCACCAGGGGCGCGCAGCCGCCGATCGGTGAAGCCGGGATGGCGCGACGACACGTTCACGAGACGCCTTCGCCGCCTGCTTCCGCCATGCCAAATGCCAGCACCGAACATCCGGGCCGGATACACAAGGAACCATCGTGACATTCACCCGAAAAGATGCGCGGCATGACCAGATATTGCTGTTCTGCGTCATGCTGTGCGTGGCGATCGGCAATACCGGCCTGCAATCGGTGCTGCCCGCTATCGGGCGGACGATCGGGCTGCCCGACGCGCTGATCGCGATCGCATTTTCGCTGTCGGCGCTGCTGTGGGCGGTGGTCGCGCCTTTCTGGGCCAGGCGGCTGGACGATCGCCGGGCAAAACCGATGGTGCTGATCGGCATGGCGGGCTTCACCCTGTCGATGATGATCTGCGCCCTGGCGCTGACGGCCGGGATAAGGGGCTGGATCTCCGCAGCCGTCGCCTTCATCTTGTTCGTGATCGGACGGGGCTTTTATGGCGGCTTCGGCGCCGCCGCGCCACCCGCCGCGCAGGCGATGGTGGTCGCCGGGACATCGCGCGGCAACCGGACGGCGGCGCTCAGCCTGCTTGCTTCCGCCTTTGGCCTGGGCACCATCATCGGCCCGGCGCTGGCTCCCTTTTTCGTGCTGCCCTTCGTCGGGCTGGCCGGGCCGCTTTATGCCTTTGCGCTGCTGGGCGTCGCCATGTTCATTGTCGTGCAGATTCGCCTGCCGCAGGGCATGGGGACGGCGCGCGGCAGAGCGGCGAGCGATCCCGTCATCGGATATGAGCCGGGCGACGAAGCGATAATCGCCCGCAATCAGGTGCCTGGCGCCGTGCGCGTGCCCATGTTCGACCCGCGCATCCGCCCCTGGATCGTTGCGGGGCTGGTGTCAGGCCATGCCCAGGCCATCGCCGGGCAGACGATGGCGTTCCTGGTCATCGATCGCCTGGCCAATTCCCCTGGCGAGGCGCAGCCGTTGATCGGCATGGTGCTGATGGCGGGCGCGGGCGCGGCCTTGCTGGCGCAATGGGGGATCATACCCCGGTTGCGGATGCAGCCGCCGCCGATGCTGATATGGGGATCAATCATGGCGGCGGTTGGCGCGGCGGGGTGCGCGCTGGCGCATGACCTGCACGCGCTGGCCATCGCCTTCGCCATCGCCTCGCTCGGCTTTGGCTTTCTGCGACCGGGCTTCACCGCCGGAGCATCGCTGGCCGTCCGGGAAGAGGAGCAGGGCGTCGTTGCGGGCCATGTCACCGCAGTCAACGGCCTGTGTTTCGTCCTGGGACCGTCGATCGGCATCGGCCTGTACCAAATCGGCCAGCCCCTGCCCTATCTGCTGTGCGCCAGCGTCATGGCCGCACTGGCGGTCTATTGCTATGCCATAGTGGGGCGGGCAGCCCGTCGGGGCTGATGCCGAGAGGCTTCTCTTTGCGGGGCGGCTGTGCCTAAGATAGGTCATTCCAGCGCCCGGACAGAGGCGCGGGACGGAGAAGCGGATGTACCTGACTCAAAGCCTGCACCGGATGATGCAACGCGCGGCCGATGCCCCTGCGGCGCGCGACCGGCATGGCATGATGACATGGATTGCGCTACGTGATCGTGTCGCGCGCTTTGCGGGCGCGCTGCGCGCGGGCGGATTGCAACCGGGCGACCGGGTCGCGATGCTGGCGCCCAATGGCAGCGATTTCCTGGTCTATCTGCTGGGTACGTGGTGGGCAGGCGGTGTCATCAACCCGGTCAATCTGCGCTGGACCCCGCAGGAGATCGGCTATTCGCTGGACAATTGCCAGACCCGCTTCCTGATCGTCGACCCGCTGTTTGCGCCGATGCTGCCCGCCATCCGCACCCATTGCGAAGGGATCGAAACGGTGGTGGTGACCGGGGACTGCGGTGATGGCGCCATCGCGCTGGAAGCATGGCTGGCACGCGCCGACCCCGTCGAGGACGCAATGCGCCGGGGCGAGGATCTGGCCGCAATCCTCTATACCGGCGGCACCACCGGCTTTCCCAAGGGCGTGATGCTGAGCCACAATAATCTGGTGGCGTCGGCGCTGGGATCTATGGCGAGCGGTGAAGGCCATGCCAGCGCGCGCTATCTGCATAGCGCGCCGCTATTCCATATCGGTGCGCTGTCGGGCCTGTTGATCGCGCTCCATTCAGGTAGCTGCAACCTGTTCCTGCCCGCGTTCGAACCGCTGGCGATGCTGGAAGCGATCGCAAGCTGGGACGTGACCGAATTTTTCCTGGTGCCCACCATGTTGCGGATGATGGTGCAGCATCCGCGCTTTGCCGATTTCGACGTCAACGGCGTGCAGCGCATCCGCTATGGGGCGTCCTCGATCGACGAGGCGCTGCTGGATCGGGCGATGGCGGCCTTTCCCAATGCGCAATTCTGCCAGGCCTATGGCATGACCGAATTGTCGCCGGTCGCGACCGTGCTGGGGCATGAGGATCATGGACCGGCAGCGCGCGCGAAAGGTCGGCTGCGATCGGCGGGCCGGGCGAGTGCGACCTGCGAGGTGCGGATCGTCGATGGCGAAGACCGCGAAGTGCCGCGCGGCGATGTGGGCGAGATCGTGGCACGCGGGCCGATCGTCATGATGGGCTATTGGAACATGCCAGAGGCTACGGCGGAGGCGACGCGCGGCGGATGGATGCACACCGGCGACCTGGGCCGGATGGATGCCGAAGGCTATGTGACCGTGATCGACCGGCTGAAGGACATGATTATAACCGGCGGCGAAAATGTCTATTCGGCGGAGGTCGAGAATGCGCTGTCGAGCCACCCCGACGTCGCGCAGGTCGCGGTGATCGCCGCGCCCGACGAGACATGGGGCGAGCGGGTTCATGCCGTGATCGTGCCGCGTGCCGGGACCAGCCCGACGCCCGAAGCGCTCACCGCCCATTGCCGGAACCTGATCGCCGGGTTCAAGCTGCCACGCAGTTTCGATTTTCTCGACGCCCTGCCCCTGTCGGCCGCAGGCAAGGTGCAGAAGAATGTGCTGCGCGAACGGGCACGGGCGCTGGCGGCCGACGGCTGAACCGATGGGAGACTATATAGCGATGCGCGGGTAGCGATTGCTCAAGGACCGTTTTGCCATACCGGATTTGGCCGAGTGGATCGCCAGTTTCCGCGAGAAACGCCCGCCCTGATTCACCGGGGAGCCTAGTGCGCCTTAAAGGACCACCCCCGACGCCAGCAGCGTTGCGATCCGATCGTCATCATAGCCGATGGCGGCCAGCACGTAGGCGGCATCTTTGCCCGCAGGCCGTGTCGGGCGCGGCGGGTCGGCCGGTGCGCCCGAAAAGCGGGGCGCGGGCGCAGGCTGGGGCTGGCCGCCGACATCGATGAAGGTGCCGCGCGCCCGGACATGAGGATGATCCAGCGCTTCATCGGGGGACAGGATGGGGGCAAAGCAAATGTCCGTGCCCTCCATGACCTCGCACCATTGGGCGCGAGTCCGGGTGGCGATGATGGTGGCGACCCGGTCCTTTAGCGCTGGCCAGGCGGTACGGTCCATCTGCGCGTCGAAAGCCGGATCGTCGGCGACGCCCAGCGCCTGACGCAGCAGTCCGTAAAATTGCGGCTCGATCGCGCCCAGGGCGATGAATTTGCCATCAGCGCAGGCATAGCTATCGTAGAAATGCGCGCCGGAATCCAGCCAGTTCGCGCCCGTGCTTTCATCCCACAGGCCCGCGCCCTTGAGTTGCCAGACCATGCCGGCGAGCAGCGCGGAGCCGTCGATCATGGCGGCATCGACCACCTGCCCCGCCGCGCCGTTCTTCACCGCGAGCAGCGCAGCGACCATGCCGAACGCCAGCACCATGCCGCCGCCGCCGAAATCGCCGACATAATTGACCGGCGGGGTCGGTTTGCCGCCTTGCCGCCCGATCGTATGGAGGACGCCATTGATCGCGATATAGTTGATGTCGTGACCCGCCGCCTGGGCAAGCGGGCCGTCCTGTCCCCAGCCGGTCACGCGGCCATAGACCAGTGCGGGATTGTCCGCGATCAGCCTTTCGGGACCAAGGCCGAGCCGTTCCATGACGCCGGGTCGATAGCCTTCGACAATGCCGTCGGCCGACCGGCACAGGTCGCGCACCACCGCCATGCCTGCGTCGGTCTTCATGTCGACATTCACAAGACGGCGGGAGCGGGCCAGCACGTCATGGCGGTCGAGATCATCGAACAGGCCGGGCGCGCGCGGGCGGGCGATACGGATGACGTCCGCTCCATGATCGGCCAGCATCATGCCGCAAAAGGGGCCGGGACCAAGGCCGGCAAATTCGATGATACGGATGCCCGTCAGCGGGCCGCTCATGATCGGTCTTCCATGCGCACCCGCATCCGATCCAGCGCCGCGCGGAATGTTTCGGGCAATGGCGCGCCCTTGCCGTCCACTGTTCCGACCAGCACCGCCTTGGCAAAGGCGCACACCCGCCCCTCCTGCGTGGCGAGACAGGCCAGCGTCCAGCTCGACCGGCCCAGGTCGAGCACGCCGACATACATGTCGAGCGGGGCGGGATAAAGGGCTTCACCGACATAGTCGATATGATTGGCCACGATCATCGTGCGCGCGTGGCCCATGGTCTCCAGATGCCCCTGCGCCACGTCGAACCGGGCGCGGGCGTCTTCGAATGCGGCGGCCATCGCCACATTGTTGATGTGGTGATTGGGATCGATGTCGGCAAAGCGCGTCGTGATGACATGGCGAAAGGGATAGCGTGTCAGATCGAGCAGGGCGGGATCGGGTCGGGCCATCGAGCGAAATCCTTGAACGCGAAGGTCAGAGCGACTGGCCATCATCGATCGTGATATGCGTGCCCGTCACCGCGCGGGACGCATCGGACGCCAGGAACAGCAGGATCGCGTCGAGATCGCTTTCCTCCATCATGCGACGGCGGGGAAATTTCTGGATCTGGCGCTCGCCCGCCGGCGTATCGAACCAGGCGCCGTTGATCGCGGTCTTGATATAGCCGGGGCAGATCATGTTGACGTTGATGCCCTTGCGAACCCAGTCGCGGGCCATGACCTTCCCCATCTGAAGCACGCCCGCCTTCGATCCAGAATAGACGGCGAGCCCGGCGTCGACCTTGTGCGCGGTAACGGAGGAGGTGATGACGATGCGGCCATGCTGTTTTTCCGGGCTGCCCGCCGCCATCAGCCGACGTGCCCCTTCGCGCGCGGTCAGGAACGGGCCGCGCAGGTTGACGGCCATGACGCGATCAAACTCCTCCACCGGCAGGTCGGTCGTCATCCCTTCGCTGTTCATCCCCGCATTGGCAATGATCGTGTCGACCGTGCCGAACGCCGCCTCGGCCGCGTCATAGGCGGCGATGGTCGATGCTTCGTCGGCGACGTCCATGGCGACGGCGATGGCGCGGCCCCCCTTGGCCTGGATCGCGGCCCTGGTCGCCTCCAGCAGGTCCGTGCGCCGCGCCGCCAGGACAACCGCGGCGCCCGCATCGGCCAGTATGTGCGAGAAGCGCTCGCCCAGGCCAGACGACGCGCCGGTTACGAGAGCAACCCGGCCTGTGAGGTCAAATATCGGCGCTGCGGTCATCTTAGTCCTTTCCAAGGGAAGCCATCCTGTCTCGTCGCGTTGCGGTAAACCGGCACACCGTTCGCCGACAAGGTAAAAGTTGCGCGCGACATAGACATAGGTAACGTAGTCAACTTTATAAGGGCATATTCGTGCCAGTAGGGACAGCGATGAGGGGGATAATGGAACAGCTTGCCATCAAGACGAGGGCCGTCATCGGCGTGCGTGCATGACCGCGCATTTTTACGCAGCCGATGGCGACGCCTTTGTGCCGACAGAACTGGCCGCCAGTCCCTGGGAACGGGGCAAGCAGAACGGCGTCGCGCTTGGCGGATTGCTGACCCATCTGATCGAACAGGCGCCTGCGCCTGCCACGATGAGTACCGCCCGCCTGACGATCGACATATTGTCCGCCGCCGATCTGGCGCCCACCATCGGTCGTACACGGATTGTGCGCGAAGGGCGGCGCATCCAGATGGTCGAAGCGGAACTGCTGATCGCCAGGCGTGTCGTCGCCCGCGCGACGGCGCTGCGCGTGCGCAAGGCCGATACGCCGGTCATCGCCGTTCCCGGCGACTACCCACCCCCAGAGACCGTCCCGCCCAGCGATTTCATGGGCGACAAGGCCTTTGGCGGATCAATGGAAACGCGGCTGATACAGGGCGGGTTGCGCGTGCCCGGCCCCGGCGTCCTATGGGTCAAATTCGGGCATGAGCATGTGCGGGGCGTCGCATTGTCGCCGCTGGTGCGTACCGCGATCCTGGGGGATTTCGGCGGCGGCCTGGGCAGCGAATTGGACGGGGAGACCTGGACCTATGCCAATCTGGACATTGCGGTGCATCTGGTGCGCGAACCCGTTGGCGAATGGCTGTTGATCGACGCGCGCACGGCCAGCGCAGGCCAGGGGGTTGCGCGATCGGACATGATATTGGCCGACCGCGACGGTCCGTTCGCCCAGGCGCATCAGACCCTTTTCGTCGCGCCGCGCGAATGATTCATTCCCGCTGGACTTATCTACCTATGTCCTGCAAGACCAGCCATAGTTTCGACAGGAGCGCCACGCCATGACCCATCTCGTCACCGGAACCCTGGAAGACGGGCTTGCCACCATCACGCTCAATCGGCCGGAGGCGGGCAATGCGATGAGCTGGGAACTGATCGACGGATTCAGTCATGTGGTCGAACGGCTGACCGGCACGCCCGGCGTGCGCGCTGTGCTGATCCGGGCGGAAGGCAAGAATTTCTGCGTCGGCGGCGATATTCGCAGTTTCGCCAGCGAAAGCGATCCGGCCGGTTTCATCGAGCGCCTCGCGCGGCGGCTGCACGAAGGGCTGGCGTTGCTCGCGCAGCATCCCGCACCCATCATCGTCGCGGCACAGGGCGCGTCGGCCGGGGCGGGGCTAAGCCTGGTGGCGAGCGGCGACGTGGTGCTGGTCGGTCGGTCGGCCTCCTTCGCCATGGCCTATACCGGCATCGGCCTGACCGCCGATGGCGGCGCGACCTGGCTGCTGCCGCGCCTGATCGGGCTGCGCGCGACGCAGGAAATGGCCTATCTGGGGCGGCGACTGGATGCGGCGGAAGCCGTGGATCTGGGCCTGGCGACGCGCGCGATCGCCGATGAGACGCTGACAGAGGAAGCCGCCGCGATTGCCACGCGCATCGCCGCCGGGCCGACTGGGGCTTTTGGCGGGGTGAAGCGATTGCTGGCACAAAGCTATGTCACATCCCTGCCGAACCATCTGGATGCTGAGGCGACCGCGATCGGCGTGGCGATGGCCGGAGCGGACGCGCGCGAGGGCGTCGCCGCATTTCTGGAACGGCGCAAAGCGACCTATCATGGCGTGTAACGAACGGCCATCGAACGGAGAAATGACGATGACCCATGCGACCGGCTATGCCGCCCTGTCCGCCGACAGCGCGATGGCCCCCTTCAGCTTCACGCGGCGCGCGCTCCGCGCCAATGACGTAAGGGTGGACATCCGTTATTGCGGCGTGTGCCATTCGGACCTGCATCAGGCGCGCAACGACTGGCATAACAGCCTTTACCCCTGCGTACCGGGTCACGAAATCATTGGCCAGGTGACCGAAATCGGCGCGGATGTGACCCGGTTCGAGGTCGGCGACATGGCCGCGATCGGCTGCCTGGTCGACAGTTGCATGGAATGTTCGGAATGTACGCGCGGACAGGAACAATATTGCGCCAGACGGGCGACCCCGACCTATAATGGCAAGGATCGCACCGACGGATCGCCCACCTTCGGCGGCTATTCCAACCATATCGTCGTGCGCGAACATTTCGTCCTGAAACTGCCCGATGGACTGAACCCGGAACGCGCGGCGCCGTTGCTGTGCGCAGGCATCACGACATGGTCGCCACTGCGCCACTGGCGGGTCGGACCGGGCAGCCGGGTGGCGGTCGCCGGGCTGGGCGGCCTTGGCCATATGGGCGTGAAACTGGCGGTGGGACTGGGCGCGGAAGTGACCGTGGTGACGACCTCTCCGAGCAAGGCGGACGATGCGCTGGCGCTGGGTGCGCACAAAGTCCTCATATCGTCCGACAAGGACGCGATGAAGGGCGCCGCACGCAGTTTCGACATGGTGCTCGATACGATTCCCGTGGCGCATGATGTCGGCCCCTATCTGATGTTGCTGGCCCCGCGCGGCGTGCATGTGGTCGTCGGCGCGATCGACATGATCCCGTCATTCCATGGCGGCCTGCTGGTGGGCGGCCAGAAATCCGTGGCGGGATCGGCCATTGGTGGTCTGCCCGAAACACAGGAGATGCTGGACTTTTGCGCCGCCAACAACATCCTGCCCGATACCGAAACCATTGCGATCCAGGACATCAATCATGCTTTTGAGAGGATGGAGAAATCCGACGTTAAATATCGCTTCGTCATCGACATGGCGTCATTAGGCGATGAAAACTGATCGCATCTATCGGTGGCGAACTCTTGGTTTTGGTCGGCTTACGATGGCCGTCCATGCCTGTGCCGCACCGACGCGATTTACAGGCACGAGCATCAAATTAGTGGAGAAAAGCCATGGTGAAGGTTCATCACTTGGATTATTCGCGGTCGACCCGCATCCTGTGGCTGCTGGAGGAATTGGGCGAGCCTTATGAGATGGCGACCTATCATCGCGACCCCAAAAGCTTTCGCGCCCCGCCTGAATTGAAACAGGCGCATCCGCTGGGCAAGTCGCCGGTGATCGAACATAACGGCGCGGTGATCGCGGAATCGGGGGCGATCTTGGAATATCTGGCCGCCAAACTGGGCGGCGGACGACTGGGCCGGTCGCCCGCCGACGCCGATTGGGCGGAATATCTGGAATGGCTGCACGCGGGGGAAGGCACCGCCATGATGGGCGTCATCATGCTGATGATGGCGGGCGGCGGCGACACGCCATCGCGTGGGCGCGCCTATGGGCTGGAAATCGTCGACGGGGCGATGGCGGAGATCGAGGCGAAGCTCGACGGCCGGGACTATTTGCTGGCGTCCGGCTTTAGTGCTGCCGACATCCAGTTCGGCTATGTCGTGGCTGTAGCGGACCAGTTCGGTGCGGTCGGCGCCAGGCCCCGGCTGCGCGCTTGGCTGGCGCGGGTAACGGTTCGCCCAGCCTATCTCGCCGCCATCGAAAAGGGTGGTCCGTGGCTGCTGCCGATCGCGCGCTGATCGGAGAGCCCATGACCTACGACCATATCGCCTTCGCCATCGCGGACGGCATCGCCACGCTGACGATCGACCGGCCCAAAAAGCTCAACGCCCTGTCGCAGCAGTCGCTGGATGAGATGATGCACGCACTCGACCGGGTTGCCGACGAAGGCGCGCGGGTGCTGCTGATGAGCGGCAATGGCCGGGCTTTCTGTTCGGGCGCTGACCTGTCGGCGGAAGGGCGCGGCGGCGCAGACGCGGCGCGAGACATGGGCGCAGGGCTGGAAAGCGGGTTCAATCCCGTGCTGGAACGGTTGGTGCGCTTGCCCTGTCCGCTCGTGACGGCGGTCAACGGCGCCGCGGCCGGCGGCGGGTGCGGCTATGCGCTGGCAGGCGACATCGTCATCGCCGGGCGATCGGCCTATTTCCTGCAACCCTTCGCCAATATCGGGCTGGTGCCCGATGTCGGGGCGACATGGCTGCTCCCGCGCCTGGCGGGTAAGGCGCGCGCGACCGCAATGATGATGCTGGGCGATCCTGTTCCCGCCGATCTGGCGCTGGAATGGGGGCTGATCTATCAGGTGGTCGAGGATGCGGCACTGATGGACACGGCCCGCGCCATGGCCGCGCGGCTGGCGGCCGGACCAACCGTCGCCTATGGCCTGATGCGCCAAGGGATTGCGATGGCGATGAACCAGTCGCTGACCGACACATTGCGGATGGAGCGCATCCATCAGCGCGAAGCGGGGCGAACGGCCGACCATGCAGAAGGTGTCGCGGCATTTCTGGAAAAGCGCAAACCCGTGTTCCGGGGCGCATAATCGCCTCAGCCGCGCATACGGATCATCGCTTCCTGCGCGACTGACGCGACCAGCAGGCCGTCGACGTCGTATATCGTGCCCCGGCTGAGGCCACGTTCCCCCGCGCTGATCGGCGTGTCCAGGCTGCACAGATGCCAGCGGGTGAAGTCGAACGGGCGATGGAACCAGAGGCTATGGTCGAGGCTGGTGAACTGAAAGCCCGGAGTACGCCAGGTGACGGGATGCGGCTGCACGATGGTCGGCAATTGCGGATAATCAGACGCATAGGCAAGCGCCGCCTGATGCATCGCCGGATCGTCACCCAATGGCAGGCGACTGCGGAACCACATTGCATGATGGGGCGGGCGCACGTCCGCCGTCATGCCCGGACGCGGCAGGCAACTGTTGCGCAATTGCAGTCCGATCGCCGCGCCGCGCAGGTCATCGTCGCTCAGCGCATCCACGCCAGGAACGTCGGCGGGCATCGCATGTTGATGATCGAACAGGCCGGTGGCCGTCGCCTGAAAAGAAGCGGCCATGTTGAGTATCTGACGCCCGTCTTGGAGCGCGACGACGCGCCGGGTCGCGAACATGCCGCCATCACGGGCGCGATCGACCTCGAACAGGATCGGCCTGGTCCCATCGCCAGGGTGAATGAAATAGGCGTGCAATGAATGGCAGGCGCGTCCGTCCACCGTGGCGGCGGCGGCCATCAACGCCTGCGCGACCACGCTGCCACCGAAGATGCGCGGCGCGTCCGGGTTGGCCGCCCAGCCACGAAAATTGTCGGGACCGGACCGTTCGAGCGTCAATATATCGACGAGCGAACGGCTCATGCTACGCCCCGCTTCATGCCTGCCTGCCCGATTGTTCAAGAAGGGTCGGCGGCGCGGGCGGGCCGATGCGGAAGATGCCGCTGCCCCGCGCGGTCAGCGCACCATCCACTTCCAGCGTCCCCTGGATGAAGATCATGCGCCTGGTCGTGCGCAACACCTGCGCGCGCCCTTCGATCCAGTCGCCCAGTTTCGCACCAGCCAGATAATCGACACCCATCTGCACGGTCAGCAAAAAACGCTCCTCGAACCCCGCCGTATAACGCGCCGTCAGCGGCAATATGACATCGAACAGCGTGGCCACCCAACCGCCATGAACGACGCCCATAGGATTGCACAAATAGGGCAGCACCCGGCAGCCGAACAGGACCGTGTCGTCCACGCGCCGTGCGTAGATGGGACCATTATGCCCCAGAAAGCCGTCGGTGAAGGAAATGGGTACGAAGCCGGGCGGCGGATCATGCGCCGCCGCCCGGTCTTCGAAAGATCGCGCCATGTCGGACGCTTAACGGGGCGGCATACGGATGGCGCCGTCGATCCGCAGATTCTGGCCGTTGAAATAGCTGTTCCTGACCAGTTCCACGATCAGCGAACCAAATTCTTCCGGCTTGCCGAGACGCTTGGGGAAGGGCACCGACTTTTCCAGATTTTCGAAAATCTGCGGCGCGCTGTCCTTCACGCCCAGCATCGGCGGAGTGGCGAAAATGCCCGGCATCACCGAATTGACGCGGATGCCCAAATCCATCAGATCGCGCGCCATCGGCAGCACCAGGCCGTTTACGCCCGCCTTGAGCGAACCATAAGCGATCTGGCCAACCTGGCCATCCTGCGCGGCGGCAGAACTGGTCAGCACGATCGAGCCACGCTCGCCATCGTCATTGAGCGGTTCGACCGCCGCCATGCCCATCGCGGAAATCGACGCCATGCGATAACTGGCGACCAGGATGCCCATCGCGCTGAAGGCGTAATCTTCGGTCGAAAAACGCTTGAAGCCACCAGTTTCCCGGTCGCGGCTGACGGTCTTGCCGCCTTTGGACACCTGCGCGCAATGAATCAGCGCGCGCTCCTGTCCATGGGCGGCGCGGGCCTTTTCAAAGCCGGCCAACACCGAATCCTCGTCCAGTATGTTGACCTTGCAGAACAGGCCGCCAATGTCGCTGGCGACCGCTTCGCCCGCTTCCTCGTTCAGGTCGAAGATCGCGACCTTCATGCCCGCGTCCGCAAGCGCCCTGGCCGACGCCTTGCCCAGGCCCGAAGCGCCGCCGGTGACGATGGCGGCCATTCCATTGGTGATCTGCATGGCGAAACGCCCCTTTCCGTAAGAATCTGTGCCACCTATTTAACTAGGTAAGCGAAGGACGCAAGTCTTGTCCTTATGCGCCGACATAGAAAGGACCGACGCCCCCTGCACGAGAGCGCCGGCCCAGCTCCAGGGCGGGCGATGGCTAAAGCCACCGCCTTCCCGTCAGAGCGCCTCCACGATGGTCACGTTGGCGACGCCGCCGCCTTCGCACATCGTTTGCAGCCCGTATTTCTTGCCCTGCGCCCTTAGCGCATAGACGAGCGTGGCCATGAGTTTCGTGCCCGAAGCGCCAAGCGGATGACCCAGGGCGATCGCGCCGCCATTCACGTTGAGCTTGGCCGGATCGGCATCCAGATGCTTCAACCAGGCCATCGGGACGGGTGCGAAGGCTTCGTTGACTTCGTACAGATCGATGTCGCCAATCTTCAGCCCGGCCCGCGCCAGCGCCTTGTCGGTCGCAAACAGCGGTTCTTCGAGCATGATGACCGGATCGCCGGCCGTCACGGTCATGTTGACGATGCGCGCGATCGGGGTCAGGCCATAGTCCTTCACCGCCTTTTCCGACGCGATCATCACCGCCGAAGCGCCATCGGTGATCTGGCTGGATGTTGCAGCGGTGATAACGCCCCCTTCGACCAGCAGCTTGACCGCCGCCATGCCTTCGGGCGAGGCATCCCAGCGGATGCCTTCATCCATCACATGCATTTCGCTGGCGCCGTCCGCGCCGATGATCTCCAGAGGCAGGATTTCGGCGTCGAACGCCCCCGCCTTGGTCGCGCGCTGGGCGCGCATATGGCTTTCCAGGCCAAAAGCGTCGAGCATGTCGCGGGTGAAGCCCCATTTTTTCGCGATCATTTCCGCGCCGCCAAACTGGCTGAACCCTTCGATCCCGAACCGTTCCTTGATCGACGCGGGCAACGGATCGGACCCTTCGGGCGACAGCGCGGCCGAACCCATCGGCACGCGCGTCATGCTTTCGGTGCCCGCCGCGATGACGATGTCCTGCGTGCCGGACATCACCGCCTGGGCCGCGAACTGGATCGCCTGCTGCGACGATCCGCACTGGCGGTCGATGGTGACGGCGGGAACGCTTTGCGGCAGGCCCGACGCCAACACGCAATGGCGGCCGACATGCAGAGACTGTTCGCCCGCCTGGGTGACGCAGCCGACGATCACGTCGTCCACCGCTTCGCCCGGCACGCCCGCACGGGCGACCACCGCGTCGATCACCTTTGCGCCCAGATCGACCGGGTGCCAGCCGGACAGGCGACCACGGCGGCGACCACCGGCGGTACGAACGGCGGCTACGATATATGCTTCTGCCACTTCACTTGCTCCTGAAAAGAGGATGGGAATAGGGTGAGAGAATGCCGATCAGCCGGCCAACATACTGGCCAGGCGAGCGTTGACGATCGCCTTTGCGTCGCCCACGATACGATCGATCAACTGCTGGCATGTCGGAATGTCGTTGATCAAGCCCTGGATCATGCCGGCCCAGAAAATGCCCGCGTCCATGTCGCCCTCCTCCAGCACGACCCGGCCCTTGGCGCCTGCGACATAGGCTTGCACATCCTTGAACGTCGCGTCGGGTTGCGCCAGGATTTCGACGACCTTGTCCGACACCGCGCTTTTGCCGACGCGCGCGGTATTGTGAAGTTTGCGGAAGATCAGGTTCGTGCCGCGCTCGTCATTGTCGATATAGGCCTGTTTCACATTGGGATGGATCGGCGCTTCGACCGTGGCGCAGAATCGCGTGCCCATGTTGATGCCCTCCGCGCCCAGCGCCAGCGCGGCGACCAGACCGCGCCCGTCGCCAAAGCCGCCCGACGCAAGCATGGGGATCGTCACCTTGTCCGCTGCCGCCGGGATCAGGATCAGGCCGGGAATATCATCCTCGCCCGGATGGCCCGCACATTCAAAGCCATCAATCGAAATGGCGTCGACCCCTTTTTTCTGGGCGGACACTGCATGGCGGACCGCGGTGCATTTGTGAATGATCCTGACGTCAGCCGCCTTGAACATTTCCCAGATTTCGGCGACCGCAGGCGTACCGGCGGTTTCCACGGCCTTTATCCCCATGTCGATGATCGCCTGCGCATAGGCCTTGTAATCGGGCGCATTGATCGTGGGAAATACGGTCATGTTGACGCCGAACGGCTTGTCGGTCATCGACCGGCAGCGTTCGATTTCCTTTTTCAGATCGTCGGGCGTGGGCTGGGTCAGGCCGGTCAATATGCCAAAACCGCCCGCATTGGACACGGCCGACGCGAGTTCGGCGCGCCCGACCCCCTGCATACCGCCCTGGACGATGGGATGTTCGATGCCAAGCATCTGGGTGATGCGTGTTTTGAAAGCCATATTTCTGCCCGTCCCACTCTATGTCTGTGCAAAGCCCCTCGACGGGCTTATTACACCTAGTTACCTATGATCTGAGAAATGCGCTAGCCACTTTGGTGCGGCAGGACAATGGGGAAGGATGAAGGCATGTCTATCGACTGGTCGCAACTGGCATTGCCGGTCATGCAGGCGCCGATGCTGATCTGTTCCAGCCTGGAGCTGGTGATCGCATCCTGCCGCGCGGGGATCATCGGCGCCTTTCCCACTGGCAATCCGCGCGGCGACCAAAGTTTCGAAAGCTGGCTGTCGGCGATTCGCGATGCCGAGGCCGAATCGCTGGACAGGGGGGAGCGCTTCGCTCCCTTCTGCGTCAACCTGCTCGCCAGCCGCGCGATCGACCAGCAGACACGCGCGGACCGACTGGCCACCTGCCGCAAGGCGAAGGTGCCTCTGATCCTCACCAATCTGGGCGATCCCCGCGCCGAGGTGGAGGCGGCGCACGAATGGGGCGGCATCGTATTCCATGACGTGACGACGATGAAGTTTGCGGAAAAGGCCATCGCGTCGGGGGTCGATGGGTTGATGCTGGTCGGCGGCGGCGCGGGCGGCCATGCCGGTACGCTCAACCCCTTTTCCTTCCTGCCGCAGGTGCGGCGCATGTTCGACGGCACGATCATGCTGGCGGGCGGCATCGCCGATGGTAACGGCATAGCGGCGGCGCTGGCGTTGGGCGCGGACCTGGTGGTGATGGGCACGCGCTTCATCGCCACAAAGGAATCGGGCACGTTCGACGCGCACAAGCAGATGCTGGTGGATGCGCGGGCCGAGGACGTGCTGTTCACCGATGCGATTGCAGGGATGCCGGCCAGTTTCCTGCGTCCCTCCATGATCGCGAACGGGCTGGACCCCGACAATCTGCCGCTCCCCAAGGGGATGCACAGCCCCGACCTGCCCAACGGTCTGCGCGCGTGGAAAAATATCTGGTCGGGCGGTCATTCGACCGGGCTGGTCGACGATGTGCCCAGCGTCGCCGAACTGGTCGACCGGCTGGGCGCGGAATTTGCGGCGGCGCGCGATCCGCGCGACTGGCGCGCGGCATTGGCAAGGAGCCTGACATGACGATGGAAGAGATGCTGGACCGCGCGGCGATCCACCTGCTGATGGCGACTTACACGATCAATGGCGACCGGGGGCGGATCGCCGCGCTGGCCGACGTTTTCGCCAAGGATGGCCTGTTGGAATTTTCCGGCGAGCAGAGCCGGGGACGCCAGGCGATCCTGGATCGGTTGGGCACACCCGGTCAGCCCCGCGACCCCCGTCACAGCTTTACACGGCACAATCTGACCAGTTCGCTGGTGGAACTGGATGGGGACGGAGCGTCGGGCCGGACCTATTTTCAGGTCATGACCGACATCGGCATGGACCATCACGGCCATTATGCCGACCGCTTCGTGCGGACGGACGCAGGCTGGAAGATCGCCCATCGCCAGGTGCGGATCGACTGGCAATCGCCCGATTCGCTGTATCCGACATTTCCGAAACGCTGAAGGAACCGCGTCATGGACTTCATCACGGTCGACAAGGCCGATCGCGTCACCACCGTGACCCTGAACCGCCCGGAAGTGATGAACGCCATCAATGGCGGGATGCACCATGAATTGCAGGCCGCGTTCGACGATTTCGCCAGCGATGCCGAACAATATGTCTGCATCGTGACCGGCGCGGGTGACCGCGCCTTTTGCGCCGGGTCTGACCTGAAAGCGGTGGCGGAACGCGGCGCGCATCCGGCCTATCCCGCCAGCGGCTATGCCGGTCTGATCGAACGGTTCGACTGCGACAAGCCAATCATCGCCGCCGTCAACGGGCTGGCGCTGGGTGGCGGGTTCGAAGTCGCGCTGGCGTGCGACATCATCATCGCGGCGGACCATGCCAGCTTCGGCCTGCCCGAACCGCTGGTCGGCGCTATCGCCTTTGGCGGCGGGTTGCACCGTCTCGCGCGCGAGGTCGGCACGAAGCAGGCGCTGGGGATGATCCTGACGTCGCGCCGCGTGAGCGCGCAGGAAGGGCTGCGCATGGGCTTCGTCAATGAGGTCGCCCCGCCGGAGGCGCTGATGGCGACGACGCATCGCTGGGTGGGCGAGATATTGCGGGCGTCGCCCATGGCGGTGCGCGCGTCCAAGCAGGTCGTCTATCGCGGGCTGGAGGAACCCAGCCTGGCCGACGCGCTGGCTCATCAGGCCGATTATCCCGCCTACGCCGCCTGGCGTGCGGCGGAGGATACGATGGAAGGCCCGATCGCCTTCGCCCAGAAGCGGGCGCCGCAATGGAAGGGCCGCTGATGCGCCGGGCGGTCGTCATCCGCGCATTCGGGCCGCCGTCCGGCTTTGCGCTGGAGGAACATGATCCGGGCGCGCCAGGACCGGGCAAGGTCCGCATCGCCATCCGCGCGGCGGGCATCAGCTATGTCGATGTGCTGGTCGCAGCCGGGCTGTACCAGTTGAAACCACGCCTGCCCTTCGTGCCGGGCAGCGAATTTTCCGGCGTGATCGAGGCGGTCGGCCAGGGCGTGGACCCGACGCGGATCGGCGAGCGGGTGCTGGGCAGCGCTTTTGGCGCGGCGATCGGCGAAGCCTGCGTCATTCCCGCCAAGCTGGCGCTGCCCATTCCCGACGCGATGGATTTCGTGACGGCGTCGGTCTTTCGCGTCAGCTACGCCACCGCCTATCACGCGCTGGTGCAGCGTGCGCGCCTGCAAGTGGGCGAAACTGTCTGCGTGCTGGGGGCGGGCGGCGCGGTCGGCTATGCCGCGGTCGAGGTGGCCAAGGCACTGGGCGCCAAAGTGATCGGATCGGCATCGACGCCCGAAAAGCGCGCGCTCGCGACACAGGGCGGGGCCGACGCGGTGATCGACGCCGCTTCGCCGACCTGGCGCGAGGATCTGAAGGCCGCCAATGATGGCAAGCCGGTCGACGTGATCGTCGATCCCGTGGGCGGTACGGCGACCGAACCGGCCTTCCGCTCGCTCGCCTGGAACGGGCGACATCTGGTGATCGGCTTTGCCGGTGGCGCGATCCCCAAACTGCCGGTCAATCTGGCGCTGCTGAAAGGGGCGTCGCTGATCGGCGTCGATGTGCGCCAGTTCGGGGATTATGAGCGCGACCTGTCGGACGCCAATGTGCAGGCGCTGCTGACCCTGTTCGCGCAGGACAAGCTGCATCCGTCGATCGCCCGCACCTATCCGATCGAAGATTTCGTGGCCGCAATGGAGGAAGCGCAGCGCGGCGTCACCGCCGGGCGTATCGTCATCACGATGGGAGCGCTGACATAAGCCATCGCGCCATGGCGCGGGCGTCAGGGAAGATGTTTTTCCAGCGTCGGCACTTCGGCCAGCGCGCGCAGCATGTCGTTGAGATGCGTGCAGCCCGCTGTCCTGCGCAGGGTCAACAGCACCTGTTCGCGCAGGTGGGCGAGCGGCACGCCGACCAGCGCATCGGCATTGACCGGCGCGGCGCGACATTCCTTGTACGGCAGCGTTCCGGGTGTCGCCGCCACGCTGCGCAGGCGATGGGTGGCGGCGTCGGCTGTCGCGACGAGTCGATATTCGTGGATCGCGATGCGATCGCCCCCATCGGGCGCACTGGCGCTGTCCTGAAAACCGGATTCGATATGGATCACATCTTTTTCGCGCCAGACGTCGATACGGCGGGCACGGCGAAAATTGACGCCGCCGCGATCGATGAGCGGATGCCAGCCTTCGGGATCATGGGGATTGACCAGCGGCGCGACGCGCGATGCATTCTGGTCCGGCACCGCCCTGCCACCGACGGACAACGCATCCGATCCGGGTCGAAAGCCGATGCAGATGCCCTCCATACGGACGGCGTGGTCCGCCCGTTCCTGCACCGAAAGGCGCGACAGCCAATCCTGCGTCCAGCGCGACCAGGCCCATCCGCCGACCAGCGATGCGCCAGCCAGATCGTCGAGCAACAGATAGAGCGGCGTGCCGTCGCGCTTTTCGCCCGGCAGCGCCTTGTCAATTTCCGCGCGCAGATAGCCACCCGCCCGCGCGCCCGACAATCGCGCCAGTTCGGGGCGCGGCGGGGTACTGGCGACCGACAGCATCACCCGATGTTCGGCCACCACGTCGATATGCGCCGTCGCGACGATGGCGGGCGGACCGCCCTGCCAGCCGGTGACGATGTCGCGCGCATCGCCGGTGAACAGAACGTCGCCATCCTGACCGTCCGGCCACGTCGCATCCAGCGTCATCGTGCGGCGCACCGATCCCGGTCGCCGCAGCGGCGACGGCCCCCAGGGCTGACTGACCGGCGCGTCGAACAGCGGCAAAGGCGCGCCCGACAGCGCCAGGCCCTGCGCTGCGGCTTTCGGGCCGACGTCGTTCACCATCCCGCCAGATCGGCTGCGCGGGCGCGATGCGCGGTCGGACTGCCGAGATAGGCGCGGTCGAACAGCGAACGGCGGAACCAGATGTTCAGGCTATATTCCCAGGTATAGCCGATGCCGCCATGCGCCGCGACCGCCGCGCGGGCGACCGATACGAAACGATCGGCGATATGCGCCTTGGCCATGGCGGCGGCGCGCGATGCGTCATGCTGTTCGCTGTCCCAGGCATAGGCGGCGTACCACATCAACGCACGGGCAGGCTCCACCTCCAGCGCCATTTGCGCCAACTGGTGCTTGAGCGCCTGAAAGCGGCCGATCGCGACGCCGAACTGTTCGCGCTCCTTGGCATAGGCGACCGACAGGTCGAGGCAATATTGCGCCCCCCCCAACGCATCGGCCGATGCCAGCACCAGCGCCGCGTCGAAAATGCGCGCGACTCGCGCATCGCCCGGTTCGAACAGGACCGTGGCCGACGCGCCGTCGAAGGTCACGCGCGACAGGCGGCGGGTGCGGTCGGCGGACTGGACGGACTCCACCGCCACCCCCGCGCCCTTTTCCACCAGCGCCAGCCCGCCGCCCTGCGTGCCGACCAGGATCAGATGGGCCGCGTCCGCGCCGGGGACGAAGCCGATGCTGCCGCTCGCCTTGCCACCCTCCACGGTCACGGTCCAGCTTTCGGGCAGCCAGTTGCCGCCCAGCGCGACCGTCGCGACGGCTTCGCCACTGGCGATCCTGCCGAGCCAGGTCGCCTTTGCATCCCCGTCATCGGCCAGGTTGAGCGCCAATCCCGCAACGCAATGCTCCAGCACCGGGCCGACCAAGCCGCCCTGCCCCAGCACTTCCAGCCCCATGGCGAGATCGAGCAGGCCAAGGCCCGCGCCACCCACGCTTTCGGGCAGGGCGAGGCCGCCAAGCCCCAGCGCCATCAGCGCGTCCCAGCTGTCGCGGTCGAAATCGCCACCGTCATTGACGATCTTTTCCAATCGTTCGCGCGGCATGGCGTCATCCAGCGTGCCCTTGAGCGCATCCTGGATCGCCAATTGTTCCTCGGTCGGGTGGAACCTCACTTGTCCGCCTCCATGGCCAGGTCGCGCGGCAGGCCAAGACCGCGCTCCGCAATGATGTTACGCTGAATATTGGTCGTACCGCCCGCGATGGAATTGCCAAGCGTTCCCATGATCTGATCGAGCCATTTTTCCGGCCCGCGACCACGGGTTCCCGCAACCGCCGGTTCGATCAGCGCGTGATCGCCGATCAGTTCCTGCGCCAACAGCGCCATTTCATGTCCGGTTTCGGTCAGCAGCAACTTCATCATCATGCCCATGATGCCGGGCTGTTCCTGCGCCGCGGCCAGGCTGAACAGCCGAAAACTGGAATAGCGATGCGCCATCACCCAGCCTTCGATCCGGGTCAGCGCGTCGCGGATCTTGGCGTCCTTGATCGCGGGCTGGCCGTCAATCTCCATTTCCTGCGCCAGTTCGACCAGCTTGCGGAAGGTGCCGCCCAGCGCGTCGGCCGACCCGATCGAGGCGCGCTCATGCTTGAGCGTGGTGCGCGACACATTCCATCCGTCGCCCCGCTCGCCTACGATCCAGCTGGCGGGCGTTTTGGCGTTGTCGAAGAAAAATTCGTAGAAGCCCGCCTCCCCCGTCATCTGACGAATGGGCCGCCGCGTAACGCCGGGTTGGTTCAGGTCCAGCATCAGATAGGAAATGCCGCCATGTTTGGAGGCGTTCGGTTCGGTTCGGAACAGGCCGAACATGTGGGTCGCGCGATCGCCCTGACTGGTCCAGATCTTCTGGCCGTTAATGACCCATTCGTCGCCGATCAGTTCGGCGCGCGTGCGCACCGACGCCAGGTCGGACCCGGTGCCCGGTTCCGAATAGCCCTGCCCCCACATCATGTCGCCCGCCATGGTCTGACGAATGAACATATCCTTCTGTTCGGCCGTGCCCTTTTCCAGCAAGGTGGGGACCAGCATCGACATGCCGTTGCCGCCGATCTCCATCGGCGCGCGGGCGCGGGCGAACTCCTCGCGGATCACCTGCGCCTTGACCACGTCGGCCGGTTGCTCCGACCCGCCATATTGTTTGGGAATGGCGCGATAGAGATAGCCAGCATCTGTAGCCTGCGTGCGGAAATCGCGGATGAACGCTTTTAATTCATCCTTGCGCCGTTCGCCCGGCTGCCATGCGCTTTTCAGGAAGCTGCGCACGTCCTGACGAAAGACCTCGGCGCCTTCCCCATAGCTCAAATCCATCTGACCCATTCTCCCAGGGCTGTCGTTCGATACCGTTGCTGGCAATGTCATGGCACTTCTTATACAACTTAGTCAAACAACTCTATGTCGAACATGGGGGCATGGCGTGGTCATTGGGTGGGAAGCGGCAGGCATCGTGGACGCGCACGGCGTCGCGCCCTGCCCATACGGGCCGCATCGCACACCAAAAGCAGTTGTTCAGCCGCCCTTGGCGTCCTGCATCGCCTTGTAGATTTGCGCCGTCGCGGTGGTCGACAGCCCCATATTCAGCGCCTCATGGTCGAGCGCGGTTTCGAACGCGCTGTCTTCGGCGATATTGAGGTTCGCCTTCATATAACGATAGCCCATGCGCGGCCCGTTGGCGAGACGATGGGCGGCCTTGAGCGTTTCCGCGCGCAGCGCCGCATCGTCGAAGAGGCGGGTATAGATGCCCTTGGCAAGCGCCGTTTCGGCATCATATTTTTCGCCGAGCAGGAAGATTTCGCGCGCCACGCCTGATCCCACGATCTTGGTCCAGAAATAGCTGGAGCCGAAATCCCCGCCGGCGCCGATCCGGTCGAATGCGGACAGGAACGTCGCGGAACGCGCGGCGAATCGCAGGTCGCACGCCCCGGCGATGCCGATGCCCGCACCCGCCACCGGCCCGTTCACCATCGCGATCGTCGGTTTTGGCATTTCGTGCAGCAGGCGGGATGTTTCCATAAAGCCGCGCAACCGGGCGAAACCCTGCTCCACCCGGCCGCCGACGTCATTGTTCGCGGGCAGAGGCTTTTGCGCCCCGCCTTTCAGGTCGCCGCCGGCGCAAAATCCCCGCCCCGCGCCGGTGACAACGACGCACCCCACGGTGGGATCGCGCGCGGCGTCGGCGGTGGCATCGACCAGTTGCGTCATGATGCCGTCTGCCAGCGCATTGAGCTTGTCGGGACGGTTGAGCGTAATGATGCGAACCCCACCGTCATTGTCCACCAGCACTTCGGGGGCCAGCGCCTCATCCTTGTCTGCCACGCTTTCAGTCTCCACTATCAATTGACCATCGATGTCAGTCATGGTTCACTAAGTGATATAGCAAAAAGCGCAAGACGCTTGAAATCATCGGGAAAGGAAACTGATGGCTATGGACGAAAATCTGTCGCGCATGATATTTCTGCATGGGGGGCAAACAGGGCGGCTGGATCTGGAACGAGTTGATCGCGGCGCTGGTGATGCAGGCGCCGGACATAGAGCCGCCACTGATCCTGGACATCCCCGGCTGCGGCGCGAAGCGGGGCCGCGACACAAGCGGGCTTGGCCTGGATGCCGTCATTGAGGAACTGGCGCACGACATCGCATGGCCGGGGTCGATCGCTGCGTATTTGTCGGCCACTCGCACTGCGACACATACTGCGGGATCGAGCCGCAGTATGACGGTTGGACTGTAGCGATCAATCTAACACGTCGATCAAACTATCTTCCTGATCCGGCTCCAGCCACGACTTGTTTGCATTGATGACGTGCAGCCGCCAATGGGCCTCCGCCTTGTCGCCATCCCCCGCTTCGATCAACGAAACCAGCTTGCGGAAGGAGCGAATGCCGCCCAATGCGCGCTTGCGTTGAACATCACCGGAGACGGGACGTCGCTCCAGATGCTCGACCTGATAACGGGCGACTACGCCATGCAAAATGGTCGTCAAGAATAGCAGCGTATGATTGCCGCCCAGTTCGACCAGAACCCGGTGGAATTCGGCAAGGCCGATCATAAAATCGACATAGCGCGCTTCTTCGACCATCGCCTGCAATCGGTCGATTTCTACAGTCAACCGGGCGACGACGTCCTTGGGCGGCTTTTCCGCCAGACGGCGCGCGATATAAGGTTCGATCGCCAGCCGGGCTTCGTAGATGTCGCCGACGGTCGTGCCCTGCGACTGCAACACGAAGCCGGCATAGCGCGATACGCTGTCCACCCGCGGCGCATGAACGCGCGCGCCGGTGCGCGATCCGCGCCCGACGCTGATGAGCATTTCTGCCTCCAGGATGCGAAACGCCTCCCGCAATGTGGGGCGCGAAATCCCCAGCGTGACCATCAACTGGCCTTCAGGCGGCAGGAAGTCGCCCTCCTTCAATTCGCCGCGCACGATGCGCTTGCGGATATGGTCGGCAACGACTTCGGACGTCTTGGGTACGCGAATGGACACGCGGCCCGCTGTTGCCGGCGCCTGTTCTGTCATCTCGTTACGCGCGCGGGACAAATTCTTCTCCCTAAAAAGATAAACTTCGATCTAAAGCCGGCTATGGGCAGTTGGCAAGCTTGCACATATCATCTTGGCGCAATATGCCCTATCTAACCTAGTTAGAGGGGAATGTCCCGATGGAATATGAAACGATCATAGTCACCAAGGCCGATCATGTCGCCACCGTGACGATCAACCGGCCAGATGCGATGAACTCCTTCACCAAGCGGATGCTGGAGGAGTTCGATTATCTGTGGAAGGACATGTCAGACGACGACGATGTTCATTGCGTCGTGCTGCGCGCGGCCAAAGGCCGGGCCTTTTCCACGGGCGTCGACGTCAAGCAGAGCCAGACACCCGAAGGCAAGATCATGCACGACAATATCTGGACGGCGCGCGATCCGGGCGAATTTCTCGGTCCCAAGGCCAATCGCTGCTGGAAGCCGGTGGTCTGCGCCGTGCATGGCATGGCGGCGGGCGGCGCCTTCTACTGGATCAACGAAAGCGATATCATCATTTGTTCGGAGGAAGCGACCTTCTTCGACCCTCATGTGACCTATGGCATGACATCGGCGCTGGAGCCGATCGGCGCGACTTACCGTATGCCGCTGGGCGATGTCCTGCGCATGGCGTTGCTGGGCAATGACGAGCGGATCGGCGCGGAAACCGCCAAGCGGATTGGATTGGTGACAGAAATCGTCACCCTCGATCGCCTGTGGGACCGCGCCGACGAACTGGGCAGGCAGATCGCCGCCAAGCCGCCCGCCGCCACGCAGGGAACGGTGCGCGCCATCTGGGAATCGCTTGACCAGACCCGCGCTGGCGCATTGCAGACGGGCCTCAAATATTGTTTCCTCGGCAACCCCATCGGCACTGCGCAGGTCGATCGCTGGGCCATCATGAACAACAGCAAGAAGTGGGAGGTCCGCTGATCGGCGCAGGGGGAATGGTCGGGCGGGTCGCTGGCGAGAAGGCGCTGATTACCGGCGGCGCGCAGGGACTGGGCGCGGCAAGCGCATGGATGCTCGCCCGCCATGGCGCCAAGGTCGCGATCGCCGACCTGAACCTGCCCGGCGCAACCGCGGTGGCGGACGCCATCAATGCGGAACTGGGCGCAGGCACGGCCAGCGCCTTCTTCCTCGACGTGACGGACGAGGAAAACTGGCCACCAGTCATTGACGCGGCGGCGGCGATGGGCGGCCTGTCGGTGCTGGTCAACAATGCCGGCATCGCCCCCATGGGCACGATCGAGGACATGCCGACAAACGTCTGGGACCGGGCCATGGCGATCAATGTCGGCAGCGTCTTTTTCGGCAGCCGTTCCGCGCTGCGCGGGATGCGCGACCATATGCCCGGATCGATCGTCACCATCTCGTCGATCGCGGGGCCGATCGCGAGCGCCAATTTTGTGGGCTACAACACCTCCAAGGCGGCGGTGTGGATGGCCGCGCCAGCGTGATCCTGACATGATCGTCCGCACGCTCGATCTCAACCTGTGGCCTGTCGGCTTGTTCGGCCATCGCACTGGAGCGCGCCTGACGCTGCCGCCATGTGCGGAATTCATCGCTGCCCAATAGGGTGGAATAACCCAGAGATTCCACCGCAATTCCAAGATCGAACGGCAAATGGTCGCAAGCGCGTGCAACATCCATCGCGATAGCGGCCGCCAGCGGCGCATCGGTGATACGCGCTTGGATGCCCGCGATGCGATCTTCCATCCGCCCCTCCGACACGGCGACCCAGGGGGGATGGCGGCGCCATAGCGCTCGTCAGTAATATGTCGAAGGGGTCCGGGTCGAGCGGCGGACATTGACCAGCCCGATCTATCCGGCCACGATAGCGCGCATGTCCTGGCGGTATCGACAGGCCATTTTGTCCGCGTCGGCGGTCTGGCAATCGATCCGGACGATCGGCCATGTCGTCGTCCATGGCCGCGACCCTATCCATGACCTTGCACAAACGCCGGCATGGCCGCACGGGGCCCCATCGGGACCGGAGGGTTCATCGGGATTTGCACGAGCCGGGCGCTTCTGCGAAGACGAATCGAATGATTGGGAAAGGCGCCCGATCAACCGTTCGGACGCTCCAGGGTAGATTATGAAAACCGCGCTCGCGCATCCAAAACAGAATCTGAGCGGACAACGGATGGGCGCCAAGGGTCTCAAGACCCGTCGCCGGTTGATCGACGCCACCGTCGATTTGTTGAACAGCGTTCCGATCCGCGACATCAAGGTTGTGGATATCGCCGCCCGCGCCAAGACCGCATCCGCCACCTTCTACCTCTATTTCGATAGTGTGATCGAAGTGGTCTGCGCCGCGAGCGCGGAACTGGCGCAGAGCACGCCGGATGTTATGGCCCTGTTCGACAGCGAATGGACTCGCGACAACAGCCTGGAAAAAGCCTCCAGTCTGGTTACATTGTATATCGGCTTCTGGGACGAACATCGGGCGCTGCTGCGCACCCGGAATCTGGCGGCCGAGGAGGGCGATGAACGGTTCGTCCATGTGCGCGAGGATTCGGTTCGGCCGCTGCTTGTCGCGCTTGCCGCTCTAATCGCTACGGCGCAACAGGCTGGGCGGTCCCCCGCTTTCGCCCCTGCGGCGGCGACGTCGGGCACGATCATGATGATGCTGGAGCGGCTGGGCGCATTGCAGCATGTCCATCGAACAGGCAGCGAGATCACCCTGGAAAGCATGGTAGCCGCGTGCGCGCAGCAGATCGCGATCAGCGTCGGCTTCCCGCCCGCTTGATCGGCGCAGGCCAGCCTCTGCTGCGTTCTGCGCCCGCACATCGATCATAGCTCTCCGTCCGCCTTCACCTGCTTATGCAGGTCGAATGAGAGAGCGGCCCGGCGCAAGAATTTCGCATCCTCGAAAAGAGTCGAGGAAAGCACAGGGGCTGGTGGCGTGTGACGACAAACCGCCAAGCCGCCGCGAAGGCGTCGTTCATCAACCGGACCGGCCGGCGGAAGCCTAAGCCGCCTTCTTGCTCCACAGTGCGTCAAATACCGAGATGGCGGCCGCATCCGCGCCGCCTAATTCGGCCTGGAGCGCGCGCAGGCGGTAAGTGAAGAAATGCAGCTTATGCTCGGCCGTCACGCCCATGCCGCCGTTGAACTGGTGCAGGTCGAAGGCGAGCTTGCCGACATGATCCTGCGCATAGGTCGCCGCGATGTCCGCCGCGACCATATCGCCCGACCAAGCCGCATGTAACGCCAGCATCCGCATGGCGCAGGCGATCTGGTGGCATTGGGCCAGGCGATGCTGCACCGCCTGGAACGATCCGACCGGGCGACCGAACACCATGCGGTCCTTGACATGGCGCACCGTCACCGCGACCGCCGCCTGCGCCGCGCCTGCGCATTCGACCGCGATGGCGACGCGGTGCCATTGGCGCAGCCGCGCTGCGTCCCCCACGGGCCGGGCGGACGCCATATCCGGCGTAGCAGCGAAACGACCATAAGGATAAGCGAGGATGGATTCGACCGGCGCCACCGCAACGCCCGAAACATCGATCAGCACCGCCTGTCCATCCCAATCCGCCAGCCCGTGACGCGCCACCGGCAACAGGCGCTGCGCCTTGGCGAGATCGCCCGACAGCAGCGCCACCGGCCCGTCCAGCGCCTCGCCCAGCAAGGCGGGCGCCACCAGCGCCGACGCGCCGACGCTCGTCACCACCGGCAATTGCGATATTTCCATCACCACCAACGCGGCTTCCAGCATCCCCATGTCGATCCCGGCGCGCAGGAAGCCACCTGCCGCCAGCGCATCCTGAAGATCGGCGGCGAAATGGCTATAGTCACGCTCATGCCCCGGCGGCATGTCGCGCCATGGCGCGCCCAGCGTGCGGACGGCATCGACCAGCATCTGCTGATCCCCGTTCAGTTCCATTTCCATCGCCTATCCTTTGGGCAGGTCGAGCGCGCCGCGCGCGATCAGGTTGAGTTGCAATTCATAGGTGCCCGCCGCAATGGTCGCGGCAATATTGCCCCGGTGGAATTCGCGTAATATCGCGTCCCCGCCGGTCAATATGTCGGGCAGATAGTCCATCAGGAAATGAGTGAGGTCGGTGCAGGCCTCCGACGCTGTGATGCGGCTGATATTGCCGTTGACGCTGGGCGGCGCCTGCCGCGCGCGTTCGTCCACCACGACATAGGTCAGCAGCCGCGCCGCCTCGAACTTCGCATGGATGCGCCCGGCCCGCGCCTTGATGATGGGATCGTCGCCGCGCCCCTCCACCGTCAATTGCGCGACGGCGCGGTCGAGCAGTTTCTTGCCGACATGATAGCGCGGAATCCCAACCCGCTCGAAACTGAGCGCATAGGTGATGATGTCCCACGCCTTGCCCTCCTCCCCCACCCGCGCGCGGTCGGGGACGAAGACGTCGGTGAAGAATATCTCGTTGAGATGCCCGTCGCTCACCAGCCCCGGAAATGGCTTCACCTCTATCCCCGTCGAATCCATCGGCACCAGAAAAATGGAGATCGCCTTGCGCTCGACACCCGTGCGGGCCAGCAAAAAGCAGAAATCGGCTTCGTGCGCATAGCTGGTCCAGATTTTCTGGCCATTGACGACATAGCCGCCATCGACCTTTTGCGCGCGGGTCTGGAGCGCGGCGAGATCGGTGCCCGCGCCGGGTTCCGAATAGCCCTGGCACCAGATCACCTCGCCCCGCGCGATCCGGCCCAGATGGTCCGCCTGTTGCTGGGGCGTGCCATATCGCATGAGCGTCGGACCAAGCCAGTTGACGTTCATATATTGGGGACCGCGTGGCTCCCCCCGCCATTTCATCTCCTCGGCCAGGATGAACTGTTCCCACGGGTCCGCGCTCTCCCCGCCCCATTTTTCGGGCCAGTGGCGCACCAGCAATCCGCGCTCGGCCAGTTGCGGGCAGAATGTCCGGCTGAACGCGATCTGATCCGCCGAACCATAGCCCTGCGGCGCATAATGGGTGTCCCAATCGGCCGGGAGCAATGCGTCCAGTGCGTCGCGCACCCTTTCGCGATAGGCGCGCTGATCGTGGGTCCAGGCGAACTCCATGGCCATCCTCTCCTTTTTTGATGCCGATACCGGGGCGGCCTGCCCGCATAGAACATTGACAGGGTTTCCATGTCAACGTCAGATAGTTTCCAGTAAATGGGAGAGAGGCAATGTTTGACCTGAAGGACAAAACCGTGGTGGTGACGGGCGGCGGACGCGGTATCGGGCGCGGCATCGCCCGCGCCATGGCGATGGCGGGCGCCGATCTCGTCATCAGCGGCCGCAGCCTCGGTCCGCTGGAGGAAACCGCGGCCGAACTACGCGCTTTAGGTGTCCAGGTCGTTGTCGCACCTGGCGACATCATGCGCCATGACGGCATCGCCGAACTGGTCACAACTGCGCTCGCTCTCAAGGGACGCGGGCGTATCGACTGCTGGGTCAACAATGCCGGCAGCGCCGCGCCCGGCGACGTCGGCCCGTTGATCGATATGGACGAAGGACAATGGGATCGGGTCGTCGACCTCAACCTCAAATGGACCTTTTTCGCGGCACAGGCGGCGGCGCGGGCGATGCGCGACACCGGCGGGTCAATCATCAACATCTCGTCGCGCTCAGGCTCGCAACCCTGCCCGATGACCGGCAATTATGGCGCGGCCAAAGCAGGTGTGGAAAGCCTGACCGCGACGATGGCGGTCGAATGGGGGCATCTCAATATCCGCGTGAATGCCATTGCGCCCGGCGTCGTTCTGACCGAAAGCTCCTCGGCGATGACCAGTGAGAGCCGCCGCCGCCGCCAGATCGAAACCGTGCCTTTGCTGCGGCTGGGCGCCGTGGACGATATCGGCCCGCTCGCGGTCTATTTCGCCGCCGACGAAAGCAGCTGGACGTCGGGCACGGTCGTGCAGGTGACCGGCGGCAGTCGTATTCCGGTCGGCGCGCTATCCTATCTTCACAAACGCAGCCAGGAAGCCTTCGCCCGCCAGGAAAGTCCCGGCACGCCATGAACGACGACGCCCCACCCCGTCAGCGCGCATCCGACGCGATCGCCGATCAGCTGCGCCGCGAAATCGCAGCGGGCCTCTTTGCCGACGGGCTGCTCGATCCCACGCCACGGCTGATGCAACGCTTCGGCGTCTCGCGTCCCACCCTGCGCGAGGCCTTTCGTATGCTCGAAAGTGAGCGGCTGATCGAGGTGCGCCACGGCAGCCGCGCGGGCGTGCGCGTGCGCCAGCCCAGCGGCGAGGGCGCGGCGCGTGTGACCGGCCAGAGGCTGCAAGCGGCGGGGACGACGATAGAGCAGCTATATGAGGCGCGGCTCGCCTTCGAACCCTTTGCCGCGCGCCTGGTCGCGCAGCGCCGCGATCGCCGCGACATCGGCCATTTGCGTGCCGCCCATGCCAACCTAGATGCGCTGCTCGACGCGAAGCATTGGCCTGCGCTGGGCGCGGCTATGGCGCGGTTTCATCACCTGCTGGTCGAATTGACCGGCAATCAGTTGCTGACCCTCACCGCTGATACCATCGCCACCCTGCTCGAACGGCACCAGCGTAATCGCAACGCAACTCTGGACGAGCCTGTCGATCCCGACGCGGCCTGGCTGTCCTTTCGCGGCCTCGGCGTCCGGTCTGTTGCGCGGCTGATCGCACTGGTCGAGGCTGGCGACGCAGATGCCGCCGAAACCCACTGGCGGCTCCATGTCGAAGGCGCCAACGATTATTGGCTCAAGAATGCGGATCGCTATGCCGTCATCGACGTCATCGGCGCCCGCTGACTATTCCCGACATCAGGAGAAAAACCCCATGTTCGAAACGATCCGCTATGACGTGGCCGACGGCATCGCCACCATCACCCTCAACCGGCCCGATCGTCTCAACGCCTTCAATGCCACCATGGCGCAGGAATTGATCGCCGCCTTCGACCGCAGCGATGCCGACGATATGGTGCGGGTCGTGATCGTCACGGGCGAAGGCCGTGGTTTCTGCGCCGGCGCGGACCTGGAAGCGGGTGCGGACACTTTCAACTATGCCGTGCGTGAAGATGGCCCCGTAGGCGCCGACGGCAGCATCGACTGGTCCCACCCGGATGTGCGCGACACTGGCGGTCTGGTCAGCCTGCGCATCTTCAACAGCCTTAAACCCGTGATCGCGGCGATCAACGGCCCGGCGGTCGGCGTGGGCATCACCATGACCCTGCCGATGGACATTCGCATCGCCGCCGAAGGCGCGAAGATCGGCTTCGTCTTCGCCCGGCGCGGCATCGTACCCGAAGCGGCGTCAAGCTGGTTCCTGCCGCGCCTTGTCGGCATCAGCAAGGCGATGGAATGGTGCGCCACCGGCCGGGTCATGCTGGCGGACGAGGCGCAGGCGGGCGGCCTGTTGCGCTCCGTTCACGCGCCCGATACGCTGCTCGACGTCGCGCGCGGTATCGCGCGGGAAATCGCCGACAACACCGCCCCCGTTTCGGTGTCGCTCACCCGGCAGATGCTCTGGCGCGGTCTGGGTTTCAGTCATCCGATGGAGGCGCACCGCATCGACAGCCGCGCCGTCTATGGCCGTGGGCGCAGCGCCGATGCAAGCGAAGGCGTAACCAGCTTTCTCGAAAAGCGCACGCCCGTTTATCCCGACAGCGTCAGTCAGGACATGCCGGGCTTCTATCCCTGGTGGGAAGAGCCGGAATGGCGTTAAAGCTAAGAGGTCGATCCATCTCTAATTTTTATTCGCACCCGACCTATTGAGCGAGTCGGGCGTTGCGGGCTTGGCCGCATTGGTCCACCCTCGCCTTGCACCGTAAACGGGGCAGAATTGCGCTATGGCATGAAAGGCGGCGCGATGCGGATCGAACTGGCGTGAAAAATATCGGTGATCAGCCCTTCTCCGATCCATTGGCCCAGCAAGGCGCCGGCCGCCCTCACGCCAGCTTCCTCGCCCAGCCGATCGATCAGCGACGCGCATAATGCGCTAAAGCTGGCGCCCGCAACGGCATCAGCCAAAATGTCGGCTTCGACCGTTCCAATCGCGCGAAAACAGGGTGTGAAGCCCTGTCGCCACACCAGCATGGCGCCGGGTTCAGGGAGCATGGCCGCGGCCGGCGGTTGTTCTTGCGCCGCCAGCGCCGACCAGATCGCGCCTGCATTGGTGATCGCTGGACCAATGCTGAGCGTCGGCACGAAAATCAACGATGCTTCATCCCAATCCACCCCCGCCAGCCTCTCTGCGCTGACCGGATCGGCATCGCGTCCCTCGAACGTCCGAGTCAGCGCATGGTCCAGCCAGGTCAGTTCCTCCACTTCGCGATCGTCGGGATAGAGCCGCGCCAGCGTCCGGTCGAACCCGTCACCATAGACGCCCAGCGTCCAGCCATGGGGCGGCCTACCGTCGATATGCGCGCGCGCGGCGGTCATGAACGCCTCGTCGCCCAGCCAGAGCGCCGTTTTTTCGAACATCTCATGCAGGCAATCGGCCAACCGCATATGGTAGGCATTATGATAGACATCCAGCCCGGCTTGCGCCGCGCCATCCACCCAGGCCGCCATCGATCCGGGCCGGTCGGTCAGCCATCCGGCGAAATCGCGCTGCATCGCGGCGAGGCTCATGCCGCCCGCCTCCGGTCCATCGTCGCGATCGCGCGGGCCATGTCGAGTTCGGCCAGCAAGTCGGCAAGCGGGGGAATGTCGTCGTCCCGTTCGATCATGGTCGCGACCGGCCCGACCCGGCGGCAGGCTTCGGCGTAGAGCGCCCAGACCGGCGGCGGCACGGGCTGGTCATGCGTGTCGATGAGGCAATCGCGGCCTTGGCTGTGTCCGGCCAGATGAATCTGGCGCACGCGGTCGGCCGGCACGCCATCGAGATAGGTCATGGGATCGAAGCCATGATTGATCGCGCTGACATAGATATTGTTCACGTCCAGCAGCAGAGCGCAGCCGGTGCGCGCGCACATCGCGTTCAGAAATTGCCATTCGGTCATGCTGTCGGCGGTGAATTGCAGGTATGTGGAGGGGTTTTCGATCAGCATCGGCCGTTCCAGCACGTCCTGTGCTTGCAGAATGTTGGCGCAAACCAGATCGAGCGCTTCCTCGGTATAGGGAAGCGGCAGGAGGTCGTGCGCGTTGAACCCCGCGATCCGGGTCCAGCACAGATGGTCGGACACGAATAGCGGATCGACATGGTCGACCAATGTTTTCAGGCGTGCCAGATAGGCGCGATCCAGCCCGTCGGCCGATCCGATCGACATCGACACGCCATGCAAGGCCACCGGATGCCGTTCGCGAATCTGATCGAGGATATGACGGGGACGCCCGCCATCGATCATGAAATTCTCGGATATGACCTCCACGAAATCGACCGGCGCCGTGCTCGTCAGGAAATCCTGATAGTGCGGCGTGCGCAGGCCAAGGCCGAAGCCGTCAAAGGAGGCGATGGGGGTGGCGGTCATCGGCACGCTCCGGGAAAGGGGGAGGCCCGGCCGGGGGTAAGCCGGGCCTCGATATCGCGCACGCGATGGGGGCGTGCGCGAAGGCCGATATTATTGAGCCGCGGGCTCGGTCAGGCTGCCGCCGGCGGCGGTGCATTTTTCAGCCGACATCTCCTTGAAGCCCTGCCCCTTGCAGCTGTTCAAGCCCTTGCAGTCATTCTTGGCGGTCTTGCAGTCCGACGTGCCCTTGCAGCTATTGACGCCATAGCAATGGGTGGTCTTGGCGGCATCGGCCGCAAAGGCCGGAGCGGCGGCCGAGATGCCGGCGATGGCGAGCAGCGCAGCGGTGGTGGCGATGCTGACGCCGGACTTGATGCTGGTCATGAGATGATCTCCGAAGAATATTGCCGCCGCGATGGTTACACATTATCTACCAACGCAGGAAACGCGGCCCGATCAGCGCACCGCTCAGCGTCGCCAGAACCATCCCCAGCGTGTACCAGGTGAGGACGAAGGTGGCGGACGCTTCCGGGCAATGCAGGCCATAGAGCGTTGCCGAACAGGCGCCGGACGCCAGCCCCGCCATTGCGCCCGCCAGACGCAACCGGGTTGGGGCCAGGCGACGAAAGGCCCAGAGCAGGCCGGCGAACAGCGGCACGGACAAGCTTGCCACCAGCATCGAACATCGCGTCCAGCTATGGCCCAGCCAGAGACGCTGCCAGCCATCAACCGGGGTTCGGATCAGTTCGCTCACGGCGGCGGCCAGCAAAAGGCCGAACGGCAGCGCCAGCAGCCAGAGCCAAGGCGCGCGCGCCGCATCCGGCCGGGCCAGATGCAGCGTCGCGGCGATCGCGCCGATCCCCAGCGAGAGCGTGTAGGCCCATTTCATCCAGAACGGGAAAGCCTGCATCGCGACCCCCAGATCGGGCCGGAACCCCAGCGCCGCGGCGATCGCCGCCAGCGTGACGATGCCGCCGCTGGCCAGGCCAATCCCGACCCTGCATTCCACCGCATGGCGCGGAACCGGGCGCGCATCGCTCGCCAGCGCGCGGATAAGGTCTTCGGTCTGCATCACCCCTGTCCCCTCAACCGCGCGGCCAGCGTTTTCAAGCCCCGATGGACGGAAACCTTGACGTCGGCTTCGCTCAGGCCGGCCGCCTGCGCGGCCTCCATCACGCTCAGCCCATCGACCTTCGTATCGCGGATCGCCTTCGCCTGCTTGGGCGACAGGCCGCCCAGCAACCGGTCGAGATCCATGCGCGCGGCGCAGGCATCCTCGAATCCTTCCGCGACCAATATCTCTTCCAGTCCCTCGATCTGCACCATGGGCCGGGTCCGGCGGAACTGGTCGATCATCTTGTAGCGCGCGACCGCATAGACCCAGGCGACAAAGGGCCGGGTCCGGTCATATGTCCCGCGACGGGCGTGAATGGCCATCAATGTTTCCTGCACCAGATCCTCGACATCATCGGCGGCGCCGCGCAGGCGGCGTCCGAAGAAGGATCGCAGCAACGGGACGAGCGCGCCGAGCAAGGCGGTATAGGCATCGGCGTCTCCATCAAGACCGCCGATCATCCATATCCTGAGCTGTTCTTCGCTCGCCCGCATACGCACTCCCGAACAACCATTCGTGGCTAGAGGCCCAATGGTTACAGCGATGCGGCGGAAAAATGCTGCGCGACCATTTTCTGCGCCATCTGTAACGTCTTTCCGTTCCGCCGCGAAGAAGCTTCCGTAACCCGGCCCGCTTGGCCTCCCAGGGTTGCCGTGCGACGGAGCCGCCGCAAACGGCTCTGTCGCATGTGAGGCCATCCCGCTTTTTCGACGGAGAAATATCATGTCATCGACCCCGGCCATATTGGCCGCCGCCCTCGCCATCGCGATCACGACCGGCGCCGCCCATGCCGCAGAGCCGACCAAGCCCATGGAAAAATGCTATGGCGTGTCACAGGCCGGCAAGAATGACTGCAAGGCGGGCGCGGGCACCAGTTGCGCCGGCACGTCGCGGATAGCCTATCAGGGCGACGCCTGGAAACTGGTGAAGGCCGGCACCTGCACCAAGATCAAGACGCCCAAGGGCTTCGGGTCGCTGACACCCAAGGCGTGATCCTTCCTGATCCTGCGGAGAAGAGCGATGATATCCTTTGCGCGCCATTATGCTGAAGCCTGCGATCGGCTGACCATGCTGATCCCCGACAATCTGCTGCTGCTGATCGCGCGTCTGGGCATCGCCGCCACCTTCTTCCTGTCGGGCCGGACCAAGGTGGAGGGTCTGCTGACCATCACGCCCTCCACCTACGAGCTGTTCCAGACCGAATATGCCTTGCCGCTCATTCCTCCGAACGTCGCGGCACATGTGGCGACCTATTCGGAGCATGTCTTCCCGATCTTGCTGGTTCTGGGCTTGTTCACCCGACCAGCCGCGGCCGCATTGCTGGGCATGACCCTGGTGATCGAGATATTCGTCTATCCCGACGCCTGGCCGACTCATCTTGTCTGGGCGGGATTGCAGCTCTTCCTATTCGCGCGGGGCGGGGGCGAATGGTCTCTGGACCGGCTGATGGGCATTGAACGCCGGCAGCAGAAATAGCGGAGTCCGAAACTCCCGATCATAGGTGGCGCCTGGCGCGCGGAAGGTCGGCTTCTGCGCGCCAGGCGCCACAGCGTCGAGCGAACAGGTCAAACCCCGCTTGACGATTTGCCGCACCTGCTCAATCCTGCGTCGGTGAACGATGCCATCATAGATCCCGCCCCCTCGCGTCCCGGCCCTTCGGCGGTGCTGTCGGCGCGACCCGAAGCGATCCGGCTCGATGCCGCGACAACGGCGGTCATCGTCGTCGATATGCAGAACGCCTATGCCAGCCAGGGCGGCTATGTGGACGAGGCCGGTTTCGATGTCGGTCCCGCGGCGGGCGTCATCCCGAAGGTCGTCGACGTCGTCGACGCGGCGCGCTTGGCGGGCATACCGGTGATATTCCTGCAGAACGGCTGGGATTCAGCCTATGTCGAGGCCGGCACGCCGCTCTCTCCCAATTGGCATAAATCAAATGCGCTCAAGACCATGCGCGCGCGGCCCGCGCTTGCCGGGAAGTTCCTTGCCCGCGGCGGCTGGGACTATGAGCTTGTCGATACGCTTCCGGTACAGGAAGGCGACCTTCGCGTGCACAAACCGCGCTATTCGGCATTCTTCAATTCGCAGCTCGATTCCGTGCTGCGGGCACGCGGCATCCGCACGCTGATCTTTGCCGGCATCGCCACCAATGTCTGCGTCGAATCGACGCTGCGCGACGGCTTTCATCTCGAATATTTCGGCGTGCTGCTGGAAGATGCGGTGCATCATCTAGGGCCGGACTTCGTCCGCCAGGCCAGCCTCTACAATGTCGAGACATTCTTCGGCTGGGTAAGCAGCGTCGCCGATTTCCGCACCGCCGTCGGCCAACTTCCGCCAAAGGAGTCCTGATGCCTTTCGAACCGATCAACCCGCCTCAGTTCCCCACGCCCATCGCGCCCTATTCCGCCGGGGCGAAGGCGGGCAATACGGTCTATGTTTCAGGCGTGCTGGCATTGGGAGAAGGCGGCACGGTGCTGCATATCGGCGATGCCGCCGCGCAGACGCGCCATGTGCTGGAGGTCGTCAAGACCACGATCGAGGCGGCCGGCGGTAGCATGGTGGATATCGCCATGAATCACATTTTCCTCAAAAACCTAGATGACTATGCCGCCTTCAACACGGTCTACGCCACATATTTTCCGGGTGACAAACCCGCGCGCTACTGTGTCAAATGCGAACTGGTGAAACCCGACTGCCTGGTCGAGATCGCCTCGGTCGCGCATCTTGGCTGAGGCGGCAGGGCTTTACTATGAAACACACGGGAGCGCGAATGCGCCCGCTCTGATCCTGTCCAGCGGCCTGGGTGGCTCGGCGCGCTATTGGACGCCCAACCTGGCGGCCTTGGCAGAACATTTCCATGTCATCGCTTACGATCATCGCGGCACCGGCCGCAGCGACCGCATCCTTCCCGACACCACATCGGTCGAGGACATGGCTGGCGACGTGATCCTGCTGATGGATGCTCTCCGCATCGCGCGCGCGCATTGCATCGGCCATGCGCTGGGCGGGGCCATCGGCATCCAAACCGCCATCTGCACGGAACGGATCGACCGACTGGTCGTCATCAACGGCTGGCGGTCGCTTTCGCCGCATACGCGGCGCTGTTTCGACGCACGCCTCGCGCTGCTGCATGGCGCAGGCGAGCAAGCCTTTCTGGAAGCGCAGCCGCTTTTCCTGTATCCGCCAGACTGGATCGCCGCCCATGACGACGAACTGACGGCAGATCTAGACTACCATATCGCAGCATTTCCCGGCATCGAGACGACCGCCAAGCGCATCGCCGCCGTCCAGGCCTATGCGCCCGATCCGGCGGCGCTGGCGGCGTTTGAACAGTTGCTCGTCATTGCCACCCGCGACGACTTTCTCGTGCCTTTCGCCACCGCCCTCGATCTCGCGGAGCCGGTCGCCCACGCGGCTGTCGCCACGTTCGAATGGGGCGGTCATGCCTGCAACGTGACCGATCCCGGCCATTTTAACCGCATCGCTCTCGAATTTCTCAGGAGTTGAAATCCATGCAGGTCGGCGTTTTCATTCCCATCAACAATAATGGCTGGCTGATCAGCGAGAACGCCCCGCAATATATGCCGAGCTTTGATCTCAACAAGGAGATCGCCCAGCGCGCCGAGAAATATGGGATGGATTTCCTGCTCTCGATGATTAAATTGCGCGGCTTCGGCGGCAAGACGCAGTTTTGGGAATATGGGCTTGAAAGCTTCACCCTGATGGCCGGGCTTGCGGCGGTGACGGAAAAGATCAAGATCTTCGCCACCTGCCCCACGCTGATCATTCCGCCCGCCTTCGCCGCACGCATGTGCAACACCATCGACAGCATCAGCCATGGCCGGTTCGGGCTTAATCTGATTACCGGGTGGCAACCGCCCGAATATACACAAATGGGCCTTTGGCCGGGCGACGAGCATTTTCGCAACCGCTACGACGTGCTCGATGAATATGCACGCATATTGCGCGAATTGTGGAAAACCGGCCGCTCCGACTTCAACGGCCAATATTATCAGATGGACGACTGTCTCGTCCGCCCCCAACCGCAAGCGGACATGAAGATCATCTGCGCAGGTTCTTCCGATGCGGGACTCGCCTTCTCGGCCAAGTGGGCGGATTATGCCTTCTGCCTTGGCAAGGGCGTCAATACGCCGACCGCTTTCGCCTTCAACAACGATCGCTTGGCCCAGTTCACCGCAGAGACGGGTCGCGACGTTTCAGTCTTCGTGCTGGTTATGGTGATCGCCGCCGAAACCGATGAAGAAGCCATGGCTAAATGGCAAAGCTACAATGACGGCGTCGATGTCGACGCTATCGCCTGGCTGGCTGATCAGGGCGCCAAGGACACTGTGAACAGCGACACAAACGTGCGCCAACTCGCGGCGCCCGAAGGGGCGGTCAACATCAACATGGGTACACTGGTCGGCAGCTACGAAAGCGTGGCGCATATGCTCGACGAGATGGCGCAAGTGCCGAATACCGGCGGCGTGCTTCTGACCTTTGACGATTTCCTCGAAGGGGTGGAAGCATTCGGCACCCGCATCCAACCGCTGATGAAGAGCCGTCCCGCAATGCCATGAAAGCGGCTTGACCGATATTGGGAAAGATAGGGATTGGACGGACCGTCCTTTGGTGACGATGATCCTTCCACCTATGCCGTCGGCGATGGCGTTGCGCAGTTGCTGACGAAACCATGTCAGGCCGATGTCCGCCGATCGCGCATGATGATATTGCAGCATTGCGCGCACGATAGGCAGATCGACGGGCGGCATCGGCGCGCTGATATTGTTATCGCGGGATGGCGCGGACTGTCTGCCGATGGACGCGCTCTGTCCCAATCTGCTGCGCACGATCGCCGATCGGGACGCCCTGCTAACGATGCCGCAGCCCATTCCGCCAAGTTGGAGGCAGACGGCGGCGAGAGCCTTGACCGCTCCTCGCCCCGCTGCCGCGCGTCCTTTCGGAACGGCGGACGTATCGCCATGCACCATCTGGACTTCCACACCGCCGGTTTCGAACCGCGGCGTAGAATCCGGCTATCCGTTCGGCATTTCATCCCAGTTTATGTTAGCGCTAACTACAAGCGTGGCGCACCAAAGCGCGGCGATTGAAGGAGAGATTGATCATGTTCCACCGGACCCTGCGCCTGTCTGCGCTTATGCCCGCGATACTGTCTATCTCGCTGTTCGCAGCACCGGCCCAAACCGCGCCGGCCCAAACCGCGCCGGCGCCGTTCGAACGCTTTACCTATGCGGGGAAGTGGGCCGAGAAGATCATGGTCAAGCCCGGCGAATATCGCAACCCGATCCTGACCGGCTATTATCCCGACCCGTCGGTTACGCGCGCGGGCGACGACTATTATCTCGTCAATTCGTCCTTCGCCCATTATCCGGGCCTGCCGATCTTCCGGTCGAGGGATCTGGTCAACTGGACCCAGATCGCCAACGCGATTGACCGGCCGGAACAGTTGGATTTCAAAGGCCGCCGCATCTCTCAAGCCGTGTTCGCGCCGGATATCGGCTATCACGACGGCCTCTTCTACATCGTCAACACCTGCGTCGACTGTAAGGGCAATTTCGGCATCACCGCCAAAGACCCGGCCGGTCCCTGGTCCGACCCGATCTGGTTGCCGTTCGAAGGGATCGACCCGTCCAGCCCAAACCCGCTGTACCCAGCAGCGGCGACTTCGCCTATGTCGAGGAATTTGACGGCACTAAGCTGCCGATGGAATGGATCGGCATCCGTACGCCGCAAAAGCCCTTCTATCATCTCGCGGGCGGCGCGCTGGCGCTGGACAGCGGCGCGCGCCTTGGCGATCTGAACGGCGTTCCCGCCTTCATCGGGCGGCGGCAACAGCATAGCAACGCCACCTTCTCCACGACGCTACGCTACACGCCGGACAGAGAGGGCGACCGCGCCGGCCCCGCCGCCGTGCAGAGCGACCACAGCAACCTGTTCTTCGGGCTCACCCGGATCGCGGACAAGCCAGTGGTCGCCCTCTACACCCGCGACGCCGCCGATACCGACGGGTTGGTCGCCTGCGCGCCTGTCGTCGCCAGCGGCCCTGTAACCCTGACCATCCGCGTGACCGGCGGGACGATCGGCTTCGACTATGGGGTGGGCGGCAGCACGAAGACGCTTAAGGACGATATCGACGCCACGCTGCTCAGTACGAAGAAGGCAGGTGGCTTCGTGGGCACGGTCATCGGCCTCTATCACTATAGTCCGGCCCGTTGACGAGCGACGCCATGATCCGCACCGCCGCTATCGACACGTTGCATGACAGGGATTGCGCGCGATTTATGATAGCGCTATCTTTCGATCTGATAAATGAATGTCGCACAATCGGAGAGGACAGCCATGCTCATGCCATTGCGAAAACTGGCGCCGCTCGCGCTTGCCACGACCTTGCTCGCAACCGCGTGCCAGCCATCGGCGCAGCCGGAAAACAAAGTGCAGGAATCCAGCGACAGCGGCGGCGACGCTTCCGACTATCTGTCTCAACCCTTGGTGAAAGACATATATACCGCCGACCCGTCCGCGCATGTGTGGAACGGCAAAATCTACGTCTATCCCAGCCATGATATCGACGGCCCGACGCCCGAAGACGATCTGGGCGCGCATTTCGAGATGCGCGACTATCGCATCCTGTCGATGGACAAGATCGGTGGGCCGGTAACGGTCGGACCGGTAGCCCTGGACGTCAAAGATGTGCCCTGGGCCGACAAGCAGATGTGGGCGCCCGATGCCGCATACAAGAATGGCACCTATTATCTCTACTTCCCGGCCAAGGATAAGGAGGGCGCTTTCCGCATCGGCGTGGCGACGTCGAAGAACCCGATGGGTCGATTCAAGGCGCAGCCCCAGCCAATCAAGGGCAGCTATTCGATCGACCCGGCCGTCTTCACCGACGATGATGGGCAGAGCTATGTCTATTTCGGCGGCATCTGGGGCGGGCAACTTCAACGCAATGTCGATGGCACATATGACGCCAATGGGTCGAAGACCGATTTGGGCCAGGACGACAAGCCCGCACTGGCGCCGCGTGTCGCCAAACTGACAGGCGACATGCTGGAATTCACCGAAACGCCCAAGGCGGTGCAGATCATGGACGAGAAGGGCAAGCCGTTGCTGGGCGGCGATCATGATCGCCGCTTCTTCGAGGCGTCCTGGATGCATAAATATATGGGTAAATATTATTTCAGCTACTCGACTGGCGACACCCATTATCTGGCCTATGCGATCGGCGATTCACCCTATGGCCCGTTCACATACAAGGGGCGCATCCTGGAGCCGGTCGAAGGATGGACGACGCATCATTCAATCGTCGAATGGAATGGCCGCTGGTGGCTATTCTATGCCGATACGCAGCTGTCAGGGCAGACCCGCCTTCGCAATGTCAAAGTGACGGAGTTGCGCTATAATCCAGACGGCACCATCCAGACGATCAATCCGCTCGTCGCGAAAAGTGGTAAAGACAGCGCAGCCCCATGAGGCACGCGAGGCGTGGGGCAGGCCAGGACGAACCGATTATCTGCCGCGCCTTCCATATCCAACTTCACGACATACACGCCATGATGAGACAGGATGAAGAGGGTGCGTCGATCCGGCCCGCCGAACGGTATCTGCAAGGGACGTTCGGGCACATCGATGCGGCCGATTTCCTTGCCAGTGGCAGCGTAGACGAAGACCTGGCCGTTGGCGACATAGACACGCTCGCCTGGCCGCCCCTGAATGAAGCCATAGCTGTCGAGCGAGTCCGAGAAGCGCAGGCCGCGATGGTCCGCCGGCCCTTGCGCGAGAACCCGCCAGGCGGGCAGGACCACGCTGCCGTCGGATGGCACATAATCCCGCGCGTCGCGCCGTGCCATATCGCGGGCGAACATCTCGACGAGGGTGGTGAACTGATAGGTGGCGGGGTCGATCTGATCCTTGAACTCGCCATTATTCCACCAGTTGACCGATAGCACAGTGGCCGCGCCATCATGGGTAGCGGTGGGCGTCGCCGGAATGACGGCGATGTCGCTGGCGGGGATCCGATGTGGAAATCGACAGGGCTGACGAAGCTATGCTGGGCGGAATGGAAACGGATCGCCGTGGCGGCGGGGTTGCCGTCCATGACGCGGAAATCGATATTGCCGAGCGCGGTGTAGAAGGTGCCGGGATTGGCGTAAAAATGGATCACGCCTCCGATTGAAGGCTGTGTGTTTGGTTGGGCTTAAACGATCGATTGGTTGTCGTCAGCACCCTCCGATCTCTCGCCTTTCGCCACCCTCAACAAAGCATAGCCCAGCAAGCCCGCCAGCAGAGATCCTGCGACAATGCCGATCTTGGCCTCTGCCTGAAGAAGCAGATCGTTTGAAAAGGCGAGAAGCGTAATGAACAGGCTCATCGTAAAGCCGATGCCACAGAGCAGCGCGGTACCCGCGAGTTGCAGGCGGCTGGCATGGGCGGGCATGTCGGCGATTCCCAATCGAATCGCAATCATGGACGTGCCGAACACCCCGATGACTTTTCCGACCAACAACCCAAGTCCCACGCCGATCGTGACCGGCGCGGTGAAAGCTTCTGGCTGGAGGCCCAATATCGGAACGCCGGCATTGGCCAGGCCGAATATCGGCACAATCAGGAATCCGACAGGCAAATGCAGCCAATGTTCGAGACGATGGAGCGGACTATGCTCATCGGCGTCCGGCTTGCCTGGGGTTCCTTGCAGCGGAATGGCAAAGGCCAGTATCACGCCCGCCAGAGTGGCATGGATGCCCGACCGCAGCACGAAAATCCACAGCACGGCTCCAATGAGCAGATAGGGCGCAAGGCGGCGCACGCCGCTCCGGTTGAGCGCAAACAGAAGCAAGGTGATAACCGCCGCCGCGCCAAGATCGAACAAAGAGATTTGCGCCGTATAGAAAAAGGCGATGATCACGACAGCGCCCAGATCGTCAATGATCGCGAGCGCTGTGAGGAAGACTCGCAGAGATATGGGGACGCGGTTGCCCAGAAGCGCGATGACGCCAAGCGCAAAGGCAATGTCCGTTGCGGCAGGGATCGCCCAGCCGCGGGCTGTAGCGCCACTGTTGAAAGCAAGATAGACAAGCGCTGGCACGGCCATGCCCCCCGCCGCGGCGATGCCCGGCAAGATCCGGCGCGGCCAGGAAGAAAGCTGGCCGTCCATGATTTCGCGCTTGATCTCCAGCCCGACGAGCAGAAAGAAGATGGCCATAAGGCCATCATTCACCCAATGATGAAAGGATAGCGGTCCGACCATGCTGTGAAGCACATGCTCGTAATCCGCTGCCGCAGGCGAATTGGCGACGACCATGGCGATGACGGCGGCACCCATTAGCACCAGTCCGGCGGAGGCCTGACCTTCGAGAAACTGACGCAGGGCGCTGAGTGGCTTGGCGCGCGATAAGGCCATCAGGGAAACTCCGGGCAAGGGACGTCGCACGCTGGCGGCCCGACCAACGACACAAACCTGCCCGCCTGCATCATGGCGAACACCCGACGGGCGCTATGCCAAGCCCGATGCGCCTGCGCAACCCGGCGCATCGCCAAATATCAATCCGGCTCGATGCGATCAATGCGACCACCATCGAGCAGTGGCGCGGCATCGATACTTTGCGCGTCCATCAACATGGCCAGCCGTTCCGTCGCAGCCAAAATCATCGCCCGTTCCCATGCAGGCAGCGCATCGAACCGATCGGTAAAGCGCTTTTGAAGCGGGTCCGGCGCCTCGGCCAGCGCCCTGACCCCCTCTGGCAGCAGGCTGAGGCGAAATTGGCGTTTGTCCGTTTCGCTGCGCTGGCGCTGTACGAAGCCCAGGGCGACAAGGCGATCGACGATTGCCGTAATCGTCGCCTGGCTGAACTGCACAGCCTGAGCGATAGTCGATGGCGTCGTCAATCCGCGCACGTCGATCTCACGCAATACCAGCATTTGAGAAGGCGTCAGCCCGGTTGTGGCGGCGAGTTGACGGCTACCGATTTCGGTGGCTCGCAGAACGCGCCGTAACGCCCGAAGAGTGAGGGAGGAAATTTCAGAGTCCATAGCTTTTCGCCATAGCTGGAAAGCGGCTTTGGAACCAACCGTCTCAGGACATCGGCCATAATCCTTCATACAATGAAATATAATTTCGTAGGCCGGGTTGAAATTTTCGAGGCATCCGGGCATATAGCGGCCCATCTCGCCGGGATGCATCAGCCATCCTGAGCAAAATATAATTCGGGAGATAAACAATCTTTGATTCCCAAGCTACAGCGGCCGCCGAGCCGCCACGGGCTTCTGCGTGTTCGCAAGAGAACAAGGGGCAGGACATTGACCTTCGAAAGCCCCGCCCGACCGACGGGCCGGCCATCAGCGGACTGATCGCGGCTTGCCCGCCGCTCGATACCAATTCGGCCTATTGCAATCTGCTACAATGCACGGACTTCGCCGATAGCTGCATCGTCGCTGAGCGAGGCGGCGAAATGGTGGGCTGGGTGTCGGGTTATCGCCCACCCGCTGCGTCCGACAAATTCTTCGTCTGGCAAGTGGCGGTGTCATCCGCCGCGCGGGGCCAGCGCCTTGCCGGTCGTATGATCGAAGCTTTGCTGGCGCGACCACAACAGGCCGGCGTCACCCATCTGACGACGACCATAACACAAGATAATCACGCATCCTGGGGCCTGTTCGAAGGGTTGGCCCGGCGATGGGGCGCGTCCATCGACAAGAGCGCACGCTTTGAGCGCAATCGCCATTTTGCCGGCGCTCACGCCACCGAGTGGCAGACATGCATCGGCCCGCTGCCGACGCCGGCCCATTCCTAAGAGGGATCAACCACTATGACCATCGACATCTATCCCAAGGCGACCGCCTCCATCCCCGACACCGCCATCTATGAACGGCGCGAGTCCGCCGTGCGCAGTTATGCGCGCGCCATGCCGCGCCAGTTCAACCAGGCGCAAGGCGTGTGGATGCATGACAATCAGGGCGGTCGTTATCTCGACTTCCTGTCGGGCTGTTCCACCCTCAATTATGGCCATAATCATCCGGTCCTGAAAAACGCATTGGTCGATTATATCGTCAACGATGGCATCACCCATGGGCTTGATCTCCATACCGACGCCAAGGCGGACTTCCTCGCCGCGCTGGAGGATGTGATCCTTACGCCCCGCGACCTCGACTATCGCGCCATGTTCACCGGACCGACCGGCACCAATGCTGTCGAGGCTGCGATCAAGCTGGCGCGCAAGATCACGGGGCGCGAACTGGTGATCGCCTTCACCAACGGCTTTCATGGGATGACGCTGGGCGCGCTGGCCTGCACCGGCAACGCCGCCAAACGCGGTGGTGCCGGCGTGCCTTTGAACCATGTCAGCCATGAACCCTATGATGGCTATCATGGTCCCGGCGTGGACACCGCCGAACAGTTGGAGCGTCGCCTTTCGGACCCGTCGAGCGGCCTCGACGCGCCGGCGGCCATTCTGGTGGAGACGGTGCAGGGCGAAGGTGGTCTCAATGCCGCATCGCCCCGATGGCTACGCCAGATCGCCGACATCGCAAAGCGCCACGGCGCGTTGATGATCATCGATGATATTCAGGCGGGCTGCGGTCGCACCGGCAATTTCTTCAGCTTCGAAGGCATGGGTTTTACGCCCGATATCGTCACCATGGCCAAATCGCTGTCGGGCATGGGCCTGCCCTTTGCGCTGACCCTGTTCCGCCCCGAACTCGACCAATGGTCGCCCGGCGAGCATAATGGCACCTTTCGCGGCAACAACCACGCCTTCGTCACTGCGACTGCGACGCTCCGGCATTTCTGGAGCGACGGCAATTTTCAGCAGGATATCGCCCGTCGCGGCGCGTTGCTGGAGCGCCGGCTCGCAGCGATGGCGACTGAACATGGCCTGTCCATTCGTGGGCGCGGCATGATGCGCGGTATTGATGTCGGATCGGGCGAGATCGCGCAAACCATCACCGCCGCTTGCTTTGCGCAGGGACTCATCATCGAAACCAGCGGCGCGCATGACGAAATCGTCAAGGTGTTGGCCCCCCTCGTGATCGACGATTCGGTCCTGTCGGCCGGCCTCGACATTCTTGAGCAAAGCGTCCGCTCGGCCTTGGCCGTCACCTATGGCGTCGCCGCAGAATAAAGGAGATACGACAAATGATCGTTCGCAAACTTCAGGATATCCGCAAGTCCGACCGCAACGTGAAGTCCGAAGGCTGGGAGAGCGCCCGCCTGTTGCTCAAGGACGACAATATGGGCTTCTCCTTCCACGTCACCACCATGTACGCTGGCAAGGAACTGCACATGCATTATCAGAATCATCTGGAAGCGGTGCTGGTGCTTAAGGGCAAGGGCACGATTGAGGATCTGGGCAGCGGTGTGACGCATCGTTTGGCGCCCGGCGTCATGTACGCGCTTAACGCTCATGACCAGCATATCGTGCGGCCGGAAACCGACATCCTGTGCGTCTGCACCTTCAACCCGCCGGTGACCGGCAAGGAAGTACATGATGAGACGGGCGCCTATCCCGCCGACACAAGTGCGCCGCGCGAACACGCGCTGGCCGACTGATGTTATGCGATTGCCCAGGCCTCAGATGAATCCATCTGATTAGAAATCGCATTAAACCATCTATCACCTGAAAAGGGGGAGTCCCATGAAAGACCTCTACCCATCCCGCCACGATAGCGTGGCGGAATTTTTACCGCGCCTTGATCCCGTAGTCCATAGCGATTGGCATCAGGACTCGCCTATCACGCGCGAACAGGCGGAACGCTTCGAGCGTGACGGCTATTTGGTGCTGGAAGACATGTTTTCCGACAATGAAGTCATGTTCCTACAGAACGAGGCAGGCAAGCTGCTGGGCGATCCCGATGCGTTGGAAGCCGAAACGGTGATCGCCGAGCCAGGCAGCAAGGAAGTCCGGTCCATCTTCCGTATTCATGCCCAGAGCCGCGTGATCGCGCGCCTGGCAGCCGACCGGCGACTAGCCGGGGTCGCCCGCTTCCTGCTGGACGACGATGTTTACATACACCAGTCGCGCCTCAACTATAAACCGGGATTCCAGGGCAAGGAATTCTATTGGCACAGCGATTTCGAGACATGGCATGTCGAGGACGGGATGCCGCGAATGCGGGCATTATCCATGTCGGTCCTGCTGGCGGACAACACGCCGCATAATGGCCCGCTGATGCTGATTCCCGGATCGCATCGCCAATATCTGACCTGCGTGGGCGAAACACCGCAGGACCATTATCGCCAGTCGCTCAAAAAGCAGGAATATGGCGTTCCCGACGAGGACAGCCTGGCGGAACTGGCGCATCGTCACGGCATCGTGGCGCCGACAGGCAAGCCAGGATCGGTCGTGATCTTCGATTGCAACATCATGCACGGATCGAATGGCAACATCACGCCGTTCCCGCGCGCCAACGCTTTTCTGGTCTATAACGCGGTGTCGAACCGGCTGATCGCGCCCTTCGGCGTAGACAGGCCGCGCCCCGCTTTCATAGCAGCGCGCGGCGAGCCGGATGTCATCACGCCGGTCAGCGGGCCGCTGATGGAGGAAGCATTGGCATGAGCAACTTTCATAGCGTCGAAAAGATCGGCGGCACCTCCATGATCGCGACCGCCACATTGTTCGACAATGTGCTGATCGGCGGCCGCAAGGATACAGACCTATATAATCGCATCTTCGTGGTGTCGGCCTATGCCGGCATGACCGACCTGCTGCTGGAGCATAAGAAAAGCGGCGAGCCGGGCGTTTATGCGCGCTTCGTCGCCGATGAGGATGCCGATGGCTGGCGCGAGGCGATAGAAGTGGTGCGCGGCGCCATGCAGGATCGCAATAGGGCCATGTTCGGGCGGACTGACCGGCTGGCGGAGGCGAACGCCTTTGTCGACATGCGCATAGACGCCGTCGCCGCCTGCCTCGATGATCTGGCGCGGCTGCGCAGCCATGGCCGGTTCTGCGTCAAGGAACAGCTGGTCACGGTGCGCGAGTTGCTCGCGGGTCTTGGCGAAGCGCACAGCGCGCATTCGACGGCGCTGTTGCTGCGCGATCGCGGCGTCAATGCCCAATTTGTCGATCTCACCTTGTGGGACCAGCAGGACATGCGGGAACTGGACGATCGCATCGTGCAGGCCTTCGCATCCATCGATCTTGGTAACACCCTGCCGATCGTCACCGGCTATGCGGGGTGCAGCGAAGGGATGGTGCGTCGCTATGCGCGCGGCTATTCTGAAATGACATTTTCCCGCATCGCCGTCTTGACCGGCGCATCCGAGGCGATCATCCACAAGGAGTTTCACCTGTCGAGCGCTGATCCACGCCTCGTCGGCGCCGATAAGGCGCGTAAGATCGGCCGCACCAATTACGATGTGGCGGACCAGTTAGCGAACCTTGGGATGGAGGCTATCCACCCCGGCGCGGGCAGAGGGCTGCGTCAGACCGACATTCCGCTGCGTGTGCGCAACACCTTCGACAGGGAGGATGGCGGGACGCTGATCTGCGGCGATTACGTCTCCGACATGCCGCGCGTTGAGATCGTGACGGGAGTGCGCCACGCGCAGGCGCTGCAGTTTTTCGAGCAGGATATGGTTGGAGTTAAGGGTTATGACGCCGCCATTCTGGAGGCGCTGACCCGTCATGGCGCATGGATCGTCAGTAAGGCGTCCAACGCCAACACCATCACCCATTATCTGTCGGCCGATGCCGCGACGGTGAAGCGGGTGATCGCCGACCTTCAGGGGCGCTATCCCGATGCGGCCATATCGGCCCAACCGATCGCGATCGTGTCGGTCATCGGCAGCGATATATCACGACCAGGGCTTATGCCCGATGCGTTTCAGGCTCTGGCGGCCGCACATGTGCCGATCATCGCGATGCAGCATCAGATTCGCAACGTCGATGTGCAATTCATCGTCGATATCAACCATTTTGATCGCGCAGTGCGCGCGCTTCACCGCGCGTTGATAGAGGGCGGAGTTGACGCCACGGAGGATCGGCGCGCGGCCTGAACCACGTTCCATCATCATCCATGTTCGCCGCAATCCATCCTGTTCGCAGCCTGCTGCTCGCCATCTTCATGTTGATGGCGGGCAGCGGCTTCCTGTCCACGCTGATAAGCCTTCGGCTCGAACGGGCAGGGGCGGGCACCATGGCGATCGGCGCCGTCGCCACCGCCTATTTCGGGGGGCTGGTGATCGGCGCCCTGCGCGCTGGCGGCATCGTGCGCCAGGTCGGGCATATCCGCGCCTTCGCCGCCTTCGTATCCCTATTGTCCGCCAGCACGCTCGCCTATGCGCTGGTCCGGTTTCCGCTGTTCTGGGCCTGTCTCCGGTTCGTCGATGGCATCTGTGTGGCGGGCGTGTTCATCTGTCTTGAAAGCTGGCTCAATGACCGGTCCGAAGCGCATACGCGCGGCAGCGTGCTGGCCGCCTACATGGTGGCGCTCTATTCGGGGCAGGCGGTCGGACAATTGCTGCTGGCGGCGAGCGGCGCGCAGCCGACTGCGCCGTTTCAATTGGCTTCCCTTCTCATTTCCTTGGCCATCATTCCGCTGTGTCTGACCCGCAGCGCTGCGCCGACGCCCATGGAGGCGCCGGCCTTCTCAATCCGCACCCTCTACGCCGCGTCCCCCCTTGGCACCTTTGGCGCTGTGACGACGGGGCTGATGCTGGGCGCCTTCTACGGTATGGCTGCGGTCCATGTCCGGCGACTGGGGCTGGATCTAGGCGCGACCGCCAGCTTCATGATGGTCGTGATCCTGGGCGGGGTGGCTCTGCAATGGCCGCTCGGTCGCTTGTCCGACCGTCTTGATCGACGGCGCGTAATCGTGGGTTGCTTCGCTGCGACGCTCACCTTGTGCATGTTGTTGGCGATGCCGGTGTCGCGCGGGCCGCAATTGCTGGGGCTTGGCGCGCTGTTCGGCGGCCTCAGCTTTGCCCTCTATCCCCTGTGCGTCGCCCATTGCAACGATCGGCTGCTGACGACGGAGCGGATCGCGGCAAGCGGACGGTTGGTGCTGCTCTATGCCGTCGGCGCAGCGATCGGTCCATTGGGCGCGGCGTTAATGATGAGCATTGCGCCCGGCGGCGGCATGTTCTTCTTCATCGCCCTATGCGCCGGAGCCACAGTTGTTTTCGGTCTATGGCGCCAGACGGCCACCCCTCCAGCGCCCGATCAACAGGATTTTCAGATCGTTCCGCGCACCACTCCGGTGGCATCGCTGCTCGACCCTAATACCGCAGATGGACATTTGTCATGATCGCTTCCGCCAAAATCCTGTCAGCCCCGGAGGCCGAAGCCGATAGAGCCATGGCCGACAGGGCCACTTTGCGGCGCGCCATCACGGCTTCTGCGCTGGGCAATGCAACCGAATGGTTTGACTATGGCATATATGCCTATGGTGTAACCTATATCTCGGCAGCGCTTTTCCCCGGCAATGTGGATGACGCTGTGTTGTTTGCACTGGCGACCTTCGCCATTTCCTTCATTGTGCGACCACTGGGCGGGCTGTTTTGGGGACCGATGGGGGATCGGTTGGGGCGCAAGTCGGTCTTGGCCCTCACCATCTTGCTGATGTCGGGGGCTACCCTCGCGGTCGGACTGATTCCTTCCTATGCGCAGATAGGCTGGGGCGCGCCCGCGATGCTGATCGCGCTGCGTATGGTGCAGGGATTTTCGACCGGTGGCGAATATGGCGGCGCAGCGACATTTATGGCCGAATATGCGCCAGACGACCGGCGCGGTTTCTATGGCAGCTTCCTGGAATTCGGAACGCTGGCCGGCTTTTCGTTCGGTGCCGTGCTGATGCTCGGCTTCTCACTCCTGCTGGGCGACGCGGTGATGCATGACTGGGGCTGGCGGATTCCGTTTCTGGTGGCCGCGCCCATGGGCCTGATCGGCATGTATCTGCGTTCGAAAATGGAGGACACGCCGGTCTTTCGCGAACAGGCCGCCGATGGTAGCGGTTCGCCAGCGCTCAAAACACTGGTGCGCGAACACTGGCGACCGATGATGGTTGTCAGTGGCTTGGTGGTGGCGCTCAATGTCGTCAACTATACGCTGCTCAGCTATATGCCGACCTATTTGCAGCGGCGTATCGGCCTGTCTTCCGATGAAGCGCTGCTCGTGCCGATCATCGGTATGCTTTTCATGATGCTCTTTTTGCCTTTTGCAGGTCATCTGTCAGACCGGATCGGCCGTCGCCCGATGTGGCGGCTATCGTTGGTCGGCCTGCTACTGGCGGTGGTTCCGCTCTACATGCTGATGGCGACGGGACTTGTCGGAGCGATTTTAGGGTTCGTGTTGCTTGGACTGCTCTATGTCCCGCAACTGGCGACCATTTCTGCGACTTTTCCGGCCCTTTTCCCCACACCGGTTCGATTTGCGGGCTTTGCGATCGCCTATAATATGTCGACTTCGATATTTGGCGGGACAGCCCCTGCTATCAGTAGCAGTCTGATCGGCGCAACCGGCGATGAATTGATGCCGGCCTTCTACATGATGCTCGCCTGTCTCGTGGGCCTCGTCGCGCTTCGGTTCATGCCTGAGACGGCCGGGCGGTCGCTTCGTGAGAATGTCTTTCGGAGGGCCAACACATGAGCCGATCTCTTTCTGACAGGGGTCGAAAAAGGGCAAAAGTCGGCCTTTAACCAAGGCGACAGGGCTGGCCTATTGATCGTAACGGATTTGTGGGGCTGGATGAAGGCGAAAGCATTTCTGATCCAGCCCGCTTCGCTTGGGACCAGCCAAAGCCTATTCTGATTAGCAGATCGATTTGAGGAAAGCCCAACCTCAGTCAAGCAGGCCCTAGCGATCGCGACGCATCCAGCCCGCACTGAACATCGCAAGCGCGGCCAACAGCGCAGGCACCGCCGCAGCAAGGAACAACCGAGTTTCCGGCAGCTTGGCCGCAACCAGAGCGCCGCCCAGAAGCGGTCCAATGATCGACCCCAGCCGCCCCACGGCCATGCCGATCCCCGAACCAGCGCCGCGCACGGGCGGCGGAAACAGCTCGACCATCATCGCGGGGAAGTTGATCTGGGCGCCGAGGACGCAAAAACCCGCGAGGAACAATATTGCGAAAACGAACGGTTGGGAGGCTAGCGGAGCGCCGATCAGGGCGACGAAGACAGAGCCCATGAGCGTCATGAGGGCGATCGGAAGATAGGGGCCGAAGCGATTGATCAGCGGAATGCTGAAAAGGGCGCCACTGATGCCGCCCAGATTGAGCGCGACGCCCGCAAGCGCGGCCAATTGCGGCGTACCGCCCCGTGAGACGACCAGCGACGGCGTCCAGCTGACCAGAGCATAGGTCAGCATCAACAGGCAGAACAGCCCCAGCCACAGACTGACCGCCGGCCATAGCCGTCCTTCCGAAAGCGGCGCTCGCAGGAAATTTCGCCCCTGCCCGGCCGCGCGCACGGCTTCCCTACCCTTGAACGATTCAGGAATGGCAAGCGCTGCCCCGGTCGCGAGCAGGCAGGCGACACCTGCGCAGGCGAAAACGATCTGCCAGCCCGTGTGCAGGACGGCCGCCGTCAGGGCGCCGCCCACGACCGCGCCCAGGGGATAGCCGATATACATCAGCGTCACGGTGCCCGCACGGCGGGTAGCCCCGGCATGTTCCGCCGTAAGGGAGATGACGGCCGGCAAAGCGCCGCCTAACCCGATACCTGCCACGAAACGCAAGGCGGCGAGTTGATGGAAGCTCTGCGCAAGCGAACAGGCGAAGGTCATCATCGCGGCGAGCAGAAGCGCTCCGACAAGCAAGGGCTTTCGCCCATAGCGATCCGACAGTGGCCCCATCGAGACCGCGCCGACGATCGCGCCGCAATAGCCTGCGGCAAAAAGCTGCCCGATATTGATGGGCTCAAGCTGCATCGCCTTGGCGAGCAATGGCGCCACAAAGGACACCATCAGCGTGTCATAGCCATCGACCATGACGATGAGGAATGACAAGATGACCACGCCAACCCGCGTGGAGCGGTCCTTTTGGGCCGCTGCTTCGATGTCCTCTATCGCGCTCATGGTCATGCGAAACCCAGGAGTTTTCTGGGATTATCGCTCAGAATCTGCTTCCTGACCGCTGGATCGGGCGCCCAGATGGCGAGCAGATTGAGCAAGGCGCCGGTATCACGCGCTCCCTCCGGGATATGTGGCCAGTCAGACCCCCAAATGGCGCGTTCCGGAGCGGCCGCGACAATGGTTTTGGCGATTTCGTTCACTGCGTCCATGCCGCGTTTTTTTGCAAGCCGGTAGGGAGCCGAAAGCTTGAGCCAGCAGCGTCCCTGAGTCATGAGCGCCAGCAGGCGCGCGAAATCCGCCTCCGTCAGACCATCTTCCTCCAGCATATAGCCCATATGATCGATGACATAGTCGATCTCCAGCGCCCCAAGAAAGTCGATCAGGTCACGGACGATAAAGCCGGGCGCATAGAATTGGAGATGCCAGCCAAATGGTGCGACCTTGGCGGCCATTGCCAGGATATAGGCCTGTATCTCGACCAGGGGCAACTGCGCTCGCTTGAACAGGTCCAACCGCACGCCGCATACACCCGCATCCGTATAGGCCTGCAGCGTCGCCGCATCGATGTCCGGCTCGACCATGACGACGCCCCGGGCGATGTCGCCCGCGGCCTTCAGATTGTCGATCAGGCATCGGTTATCGGTGTCGTAGAAGCTCGGCTGGACGATCACGAAATTGCGCAGGCCCAGCACCTGCATGGCCGCGCGAAACTGAACAAGCGTCGCATCGGGCAAGGTGTAATGTGGCCGTTCGACCGATGGATAGCGATCAAGCGGTCCAAAGATATGCATATGAGCGTCAACGGCCCCACCGGGCATCTCGAACACCGGACGTTCGAGCGTCTCGGCCGGGCGCATTGGCTGGGAAAGGAGCGGTTCATGTGCTGTCATCTTGGTCTTCCCGTAAGGTCAAATAGTTGAATTGATCGTTTCAGGCGAATTTCCCGCGCCAACTGTCGACGCGCTGGACCAATCCGTCGGCCACGACATCGGTGTCGATGCCGGCGAAGATGAACGGCGAGAACCCCATCTCCAGCAATTCCAGAAAGTGATCGTCATCCGCGACTCCCCCGATAATCGCCACCTTTCCATGCGCGCGTGCTACAGAGGCTACATGCGCGCAGGCTTCCATCACCGCTGCATTACGAACCTTGCCGGGGCACCCCATTTCGGCGGTCAAGTCGTTGGTGCCAACCCCAATGATGTCGATTCCCAACACGGCTGCGATCGCATCGGCATTTTCGATTCCGCGGGGTGATTCAATCAAGGCCTGAACCACGACCGAGTTGTTAGCCGTCGCCACGAATTCGTCAGCCCCGGTTCGGACGAACCCCGTCTGCGGGAGCCGTGCAAGCATCGACCGCTGGCCAAGGGGGGGGAAGCGGCAAGCGCCAGCAAGGAGACGGGCATCAGCTTCTGTTTCGATCTTTGGGCCTATGATCCCCGTGCCACCGCTGTCGAGAAGTCTGCCGATGACACCATATTCACGCTCCGGAACGCGCACCCAGGCCCCCAGCCCGATGTCGTGCGCAGTCGCTGCAATCTGTGCGGCCGCATCGATCGACATGCTGCTATGTTCCAAGTCGATCCAGACCAGATCGTAGCCCGCGCCAGATGCCATGCGTGCGATATCGGGCGTACGGCTGAAACGGATGCCGAGGGATAATATTCGCTGCCCAGCCGCAAGGCGCGGCATCACGGACATTTCCAAATCCATGCCGCGCAGGCGATCATAACGCATTCCAGACCTCTCCGTCTTGCGCGCGACTCCCTCCAGATCGAACAGGTCGCGCAGCTGATTATTTTCCGGCAGACAGCATATCAACCGCCGCTCGCCCTTCATTTGCCGCGTGAGATCGTTTTATGCTAATTTAATACAGGGAGGCGATTGATGGGGACAATATATCAATGGATATTCGACAGCTACGGTATTTCACCGTCCTTTGCGAAGAACTGCATTTTCGCCGTGCCGCTGAGCGACTTAATATAACGCAGGCCCCGCTCTCGCTGGCGATCCAGTCGCTCGAACGCGAACTGGGGGCGCAGCTGTTTCACCGTACCCAGCGGCGTGTGTCGTTGACCGAAATAGGGGCAGCGTTCCGATCCAATGCCGCTTCGATCCTTGGACAACTCGAACGCGCCGTGGACGATGTTCATGAAATGGTGGTCGGCGAAGCGGGACATCTCCGGATCGGGTTCACCGCTGCTTCGTCGCTGCTCTTCTTCTTCCCCAAGATCATCCGAACCTTCAGAACCCGCTACCCGCAGGTAAAGATGACGCTGCACGAAATCTCCTCACAGGGCCAGATGACAGCTCTTGCGGACCGTGAAATCGACATCGGCTTCATGCGGACACTCACACCTCCCCATCGATCGGAGATCAGCTTCACGCATCTCGTCGAAGATCCCCTGGTCGTAGCCATGCATGCCGAACACCCGCTCAACCGCTTCGAAACGCTGACGATTGGCGAACTGAAGGACGAGCCTCTCATCTTCTACCCCCGCAAGTCGGGGGTAGGTATCTACGATCAGGTCATCAAGCTTTTCTCACGCCAGGGCCACATGCCCAACATCGTGCAGGAGGCCCAGGAATCCTCCACGATTATCAGTCTTGCCGCTTCGGGCCTCGGCGTGGCGATCGTGCCTTCGGAACTACAGTGCATCAAGGTGCCCAATATCAGCTTCAGGCCGCTGTCCGATGAAGGGGCGGTCACACGCCTGCTGCTTGGTTGTCGTGCCGGTGAAGAGAGTGCGCTCGTTGCGAACTTCCGTCGACTGGCCCAGGCGAAGATTGCATCGGCGCATCGCAAAGATAGCCAAGCCCCAAATCCAAGTTTGATTTCTTAAACCAAACAATCGCTCTCTCATATTGAATTGGAATAGATCAACCCTCATCCCTATCCAAGTAACGACGCCGCTGGATCAGTCCGCGGATGCGGCTGGTGACATTGCAACTGCGGGGCCTGTTGGTCCTGATGCAACGATCCGGCACATTGCGGACAGACTAAAATTGCGGCGCGATTGCAAAGGAGAGGAAATGACCATGCGCCAGCTGAAGGGGGGCCTTTCGCGCTCGATAAGGAGGTCCGCACCCATCATCCTGATCGGATCTGCGCTGTCGCCCATGGCGGCGGCCCGAACCGCGAATCCAGTCGCGGCAGAGCCAGGCCAGGAAATGCAGGGTATTGCCGATATCGTCGTCACGGCAGAACGCCGCGCCGGCTCCGTGCAGGCTACGCCGATCGCCATCAGCGCCTTTGGTGGAGACAAGCTCGAAAGTCAGGGCATCGTCACAGTCGAGGGGCTTTCCCGGATTGCGCCCAGCCTTCAGATCTACTCGGAACAAATCAACAATGAAGAATATATCATTCGCGGCATCGGCAAATCCAACGAGGATCTGACCACGGATTCGGGTGTCGCGGTCAATATCAACGACGCCTATATTGCGCAGTCGGGCGAAGCCAATGCGGCGCTGTTTGACATCGAACGCGTCGAGGTGCTGCGCGGCCCGCAGGGTACGCTCTATGGCAAGAACGCCGTCGGCGGCGTCATCAACATCATCACGCGCAAGCCCACCGATCATCTGGACGGCTATGTGCTCGCCGAACTGGGCGGGTTGGGGCGCCGGCAGTTCGAAGCGGCGGTGAGCGCGCCGGTGGTCGAGGACAAGCTGTCCGCCCGAATTGCTGGATTTTCCCTCCATACCGATGGTGCCTATCGCAATCTCACCACCGGCAATCGCGCCAACGGCGTCGACTCCCAGGCTTTGCGCGGGTCGCTCCTGTTCACGCCAAGTGACGATTGGGAGGTCAGCCTCACAGTCGATTATTCCAAGGTCGATCAGGACGGCGTGCTAAAGAGCGCTATTGTCGATGTGCCCGGAACGCCGCTCATCGTCCGCGACTTTTTCGAACCGCCCTATCCCACCCAGGAAGAGAATATTCGCAGCGGCCGGAGCGAAACCGAAGGCGAGCAAGGCATCCGCCAATGGGGCGGCGTGCTGAGGATCGACCGCAAGGCCGATGCCGGAACCATCTCCTTCCTGTCCGCCTATCGCGGCGAGCGCAGCTATAATGTGGAGGATGTCGATCGTACGGCCGCCCTGCAAAACAACTTCATGGCGCAACAGAAGACCTGGGCGACCAGCCAGGAGCTGCGTTTTGTCTCGGACGATGCAGGGCCGTTATCGGCGGGCGGCAAGCTCCATTGGTCGGCGGGCCTGTACTGGTTCCACGAGCAGGGCTGGCGCGACCAGCAGATCTTCCTGTACGGTTGCACACCTGGGAGCCAACCATGCGACCCCGGCAATCCCGACAATCCGGACGACGGCCTCATTGGCCCCGGCTCGCCCGACCATCAGAACAGCACGGCGAGCTTCCTGCAACGGATCAACACCGACAGCCTCGCGGCCTTTGGCGAAGTCAAATATGACATCACCGACCGGCTGAGCGCGACGGCGGGCCTCCGCTACACCAGCGAGAACAAAAAATTCGGACTCGACGCGAGCAGCGTCGCGAATGTGCCGGGCGGCGACCCCTTTACGCTGTTCCTGCCCAACGGCGATTTCCAGACCGCCCGCAGCAAGACCTGGCACAGCCTGACGCCCAAATTCGTCTTGGAATTCGAGCCGGCCCGCGACATCCACACCTATGCAAGCTATGCGCGCGGCTTCAAGAGCGGCGGTTTCAACGGTCAGGCCGGGACGGCCGCCGACACCGAGCCGTTCGACCCGGAAATCGCCGACAATTTCGAGGTCGGGATCAAGGCAGATTTGTTCAACCGTCGCCTGCGGCTTAATGCCGCGGCCTTCTATATCAAGTTCAACGATTTGCAGGTAACGGGCGTGAACCAGCAAGGCCTGGTTATCACCAATAACGCTGCCGACGCACAGATCAAAGGCTTCGAGCTGGAAGGATGGGCGCAGCCCTTGCCGGGTCTCAGCATCAACGGCAGCCTCTCGCTGCTGGACGCCACCTTCACGGATTATGCGATCGAAGCGTTCGATCCGTCGATCACCGACGGGCCGCCCTTCTACATCCTCGACCTGAACGGCGAGCGCATGCCAAACATTCCCAAATATACAGCGACCCTCGGCGTACAATATGAATATAAGTTCGCCGACGGCTCGAAGATGCGACTGGGCGCGGATGCGACCTTCAAGGGAAATACCGTGACCAACGAGCTGACGCTCCGCGCCAACTCCTATGCTGTCGTCGATGCCAGGGTCGGCTGGACCTCCCCCAATGGGCGATGGGACATTAGCGGCTGGGTCCGAAACCTCACCAATGAAGTCTATTATACCGGTGGCGGCGCCATCCCGGATTATAACAAGCAAACGACGCGCGTCGGCCTGGTGTCTGATCCCCGGACGGCGGGCGTAACCCTCAAGGTCGCGTTCGGAGAATGACTGCCGACGCCATGTACGTAATTTTGCCGGCGGCTCCGGTGTAATCCGGGGCCGCCCCATCGAGATATTTTGAACGTGATGGAAAAGGAATGGGCTTAATGCAGCAGGACAGCGATTTTCTGTCGCCTGGGGCGAAAATCCTCACGGTTCACCAGCGTCTCGCAACATCGGGCGCCCGGTGCGCGCATATCTTCATGATCGGAACCACCGTGAATCTTGTCGTGCCGCAACTGGCCAGGGACATTCCCGGTCAGGCGCCGCACATGAACGCTGGCGACTCCGACGTGGAAGCAATTCTCTATCGCTGGAACGAAGGGCAGTTTATCGAGCACAGCCGCCTGCCCTGTCCGGGTGGCGAGGACGCGCTGTGCTTCCAGAACGATGAAGGCACCTATCTCGCCTTCGCCAATCTGCGCACGGGCAGCGGCCCCTATCAGCCCAACACCAACTCGCTGATCTATCGCGAGGTTGACGGGGCATGGCGGCTCGATGAGGCTGTGCCCAGTTTCGCGGCAAAGCAGTGGCATCATTTCTCGCTCGATGGCAGGGAATTTCTCGCCTTGGCGCAAGGCCTGACCATTCCCCATCTTTCGCCCGAAGGCCATGGCCGGTCGGTCCTGTTCGAACGGATCGATGGCAAGTGGGAAGAATTCCAGGTTTTGGGCGGACGCTGGGGGTATAATTGGTGCGACTTCGTGGTCGATGGCCACTACTTCCTTGCCTATGCCGATCATGTCTCGCCCAGCATCATCTATCGCTGGGACGGATCGCGCTTCGTGCCCTACCAGTCTTTCGGTGAACAGACAGGCCGCGCCTTCCTTCATTTCCGACGCGACGGGGCCGACTGGCTCGCCTTTGCCGCCATCGGAGGGGTGTCGACGCTTTATCGCTGGAATGGTGAATTGTTCGTCGCGCACCAATCGCTCGGTGGCGCGGGTGGTCGTGAGTTTGAATTAATCGACAGCGAACATGGCCTGTTCCTGGTTCGGATATGCTTTATCGAAGGCACGCCTGCCGACCCCAAGACCGACCTTAAGTCGCAGCTTTTCAAATGGGTCGATGGGACATTCGAACTGGTCGAGGAATTTCCGAGCTTCGGCGGCACTGACTCCAGCTATTTCCAGGCCGACGGGAAGGATTTCCTGGCCGTCTCCGACAGTTTGACGCCCGATGTCCGATACCGGCAGGACATGGTCATCTATGCGCTGTCTCTCGACCGCGCCTGAAGGACAAAACAGAGGTGGCCTGGGAAATCTGGACATTGAGATGAGTGGATTTTCTGCCTGACGGCGGCCAGGATGGCCGCGTGACAGGAGTAGAAATGAGCAAACGACCACGCCGGAATCACAGCCCGGCTTTCAAGGCGAAGGTAGCATTGGCTGCCGTGAAGGGGGAGAAGACGCTGGCCGAGTTGGCGCAGCAGTTTGACGTGCACCCAAACCAGATCACGACGTGGCGTAGCCAGTTGCTGGAGGGCGCGGCCGGGGTATTTGATTCGGACAATGCGTCGGCAACGGCCGAGCCGGCGATTGACGTGAAGACGCTGCACGCCAAGATCGGCGAGTTGACGCTGGCGAACGATTTTTTGGCCGGCGCGCTCGGGAAGGCCGGTCTGTTGCCGAGCGCAAAGCGATGATCGATCGTTCGCACAGTTTGCCGTTGGCGCGGCAGGCGCGGGAACTGGGGATCAGCCGGGGCAGCGTCTATTACCTGCCCAGACCGGTTTCGGAGGCTGATCTGGCGATCATGCGGCGCATCGACGAGTTGCACCTGGAATTTCCGTTCGCAGGCAGTCGCATGCTGCGCGATCTACTGCGGCAGGAAGGCATGAAGATCGGCCGCCAGCATGTAGCTACGCTGATGAAGAAGATGGCGATCGAGGCGATTTACCGCCGCCCGAACACTTCAAAGCCGACGCCGGGGCACAAGGTATATCCCTATTTGCTGCGCAAGCTGGCGATCGTACGGCCCAATCAGGTATGGGCGACCGACATCAGTTACATTCCGATGGCGAAGGGGTTCGTCTATCTCGTGGCTATCGTCGACTGGTTCAGCCGCAAGGTCCTGGCCTGGCGGGTGTCGATCACGATGGAAGCCGACTTCTGTGTCGAGGCACTGGAGGAAGCTCTGGCGCGCTTCGGCAAACCGGAGATCTTGAACACCGATCAGGGCAGCCAATTTACGAGCATGGCCTTCACCAGCGTGTTGCTCCGCGAAGAAATCGCCATCAGCATGGACGGTCGGGGCGCATGGCGCGACAATGTGATGGTCGAGCGCCTGTGGCGCTCGGTGAAATACGAAGAGGTTTATCTGCACGCCTACGGCGGGGTCAGCGAAGCCCGATCATCGATCGGTCGGTATCTGAGCTTCTACAATAGTAGGAGGCCGCATTCGAGCCTTGCTGCCAAGACGCCGGACCAGACCTATTTTGACAACCTGCCCATGTTGATGGCAGCTTGAATTTGGCCGCCGATATGGGGCGTCACTCTGGTCGGCTACGCCCTCCCGACATGACGCCCCATATCGGCAGTTCGATGAAACCGGCAGACGATCCACTTAACCGTTGCAGATCCCTGTTCAAATCAACCCGGCCACCTCTAAACCATGCGCTACGAAACACACCCCGAATTCAAGATGCTATTTGAATTATTCACTTCCACACCGAACAGCATTGGAACGCAACTTCAGCGCCGGTTGGGCGCGGCGCATGCGGACGACCCTCTGCTTGTTGCGACCGGGAGCGACCTCGTGCTGTTCCCCGGATCCGGCCAGCCTCCCGTGACCGAGAGCTTTCGGCTATCGACCCGCGGGTTCTTCGAACTGACCGGCGTTTCGCATCTTGGCATCGCTATCCCTTATCTGGCCCGGTTGCGCGAGGCGGGCTTTGCCGGATGGGAGTCCCACGCGCGCGCGCTGATCACGCAATGTCACAGCGTCCGGCATGTCAATAGCATCGCCTATTGGCGCGATACGGTTGCGGTCGAAGCCTGGGCCGGCCTAGAAGATAAGATCACGGACTTGATCGACTATAGCTGCGCCGTCACCGCCGACTATCTGGAAAGGTCATTGGCGGATCCGACGCTATTTGATTTCGAATATATGCGCGCCAACCTGCTGGAAGGTGACGGCCCTGACGCCTTACCGGTGCCCTTGAACGACATGATGGCGGCCACGTTCGCCCTGGTCTTTCTCGACACGGGTTACCGGATCATAAATTGGCTGCACGCACAGAATATTCGGTGGGAACGGCTGATGGTCATGATCAGTGGGCGAGCGGGTCGGCCCACCGCAGGCGTCACTTGGCAGACGAACAGCATGTGCCATCTGCTCTATCAGGCATCGGCCCGAAAGTTGAACCCCGAACGGCTGTTGATCGCTCCGCATGCGCCCGGTCTCGTCTTGAGAGAACTGGCAAGCCCTGAATTTTGTGCCCGTGCGGAAGCGGATTATCGTCACATCTGGTACAGTTCTCTTTCTTCGGTGGAAATGAGTCGGCTGATGTGGCCCGACTATCCAGCCTTCACAAAAGCGGTCGAAGCGGCGCCGGTGGTCGATCCGGAAACCCGAACCGTTACCGAAATTCCCATGGTCCGTTCAGTCCACGATCGGCGGGCGATCATATCGCGCCTTCGGCATGTGATGGAAGATCCCGCGCAACAAATTGCCATGGCCGGGTCTCAGTTCATGATCGATCAACTCTGCGCCAACGGCAATCGCCCCGAACTGGTCGAAATTCCGGGCTTTACGCATATTCATTATCCCAAGGGATACGCACAGCGATATGCATCCTGACGATAGAATATCACTTTCGAAACTTCAAGCTGCCTGATTGCACGTAAGCGTGGTAATTGTTGACGTGCTCCCCAAAGTTCCTCCACTCATAAGTAGAGTCCGGGGTTGTCATGGTGCTGACGTTGACGTGCTCCCCGGAAACTCCTCCAGTTTGATGTAGAGTCCACTTCGAGAAGGAGTGCGACGTGAAGAAGAGCAGATTCACCGATGAACAGGTCATCGCGATTTTGCGGGAGCAGGAAGCCGGATCGACGACGGCGGACGTGTGTCACAAGCACGGCGTGAGCACCGCTACGTTCTACAAGTGGAAGGCGACCTATGGCTGCATGGACGTGTCGCAGGCGCGTAAGCTGAAGGTGCTGGAGGAAGAGAATGGTCGGCTGAAGCGCCTGCTGGCGGACGCGATGCTCGACAATGCGGTGCTGAAGGAAGTTACCTCAAAAAACTGGTGAAGCCTGCCGCTCAGCGCAAGGCCGTCGAACATGTTCGGCAGGCCTTCGCGATCAGCGAGCGTCGGGCCTGTGCCATCCTGTCTGTGGATCGGACGTCGATGCGCTATGCGCATCGGCGATCTGATGATGGCGACCTGCGGTCGCGGCTTTGCGAGATTGCGCTGGAACGACGCCGGTTCGGCTATCGGCGGCTGGGGATCATGCTGGCGCGTGAAGGCATGGTGATGAACCACAAGAAGCTACTCCGGCTGTATCGTGAGGAGAACTTGCGCGTGCGGCGACGACGCGGTCGCAAGCGAGCCATGGGCACGCGGGCCCCCATGACGTTGCCGCAAGCGCCCAACCAGCGCTGGAGCCTGGACTTCGTCAGCGATACATTGGTCTGCGGCCGGCGGTTCCGCATGCTTGCCGTGGTCGACGACTTCACACGCGAGTGCCTGGCGCTGGTAGCGGACACGTCGCTGTCAGGCGCCCGTGTCGGTCGGGAGCTTGATGCCATCATCGCGGTTCGCGGCAGGCCGTTGATGATCGTCAGCGACAATGGCACCGAACTGACCAGTCTGGCGATCCTGCGGTGGACCCAGGACCGCCGCATCGAGTGGCATTACATCGCGCCCGGCAAGCCGCAGCAGAACGGCTTTGTCGAAAGCTTCGATGGTCGCTTACGCGACGAGTGCCTCAACGAGACGCTGTTCGCATCGCTCGGCCATGCCCGCTCGGTGCTGAAAAACTGGCGCGACGACTACAACCATGTGCGGCCGCATAGCGGGATAGGCGGGCTGACGCCCACCGATGCTGCCAGGCGGCTTGTGCAACCCTGCCCGGATGGGCACCATGACAACCCCGGACTTTACTTATACCAACCTGCATTGATCACGACCCACGTGCCCATTTGCGGCGTCCAATTGTCATGATGCGCCAGGGCTGATCGATCAGCCTGTTCCAGGCTTCGCAGCAAAGGTCGACGATGTTGTCGTGGGACGTGAAGATGCGGTTGGATAGCCAGTTATCGCGCATGAACTGCCAGATATTTTCGACCGGGTTGAGTTCAGGACATTTTGGCGGCAGCGGAACGATGCTGATATTATCGGGTACTTCTAGCTTCCCGGTCATGTGCCATCCGGCCTGATCCATCAGCAGCACGCCGTGGGCACCTGGTTCGACAGCGAGCGATATCTCCGCTAGGTGCAGCGACATGGTCTGGGTATTACAGAAGGGCAGGACCAAGCCAGCGCCCTTGCCAAGCTCAGGGCAGATAGCGCCGAAGATGTAGGCTGATTTGGTCCTCTGATCCTTGGGCGCTGAAGGCCGGGTGCCGCGCCTTGCCCAGCGGCGGGTGATCTTGTTTTTCTGGCCGATACGGGCCTCGTCCTGGAACCATACCTCTATGGGCGTGTCGCGCGGGAGGGCGGCCTTGATCTTTGCCAGCTCGGCTGCAAAGCCCCCTTTTTGAAGTCTTCCATCGCATATTTATTCTGGGCATGGTGACGTGGGCGTGCCGTCAATTTGACATAGCCCAGCTTTTTCAATTCTCGCCCTACGGTCGTTTCCGTCAGAGAAACCCCAAATTCGTCATGAAGCCACCGCGCCAGGTCGATCAGCCGCCAACGCACAACTCCATGGATCGCTGGTATCGGTCCACTTTCAACCACCTCCGCGAGCGCTTGGCGCTGGATATCATTCAGCAAGGGCGGCTTGCCTGGGGCCTTGCCGTCAAGGAGACCGGCTGGACCTCGGGCGTTGAACCGCACCACCCAATCCCGCACGATCTGCAGGGTCACTCCGCCGATGCGCGCGGCATCGCTGCGGTTCGCGCCATCATAGATTTCCGCCAAAGCTAGCAGTCGGCGTCCTTGGTTCGCGCTCTTCGTCGTCCGCGCCAGTCGCCTCAAGCCCGCTGCATCATAGTCGTCTCGCAATCCAATCGCTGCACCCATGACAATGCCCTCCAACCCGAAGACATAGATTCATAGTTTCGCCGCTTTGGGAATCCCCCACGTGAGTCAGCATCACGGACGGATGGTAT
>NZ_KQ130437.1:0-239726 GCF_001046645.1 Sphingobium cupriresistens LL01
GGGTCGTGCGGCTGAGCGGAACAGGAAAGTGTCATAAGGCACTGTTTGGCTCGATACAGCGATAGATGGTGGCCGGGTGAACGTTGAAGGTCCTTGCGACGGCGCTAATGGACTTACCCTCGAGAACGAGTTGGCGAGCGAGCTCCGCCTGATCTGGGCGCATTTTCTTTGGGCGTCCGAAGCTCACACCGCGCGCCATCGCCGCCTTTCGCCCCTCCTCGGTTCGGCTCAATATGAGAGTCCGCTCGAACTGGGCGATCCCAGCGAATACGGTCATGATCATCACGCCAGACGGGGACGTGGTATCGGCCCAAGGTTCATCAAGCGATTGTAATCCTGCCTGCTTTTCCTTGATGCGTTCCGCGATGTGCAGGAGTTCGATGGTGGATCGCGCCAAACGATCGAGGCGGGCGACGACGAGAACATCGTCTTTGCGCAGGTGACCCATCAGCTTTTCAAGCTCGGGCCGGCCACGAGCGGCCCCCGATATTTTCTCTTCGAACATCATTTCACAGCCCGCCTCCGAGAGCCGACCGCGCTGGATTTCCAAGTTCTGATCCTCGGTGGAAACGCGCGCGTAGCCGAGCTTCATGCGACTGCTCCAGATATTGTGCGAAAGTTACTGCAAAACAATTTTGTTTCGCACATATGTTTTGCGAAGAAATTCGCCTTGTTTATCGGCATGGGCCGTCCCCTTCGCAAAAGTTGAAAGTTTCGCACGGTATGCCCACCCGTCACCTCACTGACGCCCAGCGTCAGGGCTTTGCCCGCTTTGATGGCGAACCGTCGGCCGATCAACTCGCGCGATATTTCCATCTGGACCAAACTGATCGCGACCTCATTGGAACTCTGCGCGGCGACCACAATCGGCTCGGCTTTGCCGTGATGCTGACGAGCGCCCGGTTTCTGGGCGCATTTCCAGTCTCGCCCGCCGAGATCCCAGCGTCGGTCCTGGCGGCCGTGATCGAACAACTCGCTCTTGAACCCGGCACGGACGTGGACGCCTATTTTGCGGGAAGCCGACGCATCCGGCACCTCGCGCTCATCCGGACGCACTGCGGCTTCACGGACTTTGGCGACAACGCGGTGGCACGTTTCCGGCTGACCCGATGGCTCTACGCCCTTTGCTGGAGCGGCGACGATCGGCCCGGCCCCCTGATTGATCGAGCTGCGGCCTGGCTGATCGCCAACAAGGTGCTGCTGCCGGGCGTCACGGTCGTCGAGCGCCTGGTTGGCAGGATCCGCGATCGTGCGCGGACCAGGCTTTGGCGCCATCTGGTCGCCAGCTTGAGCGATGACCAGCGCGTGCGCATCGCCGCGCTGTTTGACGATGGCGACACATCCACGTTCGCCGCCCTGGACGCGCTCCGGACCGTTCCCTCCAAGCGCATGCCGACCGAACTCTTCCGACACCTTGATCGGCTCGATGCGGTCCGGGCGTTCAATCTGCGGCCGGCGCCACCGCGGGGCGTTCCCGCCACAACCCTTGAGCGGCTCGCGCGGGTAGCGCGCGTCGGCAAGCCCTCGGCCATCGCCGCCCTTCAGGAGCCTCGTCGAACCGCGACCGTAGCCGCGCTCTTCCATACGCTCGAAGCGGCGGCCCAGGACGACGCCGCCGAGCTGGCCGAGGCTCTGCTCGCCGACTTGGTGAAAGGGGCTGAAGCCGCCGACAAACAGGCCCGCCTGCGCAGTCTGCGCGATCTCGATGGCGCCGCGATGCTGCTCCACGCAATGGGTCTGTTGGTTTTGACCGACGACGCCCTGCCCCTCAATGAATGGCGAGATGTGCTCTTCGAGCGGTTGCCCCGTCCCGACATCGAGGCCGCCATGTCCAAGGTGGAGGCGATCGCCAAGCCCGCGGAGACCAAGCCCTATGATCAACTGCGAACAAAATGGCGGAGCGCCCGGCGATTGTTCTTTGAAATCGCTACCCGCATCGAGACCGACGCTGCCCCAGGTGGCAAAAACGTCAAGGCCGCGATCAGCTACCTCAAGGGCGTGGACGACTGGTCCTCTCTCGTCAAGATGCGCGGCGCACCGATCGCTGCGGTCTCGAAGGCGTGGAGGCAACATGTCCTGGATGACGATGGCAGGATGCGCGACCCGAAGGCCTATGTCTTCGCGATCATCGATGCGTGGCGTCTGGCGATCAAGCGTCGCGATGTGTTCGCCAAGCCCGGCATCCGATACGGGGATCCCCGGCGCGGGATGCTCGAGGGCGAGTCCTGGCACAATTCCAGGTTGATGGTAGCACGCGCCCTGGGCCGATCTCTGGAAGCCGACATTGAGATTGACGGTCTCTCCCGCCTTCTCGACGAGGCATATCGACATGTCGTTGCGCGCGCCGGCGACAATCCGGACCTGCGTTTTGAGACGGTCGCCGACAAGATGGGGATTGTGGTCACGCCCCTCGACAAGCTTGATGAACCCGAGAGCCTTCGAGCACTTCGCGCCGCCGTCCAAACGCGCATGCCGAAGGCCGGAATGCCCGACATCTTTCTTGAAGTCATGGCGCGAACCGGATTTGCCAAGTCCTTTACGCATCTGAGCGAGCGTCAGGCCACCGTCGAGCACTTCGAGATAAGCCTGTGCGCGACCCTGGTCGGCGGCGCCTGCAACATCGGTCTTGAGCCGATCGTGCGCCCGGAATTTGCGGCTCTGCGTCGCGACCGTCTTTCTTGGGTCGGTCAGAATTTCATTCGGCCCGAGACCATCGCCGCGGCCAACGCCGCGATCGTTTCCGCTCACAGTCGTCTGGATATCGTCCAACATTGGGGCGCAGGCGAGGTGGCCAGCGCCGACGGCATGCGTTTTGTCGCTCCGTCGAGCGCCATACACGCCGGGCCCAACCCCAAATATTACGGCCAGGAGCGCGGCGTCACTTGGTACAACATGATTTCCAATCAGTTCAGCGGTCTGACCGGAGCGGTCATCCCCGGCACGTTGCGCGACAGCCTGGTCGTCCTGGCTCTCCTGCTGGAGCAGGAAACCGAGCTCGATCCTCTGGAGATCATGACCGACACCGCCGCCTATTCCGACGCCATTTTCGGTCTGTTCTGGCTCTTGGGCTACCGGTTCAGCCCCCGTCTGGCGGACATCGGCGACGCCAAACTCTGGCGTATCGACCGCCAGGCGAGCTATGGGCCGTTCGATCAGACCGCCTGGGGCAGGGTTAAAATCAATCTGATCCGGGAAAACTGGTCCGACCTTATCCGCTTGGCCGGATCGCTCAAGCTCGGCCACCTCAAGGCCGCAGGCGTCATGCGAATGCTGCAGGTCAAAGACCGCCCAACAACGCTGGCCAAGGCCCTGTCTGAACTCGGCCGCATCATCAAGACGCTGCATATCCTGCGATACATCGATGACCGGCCGTTCCGGCGACGAATATTGTTTCAGCTCAACCGGCAGGAATTGCGCCACAAGCTCGGTCGGCGCGTCCATCACGGCGATCGGGGCGAAATCAGAAGCCCTCTGCGTCAGGGCCAAGAGGAGCAGCTTGGGGTCCTCGGTCTGGCCCTCAACTCCATCGTCCACTGGAACGCTGTCTACATGCAGGAAACCGTGCGCCAACTCAGCGAGGCCGGGACGCCGCCGCTGCCCGCCGATATCGCTCGGCTCTCGCCGATATCTTGGCGTCACATCAATTTCCTCGGCCGCTACGACTTCTCCGTGCCTGACGCCGTCGCAAACGGCGGCCTCAGACCGCTACGCCAACCTAATTCCGAATGGGACTTTTGAAAGGAAATAATGCCCCTTACGACACTTTCCTGTTCCGCTCAGCCGCACGACCCGTATCATAGCCATTCGGGCCTTCAGGAGCAGCTGGGGCATTATGGTCCGATCGTGATCGACCCTGCCGGTGTTGACCCGGTGAAATATGACCGCGAGCATGTCATCGTGCTGGCCGATCACAGCGCCATTTCGCCAGAAGCGATCTTTCGGGCGATGAAAGTGGACCCCGGGCATTTCAACTTCCAGCGCCAGACGCTTGCCGGTCTGCTGTCCAAGCGCGACCAGGCTCTGAAGGATCGCCTCGATTGGGGCAAGATGCGGATGGATCCAACCGATATTTCCGACGCGACGGGTTCGGCTTATACCTACATCGTCAATGGCTACGGGCCTCGAGACAATTGGACCGCTCTGTTCACGCCGGGCGAACGCGTCCGGCTGCGCTTCATCAACGCCTCGGCGATGACGACCTTCAATGTGCGGATACCGGGCCTCCCGCTGACGGTGGTGCAGGCTGACGGCCAGAATGTGCGGCCCGTGATGGTCGAAGAATTCCAGATCGGAGTGGCTGAAACCTACGACGTGATCGTTACTCCGCCCGATGATCGCGCCTACACGCTGGTCGGTGAGGCCATCGACCGTTCAGGCATGGCGCGGGCCACGCTCGCGCCGCGTGCTGGGATGACGGCCGAAGTGCCGCCGCTGCGTGAACGGCCGCTCGCCACGATGAAAGACATGGGCATGGACATGTCATCGATGCCGGGCATGGAAGGCATGGACATGTCCGGAGGCGGCATGTCGCCGATGCGGGGCGTCGACCCGACTGCGGAGAAAAATGCCTCGGCGAAGCTGACGGTGGCTGGTGCCGGGGCCATGGCCATGGGCGCGGCTCCTGGCGGGACCGCCATGGCGGGCATGGATCATTCCAATATGGCGGGCATGGCGGCAGGCGGGGGTGCGATGGCCGGCATGGATCACAGCGCCATGGCGGGGCAGCCGGGCATGGATATGGGCTCCATGGAAATGGGGCCGATGAACATGCGTGACTTTTCAAAAGCGCCGCAGGTCAAAAAGTCACCGGGCGTGCAGACGATCTCGCCTATGCCGATGGACCGCACCGGAGAGCCCGGTCAGGGTCTCGAGAATGTCGGCCACAAGGTTCTCGTTTACAAGGATCTCATGGCGCTGGAGCGCAATCCTGACGTGCGTGCTCCGGACCGCAGTCTCGATATCCATCTCACCGGCAACATGGAGCGGTTCATGTGGTCGTTCGACGGCGAGAAGATGTCGGATGTGCATGACCCGATCCCCTTCATCGAGGGTGAGAGGGTTCGGATCAATCTGATCAACGACAGCATGATGGGTCATCCGATCCATATCCACGGCCACTTTTTTGAACTGGTCACGGGTCATGGCGATCATGCGCCGCGCAAGCACACGGTCATCGTGCAGCCGGGCGGGAAGGTCACATGGGATTTTACCGCTGATGCGGTCGGCGACTGGGCGTTCCACTGCCATCTTCTCTACCACATGCACGCCGGGATGATGCGCGTCGTCAGTGTGCGGCCGAAGGGAGACGCAGCATGAAGCGCGTTTTGACGACACTGCTCGGCGGGTCGGCGATGTTGCTCGCCATTCCGGTAACCGCGCAAGCCCAGTCGATGCAGGGCATGGATCATTCCAGCATGCCCGGTATGGCGATGCCCGCGAAAAAACCGGCTTCCCCCAAGCCTGCCAAAAAGCCTGCGGCAAAGAAGCCGGCTCCTAAAAGGGCCGCGCCGGTCAGAGTGGCCCCGGCAAAGCCCGCGGCTCGCCAGGATATGGAAGGCATGGATCATTCGACCATGCCTGGAATGGCGATGCCTCAGCCGGGACCAGCAGCCGCGGCAACGGCGCCGACTATGGACCATGGCGCGATGCCGGGCATGGATATGGGCAACAGCGGTTCTACACCGATGGCTGGCAGCATGCCCGGCATGAATATGTCCGGGGATCATGGTGGCCACGATATGGCTGCCATGCCGGGCATGGAAATGACCGGAACCGCACTCCCGGCCGGAAATGCCCCTGCGCCAAAGCCTCCCATGGACCACTACGCCGATCGGCAGTTCCCGCCCGCTGCGATGACACAGTCGCGAATGGCTATGATGCACGAGCAGGGGGGGCAAGCCTTCTATCAAATCATGTTCAATATCGCGGAGTATCAGGTTCGCAATGGGCGTGACGGCTACCGCTGGGATGGAGAGGCTTGGTATGGCGGGGACGTCAATCGGTTGACGCTGAAGAGCGAGGGCGAGGGTGTCCTTGGCGGTCCTGGCGGATCGTTCATGGAGACCGCCGAGGTCCAGGCGCTCTACAGCCGGGCGATCGATCCGTATTGGAACCTCCAAGCTGGCGTTCGATACGATTTCAAGCCCAATCCGTCCCGAACATACGCTACTGTCGGGGTGGAGGGCCTCGCACCCTATTGGTTTGAAACCGAAGCGGCTCTATTCCTTTCCAACAAGGGTGAAGTTCTCGGTCGTGTTGAGGGTTATTATGACCAGCGCATCACGCAGCGAATCATTCTGCAGCCCCGAATTGAACTGAATCTCTCCGCGCAGGACGTGCCTGAGACACGGATTGGGTCTGGAATCTCCAACGCCGAGTTCGGATTGCGCCTGCGCTATGAGATCCGACGGCAGTTTGCGCCTTACATTGGCGTATCCTACGATCGAAAACTGGGCAAAACTGCCGACTATGCAAGGGCTGATGGTGAACGCATTAAGGCGACCAGCTTCGTCATTGGTGTGAGGACCTGGTTTTGAGCGTTGTCAGTGGAGTCAACGAAGGGGACGTAACATGATGAAAACGTGGATGCGAGCCTCGCGGTGCAGACGATAGTCGGCAGCACGGCCATGTATCTTGTCATGTTCTTCGTGGACGACAGGCTCGGCAGCTCTACAACAATCTGAACATGTTCTGCATGTCCCAGAGATGGTTGCGCTGAGAAAGGTCGCCAGGCGCCGTATGTTGGCCCAGAGGGATAAAGCTGCGCTGTGCAATGAGTTTATTCGGTCCCAGAGACAGGAAATTGACCAGGTGAAGGCGCTTCTTGCCCGCAATATAGTGTCGCAAGAGTGGTGCTATCGGCTCGACCGGCAACGCGCCTGCATGAAATCGAAGGAGCTACCATGATCAGCATCCGTACCCTCGCCGCCGCTTTGGCACTTGCCGTTCCGGTCGCAGCGATGGCGGCGAACCCGATTGTGGTTCACCGCGATCCTGGCTGCGGTTGCTGTGAGAAATGGGCGGCGCAGGTACGCGCGCAGTTCGGCCGGCAGGTGCAGATCATCGACGATGCCGGCCGCGCCGGCTTGAGCAGGCGTGGCGGCGTGCCCTCAGACCTGGCTTCTTGTCATACCGCCACCATCGACGGGATGACCTTTGAGGGCCATGTTCCGATCTCCGACATGAAGCGCGTGCTGGCCCAGCATCCCAAAGGCGTCACCGGGCTCGCCGTTGCGGGGATGCCGATGGGATCGCCGGGCATGGAGATGGCAGGCATGAAGGGCCAGCCTTACGATGTCATCGCCTTTGGCCCCGAAGGGCGTCGCGTCTTTGCGCACCACAGTTGATCGCAGGCATCGACGCTTCGCTGATTCCGAAGCCATCGCCGGGTGGGTGTTGGTCTCGTCTTGCCGCCCGGTGTCAGAACGGCTTGCGCCCGGTATAGAGCGAGATCGAGCCGGTCGGCGTCTGGACGACGCGAACTTCGGCGACATTTTCGAAGCCGGCGTCGGCGATGAGCTCCGGCAGGATGCCCTTTGCGTTGAGCCCGGTGCGCTCCCAGCCGTCGAGCGCCTGCACCTGACGAAACAGCGTTCGCATCAACAAGGTACGCTGAAGTCCGTAATCGGCAATCGCCACGAGGCCACCTGGGCAAAGCGTTCGTGCCATGGCCCGAAGGATGGCCGATTTCACCGGCAGGTCGCATTGATGCAGCACGAGGCTCGACACGATCTTGTTGGCGATCGTGCCGACCAGGACGTCGACCTGGTCGCCGAAACCTCGAACCCACTCGCTTTCTACGCCGGCCGTTTGTGCCTTTTGCCGCGCCAGCGCGAGAGCGGCAGGATCCGGATCGACCCCGATCACGCGTGCCGTGGGGACAGCCTGTTTGATCGCGATCAGCTGCGAGCCCGTGCCGGCGCCCACATCGACGATGACATCGCCCGCCTCGGGTGCAATCGACTCGAGCAATGCGCTGCGCCACCGACGCTCGCGGGTCATGACCGCAATCACCCGGTCATAGTCGCCCGTCAGGCCAGACAGCCCGAGTGCGGGGACGAAGGTTGGACTGTCATTCACCGTTATGCCTCCATGTGCTTCATGGCGATCGCAGCACCCCGAGTCTTGAACCTTTCGCTTGCATCTTCAGTTTCGCGACGGGAGTAAGCTCCGATGCCAAGCTATGGCGATTTGTGGACCGGCCATGTCCGCCTGGGCGACGGATGGGCGTGGTTCGAGGGTCGTTGCGGCGACACCCGACCCCATCGCCATCTCGCCGCGCAGATGATCGTCGGACTGTCCGAGCCGATCCATGTCGAGACGATCGCAGGTTTGTTGACTGGACCTGCCGTGCTGGTGCGCGCAGGCGCGCTTCACGCGGTTCGTCCCACCGCGACGCATGCGAGGGTGATCTATGCGCGATCCTTCAGCCCGCTGGGTATTGCCTGGTCCAGGCTTGGGGACGGTAAGGACGCGGCGTCGCCACCGGCAGCGCTATCCGAGCAGTTGCGCAGCTCCGATGACCTCGCTGGAACGCTTTACGAGCTTGCAGCGGCCTGCCCGACACCGCCGATCGACGCGCGCCTTTGCGAGGCATTGCGGCGCCTGAAGGACGCACGAGTGGACATAGCCGATCTAGGTGAAATCGCGCGCGCTGTCGGACTCTCTGAACCGCGGTTGCGTGCGCTTGCCGCGGAGCAGTTGGGCGCACCGCTCTCACACTGGCGGCTATGGTTCATGCTCGAGCAGGGCCTGCGATCACTTGGCGCGGGCGCGCCCCTTGTGGCAGCCGCAGCGGATGCGGGGTTCAGCGACCAGGCGCATCTCTCTCGTACGATGCGGCGGTTCATGGGCGTCACACCAAGGACCGTGGCATTGGCGATGGCCTCCCGCTGACGGCAGCATCGACCAGGGTCGAGCGACCGAGCCTTGGGTGGAATACGTATAGTGGCTGTCTTCGATCCGGCCCAAATTTGGGGGGAAAGGAAGCCGTCATGACCGATGCAAGCAAGCTCAGTGTGATACGATGTGCCGCGAGCAGCGCTGCCGCTCTTTCCACTGTCTTCGTGCTTTGCTGGCTCGCGGCGACTTTGTTCGGTCCGATCGGGTCACACATGTTCGTGACGATGTTCACGACAGCTCCGCCGGGATCGTTCGTCGCGCTTGGGGCGGGGTTGTGCTGGTCGATCGTCTTCGGCGCAGCCGTGGGAGGTCTCTTCGCCGCATTCCACAATTGGATCGGTCATTGGCAGCGTCCCGAGGACGGCGCAGCGCAAGTGAGCAATCAGCAATTTTTAACGAGTTCTATATTCAAGGAAACGTGATCATGGAACGGCAACGACCGGCACATACTGGGAAAAAGAATTTCCTGACGTCGCGCGCGGGCATCGTGATGATAGGCTTTCTTGCGCTCGGTTTCGTGCTGCTGTTCACGGAGCATCGCGCGCATGTACTTGGCGCGCTGCCCTTTCTGCTGCTGCTGTCGTGTCCCCTGATGCACCTCTTCATGCATCACGGACATGGGCATGGTCACGATGGAACACCGCAGCCGGGGGCCGGTCGTTCGCCCCGGGAGGGTCAGGGCCAGTGACGGGCCATGCGCAAGCCTATGGTCTGTGGGGCCTCGTCGTCGTCAATGCAGCGGTCTTCATCCTGTTCGCCTACAGTTTCTTCAAGCCGCGAACCACTCGGGACTGGCGATCGTTCAGCGCGTTCAGCGCCTTCCTGGTTGCGCTGTTCGTGGAAATGTACGGCTTCCCATTGACTCTCTATGTCCTGTCCGGGTGGCTGCAGAGCCATTATCCCAATATCGACTGGTTCTCGCATGATGCCGGGCATCTGCTCGAGATGCTCTTCGGCTGGCGGGCGAACCCGCATGCCGGGCCATTCCATATCATGAGCTTTATCCTGATCGGCGGCGGGTTCATCTTGATCTCGACGGGTTGGAAGGCGCTGTACGACGCGCAGAAGGTCCACGAGCTCGCGACCCAGGGGATCTATTCCTATGTGCGGCACCCGCAATATATCGGGTTCATTCTGGTGATGTTCGGGTTCCTGCTGCAGTGGCCGACGATCCTGACGCTTGCGATGTTTCCGGTCCTCGTCGTCATGTATTTGCGGTTGGCGCGGACCGAGGAGCGTGAGGCTCTCGCCGAATTTGATGATGCCTATCGGCGCTACGCAAAGACCGTTCCACCGTTCGTGCCCCACCTCGCGCGCCTGCTCGGGGCGAAGCGTGACGCAGGAGCGGATCAGCGATGAATTCCCTGCCAGCCGGACCGGCGCAAATCCCAGGGGAACCGCTCAGCCGTCCGCCCGGCATCGGGGCGTGGCGTATAGGCCGGCGCGGCTGCACGTACGTGCCGGTCGCCTCGCCGAAATGACTGAAGCTTGAAACCGCGACACCGAGAAGGAGCACTGGCCATGGCAGATCCGCTGAAACCGACCACATCGCCGCTTACCGCTGGCAGGAATCCGGCAATCCCCGCGGTCGCCTTTGATGTGGGACTGCGAACATATATGCTCGCAGTCTACAACTACATGGCCAGCGGTCTGTTGTTGACCGGGATCGTCGCGATGTTGGTTGCGAACAGCGCCGCCATACGCGCCGTGTTTTTCGCCGCGAGCGGCACTCCGACGCTGCTCGGATGGATAGCGGTCTTCGCACCGCTCGCCCTGGTCTTTACGCTAAGCTTCGGTATCAATCGGCTGTCCGAGAGCACCGTCAAGGCACTGTTCTGGACCTATGCGATCCTGATGGGCGTATCGCTGTCGACCATCCTCCTCGCCTATACCGGCGTGAGTGTCGCGCGCACATTCTTCGTTACGGCCGCAGCCTTCGGAGGTTTGAGCCTGTGGGGCTATACAACCAAGAGGAACCTGTCGGCGTTCGGGACCTTCCTGATCATGGGCGTCGTCGGCCTGCTCATCGCCATGGTCGTCAACATGTTCCTGCGGTCGTCCACTTTGGATCTCATCGTCAGCGCGATCGGCGTGCTTCTGTTTGCGGGCCTGACTGCCTTCGACACGCAAAAGATCAAGAGCGTCTACTTCGATGTGGCCGGTACCGAGTTTCGCGGTAAGGCGGTCGTGATGGGAGCGCTGACGCTCTATCTCGACTTCCTCAACCTGTTCCTGTTCCTGCTGCGCTTCATGGGTGATCGGCGGCAATAGGTCAGCCGGGATGACCGGCCGACACGCGCAGGCCTTGGCGGCGGGCGCATCTATGGCTGCCGACACGTCGGCGGCGGCTTGCCTCGATTTCGGAGACCTGCCTTGAAGACGTCCACCTTCGATCTGCGTGGATCATTCGAATCGCTCGACCATCTCGGCGTCGAAAAGCAGTTGCTGCGGGTTCCCGGCGTGACGCAGGTCTCCGCGAACGCCGCCTCCGACAGCGTCACCGTCAGCTTTGATGAAGCGCGCACCAGCGAAACCGCGATAGAGGAGCAGATCGCGGCATGCGGTTTCCATTGCGGCGGCCGGCTCGTCCCGCGGCACGTGTGCGTGATCGGAAGCACAACCCAGTCCTCTGTCTTGCCCGACGCGACGCATCCTCCCGATCATCGTTCCGATGGTGTCGCCGCAAGATCGGTTGCTCCCGATCGCAAGCCGGTGACGGCCGAACACGACGCCATGGCGCACGAGATGGGCCATGGCGACGGCAAGGACATGGCGGCTATGGCGCGCGACATGCGCAACAGGTTTATCGTCAGCCTCGTTTTTGGCCTGCCGATCTTTGCGCTGTCGCCAATGGGTCTGGACCATCCCCTTCTGAAACCGATGTTCGGACTCAGTCTCGACCTGACCCTGTTCCTGCTTGCCAGCGCCGCGATCCTCTATCCGGTCTGGCCCTTCGTGGTCGCCGCGATCCGCGCGCTTCGGAACGGTGTGCTGAATATGGCGGTGCTCGTCCTGTTGAGCGTCGGCACCGGTTATCTGTTCAGCGTGGCGTCGACATTCCTGTTCAAGGGCCAGCAATTTTACGAGGCTTCCGCGGTCCTGCTCATCTTCATTCTGCTCGGCCATTGGCTGGAGATGCGCGCTCGCGCCGGCGCGTCCCAGGCAATCCGCGCGCTCATGGATCTGGCGCCGCCCATGGCGACCGTGCAGCGCGACGGAAAGGACGTCGAAGTGCCGACCGCCGAGGTGCTGGCCGGCGATGTTGTGCTGATCCGGCCGGGCAACAAGATTCCCGTCGACGGCGAAATCCTCGAAGGCAAATCTGAGGTCGATGAGTCGATGCTCACGGGCGAATCGATGCCGGTGTCGAAGGCGGCCGGCGACACCGTGATCGGCGCGACGATCAACCGCAGCGGTAGCTTCCGCTATCGCGCGACCAAGGTTGGCGCCGACACCGCGCTCGCCCAGATCGTCAAGCTCGTCCAGGAAGCGCAGAACTCGAAGGCGCCGGCACAGCTGCTCGCCGACCGGGCATCGCAGTGGCTGGTGCTCGCGGCAATTCTGATCGGTCTCGCGACGTTCGCCATCTGGTACTGGATTCTGGGTGGGACATTGCTGTTTGCGCTGACCATGACGATAACCGTTTTCGTGATCGCCTGCCCGGACGCCCTTGGCCTTGCCACGCCAATGGCGATAATGGTCGGTACCGGCCTTGGCGCGATGAACGGCATCCTGTTCAAGAATGCCAGCGCGCTCGAGGATGCGACCAAGCTTGACGTCATCGTGTTCGACAAGACGGGGACCCTCACCATGGGCCGGCCCAATGTTGTCGAAGTAGTGACAGCGGAAGGCATCACCCGGGACGAGGTGCTTCGCATCGCCGGTGCGATCGAGCGCAACTCCGACCACCCGCTTGCGCTGGCGGTCCTCGAAGGTGCATCCGGTATCACCCTTCCCGAGACGCGCGATTTTGCCAATATAGAGGGGAAGGGCGCCAGCGCCCAGGTCGAGGGCGCAACCGTGGTGCTTGGCAACCGGCGTCTCATGGATGAAGGAAAAGTAGCGCTGGGAGCCCTCGAGGAACCTGGCGAGCGCCTGAAAGGGGCGGGGCGCACCGTTGTCCATGTTGCGCGCGGCGGCGAGATTCTCGGGTTGATCGCCATAGCGGATGCGGCGCGGCCAACCGCGAAGGCGACCGTCGCGGCGCTTCGGGAGCGCGGCGTCAAGGTCGCGATGATTACCGGCGACAACGCCGGCACGGCCAAGCGAATCGCCGATGAGCTTGGCATCGACATCGTCCTTGCCGATGTGCTTCCCGGTCAAAAGGCGGAGAAGGTCAAGGAGCTGCAGGCCCAGGGCCAGCGTGTCGGCATGGTCGGTGACGGGGTCAACGATGCCCCCGCGCTTACCCAGGCCGACGTAGGATTTGCGATCGGGGCGGGCACCGACGTCGCGATGGAAAGCGCCGATGTCGTCCTGATGAAGAGCGACCCCTATGATATTGTCGGTGCCATAGCGCTCTCACGCGCCACGCTTCGCAAGATGCACCAGAATCTGTGGTGGGCAGTCGGCTACAATGTGATCGCCTTTCCACTCGCGGCGGGTGTGCTCTATCCGGTGCTGCTGAGCCCCGAGGTCGCTGCGCTGGCTATGTCGGGCAGCTCCGCACTCGTCGCGGTCAACGCGCTGCTGCTGAAGCGGACCCGGCTGGCGGGTATCAGTCGGGGCGGCATGAGTCGGGCCTCAGCGGTGGAGCACAATGCCGTTGGTGCCGCTGTTTGAGACCGGCCCACGAGTGCGACCCCGGCCCTCGCGGCCCGCTATCTTGGTGTGCATGATTGCCGACAGGAGAAAGAACCGGTGGTGAAGGCGAAGAACGAACCCCGTTACGCCGAGCAGTTGCGCGCGCTCCAGATCGGGCTCACCGCCCTGCAGCGGGGAATCATCGAGGATGGCCGCAAGGTGCTGGTCATCGTCGAAGGGCGCGACGCAGCCGGCAAAGACGGCACGATAAAGCGTGTCGTCGAGCATCTGAGCCCGCGCGAAACCCGGGTGGTGGCACTCGGCCCCCCATCGGATCACGATCGCGGGTCGTGGTATTTCCAGCGCTGGGTCCCTCATCTGCCGGCTACCGGCGAGATCGTCCTGTTCAATCGTAGCTGGTACAATCGCGCCGGCGTGGAGCGCGTGATGGGCTTTTGCACCGACAAGGAATATGAGGAGTTTCTGACGACCGTCCCAATGTTCGAGCAGTTGCTCGAACATTGCGGGGTCACGCTGGTAAAATATTATCTCGATATCTCGAGGGCGGAACAGAAGAAACGCCTGACCGCCCGACGCGAGGATCCGCTCAAACAGTGGAAGATCAGCCCGATCGACGACCAGGCGAACAAGCGCTGGAAGGCCTACAGCAAGGCGCGCGATGCAATGCTCGCCCGCACGCACAGCATCGCGGCACCCTGGACGGTGGTTCGCGGGGACGACAAGCACCAGGCACGCCTCGCGCTGATCAGGGATCTGCTGACCCGGCTGGGAGAAACGGATTCTGATCGCTATGGCCACCCTGATCCCAACACCGCCTTCCTTTATGACGATGCCGCCCGAGAACAGGGGCTGATCGCGCCGTGAGCGAGCCTCTTGCGTCATCACGCGGCGGGCGAAGTCGTTGCCGCTCACGTGAAATGAAATTTGCATGAGCCAAAGAAGGATCAGGCTATGTTCTGGGTCCAGTTTCTATTCCAGGGAAGCTCGATAGCGTGCCGAGCCTAGAGGAAGCCCGAGTCTCAGACCTCCAGAACGGACGTTCGGAATGCGTTTGCGTAACCTTGGATCGCGCCGCCCTGAGCGACGCACTCGTCCGGGAGACGGGCGATCTGGCAATGCGAGCGTCATATCTGGAAACGCGTCCGCATCTATTCTCGGACGTCGCGGTGTTCATCAATGTGTCCCAACTCGCCGGGATGCAGCGCATCATCGCCGCGATCGAGACGGTCGCCCGCCACCCGGATTATCTGGCAGCCACCATGGCCTGGGCGCCAGTAAGTGCCCGACAGGACTTTGGTCCGCACGGCGTCTTCATGGGCTATGACTTCCATCTGAGCGAGCGCGGCCCGGCCCTGATCGAAATAAATACCAATGCAGGAGGAGCAATGTTGAATGCCGTGCTCGCGCGGGCACAACGAGTCTGCTGTCCTTCCGAGCCGACAGATTTTCTTCGCGCAGATCCGTTTGAGTCCGTGGTCGCGGCCATGTTCTCGAAGGAATGGCGCTATCAACGCGGCAGCGGCGAACCGGTCTCCATCGCCATCGTCGATGACGATCCCGTATCGCAATATCTGTTTCCCGAGTTTCTGTTGACCCGCCATTTGCTGGAGCGGGCCGGCCATAGCGTCTGCATCGCCGATCCTTCTGAATTCGCCTATGCGTCCGGCACTCTTCGCTATGGGGACCGGAATGTGGATCTCATCTACAACCGGCTCGTCGATTTCTCGCTCGATCGACCCGAGCACTCGGCATTGCGAGCGGCATATCTCGACGGCTCGGTGGTCGTAACGCCCAATCCCCATGTCCACGCGAAATTCGCCGACAAGCGCAATCTCACCCTGCTGTCCGACACCGCGCAGCTGCGGGAATGGGGTTTCGACCCGGCAATTGTCGACACGCTTGTTGCCGGGATTCCGGCAACCGAACGGGTCGACAAGGCTTCCGCCGAGCGGCTTTGGGCGGGCCGCAGGCAATTCTTCTTCAAGCCGGCCGGAGGGTATGGGAGCAAAGCGGCCTATCGTGGCGACAAGCTGACGAAATCGGTGTGGGCCGAGATCCTGGAGAGCGACTATGTCGCCCAAGCCTATGTGCGACCAAGCGAGCGGATCATCCGGCTGGATGGAGAGACGGTTAAGCGCAAGATCGACGTTCGTCTCTACACCTATGATGGGGAGCCGCTTGTTGCCGCAGCGCGACTATATCAGGGCCAAACCACCAATATGCGCACCGCCGGTGGTGGGTTCGCGCCTGTTCTGCTGATGGCCGCCGACGATTCGCCGCAGGACTGCGACAGGTGCGCCACTGGCGAGGCGTGAGCCGGACAGAACAGCGAAACTGGCGTCCTGAAAGTCGGGATACATCGGACTTCGCCAGACCGGATTGCATTAGAGCGTCGGACGTGAAATCTGAATCGCTGGGGATTCCCCTGGCGAGAGTTTTGTGATTCACCCTCTTTGGAGGTGGATCATGGGCAAGAGCAGTTCGGTTGATCTTCGGGTTCGAATTGTTGGGGAGATCGAGCGCGGCCAGTCGTGCCGTGCGGCGGCGCGGCGGTTCGGGGTGAGTGCGGCGACGGCGGTTCGCCTTGCGCAGCGCAAGGCGCAGACGGGATCATTGTCTCCAGCCCGGCAGGGCCGCCCGGCGGGTAGCGGCCTGCTCAATGCCCATGTCGATACTTTGGTGGGTTGGGTGGATGCCGATGGCGATATCACAATGCCGGAACTGGCAGCCCGGCTTCTGGCTGAGCGCGGGGTGAAGGCACACCCGGCCTCGTTGTCGCGGCTGTTGATACGGCATGGTTTTACTGTCAAAAAAAACGCTGCTGGCGAGCGAAACAGATCGCGCTGACATTGTCCGAAAGCGCCGGATATGGACGGCGCACCGTCAGCCGTGGATGAAGCGACGCCCGCAACGGCTGGTGTTTATCGACGAAACTGGAACGACTACCAAGATGACCCGGCTCAGAGGCCGGGCTCGTCGGGGGCAGCGGCTGAAGATGAAGGCGCCCTTCGGCCATTGGGGAACCCAGACCTTCATCGCTGCCTTGCGGCATGACGGATTGACCGCACCCTGGGTGATCGACCGCCCGATGAACCGCCAAATCTTCGAAGCCTATGTCGAAACCCAGCTCGCGCCGACACTGAGCCCCGGCGACATGGTCATCCTCGACAACCTTTCCAGCCACAGAAGCGAAAAAGCCGCAGCGATCCTCAAGCAACGTGGAGCGTGGTTCCTGTTCCTGCCACCCTACAGCCCCGATCTCAATCCCATCGAAATGGCCTTCGCCAAACTCAAAGCCCATCTGAGAACGGCTCAAGCAAGGACCGTCGAGGCCCTGTGGCAAGCCGTCGGATCAATCTGCGAACTCTACTCGCCTGACGAGTGTTGGAATTATCTCAAACATGCCGGCTATGTTGCAGATTAATGGCTCGATGCTCTAGCGATCCGGCGAAGCCGCGGCGCAGAGACGAGCATCCGTATAGTCCCGCATATCGATGCCGCCCGATCTCGCTTTAGCTCCCGTCATGAGAAGCTTGAGATGAGCAGCGCGGCACCCGACATCGATAAGGCGAGCGGACGCGTTTGCGCGATCCGCGGTCCCGTGCTCGACGTGGAATTTGCCGCCGGCTCGCTTCCGCCGGTCAACGATGCGCTGTGCATCGTAACCCCAACAGGGAAGCACATCGCCGAGGTGCAGAGCCATGTCGATGCGCGCACCGTGCGAGCGGTCGCACTCCAGACCACCAGCGGACTCGCGCGCGGCGCCCACGTCGAGGCCACGGGTGCAGCGATCATGGTCCCGGTCGGCGATGCGGTTCTGGGCCGCCTGCTCGATGCCACCGGCGTCATCGGCGACGGCGGGGCGGCGCTTCCAGTGGACGTTCCGCTTCGCCCAATCCATCGCCAACCGCCGCCACTCGATGCCCAGAGCACAGCGACGACGATGTTCGAGACCGGGATCAAGGTGATCGATCTGCTTGCGCCCCTCGCGCAGGGCGGCAAGGCGGCGATGTTCGGTGGCGCCGGGGTCGGCAAAACCGTGCTGGTGATGGAACTGATCAACGCAATGGTCGCACGTTACGAGGGCGTGTCGGTGTTTGCTGGTATCGGCGAGCGCTCGCGCGAAGGGCATGAACTGCTCACCGACATGCGCACTTCCGGCGTGATCGCGAAGACCGTGCTGGTCTTCGGACAGATGAACGAGCCGCCGGGCGCGCGCTGGCGGGTCGGTCTGACCGCGCTTACCATCGCCGAATATTTTCGCGACGAGCAGAAACGCAATGTGCTGCTGTTGATGGATAATGTCTTCCGCTTCGTCCAGGCGGGCAGCGAAGTTTCGGGGCTCTTAGGGCGGATGCCGTCGCGGGTCGGCTATCAGCCGACGCTCGCGAGCGAAGTCGCGGCGCTCCAGGAGCGGATCGCCTCGGTCGCGGGCGCATCGGTGACCGCGATCGAAGCGGTCTATGTGCCTGCGGATGATTTCACCGATCCGGCCGTGACGGCGATCTCGGCGCATCTCGACAGCAATGTGCTCCTGTCACGCACGATGGCCGCGGAGGGCATGTACCCGGCGATCGATCCGCTTGCCTCCACCTCGATCCTGCTCGATCCGCTGGTCGTGGGCGAGGACCATTATGCGCTGGCCCAAAAGGTCCGCGAGACGATCGCTCATTATCGCGAGCTGCAGGACATCATCGCGCTGCTCGGCATGGAGGAGCTGGGACAGGAGGATCGGCTGATCGTTGGCCGTGCCCGCCGACTCCAGCGCTTCCTGACGCAGCCTTTTGTCGTAACACAGGCTTTTACAGGCCAGCCCGGACGATCGGTGCCGCTCCACGCCACACTCGATGGCGTGCGCGCTATCCTCGGTGGCGAGACCGACGACTGGCACGAAAGTGCCTTCTATATGGTCGGAGACCTGGAAGAGGCGCGCGGCAAGGTGGGGCCCAAGCCATGAGGCTGCGCATCACTGATCCCACCGCGATCATGGTCGACCGGGAGGTCGCCGCAATCCGCGCCGAGGATGCGACGGGCAGCTTTGGGATCCTGAACGGTCACGCCGATTTCCTGACCGCGCTCGATATCTCGGTCGTCTCCTGGCGCGACATGGACGGGCGCGCCGGCTACTGCGCGGTGCGCAACGGCATTCTGACGGTGAGTGGCGGCAATGACGTCTCGATCGCGACGCGCGAGGCGCATGTCGGCGATGATCTCGACGAACTCGAGACGGTAGTGCTTAGGGGTTACCGTGAGCGCGGCGATGCCGAACGCAGCGGTCGCACCGCCGCGACGCGGCTGCGCATGCGCGCGATCCGGCGCATGGTCGAGGCGCTGCAGGGCGTGCCGGCGGAGATCGGTCTATGACCCAGGATCTGCCACCCGAGCAGGAACGGCTCGTGGACGCGGTCAAACAGCGCGCTGAACGTCGACGCAGGGCGCGGGGATTGCCCTCCTTTGCGCGCAATTTCGGCCAGATCGGCGTGCTTGGCTGGCAGGTCGTCGTGCCGGCGTTAATTGCGCTCGCGATCGGCCGCTGGCTCGACCATCGGCTGTCCAGCGGTATCTTCTGGACCGCGCCGCTGCTGATCCTTGGCGTGAGCCTCGGCTGCTGGTCGGCCTGGAAGTGGATCGGGCGGCAATGACGCCCTGGGCCGTCCTCCTGTTTCTGCTGCTCGGCGCCGCTGCCGGAACAGCACATTACCTGGCTATCGCGAAGGATGCTGACCTGCTCGTCCATGGCGGATCGATTATGCTGTCGCTCGGCCTGCGGCTCGGTCGGATGCTTCTGACGCTCGGCGTGCTGCTCGTTGCCGCAAGGCAGGGCTGGGTGGACCTACTCGCGGCTGCGGCCGGGTTCATGGCGGCGCGACAGGTCGTGCTGCACCGACTGAAAGCGGTGTCGTGAAGTTCGCCTCTCCGCTCGAAAGCCATATCCTGTTCACGATCGGACCGGTTCCGATCAGCCAGCCGGTCGTCACGACATGGGGCATCATGGCGGTGCTGACGATCGGTTGTTGGCTTCTGACCCGGCGGCTCGGCCTTCGTCCCACCAGGACCCAGGCGGCGCTGGAACTGGTGGTCGAAGTGATCGCGCGCCAGATTCGCGAGACGATGGACGCTGAGCCACGGCCCTATCTGCCCCTGATCGGGACGCTCTTCATCTTCCTGCTCGTCGCAAACTGGTCATCGCTCTTGCCCGGCGTCGAACCGCCTACGGCGGCCCTCGAAACCGATGCGGCGCTGGCCTTGATCGTGTTCGGCGCGACGCTCTGGTTCGGTGTCCGGGCGCTTGGCGCGCGCGGTTATCTGCGCAGTTTCGCGCAGCCGTCGATCCTGCTCGTGCCGCTCAATCTCGTTGAGCTGTTCACCCGCAGCTTCTCCTTGATGGTGCGCCTGTTCGGCAATGTCATGAGCGACGTGTTCATGATCGGCGTCGTGCTGAGCCTTGCCGGGTTGCTCGTACCGATCCCGCTGATGGCGCTCGAGATGCTGACCGGAGCCGTCCAGGCCTACATCTTCGGCGCGCTCGCAATGGTCTTTATCGGCAGCGCCATCAGCGAAGCGAACCCATCCCCGAAAGCGCCGAACCACGAGGTCTCTTCATGAACTGGATCCACATCGTCAGCATCCTCGGCGCGGCGTTCGCCATCGCCATCGGCGCGATCGCGCCGGCACTCGCCCAAGGCAAGGCGGTCGCCGCAGCGATGGATGCGATCGCTCGCCAGCCTGAGGCGGCGAACACCGTCTCGCGCACCCTGTTCGTGGGCCTGGCCATGATCGAGACGATGGCGATCTATTGTCTCGTGATCGCGCTGCTGCTGCTCTTCGCCAATCCCTTCGCTTGACATGCGTATCGACTGGTGGACGCTGGCGCTGCAGGCGATCAACGTCGTCATCCTCGTCTGGCTGCTCGCACGCTTCCTTTTTCGTCCGGTGATGGGGGCTATCACCGCGCGCCAGACGGCTATGGACCAGCTGCTCGCCGATGCGGAGTCTGCAAAGGCAGCTGCGCTCAAGCTGGAAGCGGATCTTAAGGCGCAGACCGACGCCTTCGCCGCCGATGGAGAGGCACGCCGGTCAGCTTTGCTGGCCAGCATAGAGGCCGAACGCAGCCGCCTCCTTGATGCGGCCACGATCGAGACCGATGCAAAAGCGAAGCAGGCGCTTGCTTCTGTCGAGGACGCGCAAAAGGGCATGGCGACACAGCTAGAGGAAAACGCGGCCGTGCTCGCGGGCCAGATGGCGTCTGCGTTGCTGCGCCGGCTACCGGCCGCGGGCACCACCGATATGATGTTCACTGCCCTGCTCGAACGGGTCGAACGCTTGCCGGTCGAGGAACGCCGAGCCCTGGCCGGTGACACTCCTCTCGCCATCGTGACGCCGGCCGCGCTCGATGGGGAGACCCAAGCGCGATGCGTGCAAAAGCTCGAAGAGGCACTGCCGGGGCTTGCAGCACCGAACTTCACCGTCGATCCCGCGCTGATTGCCGGGTTCGAGCTCCATGGACCGCACATGCTCGTCCGTAACAGCTGGCGAGCCGATCTCGACACGCAGCTGGCGGCACTCAAGGAGGACGATCATGCCGGGCTCCGCGGATGAATGGCTTGCCCGGGCCGCGACGCGCGTGGCCGCGGCGGAAATCGGCGCACAGGTCCGCCAGATCGGCCGCGTCGAATCAATCGGCGATGGCGTAGCGCTGGTCTCGGGTTTGGCGGAGGCACGGCTCGACGAATTGCTGCAGTTTGCCGGAGGTCAGGCGGGCTTCGTACAAACGCTCGACCGCGATCGCATCGGCTGCGTGATGCTTGAGGATGCTGACAGCATCGAGGCGGGGGACATCGTCTCGGGCACCGGCGCAGTGGTGCGCACGCCGGTGGGGCGAGGACTGCTCGGCCGTATCGTCGATCCACTCGGCCGACCACTCGATGGCGGGGCGGCGATCGTCGCCGAGCGGTTCGAGTCGGTGGAGCGCCCCGCGCCGTCGATCATCGATCGCGACCTCGTCGTTCAGCCGGTGCAGACCGGGATATTGGTCATCGACGCGATGTTCGCGCTCGGCCGCGGCCAGCGCGAGCTGATCCTGGGCGACCGCGCGACCGGCAAGACCGCGCTCGCCGTCGATGCGATCATCAACCAGCGGTCGAGCGACATGATATGCATCTATGTCGCGATCGGCCAGAAATCCTCCAGTGTCGCGCGCGTGATCGATCAGGTGCGCCGCCATGGCGCGCCGGAACGCTGCATCTTCGTGGTCGCGAGCCCGGCTTCCGCACCGGGGTTGCAATGGATCGCGCCGTTTGCCGCGTTCACCATGGCGGAATATTTCCGCGATCAGGGCGGCCATGCGCTCGTTGTGCTCGACGACCTCACCAGGCATGCCGCCACGCACCGCGAGATCGCGCTGCTGACCGGCCAGCCGCCGGGACGCGAGGCCTATCCAGGCGACGTTTTCTACCTCCATTCGCGGCTGCTGGAGCGCGCCGCCCGCATGTCGCCCGAAAAGGGCGGCGGTTCGCTCACGGCGCTGCCGATCGCGGAGACCGATGCCGGCAATGTCAGCGCCTATATCCCGACCAACCTGATCTCGATCACCGACGGGCAGATCGTGCTCGACACCCGGTTGTTCGCCGAAGGCCACAAACCCGCGGTCGATGTCGGCACCAGCGTCAGCCGCGTGGGCGGCAAGACGCAGGCCCGGGCGCTGCGGGACGCGAGCGGCACGATGCGGCTCGACTATGCCCAGTTCCTCGAACTCGAGATGTTCACCCGCTTCGGCGAGCAGCCAGAGCCGCGCGTGAAGGCCCAGATCGAGCGTGGCAGGCGGCTGCGCGCATTACTCTCCCAGCCGCGCTTCCAGCCTCTGCGGGTCGTCGATCAGGTGGCGCTGGCAATCGCGCTCACGGAGGGCCTCCTGGATGCCCTGGCGATCCCCGACATCACTGCGATCCGCGCGACGCTGCCGTCATGGCTCGATGCCAACGCCGCCGAGCTCACAGGGCAGGTCGAGGATAAGGGGACAATGGATGCGACGTTGCGGGCCGCATTGTTGGCGGCCGTGCAACGGATGATCGCCAGTTCCAGCGCTGGCGCCGCGACATGAGCGATCGTCTGGCCACTGTCGGGCGACGGATCGCCACTGTGCGGCAACTCGGTGCGGTGGTCAATGCGATGCGCGGCATCGCCGGCGCCCGTGCCCAGCAGGGCCGCGCGTTGTTGCCCGCGATCCGCGCCTATGCCGCGACGGCGGGTCATGCGATTGGGAAGGCGCGGCAGCTACAGACAGGACCTGCGGCACCGCCGCTGAACAGCGCAAAGGGCAAGACAGGTCTTATCGTCTTCGGCGCAGAGCAGGGGTTCGCGGGCGCCTTTCCAGAGCAGGTCTTGAACGCCGCTGCGAGCGATTCCCAAGCGGCGCACTTCTTCCTCGTCGGCGACCGTGCCGCCGCGCTTGCTGCCGAGCGGTCACTGCCCGTCGCTTGGGCCACCAGCCTTCCCAGTCGCGCCGCTGCGCTTGCCAATATGGCAACCGAACTGCTTGGCGCCCTCTACGATTATGTGGCCGTGGCCGGCGCGGTCCCGGTCGCAATGATCTATCCGGTCTGGACGGCAGGGCATGGTGCGTCGGTCGTCCGCCGCAGCCTTTTGCCGCTCGATCCCGATATGTTTCCGCCGGAGCCAGTTGGGTCGATACCCCTGATCAATCTGCCGGCAAGCGACCTCGTCGAGCGCTTGGCCCAGGAATATGTCTTCGCCCAGCTGTGCGAAGCGGCCACCGAGGCCTTCGCCGCTGAAAACGAGGCTCGCATGGCGACGATGGCGGCCGCGAAAACCAATATCGACGCCAGACTCCAGGCACTTGAACGCGAGGAACGGCTGACGCGTCAGGAGGAAATCACCGCCGAGGTGGTTGAGCTGGCGGCCGGGGCACGCGCACGCGGCCGAACCAGGGCGGTATCGGAGTAGGGGGCCGAGCTGATGCCGGAAGCGACGTGATTGCCTGGTATAAGTGTGCGGCACTGCCATCCGTATCAATACGCATGTTGTGAGCAGTCTGCGCCATTCATGGGTGCGCAAGCAGTTTGAGCGCTGCGCGGTGGCGCATCAGCGCTCCGGCAAACACCAGCTCCGGCTCGGCGGCCGGGAAACCATGCCTTTTCAGTTTCAGGAAGAATGACCATGGACCCGCAGCCCGAGGCGACAGGCCAGCCACTCTCCAGCGATGAGATCGGCCTGATCCACGCTTGGTGGCGCGCCGCCAATTACCTCTCGGTTGGACAGATATATCTGCTCGATAATCCGCTGCTCCGCGAACCGCTCAAGATGGATCACGTCAAGCCGCGGCTGCTTGGACACTGGGGTACGACCCCCGGGCTTAACTTCCTCTATGTGCACCTCAATCGTGTCATCAAGGCGCGCGGCCTCAATGCGCTCTTCATCGCCGGGCCTGGTCATGGCGCACCAGGTGTCGTCGCCAACACATGGCTCGAGGGCACCTATAGCGAAGTCTATCCTGCCATCGGTCCCGACGAAGATGGCCTGCGCCAGCTTTTCCGACAATTCTCCTTCCCTGGCGGCATTCCCAGTCATGCGTCACCCGATACGCCCGGTTCAATCCATGAAGGTGGTGAACTGGGTTATTCTCTTCTGCATGCGTTTGGCGCCGCCTTCGACAATCCCGATCTGATCGTTGCTTGCGTCGTCGGCGACGGCGAAGCGGAGACCGGACCGCTGGCGACCTCGTGGCACAGCAACAAGTTCCTTAATCCCGCGACCGACGGGGCCGTTCTGCCAATCCTGCATCTCAACGGTTACAAGATCGCAAGTCCGACTGTCCTTGCGCGCATTTCGCACACCGAGCTCGACGCGCTGTTTCGCGGTTATGGCTACCTGCCGATCTTCGTCGACGGCGAGGAGCCGGACGCGATGCACCGGGCGATAGCGGCCGCGCTAGACGACGCGGTCGATCGGATACACGCGATCCAGAAGGCCGCGCGCGACGGTGGGGTCACGACGCGTCCGCTCTGGCCGATGATCGTCCTGCGCAGCCTAAAGGGCTGGACCGGACCCAAGATCGTCGACGGGCAGAAGAGCGAAGGCTTCTGGCGGGCGCACCAGGTCCCGTTCACGATGGACAAGCCCGAGCATCTTGGGCTGCTCGAGGAATGGATGCGCAGCTACCATCCGGAAGAACTGTTCGATGATGGCGGGCGGCTTCGGCCCGAAATTGCGGCTCTGGCTCCGCGCGGCGACCGGCGGATGAGTGCCAATCCGCATGCCAATGGCGGGGCTCTGATGCGCCCTCTGCGGTTACCCGACTTCGCATCCTACGCGGTCCCGGTTGTTCATCCCGGCGAGAGCGACGGCGAGGCGACCCAGGTGATGGGTACGTTCCTGCGCGACGTGGTGCGGGAGAACGCCCAGGCCCGCAACTTCCGCGTTTTCGGCCCGGACGAGACGGCATCCAACCGGTTGCAGACGATCTTCGAAGCCACCGACCGGAGCTGGGACGCGGAGACGATCGCGGACGATGTCCATCTCGATCCCAGCGGACGCGTGATGGAGGTGCTGAGCGAACATTGCTGCCAGGGATGGCTGGAAGGCTATCTGCTGACGGGCCGCCACGGCCTGTTTTCCTGCTATGAGGCGTTCATCCACATCGTCGATTCGATGGTCAACCAGCACGCCAAATGGCTGAAGACGGCGAAGGAGGTGCCCTGGCGTCGCCCGATCGCTTCGCTCAATTATCTGCTGACCTCTCACGTCTGGCGCCAGGATCATAATGGCTTCAGCCATCAGGATCCCGGATTTGTCGATCATGTCGTCAACAAGAAGGCTGACATCGTGCGGGTCTATTTCCCGCCCGACGCCAATACCCTGCTTTTTGTCACCGACCATTGCCTGCGCAGCTGGGACCGAATCAATGTCATCGTCGCCGGCAAGCAACCTTCGCCCCAGTGGCTCGACATGAATGCGGCGATCAAGCACTGCACGCGCGGCATCGGTATCTGGGATTGGGCCAGCAACGATCGCAGCGGAGAGCCGGATGTCGTCATGGCGTGTGCTGGCGACGTTCCAACGCTGGAGACACTGGCCGCGGTCAGCCTGTTGCGTGTGCAACTCCCCGAGCTCAAGGTCCGCGTCGTCAACGTCGTCGATCTGATGACGTTGCAGCCCAACAGCCAGCACCCTCATGGGCTCAGCGACAGCGCGTTCGACGCGCTCTTCACGACGGATAAGCCGGTCATCTTCGCCTATCATGGCTATCCGGCACTAATTCATCGGCTCACCTACAAGCGTACCAACCACCAGAATATCCACGTCCACGGGTTCGAAGAGGAGGGCTCGACGACGACGCCGTTCGACATGGTGGTCCGCAACCATCTCGACCGCTTCCATCTCATGGGGAAGGTTATCGACCATGTGGAGCTGCCCGATAGCGCGGCCGCCTACGCCAAGCAGACGATCGATGATCAGCTGGTCGAGCACAAGCGGTACATCGCGGCACACGGGATCGATATGCCTGCCGTTCGCGACTGGCGGTGGCCCTCTGGAGCCTGAGGGGTCACCGAGACGGGCGGTTTGGGAGAGCCCCGCCTCGAGAGACATGGCAGGCATTATGCGCGTGCGCTCGTTAACGGACAAGCATCTGGGGACATCACGTAATGTTGTTTCGAGCCATGCCGGGCATGCCGCGACGTCCCCCGGAGAAACGCTGCATGATCGATACGTCCGCAGACTGTGCCAAGTGCGACCCACTCGACGGCATCGCTCGGACGCTCGACCATGCCTCGGCCGCGGCAATCGCGCAGATGACCTCTGGCCTGTCGCCGGTGACAATGATGCAGGCGTGGCTGGACTGGTGTGCTCATCTCACCATATCGCCGGGCAAGCGGCTGCAGCTTGCCGGCAAGGCAGGGCGAAAGGTCCAGCGGATTGCCGATTATGCCGTGCGACGTGTGGGGCAGGTCGATGCCGCGCCGGCGATCGAGCCGCTACCGCAGGACCGGCGCTTTATCGATCCGGCCTGGCGGCAGTTCCCTTTCGACCTGATCTCGCAATCCTTCCTTCTCACCCAGCAATGGTGGCATGCGGCGACCACCGGCATCAGCGGCGTGTCCAGGCATCATGAAGAGATGGTGGCGTTCGCGGCACGGCAGATGCTCGACGTCATCGCGCCCACCAACTTCCTCGCGACCAATCCCGTGCTCCAGCGCAAGATCATCGAGTCCGGTGGTGAGTGCCTGGTCGAGGGTGCGAAGCATTGGATGGAGGATGCGGAGCGGCGCGCCCGAGGCGAGCCGCCCGTAGGGACTGAGGCGTTCCGCGCCGGGGAGACGGTGGCGATCACGCCCGGCAAGGTGGTGTTCCGCAACGCGCTGGTCGAGCTCATCCAATATGCGCCGACGACCGGGATTGTCCGCCCCGAGCCGATCCTCATCGTTCCCGCCTGGATCATGAAATATTACATTCTCGACCTGTCGCCGGAGAACTCGCTAATCCGCTGGCTGGTGGCCGAGGGCTATACCGTGTTCGTCCTGTCCTGGCACAATCCCCAGAGCGCGGACCGCGACCTCGATATCGACGCCTATCTTCGCCTCGGGCCGATGGCGGCGCTCGACGCGGTCATAGCGATCACGGGCTCGGACAAGGTCCACGGCGTCGGCTATTGCCTGGGCGGGACGCTGCTGGCGATCACGGCGGCGGCCATGGCTCGCGACGGCGACGAACGCTTCGCATCGCTCAGCCTGTTCGCGGTGCAGACCGAGTTCAGCGAGCCGGGCGAGCTCGGCCTGTTCATCGACGAGGCGCAGCTCAACCTGCTCGACAATATGATGTGGAGCCGTGGCTATCTCGACAGTAGCCAGATGGGCGGCGCCTTCCAGATATTGCGGTCCAACGACCTGATCTGGTCGCACATCCTCGGCACCTACCTGATGGGCGAGCGCGAACCCATGACCGACCTGATGGCATGGAATGCGGACGGCACCCGCATGCCCTACGCCATGCACAGCGAATATCTGCGCACGCTCTTTCTCGACGACGATCTGGCCGAAGGCCGGTTCAAGGTCGAAGGGCGCACGATCACGCTCTCGTCGCTGCGTCAGCCGATCTTCGTGGTGGGGACCGAGCGCGATCTTGTCGCGCCGTGGCGGTCGGTCCACAAGCTGCACTGGCTGAGCAGCGCCGAGATCCGCTTCGTCCTGACCAGCGGCGGCCACAATGCCGGCATCGTGTCCGAGCCCGGGCATCGCCACCGCAGCTATCATGTCGCGACCCGCGTCCTCGACCGCCCCGCGCTCGATCCGGACGATTGGCTGGACCAGGCCGAGGCGCGCGAGGGATGGTGGACGGACTGGGTGGCCTGGCTCGGCGATCATTCCGGCGCGCCGCAGGCCCCGCCGCCGATGGGTAATCCGGACAGGGGCCTCGTAGCGCTCTGCGATGCACCCGGCCATTATGTGCTGGAGCGCTGAGCAATGGGCAGCCTCAAAATGATCGAGAACCGGACCTTCGACGAGATCGTCGTGGGTGAGACGGCGAGCGTCACGCGGACCTTGGGCGAGCAGGACATTCAGCTGTTCGCCCTGGTTTCGGGCGACGTCAATCCGGCCCATCTCGATGCCGAATATGCCGCCGGCGACATGTTCGGGCGGGTGATCGCGCACGGCCTATGGGGTGGTGGTCTGATCTCGGCCGTGCTCGGCACGCAGCTCCCTGGGCCGGGCGCGATCTATCTGAGCCAGAGCCTTCGGTTCAAGCGACCCGTAGGGTTGGGGGATACGATTGTCGCGTCGGTCACGGTACGCGAGAAGCGCGCCAAGCATCATATCGTCGTCTTCGACTGTTGCTGCATCAACCAGGCCGGCGAGGAGGTGATCAACGGCGAGGCTGAGGTCAAAGCGCCAACCGAGAAAGTAAGGCGCCCGCGCATGGCGCTGCCCGATATCCAGCTCTCGGATCATGACGGCTTCCGCCGGCTGATCGAGATGACGAGAAGCGTCGAGCCCGTTCCCACGGCGATCGCACATCCCTGCACCACCGCCGCGATCCTGGCTGCGGCAGCCGCTGCCGAAGCCGGCCTGATCGTGCCGATCCTGATCGGCCCCGAGGCTCGCATCCGTGTGGCTGCCAAGGACGCCGGCAAGGATATCGGTGCCCTCCGCCTGATCGACGTGCCCCACAGCCATGCCGCCGCGGCGCGTGCGGTCGAACTGGTCCGCTCGGGCGAAGCACTGCTGCTGATGAAGGGATCGCTGCACACCGACGAACTTATGGGTGCTGTCGTTCCGGCTGCGACGGGCCTGCGAACCGAGCGCCGCATCAGTCATGCCTATCTGCTGGACGTCCCCGGGCATCCGGCGCCGCTCATCATCACCGACGCGGCGATCAACATCGATCCGAGCCTGGAAGACAAGGCCGATATCATCCGCAATGCGATCGACCTCGCGCATGTCATCGGCATCGCCTGTCCGAAGGTCGCGATCTTGTCTGCCGTGGAGACGGTCAATCCGGCGATCCGCTCGACGCTCGATGCGGCCGCCTTGTGCAAGATGGCCGATCGCGGACAGATCGTCGGCGGCGTCCTTGACGGTCCGCTCGCCTTCGACAACGCGATCAGCGAGAAGGCGGCAAAGGACAAGGGCATCGTCTCCCCCGTTGCAGGGCGCGCCGAAGTCCTCGTCGTTCCCAATCTGGAAGCCGGCAATATGCTTGCCAAGCAGCTGACCTTTCTCGGCGGCGCGGACGCGGCCGGCGTGGTGCTGGGCGCGCGGGTACCCATCATTCTCACCAGCCGGGCGGATTCGCTCCGCACCAGCGTAGCGTCATGCGCAATCGCGCTGTTGCTGGCGCGGGCCGCCCCCAGAGCCACGCCCGGCCCGATAGCGAAGCCGGCATGAAGGCGATCGTCAGTCTCAATGCCGGCTCGTCGAGCATCAAGTTCGCGCTCTATCGCTTGTCGGGCGGACAGCTCGACTTCGATGCGGGCGGCAAGATCGAGGGTATCGGCACTAGCCCCCGGCTCGTCGCGCGCGACGCGGGCAGCGAGACCATCGTGGAAAAGACGTGGCCGGGCGGGGACGCACTCTCGCACGAGAATCTGCTCGAGGACCTCTTTGCCTGGGCGGCAACCCAATTGGGAGACCGCAAGGTCGCCGCGATCGGCCATCGTATCGTCCATGGCGGCGTGCGCTTCGCCGCGCCGCAGATCATCGATGATACTTTGCTGGATGCGCTCGATGCCTTGATCCCATTGGCGCCGCTCCATCAGCCGCATAACCTCGCCGCGGTCCGGGCCTTGCGCCTGCTGGCGCCTTTGCTGCCGCAGATCGCCTGCTTCGATACCGCGTTTCACCATGGCATGCCGCCGTTGGCGACGCGCCTGCCGATTCCGCGCGCTTTTCACGGCCAGGGCGTGCGCCGGTATGGCTTTCACGGTTTGTCCTATGAATACATTGCGGGCCGCCTTCGCGAGATCGACCCTGCTCTGGCCGCAGGCCGCGTCATCGCCGCGCACCTAGGCAACGGTGCGAGCATGTGCGCAATGCGTGCCGGGGCGAGCGTCGATACGACGATGGGCTTCACGGCGCTTGACGGATTGATGATGGGCACGCGCTCGGGCGCGATCGACCCCGGCGTGGTGCTTCATCTTCAGACTCAGGTCGGTATGGCCGCACAGGCGGTGGAGACGTTGCTCTATGAGCAGTCGGGCTTACTCGGTGTGTCCGGGATTTCAGGCGATATGCGTACGTTGCATGCAAGCGACGCGCCGGAAGCGAAGGAGGCGGTCGCCCTTTTCGTCCAGCAAGCTGGCCGTCAGGCCGCCGCTCTCATTCCCGCGCTCGGCGGTCTCGACGGTCTCGTCTTCACCGCCGGCATTGGCGAGAATGATTCAGAGATTAGGGCTGCGATTTGCGAGCGCTTAGCTTGGACTGGCGTCATTCTTGATCTCGACGCAAATGCATCGAATGCGCCTGTCATCAGCGCGCCAGATAGCAGAGTGATCGTGCGGATCGTTCCCACTGATGAGGAGCGCGTGATCGCCGATCATACGGTCGCTCTTATCAATCGCCATGGAAGGGGGCGGCGGTGAGGCCGCGTGTTGATCCTTCGGTCACGCACCGGCGGAGCAGTGTATCACCGCGGGTGATCCGGCACTATGAGAAGATCGCCCTGATGCGAACCAGGCTTCGCAGCGATAACGGGTTATCGCGACTGTTCGTTTCCCGCCCACCAGTTGCCATTTTATCGCGCGATCGCTCGCGATCTCGGTTTTCCTATCGTGGAGATCGCGGATCTCGTCTCCCTCTCCCTTTGGAGCGATTTCGAGCGCTCCAGGCCGAGGTCATGTCGCTTGCCCATCACGCGCGCCGAACAGCTGTCAGGCTCGCAAGCTCCAGACGACGCGCGTGCCGCTGCTCGATCTCGCGGATCGATGCGGTGGTGACGACCGGTCGGGATGCCCGATCCTCGATCAGCTGGTGGCTCGCTGAATTCGCATTTAGCAAAGCAGGCGCTCCGCGCCAACCAGGAGGCGGTCATGATGTTACTGAACCGGCGGACGTTGCTGGCGAGCGGGGGTCTGCTCCTGGCGGCGGCGTGTACGCGAAAATTCGGTTCGCCCGAGCGTGCCGGGACGCTTCCGATCCCGCGCCTGGTCGACGCGCGCCAACACGGCCAGCTGATCAACCTGAGAGCACAGGAAGGCGAGACCACGTTCTTCCCTGGCCGGCGAAGCGCCACGCTCGGGTACAATGGTAGCTATCTCGGCCCGACGCTGCGGGTTCACCGCGGCGACGATGTGACGATGACCGTCGGCAACAGCCTGTCGGCTGACACAACGGTTCACTGGCACGGGCTGCTCGTGCCGGGCGAACTGGACGGTAGCCCGCACCAGCTGATCGCTCCCGGTGCGACCTGGCGTCCTACGCTGCCGATCCGCCAGCCGGCGGCGACCCTCTTCTATCACTCGCATGCGCATGGGTTGACGGGTGAGCAAGTCTATTCGGGGCTCGCGGGCATGCTGGTTGTGACGGATGAGGAAGAGCAGGGCCTTGGACTGCCGTCGGACTATGGCGTTGATGATCTGCCCGTCCTGATTCAGGACCGGCAATTCGAGGATGGCCGGCTGGTCATGCCGACCGGCATGATGGTTGCTTCGCAGGGCCGCCGTGGCAACACGATTCTGGTCAATGGCGCACCCACGCCTCGGGCCGATGTTCCGGACCGCCTGGTGCGGTTGCGGCTCGTGAACGGTTCGAACGCCCGCATCTATGAGCTTTCGTTCAGCGATGACCGGACGTTTCATTGGATCGGCACCGAGGGCGGTCTCCTGGCGAGGTCCGTCGAACTGCAGGCCCTCACCCTGGCACCCGGCCAGCGTGCCGAGATATTGGTAAGCTTCGCCGATGGCAAGCCGGTCGCTCTGGTCACCGCTCAAGATGCGAGCGCGTCGATGATGGGGATGATGGGAGGTATGGGAATGATGGGCGACCATCACGACGATGAAGACGACGCTTCAACGACGGAGACGGTGCTGACCTTCTCACCGCGCCCGGGCTTGGGCGGGCGGGCCGCAGCCGCTGTACCACTGCTCCTGGCGGCACGCACCGTACCAGATCCTGAAGCGGCCGTAAGGCGCCGGCGCTTCGTGCTCAATATGTCGATGGGCGGTATGATGGACAGCGATGACGGCGCATACGCGATCAACGACAGGCCGTTCGACATTGATCGCATCGACGAGGAAGTCGGTCTCGGGGACGTCGAGATATGGAAAGTCTCCGGGAAGAAGATGGCGCATCCCTTCCATATCCACGGCGTGCATTTCGACGTGCTACGCCGCGATGGCGACGACCCGGACCTTCTCGATCAGGGGCCTCGCGATACGATCGTCGTGAAGGAGGCGGTAGAATTGTTGGTCCGGTTCGACCAGCCGGCCACCAAAGCACCTTTTATGTATCACTGCCATATCCTGGAACATGAGGATGAAGGCATGATGGGGCAATTCACGGTCGGTTGATTCAATCCGGGTGCGTCGCCCAAAGCCTGCCAGGAGCGGGTGCATCTCACGGACGCGGCCAACGCCGGTGGCCCCTGTCGCTCGGACGGCAACGCCTGGCCGTGCCACTCTCGTCCAGCGACATCTTCGTGACAGCATGAACTCTCCAGGCGCTGCCGTTTTAGGCTCGTCAATATCGCTTGACCCAGGACTATGGTCCAAGGTCCACAATGATGATCTTGGCGCAGCCCGATAGCTCGGACGCCGTGACCGGGGAAACGGAGCGTGAGGGGTAACCGCTGCTCCTGCGTATAGAGTTATGGGGAGCCACGCTTGATGTCTCGTTTCGAAAGCCAACGCCGATTTTCGCTCGCCGGGTGCATGGTGGGAACGATGGCAGAAACCCTGCCTCCGACGGCTGTCGGCGCCTGTCCGCAAATCCATTCTAACCTTGTTTGACTGTGGATGACGGGGAGATGGATGGGGGCATGATTGAGAGCCAAAAGGCGAATGGCCTCGATCCCGATTCGGGCACGATCATTCAGGTAGTGAAGAGCGCGCCAAATTACGCCGTCTATGCGCTTGACCCTAAGGGCCTCGTGACAGTTTGGACCGCCGGCTGTGAAGAAATTACGGGATGGGCCAGCTCCGATGCGATCGGGAAACACCATTCGTTCCTGTATTGCGCGGAAGATATCGCGGCGGGCGTTGCGGATAGGCACCTCGCGCAGGTGGAGCAGCTTGGCCGGGTCGAGCAAGAGTCTTGGCGCGTTCGGAAAAACGGGTCGGAGTTCCTCGCCCTTCTGACGACGACGGCGCTCCACGATGAGGCCGGCCAGCTGAGCGGCTATGGCAAGATCCTGCGCGACACGACCGATGAAGCCGCGACCAAGGAAGCGATCGTTGCCCGCGAGCAGCATCTCCAGTCGATCCTGGATACAGTTCCCGATGCCATGGTCATCATCGATGAGCGCGGGCTGATAACGTCCTTCAGCGCCGCGGCCGAGCGCTTGTTCGGATATTCGGAAGCAGAGGTGCTCGGCGCCAATGTGAGCAGCCTCATGCCGTCCCCGGACCGTGAACGGCATGATTCCTATATCGGCCGATATCTGTCGACGAGCGAACGGCGGATCATCGGTATTGGCAGGATCGTCGTTGGCCAACGGCGGGACGGTACCACCTTTCCGATGGAACTCTCGATCGGAGAGGCCGGTCACCGTGGCCACCGCGTCTTCACGGGCTTCATTCACGACCTGACAGAAAGCGACCGCAACGAACTGCAGCTCAAGGAGCTGCAAGCCGAATTGATTCACGTCTCGCGCCTCAGCGCGATGGGCACGATGGCGTCGACGCTGGCCCATGAGTTGAACCAGCCGCTTACCGCGATCGCCAATTATCTGGAAACGACGCGCGACCTGCTTGTCGATCCCGATGCCGAGACCGTCGCGATCGTGCGCGACGCGCTCGACGAGGCAGCTAAGGAGTCCCACCGCGCGGGGCATATCGTCCGAAGACTTCGTGATTTCGTGGCGCGAGGGGAGACCGAGAAGCGGATCGAGGATTTGCCGCGGCTGATTGAGGAAGCCGCTGCTCTCGGCCTTGTCGGCGCCCGTGAACGAGGCGTTCGCAGTTTTTTCGATTTTGATCCGGCGGCCTCGCCGGTGCTCGCCGATCGCATACAGGTTCAGCAGGTCCTCGTGAATCTGATCCGCAATGCGGTCGAGGCGATGGCGCAGGTCGCCATTCGCGACCTCACGATCACGACGCGGCGGCGGCCGAAGGCAATGGTTCAGGTGTCCGTGGCGGACACGGGCCCAGGCATATCCGAGCAGGTCGCGCCCCAACTTTTCGAAGCCTTTGTGAGCAGCAAGACCGACGGCATGGGCCTTGGCCTTTCGATCTGTCGAACGATCATCGAAGCCCATGGCGGCCGGATCTGGACCGACGGCGCGCCGAACGGAGGCGCTGCTTTTCATTTCACCTTGATGCAGGCCCGCCCGGAGGATGAGCATGACGCCTAAACGTATTGTCCATTTGGTCGATGACGAAGAATCCATCCGCAAGTCGGCCGGCTTCATGCTGAAGACATCGGGATTCGCCGTCCAGACCTATGCCTCCGGCATTGCGTTTCTGAAAGCCGTCAAGACCGCTGAGCCGGGATGCATTCTGCTTGACGTTCGCATGCCCGGCATGGACGGGCTCGAGGTCCAGGAGGTGCTTGCAGAGCGTGGTGTCACCATGCCGGTGATCGTTTTGACCGGGCATGGCGATGTCGGGATCGCGGTTCGCGTCATGAAGGCAGGGGCGGTCGATTTCCTGGAGAAGCCGTTCGAGAAGACCGCGCTCCTGGCCTCGATCGGCGTGGCTTTCTCGAGGCTCGATAAGTCCGACGCGCGGTCGCTTCGAGAGGCGGAGGCGAGGGTGCGGGTCGCCGTGCTCACGCCTCGCGAACGAGAGGTTCTCATCGGCCTCGCCAACGGCTTTCCCAACAAGACCATCGCCTATGATCTCGACATATCGACTCGAACGGTGGAAGTTCATCGGGCGAACCTCATGACCAAGCTCGAAGTGCATAGCCTGTCGGACGCGCTGAGGATCGCGTTTTCGGCCGGATTGGGCGATGCGCCGGAATCGTGAGCTTGGGATCACTACGTAGCGACGGCCTCCTGTTCATTTGCGATGCATGCCCAGGATCCGAGGGTGGATCAGCGAAGAGGCAGCATCGTCGGTCATGGGCGTTATCGATCACCAAACGAGCGAGAAAGCGGCCCTGATCCTGTTGTCTGACGACGATGTCTCGGTACGCAGGTCCCTTCATCTCTTGTTGCGGTCCCGCGGCTTTGGCGTCCTGTCCTATGCGAGTGGCACTGCCTTGCTGCTCGATCCGCAAACGCAATCGGGCGATTGCCTCGTGGTCGATTATCTTATGCCGGACATCGACGGCATTTCGATCCTGAGGAAGCTTCGGTCGGCGGGCTGGTGTGGGCCGGCGATCCTGATCACGGCGCATTACGCCGATAAGCTCGCCGAAAGCGCGCAGGAAGCGGGCTTTGCCGCTGTGCTCGAGAAACCTCTGCGCGATGGTGTGCTGGTACAGACCATCGGCGAAGTAATCTCCGCCGGGCGGAAAGTTGGCAGCGATCACTGCTAGGGAAATGGAATATCGCGCCGTGATCGGAACCTCTGCGACATCCTCGCACCTTCCCGGGACCGGCGCTCGTCCCACAAGGCATTTTCTCCGCCGCCTTCTGATGGTGGATATGCGCGCGATTCCGCGTGCGATCTTCTTCGCGGGCGCGCCCGGCCCTGGTGACTGCAAGGGCGGGGCCAGCGCGATCCGGGTATTCATGGCCGGGTCGTAGCATATGGAGGCGAGCTTGCCCGCCACGGTCATCGAAGCGGCGCGCGATCGGGGCGAACTTGGCTTCGTCGTTCTTCTCTTCGCGGCCACGGCGGTTGCCCTGGGTAATAGCGTCGTCCTGCCATTCCTGCCAGAAATGGTGGGTCAAATGTCTCCGGACGCGAGTGCCCTCGCGAGAGGGCGCCTTGTCGTCGCCCTGGTCACGGTTTCCCAGATCGCAGGGTGTCTCTCGGCGCCGTTATGGGGCTGGATTTCCGACCGGTGGAAACGGTGGCCGATCCTGGTCGTGGGGCTGTTGGGTTTCAGCCTGACAATGGCGTTGTATTCCGCGGTCGGATTCGAGCGACTCTATGTTTTGCGGTTGCTCAATGGCGTGTTTGCGGCGGCCGTCGTGCCGACGGCATTTGCGATGGTCGCCGATCGTTCACCAGATCTGGTTCGGCGAGCGCGTCAGTTCACCTGGCTGAACGCCCTGGTCTTCGCGGGCGACCTGACCGGCCCGCTCCTTGGAGAAATTTCGGTGGCGCTCGGAGCAACGTCGCCATTCCTGGCGCCAGCTGCATTGAGCGCGATCGCCATGCCCGGTCTTCTTCTGGTTTCACGGGAAAGTGCCACTGGTCCGGTCGGCAGCGTTCCACGCCCGAAAGCGCGTGAGGCGCTTGTCCCGCTGCTCCTGATCTCGGCCATTGCGTCCGGGTGCCTCACCGTTCTGCATCTGACGTTGTCGCTTGGATCGGGCGCGCGGGATCTGTTCCGCGAGAACGTCTCGATGCTGTTCGCTCTGTGCGGTGCAGCGATGCTGGTGGCGCAGCTCGTCCCGTTCACAGGGCGCAGAGTCACGGTCGGCGCGGCCTGGCTGTTGCGGCCAATGCTCGCCGGGCTGGCCGCCGCATTGATCATTGCCGTCTTCGCCCGGACCTTGTGGGTGCTCGTGCCTGTATTTCTGCTCGCCGGCTGGAGCACCGCGACGCTGAAGCTGCTCACCAATTATCTGACGTCGAAAGCGTCTCCGGGCACGCAGGGTTCGGGCCTTGCGCTCCAGTACGCGGCGGTGAGCGCCAGTCAGGCTGCGGCGTCGATCGTCACTGGATGGGCAAGCGCGTCGGAGCATTTGATGCTGTGGCTTGCCGCTGCCGCCGCGTTGGCGGTCACGGCGATGACGTTACGGTTGAAAGATTGAGGCGCCTCTCGTTCGCTCCGTCGTCAAAGTACATCAAAGGGCCGGCTCCGATTCAGATCTTCGGGCGATCGATGAAGCGGTGCACCGCGAACCCTGCCAGCATCGCGATCACGAAGGGCGCGGCAAGCGTCGGGCGGATGGCAAGGTCCGCAATCGCCGGACCGGGGCAGAGGCCGGCAATTCCCCAGCCGATCCCGAAGATTGCACTACCGCCGATCAGGCGCGCGGTGATCTCGCGGGCATCCGGCAGCGAGAAGCGGCTGTCGGCAAGTGGCGTCTCCATCCGCCGCCGGATCACCCAGGCCAAGGCCATCGGGGCGATGGCGCCTCCCATCACGAAAGCAAGCGTAGGGTCCCAGCGGCCTCCGAACAGATCGAGGAAGGCACGCACGCGGGTCGGATCTGACATGCCGGAACAGGCGAGTCCTGCGCCAAACAGGAGCCCGGCAATGAGTGCGATAGGGATGCGGACCCTCACCACGAAACGCCTAGCACGCGCATCACCGCGACGGTCGCGAAGCCAAAGCTCACGAAGCTCAAAGTTGCTACGATCGATCGCGCTGACAGGCGGGAGAGGCCACACACGCCGTGGCCGCTGGTACAGCCGCTGCCCATCCGGGTACCGAAGCCGACCAGCAGCCCGCCGATCAGGACCACCGCCGGCGAGGATGGAAAACGGGCAATTACCGGACCTGAGATCAGGTTCACGATCCCCGCTCCGAACGGCAGGCCGACAATGAAAGCCGCAGCGATGCTCCAGGGCGGGCCAGTCTGTGAGAGGGCGAAGGCACGCGCGGCGAGGCCGCTCACGCCCGCTATCCGGCCGAGGCCGAGCAACATGATCGCGCACGCCAATCCGATCAATATTCCCCCCGTCAAGGCAGCGAGCGGCGTGGCGTTGGTCCAGTCCATCAGAGCATATCCAGCGGCAACCTCAATGGCGCCATTCAGGCTGTGGCGTCCATCGCCATCGCTTGAGCCTGGCGGTCGGCAGGGTTGATGCGTTGGTGTGCCGCCGTCGCAGCACTGGCCGTCGCGACAGTTACGTTCGCGTTGAAAAGCTGAGGGGCTTCAGGAACGCTCTGTCGGCCAAGGGCGGTCAGGTCGTGATGGACCAGTACGCTGGCCGGCTTGTACCGAATGGCTGGGACCGCCTCATTTTCTCCACGTTCACCCGCTGCGGCGGCTGCGGATGTTGCGCGACGGCTCTGGGCCATTTCCGGGTCTTGCCCTTCGCAAAGGCAGGCGCGTTCAGCACAAGGCTGGCTTCCCCGGTCGCCTCGCTCACGAAGTTGGTCCCGCCGTATTCCCACCAGCAAATGCTGATAATTCTCGACGAAGCGTCGGTGGATCAAGCGCGCCTCGGGGCAATTCGCCGCCGCTGCCTGTGACCGGTGGGCGCGCACGCGCCGTAGCAAGTAAGGAATATCGCACTCGTTCATGACCGCCTCCATGCATTGAAAGTCGCAATTGGGTCGCGCCGGGTCTCTACGGAAATATACGAATGCTTCTCGTGCTTATGCCGGCTCGGATGCGGCGCCCTATGAGTGCGGGACGGATATGCCAGATGCTGTTGCGCCAGAACGCAAAGCGCCGGGAAGTTGTTGCTGGCTCAGACGGGTGGCCTGGGGCCGGCAAACATGCGGTCCGCAGCGGAAATCTGGCACGATCGTGCCCGCGGCTGATTGGCCGGTCGCGTGGCTTGCGGAATGAACGTCGGGTGCGGATCCGGAGGCAAGCGGTGACCGGCCAGATCACATTCCCATACTGGCCATTTCCTTGCAGCTCGCCGCGCAATCCCTGCAGGTCTGGGCGCAGGCCTGCATGCGGGCGTCGCCGGAGATCTTCGCGCAATCGCGCGCGCAGGCTTCGCACATCCGGGCACAGGCGTCGCACAACAGGGCATGCTGCGGCGATCGGCGCAGCATGGAATTGGCGGTTGTCTGGCAGAGCTCCGCGCAGTCCAGAAGCAAAGCGATGTGCGTCGCCTCGATATGAGCCGGTGCGCCTTGCTCGGTGCAGTATCGCGCGGTTTCCAGGCACATGCGGTGCGATGCGATACAGCTGTCGACGCACTCGTCGAGCGTCATCATGCCGTCACCACGCTTCCTTGGCGCCGCGATGGCCGGGCCTGCCGCGGCGACAGCCCCGGTAAGCGCCGCGAAGGTGAGTCCCGAACCGATGACGGCGCGACGATCAAGCATGATTTGGTCCTTTCCAAAAAGTTTAGCCGCTGCGGTTCAGCGCGCGTCTCACCACCAGATCCGTAAGCCAGCCACAAACCGGTGTTCGGTGGGATTTTCGCCAGCAAGGCGACGAAAATCCGCCGTCTCACCAAAGGAGCGCTCCCATACAAAGCCGACATAGGGAGCGACTTTTCGGTGAATCTCGTAGCGCATCCGCAAGCCGAGCTCGAGGTTGCTCAGGCCTCCGCCGAGCCCGCGCTCGGGAGCCGCCTTGCTGTAGGCGTTCGATTCCAGCTGCGGTACGAGGATGAGGCGGTTGGTGAGCAGCACGTCATAGGATGCCTTCAGACGTGCCGCGAGACGGCCATCGTCTCCAACGTAGCCGGTCAGCTGGACATCGAACCAATAGGGGGCCAGGCCCTCGATCCCCCCGGCGATCCAGCGATGGGCTCCCGGGCCGATGTCCTGACGCACGCCAAGGATCGTTCCCCAAAACGGGCGCTGTCCGTGCCACCAGAACGCCTCGACCGAGGATTCCGGATCAAGCCGCTCACCGGATTGTTTCAGGCCCTGGCTCCGCAGCAAGAGTTTGTCGTTGTCCGGGCCATTGGTAATCTGACCCGACCAGCTGATGCCTTGGCCTTGCTTGTTCGTGAGGAACTCGAGCTCATCCACGAGCACCTTGGCCACCGAAATTTTGTCGGCCATCTCATAGCCGGGCAGCGTCGAATTCCTGTAGCCGTCGGAATAAGCGTCCGGGTCGCGCGCATCGGCGCCGGGCTTTCCGCCACTCATGTCCATGCCGGGCATGTTCATCGGGGGCGCGCTGCTGCCATCTTTTTGCTGGTCGCCCATCTGCATATCCGGCGGCATGGCCTGATCATTGGAGCTGGCGGCCTCGGCGTTGCCCGCGGGTTTCACCTGCTGGCTGAGCGCGGGTTCGGTGATGGTGGTCATCGCGAGCCCGGTGAGAGCCAGCAACCAAGTTGAGCGCGAGCTTGTCATGCCACGACCACCTCGCGGAACATGCCCGCCGCCATGTGGTAGAGAAGGTGGCAGTGAAAGGCCCACCGGCCCATCGCGTCGGCCGTCACGCGAAAGGCCACGCGCTGGGCCGGTTGCACCGAAATGGTGTGCTTGCGGACCTGGAACTGTCCGTCGGGCGATTCAAGATCGCTCCACATCCCGTGCAGGTGCATCGGGTGGGTCATCATCGTATCGTTGACGAGGATGATCCTGAGCCGTTCGTTCGGGGTGAAATGCAGGGGCTTCGAATCGTTGAGCTTCACGCCGTCGAATGCCCACACGAAGCGTTCCATGTTGCCGGTCAGATGGAGTTCGATCTCGCGCTGCGGTTCGCGGGGGTCTGCCGCCGGCCCTGCTGTCTTCAGATCCGCATAGGTCAGGGTCCGGCGCCCATTGCGCCGCAGCCCGACGCCGGGATCATCGAGATTGGTACGCGGAAAGTCGACGCGCATGTCGGTATTGGCACCATATTCGGTACGCGCATGGCGGGCTTTGGGTGTCGTCTCGACCATGCCATGGTCGTGACCGGCCGGTCCCATCCCCGCCATCCCGGCCATCCCACCCATCATGTCGATCGGATCGAGCCAGGAGCGCGGATCGACCGGGGGAATGTCCGCGCTCATGCCGTCACGCGGCGCGAGCACGCCGTGGACAAAGCCGGTGCGATCCATGGACTGGGCGAAGATCGCATAGGCCTTGTCGTCCGCGATGGTCGCGATGACGTCGTAGGTTTCACCGGGTCCGATCCGGAATTCATCCACGTCGACCGGCTCGACGGGTTGTCCGTCGGCGGCGACGACCGTGAGCATCAGGCCGGGAATCCGAACGTCGAAATAGGTGGCGGTTCCGGCGCCGATAAAGCGCAGGCGAACCCTTTCGCCCTTGCTCGCGATGCCCGTCCAGTGCCTGGCGGAGGGCGCGCCGTTCAGGAGATAGGTGTAGGTGGCGGCGGACACGTCGCTCAGATCGGTCGGATTCATGCGCGCCTTGTTCCACATCGCGCGCTTCGACAAAGCACCGCCCAGCCCGAGCTTGCCGGCATCGCGCGCAAAATCGCCGGCGGTCGGCTGCGCGAAATTATAATAGCTGCTCATCTTCTTCAGGTTCAGATAGACCTGAAGCGGAGCCTCGTCCGTCCAGTCGCTGAGCATGACCGTATAGTCGCGGTCGGCGGCGAGGGGCGTCTCGCTCTTCGATTCGATGATCATCGGGCCATAAAGGCCCGTCTGCTCCGCCAATGTATGAGCATGGTACCAGAAGGTGCCGCTCTGCTTCACGACAAAGCGGTAGGTAAAGGTTTCGCCCGGCGCTATTCCGCCAAAGCTGATCCCTGGCACGCCATCCATGTCCGTCGGCAGGATCAGGCCATGCCAATGGATGCTGGTCATTTCATCCAGACTGTTCTTGACCCTGATCGTTACAGCGTCGCCTTCGCGCAGCCTGATCAGCGGGCCCGGCACGCTCCCGTTGACGGCCGTGGCGACGCTCGCTTTTCCGGAATAGTTGACCGTGACCCGGCTGATGTCGAGATCGATCTCGGTGCCGCTCAGCACGTCCGGCGTCTTCACCGCCGGTGCCGCGAGCGCGTGCGCGGGCCAACCCAGCGTGGCAAGGGCTGTCGCGAGCAAAAGACCTTGCACGAAGCCTCGGCGACCGGTGGTCGTATCGGCAAGCGGGGGAAGTAGAGTCCGCATCAATTTGAACTTTCGGAACCAGACCTGAAGAGACGCCGCGGAGCCGATTGCCCCGCGGGGGCATGGTCGCAGAGACGGCCGACCGGGCAGGCGGGGTCAGGGGCGCATGAAACCCGGCCGAGGAAGTGAAAGGCGCGCAGGATCAGCGTCCGGTGGAGACATCCGTATCTGCCGGACCCTCGCATCTGTCTCGCCAACGCTGTCGGCCCTTCACTTCCGCGCTTCCTACATGTCGTCGCTCATCGGCGTGGCGGGCATGCTGGCGGCGGGCGGCGCCTGGTCCGGCTTCGCTTTGGGCGCCATCGGCATCTTGTCCTTGCACCCGGCCGCCCCGCCACATCCCATCTGCATGCCGCCCGACGCGTTCACGCCCATCTGATGGTCGTGCATCATCTCGTCATGCATCTGTCTCGCGCCATGCTTCATCCCTGCCTGATGGGCCTGATGCGCCTCGTGGTTCTGGTGCTTGACGACTTTTGCCGGCACCGGCGGGGCCTCATCCGCCCAAGCCTGCGTCGCCGAGAGCGCGACAAGCGCAGCGATGGCGGGGACGATCAGGCCAGCTTTGCTACGGAAAATATTCTGCATGACTTGGCTCCTCGAAGAATTGGACGTGGGGACCGCAAGATTTCGATCCGTTTGAAGATGCCAGCAGAAGTGCCGTTCGAGCCGTTCGGGAAATATACGTTTTGTTACGGATGCCTGCCGCCGGCGCAGCATGCGAACGATCATGCCGGGCAATGAGACCGCCTGTGCGGCGTCGATCGAACGGGGCGGTTTTCCAGAAGCAGGCAGGGCAGATTGGAAAACGACGCGGACGCTTATCACAGGATGCATCGCCGGACGCTTCTCGCCCGCGGCCTGTCCGCCGCGTCGCTCCTGGGCGCCTCGTCGGCTGGCTTCCCTCTGACGTCTCTCGCCCGCGCAGGCGATGGGTGGGGTTCCTTTGCCTGGACGTCAGCGGAGATCGCGATGGGCGATACGCTGATGGTCTCGGCAGAGGTGGCCGGCAGTCCCGTCCGCGCCATTCTAGACAGCGGAAGCGCCGCTTCGATCATCAATACGCGCCTGGTGGAGAGTCTGGATATCGCCCCATCCGGGAAACGGATCATTCGCGGCACCGGTGGCCGCGTCGAGGTCACCGAGATCAGCGACGTTGCCCTCACCGTCGCCGACGATCGCAGGCGCTTGCCGTTCGCCATCGTGAGCGACCTTGCGGCGATATCGTCCGCATTCGGGCGCCCGATCGATCTGGTCCTGGGGGAGGACATCTTGGCGGGGCGCTGTGTCGCCCTCGACTTCACGCAGGACCGGATCGGCTTCGCCCCGACGGGGAGTTTTGCCGGCGGGAGCGGCTGGCGTCGCCTTCCTCTGACGCACGGGACTCGCAGCGAACTGCTGGTCACAGCGTCGATCGGGGGCGGGAGCCCCGTGCAACTCATTTTCGATCTCGGGAGCGCAAATGCGCTCATGCTCTCTACCCCCTTTGTCGCTGCGCAGGACCTCCTCGCCGGCAAGGCCCGGTCGACCGCGGCGCTGGGAAGCCTTGATGGGGTCCAGATTGTGACCGCCTTTGTTCTGGACGACATTGTTATCGGCGAAGTGCACATTGCCGGGGTGCCGGTGGCGGGGCTGGATCATTGGCAATCCGACAGCGCGGTGGGGAGCATCGGATTGCCGCTCATCGCGCAATTCGATGTGATCATGGATATCACTGCGGAAAGCCTGTGGCTGCGTCCGGCGCCGCCAAAACACAGGCTCCCGATGCTGAAAGACCGTTCAGGCTTCGGCCTGGCGGTTTCGCCTTCCGCCCTGACCGTCGCCCATGTCGCGGTCCATAGTCCGGCCGAGAAGAGCGGCTGGTCGGTCGGCGATCGGATCGTCCGTATCGACGGGCGGCCAATCAATGCAAGCTACACGCGTGGGCAGCTTTGGCGCTGGCGCTTCCTTCCTGCCGGCACCCACTTCAGGCTCGTCGACGGATCCGGTATCGTGCGGCTGCTGACGCTCGCAGATTATTACTGACGTTGACGCCCGTGTCGGCGTTCGGTCGCGACGCACGGCTTCTTGTTGCCGATCGACACCGCATCCAACCGGCCCCGGATTGCTCTATCAGCCGCTACGTAACAATCCCAATACTTCGCAAAGTCGTCATCTCGCACATCCGCAACGCAGCCCTCCTGCGAGGGAGAATATTGAGTCCGCGGTGCCGCACACCTGGGCGCCGGGCCATGTATAGCGGAGATGTTTCATGTTCCAGCAAGCGATCGACACCGTCCGGGCGAAGGGTCACGCACCGTCGCGTTATGGCAACTTCATCGGTGGACGATGGGTGGAGCCGATACGCGGCGAATATTTTACGGACCATAGTCCGATCAACGGCCGGCAGCTCGCCGAGATCGCGAAGTCTTCGCCAGAGGATGTGGAGGCAGCGCTGGATGCTGCCCACCGGGCGAAGGAGGGCTGGGCGCGCATGTGCCCCGCCGAGCGCGCAAGGATCCTCAATCGCGTGGCTGACCGGCTCGAGGACAATCTCGAGCTGCTCGCGCTGGCCGAGACCATGGACAACGGGAAGCCGATCCGGGAGACCCGCGCCGCCGATGTGCCGCTGGCCATCGATCACTTCCGCTATTTCGCCGGCTGCGTCCGCGCGGAGGAAGGGTCGATCTCGACAATCGACGAGAAGACGATCGCCTATCATTTCCGCGAGCCGCTGGGCGTCGTCGGACAGATCATTCCGTGGAATTTCCCGCTGCTGATGGCGGCCTGGAAGATTGCCCCGGCGCTCGCGGCCGGCAACTGCACGGTCATCAAGCCCGCCTCGCAGACGCCGCTTTCGCTGCTGCTGTTCGCCGAGCTGACCGCCGATATCCTGCCGCCGGGGGTGGTCAATATCGTGACCGGACCGGGTGGGTCGGTCGGACGCGCGATCGCGGCCAATCCGCGGATTGCGAAAGTGTCCTTCACCGGCGAAACGACGACCGGCCGGCAGATCATGGGCTATGCCGCCGAGCACCTGATCCCGCAGACGATGGAGCTGGGCGGAAAGTCCCCGAACATCTTCCTGGCGGACGTCATGAACGAGGACGACAATTTCCTCGACAAGGCGCTGGAAGGCTTCGCCCTGTTCGCGTTCAACAAGGGTGAGGTCTGCACCTGCCCCTCGCGCGCGCTGGTCCACGAATCGATCTTCGACCGGTTTGTCGAAAGGGCGGTCGCGCGCGTCGCGGCGATCCGGGTCGGCGACCCGCTCGATCCGCTCACGCAGATGGGCGCGCAGGCGTCGGAGGACCAGCTCCACAAGATCCTGGGCTATATCGACATCGGCAAGCAGGAAGGCGCCGAGTGCCTGACGGGGGGGCAGCGCGCCCGTCCGGGAGGCGAGCTCGACGACGGCTTCTTCGTCGAGCCCACCGTGTTTGTCGGCAACAACAAGATGCGGATCTTCCAGGAGGAGATTTTCGGGCCGGTCCTGTCGGTGACCCCGTTCAAGACGATCGAGGACGCGATCTCGATCGCCAACGACACCATCTACGGATTGGGCGCCGGTGTGTGGACCCGTAACGGCAATCATGCCTATCGGCTGGGCCGCGCGATCGAGGCCGGTCGGGTGTGGACCAACTGCTATCATGCCTATCCCGCGCACGCGGCGTTCGGAGGATATAAGGCCTCCGGGTTCGGGCGTGAAAACCACAAGATGATGCTCGACCACTATCAGCAGACCAAGAATCTGCTGGTCAGCTACGACGAGACGGCCCTCGGCCTCTTTTGACCCGGCTCACCCAGGCCGCGGCCAATCCGCGCGGCCGCCTCTGCAAGGAACACCACGATGAACAAGACCATGAAAGCTGCGGTCGTACGCGAATTTGGCCAACCGCTGGTGATCGAGGAAGTGCCGGTCACGATGCCTGGCCCGGGCCAGATCCTGGTGAAGATCGCGGCGACCGGCGTTTGTCATACAGACCTTCACGCGGCCGAGGGGGACTGGCCGGTCAAGCCCAATCCACCGTTCATTCCCGGCCATGAGGGTGTCGGTCATGTGGTCGCGGTGGGTAGCGGCGTGACCTATGTGAAGGAGGGCGACCGTGTCGGCGTCCCCTGGCTCTACACCGCCTGCGGGCACTGTGTTCATTGCCTCGGCGGATGGGAAACGCTCTGCGAGGCCCAGCAGAATACCGGCTATTCGGTGAATGGCAGTTTTGCCGAATATGTTCTCGCCGATCCCAACTATGTCGGTCACCTGCCGGCCAATATCGGGTTCATCGACATCGCCCCGATCCTGTGCGCCGGCGTGACGGTCTACAAGGGGCTGAAGGTCACGGACACACGGCCCGGCAATTGGGTGGCGATCTCGGGCATCGGCGGTCTCGGGCATATGGCCGTGCAATATGCCAAGGCGATGGGGCTCAATGTCGTGGCCGTCGATATCGACGACGCCAAGCTCGCGCTCGCGGAGCGACTGGGCGCAGATCTCTCCGTCAACGCGCGCAACGTCGACCCCGCGGCATTCATCAAGAAGGAGATCGGGGGCGCCCATGGCGCACTTGTCACCGCCGTGTCGCCGATCGCATTCAAGCAGGCACTCGGCATGGTCAGGCGGGGCGGCACGGTGGCGTTGAACGGGCTTCCGCCAGGCGACTTTCCGCTGTCGATCTTCGACACGGTCCTCAACGGGATCACCGTTCGCGGCTCCATTGTCGGCACTCGCCTCGATCTGCAGGAAGCCCTTGATTTTGCCGCCGAGGGCAAGGTTCACGCGACCGTCACGACGGACACGCTGGAGAATATCAACGACATCTTCGCGCGCATGCATCATGGCGAAATCGAAGGCCGGATCGTGATCGACTTCGAGGGCGGCGCCCAGTGACGGCGCGCTCGCTCAAAGCCTGCGCGGAACAACCGCTCTCGCATCGAGTTAGCCTCGGCTCTCGACGTCGGCGGGTCACGTGCCGCGACCCCGGGGCGAGTTTTCTCGTACCGTGGGACCGGCACAAAGCGGTCATAGATCTCCTTGGTCGCGGCAGCGCCCTGGGTGGAGACCGGCCGGCATGACCGAACGCGCCAAGCTCACCTTTTACGACCGCGTGCTTCGACCCGATCCATCACGCACTGTCGTCCGGCCATTTGAGCCGAGTTACCCCAGAGGCTTCGACGACGGTCCATCCCGCACGCAGGAGACAGTCGACCTGATCATGGGTCTCGACGAGGCTGAGTTGGCCCGCCAGTTGAAAGGCGTGACGCTGTCGCTGGACGAGAACCATCGTGATGTTGATGCCATGCTGCTTCGCCAATTCGACGATATCGCCGGTCGGATTAAAGGCGCTGATCGGACGAACGCTGCGCAACGACGATTGATCGGTGCCTATTGCAGCGAGGAATTTGCATATGAGGCGGCCGCCTTGTTCAATCCAAGCGCGGTACTCCATCCCGACCAGTCGGGTCTTGCCGAAGGCACCATCCGTTTCGTGATCTCGTTGCGGGGAATTGGCGAGGGACATGTGTCGTCCGTGACGTTCCGCACTGGCACCTGGACGCCGGGAGGAGCGCTCGTCGTCGATGATGCCAGTCCGACATCGGTAGCGCCCCTTATCGATACCTGTCCGAGAGGTGAGGGCGTAGCGGCGCGCCTTTGCTGCGCTGGTGGCAGGTCGATTTCGGAGACCGTGCTGTTCCCGGTACTGCCAAGCCAAACGCAAGGCATCGAAGATACGCGCCTCGTCCGCTTCTGCGAAGATGACGGCAGCATGATCTATCATGGAACCTATACCGCGTTCGGCGGGGGCCAAGTGCGATCGGAATTGCTGACGACGTCCGATTTTCGGTCGTTCGACATGCGCGTTCTGAGCGGTCGCGCCTCGAGCGGAAAGGGTATGGCCCTCTTTCCGCGGCGCATCGCGGGCAAGTACGCAATGCTTGGGCGTCAGGACAGCAAGAACATCTGGCTACATTTTTCCGATGAGCTGCTGAACTGGGAAGGGGGCGAAAAGCTCATTACGCCAAAGTTCCCCTGGGAATTCGTGCAGGTGGGAAATTGCGGGTCGCCGATCGAGCTCGACGAAGGCTGGCTGGTGATGACCCACGGTGTCGGCACGGTGCGAAACTACTGCATCGGCGCGTGTCTGCTCGACAAAAACGACCCATCGAAGCTGCTGGCCCGCACGCCGCGCCCGGTGCTCTTCCCCAGTCCCCACGAGCGAGACGGTTACGTGCCCAACGTCGTCTACAGTTGCGGTGCGATTGTTCAGGGTCGGACGATGTTGCTCCCTTATGGCGTGGCGGACAGCTTTACTGCCTTCGCTACGGCATCGATCGACAATCTCCTCGATGTGATGGAGTAGGTCACTTTGGCTCACAGGGAATAGTCGGCCGCCGGGTGGAGAATTCTTGTTCCGGCCGGCGTGAGACGCGCCCGGGCGGCGGGTCATCTCGCACCTGTGGTTATTGCTCGGCCAGAGCGGGATCAGGCGCGAGGCAAGCGAGGATTGCCATGATCGCGGTTCGGGTCTCCGCCACGTCTCGCACGGGGATTACGTCGATTCCGGCTGCGCGAACGGGATCGTCATTGCCACCGGGATAGATCGCGTCCCCCATGAACAGCATGGCCGACTGCGGAATGCCGGATTCCTCGGAAAGACGGCGCATTCCGTAGGCCTTGTCGATACCTTGGCGAGTAATGTCGATGGAGGTTGATCCTCCCACGTTGACGGACAATTCCGGCAGTCGTGATCGAAGCGCCGCCTGCAGTGCCTTGCGCTTGGCGAAGTCGGGATCCCACGCTTTCTTTGCATCGAGCGGCGCCTCCTGTCCAAGTCCAGAGAAAGTAATCTGGCTTCCGCGGTCCTCGATCCGCTCGCCCCATATCTTCTCGTGCGCCAGGTCCATCTCGTCCAGAGCCTGTTCAAACGCGCGCAGAATGCGCTGGCGTTCGTCGGGGTCGAACACATCAGCATAGACTGGTTTCCAGCTGCTCTCGAAACGGTAGAGTTTGGTGCCCGTCGTCGGCATAATGAAGAGCTGCCGGAGGTTGGCACTGCTCGGCAGCAGCGACACGACTTGCGCTTCGAACTGCGGCCAGTCGCCACCGGAGATAACCGCGACGCCGACGAGATCGAGCAGCGCGGCAAGCAACTCGACCATATTCTGGTCGATCGGCTGCTTGCTTTCAGCCAGCGTGCCGTCGAGATCGAAGGCGAAAAGTCGCTTCATCGGTGGACTCCAATCAGGGTGCGGTCGCTCGGCAGGTAGGCGGCGCTAAGGCACGATCGCCGGCTCTGGTGGATCTCCGAACGCGATGCGCCTTTCCAAGATGCCGCAGCGGATCCGCCTTTGGCCCGGCTCGTGCGGCGCTGCACATTTTTTGCGCGCCACCTCGTCGCGCACATCGATGGCGCGACCGACAATGGCTGGATCATCTCGCAGCCTCCGTCTGGATGATATTGTCTATCGCCTGGGCAGCGCCGTCCTCCTCGTTCGACACAGTCACCTGGTCAGCGGCTGAGCGGACCGCGTCGGGACCCTGTCCCATCGCAATTGAGAGGCCAGCGCGCGCGAACATTGGAAGGTCATTGCGCTCGTCCCCCAAGACGGCAACGTTGGCGAGCGGCACTCCGATCGCGGCTGCCAGGGCGGCGACGCCATCACCTTTGTTGGCCTGGGCGGCGGTAATGTCGAGATAGTAAGGCTGTGAACGGCCGACAGTCGCAGAGCGTCCGAGCGCTGCCGCGATATCGCCGTCAAGTCGCGCGAGGAGTGCTTGGTCGTTGCTGACGCCGACGATCTTGTCAGTGTGTGCGAGCAATCCCGCGAAGTTGTCCCTGATTATCGGCTCGATGTTTGCCGCGCGGCGCTCGCGCGGAACGTACACATCGTCGGCCGCGCGTGCGTACCAGAGGCCGCCCGTGAACAGCCAGGGCGTGACGGCTGGGTGCTCGAGCAGGGCGAGCGTCCGCGCGGCGCACTCGGGATCGAGTTGGTCGGCCGAGATGACAGCCCCATCCGTCTCGACGATCGTGCCGCCATTGAAAGCGCCGATGACGCCCGGGAGTTCCAGCCGTCTCGCGATCCAAAGCATGCCGCTGGGCGGGCGAGCACTGATCAGGCTCACCGCAATACCAGCTGCTCTGGCGCGTCCAACTGCAGAGATGACGCCTTCGGAGAGGCTTTTGTCCTGGCGGACGAGCGTGCCATCTATATCGGAGACGATCAGGCGAATAGGGCTGCTCATCCCAGGTGATGCCAGCGTCGATGCGAGCGGTGCATCAGCGCATCCGCACTTTCTGGGCCGGCGCTGCCTGCGGCATAGTCCTCGGGAGTGCCCTGCGTCCACAGATCGAGGAGCGGCTGCACAGCGCGCCAGCCACCTTCGATTTGCGCGGCGCGCTGAAACAGCGTCTGGTCGCCGGATTGCACGTCATACAGCAAAGTTTCGTAGCCGGTCTGGTGGCCAACGTCGAAATGGTCACGGTAGCGGAAATCCATTGCCACTGGCGCAGTGTTCACGACGAGCCCAGGCCGCTTGACCACAAACTCGAGGCTGATGCCCTCGTCGGGCTGGATTTGCACCACAAGACGGTTGGGGGGCAGCCGGTCCACCACCGTCTCCTGGAAAAGCGCCAGCGGCACGTCGCGGAATTGGACGACGATCTCGGTATCACGGGTCGCCAGCGCCTTCCCGGTGCGTAGATAAAAGGGCACGCCCGACCACCGCCATGTCTCTACGTGCAACTTGAGTGCGGCGAAGGTCTCCGTGCGGCTGGCAGGGTCCACGTCGGGCTCGTCGAGATAGGCGGGAACGGCCTTGCCAGCGACTGAGCCCGAGCAATAGCGCCCGCGAATGGCCTCGGCCGGGTCGATCGGCAGGATGGCGGCAATCACCTTCTCCTTCTCCGTGCGGATCGCATCGGCATCGAAGCTGATCGGGGGCTCCATCGCTATCATCGCCAGTAGCTGGAAGAGATGATTGGGAACCATGTCCCGCAATGCGCCGGTGGCGTCGTAGAATCTGCCGCGGGTGCCGACGGTCACTGCCTCGGCCGCCGTTATCTGGACATGGTCAACGTAGCGGTTGTTCCAGACGGCCTACATCATGGTGTTGCCGAAGCGTGTGACCATGATGTTCTGCACGGTCTCCTTCCCAAGGAAATGATCGATCCGGTAGATCTGGGACTCGCTGGCGCGGGAAAGGATTTGCCGGTTCAGCGCCTGCGCGGAGACAAGGTCGGTCCCGAACGGTTTTTCGATCACGACGCGGCGGAAACCATCGGTCTCGGTGAGCAGTCCTGCATCGCCGAGCTGATTGACGACGGTCCCGAAGAAAGTCGGCGCGGTGGCGAGGTAGAATATCGCGTTGCCGGCGAGTTGGCGGCCGAGACCCTGATACATTGCCGGGTCGGCGAAATCGCCTTTCAAATAGCGGATACGACTGCGGAGCCATTGCCAGTTGGCATCGTCCTCCACGCCTTCGTCAAGCGCCGCGCGCAGCTGTTCGTCGTCGATGTCATGATGGCTGACACCGACGAGCGCCAAATCCTCCTTCAGCAAGTCGGCCCGAGCGAGGTTGACGAGCGCGGGTATCAGCAAGCGGCGGGCGAGGTCTCCGAGTGCGCCGAAGATAACGAAGGTGGCAGAGGGCGCAGTCGGAGCATCGCTCATTGCGGCATCTCGACATGGCCACCGAAGCCGAACCGCATCGCCGAGAGCAGCTTGTCGCCGAACGTTGTGTCGACGCGGCTGCGGTAGCGCGCGAACAGTGCCGCTGAGAGCACGTAGGCAGGGACTGCCTCCTCCATTGCCGCCTCGATCGTCCAGTGACCCTCGCCGGAATCCGCGACCTGGCCGGAGAATTGTTCCAGCATTTGGTCCTTCGCGAGCGCCGTTGCGGTCAGATCGAGCAACCACGAGGAGATGACGCTTCCGCGACGCCAAACTTCGGCGATGTCCGTCAGGTTGAGGTCGAAGCGCTCGTCTTCCGGCAGCTTGGCCGATGACTTGCCCTTCAGGATGTCGAACCCCTCAGCATAGGCCTGCATCAAGCCATATTCGATGCCGTTGTGCACCATCTTGACGAAATGGCCCGAGCCGGCGGGACCGGTGTGGATATAGCCCTTCTCGGCACGGGCATCCTCGTTGGGATCGCCGCGATCCGGCGTGCGTGCGATCGTCCCGAAGCCTGGTGCCAGGGCCTCGAAGAGAGGATCGAGACTGACGAGCGTCGCAGCATCGCCTCCGATCATCATGCAATAGCCTCGGTCGAGGCCCCACACGCCGCCTGAGGTGCCCACATCGACATAGTGGAGCCCCTTCATGGCGCACAGCTTCGCCCGGCGGATGTCGTCCTTGTAGAAGCTGTTGCCGCCGTCGATGATTATGTCGCCTGGGGAGGCGAGGCCCATCAGCGTCTCGATCGTGCTCTCCGTCGGCGGTCCGGCTGGCAGCATCACCCAGAAGATGCGCGGCCCCTCCAGCGTGGCTGCGACCTCCTCAAGCGAAGCGGCGGGGGTCGCGCCTTCGCCGGCCAGCATGGCCACCAGCGGCGGGTTCCGATCATAGGCGACGATCTCGTGACCGCCGCGCATCAGACGGCGCGCGATATTGGCACCCATCCTGCCGAGGCCGATCATCGCTATACGCATCTGCTCATGCCTCAGCTTTCTGTACGGCATCCATCGCCAACGGACCGATGGAGTCGGTCGCGGACCTTTTGAGCGCTCGGGCCTTTTCAGCCGGCTGAGCCGATACCGTCGTCATGGATTTGGGCATCCACAGGAAAGCTGAGCTTCTGGGCGGTCTTCGGGAAGACCTGTTCGGACCCCGTTGGGTACCCGCCTGAGAGGCTTAGTACCGGCCGCGCAGAGTTCGACTACGCGTGCCGCTCTGCTCGACGAGCTATCCTGTTCGGCCGTGCTCAGGATCGCGGTCAGTGCGGAAAGATATGCGAGCGTCGATTCAGCGCCTTGGTTGGCATTGCGCCGGTCTGGATGGAGACCATCGAAGCAGGCGCCTCGTTCGACGTCCACGACGGGGATGCCAAGGTCGTTTGCCCCGAGAAACCAATTGAAGGCCCGGCGCGCTTCGCGCTTCCACCGGACGTCGCTGGTGACTCGGGCCGCGGTAAGGCATGCGCTCACCGCTGCACAAGCCTCGAGAGGCTGCTGGTCGAACGGCTGCGGGCGCCGCCTGTCGCTTCCAAATGTTTCGGTTCCGATCGGCCGAAAGTGCCCAGCTTCAGCCGTCTGCAGCGTCATCAGCCAGCGCAGCGTATCGAGGCCGGCATCAAGGTGAGACTCGTTGCCAGTGTCATGGCCGCTTTCGATGAGAGCTTCACACAATCGGGCATTGTCATAGCCGAGCCTGTCTTCGAACCAGATCCAGTCGGGCGCGGCGGCGTCAGACCAACGTTGGAACAAGCGATTGGACAGTTCTCCTCGCAGCTGTTCCAGATTGCGATGGCCCGGGAAGCGCCGGAGAAGCTTTGAGATGCCGAGCAGCCCGTAGGCCCAGGCACGCGGCGTGGTCAGCGCTACCAACGCCGGCGCCATCTCCAGCAAGCGCGCGGCGGCCCATCCGTCCAGGAATCGATCGTCTTTTCGCATTGCGACCGCCCCCAGCGCCCAGACCGTGCGGCCATGCGCGTCGTCGGCTCCCGCATCGTCGAGCCATGTGCGGTCGAACCCCATGAAATTGTGGACGCGGTTATCCTTTGGCGACCAGGCGTGCTCAACGAATGCGGCATATGTCAACGCAAGCTGCTCCTCGTGTGGAGTAAGAGAACGCAGCGTCGATAGTTCGGAGAGAAGCAACAGCGCGCGCGCGTTGTCATCGAGGCAATAGCCGTGTCTCCGGTCCGGAACCGCGAATTTTGTGTGCTGGGTTACGCCGACCATGTCGGTAAGAGCGGCGAGATGGTCCGTGTTTATCGGTGGAAGCGCCCTGTTCCAGGCTTCGTCATTTACAGGACGTATAGCCCGAGAAGCGCCGGAGCGTCTTTCAAATCGGACATCGGAGAAGACTTTCAGGTACTGCTTCGCCACGCTCGACCAGATCATCGCGCGACCGCGCTCGTACGCGCGGGTTCTAATCTCGCTACGCGACGCGCCATCGACGATCAATCGAGCGACGGCAGCTCCGAGTGCATCCGGTTCCGAAAAAGGCACCAGCACGCCACAATGGTCGGCGAGCAGTTCCTGCGCATACCAGAAGGGCGTGGAGACGACCGCTTTACCAAGGGCAACAGCGTAAGCGAGCGTTCCTGAAACGATCTGCGCTTCATTGGGGTAAGGCGATAGGTAGATATCGCATGCAGCCAAATGGTCGAGCAGCTCATCCAGTGAGAGATAACGGTCGACAAAGCAAATATTCTCGATGACGCCGAGTTCGGTTGCGAGTGCAACGAGGCTATCGCGATAGCGTTCGCCTTCATCCCTAACGAGGTTGGGGTGGGTCGCGCCGACAATCATATAGAGCAGATTGGGATGGTCGCGAACGAGTGCCGGCACTGCGCGAATTGCCGTTTCGATACCTTTGCCTGGACCAAGCAGGCCAAAGGTCATCAACAAGGTCCGGTCTGCAAGTCCCAGTTTGTGCTTCGCCATCGCCGGATCGATAAAGGCGCGGTCCGGAACGCCGTGGGGTATCACGGCGATGTGCTCGGTCGGGACATCATAGACGTCCTGCAGAATGCGCCGTCCTTTGTCCGCCATGACGACGAGGCGGGATGAGTGTTTGATGATGCCATCCATGACGCGACGTTGTGCAGGGTTGGGGTTGGCCAGTACGGTGTGCAGCGTCGTGACGATCGGAGCGTTGAGGCCGCTGAGAAGGCCAAGGATGAATTCACCGGCCTCACCTCCGAAGATCCCGAACTCGTGCTGAAGAGAAACGAGATCGACGTTCGACACGTTGAGGAAGTCGGCGGCGACTGCATAGGACGCGGGCGAGGCCTGCTGGATCTCCAGGGCGACATCGGGCGGATAGGCGTAAGTGTTGGCATCGTCCGTCAACGCGATCGTCATTGAAGAGAGATCGGAATCGCAGTTCTTCAACGCCTGCTGCAGATCGTTGGTGAAGGTGGCGATGCCACACTGCCTTGGAATGCAGGTTCCTACGACAGCGATACGCTTGAGCGGGGGAATGATCACAGAGTGGTTCATGCTCGACCTCAAATATGAAAATATCTCTCAGAGCGGCTCATGCCGCCTTGGGGGCCGCGTCCGCTGCTCCCTCGTGTTCGCGCCGCGGCAAGACGACGGTTGCCGAGCAATGGGGTTCATGATCCGACCATGTTGTCGGGCTTCGACCACCGTCCAGAGTCAAGGCCAATATTCTGTCTCCACGCCTGAGCAGCTTGGACACAGGATTGCGCGGCCGCGCCGGCCTGACGGCGTTAATGCTGGCGCGGTGACTTGGGCGATTGGCTTGCATTTCTTCGATTTATGGCAAGCACACACACGTCGCGTTACGTAATGTGCGCAGGACTTGCTGACCGGCGTCGCCTGAGCCAGGCCGCGCGTCGGCCGGATTCACGATGCTGAAATTGCTGAGGGCGGAACGCGTCAATCTCGTGCCAAGCTTGATCTGTGCGTGCGAGCGCTGGATCGCCAGGGGATCATCATCATTTATCGCGCGGTCGGGGCGATCCACGAAACTGTGGTCATTATGGCAACACCGACCATGACCAGACAGGCTGCGCCACCGAGCAGTTGCAGCCGCCGAGGAATGGGCTGGCCGTTCATCGCTTCGGAATCCGAGCCGAGCCATATCACCAGGGCAATAAGTGGGGCTGCAACAAAGCCGTTGACGACAGCACTCCATAGCAATGCCCTCATCGGATCGATCGAGGAGAAGTGCACAAGCACACCCAGCAACCCCGCGGCAGCAATTACGCCATAGAAGGCCTTGGCCCGCCCAGCGCTTTGCGCAAGGCCGGTCCGCCAACCAAATGCTTCAGAAACGGCATAGGCCGCAGAGCCGGCGAGCACCGGAATGGCGAGCATGCCGGTCCCGATGATTCCGACAGCGAAAAGCGCGAAGGCAAAATCGCCTGCAAGCGGTCGAAGCGCCTCGGCCGCTTGAGCAGCCGTATCAATCTGGGTGGTTCCAGCGACATTCAGAGTTGCGGCCGTCGTCACGATGATGAAGATGGCAATGACGTTCGAGAACAGCATTCCGAGCCAGCTGTCCAGTCGGATACGGCGCACTTGCCAGTCTGGCCCTGGCTCCGCATCACCAGCGCTGGCCAGGCCCGCTTCTTCGGCTTCCTGCGAGGCCTGCCAAAAGAAAAGATAGGGGCTGATCGTGGTGCCAAAGATCGCCGCCACCAGCATCCACGCTCCCGAGCCGGGCATGGCTGGTACTACAAGCCCGCGCAAGACCGAGCCCCAGGATACATGCACCACAAATGCCGTCGCCGCATAAGCCAGGAGCGCCAGGGTCATCCATCGCAAGAGCCGGGCATATCGCTGATAGTCCACAAACGTCTCGAGCAATGTTGAAGCAAGCGCAAAGACGATCACCCAGGGGTGCGGGGGACCGCCGCCTATGAGAGACATCGCCGAGCCCATTGCACCCAGGTCGGCCCCGAGATTGATGATATTTGCGATGAACAGGAGGAGGACAACGAGCCTTAGAACGGGTGATGGACAACGACGACGAATGGTTTCAGCCAGCCCGGCGCGGGTACTTCGCCCTATTCGACCACAGATCTCCTGCACGGCCGCGGCAAGCGGCCAGGTGAGAAGCATGGTCCAGCCAAGCATATATCCATAAGCCGCGCCGGCTTGCGCATAGGTTGCAATCCCGCTGGGATCGTCGTCGGCGGCTCCGGCAATAAATCCTGGGCCAAATATTTGGCGGATGCGTCGCAATCGGCGGGTGCGAGACGCCTTTGGGCGTGGAGCTTTCATCAAAGGGCCGTCCTGTTGGGAATCCGGCTCGCGCGCCAACGGGGTTCTCGTGCACGCTGGTCCCATTTTTCCAGTTCTTTGGTCGGCCGGTTACGGATCCTTGAGTTCGGTTTCGTGAATGTGGTCTGCGGGCAGCGGCATTTTCGCGCGAACGGACGTGGCGCGAGGAAAAGCTGTCGGGCAGCGCCCTTTCCAACTCCGGGAAATCCTCGAATTGCTCTTTCGGGCTGGAGTAAAGCGCGCGTAGCGACTGTTGCCGGTACACCCCTATGACGGGTCAATGGACCTTCACCATGCCGACACCCTTGATATTGTTGAATGAGTCGGTCTGGTGACACGCGAAGCACTGCTCCACGCGGGCGCTCTTCTCGCCGGTGATCGTCTTGTCCATCATTTCGAAGTGCATCATGTTATGGCTCGGCGGCGGCTTGTGGCACTGCGAACATTCGGTTGATTTGGGGCTGGGGTGGAGAAATCCGCTGATCTTCCAGCTGCTCGTGAGATGGCAGCTGGCGCAGTCCGTGCCGAAGAAGCCCTTATGCGTGTCCCGGGGGGCATGACAGGACTGGCAGTCGAGCCCCGCGGGATGGTTCATGCCACGCTGGGCGATCTTCTCGAGTACGGCATGATCCATGCGGACCGGCCGAATGTCTCTCCCCTGATGTTCGACATGGCAGCCGGCGCATTCCGTGACGTTAACGTGGAAGGCGGTCTCCGGCTTCATAAGCAATTCCGGCGCCGACGCATGGCAGGCAATACAGGTTTCGGCCTTGATCCCGCGATTGGGCGTGTGACAGCTCTCGCACTTGCCTTCGAGAAATGCATGGGCGTTCGATAGCGGCCCGGGTCGAACCGACGACGCCCATTGCGGCAGCGCGGTGCTGCCCGAGCGGTAGATGGTGAGGGGGACGGCGATCGCGGAGGCCACCGCGAGCGTCGCAAGGATCAGATAGACGATGGTCGTCCGGTTCATGGCCACCACCGCAGGCCGAAGTAGATGCTGCTCCAGATGTGCATCGTCAGCAATCCGTACATGATGATCGCCGCGACGATATGCACGACGATCCACCTGTCGAGCGTGGCCTTGATGACGTCGCGTGCGGTAATCGTGAATTCGAGATCGGCTATCGCGCCGAGCAGCGAGTCCAGCGGCAGTCCTGATGGATCAACGATGTTCTGACCGTGCAGATCGGCCGATACGGCCGCCAGGACGTCATAGCGGTCGCGCAGGACCTTGAGTTCCTTTTGCTGAAACCGCAATTCCTGGCCGACCTGCGCCAGATAATATCGGCCGATGAAGCCCGTGACGACGACTGTCAGCATCGCGATCACGAGGGCGATGCCGATCGGACTTTGAAACTTGTGCCCTGAATGGATAATCCCGAGCAGCGCGCCGATCGCGCCGGCATACACATGGAAACTGAGCAGTCCGCCAAGCGAGACGAGACGCTGCGTGCGCTGCTTGACCCACGCCTGCCGCTTCACGATGCTGTAGACGAGCAGGAGCACGAAAAGCAGGGCGGCGGCGATGCCGAACAGGCCTCCCGCCAGGCTCCCGGGGAACCGCGGCGCGGAATGCAGCAGGAAGGCCGGGACCAGCAGCGCAAGAGCGGTCAAGAGAGCGCCGACCGTTACTTTCTCGGTTTCGGTCATCTCAAGCGTCCACCACGAGATCGCCCACCGATTTTGCCTGGCAGGCGAGGATGATACCGTCGGCCTTCTCGTCGGCGGCGAGAGCGTCTTCCACTTCCATCGTCACTTGGCCCTGCCGCAGCGGGACCTTGCACCTTCCGCAGATGCCGACCCTGCATTCATAGTCGATGGCCACGCCAATGGCCTCCGCCGCCTCGAGCACGGACTGATCGGGTGCGAGTGCACCGCTTTTGCCGGACTTCGAAAAAGCGATCGTCGCCTGCGCGGAAGGAATGGCGGGCGGCGTCTGCGGGGCGGCCGATGCCGAGCTGTCGGTCGCGGTCTCCGCCGGTTCATCTTCAAGGACGGGTCCGCCCTTGGGGGGCGCGAATTCCTCCGTCTTTACCTGCTCCGCCGGCACCTTGAGCTGCGCAAGCGCCGCCTTCACCGCGTCCATCATCGGCGGCGGGCCGCACAGGTGAACGCGCCTGCTGGCGATTTCGGGAACGGAAGCGGCGATGAAATCGGCCGTCAAATAACCGGAAGGCCCGGCCCAGTCGGTCCCTTCGGGCTTTGCGACGATGGAGACGATGTGAAGCTTGTGGTGGCGCCGCGCCAGATAGTCGCATTCCTCGCGAAAGATCAGATCCGTCGGCGTGTTGACACCGTAGAGGAGGTAGATGTCGTGTTCATAGGAGCGGTCCGTCAGGCTGCGCAGCACACTCATCATCGGTGTGATGCCGACTCCGCCGGCGATCAGGACGATCCCCTCGGCTTCCTTGCCGGTGAAGAAGAACCGGCCCGCGGGCGCCGCAATCTCGAGAAGGTCGCCCGTAGCGGCATGATCATGGAGATGGCGCGATTCCAGCCCATATTGTTCGCGCTTGATCGTGAGCTCGATATAGTCGCGCTGTGTGGGCGACGACGAGATCGTGTAGGATCGTCGGACCTTCTGGCCTTCGATCTCCGAGGTGATCGAGGCATATTGGCCGGGCAGGAACGTGAACGGCATCGGCCCGCGGTTCGGTTCCATGAGCCGGAACGTCTTGACGCTCGGGGTCTCGTCGAAGATCGCGGTGATCCGCAGGACGCCTTTCCACAGGCGCGGCGCTGCCGGCGTGGCGCTGCCGGGCGTAGCTGCGCCTGCAGGAGCAGCGGGCGCCGGCACGATGGGGGCCGGGGCCGGAGAGGTGGCCGGACTGGCCGGTGGTGTAGCCCCGCCTGGTGCGAGCCGCTCCACCAAGCTTGCGATGCGGCGCAGCCGCGCCCATCGGAGTAGCAGCGCCGCAACCAGAGCCGCCGCCAGCAGCGCCATCGCGATCAGGTGCCACCAGGAAAGGCCCGCCAGCTCGTTTCCGTATGCCATCTGGTCGCTGACGGCAAAACCCGACTGGGTCTTGAACCAGCTCAGGGCAATCTGCCGGGGAGGGCGGCCCTCTTCGAGGCCCCTGAGCGCGCCTGCTCCGCTGTCCGCGAGTGCGAGGCCTTCGCGGGCGCCCCTGATCGCATCCTGGGCTCCTTTCGTGTCGTTCGACATGAGAGCGTGGTGAAGCCGGGCTTGCTCCGCGGTCAGGACCTCGGCGCCCGACCCCAGGCGGGCGAGAGCCGCGGCGCGTACCGTCCGTCGTGCCTCATCGGTCAGGACGGGCCAGTCCATCAGCGAGGGGTAGAAGGGTTTGGCGCCGCCGTTTCCACAGCATCCCGCCGGTCCCGCGCCCATTTTGGTACCCGGCGACGGCACCATCATCCCTTTCATCATCGCCGCCATGGGATCGGCAGCTTTCGCCGCGGCCGGAGCTGCTGCCCCCATCACGTTGCCCGCTGGCATCGCCGCTGGCGCGGCGGCTCCGCCCGCTGGATGATGCGACGCGTGCTCTGACTCGGCCATCTGCGCCGACGCTGGCGGTGATCCGGAGATCATCGCCAGCGCGAGTGCGATACCGCTCGTCCTCAAAGCCCGCGATAGCTTGAGGCCGGTGATGTTGTTGTGAGGGCGCGTCACCTGAGGACTTCCTTACATGTCATCCTTCATGGGCATCGGCTTGTCCGCGGGCATCGGCGCCGGCTTCGCGGTGGCGGGTTTCGCATGGCGGCGGTGCGGGGCTGCCTTGTGCTTGGCCATCGGCATCTTCTTCATGCCGCAGCATCCGGCCTTCTTTGCCATCGGAGGCATGGCCGCAGGCATCTTGTCGTCCTGCATCGGCATGCCGGCCATGCCTGGCATCGCGTCGTGCTTCTCCATGCCGCCTGCCGGCATCGACCCGTTGGCGGAGGGCGCAGACTGGGTCGACGGATGGCCGGTGGTTTGCCCCTGGGCCGAGGCGATGGCGGGCGACAGCACGATTGCACCCCCTAGGGCGAGCGCGCGCAAGCGGGAAGAACGCGTCATGATCATGATCAATACTCCATTGCTATGACCGGCCGAACATCCGGCTGGCAACGGCCCCGAGGGACCACAAATCGATTTTCGCCAATATACGTAGTTTCCTGTTTCCCCGGCGTTGTCGCCCGGGCGCCCGGAGCCGGCGCCGATGCTCAATCATCGCGCGGGGTTCCCGTCGCCCGCTGCCAGGGCCAACGACCCTTGATCTCGACCTCTAGCGAGAAACTCAGGAAGGTTCGTATCAGCACAATGCCGGCAAGGACCGCGAGACTGCTAAGCGTTGGCTGGATCGCGATAGTGTTGATGATGTCGGCCGCAACCAGGAATTCGAGTCCGAGAAGAATGGCTTCACCGAGGCTCGACCTGAAGTTGCCGACGACATGTTGGTCGATCGGACCTTTCAGGGATTGCTGCAGGAATCTGATCAGCGAAGAACCGGCGCCCACGACGATGATCGCCGTCCCGGTGACTTCGATGGCACGCGTGATCCAGTGGATGCCCTCCACAATGAGGCTCTCGGTCATCACGGACACCTGTGCATCACGTGGCGAACTCTGCGACCTCCCAATGCGACGAGGCGATCGGGTTCGCGTTCGATGATCACCATGCGTTTGTCAGGCCGCCCCGGGGCGACTGTCTCTGGCCGCGCCAGGGAATAAAAGATGATGTCACCGCGTTCGTACCACGTCCCGGTGGCCTGCGGTGCACGGTCGGGCAAACTGATCTCATTATAAGATCCATCCGCCCGGAACTCCCAGGCTGTACCGGTCTTGCACCCGGACCGGGCGTCGAATGACCAGATACCGATGAGATCCGTCTTCGAGCCCAAATGCTGACCGGGCAGATGCTCGGCAACAGAAGGCTGGGCCAGGCCGCCAACCGCAGCGATAACAGCCAAGGCTAAACTTGCTCGGCTGAGGAGCGCGCGCGCTTGGCGCCGACTTGCCCAAAGCAGCAGTAAACCCAAACGCTGCAAAACAGGTCTCATATGGACGCCTTCACTGCGCGGGCGGCATGAGGGTCGCCGTCGCCAGGTGGGCTTCCCCTGGGAATGCTCGCGAGATGCGCGAGGATCGGGCAATCCGCGATGGGAATGTCGATCGAGCATTGGGCGGACAGGGCGGACAGGGCGGTCTTGATGCGGGTCAGATCATCGATACGGGTGGTCGCTTCATTTATCTTGCTCTCGGTGATGGCCAGGACATCGGCGGTTGTCGCGGTGTCGGACGCGCGCAAATCGAGCAGGCTTCCGATTTCGCGAAGCGTGAAACCCAGCTGCTGCCCCTTGCGAATGAACCGCACGCGCTCGAGATCGGCGTCGCCATAGGTGCGGTAACCGGCAGAAGACCGGGCGGGCGGAGGAAGCAGACCGTTGCGCTCGTAATAGCGGATGGTATCGGGACGGATGCCGAGCGCACGCGACAGCTTTCCGATCGTGAAATATGTCATGGCGCGTCTCCGTTGCCGCGACCATTCGAAAGGTCGCGGCATTATTCCTTCGAATTGGTCTTGCTCAGGTCGGGCAGTGCCGGGGTTTTCAGCCTGCTCGGCTTACATATCCTTCATCGGGGCGGACTGACTGTTGTCGGGCGTGCTCGTAGGCGGGGCGCCATTGGGCATCATCGGCCCACCCCGGCGCATGTCGCTGTGGTCCATATCCTGACGGTGGCGCTCATCCATATCGGCCGCCGTGTTGTCGGTCCCGACAGAGTCCGTGGCGGCGGCGGTGTCGTTTTCAAGAGCGCCGGGCGCGCTTGCAGAGGCATTGGAGGCAGCCTGGTTTTGCGTGCCGTCCGTCTTCTTGCCGCACGCAGCAAGCGTTCCGAGAAGCGCAAGGGCTGTGAGCCCCGAGACGATCTTCCCGGACGTATTCGTGAGGTGAGTCTTCATGATGTGTCTCCGAATGAGAGTGAGCGGTCGAACGCAAATCCCGTCGGACGAGCTTGATAAGCGTGCTCGACCGACAGATCAGGGTGTCATTGCTGCTTGAGAATCTGCAGGCAGCGATCGTGCGAGAGATTCATCGGGTTGCGCCCCTGTCCCTTCATCTCGTTGTGATCATGGGGCGTCGCGAGACCCATATTGTCTTCCATGGCCTTGCAGCTCGCGATCTGCGCGCTAGTCGGCGGAAGGGTCGCGCAAGCGCCGAGCAGCGCCAGTGGTAGCAATCCCAGCGAGATAGAGTATTTCATGTTCAGTCCTTCCCTGTGCAGGTGGTGTGGTCCTCTCCCACGGACATTTGTTCTGGCTGATCTGCGGCCAATTGAGACAGCCGCCCGTCCCGAACCAGAAAGAGGATCGGGCAAGGGTCGCTTTCGGCTTCGTGCGAGGGCGCTTCACCCAGCTGCTCAAGGCCTGTTTCGATAAGCTTGAGCTGTTCCACCCTGACCAGTGCTTCGCGCAGTTTGACCCGCGTGACGGCGAGGATATCCGACCCGGCGAGGGCGTCTCCGGCCCGCACCAGCAGGAGCGCGTGCGTTTCGGTGAGGGTGTAACCGAGCCCCTGTGCAGCGCGAACGAACTTGATGCGTTCGACGTCTGCAGGATGATAGACGCGGTATCCTGCACTGGTCCGTTGCGGAGCGGGGAGCAGGCCGGTGCGCTCATAATAACGTATGGTGTCCTTTCGAACGCCGGCAGCCTCGGCCAGCTCACCGATTCTAAGCCGTGACATGGCAAGTCTCGGAGGCACAGTGCCGCTTGGACCTAGGTCCAGGGTCAAGAGAAATATTTGGACGTCGGTCGATCATCGCCGCTCTCCTGTCCGCTCAAAGGCCGCGCGACTTTTCGTCGCTTGCGGCCGCCATCAGGCATCATGGGGAGCGGCAAGCCCCTCCCCGGCACGCCCTTATTTCTTGCGGAGCTCGACGATGTCGTGAACTGCGGGAGCGCCGTCGGCGACGCTCACATGCGCAAAATGGTCGTCAAATATATGATCGACCCTGACGTGGCCGATGAGGTCTCGGCGATAAGCGGGGCCGCTTCCTTTGTAGCCGGAGCCGGGCAGCGTCTTCACGCGATAGACGTCAAGCACCTGTCCGACTGTCGCGCCATCTGCTTTGCCGACACACACGATCGTTCCGGTCGTGTCCTTGCCGATGATCGATCCACGCATAAAAAAGCTGTGGCCGATGCCGGTCGCCAGAGCGGGGACCGCGCCGGCGAGGGCGATACTCGCCATGGCCATCGATATTGACTTCTTGAAGCGCATCTCGATTCCTTTCAATTCATGTCTCGTGCACCCAGGCCGGTGTTCGTCGCTTGGTTGCGAGCGATCGTGCCGGTCTCGTTCTGCAGCGAGGTGGCGTTGATGGTGGGGACGGCGGTCGCCGTCCCCGCTGCCGACTTATTTCCTGCGGAGTTCGACGATGTCGTGGACCTTCGGCGTGCCGTCGGCGATGCTCACATGCGCGAAATGGTCATCGAAAATGTGATCGATCTTGACGTGCCCGACGGCCACGCGCCGGAAGCCCGCGCCGGGGGTCTTCGAAGGTCCAGGTGTGCTTTCCACACGGTAGACCTCGAGGACCTGGCCTACGGTCGCGCCGTCGGCCTTACCCACACAAACGACCGTTCCGGTCGTGTCCTTGCCGACGATCGATCCACGCATGAAAAAGCTGTGGCCGATGCCCTGGGCGTAGGTAGGCGCGGCGCCGAGCACGGCGAGGCCTGCAAGCGCGATGGTGATCTTCTTCTTGAGCAACATGGTGGAAGCCTCCTTGGCTGAGTTTACAAGACCCGCCGAGGAAAACTGGCGGTGAAGAACCTTTCTTCGCCACCAAGACTATGGACCCGGCTCCCGACTCAATATGCGTAATGTTACGAAGCCCCATCAAAGCTCCGGGCAAACCCCGTGCCAAAACGTCGTCGCACTAATCGCATCTTTTGATACGCTCCCGCTACTAGCGGGTTGTGCTCTGGCGATAAGGGGTACGCGTACTCGATGGCCTGTAAATTAGGGCGATTCTCGCGGTCCAGGGTGCCGTCGGGCGGTACAAGGATCAAATCACTCACGCCCGCAGTATGCAACAGGATCATCATAGCTGCTCGGGCCGCTCAAGGAATTGATAGCGACAAAGCCGGTCGACATCAGGGCGCCCTCAGAACTTGGCCGGTTAAGCGTCGCCGCCCAAGAGCCTGGCTGAACAATGCAGAGGTACGGCGCAGCGGAAACCCGGCTATGATCAAAGTTGAATGTCCATCCTCCCGGTCATACTCCAGGTGATCTTGGATCCCTTTGGGTATGAAGTGAGTTGCAGGCATGCCCCCTTGGCAGCCGAGGAGGGTGAGGAGCCTAGAGGTAGGACGGAGTCGGTCAATGGAAGACAAGAAGAATGGCATGGGCATAGGCATGGGCTATGGCCGGTTCGTGGCGATGATTGCGACGTCTACGGTCGTGATGTTCGGGCTGATGTATCTCAACACCTATGCGCTGAGCCATGTCCAGTTCAGCCAGACGCGCACCTGGATGGCGCTCGTCATGGGCGCGGTCATGGCGGTGATCATGCTCAGTTTCATGTGGGGCATGTACAAGAACACCCGCCTCAATATCGGCATCCTGCTCGGTAGCGCTGCCATTTTTGGTTTAGCGCTTTGGCTGGTGCGGAGCCAGGAAACGGTCGACGACGTCTCCTACATGAAGGCGATGATCCCGCACCACTCGATTGCGATCATGACCAGCGAGCGCGCGCACATCAAGGACCCCGAGGTTCGAAAGCTGGCCGATGGCATCATCGACGCGCAGGTACGCGAGATCGCCCAAATGAAACAGATGATCGCGCGCCTGCAAGCTAACCCGGCGCCGGATGGCGCTCCGGACCTGCCCTCCTATCGCGATCGCGGTGCGTCGCCCCCGCCACCGCAAACCGACGAAAGCACCGGAATAGATACACGAAAGCCGATTTCCTGAGGTGTGTTCTTCGAAGTAAACAGGATGGGCACATGATCGGGTACTGTCGGAAAGGCTTCGTCATGCGCATCTTGCTCAAATATCCAGCGATCGACGCTCTTCGCGAAAGAAGCAGGATGGTGGAAGTATGACCGACATCGAGCGCAGCGGTCCGAGTGGCGCCAAAGGCGCTTCTGAGATCGTCCTCGTCACCGGAGCGAGCGGTTTTATCGCCGCGGCCCTGATCGCCCGGCTCGGCGAGCGCTACACGGTCGTCGGTCTCGATCGCGCCGGTCCGCCCGAGCCACCACCGCCCGCCGCCGCTATCGACATTGATGTCGGCTCGGATGAAGCGGTTCACGCTGCGCTCGAGGAGGTTCGCGCGCGATACGGCAACCGCATTGCTTCCGTCATTCATCTCGCCGCGTATTATGACATTTCTGGCGATCCCAATCCGCTCTACGACAAGGTAACCGTCCAAGGGACACGGCGGCTGATCGACGGACTCCAGTCGTTCGATGTCGAGCAATTCGTCTTCGCCAGCACGATGCTGGTCCATAAACCGACCGCCACTCCGCAGGAGCGCATCAACGAGGAATCGCCGATCGGTGCCTCCTGGGCGTACCCGCAGTCCAAAGTCGACACAGAGGCGCTGCTGCACGAGCGTCACGGACGGATACCCGTCGTCTACCTGCGACCCGCAGGAGTCTATGCCGACGAGGGACGCTCAGCGTTCCTCGCACAGCAGATATCGCAGATCTACGAGCACCGCCTGATCTCGCATTTCTATCCTGGCATGCTGTGCGCGGCGCAATCATCGGTGCACCGCGATGACCTGGCGGAAGCCGTGGTGCGCCTGGTCGATCGGCGGCACGATCTTCCGTCTGAACTGCCCCTGCTCATCGGCGAACCCGATGCCCCCGGCTACGCCGAAATCCAGGACATCGTCGGCGAGGCGCTCCACGGCGAGGGCTGGAAGACGATCCGCATCCCGCAGCCGCTCGCGAAGGCTGGTATCGTTCTTCAGAACGAGGCACTCGGCGACGACGATTTCATCCAGCCCTGGATGATCGACAGCAGCAACGACCACTACATTCTCGATATCTCGCGCGCACGGTCGCTACTTGGATGGGAGCCGAAGCACAGTCTTCGCGAAACGCTTCCGACGATCGTTGCGGCGTTGAAGCGCCACCCGCGCGCCTGGTACCGGAACAACAAGCTCAACGAAAACCTCGTCGCCTGGAACGACAAGTCCGATCCGAAGCCGGCCGAGCTGGACCATAACCCGCCTGAAGCGGCAGCCGGCGCGATGCCCGGCATGGAGCACGGAGCTAAGGACCATGGCAACATGGATCATGCCGCTGTGGGGCACGGGGCTGGGGACATGGCGATGTCCAGCCACGGTGCACATGGCGATCACATGGCCATGATGGACCGCGACGAGCGCCGTGCGCGCTGGGCGCTCTACGCCAACATCGGCCTCGGTCTGTGGCTCGCCTCGAGCCCGCTCATCTACGACTCCATGACCGCGCAGCGCGTCGGTGAGGCGGCGCGGTTCGTAACGGTCGATCGCGGTCTGCCGTCGATCGAGTGGCGTGCAAGCGCGCTGGCCGTAAGCGATCTTGTCAGCGGGCTTGCCATCGCGCTGTTCGGTGCGCTGTCGCTTGTACCACGCACCAAGACGTGGGCTCAGTGGGCGGTCGCATTCGTTGGGATCTGGCTGCTGTTCGCGCCGTTGATCTTTTGGAGCCCGAGCGCGGCGCAGTACAACAACGATTTGCTCATCGGCTCGGCTGTGATCGCGCTGTCGGTGCTCGTGCCGATGATGCCGGGTATGAGCATGGCAGGGATGATGGACCCCAAGAACATCCCACCCGGCTGGACCTATTCCCCGTCTACCGATGCCCAGCGGCTGCCGATCGTCGTGATGGGTCTGATAGGTCTTCTTACCTCGCGCATCCTGACGGCATACCAACTGGGCCACATCGATAGCGTCTGGGAACCCTTCTTTGTCGGCTCGTTGAGCGATCCGCGCAATGGTACCGAGGAGATCATCACGTCTAACATGTCAAAGGCGTGGCCGATTCCCGACGGCGGTCTCGGCACCATCAGCTACGTGCTCGAGATCCTGATGGCGGTGATGGGCACCCGCGACCGCTGGCGCACGATGCCGTGGATGGTGACCTTCTTCGGCATCCTGGTCATTCCACTCGGCGTGGTCAGCATCTATTTCATCATCAGCCAGCCCATCGTCATTGGCACCTGGAGCACGCTGGCGCTGATCGCCGCCCTCGCCATGCTGATCATGATCCCTTTCGCGCTCGACGAGGTCATCGCCATGGGTCAGTTCCTTGTGTGGGCGAAATGCCGCGGCAAGCCGCTGATTCGCACCTTCTTCCAGGGCGACGCGAGCGAGGCCGGCAGTGAGGACGCCTCCGACCTGATGTCGTCGCCTGCCGCATTTTGGGCCGATGCAAAGCGGGGGCTGACCCTGCCGTGGACGCTGGCGGTCAGTATCGCGCTCGGCGCATTCCTCATGCTCACGCGGGTGACACTGGGCAATGAGGGCGCCATGGCGAACAGCGACCATGTCATTGGTGCCCTGGTCATCACCGTCGCGATCATCGCCACCGCCGAAGTTGCCCGCGCCGTGCGCTTCATCAATGGCGCGCTCGGCGCCTGGCTGGTTGCTGCCCCTTTCCTGCTGACGGGGGCCGGCCACCTGGGAACGATCGTTTCGGTGATCATAGGGCTCGCCCTCGTCGGTCTCAGCCTTCCGCGCGGCAAGCGCAGCGCTGAACATTATGCGAGCTGGGACAAATATGTGATCTGAGGGTCGCTCTGCTCGACGTGGAATTGAACAGGAAAAGATACGTCACGTCTGTTGGGAATGCGGGACTCCGAACGGTCAACTTACGGCCGTGCGACCGGGTCGCTGAGATGTGAAATGCGGCCTGCTCGGGTGCAATAATGCTTTTCGACTGCATAAATCGACGCGAGTGCGAGAGGTCTGCAACGACCCTGGATTGCCCATCGACGAATGTCGGTTCGTGATCGCTACGGTAATCTTGCGACCGTCTGCCACTTTTTGAGGGGTAGGCGGCGGTCGCGCGTATTATGAAGAGTGGTAGCCTTGATGAATGGGTGCGGTGAAGGACGATATGAAACTCAAAGTCGCATTGTCGTTGGTCCTTGCGTCGGTTTCGGTCGCCAGCGCGGCGGCGACGCCTATCGTGGTTCACCGCGATCCGGGCTGTGGCTGCTGCGCGCAGTGGGCGGCGCAGGTGCGTAAGCAGTTCGGGCGCCAAGTAACCATCATCGACGATCGCCAGCGCTCCAGCTTCCAGCGGACCCAAGGCGTTCCTTCGGGCCTGTCATCCTGCCATACAGCGATTGTAGACGGCATGGCATTCGAGGGTCATGTCCCGATTACCGACATGAAGCGCGTCCTTGCCCAGAAGCCGCGCGGCGTGCGTGGACTTGCGGTTGCCGGGATGCCGATGGGCTCGCCGGGGATGGAAGTCCCGGGGCAACACGTGGACCCCTATAATGTCGTCGCCTTCGGTCCAGGTGGACAGCATGTCTTTGCGCGTCATGGCGGACGATGATGTCGTTGTTCTACGATAAGGACGGGTGTAAGAAGTAACGGCTGTGAAACGGGTACTGCATCTCTTCCTCCTGCTGGGAGCCTTGGTTGGCCTCATGGGCCAAGCGGCGGCCTATGCCTCTAACCCGGCCCCGGTTTCCGCGCCGATGGCGATTTCGGGAATGAGCGCAGATTGCATGAATGCGATGGCTCAGAAACAACAGCCCTCGGGCAAGCCCTGCAAGGGGCTGACGCTCGACTGCGTCGCATCAATGGGCTGTGTCGTTCCGATGGTTCTGCGCGACGCGCCGCGCGTCCCGGCATCGCCGGTGGCTCACGGAGCTATGGCATTCTGGACCACGACGTCGACCCTGCATGGCAGTGATCTGACCCCCGAGCCTGAACCACCGACTATCCTTGGCTGATCGACCACAGCCGTCAGGCTGACAGGATCGGTGCGCCTATCGCGCACTCAAACATCCTGTCCGATCTGCGGCTACCACGATGATTTGCCAAAGGATTACAGTCATGAAAAACCGTGTTTTCTACGCCCTGCTGGGCGTAGCCCTTGCCGCGCCTGCCGCCGCATTCGCCGGCCAGCCCGACCACAGCCAACAATCCGGTCATTATGAGTGGAAGTCGGTTCCCCAATATGGCCCGCGCGCCACGGGACCGGCTCAGCGGCGCGTCTGGGTGCCTGATACCGCGAAGATGGCCAACTGCGACTGCGACATGATGAAGATGAGCTCCGCGGATTGTATGAAGGAGATGCATGGCATGATGTCTCCGTCCGGCGCCTCGGCTGGCTAGCAGCAGGTTCTGGCCGCTTCAGGTCGCATAGACGGCTAGGCCAGCAGTGGCGGCGGGATACCCCTTCCTGCCGCCACTGACATGCCTGGTGTGCCACGCTTGCCTGAACCTCCGATCAGGAGATCTCCATGCGATTATTTTTGTGTATGCCGCTGTTAGCGGCAATCCCCGGCATTGCCTTCGCCGAGCCGCTCACCTTCGACGCGGCCCTCCAGCGCGCCCGGCAGGAAGCGCCGTCGCTCAAGGCGAAGGCGCTCGGTGCCAACGCCGCCCGTTCCGTGCGCGGCGCGGCCGGCGCCCTGCCTGATCCGACGCTTGCAGTTGGGATCGACAGTTTCCCGGTATCGGGACCGCTCGCGTTCGAGCCGCAGCGCGACAATTTCAGCATGGCGCGGGTCGGCGTGTCCCAGGACATTCCCAATCTCGCCAAGCGCCATGCGCAACAGGCGCGCGCCGACAGCGACATAAAGGCGGCCGAGGCTGATACCGCAGTCCAGGCGCGCACGGTCGAGGTTGGCACCGCGCTAGCCTGGATCAACTTGGCCTATGCCGAGCGCAGGCTCGCCGTGCTCGACGATATTCTGTCCGGTCTCGAGCGTGTGGTGGGAACGACGCCAGGTGCGGTCGCATCGGGAGGCGCGCGCCCGGCGCAGACCCTTGCAGGGCGCCAAGCCGTCGCCGCGATGCAGGATCGCCGCAGTGAACTGGTCTCGAACGTGGCGCGGGCACGCGCGACGCTAACCCGGTGGACCGGAGACCCCGCGCCGGAGATCGCCGGACCGATCCCCGATTTTGCGGTCGACGCAGCGGGTCTGCGCGCAGGACTCGACCGCCACCCCACCATCCAGATGATCGATGCCCAGGCCGGGCAGGCGGATGCCGATGTGCGCGTAGCCAATGCCGGCCGGCGTTCCGATTTTGGTGTCAACCTGGCCTACCAGCGCCGCGATCCCCGGTTCGGCGACTATGTCTCGGCCGGTGTGACGGTCAGCCTGCCGTTCTTCACGCGCAGTCGCCAGAATGCCGGGATCGCGGCAGCCCAGGCAAATGCCGGACGAGTGATGGCTGAACGCGAGGCCTCGCGGCGCGCGCTCGCCGCCGACCTTGATGCGGATATCGCCGACCATGTCATGCACCATGAGCAATGGATGCGTGCGCAGAGCACACTGCAACCGCTCGCTGAGCAGCGCGTGAAATTGGAAACCGCCAGTTATGCGGCTGGTCGTGCCAGTCTCGTCGATATCGCCGACGCCTATGCCGCGCTGGCCGATGCCACCATCACGACTCTTGATCGTGAAGCCCTGGTCACCGCGGACGGTGCGCGGCTGACACTCACCTACCGGAGCGCAAATCGATGAGCCAGGTTATGATAGCCCGCGGGTGGCTCTTTGGCGCAGCTGCTGCTCTTGCGCTTGCTGCCGGCGGTCTCGGGTTCGCTCTAGCGGGCTTCCAGGGCACAAAAGATGGTGGGGCCGTAAAGCCGGCAGCGCGCAAGATTCTTTATTGGTACGATCCGATGATACCGGCCGAGCACCATGAGGGTCCGGGTCTCTCATCCATGGGTATGCAGACGATCCCTCGTTATGCGGACGAGGGCGGAGCAAGCGCGCAGGTGCCGGGCATTTCGGTCGACGCTTCCGCCTCGCAGGCGCTCGGTCTGCGGATCGCCACGGTGCAACGCGGCGAGCTGGCTAGCAGCCTCACCGCGACCGGTACAATCGACTTCAACCAGCGCGATGTCGCGATCGTCCAGGCACGTGCCGGGGGCTTCGTGCAGCGAGTCTATGGTCGCGCGCCGGGTGACGTGGTCGGCGCGGGGGCGCCGCTCGCCGATATCCTGGTGCCGGAGTGGGGCGGGGCGCAGGCCGAGTTTCTCGCGGTGCGCCGCACCGGCAACGCAGCACTGACCCAGGCGGCCCGCCAGCGACTCATGCTGCTTGGCATGCCGTCTGGCACCATCGCGTCGGTCGAGCGCGGCGGCCGTCCGCACAATGTCATCACGATCTCCACGCCGATCGGCGGCGTTGTCAAAACATTGGACGTGCGAGCCGGCATGACACTGACGGCAGGACAGACGCTCGCAGAGGTGAATGGTCTCGGCACTGTCTGGCTCAATGCCGCCGTGCCCGAGGCGATCGCCGGACCGCTCAAACCCGGGCAAACCGTGCGGGCGACGCTCGCGGCATTTCCCGGCGAGATCTTGTCGGGCCGCGTTTCAGCGATCCTGCCGCAGACGCAAGCCGACAGCCGGACGCTGACCGTGCGGATCGAGTTGCCCAACCGCAGCGGACGCCTGCGTCCCGGCATGTTCGCAACCGTGTCGTTTGGCGGAGCCACGCAACCGGCGCTGCTGGTGCCCTCCGAAGCGCTGATCCGTACCGGCAAGCGGACATTGGTGATGCTCGCGCTCGACAAGGGCCGCTATCGGCCGGCCGAGGTCCAGACCGGGCGGGAATCCGGGGGCCAGACTGAGATCCTGGCGGGCCTGGGCGAGGGTGAGAAGATCGTCGCGTCGGGCCAGTTCCTGATAGACTCCGAGGCGAGCCTGTCCGGAGTCCAGGCGCGGCCGATCGGGGGTGGCGCGCCTATAGCCGCCAAACCCGCTGCTACTGGCAGACTCTACGAGACCGTTGGAAAGATCGAGCAGATCACCGCCAATTCGGTGACGCTCAGCCATGAGCCGGTGCCTGCGATCGGTTGGCCGGCGATGACGATGACCTTCCAGCTACCCGATCCTAAGATCGCGCGCGGCCTCAAGACCGGCGATCGGGTCCGTTTTGGATTCGATCAACCTTCCGCCGGAGCCACTGTGCGGCGCATGGCGAAGGTCGCGGGCCAGTGATCGCCCATCTCATCCGCTGGTCGGTCCGTAACCGGTTCTTCGTCCTGATCGGCATGCTTGCGCTGGTCGGGGCGGGGCTGTGGGCGGTGCGTTCGACCCCGATCGATGCGCTGCCCGATCTCTCCGATACCCAAGTCATCATCCGCACCAGCTATCCGGGACAGGCGCCGCAGATCGTCGAGAACCAGGTCACCTATCCGCTGACCACCACCATGCTGTCGGTTCCCGGCGCGAAGACGGTGCGCGGCTATTCCTTCTTCGGCGATAGCCTCGTCTATGTGATCTTCGAAGACGGCACCGACCTTTATTGGGCGCGCAGCCGGGTGCTCGAATATCTCAATCAGGTGCAGGGACGGCTGCCGGCAAGCGCCCGCAGCGCGCTCGGACCGGACGCCACCGGGGTTGGCTGGGTCTATGAATATGCGCTGGTCGACCGCACCGGCCGCCACGACCTGTCGCAGCTCCGTGGGATTCAGGACTGGTTCCTGCGCTACGAGCTGAAGACCGTGACCGGCGTCGCTGAGGTGGCCAGCATGGGCGGCATGGTCAAGCAGTATCAGGTGCTGCTCGATCCGGTGAAGCTGGCCGCTTATGGGATCACCCATCAGCAAGCGGTCCAGGCGATCAGCCAAGCCAATCAGGAAGCGGGCGGCTCGGTGCTGGAGATGGCCGAAGCCGAATATATGGTTCGCGCCTCGGGCTATCTGAAGACGCTCGACGATTTCCGGGCGATTCCGCTCAGGACCGGCGCCGGTGGCGTGCCCGTGCGGTTGGGCGATGTCGCCACCATCCAGATCGGCCCGGAGATGCGACGCGGCATCGCCGAGCTGAACGGCGAAGGCGAGGTCGCCGGTGGCGTGGTGATCCTGCGTTCGGGCAAGAACGCGCGCGAAACGATCGCCGGAGTCAAGGACAAGCTCACCGAACTGAAAAAGAGCCTGCCACCCGGCGTCGAGGTGGTGACGGTCTACGATCGTTCGCAGCTCATTGATCGCGCAGTCGAGAATCTCACCCACAAGCTGGTCGAAGAGTTCATCGTCGTCGCCATCGTCTGCGGCCTGTTCCTCTGGCACGTCCGTTCAGCGCTGGTCGCGATCCTCACTCTTCCGCTGGGGGTGCTGGCGGCGTTCGTCGTGATGCGCTTCCAGGGGGTGAATGCCAACATCATGTCCTTGGGCGGCATCGCCATCGCGATCGGCGCGATGGTCGATGCGGCCGTCGTCATGATCGAGAATGCCCACAAGAAGATCGAGCACTGGGAACAGGATCATCCGGGCAAGCATCTCGAGGGCGAGATGCGCTGGATTGTCATCACCGAAGCCGCCGCAGAGGTTGGCCCCGCCCTGTTCTTCAGCCTGCTGATCATCACGCTCTCCTTCATTCCCGTGTTTACACTCGAAGGACAGGAAGGGCGGCTGTTCGCGCCGCTCGCTTTCACCAAGACCTACGCGATGGCGTCGGCGGCGATCCTATCGGTGACCTTGGTGCCGATCCTGATGGGTCTGCTGATCCGCGGGAAGATCCCGCCCGAGCAATCCAACCCGGTCAACCGCTGGCTCACCAACATCTACCGGCCCGCAATCGACTGGACGATGCGGCGGCCCAAGACGGTACTGCTTATCGCGGCTCTGGTGTTCGCGACCACGGCCTGGCCGCTCACCCACCTCGGCGGTGAGTTCATGCCCAATATGGACGAAGGCGACCTGCTTTACATGCCGTCAGCACTGCCCGGGTTGTCGGCGGCGAAAGCGTCGCAACTGCTCCAGCAGACCGACCGGTTGATCAAGACCGTGCCCGAAGTCGAGAGCGTATTCGGCAAAGCCGGACGCGCCGAGACCGCCACCGATCCGGCGCCGCTGGAGATGTTCGAGACGACCATTCAGTTCAAACCCCGCGACCAATGGCGGGCGGGGATGACACCCGACAAGCTTGTTGAAGAACTGGATCGTACGGTGAAACTCCCCGGCCTCGCCAATGTCTGGGTTCCGCCAATCCGCAACCGCATCGATATGCTGGCGACCGGCATCAAGAGCCCGATCGGGGTCAAGGTGTCGGGGTCCGATCTCGTCCAGCTCGACCGGATCGCCCATGATGTCGAGACGGTGGCGAAGACCGTGCCCGGCGTCAGTTCGGCGCTGGCCGAGCGGCTGACCGGTGGGCGCTATGTCGATGTCGACATCGATCGCGCTGCCGCCGCCAGGTTCGGGCTCAACATCACCGATGTGCAGGCGATCGTTTCGGGTGCGATCGGGGGCGAGACGATTGGCGAAACGGTCGAAGGCCTAGCCCGCTACCCGATCAGCGTGCGCTACCCGCGCGAGGTGCGCGACAGCCTGGAAGGCCTCCGCACGCTCCCGGTCCTGACGCCATCGGGGCAGCAGATCACGCTCGGCACGGTCGCGAACATATCGATCGCTGAAGGGCCGCCGATGCTCAAGACCGAAAATGCGCGCCCCTCCACCTGGGTCTATGTCGATGTTCGCGGGCGCGATCTCGCCTCCGTCGTCGGCGATCTCCAGCGCGCGGTGGCGAAGCAGGTCAAGCTCTCGCCGGGCGTCAGCATCGCCTATTCCGGCCAGTTCGAATATCTCGAGCGTGCGGTCGACAAGCTGAAGCTGGTTGTGCCTGCAACGCTGCTGATCATCTTTGTGCTGCTCTACATGATCTTCGGCCGGTTCGATGAAGCCGCGCTGATCATGGGCACGCTGCCGTTCGCGCTCACAGGGGGCATCTGGATTCTCTATTTGCTAGGTTTCAACCAATCGGTCGCGACCGGCGTCGGGTTTATCGCGCTCGCCGGCGTTTCGGCCGAGTTCGGCGTGGTGATGCTGATCTACCTCAAGAACGCACTGGAAGAACGCGGCGCCGGTCCCGATGCTACTCAGGTCGAGGCTGCGGTGCGCGAAGGTGCGCTGCTCCGCGTCCGGCCTAAGGCGATGACGGTCGCGGTTATCCTCGCCGGCCTGCTGCCGATCCTATTGGGATCTGGCGCGGGCTCGGAAGTGATGAGCCGGATCGCCGCGCCGATGATCGGCGGCATGCTCACCGCGCCGCTCCTGTCCATGTTCGTACTTCCTGCGGCCTATCTTCTGCTCCGGCGGCCGAAGAGCAAGCCCACACCTCAACCTCTTATTTCATGAAGGAGAAGACCATGAAGCATGCACGACTGACTATTGCCCTCGGCCTCGCCGCCTTGACCGCTGCGTGCGGTAAGAAAGCGGAAACGCCGGTTGCGGCCGAGACCAACCAGGCGGCGCCCGCCGCCGCCATGAGCGGTGACATGGGCAATATGGCGATGGCACCAGCTGCCACTGCGCCGATCATGGCCAAGGGTCATGGCACGGTCACCGCGATCGACAAGACCGCTGGCACGATCACGCTCGACCATGGCCCGATCCCGGAAGCCAACTGGCCGGCAATGACCATGGCGTTCAAGGCCGCGCCTGCGATATCCGACGCGGCGAAGGTGGGCGACAAGGTCGATTTTGATGTCACGCTTGTGGGCAGCGCCGGTGAGGTAACAGCGATCCAAAAGAAGCCTTAAGCAGGGGATTTTATAAGGCCCATTAAAGGCTAATTAACCTCGTTCCTTCACGCTTCAGTGATGAAAAAAGAACGAGCTGGGCGCGAAACGCAGATCAAGATTGGAAGAACCGAGCGGTGGCAGTCGTGATTGCCACCGCCTTCGGTTGCGTGGCGCTTCTGTGTGTCATTATCTGGCCGTTCTTCAGCGACTACAAGACGGTCGTAAAAATTCAGAGCGCGGGCGCTGCTGCGTTTGCGACATATTTTCTAATGTTGGGATCGCCCACTGCGGCGGTGGCATGCCTCATTTCTTGCGCGCAACTCCTCGTCTCAGCGTCAGTGCGTGACCGCTATGTCGTCGTGCGACTCTATGGGGCCAGCCTCATTGTGTTGTCCTTCCTATCGGTCATAACATGGCACGGAATACCATCCGCGCTGGCGTTGACCGGCAGTTCGCTGGGTAGTCTAGCCCGCTTGCAGACATCGACGACGCGTATGAAGGGTCTGTTCCTCGTGGGGGCTCCATTTTGGCTCGCCCATAATTTGATCGTTGGAGCCCTTTTCGCCTTGGGCACCGACGTTGTTTCTTTGCTCTCGAACTTTGGGAATTTGTTGAAGTTTGCGGTGAGACGTTGGCGCGAATCAGCCTTTCATGACGCTGCCACTAGAGCGGCCATAGGCTATTAAGCGCTCGGGTCTTTTTCCTATGTGGGATCATGACCTAACCACAACCATCTGAAAGGCCCTTCAGATCTGACTGTACACGGCGGGCTTCCGAATCAAAGTGGTTGACGGTTGCGCATGGGTAACGCGCTGAAGGCGCCGAATTCGGGCAAGACTCGGCGGTGTGCGGGCGGCGTGACATCCATACCTGAACGCTGATAAGTTTGGCGGACGCAGGTCAAAGGATCGTTCGTCGGACAAGCATTTTGGTGGGGAAGTGCCGCTCTATTAGCACACGCTAGCAGACTGCGTCTGGTCGAGTAGCCGATCAACGTCAGACGTAGCCGCTCATAGATATTTCGATATTATCCTGAACTCCTCTACCGCCGAGCCAACGGCCTCCGTGCCGTCGGCATGGACGAGGCAATGATCGATATGGTCGTTAATAAGCGCTCTCTTCGCGCTGGCGACTGCCTTTTCGACTGCATGAAGTTGCTGGACGATCTCGACGCAAGGTCGACCAGCCACGATCATATCGACAGTGCTGCGCAAGTGGCCACCAGCGCGATTTAATCGCTTGACGATCGCGGGATGACTTTCGTGCCTGTGTTCCGTCATCCGCAAGACCTCCTGCAACGCGCTACATGGCTTTACATATCCTCCAGGGGAGGATAACTCAAGCGCGTCCGATATCCCCCATGGGGGATAGGGTCGCAAATCAATCGGAACAAACGCGACGTGATCTCCGTCCTGGCAAACCGCACCTATCGCCATCTTTTCATGGCTCAGGTCATCGCGCTTATCGGCACGGGGCTCGCAACGGTCGCGCTCGGTCTGCTAGCCTATGACATCGCCGGCGGCAGCGCGGGCGCGGTGCTCGGCACGGCGCTCGCGATCAAGATGGTTGCCTATATCGGTGTCGCGCCGGTCGTTGGCGCCTTCGCCGACCGCCTGCCACGTCGCGCGTTTCTTGTCAGCATGGATCTCGTGCGGATGGCCGTGGCGATCTGCCTGCCATTCGTGAGCCAGGTCTGGCAGATCTATGTCCTGATCTTCGTGCTGCAATCGGCCTCCGCGGCGTTCACGCCGACCTTCCAGGCAACCATCCCCGATATCCTGCCAGAGGAGCGCGACTATACCCGCGCGCTGTCGCTGTCGCGGCTCGCCTATGACATGGAGAGCCTGACCAGCCCGATCCTCGCTGCCGCGCTGCTGACCGTCATCAACTTCCACTGGCTATTCTCGGGAACGGCGATCGGGTTTCTGTGCTCGGCACTGCTCGTCGTGACGACGGTCCTGCCGCGCGCGGTGAAATCAGAACCGAGAAGTGGCGGGATTTACGCCAAGACCACGCGGGGTACGCGCATCTATCTGAAGACGCCGCGCCTGCGGGGGCTGCTGGCGCTGACCCTCGCTTCAGCTGCGGCCAGTTCGATGGTCATCGTCAACACGGTGGTAATCGTGCGTGGTAATCTCGGCCTCACGCAGCGCGATGTTGCCTTCACCCTTGCGGCTTTTGGCGCAGGCTCGATCCTTGCCGCGCTGACCCTGCCACGTATCCTCGATCGGGTCGCCGATCGTACGATCATGATTGGGGCTGCGGCAGCAATGACGATCGGTCTCGCCCTTCTGGCGATGCTCACGGCAAGCTTTGGGGCAGCGCCCGGTTATTGGCGCATGGTCCTGATCGGCTGGTTCATACTCGGTATCGCCTATTCGATGAGCGTGACGCCATCGGGCCGATTGCTTCGACGGTCGGCCAATGCCGACGACCGCCCGGCCTTGTTCGCCGCGCAATTCGCGCTCAGCCACTGCGCCTGGCTGATCTGCTATCCCCTGGTGGGGCTGTTGGGCGCCAGTATCGGGCAGACGGCGGCGTTTGCGGCAATGGCGGCGATTGCGGCCGCCGGAACCCTGGCCGCCTTGTGGCTCTGGCCCAGCGCAGATCCCGATACGGTGAACCATGACCATGCGGATCTCGCGCCCGATCATCCCCATCTGCGCGGTGATCACGGCAAGGCGCGGGAGCATGCGTTCGTTATCGACGATCTCCATCAGCGCTGGCCACGCCGATGACTTTCATCTCGACTGTCATGATCCCTGTCTTGCGGCGCGCTTGTGGACCGGCCGTGTTCGCGATACCCGTATCGACATGACGGCATCGTCGGTCAGATTGCGCTCTTCGGTGCGGGCCTGTGCCCGCTTGCGCCTTTTTGCGCTCTCGGCGATTCTGGCGCTGTTCGGGATGCTGGCGCTTGCCACCTGGCATGACGCTATGCCGCACGTCCATGATGCCGCGCATGGCATCAGCGTCGATCGGGATCATCATGATCACGCCCCGGCCGAGCAGCCGGACACACCCGACCTGATGCATCTGGCGGCTCATGCGGTGCTCCAGACAATCGACATGCCTGCACAGACTGTTGTTGTTGCGCTGTTGAAACCTGTCGCGGCGATCTGGGCGCGCGAACCTGCCGAAGCGGCGCGGTCTATCGCACCTTCGTCAATTCTGCGTCCCCCGCGAGGCTGAATTCACGCGCGTAGCGCGTGCCGTCATTGCAGCCTTTTTTGGGGATAAGAATATGAGAGCCTTTATAAGCCGGCTGCCGCGTCGCGTGGTGTCCGGCATGATGGGCGCGACCTGCGTCGCGGCGCTGTGCGCACCCGCACAGGCGCAAGTGGCGCCGCCGTTTGCTACACTGCTACGCCAGACCGCCGATGCGCCCCGGCGCATCGAAAGCGAAGCCGAGGTTCGCCGGTACGAGGGTCTAGCACGCCAGGCGCGCGCCCGACCCAATCCGACGATTGGCGTGCTCACCGAGAATGTTGCGGGATCGTCTCCCTATCGCGGGGTCGATCGCGCCGAGACGACGCTGCAATATAGCCAGCCGCTCGAAATCGGCGGCAAGCGTTCGGCGAGGATCGCAGCCGGAGAGGCCGGCGTCGCTGCGTCCCGCGCCCGCGATCATGATGCGAAGATCCGCTACGCTTATGATCTTGCACGCGCTTATGCAGCGGCGGACGTCGCAGACCAGCGGATAATGCTCGTCGAAGGCGAGGTCGAGCAAGCGCAGAATATCCTGCGCGCCGCTCGCGTGCTGGTCGATGCCGGCAAGGAAGCGCGGCTGCGCGCCCTGCAAGCAGAGGCCGCGCTGAACGCCGTGACCGCCGATCTTGAGGGGACGAAAGCGGATCGCATTGCGGCCTATGCCCGTCTCTCCGCACTCGCCGGCGTCGACGAGACCTTCACCGGCTTGTCGGAATCGCTCCTGACCGTGCCGGTCGCGGCACCGGCTTATGGCCCCGTCGATCCGATGACGAGTTCGTCCTTTCTTGCCGCGCAGGCAGAGCGGGAGGCTGCCGAGCGCCGCCTGACCGCCGAACAGAAGCGGGCAATCCCCGATGTGACGGCAATCGTCGGCGTGCGGCGTCTCGATTATGAGAATGCGACCGCTCTCACGGCGGGCGTCTCGATCCCGCTGAACATCTTCGATCGCAACCGCGGCAATATCGCCGCCTCGGAAGCAGAGGCACAGGCCGCCGCTGCAAGATTGGCCATGGCGCGTAACGATGCGATTGCCGAAGCCCGCGCGGCCGGGGCGCAGATTGCGGCCGCACAGTCGCGGGTTGCCGCAGCGGAGGCATCGCAACGCACCGCGGAAGAAACCTATCGTCTCGCTCGCATCGCCTATGAGGCTGGCAAATCCCCGCTCGTCGAATTGTTGAACGCCCGCCAAGGCCTTGGCGCGGCACGCGGGATCGTCCTCGACGCCAAAGTGGCCAGTTTCGAGGCGCGCGCGCAGCTCGCCCGCCTCCAGGGCCGCACCCTTTCCGGAGGTGAGATCCAATGAACCCCGAACGCAATAAGCTTTATGCCGGGGCCGCGATGGGTCTCCTCCTCGCCGCCCTTGCCGGTTTCGGTGTCGCCAGAATGACTGGCCCATCCGCACCGACAGCCGAGACGGAGGCGGCGGCCGATGCTGCTCAAACCGACACCGTCGTGATCACCCAGGACGGTATCAAGACCTCGAGGATCGGAGTCGCACCCGCAGCAGCCGGTGGCGTCGCCGGCATCATCCTCGCCAGTGCCACCGTTGAGGCAACGCCAGATGCCGAAGCGGTGCTCACTGCCCGGGCAGCGGGCACCGTTACCCGGATCTTCAAGCGGATCGGTGATCCGGTCAGCGCCGGCGAAACGATTGCCCTTGTCGAGAGCCGCGATGCGTCGGCGATCGCCGCCGATCGCAGTACGGCTGCCGCAAGGGTTACGCTTGCAAGCCGACAACTGGCGCGCGAGCGAATACTGCTCAATCAAGGGGTGTCGCCCCGGGCAGACTATGAGACCGCCGAAGCCAATCTGGCGGTCGCTCAGGCCGAAGCCCGGCAAGCCAGCGCTGCCGCCAGCGCGGCAATGGTCTCGCGCGACGGCAGGTCGGTTGCGGTGGTCAGTTCGATCTCCGGCCGTATAACATCCGCACCCGTCAATCTCGGCGCTTTCGTGCAGGCCGAGACCGAGCTGTTCCGTGTCGCCGATCCGCGCCGCCTTCAGATCGAGGCGAGCATGCCGGCAGCGGACGCATTGCGTGTGAAGGCGGGTGACAGGGTCGAGCTGACGACCAACAACGGCCAGAAAGTGGAAGGCCAGGTCCGCTCGGCGACCGGCGTGGTCGATCCGCAGACGCGGCAAGCGACGGTGGTCGTGACGCCAAGCGGAGGCGGCGGCCTGATCGCGCCCGGCCAACTCGTCCAGGCGCGTATCTTCGCCAGCGGCGGCGATGCGGCCTCCGGCGTGAATGTGCCGCAGGATGCGGTCCAGACGCTAGGGGATCGCTCGGTGGTGTTCGTGCGAACCCGCCAGGGGTTTAAGGCGCAGACCGTGCGGGTTGGAACGCGCAGCGGCGGCATGGTCGAGATTGCCTCGGGCCTCCCTGCAAACACGGTGATCGCCACCACCAATGCCTTCCTGCTCAAGGCCGAGCTTGGCAAGGGGTCGGCGGAATGATCGCGCGGATTTTAGGGCTCTCGGTCAGAGCGCGATGGGCCGTTGTGTTCATCACCTTCCTCGTCGTCCTGTTCGGTGCCTGGCAGATCACCCTGCTGCCGATCGACGCGGTCCCGGACGTCACCAACCGCCAGGTCCAGATCAACAGCTTCGTGCCGACCCTCGGACCGGTCGACATGGAGAAGCAGGTCACCTTTCCCGTCGAGACAGCGCTTGCCGGTATTCCCGGTCTGCAGACGACCCGCTCACTCACGCGTAACGGGTTCAGCCAGGTCACCGCGGTCTTCAGGGACAGCACCGACATCTATTTTGCTCGGCAGCAGGTTACCGAACGGGTCGCTCAGGCCAAGGACAGTCTGCCTGCCGGCGTTCAACCCAAACTCGCGCCGCTCACGACGGGTCTGGGCGAGATTTTCATGTTCAGCGTCGCGTTCGACCATCCCGACGGCAAGGGCGTTAAGGTGGTCGACGGTCAGCCCGGCTGGCAGTCCGATGGTTCCTATCTGACGCCCGAAGGCGAGAAACTGACCACGGTGGTTGCCAAGGCCGCTTATCTGCGAACGGTCCAGGATTGGATCATCAGGCCGCAGATGCGCACCGTGCAGGGTGTTGCCGGTGTCGATTCCAACGGCGGCTATGTGAAGCAATATGTCGTCGAGCCCAATCTGACCGCGCTTGCATCCTATGGCGTCTCGGTCACTGACCTCGCCGACGCGCTCGAACGATCGAACCTGTCGGCGGGCTCCAACTATGTCCGCCGTGCCGGCGAATCCTTTCTCGTTCGCGCCGACGCGCGGCTGCGCTCGGTCGCCGACATAGAAGAGGCGGTGATCGCCACGCGTGCCGGCGTCCCGGTGCGCGTGAAGGACGTCGGCCAGGTCGTCATCGGGGGCGCGGTGCGGACCGGATCTGGCAGCGTCGGCGGGTCAGAAGCAGTCATCTCGACTATCCTGATGCTCACTGGCGAGAACAGCCGCATCGTTGCCAATCGCGTCGCCGACAAGCTGGTCGAAATCAACAAGACGTTGCCGCCGGACGTTGTTGCAAGCCAAGCCTATAACCGCTCCAAGCTGGTCAATGCGACCATCGCCACGGTCGAGAAGAATCTGGTCGAAGGCGCACTGCTGGTCATCGTCGTGCTGTTCCTGCTGCTCGGCAACATCCGCGCCGCGCTCATCACGGCGGCGGTGATTCCGATCACCATGTTGATGACTGCGGCGGGCATGAATGAGCTCGGTGTCTCGGGCAATCTGATGAGTCTCGGCGCACTCGATTTCGGCCTGATTGTCGATGGCGCAGTCATCATCGTCGAAAACGCGCTCCGGCGCCTCGCCGAGCGGCAGCACAAGGAAGGAAGACTCCTAACCCGACTCGAACGCCTCACCGAAACCACTCACGCCGCGCAGGAGATGGTCCGGCCAACCGTCTATGGCCAGGCCATCATCTTCCTCGTGTTCATACCTTTGCTCACCTTCCAGGGCGTGGAGGGCAAGACGTTCGCACCGATGGCGATCACGCTGATGCTGGCTCTGGCCAGCGCGTTCATCCTGTCGATCACGTTCGTGCCGGCGATGGTCGCGTTGCTGGTGACCGACAAGGTCAGCGAGACCGAGGTCAGATCGATCCGCTGGTTCAAGGAGAAATATCAACCGGCGCTCACCCGCGCCGTGGCGCGGCCAATGCCGTTCATTCTCGGCGGCGCAGGCGTGTTTGCGGCAGCGGTGCTGCTGTTCGGTACGCTTGGACAGGAGTTCATGCCGCAGCTCGACGAGAAGGACATCACGGTCACCAACTTTCGTATTCCATCCGCCTCGATCGACCAGTCGACCGCGATGCAGCTCGACATCGAAAATGCACTCAAGACATTGCCCGAGGTGGCATTGGTCTTTTCCAAGAACGGCAATGCCGATCTGGGTACCGATCCGATGCCGCCTAATGCGTCCGATACCTATGTCATCCCAAAGCCTGAAAAGGAGTGGCCAGCCGAGGTCAAATCCAAGGAGGATATCCTTCGGCGGATCGAGGAACGGATGAAGCCGCTGATCGGCAACCGTACCGAGATCCAGCAGCCGATCCAGATGCGGTTCAACGAGCTGATCGCGGGCGTTCGCTCTGATGTGGCGGTCAAGCTCTATGGCGACGACCTGGACGCGATGAGCGAGGCGGGAGGCCGAATCGCGACCGCGCTGCGGACCATTCCCGGCGCGGCGGACGTGCAGGCGGAGCAGACATCCGGCGCGCCGACCTTCGACATCAAGGTCGACCGCCAGGCGGCGGGCCGTTACGGCCTGTCGGTCGAGGAGGTCGCCAGTACGGTCGCGGCCGCCCTGGGTGGACGCGAAGCGGGCTTGTTGTTCGAAGGCGATCGACGCTTCGCTGTGGTGGTGCGACTGCCCGACGCACAGCGCGACGATATCGACACCTTGGGATCGATCCCGGTCATGCTACCATCCAACGGTGCCGGGAACGCGCGTTCCATCCCGCTCAGCGAAGTGGCGCGCTTCACTTACACCGAGGGGCTCAACCAGATCAGCCGCGAGAACGGTAAGCGGATGGTCGTCATCCAGGCCAATGTGCGCGGCCGCGATCTTGGCGGATTCGTCGCGGAAGCCCAGACGAAGATCGCCGATGTGAAGCTGCCCGCCGGAACCTTCACCGAATGGGGCGGCCAGTTTGAGAGCCTTCAGTCCGCTTCCGAGCGGTTGGCGATCGTCGTGCCGCTTTGCTTCGTCCTGATCTTCGCGCTGCTCTACATGGCACTGGGCGGCGCTTGGCCGGCGCTGGTCGTGTTTACGGCCGTTCCCATGGCGCTGGCCGGAGGTGTGTTCGCTCTGGCCCTGCGCGGGATACCTTTCTCCATTACGGCGTCGGTCGGGTTTATCGCGCTTTCCGGCGTGGCGGTTCTCAACGGCCTTGTCATGATGAGCGCGATCCGCAAGCGGCTTGACGATGGCGAGGGGATCGACGGGGCGATCATTGGTGGCGCGATGGAACGAGTACGGCCTGTGTTGATGACCGCGCTCGTTGCGAGCCTGGGCTTCATCCCAATGGCGCTTGCCACCGGAACCGGAGCGGAGGTGCAACGACCGCTTGCGACTGTAGTGATCGGGGGGCTCATCACGTCGACGGCGCTGACGTTGCTCGTCCTACCGGCGATCTCGGCGCTAATGTTCCGGTTATTGGCGAAAAGGAAAGGTATCCAGGAGCCACCGATAAAGGTTGTGGCGGCGTGAGGGGGCGTCTCCAATAAATTTGGTGGATAGCTAGGCTGAAAGGCAGACTAACCGGCGACACTCTAATCGTGCCGGCCACGGTGTCCGGCCGAGCAATCGATGCGGTGCTCGACATCGGTTCGTCTGGTCCGCGATGTCGCGGTGACGCAGGGCGGTTATGCGCGCGTCCTGCCTTCGCGATAATCGCAGACTTGGGGGCGGCCTCGGCCGCCTTTGGCTGTCCGATATTATGCTCGGAGCAGATGTGCTGGCCGGGGCTGCGGCGTTCGCGTTTTCGACGCGACGGTTCGCATTGAGAAGCCACCCAGCTTTGTAGCGGGGTCGGAATGGACTGAATTTGCGCACGACAGGGTGCCAGACAGGAACTGTTTCCCCTCGCTTTCCGGCACCTCGGCACGCAGGGTCGGAAGCCGTGTCTCCCATCATCGCCGGCACGCTCAGCGCGCCCATTATGCCGACTTCACCACCGGCATGGGCACGCGCATTTAGCGATGGCTTCAGGCTGGAAGGCTGCGCGGCCCCAGCATGATGATGCCGGTACCTAAGAGGCAGACCGCAGCGCCGATGACATCCCAGCGATCTGGGCGGATTCCTTCGAAGGCCCAGAGCCAGAACAAGGATGTGGCGATATAAACCCCGCCATAGGCAGCATAAGCACGACCGGCCGCATTGCTATCGACCAGAGTCAGCAGCCAGGCGAACAGCGCTAGAGCGGCTATGCCCGGCACCGTCCACAGCGGCGTTTTGCCAAGCCGCAACCATGCCCAGAAGGAGAAGCATCCAGCGATCTCCGCGAAGGCAGCGGCAATATAGGCGAAAGCTGTAGGCATTAGACGTCACTCTGCTTGATTTTATGCGCCATGAGCCGGAGGGGCCGGCGCAGATCCTCATCAAACGTCCGCATGAGTGTCTCCCACGACAGGAGCCAGCGCTTCCAGAATGCGGCATTCGGCTACGGTTCCGCCTTCGCATGAAGCGATGAGCGTGCTCAATTCGCGCCGCAACGCGCTGAGATCGGCGATCTTTCGGTCAACCTCACGCAGATGCTCTGTTGCGATCCGGTCGATCGTGGCGCAATCGCGACCGCGGTCGTCCGAAAGGTCCAACAACGCGCGGACGCGCTCGATCGGAAAGCCAAGATCGCGCGCGCGGCGAATGAACGACAATCGCGCAAGATGGTTCTCGCCATAGTGGCGATAATTCGCTTTTGTTCGCGCCGGCGGGGGCAGCAGGCCAGTTTGTTCATAATAGCGGATCGTTTCAACCTTCGTGGCCGTCGCCCGCCCCAATTCCCCGATCTGCATCACACAACCCTCTAGTTACTATAGAGCGGATATAGGATGACGAAACCTCCCGGTCGAGATCGCGATTTGCGAGTTGCACTTTCCGATCCGAACGATCTGAACATCGCGCCGGAGCGAGGGGCCGGAATGAGACGCGATACCGCACAGGGCATTGTTGCAACTAAGTCGCAAAACGCTTGACCCTCTAGCTGCTAGAGGGTGTATTTGATACGGATGTCACTCCCCGATCATCCCGAATCGCGCAGCACCATTTCTGCCGCCTGCCATAGCGCGGCGCCGTTGATCCGCCGCGCTATGGCCGTCCTGGCAGTATTTCTCTGTCTGGTTGGTGTCAGCACCATCGCCCACGCCGAAACTGCTGACGTGCAGACGGCTTGGCGGCTGCTCGACTATATGGCGGTCGACTATGGCGGTGCCGTCAGCGGCGGACGGGTGAAGAGCGCCTCGGAATATGCCGAGATGACCGAATTCGCGGCTTCGGTATCCGACCGCCTTATGGCCCTGCCACCCACGCCGGCGCGCGGACAGCTGATTACGGGAGCAACCCAGCTCCGGGGTGTGATTGCCGCCAAGGGCGAACCCAAGGAGGTCGCACGCATCGCCCATGGCCTCGCCGCCGATTTGCTCAAGGCCTATCCGGTGCCTCTCGCGCCGAGCAAGGCGCCTGACCTCGCTCGCGGCGCCTCGTTGTTCGCGCAGAACTGCGCGAGCTGCCACGGCATGACCGGGAATGGACATGGCCCCGACGCTGCAAAGCTGACGACGCCGCCGATCGCCTTTAGCGAGATCGTGCGCGCGCGGCAGCGCAGCCCCTTCGCGCTCTATCAAGTCATCGATCAGGGCATCGATGGCACCGCGATGCAAAGCTTTGCGACCTTACCGAGCGACGATCGCTGGGCGCTGGCCTTCTATGCCGGTCGCTTTGCTTTTCCGGACGCTCTCGCGCACGAAGGCGAGCGGCTGTGGAAATCCGATCCCGGCCTGCGGCAGATGATCCCCGACCTGACGACACTCGCGGGGCTGACGCCCGAGGTGCTGGCAAAGTCGATCGGGACTACCAAGGCCGACGCGGTGATCGCCTATCTACGCCGCCACCCGGACGTGGTGATCCAGCAAGCGCCCGGCTCGTTGGCCATTGCGCGCGATAAACTGGCGCAGAGCCTTGCCGCCTATCGCGGTGGCGACCGTCACGCCGCCCAGGAACTTGCGCTTTCGGCCTATCTCGATGGCTTCGAGCCCCTCGAACCGATGCTGACCGCGCGCGATGCTACGCTCATGGGGCACATTGAAAGCGCCATGGGCGAGTTCCGGGCATCGCTCCAGCAAGGTCGCCCCGCCGACGAGATCGCCACGCGCATCCAGGTGCTCGACGGTCTGTTCGACGACGCCGAGGCGGCCTTGTCCCCGGACGCGGCGAGCACTGCATCGACCTTCCTGGGCGCCTTCACCATCCTGCTGCGCGAGGGACTCGAAGCCCTGCTGATCGTCGTCGCGATGATCGCCTTCCTGCGCAAGGCCGAGCGGCCCGAGGTGCTGCGCTACGTCCATGGCGGATGGATCGGGGCGCTGGCGGCCGGAGCCTTGACCTGGGGAATCGCGACCTATGCGATCGGGATCAGCGGCGCGAGCCGGGAGCTTACCGAAGGGTTCGGATCGCTGTTCGCAGCCGTCGTCCTACTCTCCGTGGGAATCTGGATGCACGGCAAGGCGCAGGCGGACCAATGGCAACGCTACATCAGGGAGAAGATGTCGCGCGCACTGTCGCGGCAGTCGGCCTGGTTCCTGTTCGGCCTGTCCTTCATCGTCGTGTATCGCGAGGTCTTCGAGACGATCCTCTTCTACGCAGCGCTCTGGACCCAGGGCAATGGCGGCGCGATGCTGGCTGGCGCGGGCTTGGCCGTGCTGCTGCTCGGACTTATCGCCTGGGCCGTGCTGCGCTACAGTCGCGACCTGCCGATCGCGAAATTTTTCGCCTACAGCGCCTGGCTGATGGCGATCCTTACCATCGTCCTCGCCGGTAAGGGCGTGTCGGCGCTACAGGAGGCCGGCATCATCGATATCGCGCCGCTTGGCGGCGGCATCCGCGTCTCCATGCTCGGAATCTTCCCGACCTTGCAGTCGATGGGCGCGCAGCTCCTGATGCTCATCGCGGTGCTTGGTGGCTTCCTCCTCAACCGGCGCCGTGCCGCTGTGGCGGTCGGCTGATGCAGCCTGCGACACCGACGACGATTTGCCTTGACCCTCTAGTTGCTAGAGGGTGCATAGAGATTCCATGATGCTTGTTCGAGTAGATGATGATGGTCTGTAACAACTGCCAGTCCGACGCACCGCCGACGCCGGATCCGCGCTGGCGCCGCATGCTCTGGATGGCGCTCGCGATTAATCTGGCGATGTTTCTGGGCGAGATCGTCGCGGGTATCGCTTCGGGATCGCGATCGCTGCAGGCGGACGCACTCGATTTCCTGGGCGATTCCGCCAATTACGCGATCAGTCTCGGGGTCGCCGGCATGGCGCTGGGCTGGCGGTCCCGTGCCGCGCTGCTCAAGGGCGGCACGATCCTCGCCTTCGGCCTTTATGTCCTCGTCACGACGGTGCTTGCGGCGCTGGGCCGCGGGGTGCCGCACGCCGAGACGATGGGAATCGTCGGGGTGATCGCGCTGGTCGCGAACGGCAGCGTTGCCCTCATGCTCTATCGCTACCGCAGTGGCGACGCCAACATGCGCTCGGTCTGGATATGCTCGCGCAACGACGCAATCGGCAATCTTGCGGTCCTTCTGGCTGCCGCCGGTGTCGTCGGCACGGGCACCGCCTGGCCCGATCTCGCTGTCGCCTTGATCATGGCGGCCTTGGGCATCTGGGGCGGCCTGCAGATCATCAATCAGGCCCGTGCAGAGCTACGCCCGAAAAAACCGGCAAGTCTAGTCGAGGCACAACAGACGTTGGCCTCCACGAGCTTGTAGTTGCCAAAAGGAGCATAGATGTCCGCCCGCAGTCACGGCGACGCCGGTAAACTGAGCCGATATCGTTTGCGGTGTCATCGCGATCATCTCGCTGCGCCCGGGGAGTGGGCGCTGGCCGAGGCGATCTCGGCATGGCACGACGCGCGTCCTGTTTTATTGCAGACTCTCCGATGACGGCTTTATTTCTTCATGCGACGAGCGGGACTAGCCCGTTACCTGCGTTCCTGTTAGGGCGTGATCTGTGCGACGCCTGCTGAACATCCTTGCGTATTTGACGATCGCCCTCTCCTTGGGAACGACGGCGACTGCACATGTGCTGGAGCGACCGGATGTTAGCGCTTCATCCCATGAGGCGCGCGTGGACGAAGTTGCGTTAGGCCACGTGCCTGGCGACGCCGACCAAGTGCCCTCTGATAGCGATAAGGGCTATCCTCATCATCACGGTGGTTGCCATGGCGATCACGTCGCAGCGCCGGTCAAGGCTATCAACACAGCACTGACGCACGATCTTCGGCTCGCCCCCATCTTCGCGAGTCATTCCATGCGGCCGCTATCTACCGCCGATCCGGCGCTGAGGCCTCCCCAAGCCTGACAATCCGCTGACCTCGCTGGGCATTGCCGCGCGGGGCGAATCCGGTTCGTCAGGAGTTATCATCCATGTATCGTACAATCGCGGCCGTCATGGTCGCGGCGTCCATTGCCAGTGCGGCCGGGGCGCAAACAACAACGCCACCCGGCATTCCGGCGGCGACCACTTCGTCACAATCGACCGATGCGTTCTCGCTCGAGAACGCTCTCGCTGCGGGCGGCATGCCATCCATCCCATCGGCCGTCCTAGACAACGGCGCGGCCTCAGGGGGGGGCGGATCGGCTCAACTTCCGTCGGTCGCGGCGGCCACGGCCGGCGTCGATGCCGCGACCGCGGCGCGGCGTGTTGCAGGCTTGCGCCCCAACCCCGAAGTGCAGGCGCAGGTTGAGAATCTTGCGGGGACCGGTGTCTACAAGGGTTTGCGAAGCTCCGAGACGACGGTTGGCGTAGCGCTGCCGCTGGAGTTGGGCGGCAAGCGGCCGGCGCGTGTCGCGCTGGCGACCGCCCGCCTCACTCGGGCGCAGGTCCAGTCGGAAATTGCGCGAGCGGATCTCCGCTTGCGGATTACGCAGCTCTACATCGAAGCCGCAGCCGCCGAGCGCCGTGCCGAGGTGCTGAGCGAGCAGGCCGGGATCGCCAACAATGCGTTTCGGGTCTCAAGTGAGCGCGTCAAAGCCGGCGATGTCAGTCCGATCGAGCAACAGCGCGCCGATGTGCTGCGCATCAATGCGCAGGTCGCGGCCGATAGCGCGGCCCGGCAGGCACAGGCGGCGCGCGCGAACCTTGAGACGCTACTTGGGGCGCCAGTGACCGGGCCGCTCGATCGCGCATGGTTCGAGCGGATCGATGGCTACGGACCGCCCCGGCCCGTCGATGTTGATGGGACACTCGCCTTGGTTGCTGCGGAAGCGGACGTTCGCACCGCGGATGCGCAGGTTCGCGTGGCCCGGTCGTTGCGGGTTCCTGACCTAACGGTAAGCGCCTCCGCACGGCGACTGGCGGCGACCAACGACACCGCCGCGGTCGTCGGCATTTCGATCCCGATCCCGTTCTTTAACAACGGCAGCGCGTTCGTAGCGCAGTCACGCTCTGAACAGACGCAGGCGATCGCGCTGCGCAACCTGGCCGTGATCGATACCCGGCAACAGATCGCCAGCGCACAAACCGAAGTGGCGAACGCCGCTGCGACCGCGCGAGCGGCCGGCGGACCCGGACTGGCGGCGGCACAGGAGGCTGCCCGCATAGCGCGGATCGGTTGGACGCAGGGCAAGTTCGACCAGATCGCTCTCCTCGATGCCGAGCGCACGCTGTCACAGACGCGCCAGACCTACGTCGATGCGCTCGCCGCCTATCACGACGCACAGGCCCGGCTCGACCGGCTCACGACGCCGGCCCCCATGATTTCCGGAGATGATCGATGATGAACGATAAGCGCCTTCTTGGCGGTGCGGCAGCTGTCGCGATCGTCGCCGCACTTGGCGGCTTCGGGATCGCCCGCTGGACCGCGAGCGAACCTGCCGCGACCGAAGCGGCAAGCGGCAACGCCGCGGCCCCTGCAGAAGAGGAAAAGACGCCCGACACGGTGACGATGACCGCGCAGGCCATCCAGCAGGCCGGCATTTCCACCGAGACGATCAATCCCGGCGGGCTAGGCGCAGAAATCGTCGCGCAGGCGACGGTGAGCGCATCGCCACAAGGCGAAGCGATCGTGACCGCCCGCGCAGCCGGCGCAGTCACGCGGCTAATGAAGCGGCTTGGAGATCCAGTGCGCGCCGGTGAGACGCTGGCGATAGTCGAAAGCCGGGACGCGGCGCAATTTGCCGCCGATCGCACCGCTGCGGCGGCCAAGTCGACGCTGGCGCAAAAGGCGCTCGCCCGCGAGCAATATCTGTTCCGCCAAAAGGTTTCGGCGCGGGTCGAGCTGGAACAGGCGGAGGCGGAAGCCGCGTCTGCCGCGGCCGAAGCGCGCCGCGCCAGCGTGGCGGCAGGCGCCGCGCGCGTGACATCGGATGGCCGCGGCGTGGCAGTGTCGAGCCCGATTTCGGGTCGCGTCACTTCGGAGAATGTCAGTCTGGGCGCGTTCGTCCAGCCCGAGACCGAGCTGATGCGCGTCGCCGATGCCTCAAAGATTCAAATAGAGGCGGCGGTCGGCCCGACTGACGCACAGCGGCTAGCTCCCGGCGATCGGGCAATCATCGAGCTGCCCGACGGGCGGACGGTGGAGGGGCGCGTGCGCGCCGTCACACCCGGGCTCGCCAACGATACGCGTTCGGCGACAGCGGTCCTCGACGTTTCGGGTAGCCTTCAGCCGGGACTCGCAGTGCGGGTGCGGCTCCTACCGAGCGGGGGTGGCACGACCAGCAATGCGATCGTGGTGCCTGAGGACGCGGTGCAGACACTCGAAGGGCGTGACATCGTGTTCGTGCGGACCGCGCAGGGCTTCAAGGCTCAGAGCATCACGATCGGACAACGCAGCAACGGGAGGGTCGAGATCCTGAAGGGTCTCGCGGCAGGCAGCCAAGTCGCAACCAAAAACGCATTTCTGCTCAAGGCCGAACTCGGCAAGGGCGCGGGCGAGGAAGAATAGACCATGATCGCAAATCTCATGGCGCTCTCCGTCCGCATGCGTTGGACGGTACTCGCCCTTTTCTTGGTCATCGGCGGCCTCGGCCTCTGGCAGCTTACGAAGCTGCCAATCGACGCAGTGCCAGATATCACCACTAATCAGGTTCAGATCAACACGATCGACCCGCGTTTGTCGCCAGTCGAAATCGAGAAACTCGTCACCTATCCCGTCGAAATCGCCCTAGCCGGCATTCCAGGCCTTGAAACCACACGTTCGATCTCGCGCAATGGTTTCAGCCAGGTCAGTGCGATCTTTACCGACAGCACCGACCTCTACTTCGCGCGCCAGCAGGTTGGGGAGCGCCTGCGACAGGCAACCGAAAATTTGCCTGACGGTGTACAGCCGCAGGTCGGACCAGTCTCGACCGGTCTCGGTGAGATCGTCATGTACACAGTGGGCTATGCCAATCCAGACGGAAAGGGCGCCAAAAAAATCGCAGGCCAACCAGGGTGGCAGCCTGACGGTAGCTATCTGACGCCCGAAGGCGAACGACTAACGGATGCGGTTGCCAAGGCGAGCTATCTGCGAACTGTCCAAGACTGGATTATCGGCCCGCAGCTTCGCTCGGTGAAAGGCGTTGCCGGCGTCGATTCCATTGGTGGCTATGCGAAGACGTTTGTGGTCGAACCAGACCCGACGAAACTCGCCAGTTTCGGCATCTCGTACAGCGAACTCGGCGAGGCTCTCGAAAACGCAAATCTCGCGGTGGGCGCCAATTACTACAACCGTGGTGGCGAAGCGTACCTTGTGCGCGTCGATTCCCGCGTGCGCACGGTCGATGAGATCAGCAATGCTGTCGCGGCGACGCGCGGGGGAACCCCAATCACGGTCGGCCAGATCGCCAACGTTCGCGTTGGTGGCGATCTGCGAACGGGTGCGGGTAGTATGAACGGCGAGGAAGCGGTCATCGGCACGGTGCTGATGTTGATCGGCCAGAACAGCCGGGTTGTCGCCACGGAGGCCTCGTCCAAGCTCGATCAGGTTGCGAAAACACTGCCGCCGGGCATCCAGGTCAACGTGGTGTTGAACCGCGCTGAATTGGTTGGCGCGACGGTGGCGACGGTCCAGCGCAATCTGACCGAAGGCGCGATTCTTGTTGCCGTGGCGCTGTTCCTGCTGCTTGGCAACTGGCGCGCCGCAGTGATCGCGGTGCTGGTCATCCCGTTTTCGTTCCTGATGATGGCCATGGGAATGAACGCGTTCAAAGTCCCCGGCAATCTAATGAGCCTGGGGGCGCTCGACTTCGGCCTAATCGTTGATGGCGCCGTTATCATCATCGAAAACTGCCTCGCCAGACTGGCGCACCGGCAGGAACATGAAGGCCGACTGCTCTCGCTCCGCGAACGACTGGAGGAGACGATGCGGGCGTCGCAGGAGATGATCAAGCCGACCGTCTTCGGCCAAGCGATCATCCTGCTCGCGTTCGCACCGCTGCTCACATTTACGGGCACCGAGGGCAAAACGTTCTCGCCGATGGCGATAACGATTATGCTCGCGCTGGTGGCCGCGTTCGCGCTCGCAATCACGCTGGTGCCAGCGCTGGTTGCAATCCTGATCCGCGGCAAGGTTGCGGAGAAGGACGTATGGCTGATCCGCAAGTCCAAAGAGCGCTATCTGCCGTTGCTGGATCAGGCGATTGCGCGTCCGTGGCCATTCATCCTCGGCGGATTGGCTTTCTTCGTGGCGGCCATACCAGCGTTTGGGCTGCTAGGCTCGGAATTCATTCCCCAGTTGGACGAGAAGAACCTCGCCTTTGCATCGACACGAGTGCCCTCGGTCAGCCTTGATCAGTCGCTGGCGATGGAACGCAAGGTCGAGGAGGCGGTAATCAAAATTCCGGAAGTCGCCTTAATGTTCTCGAAGACGGGCACTGCGGAAGTTGCAAGCGATCCGATGCCGCCGAACGTCTCGGATGGCTTCGTTATCTTGAAAGAGAAGGACCAGTGGGCGGAAGGTACAACCAAGGCCGATGTGGTCGCCAAGATTGAGAAGGCGACCGGCGGTCTTCTTGGCAATCTTTACGAGGTCAGTCAGCCGATCCAGCTACGATTTAACGAGCTGATCGCGGGTGTCCGTGGCGATGTTGCGATCAAGCTCTACGGCGACGATCTCGACAAGATGGCGCTGACGGCAAATGAGATGGTGCGAGTACTCCAGACCATACCCGGTGCGGCCAGCGTCAAGGCCGAACAGGTCGGTGGCGCGCCAGCGCTCGATGTGAAACTCGACCGCGCCGCGATCGCGCGCCTCGGTCTCACCGTCCGCGACGTTGCGGATACGGTTGCGGCAGGGCTCGGCGGGCGTGAATCGGGGCTTGTGTACGAGGGCGACCGGCGTTTTGACGTCACCGTGCGCGTCCCTGAGGCTACCCGCGCCAATCTCGACGACATCCGCTCGATGCCGGTGCTGCTCCCGGAGGTGGAAGGGAGGCCGCGCGCCCAGGTGCCGCTGGCACAGGTCGCGCAGATCCGGCTTACCGAAGGGCTAAATCAGATCAGTCGTGAGAACGGCAAGCGTCGCGTGGTCGTCCAGGTCAATCTCGGCGGACGCGATGCCGGTTCGTTCGTTCAGGAAGCGCAGGCGAAGATCGCACAGGTTAAGCTGCCGGCGGGCTATTACCTCGAATGGGGCGGTCAGTTCGAGAACCTTGCCGCGGCATCGAAACGGCTGTCGATCGTGGTGCCGTTGTGCTTTCTGGTCATCTTCGGGCTGCTTTACATGGCACTGGGTGGATTCGGCCGTGCGGCGGCGGTGTTCCTGGCGGTTCCCCTAGGGCTCGCGGGCGGCGTCTTCACGCTCGTCCTCACCGGCATCAACTTCTCGGTGTCGGCGGCGGTGGGGTTCATCTGCCTCGCCGGCGTGGCAGTACTAAACGGGCTTGTCGTCATGACGGCGATCCGGGACCGGAGTGAAGCTGGACTGCCCATCGCGCAGGCCATTCGTGAAGGCATGGCCGAGAAGATGCGGGCGGTCATCATGACGGGTTTCGTGCCGGCGATCGGCTTCGTGCCGATGGCGCTCGCGCACGGCACCGGCGCTGAGGTCCAGAAGCCGCTTGCGACGGTCGTGATCGGCGGCCTGATTGCGGCAACTATCCTTACCTTGCTCGTGCTGCCGGCGCTCGCGAAAGTGATCCTTGGGCGTACCGAGGACCAAAAAGATCAAGAAGGTAGCACGCCGCACGGCGAGGATACTGCCCCTTTGAGAGGAGAAGCGTAATGGGACAACCCGCTCGAAAATTGCTGCGGATCTACACAGACGAAGCGGCCTATATCGGCGATCGCAAGGTTTTCGAATATGTCGCCTCGCTGGCGCGCGATCGGAAGATGGCGGGTCTCACGGTGCTTGAGGCGCTGATCGGGTTTGGGGCGTCGTCGCACATCCACCGCCGCCATGTGCTCGAAAGTGATCGAGCCGTGGTGATCGAGATCGTCGATTTTGAGGATGCGTTGCGCGCGTTCGTTGCCAGTCTGGAAGATGTACCTGACATCGGCCTCATCACTCTCGAAGCCGTAGAGGTCATCGGGGGCAAGGCCAGTAAAACGCTGGAGAGCTCTAGCCAATGAGGATCGGCCCCGCACGCGCCGAGGCTTGGTCGGTACCAGCCCCTGGCGTCCACGCAGCTCCCATAAATTTCCCGCTTAATCGGGGAGGCCGCTTTTGCGCGGAATCCGGTTCGGCTGTGTCGGGGCCCGGCAGGACAGGCAGTCATGAAGGAAGAGACGATTTTCGATTTCAATATGTCAGCACTGCGAGTGTGGTCGCTGATCTCCGATCTGAGGGGCTTTGCACGATGGCACCCGATCTATCGCATCGCGGGCGAGGCCGAACGTGGTGCCGAAATCGATGTGACGTGGCTCCTGTTCGGCGGCGATCGGAAAATGACGACGCAAATGATCATCACTCGGCTGACGAAACCCCAGCTCATCGGATGGCAGATGGGTGTGCGAGGTTTTCTCACCTTGGACGAACGCTACGAGATCGAGCCTATCGCGAACGGCGTCTCAATTCACCATTCGGTGGAATGCCGGGGCATCTTTGGCGGCCTGGTCGGCCGCATGATGCGCAAGGGTCTGCGGCGGACAATGCGGCTGCAGGATGCGGCGTTTCTCGCTCTCCTGCGGCGGCAATCGCGACTGCCGGGGCAGTCCACGCGGCATCATCGGCGCCCCATCAAACCACCGCCTCCTCCTCGCGGCGCCGCCAACGACTGACGGGGCGATATTCGGAAGAAGAAACCCATCATGGTAGATAGCCGTGCGCCCCAAGGGCTGCTGTGCCCGACATGCCGCGTCGATCTCGTCATGAGCGAGCGGCAGGGCATCGAGATCGACTATTGCCCGCAATGTCGTGGGGTCTGGCTCGATCGCGGCGAACTCGACAAGATCATCGAGCGCAGCGTCGGAGACGACAGCGCGCGGCCGTTGAGCGGCGTTCGTCTTGGAATATCCGAAGATCGCGGTCATGGCAGGAAGCACGGCTACGAGCGGGAACATAAGGGCCGCCGCAAGGGCTTTCTGAGCGAATTGTTCGACTGACTGCGATGGATCGGCCGCCACACAACGAGTCCTTCGGGTGTCCGTGTGAGAACGGCCCGCGCCATGGGCGTGCCCCCTGTAGCGCCCATGGCGATAGATCGTGGAATGACGGGGAAATAGCGGCTCGGCGCCTCCGGAGCGGCCCGGTTCGGGGGATCATCCTCGCGACCGGGCTTGCTCTGGCGCCGGGCCTGCTCGGCTGCTCGCCAGTCACCAACAAGAGCGAGGCCGAAGCATCTCGTGATCGCGAGATGCCCGACTTCATCGGTGAGCATTTCTACGCCCGCCCTGATGGTTCACGCCTCGATGTGGATTTCCTCGGCGATGGCCTGACCCTCGACATAAAGACCCGCCCCAACGCCGCTCCGGAACGGGTAATATCGCCGGCAAACGGGCGGGCCTATGTCGGCCGCAACCTCAACGTGTCGATCTCAGGCGGCGACCGGATCACGCTCAAGCGCCCCGGCGCGCGCGCTTTGGCCTGCAACAGGGTGCTGGCCTATCGGGATTCAGCGGACGAGATCGCGAGCGGCCAGGCCGGAGGATCGGCCGCATGATGACGATCTCGTCCTGGGAGGAGTCGTTTTCCCATATCGTCAGCCTCGCCCTGGCCTATGCGCTGGCGCTTCCGGTTGGCTGGAACCGGGAAAAGGACGAACGCAGCGCCGGCATCCGGACCTTTCCGCTGGTCGCCATCGCCAGTTGCGGTTTCGTGCTCGTCGGTATCGCCATTCTCGGACGCACATCGCCTGCCCAAGCGCGCCTGCTCGAAGGATTGATTACCGGCGTCGGCTTCATCGGCGGCGGCGCCATATTGAAGCACGCTGGCAAAGCATCCGGGACCGCGACCGCTGCGAGCCTTTGGGCGACCGGAGCGCTGGGCGCTGCGGTCGGCTATGGTCTTTACGACATCGCGGTGACCCTCAGCCTGACCACCTTTCTGACGTTGCACCTCTCTCATCCGCTGAAGCGCGCCTCCCAGGATCGCACCGAGCCGGCTGATCGACAATGAGGCACAATCGTCCCTCCGAAACTCGCACGACGCGGCGAGTGCCCAAGACTGGCGGGCAATGCGGGCCGGTGTCGTCGCCTCCAAGCGACGACCGTCGTTCGCGCTTGGAGCGGTGGGCGTCTCTGCTCGAACGCGATCCGCACCGGCTTGTCGCGCTGCTGCGTCCGTCATGGGCAGCGGGCGACGACATCGCCCCGATGACGGCGAGCCCAAGTGCCATCGATCTGGCCTGGGCCGATCCGGTGTTTCGCGTGACGGGTCTCGCGGGACGCTCTCGGGGCGACGTGAGAGCGTTTTTCCAGCTTTCGGATGCCGAGCTGGACCGGATCGCAGCGGGGTCCTGGCGCGTCCCGCTGCGGCCTGCCTGGCAGGTCGCGGCGCGCATACGCAACGTGGCAGATCCGCGCCCTGAAAAACTGATCCTGGTCGGCGTCATGGTCATGATCGCCAGTGTCGTGGGAGCTGCCCAATGGCTTGGATGAACAGGCTCTTCCCGGGAGGTAATATGACGCCGGTTCGGTTTGGGTTCGCCGGCATAGCCCTTGTGCTGGCGTCGGGCTGTTCGGAACAGCCTCGCAAGGCGAAACCCACGGAACAGGAAATCCACGCTGGCGACAGCGGCGATGCCAGCGGCATCCCCGGTCGCCACCCCTATCGTTGCGACGACGATCGCCCGCTCCTGGTCGACTTCAAAAATGAGGGCCTGACGCTTGAACTGCGCCGCGACGGGAACGTTGCACCGGTTGTGCTGACCGCGCCCGCGGCCGGGCTTCAATATGTCGGCGACACGATGAGCGCGATGTTCTCGGGCAACGAACTCAAGATCGAGGAAGGGGACAAGCCCCCTGTCTTGTGCAGGAAGGATACGAGCTTGTGACCAACCCACCTGGCACAGAGGGGCGCTGACGATGGCGGCGCTCAAATTCTCCCTGATCCCCATGATCGCGATCGTGATCGGCGCGCTGATCGCCGGATGGCGCACCCCCGGCGAGAAGCTGGTAGCGGCCATGCAGCATCTAGCGGCCGGCGTGGTATTCGCCGCTGCTGCGACGGAGATTCTGCCGCTGGTGATGCATGCCGGTTCCCCGACCGCGACGCTGATCGGCGGGGCGCTAGGCGTCGCGGTGATGCTCGGCCTCAAGGCGGCGGAAAGCCGTTTTGAAGGGCCGGTGGCGCTGCTTGCCGCGATCGGGCTCGATCTGGCGATAGACGGCTTGGTCCTCGGCCTCGCCTTCATCGCCGGCGAGAAAGCGGGCACGCTGCTGGCCGTCGCACTGACCCTCGAAGTGCTGTTCCTGGCCCTGACCCTCACCAACGATCTGGCGGGGCGGTATCGCAAGGCGAAGGCGATCGGCCTGACCTGCGCGCTGGGGGTGCTGGTGCCGATCGGCGCGCTGGTCGCGCAGCCGGTGGCGTTGCTGTCGCCGATATGGATCACCGGATTCCTGAGCTTCGGCTTGATGGCGCTGCTTTATCTCGTCACCGAAGAGCTGCTGGTCGAGGCCCACGAGAAACCGGATTCGCCGCTGATCAGCGCGATGTTCTTCGTCGGCTTCCTCATCCTCCTGCTGATCGAGGAAATCATGGCATGACGGCTTCACCCGACGCAAAGGTCGCGGCCGAGCGCCGCACGCTCTGGATCGTGCTGCTGCTCAACGCGGCGATCGCCGTTGGTTTCTTCGTGACGGGCCTGATCGGCGATTCCAGCGCGCTCATCGCCAACGGCGTCGACAACCTGTCGGACACCGCGGTCTATGCGCTGAGCCTTATTGCGCTCAGCCACGGGCGGATGTGGAAGACGCGGGCGGCAACCGCGTCGGGCGTCATGCTGCTGATCTTCGCGGTTGGCATCCTGATCGACGTCGGCCGCCGCTATGTCCAAGGCAGCGATCCGATCGGCCCGACGATGATGGTGATGTCGGCCATCGCAGGCGTCGTGAACTATGTCTGCCTGCGCCTGCTCCAGAAGCTCAAGCAGCCCGATGTGAACCTGCGTGCCGCGACCACGTTCAGTTTTAACGATTTCATCTCCAATGGCGGCATCCTGATCGCGGGCGCCCTGGTGCTTTGGCTGGGGACGAATTGGCCCGATCTGCTGGTGGGCCTGGCTACCGCTCTTATTGCGATCAAGGGCGGCATCGAAATCCTGCGCGACGCGCGGGCAGAAACCAAGACCAACGCGGAGACGGCGTGATGACCGAAAAGCTCGAACTCGATATTCCCGTCCTGCTGCCGGAGGTTCCCGACGCGGCCGATGCCTGTGTCGGGCGTCTCGTCTCCACACTGAGCGCCAAGCCCGGCGTCGAGCGCGCGCACGTCCTGCCTGCCGATGGCGATACGCCGGCGAAGCTCTGCATCCATTTCGACGGGGCGGCGCTGCCGCTGCCGCGTGTGCGCGAGATGGTGCGGGCGGCGGGCGCCGATATCAGCGGGCGATACGGCCATGCGACATGGCAGGTCGAAGGAATCGGGCACGAGCGCCGCGCCCGCACTGTGGGCGAGACCCTGTGCCAGATGCCCGGCGTGCTGCAGGCCGACGCCAGCGCCTCGGGCAGCGTCCGCGTCGAATATGACAAGGAGCGCGTCGACGAGGCGGCGATCGTCGCGGCGCTCGGCAAGCTGAAGGTCAAGCCGGGCAAGCGCACGGGCTCCGATCATGCCGGCTCTCATGCGGGACACGATCACGGCGCCGGCGACCATGCCGGGCACGATCACGGGCCTGGCGGCCATGCCGAAGGCGCAGAAAAGCACGGACCGGGCGATGGCCACGATCACGCCCATGCCAATTTTCTCGGCCCCAATACCGAGCTGATCTTCGCGCTCGCCTGCGGCGCGCTGCTGGCGATCGGCTTCGCGATCGAAAAGCTGGTGGCGGGCGCCCCCGACTGGCTGCCGACCGCCTTCTATGTCGGCGCCTATGTGTTCGGCGGCTTCTTCACGCTGCGCGAGGCAATCGACAATCTAAAGCTCAAGAAATTCGAGATCGATACGCTGATGCTCGTCGCGGCCGCCGGCGCCGCGGCGCTCGGCGCCTGGGCGGAAGGCGCGCTGCTGCTGTTCCTGTTCAGCCTCGGCCATGCGCTCGAGCATTATGCGATGGGTCGCGCCAAGCGCGCGATCGAGGCGCTGGCGGAACTCGCGCCTGAAAAGGCGACGGTTCGCCGTGACGGACAGACGACGGAGCTTCCGGTCGAGGAACTCGTGGTCGGCGACGTCGTGGTCGTGCGCCCGAACGAGCGCCTGCCCGCCGACGGCTTCGTCATCAAGGGGTCGAGCGCGATCAACCAGGCCCCTGTTACCGGCGAGAGCATCCCGGTGGACAAGGAACCCGTCGCCGATGTTGAGGCAGCGCGCGCGAAGCCCGACGCGGTCGAGGCGACGTCGCGGGTGTTCGCCGGCACGATCAACGGCGGCGCCGCGATTGAGATCGAGGTGACGCGGCGTTCCAACGAAAGCGCGCTTGCCAAGGTCGTGAAGATGGTGAGCGAAGCGGAAACGCAGAAATCGCCGACGCAGCGGTTCACCGATCGGTTCGAGCGCGTCTTCGTGCCGGCCGTCTTGGCCCTTTCGTTCATCCTGCTGTTCGCGTGGGTCGTGGTCGACGAGCCGTTCCGAGACAGCTTCTATCGCGCTATGGCGGTGCTGGTTGCCGCCAGCCCCTGCGCGCTAGCGATCGCTACCCCGAGCGCGGTGCTGTCCGGCGTCGCGCGCGCCGCGCGCGGCGGCGTGCTGGTGAAGGGCGGTGCGCCGCTCGAAAACCTCGGCTCGCTGAAAGCGATCGCGTTCGACAAGACGGGGACGCTGACGGAAGGCCGTCCTCGCATCACCGATGTCGTCCCCGTCGACGGCGCGAGCGAAGAGGATCTGTTGGCGCTCGCCATCGCGGTCGAAGGGTTGAGCGATCACCCGCTGGCACAGGCGATCGTGAAGGATGGACGCGAGCGCTTGGGCGGGCGCGAGCTGCCGACCGCGACCGATCTCAAGAGCCTGACCGGACGCGGCGTCACCGCGATCGTCGACGGCGAAACGGTATGGATCGGCAAGGCCGAGATGTTCGGCGTGGAGGGTATCCCCACGCTGAATGCCGCTGCGACCGACGCCATCGCCATCCTGCGCGAGGGCGGGCGCACGACGATGGTGGTGCGCAAGGGCGATAAGGACATCGGCGCGATCGGGCTGATGGATACGCCGCGTGAAGCAGCCAAGGTTGCGCTCAAGCGGCTGCGCGAGATGGGCATCACCCGAATGATCATGATCTCGGGCGACCATCAGAAGGTCGCCGACGCCATCGCCAAGGATGTTGGGCTCGACGAGGCATGGGGCGACCTTATGCCGGAGGACAAGGTTGCCTCGATCAAGAAGCTCGCCGGCGAGGATAAGGTCGCGATGGTCGGCGATGGCGTCAACGACGCCCCGGCAATGGCGTCGGCGACGGTCGGCATCGCGATGGGCGCAGCCGGCTCTGACGTGGCCCTGGAGACGGCCGACGTTGCGCTCATGGCTGACGATCTAGCGCATCTGCCATTCGCGGTGGGCCTGAGCCGCCACACCCGCGGCATTATTCGGCAGAATGTGTTCGTCAGCCTCGGAGTGGTCGCGTTTCTCGTGCCCGCGACGATCCTCGGCCTTGGCATCGGCCCAGCAGTGGCGATGCACGAAGGCTCGACGTTGCTGGTTGTATTTAATGCGCTGCGGTTGCTCGCCTACCGCGATCCGGCAAAGCAAGTAGCGTGACGGCAGATCGCTATGACGCCTTGATCGTCGGCGGCGGACCGGGGGGCCTAACTGCAGCGATCTATCTTGCGCGTTATCACCGCCGTGTCGTCGTAGTCGATGAAGGGCATAGCCGAGCGAAATGGATACCGCTCTCCCACAACCACGCCGGCTTTCCAGACGGAATTGCTGGCGAGGAGCTGCTACGGCGGATGCGCGAACAGGCGGAACGCTACGGCGCCACGATACTGGCGGACCGCATTGAGACGATCGACGGCAAGGCCGATGCCTTTGAAGCGCAAGGGTCCACAGTGACGATCGCCGCGCGCGCCGTCCTGATCGCAACCGGGGTCGAGAATCGCCGCCCTGCGCTCGATGCCGATACGCACCGCGACGCGTTGCAGCGGGGGATGCTGCGCTACTGTCCGGTCTGCGACGGCTACGAGGCGAGCGGGCAGGCGATTGGGGTGATCGGCGCGAACACGCACGGCGTTGCCGAAGCGCTGTTCCTGCGCACCTTCTCGGAACGGATCACGCTTGTTGCGCAGGAGACGATCGACCTTGGTCCCGACGATCGCGCGGCGCTCGCGGCGGCCGGGATCGCAATTGCACCGAAGCCGCTGGCCCGGATGGACTTTTCGGACGACCGTGTTGCGCTCCACTTGACCAACGGCACCGAGCTGCACTTCGATACCGTTTATCCGGCACTCGGGTCGGACAGCAACAATGCGCTCGCGCGCCAGCTCGGCATCGATCTGAGCGACGATCGTTGCATCGTCGTCGATACCAAGCAGCGCGCGAGCGTCGCCGGCGTCTATGCGGCGGGCGATATCGTTATGTCGCTCGATCAGATCAGCGTCGCGATGGGCCACGCGGCGATCGCCGCGACCGCCCTCCACAATGATCTGCGCAACCGGGAAGGGGGGGGCACCGAGTCATGAAATGGCTGATCGTGTTCGACCTCGACGGGACGCTTGCGGAGAGCAAGCGCCCCTTGTCAGCCGAGATGGCGATGACGCTTGCGCGCTTGCTGGCGGTCGTCGACGTCGCGGTAATTTCGGGCGGCGACTGGCCGCAGTTCGACCGGCAAGTCGCCTCGCGCTTGCCGGTCGAGGCCGAGCGCGAGCGGCTGTGGTTGATGCCGACCACTGGCACGAAGCTTTACCGCTTTGTCGATGGTGCGTGGCGCGCGATCTATGCCGAGCTATTCGATGACGCGGAGAAGGCGAGCATCCGTGCAGCGTTCGACCGTGCGCTGTCGGAAGCGGGGCTTGCCGACGAACGCATTTGGGGAGAACGGATTGAGGATCGGGGAAGCCAGATTACCTTTTCCGGACTCGGCCAGGACGCGCCGCTGGAAGCGAAGGAGGGCTGGGACCCCGATCGTGCCAAGCGGACTGCGCTCCAGAAGACGCTACAAGCAGCGCTGCCCGGCCTTTCGATCAACCTGGGCGGCACTACCTCGATCGACGTCACCCGCGCAGGCGTCGACAAGGGCTATGGGCTGAAGCGGTTGAGCAAGGAAAGCGGCGTGCCGCTGGCCGGGATGCTTTTTGTCGGTGACGCGATTTATCCCGGTGGTAATGACTATCCCGCCGCCGAACTCGGGATCGACACGATAAGGGTCCGCGATGTTGCCGAAACTGCGGCTGTCGTGTCAGCGATCATCGCCTGTTTGAAGCATTGAAAGGCCAGTTGCTCAGCTGATCTTTGAACGCGACGAGGATTGAGCACGAAACGCATCATAATCAAGCACGTACCCCTACAAAATTCTTAGTTTGATAATAATGGTTATGTTAAATTCTGCCGATTCCGGGGCTATCAGAACACGAGTTCAGCCTGGCGTGGAACCGCTCTTGGCTGTTCTTGTCTGCCGCCAATCAGACCGCGCGCGCACCCTGCCAAAATATAAACGGCTTGGCGCTGCGCGCCGCGATTATGGTGATCGACGCAATAGCCTTGATAGTGACGCTTGAGCAAGCCAGCGCGCACCAGTTCCGACACCGCCCGGCTCACATTCGTCTTGCCCGAAGCCCGTACCTGCTCACGGATGGCGTCTTCGACCATAGCCGTGGCCTGACCCTCATCCATCGGCAACGCGCCGGACATTGCCAGATCGCTGCGTATCCGCTCTTCCAGGGTTACGCGACGGGGGTCGCGCTGCCCCATTGGCGTCAGCGCATCGCAAAGCCAGTCACGCAAGGGAATGAGACCGCCGCCTTTGGCTACCAACGGCCCTGCGCTGCCGTCGGAACGGGAAACTTGGGCAATCAGGTTGAGCACCATGAAGGCGTAGCGCGGCCGAGACGAGGACCGCGCAAGCATCTCCAACAAGGACGGCATATCCAGTTGCTGGTGGCTGTCGCCGATGATCGGAGCGTGCAACATAACGGGATTGAATCAAGCACATATGGGGGGTGAAGTGAATCCCATTTGGCCGGTGGCTTCATCATTTTGTCGGCTGTGACACTTTGCCCGGAGGTAAAGTGTCACGCGCGCCCTTTCATCATCGCACCGGGCAACTTCCGGCTAGGACGACCTGTGCATTTGTTGCGGGGAGCTGCCCGCAGAACGCATCCGGTCTTGTTTTTCAATGGCTTCGCCGAACGGTGACTGGACGAAACCGCTATCGAAATGCGAATCGTTCGCACTATGAGTAGTCTCGAGGATGCCGGCCGCTTGGGCGATATCACCGCATTCGAAGCCGAATGTCGGCAGGCGACGACGCTCGATCAGCTCAAATCCTTGCTCGATGCGATTGTGCGCCAGTTCGGATTCCGCTGGTTCGCATTGGTGCACAATGTCGACCTGAAACGCACCACCCGAAAAGCCCTGCTGATAACCACCTATCCGGCGCGCTGGGTCGAGGAGGTAATAGACGCGCGCCTCCATCTTGACGATCCCGTACACGTCGCCTGCGCCAAGACCGTGTCCGGGCTCACTTGGGATCAAATCGGCGATTATATCGCGCCCAATGCCCGCCAGCTTTCGATCCTTGAACGGGGTCGCGCGCATGGACTGGCATCTGGGTTTACTATGCCGATCAGGATGCGCGATGAGCCTGACGCGATGTTTACAGTAGCGCGGCAAGGCGACGAGACGATCTCAGGCCCGGACCTTCTCTCTGCCCGATTGATTGGCACGGTTGCGTTCGACCAGGCTCGAGCCCTTCTCGGTCCCGATGAACTGGCAAACGTCCCGATAGCGCTCAGCCCGCGCCAGATCGACTGCATTGATCTGGTGGCACAGGGCAAGAGCGACTGGGAAATCGGACAGATTCTGGGTCTGAGCCGCGACACTGTCCATGAATATGTCGAAGGTGCGCGCCGGCGGTATGGCGTGCGTCGCCGGACCCAGCTCGTGCTTCGCGCGGTCCGAGACGGACATCTGAACATCGACGCGCTCGTCTAGAAGCGTCGCTCCCCACGATAGCGAATAGGCGCTTCAGGTCTCTTCGACTTGAGGCTCAAGAGGTGGCTGGCGATCAACGCCGCCCTCCCTGCATTCCTGCCGTCTTGCACGACGTTCTACCTCCCCTCCCCCCTTGTGGGGGGATTGCCCGAAATTGCCCCACCGGGTTCAAAAGAGAGGTGATTTTCAACGGAGAGTGGTCGGCGCATTTTAATGCAGCGGCGCTGAAAAGCGGAGAAATCAGATGCAGCGCCTGCGCCTTGCCCTTGCCGTGCCGATCGTGGCGATGTCCGCCCAGGGGGCTCCTGCGTCCGCCAACGATCTGGGCTGCCAGGTTTTGCTTTGCCTCTCGAACCCGGGCGGTGCGACCCAGTACCCCGCCTGCGTGCCGCCTATGGTGAAGCTCTGGGAGCGTCTGGCATTAGGCGGTTCATTCCCCGGCTGCTCCGGTGGCGGCGTTGCGAAGACCAAGGTCTATGATCGCGATTCCGCTTCGCGGCGCCGGGTGGTGATGACGTTCACCGACGGGCGGCAGCAATCCTATTCGCTTGCGAATATTGAAAGCTTGCCAGCTTCTCCCAGCGAACAAGGGACCACACCACAGTGATCCTCGAGCTCGCAACCGTGGTCGGACTGGCGCAGCAATGCGCACCATCGGTTGCGGTCGAAACGCTTGTGTCGGTCGTCCACACCGAGAGTCATTTCAACCCCTATGCCATCGGCGTGAATGCGAAGGGCGTTGCCGCACCCCATCCCAGCGATCGGGTGTCGGCCGCCGCAGCCGCGCGATCGCTCATTGCCCGCGGTTACAACATCGATCTTGGCCTGGGGCAAATCAACAGCGCAAATCTCAGGTGGCTTGGCCTGTCGGTCGATGACGCTTTCGATCCCTGCCGTAATCTCGCCGCAGCCGCACGCGTGCTGGCTTCCAACTATCTGAACGTTGTGCGCTCCAGCCCTTCTACAGAGGTGGCCATCGCGACCGCCATGTCGATGTACAATACGGGCAGTCGTTCGCGCGGGTTCGGAAATGGCTACGTCGGCCGCGTCTATGCGTCGTCGAGTGTCGTCGTGCCGGCGATCAGGCGCCAAGCGATCCCAGAACCCGCCGCTTTGCCCGCGCCAGTGAAGCCGGAACCCACAGTCGCGCAGCCTTCGGCGGAGGTTCGCTCGCCGCGCGTCCAAGAGGCATGGGACACCACTGCGGGGCCGCAGACGGCATCATTGATGGTCTTTGGGGGAGCATCCAACAGTTCACCGAAAGGACAATCCGAATGACTGCCTTAGCGACCAATTCCAAGATATGGTTGACGCCGCGGCGGCGCACTTTCGCGCAATATCTGGCACTGTTTTTCGCGGTCATTGCGGTGTCGCTCCTGCTCACCGATCCGGCCCATGCCCAAGCGGCCGACGGCGTCACGTCGATGGCCGAGAATATCAAGACCTGGCTGACCGGTACTTTTGCGAAAACGATCGCGGTGATCGCGGTCGTCATCGTGGGTTTCATGTTCTTCACCGGGCGGGCAAGCCTGGGGCTCTTGGTCACCGTCATCGTCGGCATCTTCATCGTGTTCAGCGCACAGTGGATCGTCGATACCATCACTGGCGGCGCGTGAGTGCGCTGTGATGGACGATGAAAAACTCAGGGAAGAAACGCTCTTCCTGGCCGTGACCCGGCCGACGATGTGGTTGGGCGTTCCGATCGAAGCATCGCTGCCGATCGCGCTGGCGGCGTGCCTGACGCTCATCGTCACCGGCAACCCGCTTTACGCTTTTGCGCTAGCCGGGGCCTTTCTGGCCATAGCCCGGCTGATCGTGCGGCACGACGCAAACGCCTTCCGCCTCTTGTGGCTCTGGACAACGACAAAGGCTCGCTGTCGCAACCGGGGATGGTGGGGCGGTAGCTCTTACTCGCCCCTGCCGATCGATGGGGCGAAACGCCGGGGCTTTGCACATGGCTAGCCGGGCCAGTTCGTTGGGCGGCGCTGCCGCCCGGACGCCGTGGCGGATCCTCAAGAACGAGGCCGACCCCGCGCGCTATCTCCCCTATGCGCGTCATATCGACGACAATATCATTGCGCTCGACGGGCGCGACCTCATGATGATGTTCAAGCTCGAAGGCCTTGCATTCGAGACAGCCGACCCAATCCATCTCAACGACTGGCACGAAAAGCTCAACGGCACGCTGCGCAACATCGCCGACGATCGCCTCGCGATCTGGACCCATATCGTGCGCCGGCCAATCACGGACTATCCCGAAGGCGAGTTTCGCTCGGCCTTTGCGGCCGATCTCGATGCAAAATACCGCGCGCGGGTGACCGCCAAGCGGATGTTCGTCAACGAACTCTACCTGACCCTCATCATGCGGCCGTCGGTCGGATCGGCTGATCGTACCGGCGTACTGCTTCGACGCCTGGCATCGGCGCGCAAAGAGGGGACCGAAGTCGATGAGGACGAGCTTGCCCGCTTTGAGGACAAGGCGCGTGACATTGAGAAGCTCCTCGCACGCTGCCGGCCCCAACGCCTCCACTTGTACGAGCATAATGGCCTGATGTTCTCGCAGCCACTCGAGGTGTTTGAACTGGTGATGATGGGCCGCGCTGGCAGGGTGCCCCTGGTCCGCGGCCATCTCGGCTCCGCCATCTATGGGGAACGGGTGATCTTTGGCCGCGAGACGGTCGAGGTCCGGGCGCATGATGCGAGCCGATTCGTCGGCCTTTTCGGCATCCGCGAATATCCGGCCATGACGCGGCCAGGACAGATGAACGCGCTCCTGAGCCAAGATTTCGCATTCGTCGTGACGCAGTCCTTCGCGTTCATGGGCAAAGCGCGGGCCTCGGAGCGCTTGCGCCGTCGGCAGAACCAGATGGCCTCGACGGAGGATGCCGCTGCAAGCCAGGCGCTTGAACTGGCCGACGCGGCCGATGATCTGCAGAGCAATCGGTTCGTCCTGGGCGAACATCATTTCTCGCTGGCGGTCTTCGGTGAAAATCAGAAGCGCCTGGCCGAAAATCTCTCGACCGCACGGGCCGCCCTTGCCGACGCGGGTCTGGTAGCCGCTCGGGAGGGTCCGGCGCTGGAGGCCGCCTTCTGGTCGCAGCTTCCTGGCAACTTCGCATGGCGTGCGCGGCCAGCGGCGATCACGTCACGCAATTTTGCCGCGCTCTCGCCGTTCCACACTTTCCCCGCCGGCAAGCCCGATGGCAATCACTGGGGTGCTGCGATCGCGTTGATGAAGACCGCGGCCCAGTCTCCCTTCTATTTCAACTTTCATGTGAACGATCTTGGCCACACGCTGATTATCGGCCCATCGGGCGGCGGCAAGACCGTCGTCCAGAATTTCCTGATGGCGCAGCTGGAGAAAACCGGCGCGCAGCAGATCTTCATCGACAAGGACCGAGGGGCCGAGATCTACGTGCGGTCATCCGGCGGCACCTATCTGGCGCTGCGCAATGGGGTGCCGACCGGGTTTGCGCCGCTGCGCGCGCTTGACCAGACCCCGGGCAACATCGTCTTCCTCGGCAGGCTGATCCGTCATCTGGTGACCCCTTCTGGCACCCAGCTCGGCGTCACGCAGGAGAGAATGATCGACGAGGGCATACTCTCGATCGGACGCCTTCCACCGGAGGAGCGGTCCATTCTCGCGCTTCGTCAATTGCTCGGACAGCGCGATCCGGAAGGGATAGGCGCTCGGCTTGAGAAATGGTCGCGCGGCGGCGCACTTGGTTGGGTGTTCGACAATGACCGGGATGAGTTGACTCTCGAGGCCCGATTCATCGGTTTCGACATGACGGATTTTCTGGACAATCCCGAGATCCGCACGCCGCTGATGATGTACATGTTCCATCGGATCGATGCGCTGCTCGATGGCCGTCGCCTCGTGATCGATATCGACGAGTTCTGGAAGGCGCTGGGCGATGATGAGTTCCGCGCCTTCGCGCAGGATGGCCTGAAGACCTACCGAAAGCAGAATGCCTTTCTGGTGTTCGGGACGCAAAGCCCGGCTGACGCTCTGCGATCGGACATCTCGCATAGCATCATGGAGCAGGTCGCTACCAAGATCCTCTTGCCCAACCCCCATGGCCGGGAGGTTGATTATATCGATGGACTCGGCCTCACCCGCGCCGAGTTCAAGCTCATCAGAAACGATCTGATCCCCGAAAGCCGGCGGTTTCTGGTCAAGCAGGGTCACGATTCCATTGTGGTGGAACTGGATCTCGGCGGCCTCTCCGACGAGCTGGCCGTGCTCTCGGGCACCACCGAAACCGTCGGAATCCTCGATCAGGTTCGCCGCGAACATGGCGACGATCCCAGCCAATGGCTGCCCGTCTTTCACGAGCGCCGCCGTGCCACCACCAGAAGGAAAGGATAAGGTCATGAGAGCAATTCGAGCGCTGGCGGTTGTCGGCGGATTGGCGATCTCGGTGCCGGCGTTCGCGCAGGGCATCCCGGTCTATGATTCCAGCACGTTCCTGCAGACCCTCTCGACGGTGAAGAACACCCTGTCGATGATCGAACAGGGGAAGCAGCAGATTTCCCAGGCCACCGACATGTTCAACAGCGTCAACAAGCTGACGAACGTCAATCAGATTGCCTCGTCTCTGAACACCGACGCCGTTCGTCACCTCTTGCCAAGCGAAGCACGGGACATTCAGCGCCTTATGTCTTCGGACACGACAGGCCTCGGCAGTCTTGGATCTTCCGCAGATCGGATTCGCAGCAACTATCGGGTCGATCTTCCTGTGCTCCGCCCTGACGCGACCGCTTTCGAGCGTTCAAGCCGCGATTCAATCTCCCGCAATGGCGAAATGGCAGCGCGTGACGCGGCGATTGCCGAGGCAGCATATGGCGTCACCGCCCAGCGGACGACGGGTCTCGAGGAACTGCGCTCGTCGCTGGACACTGCGTCTGACGCGAAGGACGTGATGGATATTCAAGCCCGTGTCGGGGTGGAAAATGCTCATATCCAGAACGACTCGGTGCAACTCCAGGCTCTTACAATGAGGCAGCAGGCGGAGCAGCGCATTCGATCGCAGCAGGAGAGCGAGCAAATCTTAGCAAGTAAGCTTGGGAGCCTTCATCAATGAAGGCAACCATCTTCAGGGCATTTGTGCTTTTGGTCCCGGCGTTTCTGGTGGCGTGCCAACCCCCCGCCCGCGGAAAGGATTACCTCAAAGCTCACCCGCAAGAGCTCGCGGAAGTCCTGAAGGCGTGCGCCGATGGCACGCATCGCGACGCGCAGGAATGCTCGAACGCAGAGAGTGTGAAGACGCTCAACCAAAAGCTGCGCTCGCTGTCGCCGGCCCATTGACCGTGATGGAAACATGAGATGGCCGACGGGCTCTTCACCACGCTTTACACGAACATCGACGGCAAGCTCGACATGTTCCTCAACGAGCGACTGAACAATGTCATCGAGGTTGTGCGCGGCCCACTCGCGCTTGGTTTGGTCATCTACATCGCGCTGTTCGGCTACATGGTGATGCGCGGCATTATCAGCGAGCCGTGGGGCGAGCTGGTCTACCGAATGGTAAAACTATGTTTGCTTTACGTTGCGGCCACGACGGTCGCCTACACGGAGTGGGTAACAAACCCCCTATTCCACGGCATGCCTGATGCGATCTCGCAGGCGTTGGCGGGGCATACTGTCACGAGCGTTGGCAACGTGTTCGACGACTATTTCAGCCAGTGTGACGTCATCATCGCGAGGATCGAGACCGAGGCGGCAACGTACAGCGATATCAACCCCTATAAGCTTGTTTTGTACGTCCTGAGCCTCGGTTTGAAAGCGCTCGCCGGACTGTCTGCGGCGATCGGGTTCTCGATCACGGTTTTCGCGAAAGTAGCGCTCGCCATCATCATCGCGCTCGGACCGATCTTTATCGCGCTTTCTCTCTTTGAGACTACGCGCAGACTGTTCCACGGCTGGCTCGGGCAGGCATTCAACTTCATCGTTCTGATGGCCGTGATCATCGCCATCACGGCCTTGATTACCGACCTTGGTGCGACCGCGATCACTGCGTCGGAAGGTGTCGGAGACGCGGCGCTGGGTGCGGTACTGTTCGCCGTCTATATCTTTCTGGGAACGATCTTCTTCTTTCAGGCCCCCTCGATCGCAACCGGCATAGCCGGCGGGGCTTCCGCCGGTGTCGGTGCCTTTGCCGGCTCGGCGTGGGGGACCGTGGCGGCGCCGTTCCAGCAACGTCGCGTCGCCCGCAACAGTCGCAATCTCGAAAAGGCCGCTCAGCAGGGCGGTTCGGTGAGCCGCGCATGACGAAGGAAGCATCTTTGACGAGGCCATCCACCATAATCCGCGTGCTCCGTCGATCGGCAGTCATCATCGCCCTGCTCCCGTCACTCGCCCAAGGGGCATCGGGGCCGAAGAAACTACCCGTCTGCAACGGCAAACATCTGCGCGAGGTGAACATCTACGGGAGCGTGCTGCCGGGTTCGCCGATCCCGGCAATCGTCGCACCCCCTGCCCCGCCGCCCGTGCCGCAGATCAAACAGCCAGTTGATGCCGGCACTCCGCCCCCGCCCGTTCCCGCCCCGCTTCCCGAGAAGACGTCCGCGCGCGCGACCCCCGGCACCTTTGGGAGTTGCTGATCATGCGGAACCAGACCGAAGGCGTGCCGGCAAAAGACGCTGAACTCTATTTCGGGCATGCCCGATCCTGGGATCAGGACCGTCAGCGCAAATCGTTGCGATCCGAACGCATCGCCTGGGTCGTGGCCGGCTTGGCGCTGCTTGCCACGACCGCGGAGGGCTTCGCTCTTGCGGGCCTCGCCCCGCTGAAGACGGTCATGCCGTACATCATTCGCGTCAATCAGACGACGGGCGCGGTTGATGTGCAGACTACCCTCACCCAGAAGCCGATGCGCTATGATGAGGCGGTCACGAAATTCTTCCTCGCACAATATGTCAGGGCGAGGGAGAGCTGGTTGCCGGCGGCGGCCGAGGAGAATTTTCGCGCTGTTACCATCCTGTCCGAACCAGGCGAGCAGCAGCGCTGGGGCAGGTTTTTCAGCTCGAACAATGCCGCGAGCCCACAGGTTGTCTGGGGCAAGGGTGCGGTCGTCCAGGCCCGCGTGCGCAATATTGCCTTCATTAACGATCGGGTTGCAAACGTCCGCTTCACGCGGACGGTGCAGACAGACACCGATACGCAGAGCAGCGACTGGATCGCGACCGTCACCTTCCGGTACACGAATGGGCCGATGGCGGAGGGCGACCGCTATCGCAATCCATTGGGCTTCCAGGTCGAGAATTACCGCGCGGACCCTGAGGTGGTGCGGTGAAGCGCCTTCTCTCCATCGCGAGTCTTCTCGTCATAATAGCGACACCTGCCCTCGCGGAGGACACCCCGCGCGGTGGACCGGCGGATCCGCGCGTGAAGTTCGTCGAATATCAGGAGACCCAGGTCTACCGGATCGTCGGCACATTTCGGACGGCGACCCAGGTGGTGCTCGGCGCCGATGAGACGATCGAACATGTTGCGCTTGGCGACACCATCTCATGGGAAGTGGCGGTTGCCGGACATATCCTGTTCCTGAAGCCCCGCGAGCGGGCGGGACCGACCAACCTCATCGTCACGACCAATCGCGGCGGCGAGCTGCGCAACTACGCCTTCGAACTGACCGCACGCCGGGGACCGATCAGCAGCGGGAGCCGCGACACATTCTTCCAGGTGCGGTTTCGCTACCCGCGCGATGAAGCCGATCGCGCCGCTCGCATGCGCGCCACCCAGGAGGCGCAGCGCGTTGCCGCGCTGCAGGCGAACGCCGTTCGGGGAGCCCTTGACCACGGTGTCATCGATGGACCGCGCAATCTGAACTACAAGGTCCAGGGTGACAGTGATCTTCAGCCGTCGGAGATCTCCGACAACGGCCAGTTCACGGTCCTGCGTTTCCCCGGCAACCATGAAATCCCGGCGATCTATCTGGTGCGACCGGACGGCTCGGAGTCCTTGGTCCCGTTCGATGTCCGGGACGAGTTTGTGGTCGTCCACGCCGTGGCGGCTCAACTGCGCCTGCGCCGGAACCGGGAGGTGCTGTGCATCTATAATCTCGCGCCAACACCTTATGGCGTCGATCACGGCACCAACACCGCATCGCCGCATGTCGAGCGCACCATACAAGACCCGAAGGAGTGAGTGCGATGGACGAGACTTCGGCCGAGGCCACTCGCCGCCCGCAGGGCGATCCAACACCTGAACGCGACGAAATCATCCGCGAGCGCGGCATCGACCCGATTGGAGGGATGACAGCGGCAAAGCGGAATACCGCCCTGATTTTCGCGGGGACGGCGATGGTGCTCGGCATTCTGTGGGTGAACTCGGGACCGAGCAAGACCGGCTCGAGTTTGATGGGAAAGCCCGAGGCAATGGCCAAACGACCCGATCTCGCGGCGCGCGAAACGGTCGCATATGATGCTGTCGCAGCGAAACCCAAGCCGCTCGGCGCCGTGAGCGCCGATCCCAACGCGCCTGTCCTCAATCCTCCGCCGACCGTTGGCCCCGATGGACAGATCGTACCGGCAATACAACCCGGAGCGCAGCCAGCGGCGGCACCGCAGAACACGCGCCAGAACTTGGCCGATCAGGCACGTCGTTCGACCTTGATTGCCTATGGCGGCCGCGATGCGCTCCAAGCTCCAGCGGGCTCTAACGGTGCTGGCTCCGATACCGGCAATGCGGGCACAGCTGGCGACGGCTCGACCGATCCGGCGGTCCGTAGCGCGCCCAATGCGCTCGATGCGCTTCGTCAGAGTTCGGCCGTTGGCGAGGCACGCGCCTCGATGCTGCCCAATCGCAACTATCTCGTCACCGCCGGCACGCTGATCCCCTGCATTCTGCAGACCGCCATGAATTCGGCGCAGCCAGGGTACACCTCCTGCCTGATCCCGCGCGACGTCTATTCGGAGAACGGCCGCGTCGTGCTGATGGAGAAGGGCACTAAAGTCCTCGGCGAATATCATGGCGGCATCCAGCAGGGGCAGAACCGCCTGTTCGTGTTGTGGACGCGCGCCGTCACGCCGCAGGGCGTGCGAATCGACCTGGCTTCGCCGGGGTCGGACGCCCTTGGCCGCGCAGGCATCGCCGGGTCCGTGGACACCTTCTTCTGGGCGCGCTTCGGTAGCGCACTGCTGCTCTCGCTGGTCGACGACGCCGCCTATATCGCCGGGCAATCCGTCTCCGGCGGGAGCAACAATTTCAACAACACCACGCGCACGCCGAGCGAGGGGGCAAGCATCGCGCTCCAGAACAGCATCAACATTCGCCCGGTGCTGAAAAAGAACCAAGGCGAAGAGGTCGGGATATTCGTGGCCAAGGACTTCAACTTCGCCGACGTCTACAATCTCGAGTTGCGGCGCTGAGGATGAGCGATACCGCCGTCCTGCGCCATTATCTCGCACCGATCCTGCCGCTGCTGGAGCCGGTCGAGGTGACTGAGCTTGTCATCAACAAGCCCGGCGAGGTCGGCATCGAGGACCATCTGGGCTGGCATTGGCACAATGTCGCCGAGCTCGATAGCGAATGGCTCGCGACGCTCGCCGTCGCAGCGGCAAGCTTCACCCGGCAGGATGTGAATGCGGAGACGCCGATCTGCTCGACCATCTTGCCAGGGGGCGAGCGCTGTCAAATCGTCATTCCCTCGGTGACGCCGACTGGCGCGCCGTCCTTCACTGTCCGCAAGCCTTCGCGCGTAACCCTCGCGATCGACCAGCTCGCAGATTCGGGTCTGTTCACGAGCACGCGCGCCGCCGCGCAAGGCCTTGGCGAAGTCGATGCGCAATTGATCGCGCAGCGCGATGTCGGCGATTGGCCGGCTTTCTTTCGAACGGCCGTTGCCGCCCGCAAGAATATCCTGGTGAGCGGCGCAACCGGCTCGGGCAAGACCACGTTCGCCAAAGCGCTGATCCAGTTGATCCCGCCCGACGAGCGGCTCCTGACGATCGAGGATACGCGCGAGCTCGTCGTCGAGCATCGCAATGTCGTGCATATGGTCTATTCGAACGAACGTCAGGGTTTGGCAAAGGTCGGCCCCAAGCAGCTGCTCGAGAGTGCGCTGCGCATGCGGCCGGATCGCATCCTCTTGCAGGAGCTGCGCGACGGAACCGCCTTCTTCTATCTGCGCAACGTGAATTCGGGCCATCCCGGATCAATCACAACGGTCCATGCTGGTTCAGCCATGGGCGCATTTGAACAGCTTACCTTGCTGGTGAAGGAATCCGAGGGCGGCCGCGATCTGGCCCGCGACGATATCCGTGGGCTATTGCACATGCTCGTCGACGTCGTCGTCCAGACCCGCAAGCGCGCCGGAAAATTCGAAGTCGAGGAGGTGTATTTTGATCCGGCTGTCGGACGCACGACCGCTCACTAGGGTCGCCATCGTCGCGGGGGTGCTCGCGGCAATCTTTTTGGCATGCGCCTTGTGCGCGGTGCTGGTCGCCCTCGTCGGTCTGAACCAGATCAGCCCGCATATGCAAATTTCGGCGATACCCGCCTGGCTCTGGTATTACCGCAGCGATCCGCTCCTGCATCTGTGGCTGGAGCGAGGCGCGCTGGTCAGCGGCGCCATCGCTTTCGTCATCCTGCTTATCATCCTGAAGCGAGGGCGCACGCTCCATGGCGAGGCGCGGTTCGCGCGTGAAAGCGAAATCCGCCGCGAACATCTGCGCAGCAACAGTGGGATCATCGTCGGGCAGAAAGGCGGCCGCTATCTCGTTTTCGGCGGCACCGAGCATGTCCTGCTCGAGGCACCGACGCGCGCCGGCAAGGGCGTGGGCGTGGTGATCCCCAATCTTCTGAGTTGGCCAGACTCGGTGGTGGTGCTCGACGTGAAGCGCGAAAATTGGGACATCACCGCAGGTTTCCGGGCACGGCATGGCCAGGCCGTTTATCTGTTCGACCCGCTCGATCCCGAAGGCCGGAGCGCCCGCTACAATCCCTTGAGCTTCATCGACCGGCTCGACGACACCGATGTGATCAATGAACTCCAGAAGATCGGCGGCATGCTGTTTCCGGCACCGGAAAAGGCTGATCCGTTCTGGGCGGAAGCCGCGCGCGCCGCTTTTGTCGGCGTCGGCGCGCTCGTCGCGGCCCATCCCGCCCTCCCCTTCACGATTGGCGAAATCTATCGGCGACTGACGACGGGCGACCCCAAGGTCGAACTGCCCAAGGTCGTCGAAGAGGCCCAGCGCCGCGGCCAGCGGCTGAGCCAGGCCTGCGTGTCGGCGCTGAGCGACTTCACCTCCGCGTCGGATAACACCTTTTCGGGCATCAAACAGACGATCACGTCGAAGCTCAATCTGTGGCTCAACCCCTATGTCGATGCCGCGACGTCGGAGACCGATTTCGATCTGCGACAGGTCCGACGCGAACGGATATCGATCTACCTTGGGGTTTCACCCGACAATATCGACCGGATCGCGCCCGTATATAACCTCTTTCTCCAGCAGCTGATCGATCTCAATACGCGGGAACTACCCGAGAATGGCGGCCGCGTGCCGGTGCTCATTTTGCTCGACGAATTTGCCCGCCTCGGCAAGGCGCCGGTCATCGCGTCGGCCTTTTCCTATGTCGCAGGCTACGGACTTCGCCTCCTGCCAGTCATCCAGAGCCGGTCCCAGCCCCGCGGCATCTATGGCGTCGATGTCACCGACGAGATCATCGCCAATTGCGGACTGGAGATCGTGTTCACGCCCAAGGAGTTGAAGGTCGCCAACGAACTCTCCGAGCGGCTTGGCTATTTCACGATGAACGTCAAATCGAAGAGCCGGACGATTCATGGCCTGCTCGCCAATCGCAGCATATCAGAATCAGACCAGCGCCGTGCGCTGATGATGCCGCAGGAACTGATGCAGATGCCCAAGGGCGACCTTCTGCTGATGCGCGGCGGTATTCCGCCCGTCAGGGGTCGCAAGATCGAGTATTTCCGCTCGAAACGCTTCACGAGCCGGATCAGCGACCCGCCCAAGGTCGCGCCCCGTCCGATCACGATCAGCGCAGCGCCGGTTACCGCCAAATTGGCAGGCGAGGCGAGCAGCAGCGATCCGTTGGCGCAGGCCCTTAGCGCGAAGAAGGCCGCCTTGTTGAGCGACGGTCAGGCGATCGCGCCGGCAGAGCGGGCGGAACCTGTCATGCGCGCGCTCACCAGTGATGAACTGTCGGGTTTTGCCGAAATCACCGATGACATGTTGGTGCTGGGCACCATGGTGGACTTACCACCGCCCGGCGACGAACAGGCCGCTATCGCCTTTGTCACGGCGATGACAGCTCGGGCCGTTCTCGAGCCCGCGGGTGCCGGTGCCCAATCTCCAGAATTTGCGACCGAGAGGCATGACCATGGCAGAGAATGATTCCAAGCAACCCGGTAAGGCGCGGACTAGTGCCAACAGCGTTGGCCTCGACGACGCCAAACAGCGCAAGGCGGCTGCGCCAGAAAAGTCCTCGCCCGGGGGACTAAAGGACGGGCCCACCGAAGCACCTGGTCATGTCGGCGCTATCCGTGCGTCCCGAAGTGCGCCCAAAGTGCATTCCCTCGAGGCGGGCGACGTGCCGGAGAGCGTGCGGAAGCGCTATTATGCCGACAAGGCGAAATGGTCGGGCGAACCCGCCTTTTTCACGACGGCACAAGCAAAGGATCCCGCGTTTCGCGATCAGGGCCGACGTCTGGTCACGGCGACGGAGAGCCAGGAAGTCGTCAAGGATTTGGTGGCGATCGCACAACACCGCAATTGGGATCGGATTCACGTCACGGGCTCGGAAGAATTTCGGCGATCGGTCTGGATTGAGGCCAGTCAAAAGGGGCTCGAGGTACGGGGCTACAAGCCAAACGATCGCGATCTCCAGGAGCTTGATCGGCTGCGCGGGGAAACGAGCCGTAATACGATTGCGCCCATGGCAGCCCGTGACGTCGATGTCGCCCGTGGGTCAAGCGGGATAAGCCGCCAGAGCCACGGCAGTGTTTTGGAAGGGCCGGATGCCCGGCGCGGCGATCGTGGCAACACGCCGAACGATCGGGCGGCCGACAGCCAGATGCGTGTGATGGAAGCGGTGATACGACGGACGTTGTTCGACAATCCCGAGGCGGTTGCGCGGGTGATGACAGTCGCCCGCACGCAGCTCGATGCGCATATCGCGGCGGGGCGGAACATCCGACCGGCAATGGTCAGGGATGCCGCCCCCAGCATCAGGCAGGATGTGGTCCGCGGCCGCGACCCAGCTATGCCCCCCAACCCTCGTCCCGGTCGCGAGCCCAAGCCTCAGGAACGCAGCCGCTCCCGGTGACTGGGAATCGGTCTTTTGTGCTGTAGCCCCTCTGCGACAAACGGGTCCGGCGATCGCCTCCTGGTTTAAGAACCGGCACATTTGTTCGGCTTGGCCGGTCATTGATCGTGACTGATAAACCACGAGGGGTGCAACTCGAGCCTGCCGAATATATACTATGCGCGCGACTCGTCCCGCAGAACGCGACAAACTTGCCAGATAGTATAATCATCGTTATATCGAACGCGCCGGACATCGCTCACAGAGGCTCAAATTGCGCGAAGGATATAATCTCAAGACGCTTGGACCTCGGGCCGCCCAGCTGATCGTTGAACTCAACGAACGCCGTCAGCCGATCTTTTCGCTCGCCGACGTCACCGAGATCACAGGTCTGAGCCCATCATCGGCACGCAGTCTCGTCGCGAACACGGAGGCACGCGGCATCGTCACGCGCCTCAAGCCTGGCCTCTACAATCTGGTGCCTTTCGAGCGGGGCCGCGACACCGAGCATGTGAGCGATCCCTACCTCATCGCAAGAACGCTGGTTGGCGACGCGCCCTACTTCATTTCTCACGGCAGCGCCCTTGAGCTTCACCGCATGGTCACGCAACCGCAGTTGGTCATCATCGTCTCCTGCGCCAAACGCCTGCGCCCGCAGCACATCCACGGATATGGGTTCCGTTTCGTCGACGTCAAACCGCAGGATTTCTTCGGCGTGACCGAGATCTGGATCACATCCCAAGAGCAAGTCCGTGTCAGCGATCCCGAGCGGACCATCATCGATGGTCTCGACCATCCGCAATTTGTCGGCGGCGTCACGGAGGTCGCCAGGGGGCTCTGGATGAAGCGCGATACGCTGCGGGTCGCACTGATGATCGACTACGCGCTTCGCCTCGGCGTCGGCGCGGTAATCCGCCGCTTGGGCTATCTGCTGGAATTTTACGGACTGGCCGATGCAGCCGCATTGGAGCCGTTGCGCGCGCGGCTGACCCCGACCTATCAGCGTCTCGATCCCCTGTTTCCCAATGAGGGCAGGATGCTGGCGCGATGGCGCATCCGACTCAACATCGAGCCCGACGAACTCGATATAATTCGGAGCAGTTGATAATTCCCAAGGCCATGACAGCTCTGCAAAGCGTGCGATTCCGTGCGCGGTGCCGGTGTCTCCTGATGAGATCCGGTTAGCATTCACTGGTCCTGCATCAGCTTTCCACTTTCGGCATCAGATCATGCTCGCATACGCCCGAATGTCGAGCATTGGCGCAGTCCCAATAGCTTGGAGCTGCGCAATCAGTTCGAACAGAAAGCGGGTCGCGGCCTTGTCGACCGTGTTGAGCTCAAAACTGTCTGCGCACTTGGTGAACCAACCAGCATCGGCAATGCATCCAATGTCGAGCGATTCCTCGTCCAGGTCACGTCTAAGATGCCCTGCTAACGTGTCGCCCAAAGGCGGCTTCCAGCCTGCGCTCAGTGTGAGAATGCCCGCAAGAATATGATGGAGCGGCTTCGCGCGGGACGGCCCGTCGATCGTCTCTGCAGACAGACTTGTGCGGTGCAGCCGGCGCACGGAAGCCGCCTTCTCTCCGGCATAGCGGATGTAATCGGCCGTCAACTCCTGCTTGGCTTCAAACACCGCATATACGCTTTCCGCCGGTACGACATCGGTGCCTTTGAACGTGAACACGAATGGAGAATATTGTCGGTCGTGGATGATCACGTCGATCTGCTGGCTGAAGACGCCTCGGCTATCGACTACAAATCCTTTGCGGGCTTCATATCTGCGGGGCAGATAGTGGGTCAGGACGTCAATCCAGACCTGCTCGCTGGCGTCGCCTTTGTCGGTAGGGTGGCCGAGCTTGCGCGCTGTAGCCAGCTCGCTTTGTATCTTCTCGTGGAAGTCGGCGAACAACGCCGCGAGGGACCATTCAGACGTCATTGGAATACGACGTTCCACGGGCTCTCAAGCGCGACTTGCGCGCTTTTTATTACGGCACCCTTTGCATCTGCCGTGAGCACATTGGAAACGACGTTGTTGGTGTTTGCCGGATCAACGAGCCGTTTGTTGGCAAGAGAAGTCGTTATGGCGCGAAACACAGTGACGATATTCTCCTGGACATTCCCAACCCGGGCACCCCGGAGCGCATCAAGCACAAAAAGCTCAAGATAAAACGACTGCCAGTCGATGCCAAAGTGATTGCGCCAAATCTTGATAAGCCGAATTTCATCGAGACGACCAGAGTTAGAAACAACCCGTATATGTTCGCTAATGTTGGTCTGGAGCCAGCTACCTGTCTTAGTGCTCCATAGGCTATGGTAGTTGCCGTACTGATCTTGCCGCCTGGCCGGCGTCACATCGACTTTCCATCCGTTCACCGTCAAACCGGTCGACACGTTCTGACGGCGTGGCGCATAGCCAGCTTGCAAGAAAGCGTTGAACAATGTGTCGGATATCCGCTGCAGTGTGTCAGTCAGCGTCGATGTGAGCGAGACGAAAAGATCGATATCCGTGCCGCCGTGAACTGCGGTCCCCTTCGCGAAAGACCCGCTTGTGCGGATATCGACGATGAACGGGCCGCCCCATGTCTGGATGACTGGCTCGATCAACGGCTGAACGCCGCGCACCGGCGAAAAGAGGCCGGTATCGACCCGATGCCTCGCCAATACTTCGCGCAGATGTTCGTCGATCCCTACCATGGCGGCAGAGTAGGCCGCGGAGCCAAATTCACAAGTAACCCGAGCAGCAGAGAGCGCGTGACCGGTCGTGTAATCCCGCCAATGACGCTGAACGCCCATTGCGCTCGGCGAGTATAAAACGGAGCGAGCGCGGCAAATCTGGACGAGGAAAGGGGAGAGCCTCTTGCGAGACTCTCCCCGAGCACCTTGCGGTGTAATTCCAAAAGGCCGTGAGGCCGAAGCAGCCGAAGCTGTGAGAACCATATAGCCCTCTGGGTATTAAAATTCAATGTACGCCAGCGCGCTAACGCCCTGATTCCAGCCATTTCTAATGACACCGGATGGAAAACGGCATGCTCTGCTGTTACTTGATTACCTTGATATGTTCTATTGCTCTTGATGCCCTTGAATACCTTGATAACATTGATACCCTTGATGGGGACAGGAACACATGCTAACGCGCCGCTGTGGAACGATCGAGAAATGCGCCCTTGGACGGTTCGGCGTCCCCCGAAGCCGAATCAGTCGGTGTCGATCGCATTCGAGGGAAAGGGCGTGGGGGCAACTTCCTCGCTATCGATCGCTCCGCGTGGGAACGCCTGTGGCAGGTCGAAACCGGCAACAGGCTGAACTTGGTCACGGCCTTTATTGTGCTCCTCGCGGGAACGGGTAGCGATCACCAGCTCACCAAGTGGTCGGCCAAGGCATGCGAACAGCACACCGGCATGGGAAAACCTCGGGCCAAGGTGGCGATCGACGAGCTGATCCAGCACGGCTTTGTCGCACGCACTGAGCGGTCGACGAAGCTATATCCGCAATATCGCCTGCAACCGATCCCGCTCGACAGCGACCCGATCTTTTTGCCCGTCGCGTTGGTAACCGGGATCGAAGCCGAAGCCTCAATGCTTCGGCGGGTCCGTGAGACCGGCGATGCATTGTTGCTGCGGATGTTGGTCGATCTTTATGGCCTAATCCAGCTCGACGCGACTTTCGGCGTGCCGATTTCCGCGCTGAGCCAGACTCCGCCCATGGACCATCCCGCCCGCAAGGTGTTCGAGATCGGTGTTCATTCTGTCTGGGCACTTCGTCTTGTCGGCGGGTCCAAATCCGCAAAGGGCGATTGGGCGGGCTACCATCGCTCCAAGAGCAATAACAAGGATGCGGCCTGGGAGGATTTCTGGGCGCGCATCGCCATGATCGAGAAGATCGGGGCCATCTGGTATGAGGCGTGGATTTTCGACAGCGAAGAGCCTGACGCCGAACCGTTGTTCCCGGTCGATTTTGCGGCCCTCTACCACCAGTCGGAAGGCGACGACGTCTATCGGCTCACCCGCACCATGCTCGATGCGGCCGCTAACCTCTCTGAGGAGCGCAGCGACCTGCTCGGTCGCTATGCCCTCGACGTGCTGGTAACGCTGGCGCAGCACCGCCGCGCGCCGGGCATCCGAGGCGTTGCAAGGATGCGGATCGAAGCGGACACACCGGGCCGTCGGCTCTCCTATTACAAGCGCCGCACGCAGATTGAACTTTACGAAGCAGGCTTCACTCAAATCGCGCTCGATGCGCTGCGGGGGGAGTATAGTCGACCGATGAATACGGCGACACCGCAATGAGCCGACCAACCGCCGGGAAGAAGCAGCATTTCCATGTCGAACGATAATTCAGAAGCAAACGAGAATATGGAAGTGCCATTCCCAAGCGAGGCCGAGCTGTTTGCGGCGGGCTATGTGCGGATCCTGACTGATGAGGACTTGCTTGCGAGAGGCTTCGTGCCGATCGATTTCAAAAACATGCCGGCGGTCGAGGACATGACCACGGAGCTGGGGCATCCGTTCCCGCAGCATCACGAGATCATCAAGGCCGGATATATACCAATCAGCCGCCGCGAGCGGCGAATTCAGAGCCGTCCGCGTGTTGGCCAGATGTACTGGGTCGATTTTCCGCACGACGCATATGTGCCCGAGTTCGTCAACGAGCATCCTGGCATCATCATCCGCGCTGCAAACTCACTGAGTGACACCTGCATCATCCTGCCGGTCACCAGTGCACAGCAAAAGGCGGGAACCCACTTCCACCAGCTTTCCAAAAACCCCAACCCAAGGGGCCATGTTGAAGGGCGGATCGCCTACGTCGTTTGTGACCATCTCTATACGGTTCACGTCAACCGCCTGCGACCGTTACTGTCGCTGAAATATGTGCCTGTGTACCCGAAGGTCGAGCCACACGACATGACGGCTATCTTTGCGATCGTCGAAAAGGTTCTGGCGCTCTCGTCTGCGGCGTCGCACGCGGCCGTCGCAGCAGTGGCCACAGCAGCTGCAATGCCTGCCGCACCGGCAAAACCGCTGGGACCAAACACCCTCACGCTGAAGAAGAAGTAGGATCGGATGTCGAGTTGGGCGGAAAGGGCGGCTGCAACCCTGTTACCGCTCAGTCGGGCGTCGTCTCTTGGCCCAGCCCTACGCGAATGGTCCTATACGGGCCGATTCTTCGACCTGGAGGCAAGGGACGGAATCTGCGAGCTATGTGGGCAGCAGGACCTGCGCTATCATTTCGAGATCGAAAATTCCGGCACGGCGTCGAGCCTTTTGGTCGGCTCCGAATGCATCAAGCGCTTCGAGATCACCGGCGTCGACGAGCAAGGACAGCGGCTCGATGCCGATGCGACGGGCAAGCTGGTCGACCGGCATCGCCGCGGACTGGTGGAAGATGCCCGCAAACAGCGGGTCATGACGGCGTTGCTGAAGCTCGGCCAGGAAGTGGACGATTTCGATGCCTGGGATTTCATCGATTTCGTCGATGACAAAGGCGCGTTCACGCCCAACCAGGTCGCGATGATTTTCTGGCGGATGGGCTCTGCCGGTGTCAATTACCGACCAGCGGACTGGAAGGTGCGGATGCGGCGCGACAGTGACTGGCGCCAGTTGCGCACCATGAAGCCCGCAGCGTTCAAGCGAGTTATCGCTGCACTCACGCCCGCACAGCGACGTCGCGTTGCGGAAATCGAGGCTAATTTCAGCGAAAATGGGCAGAGATGGCGATAGCATCGATCACGAAAATGGCACCGAGATCATCGGTGCCATTTGCCATTTCCTGCTTTGTTTTCCGAACTAATCATTCAGAATGCCGACCACGCCGGAACGTCGCTGGCTCAAATTTCAATTCTTCTTCTAACGATCGCGGTCCCGAGGCTTTCGTTCGATCGGGATCGGCGTTTGGCCTTCAGCAATATCGCCATGAGTGTCGCGCGATCGACTGCCGGCCGCCCCTTCCGCCCGATCGGCAATCATGATCTCCCGCGCACGCTCCAATCGCCGCGACACCGCTGCGGGCATATCGGCCACGAACCCGACAATATCCTCGGCCAGCGCGAGATCCTCGTCCTTCCCGGTTGCCGCCAACGCGGCTGCTGCATCTGCATAGGCCCGCCGGATCTGCTTCTGTCGGCCCAGCGCCAGCACATCCTCCACCCGACGCTCCGGGTTCTGTGACCGTGCGAACGCCTGCGCGCGCTCTTCGATCAGCTGGTTGAGATCCAACTCCCTCCCCTGCCCCGCTGTCCGCGCCTCCAGATGGTGCGCCGGCGAACGCACCCGCTTCTGGACGTGGCCGCGCGCGCGGCGCGGCGTCGCTTCGGCGGCGATGCCGCGCTGGCGCAATTCATGGGCGAAGCTCTCGCGCCAATGATGAAGGTCCGCCTTGCGCGGATTGAACCGCGTCCCGTCCTGGCCCTGAGTCGCGACGGTCAGATGGACATGGGGGTGCGCGGTGTCGGTGTGCAGCGCCACCATATAGCTGAACTGCCCCTCGAACTCGACGCGCGCAAACGCCTGGACGGCATCATGGATGGTCGCGGCATCGGTCGTACCGCCGGGCATCGACAGGACCATCGACATAGAGGTCGGCCGGTCCTTGCCATAAGCATTCATCGCCTGATCGAGCATGTCCCAGTCGGCAGCAATCGCCTTCAGGCGCTTTTCCTCTCTGATGATCTCGCCCTCACTGCTGCGGATTTCGAGCTTCCCGTGACGCGAGATATAGCCGAAGTGCTCGGCAAGATGCCTGGCGCCACGCTGCTTGCCCGAGATCTTGACCATGACCTCGGGGGCCTTGCGCACGATCCGCTCGAGCTTGGCCCGCGCCTCGGCCGCCGACAGCCCGGCATTGCTCCCGCCCCTGCCCTTGCCGCCCGACCGGATCCGCAGTGTCCCCCCGCGCAGGCTGTGCTTGCCCCCGGTCGGCGGTCGCCAGGCTTCCATCAGGCTGGGGAGCGGCAGGACGCCGTCGTCATCCTCATTCATCGGCCGTATCCCAGTAGGCCATGTCACCCTTGAGCGCGCGGCCGAGCACGCGCAGCTGATCGGCCACCTCATCCCGGAAGGAAGCGACCCGCGCGGCCTCGCGCGCCAGATCTAGGCGAGAATCCACCATGGTCGCGGCGTGAAGCGCATGGACCGCCTGGTTGAGATTGATACCGATCCGGTTGAGCTCGCGCCAGGACTGCGCAATCAGCACCCGGTCGCCACGCGGCGGCGGCGAAGTCGCGTGCAACCGTCGGCGCAACAGCATCACCAGCCACTCCGTCCTTTTGAGGCCGCGCGCATCGGCCGCCGCATCCAGCTGCACGATATCCTCGCGCATGAGCCGAAGCTGCAGCCGGTCAGTCGTGCGGGTCCGAGGCAGAGCCGTCTCGCTCGACGCCTCCCCGGCATCCTCAAGCGCACCGTCGATCAGCTTGCGCAGGAGTGCTGAGCGACCGCCGGCGGCAATCGCCTTAGCATCGAAGCGCGCCGCGAGATCATCGGGCAGACGGAGGCCGAAAAACGCCACACCCCATTGCTATTGTTTAACAATGACGGCGCCAAGCCTATCCGGCCCTCACCTAAAACCACTCGTCTTATAGTCTGCTCAAACAGACTCCGCCCCTCTGCAAGCAACGTATCCAACCCGATCTGGCCTCGGTGGAAAACGAGAGTATCTCCGGGCGAACTAATTCCCTCCGCCCGCCAAAATGAAGACAGCCGCGCCCCTGAAGAAAGGGGCACGGCTGTCAAAATTGTCTGAAAAGCTCGATCGTTTCGACGCAGAGTGAGGGGGTGAATGGGTAAGCGCCCCGCCCTGCCCCGCCGATGGTTTACTCCATGGCGATCTCGGCAACGGGCGCATCGACCTCCTCGCCGTCATCGAACACCACCCGAACGCGCTCCGGCAGGATCAAACGCCCTGTCCGCCCGCCCACCGTCACCCGAACCGCATCGAGCGGCCGAGGCTGTGGCGGCACCTCCGTTTCGAACATCGACCGTAAACCGGCACCAGCACGAACCGACCGGCTCGGCGCAGCGCGCTCGGTGCCCTGCCCGTTCGGGAGCGCGGCCACGTCATGACGACCGGCGACGGGCAGAGCCTCGGATGCCTTGAGCCCCGCGATGAACCGGCCGCCTTCGGCCAGGGTGACGCTCTCTTCGCCAAGCCCCGCGACATAGGCGCGCACCGCGTCGCCATGAGTGCGGGCAGCCCGGTGGAGATCGTAGAGCAACCGGATCGGCATCTGGTCGATCGCCGCACGCAGCCAGGGCGCCATGTCGGCACAGGCGGCATAGAGCGATACGAACTGCTTCGAACGGCCGAGCGCGCGGGCGATCTCCGCCTGGGTAACGCCGGCGCCCAGCATGCGTTCGATCCCGGTCGCCAGATCATGGGGGGTCAGGCCTGCGCGCTGATCATTCTCGACGATCTGATCGGCGAGCGTGTCGGCCCTGTTCACCACCGCCATCACGATCGCTGGGATGGTCTCGCGCCCGGCCAACCGCGATGCGCGAAAGCGCCGCTCGCCGACGCGGATGACATGAAGGCCGTCGCTATTTTTCGGGGCGACGATGATCGGCTGCAGCACGCCGCGCGCAGCGATCGAGGCCGCCAGGTCATCGAGCTCTTTCTCGTCGAACACGCGGCGTGGATTTCCGGGGTCGGCCATGATCCAGTCGAGCGGCAGATCCTCGACGCGACGCGCGCTATCGTGGAGACCGACAAGCAACCCGAACTCTTCGGCGCGCTGATCGAACTTGCCCATCACGCCGCACTCTGGCGGCGGTCGTCCATCCGGCGAACGATCTCGGCCAGGATCGGCCGGATTTCGTCAGCCGCCGCTTTTGCGCCACTACCGGTTTCGCGCCAGACCGGATGATGCTGTTCGGCCGAATGCTTGTAGGTCGGCCGCGCCTTGATGAAGGCGGGGAACATCAGTTTCTCGCCGACGGCGCGGGCGAGTTTGACCGCATTGTCCATTTCGCGTCGGTCGAACGGATTGACCATCGAGGGCAACAGCCCGAGAAAATCGACCTTGCGCCCGCCGCGCGCGCCTTCCGCCTTTTTGAGCGCGGTGAGCAGCATCTTGGCGCATTCGATCGAATCCTCGGCGACCTGGACCGGCGCGATCACCGCGTCGGCGACCGCCATGGCGCTCAAGGTCAGCTCATCCCATTTGGGGCCGGTGTCGATGACGCAATGATCGAAATGGGCACCAAGCGCAGGGAACCGGCCAAGGAAATCGCGGACATCCGCAGCCGCCTTGACCATCTGCAGTCGCGAATCGGCGGCGAAGACGGTGATGCCGGGGCCATCGGTCAGGTCGAGCCGCGCCTCGGGATCGAACAGATCAGCCGAGAACCACCCGGTCCGCTCGCTAGCGAGCCGCCGGGTGGAACTCCCTTGCGGATCGAGGTCGAGAAAGGCGACGCGGTTGCCGCCTTGCTCAGAGAGATACCAGGCGAGGTGGGTGGCGAGAAAGGTCTTGCCGACCCCGCCCTTGAGTAGGCTGACGACAATCGTCTTCATGGGCGCCGGACCCTTACGATTCATAGTCGTGGGGACCATCGCGCAGATTGCGCTCATAATGGTCGCGCGACGACCAGTCGCCACCGCCGCCTATGCCGGGTCCGACATAGCGAAACAGGTAAACGGTGATCGCGAAGCAGACGAATGCGAACACGAACGCATGGTCTGGATGACGGGAAAAATAATCGGCCATAGCGGGTCTCCTTGGCTTGTTGCAGGAAACCGATCGGTCCCCTCACCGCGCAGCAAGACGCGGACGCTCTCGCCGCGCAGCCTCCCCTCTCATCGCGGGGAGCAAGGCCCGATGGGACGTGCGGGCGGCACCGCAGACAGTCTGCTCAAGCAGACTTTTCGGCCATCCCCCCGCTCAGGGGGATGGCCGGTCTTGCTAGCGATCGGTGAGAAGCTGGTCAGACAGCCGACTACGGCAGCCCGGTCGGCACGACGCGATCATCGATCTCGGTGGAAATGCCGGTCAATCGGCGCTGGTCAGTCGACGGTCTCGTGGAGGCGCCACTGGTGGACCAGGGCAATGATCTTGTCCTCATAACCAAGCTGGTCGGGATAGATCGCGCCGTGATGACCACCCAGATAGATGAACACGACGGCCATGTCGGCGGCGACCGCATGGTCGACGCCGAACAGGTCAGCGAGATCAAACCCGCCATTGTCCTGCGCATTCCACCAGGCGAGCAGGAAGTTGGCGGCGCGGCGCGCTTGCCCGGTATCGGACGCCGCCAGATCGAAAAGCCGGTCGAGGGCTTGGATGACAGGCTCGCTCATCTGCGAATCCTTTCAGTAAAAAGGTGGCCCCGACAGGGTCGGGGCCATGATAGCTCAATATTCGTGGGTGAGAAGCAGCGTCAGCACGCGGGTGGTGAGGTCGGGATCTGTCGGGTCAGGCGATCCGTATGTCAGCGCGCGATCATAATAATCGATCTTCCAGTACAGGGTCTCGCCCGCGAACTCGAAGCGGCCGAAATCACGCTCCCCATGCGGATCGACGTCGGGACCAAAGGCGTCATAGTCGCGCACGGTGCGCAGCAGTTCGGCGCGGCGCTGGAACCCGCGAAACAGGCTGGTATCGCCGATCAAATCGGCGACCCCGGTGGTCATGACCACCTGGTTGACGCGTGGGCTATGGATGGACTGGCGCAGGCCGTCATTGAGCCGCGCGATGGTCGTGATGCGCTGGTCTGCGGATAGGACTTTGTCATTCTGGGGGTCGGCCATGACGTTTGACTTTCCAAGCTGTGTCAGACCCCGCCGATCGGGGCCTTCCGACAGGCGACCGGACCGCCGGGGCATAGCGCGCTCGCGCACCCGACAGGGTCGCAACGGATGTGGAGAAGCCCGGCACCGGGCTTGCGCTGGCAAGTGTCGCGGCGAGGACGCCAAGCCAGGAAGGGGCCGTTGGTGCGGCGGTCAGAGGTAATAAGGAACGGCATGGCCGACTTTTCAGACGTGCTGCTGGACGCGCGAGCGAGGGCTTCGCTATCCTTGCGATCATGACAGACACCGCCCGGATCATTGCCCTATGGCCACGCTGGACATCGAGCGTCAGCGGAATGCAAAAGCTGCAGATCCAGGTTCGCACCCAGTGCCGCCGCTGCGGCGCCCTGATGCGCGCCGATCTCGACGAGCTGGTCGCCCGCTATGGCGGGAATGCGTCGTTGATCGATTGCCAGGAGCGATGCCGCATGGTGGCGTGTGATGGCGCGACCTTCTACCTGGCCGCCCGGCGCTATGGTGGACCATGGCGCATCCTGCTGGACGATGCGGCCCTGCGCGAGGGGCTGACAATATGCCCACCAGCGCATCTCGCCCTTGGGCGAGCAGCCCCTTCAGCCGATATCGCCGGGGTGCTGGTGCCGCAGCGCCGTTGATACCTTACCACGGCAGGGATCGTGACCCGGATGGGCCGAGACCCGGCACGGGGCTCGGGGCGTCAGCCTAGAGCCCGGCCCGGTGCAACCGGGGCCGCCTGACCGCTCAATCCGCTTTCGCAACCTTGAGATCACCGAACAGACGAAGCAATATCGCGTCCAAGGTTGAGACCTGCTCAAACCTGGTTATCCGGATCTTGCGATGGCCCGGCCGCGCATTCTTCTCGCCCTGCGTCGTCCCCTTGCTATGTTTGGCGACGGCGAACGCACTGATGTCGGGAAGAGGCTCACCCGGCCCCGCGCCGAACCACAGATAATGATCGAAGAGGAGATCCGGCGTCACCACGATCCAGAGCACGCAGCCGCTCGGCTTCTCCATCAGCTTGAGGCTGATCTTGACCTCGTCGGTCTTGCCGCCGACGATTTTGGTCTTGAACTGGATATGGCGGGTTACGCGACCGCGGGCCATGACCAGGTCATAGCCGCCCGCGTCGAATTCGGAGCGCAATACCTCGACGTCGGTCACACCCAGTTGCCACAGGCGGCGCAGCGCTTCACCGACAAAGACATGCTCGACAATGCGTTCCCGCAGGGTCGAATGAATGAAGTGCGGATTCGCTTCCTCGGTAAGATCGTCCAATCAGCGCTCGCATAATAAGGGCGGGGGCGGAAGCCCCCGCCGGAAGGTTTCAGCTGAACGGATCATATTCGTTGATGACGACCACGTCGCCGTCAAAGTCGTCGGCGGTAATGACGGCGAACTGGTTGCCGATCCCGATGACCATCGTTGCGATCATCAGGGTTTTGGAGAGGCTGAGCGCATTCAGGCGGGCGATCTTGATGTCGGTGAACATGTCGAGGCTCCTTGAAAGCCGGCGGGTTCATCCCCGCTCGACTGGCGCCCGAAGTGTTTGGTGGGTGGCCGCGATCACTTTTTGCCGCAGGCCAAAAGCCGTAGCGAAGCGACCGGACCCTTTACGGGTTGATCGCATTAGGCCGCCCGCCAGACCAAGGATTGCGCCTCAAAGAGCGGGGTGAAGCTGCCGGCCGGAAGAAGTCATGGCCCCACCGGGCTGATATCACCGTTGCTTGCGCTTGCCTCATGTGAGACATATATCTGCATCAGATGATACAGGAGCAGCAGATGGCGAGCCAGCCCGTGACGATCGAGACCCTGCTTGGGGTTGCGCCCCGCAAGGGCGACACGCGCCTGGGGCTGAGCTATTCGATTCTCGAAGGCCTGCCGGTCGGCGCACTCGACCATCTCGCCGACACCGTCGCGCCCAATGACAGCCGCTTCAAGTTCCGCCTGATTTCCAAGGCGACGCTTGATCGCCGCAAGAAGTCGGCGTCCAAGCGCCTGACCAGCGAGGAAGGCGACAAGCTGGCGCGGATCGCCAAGGTGTTCAGCTTCGCGCTCGATATCTATAAGGATCCCGCCAAGGTCCGCGACTTTCTCGGCCGCGCGCACCCCATGCTCGACAACAAGCCGCCGCTCGACGTGGCGCTGGCGACGGGTCCGGGAGCCGATGTCGTCATCAACCTGCTGGGACGGGCGGCGTATGGCGGCGGGGCGTGAGCGCCCAGATCACCGACCGCGTGCTGACCTGTTATCGGATCGGCGATCCCGATGGCGCGCATCCGATCTATGACAGCGAGGGCGCTCGGCTCTATCCGGGACGGTGGAACACCGCGGCCAGCCCGATCATCTACACGTCGGAACATTATTCGACGGCGATGCTGGAAAAGCTCGTCCACGCGAACACGGTGATGCCGGCCAACCAGCATTATATCCGCATCACGATCCCAAACGGCGTCAGTTACGAAGTCTTCCCGACCGCGAAATTCTCGGGGTGGGACGGCAAGCGCGAAGACATCTGCAAGACCTTTGGCGAGGCGTGGTTCGCGGCAGGGCGCTCGGCGCTGTTGCTGGTGCCTTCGATCCCGGCACGGGTGGAACGCAACATCCTGATCAATCCAGCACATCCCGACGCGCAAGCAATCAGCTTCGATCTGCCCGAACCAATCTGGTGGGATGACCGGCTCTACGGCTGATCGTGCCTTACCGGCATATTTGGATTAGATTTTTCAATTGCCTTATTCGCCGACAGCCGGTCCGCCGGCGTTGAGCAGCTGCGAAACCGCCGTGACGATCTGGCCGATCGCGAAGGGCTTGGCGATCAACACGCTGTTGGGGACGCCGTGCGATGTCCATTCATGGCCGCTCGCACCCGACATATAGATGATCGGAATATCCGCCGTGCGTTCGCGAGCGCGTCGTGCGACGTCCCAGCCGGTCAGTTTCTCAGGGGCAAAGTTCACATCGGTGACGATCGCCCGGATGACAGGATCGCCTTTTTCCAACTGTGCGATGGCTTCCTCGGCGGTGTGTGCTGCCACGACGGTATAGCCGGCATCTTCCAGACCCGAGACGACGATCTCTTCGATCAGCGTCTCGTCCTCCACCACCAATATGAATATGTCGTTGGTCAAAACCGGTCCGTGCCTTGGTAAGTGGGATCGCAGTGTCGCTTTCCCGAAACGACGTCAGATGCCCAACGCATTCGGTCGGCAAATTATCCCCAATCGTCGCGATATCTCCAGAGCAATCAATGCTCGGCGTTACCCAAGCCATATACGGGTGGCTCGCTGGATCTCGACACTTGATGGATGTTCGTTCTTTGTTCTATTCTGCAGCCATGCTCCGAGTCGATGAAGATAGCCTGGCCCTCCACCTCGAGGTGTCGCTCGCCACGGCCGAACCGGCCCTGGTCACCAATATCGGGTGTGGCGATACGGTTGCACGACGCCGTGCAACGGCGGAGTTGGCGCGACACTTGGCAGTGCGTTTGCGCTGCTACGATATCCTCGCCGACGAGCCCGCCGCGAGGTCGGATACATTGCCGCTCTTCCCTGAAGCATGACGCACGTCACATCCCGGATTGAGCGCTGATGCTCGCTGTATTTCTGCTTGCTGTGGCGGTTGTACCAAGCGGCCAGTCGTTCATCTGCACGCCCGTCAGGGTCTGGGACGGCGATGGCCCGATCTGGTGTCGCGAGGGACCACGGATCCGGCTCGCTGGAATCGCGGCGCGGGAGATCGATGGCTCGTGCCGCAGGGGGCACCCCTGCCCGCGCGCCAGCGGCATTGCTGCGCGCGACACGCTGGTGCGGCTGCTCGGCGGCGCGAGAGGCCGAACCGGAACCGGCCACATCCTGGTTGCAGGACCAAGGCTCCAGTGCCGATCGAACGGAAATGCGAAAGGCAGTCGCACCGGCGCCTGGTGCACAGCACCTGTCATCGGCGATATCAGTTGCGCCATGATTGCCACCGGCATGGTGCTGCGCTGGAACCGCTATGCGGCAGGCCACTGTCGCTGAGGTGATGCGGAAGGGCGAATAGCGAAATCCCGCCGCTCCTCGGGTGTCCGAAATCTACCGACATATTTCGGACATCCTGATTTGCGCCGCGCCTGCCTTCGATGCTGTCATCGAGAGCATCGCGACCCTCCAGAACCAGCTCAATACGACAGTTCCGTAAGGGCGTGCTTCGGGTCAGCCGACGGCTTGCGTCGCGAGATCCTTGTCCGCATCGCGCCTGAGTATCGCTGCTTTGCGCTCGGAATAGCGATCGACGAGCTGATCGGCATGGCCGCGCGTGAGGATCGTGAAGCGAACGAGCTCCTCCATCACGTCGACGATCCGGTCATAATAGCTGGATGCCCGCATCCGGCCGTCCTCGCCGAATTCCTTGAAGGCCATGGCGACACTCGACTGGTTGGGGATGGTGATCATCCGCATCCAGCGGCCGAGCAGCCGCAATGTGTTGACCGCGTTGAACGACTGCGAGCCGCCGGACACCTGCATCACCGCGAGGGTCCGCCCCTGGGTCGGGCGCTTGCCGCCGAACTCCAGCGGCAGATGGTCGATCTGCGCCTTCATGATGCCGGTGATCTGGCCATGCCGTTCGGGGCTGCACCACACCATCGCTTCCGACCACAGCGCATGTTCGCGCAGCTCATGGACCGCCGGATGATCGTCACCCTCGACCTGATCGGGCAAGGGCAGATCGCTCGGATCGAATATGCGCACCTCGGCGCCGAACAGGATGAGCAGGCGGGCCGCCTCCTCCACCGCAAGTCGGCTGAACGAACGCGCGCGCAGCGAACCATAGAGCAGCAGGATACGCGGAGGTGGATTGAGAGGACCAAGACCCGCCGCCAGATCATGCCGGACCATCGCGCGATCGAGCGCCGGCATGAGATCGGGATCGGGAAGTGTACGCAGTCGGGACATCAGCAAATCCGTTTGAAAAGAAAGGCGGCGCTCGCAGGGCAAAGCGAGCGAAACTCCGCGCTGTCGGTGATCTCCGCCGGCGCGGAGGCGCGGGGTTTCGGGGCATATCCAAAGCGGCCGAAAAAGGACTCAGCCGTCGTGGTCAGCAGATAGAGGCGGGTCGCGCCATCATCAGCGGCCGCGCGTTCAAGTGCGGACAGCATGGCGCTGCCCAGACCCGCGCCGCGACGCGCCTCCACGACGATGAAGGAGCGCAGCAAACGATCGGCTCCAGCGCCTTCTACGCCGCCATAGCCAATCAGACCGTCCTCATCGTCGAACCTGTAGAAATGACGGCCAGGCGCTGCGATGTCGCTCGCCGGCAGTTCTGCTTCCGCCAGCACCTGCGCGAGCGCGGCCAGCTGGTGAAGTTCGACGCGCGTAGCGATCATGTCGTAGCCCGCTGCTCGTACCATGGCCGCGTCGCCTTCACGATATGCACGACCGAGAGCATCACCGGCACCTCGACCAGCACGCCGACGACCGTCGCCAGCGCAGCGCCCGAGTTGAGGCCGAACAGGCTGATCGCGGCGGCAACCGCGAGCTCGAAGAAATTGGACGCGCCGATCAGCGCGGCAGGCGCGGCAACGCACCAGGCCACGCCGAACCGGCGGCTCAGCCAATAGGCGAGGCCCGCATTGAAATAGACCTGGATCAGGATCGGCACGGCGATCAACGCAATGACGAGCGGATGGGCAATGATCGCCTCACCCTGAAACCCGAACAGCAGCACCAGCGTCGTCAGCAAGGCGGCCAGCGATACGGGACCGAGCATTGCGAGCAGGCGATCGAGCGCGGGCTCGCCGCCGGACGCCAGCAGCACGCGCCGCGCGATCTGGGCGACGATGACCGGCACCACGATATAGAGCAGCACCGAAATCAGCAGCGTGTCCCATGGCACCGCGATCGAGGCGACGCCGAGCAGCAGCCCGACCAGCGGTGCAAAGGCGAAGACCATGATGATGTCGTTCAGCGCCACCTGGCTGAGCGTATAGGTCGGCTCGCCTTCGCACAGGTTGGACCAGACAAAGACCATGGCCGTGCACGGCGCGGCCGCCAGCAGGATCAGCCCGGCGATGTAAGAGCTCACCTCGCCCGCAGGGAGCAGCGGACGAAACAGCCACCCCAGGAAGACCGTGCCCAGCAACGCCATCGAAAAGGGTTTGACCGCCCAGTTGATGAAAAGGGTGACGCCGACCCCCTTCCAGTGCTGGCGCACCGACCCCAAAGCACCAAGGTCGATCTTGAGCAGCATCGGAATGATCATAAGCCAGATCAACGCCGCCACGACGAGATTGACACGGGCGATCTCGGCCGCGGCGATAGCGGCGAAGAGGCCCGGCAGCGCATAGCCGAGCGCGATACCCACGATGATGCACAGCGCCACCCAAAGGCTGAGATAGCGTTCGAAGCTGCTGATCGCCGGTTTGGTCGGCGCGCCAACGGCGCTCATCCCTCGATCCTCTTGCCGGCGGCATCGATAACCCGCTGACCATCCTCCTTGGTGAATGCGCCGCGCTGTTGGCTCGGCAACAGATCGAGCACTTCCTCGGACGGTCGGCACAATTTGACGCCCAGCGGCGAGACGACGATCGGCCGGTTGATCAGAATCGGATGGGCGATCATGGCGTCCAGCAATTCATCATCGCTCAACGCGGGATTGGCGAGGCCGAGCTCATGATAGGGTGTGCCCTTCTCGCGGAGCAGATCGCGGGGCGTGATCCCCATGCGCCCGATCAGCGAGGCGAGCCGCGATCGGTTCGGCGGCGTTTTGAGATATTCGATGACATGCGGCTCGATGCCGGCATTTTCGATCATCGCGAGCGTGTTGCGCGACGTTCCGCAATCGGGATTATGATAGATGATCACGTCGATCGGCATCACGCAGCGTCCCCGCGACGAGTGCTCGCGCCTTCGACCTGGCCAATTTCCCGAACATGGGCGCGTAACGCCAAGGCGTCGAGCCGGTCGAACGGCAGCGCGATGAACAGCTTAATCCGATTTTCCAGATAGCGCAGAGCCGTCACGAACGCCCGTTCGCGCTCGATCGTCGGGCCTTGGACATGGCTCGGATCCTCAATGCCCCAATGCGCCGTCATCGGATGACCCGGCCAGATCGGACAGGTTTCGCCGGCCGCGTCGTCGCAAACGGTGAATACGAAATCCATGGCGGGCGCATCGGGGCCGGAGAATTCATCCCAGCTTTTCGACCGTAGACCGGCGATCGGATACTCGATCCGCTCGAGGAGAGCGATCGCGTCCGGATTGATCGCACCCTTGGGAAAACTGCCTGCGGAAAAGGCGCGAAACCGGCCCTCTCCCAATTTCGTCAATGCACTCTCGGCGAGGATAGAGCGCGCGGAATTGCCGGTGCACAGAAACAGGACATTATAAATGCGGTCAGACATGAGAAGCTCCGTCAGCAGCAGGGAATAAGCTCGGCGATCAGCGGTTCGCACAGCTCTGCCCTGCCCCCGCAGCAGTCCTTGACGAGGAACAGGGTGAGCGCCTTGAGCTGGTCGAGATCGGCGCGGTAGATGATATGGCGGCTGTGGCGCTCGGCTCGGACCAGACCGGCGCGAGCAAGTCCGGCGAGATGCGAGGACATCGTATTCTGGGGGATGTCGAGCTGGCGGGCGACGTCCCCGGCGGCGAGGCCGGCGGGCTCATGCCGCACCAGCAACCGGAAGGCGTCGAGCCGCGTACTTTGCGCCAGTGCGCCAAGAGCATCGATAGCAGAATCATTATCCATATATCGATATTATTGGATATATGGATTTCCTGCAACCGCCCTAAAGCCGAAAACAGCAAAAAGGCCCGGTGGCTGATGCCACCGGGCCTTTGCGGCTCTCAGAAGGGAATGTCGTCGTCATCCACCGAGCTGTCGTTGCCGCCCTGGCCGCCGCTCGCGGACTTGGCGCGGGTCAGGAAGGTCACCTCGTCGGCGATGATCTCGACACCGTAGCGTTCGATATTCTCGTTGTCGGTCCAGCGGGTGTAGTGGATGCGACCGCGCACCATCACCTTCATGCCCTTGTCGACATATTGTTCGACGGTCTTGCCGACGCCGTTGAAGCAGGTGATCCGGTGCCATTCGGTATCCTCGATCCGACGGCCATTATCGTCTTTGATGGTCTTGCCGTTGCTGTCCCGCTTGGGCCGCGAGGTCGCGAGGCTGAAGTGGGTGATCTTGGTGCCGCCCTGGGTGGTGCGGGCTTCCGGCGTGGCGCCGACATTGCCGGCAAGGATGACGAGGTTCTGCATGTCGAGGTTCCTTTTTGAGTGCCGAAGGGACCGTCCCTTCGACTGACCCCCGAAAAAGGCGGGCATGGGCGGTGCTTCCACCGGAGCGCGTCAGCAGCGCAGGGGAACCCCGACACAAGGGGTGGTGCGGGCAGCCGTGGCACACGGCAACTCGGCCCGAAGGGGAGCGGGTTGGAGGCACCGAACGACCGACTTAGGGATCAGGTCAAAAAGAAGGGATGGTCGCTTGGGTTCTATGACACCAGGAACCGGTGCAGAAACCACGCCCCACCGCTGCGACAATCTACGCCCCGCAGAGCCCTCATAACCACTGAACGGCACATTCTCCCATTTCTGACCCGTCCCCAGCGAAGCGGCGATGCCCGGTACGAGAAAGGAGGTGATGGCTCTGTCGTCCGTGTTACGGCAGGGTCACCCCCGGCCTCAACGGGCTCGGTGAGCCCGTCTTTGACCAACGCGCAAGGCTACCATTGGAGCGCCGGTTACGCGATCTGCGCCCGGATTACGGCAAGGAGACGGTCGACGCACAGCGAGGCGTCCGTCACATCGAAAGGTGAAGCCCCGCCCCGGAACATCGCATCGATTTGATGGCGGCCATAGGCAGGCGAAAGAATAGCCGCGAGCTGCGGAAATTCCGGTGGGAAGCCCGACAGGCCCGTCGCCACGGCAAGCGCCAAGGCCTTTTCAAGGTCATGCCGAATATGGACGCGGTTCCAGTCGTCGGCATAGCCCGCCTTCATCAGATAGGCTTTGAGGCTAAGTTCGATCGCGATGGCCAGTGAATGCGCAGCGCTCGCCGGAGCGATCCCGACGCTTGCCGACGCGCCGCGGGCAAAGCCCGTGGCATTCTCCATGAAAATGTCGATCAGCGCCGGATCGACGTTTCCGGCGAAACGCCGCGCAGCGTCATCGAGCGTGGCGGCCGATAGCCCGAGCAGCCAGCGCGGTCCTCCGATATTGCGTAGATGGCGCAAATGCGCCGAACCGGGTTCATCGGCGTCGGTGCCAGCCGACCAGCGCAACAGCAACGCGGCCTTCCAGCAGCGCCCATGGCGCTGTCGGAATGCAAGCAGAGCGCGCAGTTCTTCATCATGCAGATCGCGCATCATCATCTCTCTCTCATTTGTGGCAAGGCGACGGCCGGCGCGGCGTGAGCAACGCGGATGGCTGGTCGACACTGAAATGGATCCGCGCTGCGGACACGACCGACGGATTCCGGCGCTATTCAGCCAAACCAAACACGCCTCGGCATCCTCCCCTCTCGCTGGCGGGAATTCCGATGGGACAACCGTAAGCAGAGCCAAAAAAGGGCCGCCGGCAAACCGGCGGCCCGCGGCTTCAGCCCGCACCGCGACGAGCAGCTGAAGGAGGGCTTCCCAATGGGCCGCGGCGATCAACGACCCGGAGTCCCCGAGCCTTGGCTTCGATGACAAGCCGCTCCGTCACGCCATTGCCCTGGAAGGCGATCACGAATCTCGGCTTGAGCGAGAGCATCTGCTCGTTGCGACGGAAGCCAGCGCGATCTCCGAGCTTGCGATCGAGACCGAACCGCACCTGCTGGATGCCATTCTGCTCGGCCCAGGACGCTGCAAGCCGTTCGATACCCTTCATATCGCCGCCGTGTACGAGATACATGTCGCCGACATGGGCGCGAACCTTGTTGAGGGTGGCCAGCAGGTTAGCGGCGAACGTCTTCATATCCAAATCGTTGGCGAAGGTGAGGCGGCCACCGGCGAACACAACGGGCGTACCCTGCGCGGTGTTGGCGTTCAAAGCCCGCTCGCGGCGCGCCCGCAAGAAGGCGTGGCCATCGACGATCCCGGCGGTGACACCGAGCGAAATGCGGTTGCCGGACGATGGCACCCACGATCTCCCAGTTTCCCGGATATAGTGCGCGGCGGCGACATCGCGCATGATTTCGAAGGCACCCGCGGATTCCTCGACCTTCTTGGCGAGATCGATCTTTTCCTCCAGATTGGCCGTGCTGATTTCGGAGCCGTCCTGTTCGGCGAGGAGCAAGCGAATGTCGTCGGTCAACCGGTCGACCAGCCCGTGTTTCTTGGCGGCGGCGCGGTGGAAGAGGTTCACCAGTCCCCAGCCCAAATCTTCGATGTCACGCTCGATCGATGTGTTGCTCATCGTTGTGAAGAGATCGCTCCAGATTGCGGTAACGGTCTGCTCCAGCGCCTCGGTTGGTGGCGGCGCCATGCCACTCAGGTCTTCAGCGCGGGGTTCGAGGTGCCCTAGCTCCAGTGCCGCGAGTGCGGCTGCAAGCGATGTGGACATGATAGCGAGCCTTTCTGTCTGTGCCGGCGGCCTCTCCGCCGGATGCGCATCCTCCGGGCGCTCGCAAAAGAGGGGCTGGCACCGAGGCACAGCCGAGGGAAACTCGCGAACAAGGGGTGGTGCGGGCAGCCGTGGCACACGGCAACTCGGCCCGCCGTTCGCGGGTTGCCAGCGCCTCGCGGGCGCCCATATGCAGCATCCTCTGGCGGGGAGGTGTCGTCACAGACCGGTTTTCGCTTTGTCCTCAGCCTGTGCCGTCGATCCGGAACGGGGGTATCTCCAATTCCGCCGCCGCGAGATGCGAGAGCACCGCCGCGTAGCTGCCGAGACCGCGCACCGTTTCCGCCGAGATCAGGATCTCGTCATCGTCCGAGGCGCTGAAACTCCGAACGGTCGTGCCGTCAAAGACCACCCGCTCCGGGCCAAACGCCCCAGAAGCGCCGCCCGCCCAGCGGGCGAAGACAAGCGCATGATCGACACAGAAAGTCTCGATCGCTTCGAACCGGCCCCAGGCGACCTCATGGTCGGCCAGGTACAGGGGAACGCTCCGATCGAGATCGTCCGGGTCGAACGCGGTGCCCTCCCAATCCGTGAAGGCGCCGTCGCTCTCGACGGCAGCGCAAAAGCCGGGAAGGAGGTCAGGGGACAGCGATCCGCCGATGCGGATCGCGACAGAAGCGCGATCGGCCATGAGAGTCTCCGTAGCTAGTGAGGGGGGTCAGCCTGCGGACTGACCACGGTGGAATGCGTCGAGCCAGCGCGCCATCGACATGCGCTGCTCGACGGGCTTGCAGGCTTGCGCCGCCTGGAACGCGACCAGCGCGAGCGGTGCATCCGCCACGATCCGATCAACCTCGCTCGGCGAGAGAAGGCCGTGCTGACGGATATAGGCGGTGATATTGCCCGGTCTCGGTGTTGCCCCACCGCGCCCGACAACGGGCTTGCGCCAGAGGCCATCGATCGTGCGCAAGCGAGGTTTTGCGCGAGCCTCCATCAGAACGATGGTGCGAAGTTCATCCTTCGAGAGTGCATCCACTTCGTGCGGCCGCATCGCGGGACAGAAGAAACAGGAGGATTTGGGCGGTACAGGCAGGCCCGCACGCTCAATGCGTGCAATGCAATCCGCCCGGGTCCAGCCCAGTTCGCGAAGGGGATAACGATAGTCATAGCGTGGGTCGGCATATCCCTCGGCGTGGGCGTAGCGACGCTGATCGGCACTGGAACAGTCATAGCCGATCAGTTTGACGACACGTCCGCCTTCTCCCCAGCACCGTATCGCGGGTGCCCATTGCGCCGTCCATTTGTCCTGCGGCGCCACCTTCCATTTGAGCGAGCAAGACCCCCGCCCAAATGCCTTGGACGGCAGGGTGGCGTTGGTCAGCATGTTGGTGCCCAAGCTATCATAGGGCGGCCAATGCTTGAAATTTCGTGGTTCGTAGCGGACGATATCGGACGCCACATCGTGACGGTCCATCCAACGACGAAAGACCGGGATGAACGCATAGGTGTCGGTCTTCTCGGAACCGGTATCGGCGAACAGCACCATATCGATCGGCTCACCTCGTTCGACGAGCTCGATGATCATGGCGGTGGAATCGACCCCCGCACCCCAGGCCGCGATCACCGGCGCGCGCTCAACCATCGGTCGGATCCTTTGGGACGATGGCCGGGTTGATAAGCCGGTATGCGCGCGTCCTGAGCTTCGCAATCCGGCACACGGCGCCGGTTATGGGATCGCGAAATAGCGGGGCCTTGCCCTTCGGATTGGCAATGACCGTGAAGCGGGCGCGTTCCTCGCCGTCATTGAAACGGATGGACTCGTCGAAGACGATGGTCTGTCCCGGCTTCGGGACCGGCTTCGCGCGTTCTAGTTTGCGGCGAACAAGGTTGGCACGGCAGCGTGCGCGCCATTCGGAGGCATAGGCGTTGTCGGTCTCGGTCAGTTCATCGAGAATGGCAGCAGGGCAGTCGCTTTCGCACGGTCCCATCGTTTCCGTCATGTCTTTGTAGCCGAACGTGCAGCCGTCGCGCGCGCCGGTGGTTTGCCGGGTCAGGCACACAACGGCGAAGACGGCCCGAGCGCCGGACGCCTCGATCCGTTCGCACGCCGCATAATAGGTAGATCCGACCATCGAAGACGCGAGAACCGTGAGACGATGGTCTGCGTGAGCATAGGTGAACTGGTTGTCGAGATAGGAGCGCGGAGTGGCGTAGCCACCCATATCGCGCATGAAGAGCCAACCCATGAGAGATCTCCTGCAATTGCGGGGTTCAGGCGGCAGCCGCGAAACGCACCGCGCCGATATCGCCGAGCATGCCGGCAAGCCGGCGCTGGAACGCGGCCACGTCGAGTAACTCGGTGATCGGCGCGCGGTGGGGCTTGCCGATCTCCTGCCCGTCACGACAGCGGCTGATCGAGACCTCGCTGTCCGGAAGAAAGCCGCGCGGGACCACGCGAACGGCGAGTTCCGCGTGGCGCAGCTCCGTCGTGCCGTCTTCGTGATCGGCCCCCAGGATGGTGTTGATACGGGCGTCGTCCATGTCGAGGCCGATTGCCGTCACGAGATGTGTAAGCGCGCGGCGCGCCTGATAGTGGAAGGTCCGTTTGGCGTGGTAGTTTCCGCCGACGCTCTTTCCGGCAATGTCGAGCAGCGCTGGTGCGGCGTCGACCGCCAGGCGATCCGCTTCGCAACGAAGGCGAAGGGCGGCCGCGCTGGGCGCATCGCGTTCGGCAACGTCTGCCAGATGGCGGATGAGGAGAAGGGTTGCCGCGTCGCTGGCAACTGGCTTGCCAGCACGCTGACAGTCTTCGACGGCGGCGTTGAGGGCGTGGAGCGCCGCCGGCAGATGGTCCAGGCCGGCGGGGGAAAGGGCCTGATTGTGGCGGTAGAGCGTATCGTAGAACATGGGAGCCTCCTTCTGAGCGCTCTGGCGCGCTCAAAAGGCCGAAGGCGTCCTCTCCTCCCCCTCCTTGCGGCAGCGGAACGCTACGGCGAACCGGCGGGAGGCGCCGGGGTCGGGGCGGGCGATCGCCGCGATCATGCTGCTTCACGGATCTGTTCCTTGGCTTCGTCCGACGTGGCGAGGCCCGTTGCGCGGAGCAGAAAAGCGGCCGCCGCTTCGGCTTTTGCGGCGGCCGTCATGATGGCGCGGGAATCCTTGCGCAGCACCGCGAGCCACGAGCCGATATATGCTGCATGATCGTCGATATGGGCGGTCGGGAGGCCAAGATCCGCGCCGAGCAGGGCGGACGTCATCTCGGCGCAAAGCTCTTCGAAAGCATAGGCGTTGTCGCCGAATTTCCTGCCGAACTCCCGGTTGAGCCGGTCAGGATGGCCGGTCCAATGCCCTGCCTCATGCGCCAACGTCGAAGCGAAATACGCGCGGGTGGAAAACAACGCGACGGGCGGCATCGTGATGCTATCGGCCACGCGGTCGTAAAAAGCCCGATCGCCGCTCTGGTGAACCTTCGCCGGAAGGGCATCGAGAAAGCGCTCCGCGCGATCCGGCAACTCGTCGTCAGGGGCGACCACGTTGACCGGGCATGGATAAAACTTCTCCGGCAGCCCCTCGATCTGATCGGCATTGAAGACGGCATAGGATCGCAGCACCCGGCGCATTTCGTCGGTGGTGTCCCCGGTAACGGGCGATTCCACGATCTTGCTGTACGATTTGTAGAAGATGGCGATCTGCGACCGCTCGCCTTCGCGCACCTGACCGCCCAGCGCCTGCGACTGCTTGTAGGTCATCCAGGTGCGCGAATGGTAGCCCGCCCCTTCGGCGCAGAGCCACAGCCAGAAGCAATTGATGCCCTTGTACGGGTCGCCGGTCGCGCGAAGTGGACGGCCGCCAAGGCCAGGTCGCCACGGCTTCACCCAAGGGCGCACGCCGGATTCGAGTTTGTCGATGATCGCGTTTGTGATGGTGTCGGCGGGCGACGGTTTATCGGTGGTCTTTGCCACAGCAATTTCTCCTGATCTGGTAGAGGCGAGCCCGGAGCAGCGCCCTCCCCTCTGAGAGGCCGCCGTCGGGGCACAAAAGGAGGGGCGGCACTCCGCGAAGAGTGCCGCCCCCAGTCGCCTCGAACTGTGCAAGCGGGCGTCAGGCCGCCTCGCTCAAATCCTCCTGACCGTCGTGCGTCGCATCATCAGGGTCGGACTCCTCGTCACCATCATCGCCGGGATCGACGTCATCGCCCTCGTCGATGAAGGTCGAGCGCAGCGCGATGGTCTCTGGCGTTTCGATGGCATCGAAGCGCATCGCATCCGGCAGCCAAGCCGCCGCCTTTTCGCGGACCTCGGCCTCGACGATCCCCTGCCCGTTGCAGAGCGAGGCGCAGGTCGCGGCAAGGTCGCCCTTCTTGGCGTCCTTGTAGCGCCCGCGCAGGATCGGCCCGCCAATGTCCTCGAGCGCGTCGAGCATGACGTCCTTTTTGACGCGGCCGAAGAAATTCTCGGCCGTGGGGCGCCACCAATGCTCGACCTGGATGTCGAGCGCGCGGCCAAGATGGTCGTGGAATCCGTTTGACCGTCCGCCCTCGGCAACATTCAGGCTCGGCTCCAGCGTGCGAGCGATCGAGAAGGCCACCCAATTGCCGCGGGCCTCGTCGTCGAGCGCGCGGAAGGCGTCGAACCGTTCGGTCATGGTCTTGTGACCGGCCCAGCTCGTATCGAGACGCTGGCGCTGGTCCTCGATGGTCTGCGACGCCATCGACCCTTCGTCACGGAAGCCGAAGATCGGGAATTGCGCCCCGCTGGACTTGAGCGTCGAGTGATTGCGGACGTAGTTCTGCTCGAAGACGACATTCTGCGCCATCAGGAAGATGGTCAGGTCCAGCGCCAGCGCCGGATCACTGGCGATGTGCGCGACGAGGATCTGCCGGCGCTGGGTCGCCAGCTCGTCAATCAGCGTAGCGCTGAGTTTGGGTCCATGATCGATGTCGCCAGCGCCGTCGTCACCATTGCCACCGCCCGTCACCTTGGGCGGAGCATTCGGATCGACAACGGGCTTCTCGCTGAACATGCGGGTGTGAACGCGGGCTTCGCCATCACCGCCGATGTAGACAAACGTCCCGATCTGCGCCCGGACCGCTGGATCGATCTCGCGACGGGATTCCTCGATGCTTTCAAGCTCCCGTTCGATTTCGTCGAGACGATCGTTCGCGGCCTCGGCTTCCGCCGTCCCATCGGTCAGTTCGCCTTCAAGCTGGTCGACGAGTTGGTCATTCTCGGCAGAAAGCGCTTCGACGCGCGCGCTTTCCGCTTCGCTAAGCGGCCGCGCGGGCGCGTGAAACTCATGAAGCTGACGCTCGAGATCGTAGGGAACGTGGGTGGCCGCAATCGGCGTCACGAATGCGAGGCCCTCGGCCTGCGCGAGTTCGGCGGCGGCCGCCTCCAGCTTTTTGCCGGCAAGATCTTCAAGAAGATCGACGTCGATCCAGTTCTCGTCCCCCTCGGCGGCAAAGAGATCACCCTCGATGCGGCCGCCTGCGGCGACATAGGCATCGCGACCGATGAACCGCGCCTTGGCATCGTTCGCCTTAATCGTCCCGTTGAGGATCGCACGCCGGATGTTGTCGGGCTGATCGCCATAATAGGAGGTACTCATCTGTGCGAACACGCGAGCCTGACGATCGATGTCGCTCGTCACGGCATAGGCCTGGGCGACCCCCAGGGTGATTTCGCCGGCGGCGAGAGCCTGGAACACGCTTGGTGCAAGCTCGGCAAGCCGCACCCGCTGCTCGACGAAGCGGGTGGTGACGCCCTGTCGCTTGGCAACGTCCTCGGCGGTCATCCCCTTCTGGATGAGGAAGTTGAACGCGGTGCTTTCATCCGCCGGGTTCATCGGAACGCGCTGGAAATTCTCGGTGAGGCTCGCCTCGACCGAGTTGTCGTCGTCGGTAAGGACGAGGACGGGCACGACATGGTCGACCCGCAGAATGCCCTGCTCGATCAGGCTCTGGAGTGCGCGCAGCCGGCGCCCGCCCGCCTTGACGGTGAAATGGCCCGCTTTCTTGAGCGGGGTAACGATGAGGTTCTGCAACAAGCCTTGCGTTGCGATGCTGGCGGCTAGGGCGTCGATACCGGCGTCACGGCTCGATTTGCGGACATTGTCCTTCGACAGCGAGAGGTTCTTGACCTTCACGGACTGGATCATCTTTCGTCTCCATCTGGAACTGGCGCGCCGCCTCGACGGTCACGCGAGCCTGCTCATCAGGCCCACAAAGCCGAAGGCCCCCTCCCCTCTCCTGCGCTGGGCGCGGAGAGAGGACCTCGATCGTCAGGCGGCGATGCGCTCGATGACGGCAGCGGCATTCGCGACGGGAACGAACATCCGCGTCCTGTGCTGGATGATGTCGGTAAAACAGCCGGCCGCCTTGAGTTCGGCAAGCCGCGTGTGCGGCCAATCGAGCAGTTCGAGGCGCTGCTGCCCGGCGACCAGGCTGCGCTTGAGCCGGTAGGCTCCGACGGACGATATCTCGCCGGTCGTCATCACATGCTTTGCGGTATCGTCGCCTGACACGGTGATGGCGGCGTTGATCCCGAAGGCGTCCGCGAGCTTCGATACCAGTGGTGCTGGAACGATCCGGCCGAGGAAAGACTGACCGTCATCGGTGTTCAGGCGCCAGACCTGAACATGATCGTCGGGCAAGCGATCCCAGACCGGCAGGAGCAGGCCCGCGACCAGATAGAGCGTGCTGGTGCGGGTCTTGTCCCGCATCTCCTCTACCTCGGCCTGCCATAGCGTCGAAAATTCCTCCTCGCTCGTCTCTTCCCACTTCGTTTCGAGTAGCAAATCCTGCCGCATCCGCTCGGAACGGGTCGGCCGAACCAGTTCGTAGCGGCGGACGATCTCTCCATCGTCATCGGTAAGCGAATAGGTGCTGCACCGGATCGCGGCCCTGCCGGACTTGCGATTCACGATCGGGCGCGCGTCATCGCCCAGGATACGCAACGCACGGTCGAGCGGGATCGGCTTGTAGCGCTCTTCCGTTTCGAGGCGCAGAATCTCCGTTTCTGCGCCGCTGGTCTGGTCGCGCCGGATTACCGTGCGATCGAGGATGGTGATGCGTTCGGCATTGATGCTCTCGACGCCAAGATCGAGCGTGCCAGCGTCGCGCGCCGCTTCGATCCGGGCCTCAATCAGGCCGAGATATTCATCGAAGATCGCATTCTGCAGCGCGATGCGCAGCGCGAGAATGCGATTAAGCCAGCGCTGGATGGGCGGCAACTCCTCCTTCAGCCCGCCGCCTTCGCCCTCGAGCTCAAGTCCGGTCAGCGTCTGGAATTCGCCAAGCGTGGTCGAGCGCAGTTTACCGTCGGCAAGCAGGCGGAACCATGTTTCGAGGGATTCCTTGGCATAGTCACTTTCAAGATTGTCACGCGGGTCGAACAGACCCTGGCCACCCGTCTGGCGCTGACCCCGTGTCAGGGCGCCAAGGCTGTCGAGGCGGCGGGCGATGGTCGAGATGAAACGCCGCTCGCCGCGGCAGTCAGTCGATACCGGACGGAACAGCGGCGCGGATGCCTGATGCGTGCGGTGCGTGCGACCGAGACCCTGGATGGCCGCGTCAGCGCGCCAACCGGGCTCGAGCAGATAGTGGTTGCGGCGCGACTGGTTCTCGGCGGTGAGACTCGCGTGATAGCTGCGCCCGGTGCCGCCTGCATCGGAAAAGATCAGGATCTTCTTCTCGTTCCGCATGAAGGCGTCGGTCTCGGCAAGGTTTGCTCGCTGCGAACGGCTCTCGATACGCTGGCGACCGTGCGCGTCGATGACGATGCGTCGGCTGCGTCCCGTCACCTCGGCGACCGCATCGGTCCCAAAGTGCCCGATGATATGATCAAGGGCGGACCCCACGATCGGCAGGGAGCAGAACCGCTCGACGAGATTGTCGCGCATCTCGAGCGCTTCCTGGCTGAAGATGGGACGCCCATCCTCGTCGGACATAGGCTCGGAGCGCGTCTTGCCGGTGTCGTCAACGAAGGTCTTCATCTGTCGGACGGGAAAGGCGGCCGTCAGATAGGACATGACGAACTCTTTGGGTGAAAGCTCTATATCCAGATTCGCCCGGTCCTCGGCATTCAGCGCGGCCAGTGCCCGGTTGAGCATCGCCTCGGACGTCGAGACGAGCTGGATCACGACGCTCTCGCGCCGGGCCAGATCCGCATTGATCGCCGGGATCAGCGAGGGCAGCTTCATGCCGATCAGGATTTGGCCGAAGAACCGCTGTTTGGTGGATTCGAAGATCGACAGCGCAGCGGCCTTCGCGCCGCTGTTGTAGGTGTCGTTGGAGAAACTGTCCGTCACCCGGGTGGCATCGAGCGCGGTGCGCACATTGGCGTGGATGATCGCCCACGCATCGGCATAGGCGTCATAGACCTCGACCTGATCGGGCGTCAGGCGATGTTCGAGGATGTCATATTCGACACCGGCGAAACTGAGCGCCCTGGCGACATAGAGGCCCTGCATCTTCAGGTCACGGGCGATCAATTCCATCGCCGCGATCCCGCCACGCCGCAAACTGTCGACGAATGCGCGGCGATCGGCGAAGGCGGTGGTCGGACCCCACAGGCCAAGCCGGGTGGCATAAGCGAGATTGTTGACGTCCGACGCGCCGGTTGCCGACACGTAAAGGACGCGGGCACGGGGCAGCAGGTTTTGCAAGCGCACGCCGGCGATGCCTTGATCGGAGCCGTCCTTGGTGCCGAAACGGCCTTCGCCGCCGGCGACACCCGCCATTTCGTGCGCCTCGTCGAACACCATCATGCCGTCAAAATCGTCACCGACCCAGTCGAGGATCTGCTGAAGGCGAGTGCCCTTGTCCCCCCGGTTGGAGCGGAGCGTCGCATAAGTGAGGAAGAGCACACCCTCGGCCGCGCCTACGGCCGAGCCCAGCTTCCACTGATTGAGATGCTGGATGTCGAGCGCGAGACCGCCGACCGCGGTCCAGTCGCGACGTGCATCCTCCAGCAGCGTCTCGGTCTTGGATATCCAGATGTGCTTGCGGCGCCCGCGTAGCCACTGGTCGAGGATGATGGCGGCAACCTGACGGCCCTTGCCGGCACCCGTGCCGTCGCCAAGGAAGAATCCGGTCCGATAAGGGCGACCGTCCTGGTCCGGCGCGAGCGACAATCCTTCCTCGGACGCCTTGAACAGACCGGAGATGTCGCGCTCGAAAGCGTCACCGGCGTAGATCAGCGTTTCGAGCTGAGCATCGGACAGCACCCGGTTGTCGACTACACCGGCCGGCAGCTTCGGAACGTAAGATGGCCGCGGTGCCGTAATCGAGCCCATGGCGATCGATTCCACCAGAGCGGTCGGATGCGGGGATGCACAGGGAATAGCGATGCGGCTCGGCCTGTACGGCAAGTAAACACCGACCGCCTCGCCAGTAGGTACGGGTTCAGCAAAGACGGTGTAGCCGATATCAAGCGCGCTGAGGGATTGGGCGGCCGTCGCGATCGGGGCCGAAAGCCGGGGTCTGCTCGAGAGACCGCCGAGCAGGGATGCGCGCGCACGGGTTGGTGCAAGGCGCGCTGGGGAGAGTCTCGGGGTTTCCGTGAAGCTGGCCGCGGAAGCGCTGATCGTCGCGAGCGCTTCGGGGAGTGAGTTGCACCGAACGATTGCGACGTCATCCTGAAAAGCTTTTTTCAGAACGATGAGCTTCACGGTCTGGCTGGTGCCATGTTTGGCATAGGCATTGGCGGGCAGTTCGACGTGGAGCGTGATCGCACAGCCCTCAGTCGCCTTCGCCCAGGCGCGGCTCGATGTATCCACGCGATCGGGAAGGATAGCGGCGCAGCGCCCCCCGGCATCAAGCCGTTTCAGGGCGGCGCGCAAGTGGCGGAACGCGGCAAGCGGGTCGGCATGCCGACCGATGCTGCGAGAAAAGGGCGGGTTGATGAGCACGGCGGTCGGGCGGATCGACAGCGGCAGCAGATCGTCGATGAGTTCGCCATCGTGGCGACTGACAGGTGCGGTGGGGAATGCTGCCTGGAGCATGTCAGCGCGCGCCGGATCGATCTCGTTGAGGACAAGCTTGGCGCCAGCGCGCGCGGCGAAAACGGCGAGGAGCCCGGTGCCGGCGGAGGGCTCCAGAACGGTATCGGCTGTGGTAATGCGAACGGCGAGCGCGGCAAGATAGGCAATCGCGGCCGGTGTCGAAAATTGCTGGAGCGCGATCTGTTCTTCGCTGCGCACAGTATGCGTCGGGAGGGATGCGGTGAGCGCCGTCAGGGCCGCCAGGCACTCGGCGGGCTCTTGCGGCAGGTCGAGCTTGGCAAGGTGCAGGACCTGGGCCAGCTCCAGCACATCATAGGCGTCGCGGAGTGACCAGTGCCCGTCAGCAGCGGTTGAACCATAGGAACTTTCCATCGCCCGGAGCAGGCCAGGCCGGTCCATGCCGTCGCCTTTGCGCAGCAGGGCACAGACCGCGTTCGCGGCGGTAACGGATGGTTCGATGAAATCGAGTTCGAGAGCAGCGGCTGAGGTGTGCATTGAAGGCCTCCATCGTATCGTCCGGTGCCCATCACCGGATCAATAAGCCGGAGGCCTCCTCTCCTCTCTTCAGTGGGGGTGTGTCTGGATCACGGTGCGAGGAACGGCATTGCGGGCAAGCCGATCGCGCAGAGCATCGTTCCAATCGTCATGCTCGGATGGGAGCCACTCCTCGACCCTTCGCCCGTTGCCGCTGAGGTGCACCCCTGCCCTCTTCAGGCAGATCTTCGCCGCCTTGTTCCGCTGACCAAACACGATGACGCGCTTCACATGGGACGGTATGCCGACGTGAGCATAGCGCTCGGCACCAAGCACAGCCCAAACCGGCAATTGGAACCAGTCGATGGCGGACAGGGCATCTTCGATCCCTTCGGCGATGCCCAGAACGTCATCCGGCTCACCAAACCGCACGCTGCCCGAGCCGAGCAGGCCCAGCGCCAGCTTGGGTTTGTGGAAGGGCCGCCGCAAAATGTTTGTGGGATCGAGGAAAGTCCGGTGGACCGCGACCAGGCCAAGCTCATTTCTCACCGCTGCGATCATTGCGGGAAGGCTGCGCCGATCCTTCCCCTTCCCTATGATCGTTTGCGGATTGAAGCGAAGGTCGGGCGTTGCCGCATAAAGACCCCGAGCATGAAGATAGGCTTCAGCTGGTGTGCCGGCGATGGGGATGCTGTGCTGCCATAATGACCTGGCCAAACCACTCAGATCGCGTGACGGCGCGCGCGGTTCGACATGGACCGGCTCTCGATCGTGCAAACCCTGACGATCGAGAGCCTTGAGGATATCGGTCGATGTGCATCCCGCGAAGCATTTGAACAGGATCGCCTTGGTGCCGAGGCGGACCGAAAGACTGGGGGAGTGATCGTCATGGGCGGGGCAACGGCACTCTCCGCGCGATCCAGACCAGCGTCCGCCCAGGCTCTCGACGATCTGCTTGGCGCGAACCGCCGCGTCGATGGTGGCTGGCATAAGCGAAACTCCTATCGAAAATTTAGGTTCGCTCCGCGCATGCCCCCTCCCCTCTTGCCCGATCAGCGCGGCCTCCTACGACCTATGCCGCTTTTGCCGCGAGCACGCCGAACTCTTCGACAATCCGGTCGGTCGTGTAGTGGGTTGTCCCGTCGCGCTCGTAGGAGGTGTCACGGAGCCGTCCGGCGATCCGCACAAGATCGCCAACCTGGGCCTTCTCATCGATATATTTCCGCTGGCCGTCGCTGAAAATGACGACGCGGTTCCAGTAGCTATCCTCGATCCACTGGTCGCCTTCTGCGCGGCGGCGATAGTTCGCGCAAACCGAGATGTTCGTGACCTTGGGCTTGGCGTCGATCTCACCGATCCGTCCGATGATCTCGAATTTGGCAAAATTGATCATGCGACCTCCTCACTGCGTCTGCCCAGCGGCGACGAGCGGTGATTCAGCTGCGGTCGGATCGCCGGGGATCTCGTCGCTGGCGGATCTGCCAAGGATCGAGACCGGCATGCTATCGTGGAACACTGGTCTGGCGGTATCCCCCCAGCTAGGGGGAAACTGGTTATGCTATCCGACCTAGAGGGTCAGCGAATCGCCTGCTTGTTCTTTTAGAATCAAACTAAAACAACGCCGCTGCTCGCAGCGGAAGGATTCATGATTCTAAGTGATTCAGATTCGGTGCCGAAAAGACATGCAATTTCAATGATCTGCCGCGTTTGCCCTGACCGCGCGGGGGATTTTGCCTGACCTTGCGGGGGCGTCATCCTGACCGGTCGGGGGTAGATAGCTGACCTATTGGGGCTATCCTGACCGATTGGGGGCAATGGCTTTTGGCGGCACCGCGCTCGGGAATAATGTCATTCTGCCGCGTTTATCGAGCATCAGCGAGCCGAAAACGAAGAGAACGCGAATTGCATTGCGACTCGGCAGGATCCCAGTGCTTTTGCGGGACTGCCATACGGCTCTAACCTGACCGGATGGGGGCGACAGAAAGTGTTGCTGCCTGTCCTGACTTGACGAGAGAGGACAGGTCAGGCAGCAACTAGGCGAATCTGCCAATATGCGTTCGGCCTATATGACATGGAACATGCGGAAAATCTAAGCGCCGATGCAGCGCAAGAGGCGCAAGCCGATTCGGCGCCGGGCCGTGCCATGCGAGTCGCGGCGGCTTTGCAAGCGAAAGGTGGCGAGGAGTTTGCCAAGCCCGGCAGCATCGTTGAGATCAAATTCGTGAAAGGCCAGTCGCTCAGCCTGACGGCGTCCCGATTGCTCGCGTTGATGATTCTGACCGCAGGCGGCGATGCCTGGCAAGATCGGCCGCATCGCATGCGCAAGGCCGATATTCGCCGCGGTCATAAGGGTAATGAACGTATCTCCGACATGTTGGAGGAACTTCACCGGACCTTGTTTGCGATCGACGACCGGTCCTGGCGAGGCAAGAAAGCTACGCTGCGTTTTTCGCTAATCTCGTCGTCTCGCGAAGAGGCGGAAGATACAGACGGCGCGGATGCGGGTTGGATCGAATGGGAGTTTACGCCTGATGCGCGCAAGCTCATCCAGGAATCCGAAAGCTATGCCGTTCTTAATAGGCAGGCGGTGCTGGGCTTCCGATCGAGCTATGCGCTCAAACTCTATGAGATTGGATCGCTGCGGCTCCATCGTCGCCAGTCGACTTGGAAGGGCGATATGGCAGCGCTGCGTGCTGCGCTGGGCATATCGCCCGACGTGTATAAGGATTTCGCGCAACTCCGTCGCAAGGTGCTCGAAAAGGCAAAAGCTGAGATTGATCAGCTGGCTCACTTCCGAGTTGAGTGGAGGGAGATACGGCAAGGCCGAACGGTGACCGAGATCGAGTTCCGTTTCGAACCGAAGGATGCGCCAGCGCAGATCGCGACCGTCGATGAGATTGAGCGGCACTCGACGGGACGCAAGGCGCGCCGGGAAGGGGCTGTGGAAGCGGTCGCCGACACGGTGGAAGTGGGATCGGTCGTCAAGGCTGCCATCAGCGCGCTTATCGCGCCGGAGAAAAGTTCGGAGATCGTCTTTCCGCAAGGAACGATCCGGTTCAACGCGGAAGGCTTGGCCGCGATTGCCCGCACGCATGGGGGCGGATGGGACATCGATCTCATCGCCGACGCTTATCGCCAGCAGATGGGAGACCGTCTGGCGAAGCTCAAAGGCGCAAAGCTGACAAGTTCTTGGACGGGTTTTTGTGAGAGTTTCGTTGCTCGAAGGGGTCGTCCATGAGCGAAATTGCACCGGTGCAATTTTCCGTCGCCCCCACCGAGTCAGGATAGACCCTTGGATAAGCGGCGATGGGCGATAATTTAAGCGATATGCCGACCATGATGCGCCGCGACTTTCGAAATTCCGCTTCTATTTGACGGAAAAGCGCAAGTAGCGCTACAGTGCCCCGAGTTTCGCAAAGGGGCGCCCTGTGGCAGCATCACTAGACATCGACGACACCCACGATCTTCTATCGGTGGCCACGCTTGCCCAGCGAACGTCCTCGGTGCTTGAGCGGCTTCGCGATTCGGCGCGCAGCGCGCGGGCGGATGATCGTCGTGAGCCCACTTTCCCAATCGGAAAGGCGGCAGACCTGGTCGGGCGGACGCCTGCAGCGATCCGCGACGCGGAAAAGGACGGGCGACTTCCGCCGCCGCCGCGAACCGAGAATAATCGCAGAGTGGGTTATACGCTCGCGCAGCTCAATGATATGCGGGGCCTGTTCGGCACGAGACCTTGGCGGGCAGCAGACGACCCGTGCTGTGTCGTTGCTGTCCAGAACTTCAAGGGAGGTGTCGGCAAATCAACGCTGTCGGTGCATCTCGCCCAGTATCTCGCCATCCAGGGCTATCGGGTCGCGTTGATCGACTGCGATAGCCAAGCCTCCGCAACGACGCTGTTCGGCTATGTGCCGGATCTCGACCTGGCCGAGGACGACACGCTCTATCCGTTTCTCCGCCAGGAGGAAATGACCTCGCTCGACTATGCCCTGCGCAAAACGCATTTCGACGGCCTTGAACTAATCCCTGCCAATTTGCGGCTATTCCAGTCGGAATATGAGATCGCCGCCCGGATGGCGCGCGGGCAGGGGGGGCTTATCGATCGCCTCTCTCAAGGCATCTCTAGCATTGCTGATCGTTTCGATGTCATCGTCCTTGATCCGCCCCCAGCCCTTGGCGCCATATCCTTGTCGGTTTTGCGCGCGGCGAATGCTCTTGTTGTTCCGGTGCCTCCAACCGTCATGGACTTTTCTTCGACCGCGGCGTTTCTGGCGATGCTTGATGAGACCATCGAGACGCTGGCCGAACGCGGCTTTGCGCCGTCTCTCAAATTCCTGCGCTTTGTTGCCTCGAAGGTCGACGAGAACAAGTCGATGCAGAAGGAACTGCTCAATCTGATGCGGACGTTGTTCGGTCACGCCATGGTGCGTACGCCGCTTAAGGATTCTGCTGAGATCGACAATGCGACGGCTCGTCTGATGACGGTTTATGAACTCGACGGCCCCGTCACAAGCAGTGCGGTGCGCAACCGCTGCCTCACTTATCTCGATGGCGTCAACGCTGAGCTGGAATTGGATATTCGCGCCATGTGGCCCAGCCATTTAGGCCGTTTGCGAAAGGAAGGTTTGGCATGAAAAGCAAAAATTGCACCGGTGCAATTCCCGGTAGAGGGGCGGCATTATGAGCAGAAAGAATGCGAGTTTCGCGGCTGACTTAGCAGCCGGAATAAATCTGCCTGAAGATGGTGCGCCCGCCCCGCGTCGTCCCGGCCTTGGTTCGAATGTACTGACTGGGAGAGAGAACCGCTTGGCCGAATTGGCAGCGGGATCGGTTGTTAGCCGCACGCATGAACTGGTCGATCCCGCTCGATGCAGAATGTGGGCGGGACACAACCGGGAATATGCGCTCCTCAACGAGGAGCGATGCGCCGATCTCATCGAGAGCATAAAGGCGCAGGGACGCCAGGAAATGCCGGCAATTGTGCGGCGTGTGCGTGGCGAACCAGACTATGATTTTGAGGTGATCTGCGGTGCGCGGCGTCATTGGTCGATTAGCTGGCTGCGTAGCCATAATTACCCCGACTTCCGGTTCTTGGTTGACATCCGCGAACTGTCAGATGAAGAAGCATTCCGCATCGCGGATATCGAGAACAGGGCGCGCGAAGACCTTAGCGACCTGGAGCGGGCACGCGACTATCTCCGTGCGCTTGATGCCTATTATGAGGGCCGGCAGAAGGTCATGGCCGAGCGGATCAATGTCACAGAAAGCTGGCTGAGCCGCTATCTTGATCTCGCCCGCCTTCCGGTGGAATTGATGGTCGCTTTTCCCAATCCGCAGGATTTGCGGATCAAGCATGTCACAGCGATCAAGCCCTTGCTGAAACCCGATGATCGTCGCCAACGCGTATTTGCTGAAGCGGCCGCGCTCAGCGCTCGATCGGGAGGGGAGGGCGCTCCCGTTGCTGTGCCCGACATCGTCCGTGCATTGGCGCTGGCGGCCGACCCCCCCAAAAGGTCAGGATCCCCCAAGAAGTCAGGAATGGCGCAGGTTGTATCGAGCGAGACCGGGAAAGCCGTGCTTCGCATCGAGGGCACTGATCGCAAGGGAATTCGCCTGACACTTCTCAACAGGGGTGGGGCCTCTCGTGAGGATGCCGAGAAAGCTATTCGCGAGGTGCTTGACGCCCACTGGGCCTGAAGTGGGCCGACGCAAGAACGGGAGGCGTGACATCGAGCGGTCACGCCCCGCTGCAACTCAATCAGTGGTGGTGAGCCGAGACATCGATACCGAGGCCAGCTAGCATCGAATCGAGTTCGGCCATTTCACGATCAAACTCTGCGAGCGCGGGTATAAAATCTGGGAGCGCCTGGGGCGGGGCAGGGGGCCGCCCTACCGGACGGACACCAAACCCGAAGGCGATAGCCAGATCGCGCGTCATATAGGTCCGCCAGGCCTGACGACCGCTCACCTCCACCAGAAGGTCCAGCTCTGCCGCGCGAGAAAGCAGCTTGCCGGCACCAGAGATCGTCACGTCCAATCGCCGGGCGAGCATCCGAGGACTAACGACGGGAACAAACTGGACAAGGCTGAGCAGCTCGAGGAGCTTGCCAGGACGGTGCGCGCCATGGAGGGCGGCGGCGGCCCGTAAGCGGTCTTCCTCGAGCGCCTGGAGCCTCACCAGCCCCTCTTCCGCCCGATCGGTGAGCGACCGGAGGTTGCGCAGGACGATGGCCTGCGTATCGCGCGGCGAGAGGCGAAGCGCTTTGTCGCCAATCGTCAGGCACGGCAGCACAGCCTGGGTGATCTGCATCGATCGCAGGAGCGCGGGGACGGCAAGCCACGGCGTGATCGTGCGGTCTGCGCGGGCGCGCCGGGCCGTAATCTCAAGCGCGCGGAGGAGAGCTGGCCGCTGGCTCCAATCTTCTGGAACGTCCGTTGAAATCGCGCGCTCGTCTCGCCAATAACGGGATTCGCGCTGGGCCAATTGCCGCTGCCAAATCGGCAGCGCATCACGATCGTCCAGATGGGTCGGCATCGGCCGGCGACCGGGCAGATTGACGGCGCATTCCCGGCCGAAAATATCAATTTCGTCAATCTCGGCGCCCTGCACCCGCAGCGCCGTGGTATAGCCGGTCCAGGTGGCGCGTCGCTGCCACGGGGCGGCGGCAGGACTGGCAGAAACACGGGCATCAAGGCGGCCTATTGCCGCTGCTGCCCGTTCCAGACGGGCGACCAGCCGGGAAGTCCAGATTGGCTCTGAGAGGTCTGGGATGGTAATGGGCATGGCATAAACATATCCCCAAAGTAGCCCTAGCGTCTATCATGCTGTTACTCCTTAAATATAGACATGCGATAATTGCAGTTATCGCATAAGCGTAATTGACCCTGCTTTATAAGGCCCAGTCGGCCCCAAGCTGCGATTTTGGCCAAGTCGGAGAACGTTTTGGGAACGTGGCATTCGGTATTGACGATGGAAATCATAGAAGAGGACAGTTCGCTCCATCATAGGGAGTGGGTTGATGGATCGGAGTATTCCGGGCGGGGATTTGATCGGACGATGGAGCCTGAGCTTTGCCGATATTGATTTTGTAAATTCGAAGCCGGCCCTGACGCGCCTTGGCCTCGCCGCGCAGCTGAAATTCTTCGCTTCCCTGGGGTTTTTCGCGATCGATCCCGGCTCAATCCCTACCGATGGCCTCTCGTATCTGGCCGAGCAACTCGGTGTCGAGGCTGGCGAGATAGCCGGTTATGACTTTTCCAGTCGGACAGCACGACGGCATTGTGCGGAGATCCTGATCCATCTTGGATATCACCGCATGAAGCGGGTGGATCGCGCGCAATTGACGGAATGGATTGCTGGCGAGCTGTGCCCGGGCGGCCAGTCGATCAATGCCATGCTTGAGCATGTTTTCCTGTGGTGCCGGGACCGGCGTATTTATGGGCCGTCGCGCAAGGAGCTTGAACGTGTCGTTCGCTCACAACGGCAAGATTATCTGGACACCTGGCTGATCGGAACCAGTGATCGGCTTTCGTCAGATGCGGTGGCGTTATTGGAAGCCTCGCTTGCCGATCCGGACAGCTCGACCGGATTCAACAGGATGAAGGGTGACGCCGGACAGGCAACGCTCGACAACATTCTCGACGTGACCGAGAAACTCGCCTTTATCCAGAGACTTGATCTTCCCCATGATCTCCTGACGGCTACGGGCAAGCCATGGGTCGATCAGATTGTTCGCCGCGTTGCCGGTGAAAAGGCCTCGGAGATGCGCCGGCATGCGCCGGCGCGACAGCTCGGCCTTTATGCGATTTATCTAATGTCGCGGGAGGCGCAACTCACTGACGCGATGATCGACCTGCTGATCGAAACCGTTCACAAGATCGGAACGCGCTCGAAACGCAAGGTGGTGGGCGATATCGCGAAAGACATCGAGCGGGTCTATGGAAAGGAGCGCCTGCTGGTCGAGATCGCCAGCGCCTCGATCAATGAACCATCGGGGCGCATCTGCGATGTCATTTTCCCGATCGCCGGTAAGGCCAAGCTGGCGGCGATCGTCAAGGAGAGCCATGCGAAGGGCGCTCTGGACCGGCGCATCTACAAGGTGATGCGTGGTTCCTGGGCCAATCATTACCGGCGCATGCTGCCAAGCCTGCTTTCCGTACTTGAGTTCCGGTCGAACAACGCGGTGTGGCGGCCGGTCCTGGCGGCCCTCGACTGGATCAGGAGCAAGGTGGATGGCGGATGCCGCTTCGTGCCATTGCAGGATGTTCCGATCGATGAGGTGATTCCAGCGCGATGGCGCAGTTCCGTCATTGATGACGATGGGCGGGTAAACCGGATCAGCTATGAGCTTTGCGTCCTGACGCAACTGCGCGACCGCATCCGCTCCAAAGAAATCTGGGTGGTCGGGGCGGATCGCTATCGCAATCCCGATGACGATCTTCCCAAGGACTTCGAGATCAGGCGAGATGCGTACTATTCCGGCCTCAGCCTGACGCCAGATGCGCAGGCGTTTTGCGCCTCGATCCGGGAGGAGCTTGAACGGGAACTGTTGCTCCTCAATGCCAATATTCCACAAAACGACAAGGTCCGGCTCCTGTGGCGCGGCGACAACCGGATATCGATTACACCGTTCAAGCCCTTGCCCGAACCGAAGGGTCTCGCTTCGATCAAAAGCGAGATCGGTCAGCGCTGGCCGATGACCGGACTGCTGGACGTGTTGAAAGAGGCTGCTCTGGACACGGGATTGATGGATGCTTTCGAAACGTCGGCCTCGCGGGTTACCCTGTCGAAAGCAGCCTTGGCTCAGCGTCTTTTGCTGTGTCTCTATGGCTTGGGCACGAACGCCGGGCTCAAGCGGGTCGCTGGCGCAACACCCGATGTCAGTTACGAGGAATTGCTGCATGTCCATCGCCGTTTCATCCACGCGCCAGCGCTGAGGGAGGCGTGCGCGCGGGTAGCAAACGCGACACTGGCAATCCGCAATGCCGCAGTATGGGGAGATGCGGGCACGGCATGCGCGTCCGATTCAACGAAGTTCGGCGCGTGGGACCGCAACCTGATGACGGAATGGCACGCCCGCTATGGCGGCCGTGGCGTCATGATCTACTGGCATGTGGAGAAGCGCGCGACCTGCGTTTATTCCCAGCTCAAGCGGTGCTCTTCCTCGGAGGTCGCCTCCATGATCGAAGGCGTGCTACGCCATTGCACCGACATGGAAATCCAGCGCCAGTACGTCGATAGCCACGGCCAGAGCGCAGTCGGCTTTGCGTTCTGCCGACTCCTTGGATTTGAGCTTGCCCCGCGGCTGAAAGCAGTGGCACGCCAGAAACTGGCCCTTCCCCAAGCCGGCATGCGCACGCGGCTTTCCAATTTACTGCCGATCCTCTCCAGCCCGATCGACTGGGACGAGATCGAGCAACAATATGACGAAATGGTCAAATATGCCGCTGCCATGCAATCGCGCACCGCCGATCCGGAAGCGATCCTGCTCCGGTTTGCCAGAGCCGAAGTGATGCACCCGACCTACAAGGCGCTGAGTGAACTCGGCCGCGCGGTCAAAACAATCTTCCTATGCCGGTATTTGCGTCAGGAGGCATTCCGCCGCGAGATCCACGAAGGGCTGAATGTGGTTGAGAACTGGAACGGCGCTAATGGTTTCGTGTTCTTCGGCAAGGGCGGCGAGATCGCCACCAACCGCATCCATGAGCAGGAAATCTCCGTTCTGGCGCTACACCTCCTGCAAGCGTCGCTGGTGTATGTGAACACCCGCATGCTTCAGACCGTACTGGTTGAGCCGAAGTGGGCGGGGCGGATGACGCCGGAAGATTATCGTGGTCTCACGCCGTTGATCTACAGTCATGTGAACCCTTATGGCCGCTTCGACCTCGACCTGAACGACCGGATTGATTTTGGACGGCTTGCAGCGTGAGGCGGCTGATCGGCCTATAACATTTGGGTACACCCCAGAGTGATAGGGCCGAGTGACACCATTCGTCTGTCACAAAAGGGTGGGTTTGCGCTCAATGTGACGATACACTGCAAGAGCCACCCTAATGTGACGGATTTTGCACTTGGCTCGTATCGGATATGCCCGCGTCAGCACCACGGACCAGGATCTGGATATCCAGATTGGCCGCCTCAAGAATGCAGGTTGCGAAATTATCCGTTCCGAGACCGGATCGGGGGCCTCGCGGAGCGGGCGCACGGAACTGGAAACGATCATGCAGTTTATGCACACCGGCGACGAGCTGGTCGTGCTGCGGCTCGACCGGCTCGGCCGCTCCACGCGCGATGTCCTGAACCTGGTGCATGAGCTTGATGAAAAGGGAGCTTCGCTGCGCATCCTTGAGCCAGAGGTGACGACGGCGGGCGACATGGGGCGAATGGTCATCACCATACTCGGCATGGTCGCCGATATGGAGCTGAAGTTCATCAAGGATCGTCAGCGCGCCGGGATCGAAGCGGCGCGCGCCGAAGGCGTTTACAAAGGCCGGAAGAAGAACGTCGATGACGATGAAATCCGCCGTCGCCTTGCCGCCGGCGCCAGCAAGGCCCGCGTTGCCCGCGACCTGAAGGTCTCACGAATGACCGTCTATCGGGCGCTCGACATTATTCCGTCACAGACCAAACTGCCGGAAAAGCCGCCCACTGCCAGCATCGCCCTGCATCTGATTATCGAGAACTTCAACAAGCGTGGAAGAGGTAGAAAACCCGCTCGGGAGCGGATTGAGGCGATGCTGGAACGCGACTACGCCATGGTAAAAAACGGCAATTGTGATTACAAACTGACCGTCGCCTATGACCCCGATCCGGATGGCATTTCCCTTGATGAGGAAATCCAAAGCCTCCTCTCCGAGATGTTCAACATCGCAGAGAGCTACAATTGCTCCATGGAAGCCGATATCTACGAGGTCGGTGGTCAGCAACGGTCCTGGTAGAATCAATCAAGCGTTCAGTGTTCGTTCTTCAACCTGGCCAAAATCGCAGCTTCGGGCCGACTGGGCCTATAAGGTCCGCTATCGGGGAGGCGAGGCGGCGAGGGCGAGCACGGGTGGAAAAGACGGTCTTTTGGTCATGGCAGAGCGATCTCGACAGCCGCGTCACCCGCGAGGTGATCCGCTTCGCGCTCGATGCGGCGATCACAATGCTGTCGGCCGACGTCGAGGAGGCCGATCGGCCAAGCCTGACATCGGACACCCAGGGCGTCGCCGGCACACCCGACATCGTAGCCACCATCTATCGCAAGATCGACGAGGCGGCGGTGTTCGTCGGCGACGTGACGCCGATCGCCCTGTCGGCGGACCGCAAGGCTTGTGCGAACCCGAACGTGCTGCTCGAGATGGGGTACGCCAATCGGGCACTCACCGAGCACCGAGTGATCCAGGTCTGGAATACGGCGTTTGAAGGCGCGAGGCTCGAGAAGCTGCCGTTCGATTTGCGCGGACGGCGAGGCCCGATCAGCTTCCACCTGCCCGTCGACGCCGATACGGCCGAGTTGCGGCGCGTGCGCGGCGATCTTGCCAAACAGCTGGCGGCAGCGCTGAAGCTGTCGCTCGACCAGCTGCCGTCTCCGTCGCCCGAGGCGGTGCACTGGCAACCCCATTTTGCCGGCGACGCAGATCTCTGGTTTGATCGCGCCGAGCCGCAGATCGTCACCCATCCCAGTCATGGATCGAGCAAATATCGCTGGAAAGATCATTTTCCAGGCTATGCGCGTCTGATCCCGTCGAAATGGAGCGCCAACGCTGACGCGAAGCGCCTGCTCGCCAGCGGGGAGGGGCATCCCGACCTGATGGCGGACGCCAGCTCGCTCGGCTTCGGTACGAGCCGGGGCGGCACGGCGATCTACTGGCCGGGAACGGAGGAGGCGGGCGTCGCGCCGACCGTTGCCATCACCCAATGGTTCGAGAAGACCGGCGAATTCTGGGGCGTTGCAGGCGGATTCCTGTTCGATCGGGATGGTCGGATCACGCTCGCGACCGGCTATTTCTTCCGGCACTGGCTGGATTTTCTCAAGCGCAACGCCAAGCTGGCGCTCGATCATGGCGGATCGCTACCGATCCATGTCCGCTTGGGGGTCAATGGTCTGGCCGGCTCTTGGTGGCCGCGTGGGTCGTTCGACTTCGGCGAGGACGGTTTCGGCGCGGTCGAGCCGTCCTACCAATATGATGCGACGTTGACGTCGGTCGAGACCGAGGCGCTCCAGCAGGTCGTTGTCGACGCGTTCAACGGGCTGGCGGCGGTGTATGGCCTCGAACCGTTCACGCTGGCCGAGATCGTCGAGATGGCAAAGCGCTAGCGATGGAGCAAGCGCTGCCAGGCGACCATCTAGGGCCGTACCCTCCTGGGGAAACGACGGTTCTGGTCGCTTCCCCGGAGGATCTTGCCTGGACGCTTGTCCAGATGCGCGCCGGCGAGCGGATCATCATCGACCAAGCGCTGGTCGCGGCTTATCAGGCTGCGTCGTCTCCGCACAGCATCCGCGCGCTCAAATCCGATATCGAGGCGTTCGAGGCCTGGTGCCGGCGCACCCAGCGGATCGCGCTGCCGGCGACGCCTGAGGTGGTGGCTGATTATCTCGATGCCCGGGCGGGCAAGGGAAGCAAGCCAGCCTCGCTCGCCCGCTACAAGGCCTCGATCGCGAAGATCCACCAACTGCTCGATCTGAAGGACCCGACGGTGGCGCCGCTGGTGAAGCTGCGGTTGGCAGCCGTGCGGCGCGAAAAAGGGACGGCGCAAAAGCAAGCGCGGCCACTGCGCTTCAAAGGACCGGTCCGCGATGTCGAGCGCGACTTGGCCCGCGGACTGAACATCCGCGCGCTGCTGGACGCTTGTCCGGACGATCTGCCGGGCCTGCGCGACCGGGCGTTGCTGTCGACCGCTTACGACACCGGGTTGCGCGCGTCCGAGCTAGTGGCGGTCGCGATCGAGCAGATCGAGGAAGCGATCGATCCCGAAGCCCGGCTTCTACAGATCCTGCGCAGCAAGGGCGACCAGGACGGGCAGGGGGCGACTGCCTTCCTGAGCCCGCGCACCGTCTCGGCAATTGTGGCGTGGACGCGGGCGGCGGACATTTCAGCGGGTCCGCTGTTCAGGCGGGTGCAGGTCCGGCGCTACAAAGCACGTGCGGCGGTGAAGGGCCGGCGGATCGACAGCATTTCCAGCCGCGAAGCGTGGGACCTGCGCAAGACATTGTCCAAACCCGCGGTGCCGGCTCGCGTCGAGTATGACGTTGGTTCGGCGCCCTTGCATGCTGGGTCGATCGGACCGATCTTTCGGACGATCATTCAGCGCGCGTTTGATCATGGATCGCTCCCCGATCTCACCGCCGAGGATCTAGCGCGACTGCTTAAGGGGATCAGCGCTCACTCGACGCGGATAGGTCTCAATCAGGACCTCTTCGCAGCGGGGGAGGATCTTGCTGGCATCATGGACGCGTTGCGCTGGAAAAGCCCTCGTATGCCGTTGGCCTATAATCGAAACCTGGCCGCCGAGGCCGGCGCTGTTGGCCGCTTGATGAGGAGGCTTGGATGACAGCCCCAGGTATTGATGCCTGCTCCTCGGTGCCCCTGTTCGTAGAGGCCTATTTCGGAGACCAGCTTCTGGGTGGCGCAACCGCTTTTCTCTGGTTCCGCACCGACCTGAAACTGTCGCTGCTGACCAACTGGCACGTGGCATCCGGGCGCAACAATGAGACCGGGCAACCCACCCATAGGCTCGGCGGGATCCCGGACCATCTGCGGGTCCATGTTCCTCTGCCGGACCGAGCAAAGCCGCCGCTCGTGGTGCGCGTGCCGACCGTCGACGTGGATGGAGAACCGCTATGGGTCGAGCATCCGATTCACCGTTCTAAGGTCGACGTCGTATCGTTTGAGGTCGATCTACCGCCGCCTCGCGAGGCGGACATTATGCCGATGAATGCGATCAAGACCCTGCCGATCAAACAGAGGATCGGCATGCCGGTTTTCATTCTCGGGTATCCGTTCGGAAGGCTGGGCATCGGCATGCCCGTGTGGAAGCAGGGATCGTTTGCCAGCGAGCCGTTCCTGAGCAACGGAATGGATCACCTTTTCATGATCGTGGACACAGCCTCTCGGCCTGGCATGTCGGGCTCCCCGGTCATTCAACGCGTTCATGGCCAGGTCGAGCTGGAAGATGGCCACGGACGGATCAGCAGCGGTGATGGGGCATGCAATTTTATCGGGATTTACTCCGGGCGTTTTCACACCAACGATGCGACGGACGCGCAGCTCGGGCGCGTGTGGCCGGCGGTCCTCGTGGAAGAGGTCGTCGCCGCCGCGATGAAGGCTCGGGTCGAGCGCCGCCAATGACCCACTATCTCTTCTATCGCGCTGTGAAGGGGAGTCGGCCAATTGCCCGGGTCAGTTAGCCCCGAAGATCTGAGGTCGCTCGACGCATTCTCGTGATTTGCCGATGCGTCCGCGCCGCAACCGACATGTAAGAAGGTTATATGGTTCTATGCGAATGGGATAGAACTGTATAAACAACCTAGAATGGATCCACGCCGTAACCCCTTCGCGCCTGGTGCAGGCAGCCGACCGCCCGAGCTTGCCGGCCGGGAAGACGTCCTCGAGACGGTCGCCGTCGCGCTCGATCGCATTCGAAACGGCCGTCATGCGCAAAGTATGATCCTGCTTGGTCTGCGGGGGGTAGGCAAAACCGTTCTGCTCAATGCGATGCGCAGGGCAGCAGAAGGCGAGGGCATCTTGAGTGTGCCGATCGAGGCGCCCGAGGGCCAGTCATTGCCTGCCATGTTGGTCCCGGCGCTTCGCACTGCCATGCTGAAGCTCGATCGCGGCCAGGCGGCGATGACGCTGGCGAAGCGGGGCCTGGGAGCGCTTGCGCGGTTCGTGAAAGCGTTCAAGTTGAGCTATGGCGAGCTTGAGGCTTCGCTCGATCTTGGAGAAATAGGGGTGGCCGATAATGGCGACCTCGAAGCCGACCTGATCGATCTCATTGACTTGGCTGGAGCTGCAGCGGCCGAGCGTGGGACAGCGCTGGTGCTGTTCATCGACGAGTTGCAATATGTGCCAGAACGCGAGCTGGCGGCCCTGATCACGGCGCTCCACCGCGCGCGCCAGAATGACCGCCCGATCACGCTTGTGGCGGCCGGCCTGCCACAGCTTGCCGGGCAAATGGGCAAGGCCAAATCTTATGCCGAGCGATTGTTTCTCTTCACCAGCGTCGGCCCGCTAGCCGCCGATGCGGCGACCTCTGCAATCGTTCACCCGATCGAGGCAGAGGAATGTGCGATCGAGAAGGACGCTGTCGCGAAGATCATCGAGGTAACCGAAGGCTATCCCTACTTTCTTCAGGAATGGGGGAAGCAGTGCTGGGATGCTGCAGGCGCATCTCCCATTACCGCAGCTGATGTCGACCTTGCGCACCCGACGGCGATCGCTGCCCTAGATGACAGTTTTTTCCGCGTGCGATTTGACAGGCTGACGCCGTCAGAGAAGCGCTACCTGCGCGGAATGGCTGATCTGGGAGAGGGGCCTTTCGCCTCGACCGCCATCGCCGATCATATAGGCCGCAAGCCTTCCAGCTTTGGGCCGGTCCGTGCATCGCTGATCGCAAAGGGCATGATCTTCACGCCGGGCTATGGTGAAACGGCATTCACCGTTCCGATGTTCGGCGCATTCATGCGCCGGGCTATGCCCGTCGGCGAAATCGCTGCGGGGCAGGATCCGTCATGAAGCTCATTCACACCGCTGATTGGCAGCTCGGCAAGCCCTATGGGCGTTTCGAGCCTGATGTGCGCGCCGCACTTTCCGAGGCGCGCTTCGACGCGATCGACGCCATCGGCACGACCGCGACGCTTCACGGCGCCGACCATGTGCTGGTCGCGGGAGATGTCTTCGATACCGAAGGACCCGAGGACCGTACGATCGTGCAGGCGATCTCTCGGATGGAGCGGCATCCGTGCCGCTGGTGGCTCCTTCCCGGCAATCATGATTTCGCTCGGAATGGCGGACTTTGGGATCGGGTGCGTCAGCGCGCGGGCGACAGGATCACGATGCTCTCGGAGCCGCTGCCGCACGAGATTGAGCAAGGTGTCTGGCTGTTGCCGGCACCGCTGACGCATAGGCACAATCTCGAGGACCCGACCGAGCTGTTCGACGGCATGGAGACGCCGGGCGGGCGGCTGCGCATCGGCGTCGCGCATGGCTCGATCCGCGATTTCGGCAACCAGGGCGAAACCAAGAACCAGATCGCGCCTGACCGCGCGCGGCGATCGTCGCTCGACTATCTGGCGCTCGGAGACTGGCATGGCGCCCTGAAGGTCGATGCGCGGACCTGGTACTCCGGCACGCCGGAAACCGATCGCTTCCAACGCGACGATCCCGGGCACATCCTGCTGGTCGATGTGGATGCAGGGCGTGAGCCGATCGTCACGCCGATCCGTACCGGCCGGTTCCAATGGATCAAACGCACCTGGACGGTGAATGATCAGGCTAGCTTCGACGCGGAATGTGGTCAGCTGCTTGGGGCAACCGACCCGCCGGCAACGCTCCTTGATCTAACCCTTGCCGGCATCACCAGCCTCACTGATCGGATAGCCATGCTCGGCCGGCTTGAGAACGACGTCAGCCACCGGGTGCGCTATCTCGGCGTTCGTGCCGCGGACCTGGTCGGGCGACCCAGCGACGACGATCTTTCGCAGCTCGCTGTGGAGGGCATGCTCGGGCTTGCCGCTGCAAAACTTTCCGCGCGGATCGAAACCGGTGCCGCCGACGCTGCCGTCGCGAAACGCGCGCTGGAGCGTCTGTTCGTCGAATATAGCCGGGAGGAGAAGGCATGAGCCTGCGCCTCAGACGGATCGCGGTCGACGGGTTCCGCAAGTTTCGCGAGCCGATGGCGATCGATGGCCTGACCGACGGCCTGAATATCGTGATCGAGCCGAACGAGACCGGCAAATCAACCTTGCTCGAAGCGCTGCGGGCTGCATTCTTCGTCCGCCATGGCACCAAGAATCAGCTCGCCCAATCCTTCGCACCCTACGGCGAAGCTGTTGGCCCGGAGATCCAGGTGTCATTCGAAGCCAACGGGGCGCCTTGGACCATCACCAAGCGGTTCCTGAGAGGCGCCGCGATCGAGATCACAGGGCCACAGGGGAAAGCACAGGGCGAAGATGCCGAAGCCCAGCTTCACGCGCTCCTCGGGTCCGTGCGCGACACCAGCCAGAAGGGCGATGCCGCGACCTATGGCGCGTTGGGTCTGCTGTGGGTGGCGCAAACGGACGCGCTCGCGGTCACCGGGCCTGGGCAGATTGTCCGCGATACGGTGAGATCGACGCTCGAAGCCGAGGTCGGCTCTATCATGGGAGGCCCCGCATACAAGCGTGTCCGAACCAGGATCGACGAGCAGTTCGGCCGATACTGGTCACCGACCGGTCAGAAGCGCGGTCGCCAGAATGAAGCAATGGAGCGGGTCGAGATTGCGGAGACCGCAGCCCGCGAAGCTGCTGAGAGGGCAGCGGGATTGGAGAAGACATTCTCCGAGCTGGAGACGGCGCGAGCCAGGCTGAAAGTCGTCCAGCGTGAAATCGCAGACGATACCGATGTACAGGCGCGGAAGGAGTTTGTTGCCTCGCTCGAGATTGCGCGGGCGGCAGCGCAGATTCTCGCCACTCGCCGCGCGGAACATGAGGCCCTCAGCGCCAAGGCGCGGGAACTGGAAGATCTCGCCGAGCGGCACCACATCGCGACGGAAGCGCGAGACAACGCCGGTCATGCTCTGGAACAGGCGCAGATGCGGAGGGCTGGCCACAGTGAGGGATTGGCCGGTGCCAAGTTGCGGCTTGTCGACGCGCGCGGTGCGCTCGATAGCGCGCGAACCGCGCGTCTGGACGCGCGGTCAGCGCTCAGCGCCGGAGAGGATCGCGCGCGGGCCATGCGACGCAAGACCGGCATCGCGGCCGCGCGCAAACGGCATGCAGAGCTGATCGAGCTTGAACGGCTTCAGGTTGAGGCCAAAGCCCTCGTAGCAACCTTGATTTCAACGAAGGCGATCGCGCTGCTCGAGGCGAACGAGCGAGCGGTTGCCGAGGCTCGTGCGTTGCGGCGCGCCGGCGCGACGCGCATTGCGCTGTCGGGCGTAAGCGACGGCATCTTGATCAACGGCGAGCCGGTGAGCGTTGGTGAGCGGACCCTGACGGGCGAGACGCATATCCGTATGGGTAATGCCGAGCTGGTCGTCTTCCCGCCGGCCGGGGCGGCGAGTGCCGAGGAAGCATTGTCGTCGGCATTGAAGCGGCAGCAATCGGCACTCGATGATCTCGCACTTACAGATCTTGCGGAAGCGCGGGCGCGTAATGACACCGCCCGCGATGCGGCAAGTGAACTTCGGACGATCGCCGCGCGGATCGAGGCATCAACCCCGGCCGACGAACATGTGGGCCTCGCGGCCGGTGCCGCAGCGCTCAAGCTCTTCATCGTCGAGCTCGGGCACGATTCCGTAGCACCCGAAGGCGACGCTCCGAACATTGCAGCCCTTAGCAAAGCGATGGAGTCGGCCGACTCTGCGCTGGCGCGGGCCGAAGGCGCGCATGACAGCGCGGTTGATGCGCTGAGGCGCGCCGAGGACGAGGATGCTCCGCTTGCCACCGCTGAGGCGCGAGCTGGAAGCGATCTCGCAAATGCCAAAGCCCAGATCGATACGATGGAGAGTCGCCCGGACTTTACGAGCCTAGCGGCAGATCTGCTGCGTGCGCGAGAGCAGTCGGCCGCGGCCGCCGTCAAATTGGAGGCAGCGACTCGGGACGCGGCGGCGCACGACACTGCAGTCATCACGCGAAAAATTGAGACGATCGATGCGCGGAGTCGAGCAGCGGGGGACACGCGGACGAAACTCGAGATGGAAATTGCCCGACTGGAAGGCACGGCGGAAAGCGAAGGCGGTAAGGGCTGGGCCGATCGGGAAGCGGCCGCTCGCGAGGAGGCGGAGGCGGCCCGAGCTGCCTTGCAACGGATCGTCGACGAGGCCACCAGCCTGAAGCTGCTGCGCGAAATTCTCGACGAGGCGCGGGACGAAACATCCGCCAAGTTTGTCGGTCCCGTAGCGAAGCGGGCCAAACGGCATATCGAGCGGCTGCTACCAGGCTGCGATCTGTCTTTTTCGGAAGATCTGACGCTGGAAGCCGTCGTCCGAGGCGGGATCAGCGAGGGCTGCGGAGATCTCTCGCGTGGCACGCAGGAGCAACTGTCAGTCCTGACGCGGATCGCATTCGCGGACATGCTTCTTGAGCAGGGGCAGCCGGTTTCGTTGATCCTTGATGATCCGCTCGTCTACGCCGACGATGCGCGGCTCGACGTGATGGTTGAGATACTGAGCGAGGCTGCCGAGCGGATGCAGGTCATTCTGCTGACCTGTCGCGATCGGACATTTCGACATGTGCCGGCCACACGCCTCTCGCTGACCGGCGTCGTCAGATGACGGAAAACGACGCTCTCGAAGCTCTGCGCGAAGCAACGGCCACGATCCGTGGCTACATCTACCAGTTCGACGCAAGCATCCTGGCGGTGCTGGCCGCGACCAGTGGGCAGGAAGTGACCGTAGAGGGTGTAGAAGATTTTGATGTTCTCTCGGACGAAGCGGACACATACGGCCAGGTCAAATATTACGAGGCGCAGAAGCTCACGGACTCCACGCTGCGTGACGCGATAGTGCCGATGATCGAAGGTTTTCTGCGATATCGGGTCGTGCGGCTGAGCGGAACAGGAAAGTGTCGTAAGGGGCATTATTTCCTTTCAAAAGTCCCATTCGGAATTAGGTTGGCGTAGCGGTCTGAGGCCGCCGTTTGCGACGGCGTCAGGCACGGAGAAGTCGTAGCGGCCGAGGAAATTGATGTGACGCCAAGATATCGGCGAGAGCCGAGCGATATCGGCGGGCAGCGGCGGCGTCCCGGCCTCGCTGAGTTGGCGCACGGTTTCCTGCATGTAGACAGCGTTCCAGTGGACGATGGAGTTGAGGGCCAGACCGAGGACCCCAAGCTGCTCCTCTTGGCCCTGACGCAGAGGGCTTCTGATTTCGCCCCGATCGCCGTGATGGACGCGCCGACCGAGCTTGTGGCGCAATTCCTGCCGGTTGAGCTGAAACAATATTCGTCGCCGGAACGGCCGGTCATCGATGTATCGCAGGATATGCAGCGTCTTGATGATGCGGCCGAGTTCAGACAGGGCCTTGGCCAGCGTTGTTGGGCGGTCTTTGACCTGCAGCATTCGCATGACGCCTGCGGCCTTGAGGTGGCCGAGCTTGAGCGATCCGGCCAAGCGGATAAGGTCGGACCAGTTTTCCCGGATCAGATTGATTTTAACCCTGCCCCAGGCGGTCTGATCGAACGGCCCATAGCTCGCCTGGCGGTCGATACGCCAGAGTTTGGCGTCGCCGATGTCCGCCAGACGGGGGCTGAACCGGTAGCCCAAGAGCCAGAACAGACCGAAAATGGCGTCGGAATAGGCGGCGGTGTCGGTCATGATCTCCAGAGGATCGAGCTCGGTTTCCTGCTCCAGCAGGAGAGCCAGGACGACCAGGCTGTCGCGCAACGTGCCGGGGATGACCGCTCCGGTCAGACCGCTGAACTGATTGGAAATCATGTTGTACCAAGTGACGCCGCGCTCCTGGCCGTAATATTTGGGGTTGGGCCCGGCGTGTATGGCGCTCGACGGAGCGACAAAACGCATGCCGTCGGCGCTGGCCACCTCGCCTGCGCCCCAATGTTGGACGATATCCAGACGACTGTGAGCGGAAACGATCGCGGCGTTGGCCGCGGCGATGGTCTCGGGCCGAATGAAATTCTGACCGACCCAAGAAAGACGGTCGCGACGCAGAGCCGCAAATTCCGGGCGCACGATCGGCTCAAGACCGATGTTGCAGGCGCCGCCGACCAGGGTCGCGCACAGGCTTATCTCGAAGTGCTCGACGGTGGCCTGACGCTCGCTCAGATGCGTAAAGGACTTGGCAAATCCGGTTCGCGCCATGACTTCAAGAAAGATGTCGGGCATTCCGGCCTTCGGCATGCGCGTTTGGACGGCGGCGCGAAGTGCTCGAAGGCTCTCGGGTTCATCAAGCTTGTCGAGGGGCGTGACCACAATCCCCATCTTGTCGGCGACCGTCTCAAAACGCAGGTCCGGATTGTCGCCGGCGCGCGCAACGACATGTCGATATGCCTCGTCGAGAAGGCGGGAGAGACCGTCAATCTCAATGTCGGCTTCCAGAGATCGGCCCAGGGCGCGTGCTACCATCAACCTGGAATTGTGCCAGGACTCGCCCTCGAGCATCCCGCGCCGGGGATCCCCGTATCGGATGCCGGGCTTGGCGAACACATCGCGACGCTTGATCGCCAGACGCCACGCATCGATGATCGCGAAGACATAGGCCTTCGGGTCGCGCATCCTGCCATCGTCATCCAGGACATGTTGCCTCCACGCCTTCGAGACCGCAGCGATCGGTGCGCCGCGCATCTTGACGAGAGAGGACCAGTCGTCCACGCCCTTGAGGTAGCTGATCGCGGCCTTGACGTTTTTGCCACCTGGGGCAGCGTCGGTCTCGATGCGGGTAGCGATTTCAAAGAACAATCGCCGGGCGCTCCGCCATTTTGTTCGCAGTTGATCATAGGGCTTGGTCTCCGCGGGCTTGGCGATCGCCTCCACCTTGGACATGGCGGCCTCGATGTCGGGACGGGGCAACCGCTCGAAGAGCACATCTCGCCATTCATTGAGGGGCAGGGCGTCGTCGGTCAAAACCAACAGACCCATTGCGTGGAGCAGCATCGCGGCGCCATCGAGATCGCGCAGACTGCGCAGGCGGGCCTGTTTGTCGGCGGCTTCAGCCCCTTTCACCAAGTCGGCGAGCAGAGCCTCGGCCAGCTCGGCGGCGTCGTCCTGGGCCGCCGCTTCGAGCGTATGGAAGAGCGCGGCTACGGTCGCGGTTCGACGAGGCTCCTGAAGGGCGGCGATGGCCGAGGGCTTGCCGACGCGCGCTACCCGCGCGAGCCGCTCAAGGGTTGTGGCGGGAACGCCCCGCGGTGGCGCCGGCCGCAGATTGAACGCCCGGACCGCATCGAGCCGATCAAGGTGTCGGAAGAGTTCGGTCGGCATGCGCTTGGAGGGAACGGTCCGGAGCGCGTCCAGGGCGGCGAACGTGGATGTGTCGCCATCGTCAAACAGCGCGGCGATGCGCACGCGCTGGTCATCGCTCAAGCTGGCGACCAGATGGCGCCAAAGCCTGGTCCGCGCACGATCGCGGATCCTGCCAACCAGGCGCTCGACGACCGTGACGCCCGGCAGCAGCACCTTGTTGGCGATCAGCCAGGCCGCAGCTCGATCAATCAGGGGGCCGGGCCGATCGTCGCCGCTCCAGCAAAGGGCGTAGAGCCATCGGGTCAGCCGGAAACGTGCCACCGCGTTGTCGCCAAAGTCCGTGAAGCCGCAGTGCGTCCGGATGAGCGCGAGGTGCCGGATGCGTCGGCTTCCCGCAAAATAGGCGTCCACGTCCGTGCCGGGTTCAAGAGCGAGTTGTTCGATCACGGCCGCCAGGACCGACGCTGGGATCTCGGCGGGCGAGACTGGAAATGCGCCCAGAAACCGGGCGCTCGTCAGCATCACGGCAAAGCCGAGCCGATTGTGGTCGCCGCGCAGAGTTCCAATGAGGTCGCGATCAGTTTGGTCCAGATGGAAATATCGCGCGAGTTGATCGGCCGACGGTTCGCCATCAAAGCGGGCAAAGCCCTGACGCTGGGCGTCAGTGAGGTGACGGGTGGGCATACCGTGCGAAACTTTCAACTTTTGCGAAGGGGACGGCCCATGCCGATAAACAAGGCGAATTTCTTCGCAAAACATATGTGCGAAACAAAATTGTTTTGCAGTAACTTTCGCACAATATCTGGAGCAGTCGCATGAAGCTCGGCTACGCGCGCGTTTCCACCGAGGATCAGAACTTGGAAATCCAGCGCGGTCGGCTCTCGGAGGCGGGCTGTGAAATGATGTTCGAAGAGAAAATATCGGGGGCCGCTCGTGGCCGGCCCGAGCTTGAAAAGCTGATGGGTCACCTGCGCAAAGACGATGTTCTCGTCGTCGCCCGCCTCGATCGTTTGGCGCGATCCACCATCGAACTCCTGCACATCGCGGAACGCATCAAGGAAAAGCAGGCAGGATTACAATCGCTTGATGAACCTTGGGCCGATACCACGTCCCCGTCTGGCGTGATGATCATGACCGTATTCGCTGGGATCGCCCAGTTCGAGCGGACTCTCATATTGAGCCGAACCGAGGAGGGGCGAAAGGCGGCGATGGCGCGCGGTGTGAGCTTCGGACGCCCAAAGAAAATGCGCCCAGATCAGGCGGAGCTCGCTCGCCAACTCGTTCTCGAGGGTAAGTCCATTAGCGCCGTCGCAAGGACCTTCAACGTTCACCCGGCCACCATCTATCGCTGTATCGAGCCAAACAGTGCCTTATGACACTTTCCTGTTCCGCTCAGCCGCACGACCCAAATTTCAACCGGCTCGGAAAGACATAATTGAAGAGATGGACCGCGCGCTAGCAGCCGCCGAAAAGAACGCCTGCCGAAGCGGCGCTTCCTGAGCGTCGCAGTGATGCAGGAACGGCTCGGCGACGGCTCCACAAACCTGACGCTGATTAGGGGGACAAACTCGTCCGCAGTCCACTAACTTAACCTCGAATTGTGCCAAAAGCTCTGACGGCGGAATAAATACGAAATACGGGTCATTTGGAGGCCTCAGTGGGCTTCAAAATATAATTCGGACAACCGCAAGCAGACTCAGCGCCAATGCGACCAAGCTGGGTAATATGACCGCCGCACCGCAGACGAAGGCTAGGATGCCGACCCAATTCCCACCATGTGTGCGCGTCATCAGATTTTCCTCGATCGCATTTTTGCCAAATATCATCCCCATTCATTAACTCGCTACGATCTGGACGGTTTCGGCTCGGTCGCCTGTTCCTGGGTATTCACCATGGGCATGTCGGCATCGGCATCTATGAAGATGCGTTCTGCCGCGCCATCAAGATCGTCATACTGCCCGCTGCTCATAGACCACAGGAAGGCGCCCAAGCCTACCAAACCCATTACCAGCGCAATCGGCACTAACCAAGCGAGAGCCGTCATGCCGCGCCCCCTGTAGGAACCAGCACGCGCTCTCGACGAGCCGTATTTGGGCTGGGTTCACTCTGAGAAGGGACGCGCAGAGCATTTGCCACTACTGAAATGGAGGATAGCGACATTGCGATTGCCGCGAGCAAAGGACTGACATGACCCGTGACGGCCATCGGCAACACCACTAAGTTGTATCCGACTGAAAAAACGAGGTTCTGCCGGACAAGCCTACGGGCAGCGCGGGAAACCCGGAGGGCTTGCGGAATAGCTGTGAGATCCTGTCCGAAAAACACGATATCGGCGGCAGCGCGGCCGATATCGGCGGCATTGGACGGTGCCATGGAAACATGCGCGGCGGAGAGAGCTGGTCCGTCGTTCAATCCATCGCCCACCATCAAGGTCTTGCACTGCTTATCGGCGAGCGCTTCGAGACGCTGCACTTTCTGCTGAGGCAGGAGGCCGGCGCGAAATTCCGCGATACCGATCGAGCCCGCCACCGCCGATACCGCTCCCGGGTCATCACCCGAAAGCAACTCCACTTCCAGACCAAGTTCCCTCACCTGACGCACCGCATCTCGCGCGCTGGCCTTCTCGCGGTCGGAAAAGCGAAAATGGCCTGCCAGTTCGCCATCAACTGAAAAGACCGTGTGGAGGCTGTCGATATCGCCATTGGTGCTCAGCGCCCAATCGGATCGGCCTATTCTGAATACATGGCCGGCACGGCGCGCTTCTAACCCCTTTCCCGGAAGCTCGGAAAAGCTTTCCAGGTTGACGCCTGAACGGCCCTCGCCACTTGCTGCGATGGCGCGCGCCACAGGGTGGTCGGATCGCGACGCCATGGCCAAGGCGACCTCGCGGTAGCGCTTGTCGATATCGGCTTCGGTTACGCGCAGATCGCCGATGGTCAGCGTGCCCGTCTTATCAAAAACGACAATATCGACCTCAGCCAAGCGTTCGAGCGCGCTTCCGTCCTTCAGGGCGATACCGCGCTCGAACAAGCGCTTCGCCGCAACGAGTTGCACCATGGGAATGGCCAAGCCTAATGCGCACGGGCAGGTGATGATGAGCACAGAAATCGCGATCGTGAGTGACCGATGCCAATCGCCGGTCGACAGAAACCACCCGACAAAGGTGGCGACGGCCAGCGAATGGATGATCGGTGAATAATAGGTCGCCACGCGATCCGCCAAGCGCCGGTAGCGTGCGCGGCCCTGCTCGGCGGCCTCCATCATCAGGACCATTTCCGCGAGAAAGGACTGCGCGCTCGTGCTGGTGACGCGGACTTCCAACGAGCCATTGAGATTGAGCATGCCGGACAGAAGCTTGCTGCCAGCCATTACGGGCGTCGGCATCGCCTCGCCCGTTACAGCGGCAGTGTCGACATCGCCCTCTCCGGCAATGACGACTCCGTCGAGCGGCACGCGTTCTCCCGGCGCGACGACGATGGCATCGCCCACCGCGATGCTGTCGAGCGCCACGAATGTGCGTGCACCATCCTCGGCGATGACCTTCGCGCCCGCAGGCATCATTTTCGCGAGGCCGAGCACTGCGGAACGCGCCTTGTCGCGCATCAGATAATCAAGCGTTCGTCCGATCAGCAAAAAGAAGATCAGCGTGACGACAGCGTCGAAATAGGCATGCGGGCCGGAATGCAATGTGTCGAAGATACTCAAGCCAAGCGCGAGGAGAATGCCGATCGAGATGGGCACGTCCATGTTGGTGCGACCTGCACGCAAGGCGGACCATGCCGATTGAAAGAAGATGCGCCCCGAATAGGCTACCGTCGGAATCGCCAGCAGCGCCGATATCGCATGGAAGAGATGGCGCGTACTTGCGTCAGCGCCTGACCATACCGACACCGAGAGCAGCATGATGTTCATCGCCGCAAATCCCGAGACCGCCATGGCAACGATCAACCTGCGTCTTTCGCGATCCGGCTGGCCCTCGAGATTGTTCAGCAGATTCGCTTCGAAGCCGGCTTTGGACAAGCTTTCGAGCAGCGGGGGGGCAGTCCCCGTCCTTTTCCACGTAACCGTAGCCCGCCGCGTCGAAAGGTTGACGCGTGCCGACACCACCCCATCGAGCTGAGCCAAGGTCCGCTCGATCTTCGCCATGCACCCGCCGCAGTGCGCGGTAGGTACCGACAATTGGGTCTGAAGGAGGCCATCATCCAGCACTCTGCTGGCGAGGATGAGTTCATCGACCGACTGGCGGGCCGGTGTTCGTCGCAACGCGATATCGTTCAAAGCGGCACGCGATGCCATTCCTAGGCGTCCGCTTCGGCGACCCCACGATAGGCATGCCAGGTGGCATGACCCAGCCATGGGAAAATAAGGATGAGCCCGAGAAGTCCTGTTGCCGCGCAAAGAATGAAAAGCGCCAGAACGATTCCTCCCCACACGATCATCGGCGCAAGGTTGTTCCATACGAGCGCCATGCTGGTCCCCATCGCCGTGAGCGCATCGACCTTTCGGTCCAGCAACATCGGAATCGCGAAAACACTGATCGCGAAGGCGAAGGAAGCGAACAATCCACCGACTGCCGTACCGACACCAAGGATGATCCAGCCCACGGGATCGGCCAGGAGGAAAGCCGTAATATGCGAAATGCCGGGGAACGGGCGGACGCCGAAGAATAGGGCATAGATGAGGACTGCCGAGCGAATCCATAAAAGCATGAGAAGACTGAGCAGCAACCCGGTGAAATAGACCTGTGGGCCCGCTGCGGGTTTCACGAAAAGCATGCCGCGCAGGCCGATTGTCTCGCCCTGCTCACGAGCCCGGCTCTTTTCATAGAGTCCTACGGCGAGCAGCGGGGCGACGATCATGAAGCCGGCGAGCGCGGGAAAAAGAATATAGTCTCGCCCGTACAGGGCGAGGATCGCGACCGCGGCGACCGACAGGACAAAGGTGCCCAGACCGTAAAGAAGGCTCGGCACCGGTCGATCCATTAGGTCGCGCCAACCCGCTCCAAGCCAGCGCAAGCCAACGAGCGGCGGGAGGTGGCGCTGAAGCCGGGCGTTCCTGGTTTCATCGATTCCCGACGTTTCGGTCAGCAATCCGTAAGAGGCGCTCTCCTCAGTCATGTCCAGCAACCTTTCAGCATGCCGATTTCGCCGCGCGATACTGGCCGCTCTCGCTCGCTCGCTCCTTCAAATGCCCAACGCAATTGGGCTGCGATTGGAACGCGACGTAAATCAAATGCGCATTGGCGAGAACGAACAGGAGCAGCCCGGCCGCTACGAAGCTCCAAACAATCCATCGCGATCTGCTTCGCGTCACATTCATGGCGCGGGCGAGCTCAGTGAGTGAACATAGAGCGCCAAAATCTTGATATCGGCGGCGCTCAGTCGTTCATCCCAGGTCGGCATATGGCCTTGGCGACCGCCATGCACAGTCTCGACAATCTGATCAAGGTCGCCCCCATAGATCCAGCGCGTGTCCGATAGATTGGGCGCGCCGACATCGCGTTTGCCGCGCGCATCTTCGCCATGGCAAATCGCGCAATTCGACATGAACACCTCGCGCCCCGACAAAACCGAGGCACGGTTGGCCGCCGTCACGAATTTGGGATGCGACAAGGAATAGATGTAATTGGCCGCCAGACTGACCTGATCGGCGTCGAGAATGCCATCCCGACCAAAAGAAGGCATCTGCGAGTTCCGACCCTGCGGATGCTGTTCATTGACCCCGACGCGCATAGTCTGCGCGATTGTTTCAAGATCACCGCCCCAGATCCAGTCATCATCAGTCAGATCGGGATAGCCATAACCGCCCTTGGCATTGATGCCGTGGCAGGCGGCACAATTATCACCGAAAAGCCGGTGACCGGTGCTGCGCACGATCGACATGAGCTGCGGGTCGGCCGCGATCTGTTCGAGATTCTCGCTTTCGATCCGCTTCATCCAGGCCGCGCGTCCCGCCTGCGCATCGACCAAATGCTTCTCGACCGAAGTGCGTTGGTCCGTGTTGAGAATGCCCTTGGTGTAAGTATGGCCCACCGGCCAGGTCGGCATGAGGATCCACCAGGCAAAGGCGAAAAGATGGGTGACAATCAGAAAGATCAACACGCCTTTGGGGACTGGCGTATCAAGCTCCTTGATGCCGTTCCAAACATGGCCGGTCGTCTCGCGGCCGCTGACGGGATCGCGTTCTACGTCCACGGCTTGTCATCCTGATCGAGAACGCTTTGCTTGGCTTTGTCGAACTTCTTTCGGTTGGAAGGACGAAACGTGTAGATGAGCACGCCGATCATCAGCCCGATGAGGTAGAACAGCCCCCAGCTTTTCGAGAATGCGACGAGAGCGTCGTGGCTTAAATCCATGGGTCTCTCCTCATCTCATTTCACCGGCCCAGGTGGCTTTTGCGGCGCTGCCGTATTCTTATACGGCGCATCGGTCAGCCGTCCCAAAACCTGGAGATAAGCCACCAAACCGTCCATTTCGGTGACTTCGGTCGCCACGTCGTCGAACACGCGCACTTGCGTTTCTTTGCCGTAGCGATCCGCAACACCGGACGACGTCGAGCTTTCCGGCGTCGCTTGGTCGTAAGCATCGATGCTGGCGTTTTCGATCATCGCGTCGGTGTAGGGAACGCCGGCAGCGCGCAGGGCTTTCAGATGCAAAGGCAGATCATCGACCCGCAGTGCGGTGCGCGCCAGCCAGGAATAGGCGGGCATGTTTGAATCGGGCACGACCTCGCGCGGATTGGTCAGATGGGCGACGTGCCAGAAATCCGAATATTTGCCGCCGATGCGGGCAAGATCCGGGCCGGTTCGCTTCGAGCCCCAGAGCATCGGATGGTCATACTTGGACTCGACCGCCAGAGAATAAGGCCCGTAGCGCTCGACCTCATCCTGCAAGGTGCGGATCATCTGGCTGTGGCAGGCATAGCAGCCCTCGCGAACGTAGATATTCCGACCTGCCAGTTCGAGTGGTGTGTAGAGCCGCATGTCAGGCGCCTTCTCCACTGTCTCATCGATCGTGAAGAGTGGGGCTATTTCGACAAGGCCGCCGACACTGGCAGCCGCGACAATTGCGAGCACGAAGCCGATGGTGCTCCGCTCAAGCTTGCGATGAAAGAGTTCCGCCATTGCTCAGCCCCTCACCACCGCGGTGGTGACGTTCAAAGGAACGTCGCCTTCTATCGCCGCGCTGGATGGCGATGCGCGAATGGTCCTCCACATATTGTAAGAGCCGATCACTGCTCCGATCAGGAACAACAGGCCGCCGAAGGTACGCGCGATGTAATAGGGATACATCGCGCGCAGCGAGTCGAGGAACGAATAGGCGAGCGTGCCTTCCTCCGTATAGGTCCGCCACATAAGGCCCTGGATAATGCCGGAATTCCACATTGCGAAAATGTAGACAAGTGTCCCGGCCAGAGCGAGCCAGAAATGCCACTCGACCAGCGCCGACGAATACATCTTCTCGCGCTTCCAGAGTGACGGCACCAGCGTATAGAATGAGCCGAAGGTAATGAGCGCGACCCATCCGAGTGCGCCTGCATGAACGTGGCCCACGGTCCAATCGGTATAATGCGAGAGAGAATTGACCGGGCGGATCGCCAGGAAGGATCCTTCGAAGGTAGAAATGCCGTAGAACACGGCTGCGACCATCATGAAGCGCAGCGTGGCATCGTCACGCACGCAGTGCCATGCGCCGTTCAACGTCAGCAAGGCATTCCCGGCCGAGGCCCAGGACGGAACGAGAAGCATGACCGAGAAGGTCATCCCCAGCGTCTGGACCCAATGCGGCAGCGCCGTATAGTGAAGATGATGCGAGCCGGCCCACATGTAGAAAAATGTGATGCCCCAGAAGCTCAGGATCGACAGCCGATACGAGAAGATCGGCCGCTGCGCCCGTATCGGCAGATAATAATAGAGCATCCCCAGGAAGCCGGCCGTGAGGAAGAAGGCGACGGCATTGTGGCCATACCACCACTGCACCATCGCGTCCTGCACGCCCGACCAGATCGTATAGCTTTTGGCGTGCCCCAGCGAGACGGGGACAGCGAGATTATTGATGATATGCAGAATTGCGACGACGAGGATGAAGGCCATGAAATACCAGTTGGCCACATAGATGTGGGGTTCTTTGCGGCGCGCCAGCGTCCTGATGTAGAGGACGAAATAGGTCACCCAGACGATCACCAGCCAGATGTCCGCATACCATTCGGCTTCGGCATATTCCTTCGATTGGGTGACACCAAGCAGATATCCGCTGGCGGCCAGGATGCAGAACAGATTGTAGCCGACAAGGACAAACCAGGGGGAAAGCTGATCGGGGAGCCGGGCACGCGAGGTCCGCTGCACGACATGAAACGAGGTGGCGATGAGCGCGTTGCCGCCAAATCCAAAGATCACACCGCTCGTGTGAACCGGTCGCAGGCGGCCGAAGCTCGCCCAGGCGCTATCGAATGTCAGATCGGGAAACGCGAGCAGGGCTGCCACCCATACTCCCACGAACATGGCGACCACTGCCCAGGCCATGCTCGCGATAATGCCGGCCTTGATCGGGTCGTCATAATAGCTTTCGAGGCGGGATTTTGGCGGCTCCGGCTCCCATAAGTCTCGGATTACAACAACTGCGCAAATGGCGCCGAAGATCAGGATCAGCCATCCGTGAACTTCTATCGTGTCCTGGGTGCCTGCGGCGGCGAGGACCAAACCGCAAAAGGCGACAGCAACAGAAATTGCGAGCGCGATCTGCCGCTCGGCCTCGGTCAAACTTTTAACCATGCCCGATCAATATCCCCCTTTGGTCGCTGCCACGCGGCTTTTTTTCAGCGCAGCACTGACTCCGGGGAGCGGGCCACGGAACTTGCGCATAAGCTGCAACACCTTAGTCCGCTCCGGGTTCCCGCCACGCCCGCTTTCCGACAAGTCATACGGCACAATTGGGGTCACCAATCAATGCCCTCACAACAATCCGTGACTGCCTGCCACGGCGCCGAGAAGCGTGATCACCGCAAACCCCAGAAGCCCGCGATGAACGACCTCCATGCGATCGAAGTCGGCGGCGGGCTGCGATGAATCCTCCATGCGTCGATGAAGAAATAACGGCTCAATCACGAACAGCATGGCAGCGAAAATCGCCCAGAGGCCAACCATCGCATGCATCCACCAGAAACGCAGGTCGGCGAACCGATCCCACATCTGCCCGCGCTCAACCATCCAAAAGCCGCTGACGCCGGCAAGCAGCACCCAGATGCGCGCTTGCGCCGCGAAACGGCCTTCGAGCTTGTGGAAAGCCGCGAGCCTGTCAGCTGGCGGATGCGCGGCGCGAATGGACGGCATCACCACGAGTGTCACAAACGCCACGCCGCCGATCCAGAGCAGAACCGCGAGAACATGGATCGCCCGAGCTATGGTGATGTCGTCCATAACGTCTCCCGTCAGGCTGCCAGAAGTTCGTCCGCCGGGCCGAAGAACTCGTAGTGAATTCGGTCGGACGGCACACCGGCGAGCGACAAGGTCGAAACCGCGTGACGCAGGAACGGGCGCGGTCCGCAAATATAGTAGTCGGCCTCACCGACCGGCGTGTTGGCGACGAGCCACTCATCGGTGATGATGCCGGAGACATCATAGTCCTGGCCCTGCGCTTCGCCTTCCAGCGGAGTTTGATGGAAATCGGTAACCGACACCGCGCTGCCCTGCCCAGCTACGGTGCGGACATGATCGCGCATCGCATGCGTGTCGCGATCATGGGTTCCGTGAATATAGTGAACGGGCACATCGGCGCCGCTCTGCGCAAGCGCCTCGAGCATCGCCACCATTGGCGTCAGGCCCACACCGCCGGAGAGGAGGACCACGGGACGTTCGACGTGCTCGGAAAGGAAGAACTCGCCCGCCGGCGCGGCGACCTTCAACACGGTTCCGGGCTTCACCTCGTCATGAAGCCATCCCGAAGCCAGGCCCTGCGATTCGCGTTTCACCGAAATGCGATAGGTTTCGCCATTGGCAGCCGCCGAAATCGAGTAGTTGCGCTTGACCGGCGGATGACCGGGAATCTCCAGCCAGAAAGTCAGATACTGCCCCGGCTTGTGCTGCATGACGGGTCCGCCATCGACCGGGCGGAGAATGTAGGAATTGATGACGCTGCTCTCGCGCAAGACGTCTTCGACGCGGAAGTCACGCCAGCCATTCCATCCGCCCGCCGCGTCCTTCTGCTCTGTGTAGACCCGCTGCTCGCGTGCGATCAGGATATTGGCGAGGAACCAGTAGGCCTCGCCCCATGCCGCAAGGATTTCCTCCGTTGCTGCATCTCCCAGCACCGCCTTGATCGCGCCAAGGAGCGCCTCGGCAACGTGCGGATAGTGCTCGGGCAAAATCTGAAGGCCCACATGCTTTTGCGCGATCCGCTCAACAGCAGGCGCAAGCGCACCGAGATTTTCAATATTGCTGGCATAGGCGAGAATGGCGCCCGTGAGCGCACGCGGCTGCGATCCGGAGTCGCCATGATGCGACTGATTGAAAAGGTCGCGGATTTCCGGGTTCTGGAACATCCGGGAATACATTTCGTGTACGATGTCCAGACCATGCGCTTCCAGCGCGGGAACGGTCGCCTTGACGAGCGCGATCGTCTGATCGCTAAGAGGTTGCGACATGAACTTCTCCTTCTGAAATGCGTTGAAATTTCCGGCAATGTCAGCGCGCGGGCGGCTGATCGTAGAAATCGACCTGCATCTTCATTGACCCCATCGGCGTCACGAAATGCGGCTGCTGCGGCAGAACCAATCCTGGCTGGTTCGGTGTCAGCACGATCTCCGAAGGCGGATCGAGATAGGTGAGCTTAAGCTCGCCTTCCAAAACGCGGATCAGGCCCCAGACACCGGCCTTGGTATCGTGTCGCGCCCGCAAGGCAGCCGGTAGTGTATCCTGATCAAACACCGGTGTGGAACGATAGGGAAGGATGTCAGGCATGGCTTTGCACTCTCCGCCTTGGGCAATCCAGCGTATCGGAATTGATTGCCGAGCCTTCCGCGCGTTGCCGATCGAGCCGAAAAAACACGGCGAGCTGCAGGCTTTCGGCGATCCGCTTCGCTTTCGCTTGCAAAGCGGCGGCGGCTTCGGGCGACATCATTTCGTTGGTCGCCTCAGCCCAAAGCGTTAGCCATCGGTCGAATAGCGCCGGCGTAATTCGTGATTTGTGCTTCAAATGAGCCGGCACCGGTTGACCCTTGTATCGACCACTGGTGAGCATCACCGATGACCAGAATGCCGCCAGCTTTTCGAGATGTTCCGGCCAATCGGCGATCGCGTCGTTGAAGATCGGCCCCAGCTCGGCATCCTCGCGGACCCGCGCATAGAACAGCGTCACGAGACGGCTTAGCCCTTCCTCGTCAACCTGCGTATCGTCATCCATTGACCGACTCCGAAATCATGTATCTACGCTACATGTATCACCGGGTTGGAAACATGCAACAAGAATGCATATATATTAGTGCAGCGTCGATTGGGCGCTGTGACCGGGAAGCGACATGAAGCTGACGCGCTACACCGACTATGCCCTTAGGGTGCTGCTTTACCTTGGAGCGCGGCCTGATCGGCTATGCTCGATTTCCGAGATGGCGGGTGCCTATGCGATCTCGCAAAACCATTTGATGAAGGTGGTTCACGACCTCGGAAAAGCGGGCTTTGTGGCGAGCGCTCGGGGGCGTCTTGGCGGAATTCGCCTCGCGCGACCGCCGGGTGAGATTATCATCGGATCGGTCGTGCGGCACACGGAGGATGGGTTCGATCTGGTCGATTGCGGAAGCTGCATCATCGCGCCGGCGTGCGGAGCGACGGGCGTTCTTCGCGAGGCGCTTGCCGCATTCATGGCCGTGCTCGACAGCTACACGCTCGACGACCTGTTGGCGAGGCGGGTCGATATGCTCAGTCTCTTTGCACCCGAAGCGGCATAGAGGCTCTGCCGATGGAGGAGGAATGCGCGCGCTATCGTTGTGAGGGAGAAGATGGCTCGCCGATCACCGTTTTGGAGTTTCAATACTTCGGTCAAGCTGAAACGAAACCCGGCCGACGCCGTTACCCAGGTGCGCAGCGCCTAGAGTCTGTCCTGGCTGATTTGAATCGGTTGCGGGATTCCCAAGCGGGGTAAGATGTGATTCATGTGTGGACGGCCCCTGTTGGGCAAGGGGGAAATTGACGCGTTGATCTGAGCCGGGTCAGGTTCATTCATGTGTCCGGCCTGTTTGCGCGGCGTGAAAGGCCGCTGGCCATGATGGTGTCGGTGGATGGGATCCTCATCAAGCTGGCGCGCTGTGATGCGCGTTGAATCACTCAGGTTGTTTCCATCCCCGGCAAGCCCCGGATCGGCATCACGCGTGTCGTTCTCTCCTGCCCAAAGTGGTTGGCGCCAGGTCAGGCGGTTACCGGACCGGCGCGGTAATTTTCATCGCGCGCCATCACGGCCCAGGCGATCCGGGCCATCTTGTTGGCGACCGCGACGGTCACCAGCCTTGCGGGCTTGCGCTCGAGCAGCTGGTTCGCCCAGATGCTGACGGTCGTCTGCTTGCGCCGGGTGTAGCGGACAACGGCGGTTGCGCCGACGACTAGCAAATGGCGCAGATAGCGATCCCCCATCTTCGATATCGCGCCCATTCGCTCCTTCCCGCCGGAGGAATGTTGCTTGGGTACCAACCCCAGCCAGGCGGCAAACTGGCGACCGGAACGGAAGATAGCGGCGTCGCCGACGGTCGCAACGAGCGCGGTGGCGGTGATAAACCCGATGCCGGGGATCGTCTCCAAACGCTTGCACGCGGCATTGGCGCGATGCCAAGCCATCAACTCGATCTCGATCTGACGGATCTGTTGGCTCAAGCCATCAATCATGCCGGCGATCAGCAGCAATGTCTGCCGCGCCAGTTCCGGGATCGCTGCTTCGCCCGCGTTGAGAACGCCGACGAGCTCGCGGACATGGGCGCGGCCTCTGGGTGCCACAATCCCATATTCGGCCAGATGCGCGCGCAGCGCACTAACCTGCGCGGTCCGCTGCCGGACCAGCAGGTGACGGGCGCGATGCAACATCAGCACGCTCTGCGCGTCGGCCGACTTGATCGCCACAAAGCGCATCGTCGGTCGCCTCACCGCCTCGCAGATCGCTTCGGCATCGGCTGCATCATTTTTGTTCCGCTTCACATAAGCCTTCACGTAGGCAGGCGGCATCAGCTTCACCTCATGGCCCAGGCATTGGAGCTGCCGCGCCCAGTAATGCGCTGTCGCGCAGGCTTCGATGCCGATCAGGCACGGCTCAAAGCCGCCGAGAACCGCCAGCAACTGATCCCGTCGAACTTTCCGACGCAACACCGGCTGCCCTGCATCATCGACGCCATGAAGCTGAAAAACGTTCTTGGCGATGTCGAGGCCAATCGTGGTAATCTGCATCCGGACGGCTCCTTCCCGTTGATGGTCGCTGACAGCATCATCCTGGCACGAATCGATGCCGCTGGGTCAGGGGCCGTCCACCTCATCAAGCTTCCTGCTGGAGTGGAGGCTAGCAGGAATGGCCAGACCTTATTCAAACGACTTGCGGGAGCGTGTGGCGAAGTTCGTCGCGTCAGGCCGAACGGTTCGTGAGGCGGCTGGTGTCTTTCGGGTAAGCGTGTCGAGCGCGGTGAGATGGTCTCAGCGTTGGCGCGGGACGGGCACCGCGGCATCGCGGCCGAGGATTGGCCGACCAGGTCGGCTGCTAGCATCCGAGCAGTCATGGCTTTTGGGCCGACTGGCCGAGCAGCCGGACCTGACGGTACGGGCATTGGCGATCGAGCTGCGCGAGCGGGGATACCGCACGATCAGTCACAACACGGTTTGGGCGCTGCTGCACTCGGCCGGTTTCAGCTTAAAAAAAAACGCTATTCGCCGACGAGCAGTTGAGGCCGTCGATCGCCCGACGGCGCGAGCAGTGGAAGAAGTATCAGCACCTGCTTGAAGCCAAACGACTCGTTTTCATCGACGAGACTTGGGCCAAGACGAACATGACGCCGATCCGGGGCTGGTGCCGGCGCGGCCAGAAGCTGGTGGCGCGGGCGCCCTTCGGCAAATGGCGCACCCTCACCTTCATCGCGGCGCTTCGGCATGACCGGATCGATGCACCCTGCGTTCTCGATGGGCCGATAAACGGGGAGATCTTTACCGCTTGGGTCGAGCAGTTCCTGGTGCCGACACTTAAGCCTGGCGACATCGTCATCATGGACAATCTGGGCAGCCACAAAGGCGCTGCAGTCCGCAAGGCGCTCCGCTCCGCTGGGGCCAAGCTGTTCTTCCTGCCAGCCTACAGCCCGGACCTGAACCCGATCGAGCAGGTCTTCGCGAAGCTCAAGCTCCTGCTCCGCAAGGCCGCTGAGCGATCGGTCGAAGCCACATGGCGTCGGATCGGATCCCTCCTCGACGCATTCCCTCCAGCCGAATGCGCAAGCTACCTGCGAAACTCCGGATATGCTTCAATATGAGCAGGACAGACTCTAGCTCTCTCCACCGGACAGCCTGTCCGGTATATGGCGTCACCTCAAGGTTTGTTCGCCAGACAACGATTTCTCGGACATAAGCGGAACATGGGCTACGCTACACGCTTCAACCGCGCCATTGGCTCGTTGAGTGGGTGGAATTCACCTGCTGGAAGTCGCCTGGCCTGCTCCCAGAGGTAATCGCCGGTCAGACTGATGTGCGCCCAGCCCATCGGAGAAAGGTGCGCAAGCAGTGCCGCATCGAACGTCGTGCCGACAGCGTTGAGGTGCTGGGCGGCCCGGTCGAGATAGACCGTGTTCCAGTAGGAAATCGCCGCAATCAGCAGGTTCAGCCCAGATGCGCGAAATTCCTGATTTTCCAGCGAGCGATCGGTGAACCGACCCTGCCGGTTGGTATAGATGGCGGCGGCAAGCGTGTGCCTCGCCTCGCCTTTGTTGAGACCGGCCTGACAGGCACGTCGCAGTTCCGGTTGTTCAAGCCAATCGAGCGTGAACAAAGTGCGCTCGATACGGCCCAGTTCAGCCAATGCAAAATCCAGCCTGTTCTGGCGTTTGTAGGCGGCAAGTTTTCGCAAGATTACTGACGGCGCCACCGTGCCATCCTTGATTGAGGCGACAATCCTGACGATGTCATCCCAATCGGCCTCGATCGCTGCCGTTTTGATGGTGCGGCCCATCAGATTTTCGATGCCCTTGTATGTCGATGGCGCAGCGATCGAACCCAGCTTGCGGTCGCCAATATCGCGCAGCCGTGGCGCGAAGCGGAACCCGAGTAGGTGGCAGAGTGCGAAAACATGATCGGTGGCGCCGCCGGTATCGGTATAGTGCTCATGCAACGGAAGGTTGCCGGCGCCCAGGACAAGCCCGTCGAGCACGTAAGGCGCTTCACCTGCCGTCGCGGACATGATCCGTGATCCGAATGATGCGAAGTGATCGGAAAGGTGAGAATAGATTTTCACGCCAGGTTCGGCGCCATATTTGGCATTGACGTCCGCCGCCCCTGAACGGCTCCGCCCCGACCGGAAGAACTGGCCATCGGACGACGAACTGGTGCCAGCGCCCCAATGCCGCGCGAAGGGTAATTCGTGATGGGCTGAGATGATCATGGCCAGCGCGGCCTGATAGTTCTCGGGTGAAAGATACCAGTTGTGGGTCCATGCGAGTTGGGCATAGCTGACGCCTTCGCTGGCATTGGCCATCCGCTCCAGCCCGAGGTTGGTGCCATCAGCCAGAATTGCGGCGAGTACCGTGCTGGGGTTGTCGTGCTCCTTGCCTGAGCGCAGGTCACGGAATGCGTTCAAAAAACCAGTGCGTTCGGCGACTTCAAGCAGCAGCTCGGTGATGCGCACGCGGGGAAGCAGGGTATCGAGCTTGCGATCGAGGGCTTCAGCTTCCGGTGGGGTGACAGGCGGCATTTGCTGAAGCTTGAGCCGGTCTCGTTCGAGCGACACTCCCTCAAGCTTGTTTGTTTTCAACTGCTTGGCAAATCGGCGCAGCCGCCAGTCAAGATTTCGTGCCCGGTCAGCGAGGTAGGATGCAGCATTTGAATCGAACGGAAGCACATCCGCCACTTTGGCGGCGTCGCGCCGACCCAGCAAATAGGCATCGAAGCGCTGATAGTTGCGGGTTCCCTCGATCCATACATCACCGGCGCGCAAACGATCACGCAAGGTTGCCATGATCGCAATTTCATAACGTCGGCGGTCGATACGGCCGCTTTCGGTGATGAGACGCTTCCACTGCCGATTGGGGAATGGCAGTGGAACGCCATCGGGAAGGTCGCGCGACTTTCGTGTGTTCGCATCGCGAATGACATCGATGGCTTTGATCAGTGCCGTCCCTGTTCCAGACGCCTTGAAGGTGAAGGCGTCCAGAAATGCCGGGCTGAAACGCCGTAGCGTGGCGTAACGCTCGGTTGCCGTTACCAGTGCGTCCTCGCCGGCAAGATCAGCAAGGGCATCTACTTGGGCCTTTGCCGCAACAAGCCGGTGCCAGCCCACCGCTTCGTCAATCAATTCGAGCGGATCGCCGCCATTCTGGACAGCCTCATCAAGTGCTGTAATCGTGGCGCCAAACAGCCGCATGAGTTGCCCCACCGACTGAATACTATCTTGGTAGCGACGCTCGCGCCCACGCCGCGCGCGCGTGAACATGCCGCCGATAAGTCGGTCAAACATTTGGATCGCGGCATCGGCAAGTCTGGCCTCAAGGTCGATCACTGCGGCCGTCAACGTCGCCCGCCTGCGATTGACGCTGTAATCCGAAAGCAGGAATGCCGGTGCCACGCCGCCCTCGCGGACAAATTGGGCAAAGCGGAATTCCGGAATGGCGCCCCCAACTACCGGGTGGATACCTATGCCGCGAACATAGCGCAGGCGCTCAAGCAAGCCATTGATATTGGCCGCAGTCGGGGCTTCTTCGAAATTACGCAACCACGCCAGCGGTGTCATGCCGAAATCCGGGTTGTTGATTACGAGTTCGTCTAGCCGTGTCAGTTCAGCAGAGCTGAGGCCTTCGACGATTGCGGCTGCGGCAGCTTTGCGTGCGCGTGCCCGGCCAGCAAGACCGGCGCGTTCCAGTGTGTCGCCTGACGGAAGAATGAACCGCTCACCCTTCAGGCCAACCATGAGGGCGCGAACAATCGGTTCACCTCTGTCTGTATACTCGGCGGCTTGCGCGGCAAGATTCAGGGCAAGTGCCAGGTCGCCGCGTCGAAACGGGCGTATGCCAAGATAACGCGCCACGAGATCGGCATGATCGGTACGGGTTTGCGCGCGCTGACCATATGCAGAGAAGGAGGAAGGATCGACGAATAACTGTGCCGCGAGGTACTGAAGAATGACGTCGGGAAGCCCGATCTCGGGTTGCAGACCAAAGCCGGGATGTCGCATCAAAGCGATTTGTGCAGCCAGACCGAGGCGATTTGCTGGACCATAGCGGCGCCCAACCAATTCAACATCTTCCGCAGAAAGGGTATAATGCCCAATGATCGCGGTTTCTTGGACAGGAGGATCGAACAGGCGCCGGCGCTCGTCTCCGGTCAGAAGTCGGCGTCGTGCCATTTTGCTCTCCCGCTGAGGCGAATAACAAAATTGACACCAAAGCGGCTTGCACTGGAGGGAGGCCATTCGTTGCCGGTTGATCCCCGAGCAATCACCCGGCGCAGCAAGACAGTTTGGCGACATCCTTATCAAACGTTTGGGCCGCCAGTTTGAGGCCTTCCACAGTGGTCAGGTAAGGAAATATCGTTGCACCCAATTCCAGGGTGGTCATGCCGTGTTTGATCGCCAGCACCAGTGTCTGGATCGAATCCGCGCCTTCGGGTGCCATGATCTGGCCGCCCAGCAAACGGTCGTTCGCCTTGTCGGCAATCAGTTTGATGAGACCCCGCGTATCGCGTGCTGCCAGTGCCCTTGGCACAGCATCGAGCGGGAGCAGCGAAACCTTGATGTCCAGGCCTTGCGCCCGTGCTGTCGTTTCAGTGAGGCCGGCGCTGGCGACTTGCGGGTCGGTGAAGACGACGGATGGCATGGAGGAATTGTCGTAGCGGTATTGGTTGCCCGTCACCGCGTTGCGCGCGGCCAGTTTTGCGCCATAGGCGGCCATGTAGACGAACTGGTCCCGTCCCGTTACATCGCCCGCCGCGTAAATGCCTGGAACCGACGTTTCGAGGTGGTCATCGACGACGATTCCACCATTACGGGCAAGCACTATGCCGCGCTCCTCCAGCCCAAGCCCGTCGCTATTGGGTCGGCGTCCGGTGGCGATGAGCACCTGTTCCGCCGCGACGGTGTCACAATGCCCCTCGCAGGTCAATTCGACCCCGCTCTGTGTTTGGGCGATACGCTGATAGCCGACACCTGCGCAAACCCGCACGCCCTCGGCTTCCAAATAGTTTTTCAGCGCGGCACTCACTTCCGGGTCCATTTCGGGGAGCAGGCGGCTTCGGCAGCAGATGGTGACATCAACGCCCAGACGCGAAAACATCTGTCCCAGTTCTACCCCGATCACCCCGCCACCGATCACCAGCAGCGATTTGGGCAAGCGATCCAGCGCCAGCGCCGATGTGCTGGTTAGGTAGGGCACGCTGTCCATCCCCGGAATCGGCGGCACGGCGGCGTGCGCACCCATCGCCAATATGACCTTGCCGACCTTCATGGGCGCATCGCCGACAATCAGCGCACCATCGGCAAAGCGTGCCTTGCCCTCGATATAGCTCACACCGTCATAGGCGGGCAGCAGATCGACATATTTTTTTTGGCGCAGCGTCGTGACAAGATCGTCCTTCGACGCCGCCAATACGGACCAGTCATCCATCTGGACAGCGCCCCCAAGGCCGGGAAAGCGCGCGGCGGCAAGCCCACCATGCACCGCTTCGGCGGCGCGGATCAGCGTCTTGGAAGGAACGCAGCCAACATTGACACAGGTGCCGCCAATCGTGCCGTGACCGACGAGCGCCACTTTCGCGCCCAGATCGGCAGCGGCGATCGCGGCGGAGAACCCGGCAGAACCCGCGCCGATGACGGCCACGTCAAATCCTTCCTGCCCGGGGCGGTTGCAACAGTCGTTCATTGCTTATCGCTTTCTTGAGGCGCTGGCGGCGCCCCGCTCAGTTTTGAATAGCGCGCGCCGGATAACCCGCGTTGGTTGATGCAGCGGCAATCGCAGCAGCATTGGTGCGGCGCGGGTTATAGGTTGCGCGCGCGGTCTTGGCTGCGAAATCGACCGTGACCGCCGTTACCCCGGCGACGCCTTCCATCGCCTTCTTCACGGTGATCGGGCAGGTGGCGCAGGTCATGTTCTCTATGGCAAAGGTGGTTTGCTTCTGAGCGGTTGCGGTAGCCGCGGGGCGATCTTGCGCCGTGCCACTAACTGCATAGGCGACCCCGCCGCCAGCCATAGCCAGCACGGCCATAGCGATACATACTGTCTTTTTCATGGGTATTTCCTTTCAATAGAACCAGGGTGCCCACCAGTCGATGGTGAGCGCCAGGATGGCGACGGCAAGGCCCAGCCACAGCACCGCCTTGGTGGTCCAAGCCGATTGTGGACGAGCGCAGTAGGAACCGTCTTCACAGGGCGGTTTCGGCTTGAAATAGACATGCCAGAAGCCGTAGCCGAGCAGCGCGAGCGTTACGCCTGCGACATAGGGCTTGTAAGGTTCGAGCGCCGTCAGGTTGGCGATCCACGCGCCGGAAATTCCGAGCATAACCAACAGTAGCGGGACGACGCAGCAAGCCGAGGCGAGCCCCGCGCCGATCAATGCGCCCGCCGCAACCCAGTTTGCCTGCTTCGGCTCGTGGTTTTCGGTGAGGGCTGGCTGTCCCGCTTCCGGCGTTGAGACCATGGCTTGAATCCCTTGTTCCAACTGAGTGATTCGCAGTGTAGGCTCTGTAGCCACTACAGACTCAAGAGGTATTTTCATGGAGCAACAGGTCGGCATCTTGCGTGCCCAGCTTGCCCGGAAAACAGGCTGCAATCTCGAAACCATCCGCTATTACGAGAAGGTGGGATTGCTGCCGGGGCCGCCTCGCAGTTCCAACGGCTACCGCGTCTATTCGCCGGAACTGGTGCAAAGGTTGCAGTTCATCCTGCGCGCGCGCGACCTTGGCTATGCAATGGATGAGATACGGTCATTGTTGTCGCTCACCGATACCGGTGCACAAACCTGCGCGGAGGTTATGGCGAGAACCGAACTCCACCTTGAAGATGTCCGCCGCCGCATTGCAGATTTGCAGAAGATAGAGGTGACGCTGGCGACCACGTTAGCCAGATGCACTGGAGATGACGTTGCCGAATGTCCCATCCTGGAAGCACTCCAGTTTTTACCCCATCAAGGCAATTGACGCCATCTTTGAGGGATTTGATTTTGTGATGTCAGCTTGGAGTATAGCCTAACCGGACGTCAGGGCGCTACCGCGGTTTCTGTCAGATTAGGGTACTAAACGGAATTTGTTGACGAATGTCGTTGCGTATCATAGATTTCAACCTGACATTTTGATGGAGAGAGTGCGCAGTGAAGGGGCAACGGATCGGCTATGTCCGGGTCAGCACGTTCGATCAGAATGTGGATCGCCAATTGGAAGGTCAGTCGCTCGATCGGACCTTCACCGACAAGGCATCGGGCAAGGACGTCAACCGCCCCCAGCTTGAGGCTCTGCTCACTTTCGCCCGCGAAGGCGATACCGTCGTCGTCCACAGCATGGATCGGTTGGCCCGCAATCTGGATGACCTGCGCAAGCTGGTCCAGGGCCTCACCAAGCGAGGTATCCGGATCGAGTTTGAGAAGGAAAGCCTGTCCTTCTCGGGGGAGGACTCCCCGATGGCCAATCTGATGCTCTCGGTCATGGGTGCGTTTGCTGAGTTCGAGCGCGCCCTGATCCGCGAACGGCAACGCGAAGGCATTGCGATCGCTCGGCAGCGCGGCGCCTATCGGGGGCGGAAACGGTCGCTCTCGGATGAGATGATTGCCGATCTGCACCGCCGCGTTGCCGCCGGTGAACGCAAGGCGACCATCGCGCGCGACATGGGCATCAGCCGCGAAACCCTCTACCAGTACCTTCGCGCCGCTGCCTGACACCAATGTTCACATTATGTCCGGAAAATCGTTGTTCAGCGTACAAAGCTTGAGGTGACGCCATATCCCGCAAATATCTCGCCGACCATCATGATCGCCGTCAGGCCCACGACCCACAGGGTTCGCCGCGCATTCTCATCGTGAGAGGCTCCCAGATACACGTGCGCGTGCGCGAAATCGTCTATGTCGCGGAGTGTTGTCATTATCTCGGCCCTATTTCGCGTAGCGGCGTATCACCGCGATCAATTCTTCCGCCCCTGCGGCACGATCATCGGCCGCGAGGTCGGGATGCGCCACATGAGTCCGGACATGCTCTTCGATGATCTCGTCCATGAGGCCATTCATGGCGCCGCGCGTCGCTGCGACTAGATGCAGGGTTGTGGTGCAGTCGGTTCCTGCGGTTAGCGCTTTCTCGATCGCTGCGACCTGTCCCGCGATGCGGCGGATCCGCTTTAGGAGTTCATCATTGCCTTTGGTCAAATGTCCCATAGCATACCCCCCTATCCTATCGGGGATCGGATAGATAGCATTGTTCGCAAGCGTTTCAGGCCGATCTAAGTCGCGTTGCGGCTTGCCCACATGAGGAAACGGCCCATCAATGCCATGCAACCGCATTCGTCCACGCTGCCGAGCGAACGCATTATCCGGGGCTCAGAAGAAGGGGGTGTTTCATTGAAGACACATTGAATGGCCGCAAAGTGGTCAGCACCCATCTCAAAGACATCGTACTCGGCGGCATCGACGAACTTGGCGCTCCGGTGCAAGACTTTCATCAGGCCGCTATCCGAAGCGGTGCGCGCAGTGCTTCATATTGTGCGAATAGATCATCGAAATGATCGGCCATCGTGCGCGGAGCACGATGAGGAAATGCGGCCGAGCCTGCCGCATCAAATTGTCTCGAACGAACACAATCCAGGATTGCACTCGCGGCGCCCGCCGCAGACCCCGAAGAATAGCGCCAGCCTCGCTGAACAATTGCCTGATCGGAAGCGCCTCCATCGCTTGGGACAATCAATGGCAACCCTGACGCGGCAGCTTCGGCTGCAACCATGCAAAAAGTTTCGGCCTCGCACCCGTGGATGAGCGCGTCGGCGCTCGCCATCGTCGCCGCAAGTGCGTGTCGATCGGTGATAGGGGCCAAAAGTCGGATATGGGGGTTAGCACTTATCTGGCGGATGATCTTCGTTCGTTCCCGGCCATCGCCCATCAGTATGAGTCCGACTGGCTCCTGGAACTGCGCAGACATGACGGCTTCAACGACCATGGGCCACCGCTTCTCGGGACCGTGCCTACCTACGCCGATCAACAGGGTACCGGTGACATCGAGACCACAAAGTTCCAGAAGGCGCCTCCGGAGTGCAGTGTCACGCAAGTTGGGGGAGAAGATGCCGGGCTCGACCCCCATCGCAATCGTTGAAACGCCGCGCAGTCCGCCGCCCTTAAGCCGAGCCGACAAGCTCTGGCTCGCGCTGATGACACTGTCAAAGCTGGCATCGAGTCGGCGCAAGTGCCGCCAAAACCAGTCAAATCCACGGTCGATTGTCGGTCGATCTGCGAGCATCTCGAACCATCGATAGGCGTAGGCCGCGAGTGGATCGGCATGCATCACCAGTGAACGTATCGCCTTTCCCTTCCAGGCCGCGACCATCGAAGCACTGCGCCAAGGCGAGGACACTTCGACCACATCAGGCTGTTCGCGATCGAGTTCGGCGTGAAGTACCTTGGCATCGGCGAAATAGTGATAATTGCCGTCCAAGAGAAATTTGGGGGATGCCAACCACACTATCCGCGCGCCGCGCCCCCGCTCCTCGACGCATGAACGGGGACCGGGGGCGATCACCACGATCTCATGTCCTGCCTTAGGACCTTCTGCGAGCTTGCGATCGATGTAAGTGCGCACCCCGCCGCCCTTGGGTGAATAAAAGGCGCAGACGTCGACGATCTTCATAGCATCAATTCCCGATAGGCCCGAACGACAACAGGCCATGGCGATAGTTCATGCGGATTGTGAGCGGCGTGATCCCTGCGCTGGCCGTCACGCGAACGGCGGCGGCGGCAGGTTTGGAAAAGCGCAAGCGCGGGTTGTTCGGGAAACCAATCCCGTCGATCGACAGCCCGAATTTCCGGTTGCTATCACGATCATGCAGCAACGATAGCGTGTAGGTTCCCGGAGCTGGGATGCGGATGCATATCGTCACCGGCCCTTTTTGAGGGACTACCATATCCGCGCGACGGAATGTTTTGCCCTCATTGAGAAGCACATTGTCATCTTCCAGGAAGTCATCGTTATCCGGGGGGTAGACTTCCAGACGCATCCGCCCCTGCCGGTCCTTAAGTCCGACTGCCGTTACAAGAAAGGCCGGCCCCGGTTCACCAGCGCGACACCGGCCCTCCGCAATGCCCAGATCCGCGCTAGAGCGCAATTGTGCGTGCGCGGTCATCGGCAAGAGCGTGACGAGCCACAAAAAACGTCTCACTTCGGCTGGCTCCAGCTGACCAGCTCTGCACCTGTAAGCGCCAGGCCCACTAACAGATGGGTCGCCAATATAATGCCGGCCATCAACGCCATCAGCCCGACGACCTGATGATCCTGGCCGACGAGAAATATCGCCATGCCCGCGAAGACGACGTCCTTGTTCGGTACGAAGGGCAAGCGCGACAGGAGAAGCCTGAGCGTCGAAAGCAGCAACCAAAGGCTTACCGAGACGCTGGGGAGAGCGATGTGCCACATCCAGGCGGCAAGCCCCGTCGTAACGACGATCCGTGCGAAGTGGATCAGCACGACAAACCAAAGATCCTGCCGCGGCAAGCTGAACAGCTTTTTACGGTACAGCATTGCCACGGCAGAAGTGGACAGGACCACGCTGATCGAAAGGACCAGCGTCCTGTTATCCAGCCCTAGATGGAGCGACCCGAAGAGCGGATAGGCAAGGCCAAGCATTGCAAGCGTCACGCAATTACCAACGACGGCCGAAAGGATAGCGACATCCTTGACCGCCCCGAAAGGCGCTCCGACCATCTTCGAGCGCTTACGTGCCCAACTGTAGAAATATAGTTCGCCGACATAGCCGAGGAGCAGTTCATTGCCGATCAGCTTGCGGACAAGCGCGAAAAACCCAGCGGTCGGGATAGACCAGAGGCGACGGAAGATCACCCAGTCAGCAAACGGCGCTGAAGCGTAATAACAGGCGAAGATGAGCCAAAACCCCACGGACGTAGGGATCAGTGTCCTGATGCTCGCAAGGTCGAACGTAGCAAGTTGCGCCACAACAACGCCAAGGATGACCAATGAGATGATGGGTGCCGCCATACGGCTGATACGGGAGACGCCGCCCTTGAGCATGACTGGGTCTGGCCGTGCCGGTATAATTTCCTTCCAGTCCAAAGCACCAAGGTCAGAATCGATAGTTTGGCTCATCCGATACACGCTTCACATCCGTCATCGTTCTTATCGTCTCTTGGACGCCGCCGCCGTCAGGACATCGCATCGGCGACGCGCGAATTATTCTTCGGATTTGGAGCTTTGCGCACATCGGCGACCGTGCGCGCAAAAAGCGCGGCATAGGCATCTGCCGCGTGCTCAACGGTAAAGCGGCTCGCCTGCCGCCTGGCACGACCCGCGTCAGATATGCGCACAGCAGCGGCACGCATCGCCTGTTCAAGACACCAGGTGCTGCGTCGAGGCACCAATTCCCCCAATGCGCCGTCTTCAAGCAAACTGGCCATGCTGACGCTGCAATCGGTCGCGACTATGACGAGACCGACAGCTAGTGCCTCGATGATCACAGCCGGCACGCCTTCATAATCTGACGACAGGACAAAGACATCGCTTTCCCTAAGCTGTTCCATCACAGGGCCTATATGGCCCGGCATATGCACCTGCCCGGTCATACCCAAATGCGCTATCAAGCGCGTAAGCGGCGCGCGCTCCGGGCCATCGCCCAAAATCGTCAGGCAGTCTTGCGGTCCCGCCATGGCGGCGAAAGCCCGGATCAAAAGTGCGAAGTTTTTCTGCGCGACCAGCCGTCCGACCGCAATGTAGCGCCTCCCCTGGGGTGCACCATATCGCAGCGCTCGCGTCCGCGCTGTCTGCGAAAGATCCGCCACCGTGATTGCCGGATCGTTGATGATCGCCACCGCCGACGCGGGCAGCTGCATCGCGTTTGCAATCTCCGAGGACATCGGCGACGCCATACCAACAAATTGATCGATAAAGCGGCCCTGAAGCCTTAGCCACCACCGATATCCCCAGCGCGCAGGGCCAACCAGATCGCGACGTGTCAGATCGTTGCTGACCTTGGCGACAATGGGCGGACAGTCGTTGCCCAGCAGCAGCTTCATGGCTACTGCTACGACAGTGTAGGTGTTACCAGCGCAGAACAAGATATCCGGGCGCTGCCGACGGATTTCACCGGGTAAGCGCAGGATCATCCAGAGGGTCTCGAAGCGCGCAGTGGCGAGGCCGCGAACGGCCAGCGACGAGTAGGAGAGCGCGGGCCACTCCGAGCGCATGGCACCCTCGCTCCTGCCGAGCACGAGCTGGCTGTCGATGGCACGTTCGCCCCAGGCCTGGGTAAGGCGCAGCGCCACCCTCTCAACCCCGCCGGGCTCGAAACTGTGAAGAAAGGTCATGACGCGCAAAGGCTGTTGCATGCGAGGGGTCTCGGTCAGGGATGCCCCTTTGACGTCACGTCCGACGCGAAATCGCATCGGCCGGCACTGAATCCAGCAGATCTCCATAGCGTCCGACCATCCGATCCCGGGCAACGCGGATGACGGTCTTATCGATGCTCTTCAGCAGGCTCGGCACACCGGTGTCGCCAGGATGGACCGCGATCCGCACCGTCGGCAATGCGCCAAATGTCGCGCTTGCGAGCCTTGCAAAGGCAAGAGAACTCGCGATGCGGGACTTACTGCGGCTCGCCCATGTTATAACCGGTCCGCGTGCGAGGATGCGCCCGTCAGCTGGCCGCCAGACGCGCATATGGTCTTCAGCAAGCGCGAAATCTTCTTCTAAAAGCGCTGCGCGGGTACCCTCGCCATAGAGCCAGGCTGGCGCGATGAACCCTGCAACAGGTCGCCCGATGGCATTCTCAACGATGGTTCGCCCAGCCCGCATGCGCCGCAGGGCTTCTTCGCGCTCAAGCCCAAGGAATTCGCCCTCGCCCGCCGTCATATGCCTGGCACGAAAACGGGCAACGCCATGAGCGCGAACGCCGTCGTCGCGATGGCGCCAGCCATGCAGAAATATTTCGACGCCAGCATCTGACCAGGCACGCAGCTTGCGTTGATAGGCCGGGGCTTGGCTAAGCGGCGCTTCGTTCCAATGATCCGGGACCACCAGCATCGCAAAGCGGGGACCTCCCAGGAGCCGCGCGAGACGATCCGCCAACCTATCGACCTCATCCTCGAACCTGGGCCCGACATCATGGATTGAGGCGAGCAGGAGGCGTTTAGAATTTGGCATCAAGACCAATCCGGATACTACGGGGCCGTAATGGGGTGATCTGGTTCCGCGCGACCAAACCGAAGGGATTGCCGAACGCAAAGCGGTTCCCCCGCACATCTCCCAGATTGCTCACATCGAGCGAGAGCCCGATCCGTCCAATCTCCAGCCTGCCACCAACGCTGCTTTCAAGATATTTACCCTGACTTACATCGATTGGGGGACCAATCCCTAGTTGGGATGTTCCGACGTAGCGGAGGCTTCCGTCTAGCACGAGAGACGCGGACGCCGTCAGAGTGACACGATAGGTAATCGCTGCTCGGCCACCGGACTCTGCAACATTGGGCAGGTCGCGTTCGTCCGCAGCCACGTAGGCCGGGGCAGGATCCTTCAGGTTGGATCGATTGAAAAACGCGGACAACTCGAACTGCAGGGCCTCAATCGGCATCCACGCGATATTCGTGTCGAGGCCGATGATCCGTCCATTGCCGATATTGACGGTAAAAGGCAGACCTGTTTCATCAACGAGATCAGCCTGGATGTCCGACCAGCGCGAATAAGAGAGCGTCGCACTGGCAGCGAACCGATCACGACCGGGGCGGCCGAACCGGAATCCCCCTTCGATCATATTAAGCGTGTCGCTTTCGAAGCGCTGGACGCTTTGGGGGCTGGTTGTCGGGCCGACCGCCAGACCGCCCGCCCGTGCGGCTTCCTGATAGTGCACGAACACCAGCAACCGATTGGCCGGGCGCCACGATAGCGCCAACGAAGGCGAGGTGCGCACGGCTGTGCGCTTGGGCTCCATATTTTCGGGCAGCACAGTATCGAGCGCCTGACCCACAGCGGTGGAATAGGTAACTCTGCCCCCTAAGGTCGCGCCCAAGCGCGGTGTGATGGGGATCGTATATTGTCCGAACAAAGCAGCCTCGGTTACCTCGTTGCGCACCCCGGTGATCGTTACGGGAGCCAAGGGATCGCCTAAACGGCGGCGCTGCTGCTCGATGTCGTGGACAACACTGACACCAGCGACCCAGTCATCTGTGCCCCGACGCCGGCCGGACACCCGCGTTTCGTGGGAAATGAGCGAGATACCTATCGTTTCATCGAACAAGCGCGCCGGCGCCCCTGTAAAGGCGGTCGTTGCATCATAGCGCGTCTCGACGTCGTGCCGCACAATGGCGGTCGAGGACACGAGCTCCATATCATTCCAGCGCTTGGCAATCCGGAATTTCGCCAAACGATAATCATTGTCGAATGGCTGAGCAAGCAGCGTATTGCGCGTGAGGTCGGGTTGGCCGCGCAGCGTATATTGTCCATCACGACTGGCGATATTTTGAACGACGCCGCCCACATCGAAGGTCCAGTCGTTGCCAGGCGCATAGCGTATGTCGAGCCGCCCGCCATAGCTGATAGACCGGTTGATGTTGGACCGGCCCCGCAACGGGTCGTCAATATAGCCGGCATCAATTACCCGATAGCCAACTGCACGGATCGCCAGCCTGTCATCGACGATTGGGATGTTGAGCATTGCTGCGGTATCGCTACTGGTGCCTCCCTTCCGCGTAGTCCCTAGGCCGACTGACGCAGAGCCCGCCCCTCTCGACGGGTCGGGCATATTGGGAACAAGCCGGATGATGCCACCCAAGGCTCCGGTGCCGTAAAGGGTTCCTTGAGGCCCAGCGAGCACTTCGACACGTTCCATGTCATAAAGATTTAGATCGGGGTCGGGCGCATTATAGGTCAGCCGCACATCGCCGAGATACTGACCGACGGTCGCTTGGGTTGGTCCATTAAAGCTGCTGTCCGCCACCCCCCGAATGAACAATTTGTCCCGGCCCGGCCCCAGGCTGGTTGAAGCGAGCATGGGCAGGCGCGCTACGATAGCCGACGTTCCCCGCGAAGCAGATCGGGCGTTCCGGTCAGGGTCGAGATCGACAACATCGACCGACCCAGCATAGCGATCGAGCGGAATGCCCTGTTTGCTCGCCGTGACCACGATTTCGCCTGTATCGACCGGTCTCGGTTCCGGCGGTGCGATCCGGCGCGGGCTAGCGGTCCGCCTGGCGCGCGGTGGCGGAGCATCAATGATCCGAACGGTGCGCGGATTGATGAATTCGAAGGTGGCCCCCGTCCCGGTGAGCAGCAGCCCAAGCGCAGCGCGTGCCGAGAAGCGACCGTGAATGCCCGCAGTCCGGCGCGACCCCAGGCGTGCGTCTGCCAAGCCGATCGTGAGGCCGGACTGTTCGCCGAATCGCGCAATCGCCTCGCTAAGAGAACCCGCAGGAATCGAGAATGATCTCGTCTGGGCCGCTGCAACCGTCGGCATTGCAAGCGCAATACCGGCGAGCGCGATCAGAACATCAGCGCCCCGCACGATTGCGTGCAACCAGCTTCCAGCCGGAGGCACTGTGCTCAGCGCGCACATTCAACAGAACCGCCAGATCGGCAAAGAGGCGGGCCCGGTCGGTGTCGAGAGTGATCGTGCCCGTAAAGCGCTGGTTTTCTAGGACAGGATCCAGCTTCACCTTCTCCCCTATCGCACGCGCAAGATCGGCGGCGACCAACGACAGTGGGGTGGCGGTATAACTCAAGCGCCCCTCACGCCAGGAGCCGACCGCGGTGGGATCGACGCCGGTCCGGATGATTGCGCTATTGCCGCCTGGGTCGCGCAGCGATTCTCCGGCTGCCAGGGTCACAGCTTCACTTTCCGGGTTATAAAGCACCGACCCTTCGGCGACGGCTACACGCACGCCAACTTCGTCTCGAATGACGTTGAAGACCGTGCCGACGTCCTGGATGCGCTCGTCGCCAACATGAACGACGAAAGGCGATTTAGGGTCATGTCTAATCGTGAAAATGGCCTCCCCTCGCTCGAGCTTGGCAAAACGGGGATTTTGATGATCGAGCGTGATGCTGCTGTTCCCGTTGAGGGCAATGCGATCACCCGATGGCAGCGCGACAGTCCGCGTCTGGCCCGCGAGCGTTGCTACCTGATAGGGATCACCACGCTGGACCAAGCCAGGGCCGAAGATTGCTGCGAGCGCAACCGAGGCTGCCACGCCGCCGCCCCACCACCACCGCCGCGATAGGCTGGGGCTATCGTCATTGGCGGCTCGCGGCATTGGCGGTTGCGCCTCAAGGATCGCCGGCCCGGCTTCAGCATCTACTGCTTCAATCGCATCATAGGCCTCCGCGTGGGCCGAATCGGCCCCCAACCAAACGACGAACGCCTCCCAATCGTCTGCCGAACCGTCCGCAATACGGACGTGCCAGCAGATCGCCTCCTCGCGCAAAGTCTCGATCCTATCAGCGGTCATGGTCACTGCTCATGTCCCTGTGACGCTCTCCTTCCTCCGATGTCGCATCCCCGGACTCAGCGTCCAGGCCTGCCTTCGCCACCGCGACAACATGATAGGCTCGATAGAGGTGCTTCTCCACCGCGCTCTTGCTCACGCCCAGATCGCCGGCGATTGCCTTTTGGGTTTGTCCGTCGATCCGGAAGCGCCGGAAAATGTCGCGGGTCCGCTCCGGTAAAACCTTCAGGGCAGCCGTGATCACGCTTAATCTTTCGCGGGCAATCAACGCTTCTTCCGCCGAGGGACGCAGGTCGACCTCGGAAACTACGCCAGTTCCACCGGCAGCCCACTCCTCCTCGCGCCGGATGCGGCGCGCGGCAGACCGGCGTCGATCCAGCAGCAGATTATGTGTCATGCGATACAGATAGGCTCGTGGTTCACCAACCGGGCCGCCCTGATAGCTCTCGATCTTAAGATACATGTCCTGGATAAGGTCGTCGGCATCGTCCTGCGACAGTCCGCGCACGAGCAGATAGCGCGTTAACGCTGGCCTTAGATCGAGAAATAGCCCTCTCAGTCCGCCCACCGACATCCGCCTGCATTGCTCCATCTGACGTCACGCTATGCTTTTGCGCAAGCGAGTCTCCCGGTTCCGCCGCCACCTTGAGGCACGACCGGATGACAGTGTCGTTACGATCGAGGCGCGAACGGGGATGCGACTTGAATCGACCCCGGCGCCTTTTGGCACAAGATCGAGGCGTCGGCTACCGCTGGTCTCAGTCGATCAGCCGTGTCCACCTGAGGTACCGCCACCGCTAAGATCGGCTGCCCCTACATTTCTGGGGCGGAAAGTGAGACTTGGGGCAAGGCGTGACGTCAGAGGTGGGACCAAGGCGGGTTGGCACCGCGCTGGCCCACGTTGAATTGGTCTCGCCCGACCTTTAGGAGATATCATGCCCCGCGCCCGAAACTATCTCCCGCTAATCGTTGCAGTCACCGCCCTCTCGGCCTGCGGGAGCAACAGCGCCGCGCCTCCGAAAGCGCCGGAATCTCCATTGGAAACAACGAACGCTTCGTCGGACAGCGACTTGAACCAGGCGACACCCGCCGTATCCAATTATCCTGCGATCACCGCTCAATTGCTTGCCGCAGCCGAACCGTTTGAAAGCCTGACCGAGACAGCCTTCAGCGCGACGCCCGCCGCGCGTTCGAAAGCCATCGACGCCGCGGAGAGCGCCGCGAAGGGCGTCGCAGGCATTGTCCCACATGCTGTTTCGATCAAACTCGCCGACCATCTGATGTCCATACGCCGGGCCGACGCGGCAGATAAATCTGCCGATGTGGCTCTTGCCTCGATTGAAGGCTTCCGCACGCTGGTGAGCGCTGCCCCCGGGAGTCCCGCCATCCCCGTCGATGTCAGTTTGCTCGACTATGCCGGGTTTCGCTATGACGCTGACGCGCAAGCCGCGCCCGTGCGCTGGGAGGATATGGCCCGCGCCATGGTGTTCGCGCGTGATCGCTGGTCCACTGTGCGGTCGCAACCTGCGGTTGCGTCCCTCGCACCGCGTTTCGAGACGGTTCTTGCCAACATGGAGACCGCAGTATCAGCCCGCAATCTGTCGCATGCACGGGCAAGCGCAAAAGCCGAACTTGATATGGTCGATGAACTCGAAACGGCTTTCCAACATGCGGGTAGTGCAAAGCGCTGAGCTTCAAAGGCTTGGATCGACTCACGATCCATTTCCTGGCGGCGATGTTTCTTCAAACCCCGGCATGGGGATCGGAAAGCCTCAGTTTCAAAGTGGCGCGGCATACGCTGGCCCGCAGCGTCGCCATCGCCTGGCTAAATCACGCCTCGCCGATAACCGGCAAGTCTCCCAAGCCGTCAATCCCTTGGGACGAAACTGGGCTGACGAAGAGGTCATCGTACTCAAAAAACACCGGTACAATCGACTGGCAGGTCGCTCTCGTGGGCCAGTGATGTTTTTTGATTTTACTGGAGTGAGAAAAGGCAGCAGTCGATTGCTGGCTATGCCAATGATCGACATGAACTCGCACAATTGCTCCGCTTGTGCGATGTCTAACTCGAGATCGGCGTGACCGAGGTTGCCTGTTGATCTTCCCTGTTCTTGTTTCTTGCCGACGTAAAGGATCGACCGTTTTGAAGCGCTGGCTCGCCGATCGGAGGATTTTATATTCGACCACTGGTCCGAGGCCGGTCTCTGGATCGCGCAACTGGCCCATGGGACCGGCCCGCTGTTGCGTGATGACAGTGTCGCTATGTCTTCTGGCAGGCTGTGCCACCTATCGCCCGTCTCCGCTTTCACCACCCGAAATGGCATTAGAGAAATCCGATTTGTCCGCTCTTTCCCGCGATGCCTCACTTCTCGACCGGCCCTTCCTCACAGCACAGGCAATCGATCTTTCCCGGCCGTTAACGCCCAACGCGCTGGCGGTAATCAGCGTTCTCCAGAACCCCGATTTGAAGGCTCTGCGCCTCAAGGCGGGGGTCAGTGACGCGCAAGCCTTCGCCGCTCGGCTTCTCCCTGATCCGACCGCGCAGTTGGGGTTTGACAAGCTTTTATCGGGGCCAGACATGCTCAACGGTCTTGCCGGGCAGATCGGCTTTGATCTCTCGGCACTGCGCACCCGCAACGTCACAGCGGAGTCAGCGCGTGCGACGCGACTGCAAGTTAGGCTCGACCTGGCATGGGCAGAATGGCAGACTTCCGCGGCCGCGCGGCTTCAGGGCGCTCGCATCGTCGGGCTGGAGCGCCAACTTGGCCTCGTCAGGACCAGCGCCGCATCGGCCGACGACCTTCTGCAGCGATCGCTTCGCGCAGCGACACGAGGCGACATTTCGGCATCAGATACTGACGCACGCCGCTTGGCCGCACTGGACGCAAGCGATCGATTGCGAACGATCGATCGCGACCTGACCGCTGCTCGATTGGAACTCAACCGCTTACTTGGCCTACCGCCTTCATTCCTTTTGCGGCTGGCGCCAGCAGCAGCCCCTTCAGCACCGCCTTCCACAGACATACTCTTTGCCCAGGCGGTCGCACGCAGGCTCGATCTGCAAGCACTGCGCGCAGGATATGATGCAAGCGAGGCAAACACACGCAAGGCTATCCTCGATCAGTTCCCGAACCTGTCGCTAACCGTGGCCAGCGCGCGCGATACCGCCGGTAACGTGACTGTTGGGCCTCAAATCGGACTCTCCTTACCGCTGTGGAATCGCAACCGTGGCGGCATCGCCATCACCCAGGCGACACGCGCGCAATTCCACGCTGAATATGACGCCCGCCTATTTCAGACACGGGCGGATATCGCTGCCGCTTCTGCCTCCCTAGCCACCATCCAGCGTCAACGGACCGCCCTGCGTGCCGCCATGCCTGCCCTCGAACGTCTTGCAGATGCTACCACACGCGCCGGGATGCGCGGCGATCTCTCTAAGGCCACGATCCAGACGGCAACTCAAACGCTGCGAGACCGCCAGATCGCCTTGGCTGCGCTCGATCAACAGGCTGCTGAGACATTGATCTCCCTCGAACTGCTATCAGGTGGACCCAGCGAAGTATGGAATCGATGATAAAAGCCCCTGCCTTCGCGTCATTGATACTGCTTTCGGCCTGCGGCAGCGCACCGGATACCGGCGCGGCGCCTGATCCGATTGCGCGCGTTCGCACGGTAGTCGCTAACGCGGGCACCTCAAGTGAAGTACTTACTGTTTACGGTGTTGCCGAGGCGGGGCCAGGCGGTATTCAGAATCTCGTTACCCCGAGCGAGGCCATCATCACGCGCATCGCAGCCCCTACGGGCACGAAAGTCCAAAGTGGGCAGATCATCGCTTATCTTCAGGCGAGTTCCGCTAGCCGCCTGGATCTCGCCCGTGCCGCCAGCGATGCCTCGGCCGCCAACGCAGCACTGGCCCGGTTTTCGCGACTACGCATCGACGGGTTGGCAAGCGACGCCGATGTCGAAACCGCGCGAGCGGCAGCCACGTCCGCAAGCGCCTTGCGCGCCAGTCTAAGCAAGCGGGCTGCTGGCCTGATCTTACGCGCGCCAATCGCCGGAACAGTGCAAAATCTCAATGCCAAAGCGGGCGATCAGTTAGCCGCCGGGACGATGGTCGCGAGCATTGCCGGCCTGGGCAATGCGCGCGCTCGCTTCGGTGTCGATGCGGTCGCCCTACAAACCATTCGTATTGGCCAGCGGATCCGAATCCAGGCAGTCGGATCACCAAAGGCCCAAGAGACTGTCGTGGCCGGCATCGACGCCCAACCTGATGCTACAACGCGGCTTGGGTCGGTATTTGCGACCGTACCGCCCGGTTCAGGCATAGCGGTTGGCCAGCCTCTCCAAGCGGGCATCTCGGTGGGAGCCGTGACCACAGGAATCACACTCCCCTATGGCGCATTACTGGACGACGGTGGAAAACCTTATGTGTTTGTCGTCGACAAGGACATCGCCCACCGAGTCGACATCGTGCCGGGTAACACCACCGGCGACCAGGTAACCGTGCTTCATGGACTGGCTGCGGGCAATCGCGTGGTCATCGAAGGTGGCACGGCACTTGAGGATGGTATGAAGGTTCGCGAACGAGGCAAGCGATGAGGCCCCTGCTCGAGCGGCATCGCCGGTCTATCTGGCTCAGCGTCTTTCTCGTCACGCTGGCAGGGCTTGTCGCGGGGACGCGGCTCCCGGTCACATTGTTTCCGCAGATCAATTATCCACGGGTTGTCGTGGCGATTGATGCGGGCGAACGCGACGCTGCCCAGATGGCGGCCGACATCACACGGCCGGGGGAAATTGCGTTACGAAGCGTGCCTGGCGTCACGCGGATCCGCTCGACCACTAGCCGCGGCTCGGCCGAAATTTCGCTAAGTTTCGACTGGGGTCAGGACATGGTGGCGGCAACGCTCGCCACTCAAGGAGCGCTGGCCACCATCTTGCCCGATCTGCCCGCGGGCACCCGATTCAATGTGAGGCGCTCGGATCCAACAATCTTTCCGGTGCTCGGTCTTTCGCTTACATCGGACCGCCGAGATGGCGTTGCTCTCCAGCAACTGGCTCAGTTGCGATTACGCCCCCTGCTTTCAACGGTTCCAGGCGTTGCCGGCGTCGATGTCGTTGGCGGTGGAACACCGGAGATCGCCGTCGACGTCAACCCGGCGCGGATGCAGGCGCTGGGGCTGACCATCAACGACGTCGCGACCGCCCTTAACGCTGCGAACAGCGTCGCCGCCGTGGGAAGGGTCGAAGACCGCCATAGGCTCTATCTTGCCCTCGTCGAAAATCGCATCGCGAACGAGGCTGACATAGCGGCGGTCCCAATCAAGGCTGCAACTGATCCGGGAGCTGGAATCGTTACACTCGGACAGGTCGCCACGATCCGTCGTGCTCCTGCCCCGGCCTGGACGCGTGTGACCTCCAACGGCACCAACGCTGTGCTGGTGAATATCCGCCAGACCCCGGCAGCAGACGCGGTTGCACTCGTCAAAGCGATCGACGAGCGTCTGAAAAGCGCCGGGTTGCCTGCCGATGTGACCGTCAGCCCATTTTATGATCAGTCGGAGCTGGTCGCAGGCGCAGCCAGTGCCGTACGCGACGCAATTTTGCTTGGTGCTTTCCTGGCCGGTCTGGTTCTCTTCCTTTTCCTACGCAGTTGGCGGTTGATGGTGATCACGGCGGCTCTACTGCCCGCCGTGCTTGCCGCGACATGTCTCGCGCTTCTCGTCCTGGGCATGAGCTTCAACATGATGACGCTCGGGGGGATGGCGGCGGCTGTCGGCCTGATCGTCGACGACGCTGTCGTCATGCTCGAACATCTCATGCGCCGGATGCAGGAGGCGCCTGCCAGTACCAAACCATCGTTGCTGGACGCTGCGGCGGAAATGGCACGGCCACTATTCGGATCAACGGCCGCGACGATCGTTGTCTTTCTGCCGCTTGCGTTCATCACCGGCGTCACGGGTGGTTTCTTCAAGGCGCTGGCAGTGACGATGACCGCCGCCTTGGTCGTGTCCTTGCTCTATGCCCGCTATGCCTTGCCCCTAGTCGCCTCACATTGGCTCACGATGCGCGACGTCGAGGCGGCAGAGAAGGCTGACGGGTTCATGGGCCGGATCGGCGATAGCTATGATCGTGCAGCCCATCGCGCCTTAATTCGGCCGGGTCTCTTCGTTGGCCTGGGCGCGGCGATTCTGCTGGTGATTGGGGCCTTTTCATGGACCCATGTTCAATCTGGCTTCATGCCCAAGATGGATGAAGGCGGTTTCATCCTCGACTATAAGGCCAAATCCGGCGCGGCACTCAGCGACACTGATCAACTCCTGCGCCAGGTTGAAACGATAATCCGCGATACCCCGGAGGTCGTAAGCTACTCCCGCCGCACCGGCTTCCAACTGGGCGGAGGTTTAACCGAAGCCGATGAAGGCGATTTTTTCGTCCGTCTCAAAGATGGTAGCCGACGCCCGATCGAAGCGGTCATGACCGAAATCCGGTTGAAGATTGAGGCGCAGGTCCCGGGCCTGCAGGTCGAACTCCTGCAACTGATGGAAGACCTGATCGGTGATCTCACCGCCGTCCCGCAACCCATCGAGGTGAAGTTGTTCGGCGACGACCCGGCGGCGCTCGCCGCTGCCGCTCGCAAGGTGGCGCAAGGTATCGGTACTATCCATGGCATCGTAGAGGTGCAGGATGGTCTGCGCGTCGCGGGTGACGCTATCATCGTCAAGGTCGATCGTCCTGCCGCCGCGCTGGCTGGTCTCGATCCCGACATGGTCGCCAAACAGATCGAAGCCCAGATTGCCGGCACCGTTGCTACGCGCCTGCTCTCCGGCGAAACAGTGATCGATGTTCGCGTCCGCGCGCCTCTCGCCCTGCGTCAGCGTGCCGATGTGCTGGGTGCCTTGCTCCTGCGGGCACCCGATGGCCGGACCGTGGCGCTGCGGCAGGTGGCACAGGTCATGATCGCTGCGGGTCAGCGCCAGATCACTCGAGAGGATCTGGCACCCTTCATCGCCGTGACCGCTCGGCTGGAAGGTCTTGACCTTGGATCTGGTATGAAGGCCGTGCAGGCCAAGGTCGGACAACTGAAGCTACCGACAACAATCCGCGTCGACTATGGCGGCCTCTACGCCCAGCAAAAACAATCATTTACCGATCTGACGACGGTCTTCGTTGCCGCGTTGCTCCTGTCCGCGTTGTTGCTCACTCTTCTATACGAAAACTGGCCCTTTACGGTGGCAGTTGTGGGGACGGTGCTTCTCTCAATCTGTGCCGTGTTGTTCGGCCTGTGGATTACCGGCACGGAACTGGACATTTCCGCGCTCATGGGCGTGACCATGGTGGTAGGCATGCTGACAGAGCTTGCGATTTTCTACCTCGCCGAGCTTGTCCCGGACGCTCCGATTACCGGTGAGGCTCTTATCGAGGCGGGGCGTGCTCGATTGCGCCCAATCCTGATGTCGGCGCTGATCGCAATCCTTACGCTCCTGCCGCTTGCTTTAGGGCTGGGACGCGGCTCCGGGTTGCAGCGACCATTGGCGACCGCAATTATCGCCGGCCTCGCCATCGGCGCACCGCTGGTGCTGACACTGTTGCCTGGACTGATTTTGCTACTGGGCAGGATACGTATCGGCAGACCACAGAGCGAGATTAATGCTCCCTCCTGAGCGGTCGGAGACGCATGAAACGGCGGGTCTAGCGGCGGTCAACTTCGGATCGCGCCAGGTGGGCCATACGAAGCAACCGGTCGATGGCCGTTGGAATCGCTAGAAACGATGACGCAGCGTTAACGCCAAGCGACTGTCCGTCCCACTGGCGCGGCCACCGATCATCGTGGCGTCCGCCAAGGCTATACGTTGAAGGCGCGCATCGAAGCCCAGCGCCGTTTCGCGATCTCCCGTGCCATTTGAACCCCGGATCAGGACGTTGCCCCCAAACCGCAGACCCGAAGCGTTGAGCGGAGCGCCCGCGGCCAATTCCGCCAACCGATCGAAGCCTCGCCGTGTCCCGCTATTGCCGGCCTTGAACGCGCCTAACGCAATATGTTCGCGACCCTCACCGGTCCATTCCAATCCGGCGAAAAGGGTTCGCGAACCCAGCGCATGTCCGCCGGACATGAGGCCCCATGGACGTCGCTTTTCAACCAGTACCGTGCCGACAAGGCCGATCGTGCCGAGCGCCCCGATATCATGATCATAGCGGCCAGACAGCGACCATGACTTGATTTTGTTGTCCGGCATGAGCGCGAAGCGATCGGCAGCTCTAGCCGATTTCGCACGCGCGCCGATGATCGAGAAGCGCTGATCACCAAGATCAAATGTACGGCTCCAGTCACTGCGATGCAGATCAGGCCGTCTCACGACAGTTACGAGGTTAATGCCGGGTAGATCATAGACTGTTGGGGCCGTGTCGGCTTGCGCAATTTGCGGGATCGCGAAGAGGGCCAATGCCATCCCGCACCGCTTCCAGTGACATTGACGACCTGAGTTCTCGTCCATGATGAAATTCCCGTGACATTGGGACATCATCATGTCCCGGCCCCTCTGGGACGTTGCCAATCCGGCAATATCGCATCCTGCGGAAACTGCTCCCAACCCGCTGCGACTTTGGGAGTCCTACGGCGTCATTGCTTTGAAGATCCGAGCGAGGGAGCTGCAAGTGCGAACGAGAAACTGCTGGATGCTGGTTGCCCTAAGCCTTCTTGGCATTTCTCCCTCGCTGCGCTCTCAGCCGTTCGATCTTAAGCAAAATAGCGCGGGGGCCGCAGACACGCTTTCGGTCATGACCTACAATGTGAAAGGCCTTCCCTGGCCCGTCGCATGGGGCCGCGATGGTGCTCTCGATGCAATCGGACAACGACTAGGTCAGCTTCGTTTGCGTGGACGTCAACCGCACATCGTTGCGCTGCAAGAAGCATTTACAGACGAAGCAAAGGCGATCGGACAGGCTGCCGGCTATACCCATATCGCCACAGGCCCTTCCGCCGAGATGCACGAAGATGGGCCGGTCTCTGTTGATGATCGACGCTTCGCAGCGGCCGGAAGTTGGATCAAGGGGGAAACCCAAGGCAAGTTCGTCGACAGTGGCCTTCAGATTCTCTCGGACTATCCGATAGTGCGTATGAGGCGCGCTGCATTCCCAAACTTTGCTTGTGCCGGCTATGACTGCCTTGCCAACAAGGGAATCCTACTAATTGCTGTTACCGTACCTGGCGTTCGCGTGCCCGTCGAGATCCTGACCACACACCTCAATTCCCGCCATGCGTCCGGTGTATCGGATGATCGATCGCTCTATGCCTATCAGCGCCAGGTTGAGTTTCTGAGCCGTTTTGTCGCGACCAATCACGACCCGGCCTCCCCCCTCATCATGGCCGGTGACTTCAATATGGGACCGCGCCCATCGCGACGCAGCCTCCTCCTTGGTTCGGTCCGCGGCATGAGCAACGACCGGGGTCGCGCCATAGTGCGCGATGGCCTGAGCAGCTGCTTATCCAATCCGGCGGACAGGATCGCCCAATCGGCCGATGCCAGGTGGATCCTGAAACGCGGTCGTGACTGGCAGTTCATGAGCGATGGCGAACATGTCGGCTTGAAGGCCACCCATGCCGCTGTTCCGTTTGGACGGGCCGGCGGTGCCGAGATGCTTTCGGACCATATGGGATTTTCTGTCGATTACCAGCTTAACCATTCCTGATGAGCCATCCCTGGCCTTCGATTAAAGCTGTTTTTGGAATTTATACTGGCCGCTGCATCGGGCTCGCACCGACTTCGACACGCCGAACCTTTTCGCTGGCGGGAATAGACCGACGTCCCCGGCGGGATGGCCACGCATGCGACCGAAAAACCGTGAGGACAGACATATGAACGTTCCCGCCTCCATCATTGCACTAAATCTGGTTTCTGCTCCTGTCCCGCATGATGGACAACTGCCCCGACCGATAGATAATCTCGCCGTTGCTCTCCTGCGCGCCGACGAGACCCCCGTCCAGGAGGCAGCAGTCGTAAAAGCGGCGCCGGCCGCAACGGCGACGCGCCAAGAGGTCGATCAGAATGATATCGTCGTTACAGCGCGGCCGCGTATCGCCATTAGCGATCCACTCGAAAACGCTAACGTTAAGTCCTTTGAGGTCACGCAATCCGTCGACAAGGCGTTCGTCGGCCCGATAGCACTCTCTTATCAGCACAGGGTCCCCAAACCGATACGCATTGGCCTCCGCAACTTTCTCTATAACCTCCGAGAGCCAGTTGTTTTCCTTAACTTCCTCGTGCAGCTCAAACCCGGAAAGAGCGCAGAAACGTTCGGGCGTTTTGCCATCAACACAACGATCGGTGGCGCAGGTTTGGTCGATATCGCGAAACGGCACCCCTTTGCCCTTCCCCGACGAGCAAATGGCTTTGCCGACAGCATGGGCTACTACGGTATTAAACCGGGGCCATTCCTGTTCTTGCCTTTGATCGGACCCACCACCTTGCGGGACCTTGTCGGCGACGGATTGGACAGGCTCGTCCTGCCACTCGCTTTCGGCAAGCCATTTAACCAGGCCACATTCACGCTCCCTACGAGTTTCGTAGGCGCGCTGGATCGCCGCGCGGAGTTTGATGAACAACTCCAGAAAATTCGGGATGGAAGCGCTAATCCCTATGAAGCCTCGCGCACTTTCTACCTTCGCAGACGCGAGGCTGAAATCGACGACCTTCGCGGCAGACAAGCAACTCACCTCTTGTCGTTTACAATTGCTGATGCTCTGCTGCGACGCTACTTCCGTAAATCTCACCTTGCCGCTCCGTGATGATGAAAGTGGAATCGAGAAGTATGAGGGCCCTAGAGCCAATTCGAGCTCGCTGGCGACAATCGCTGGGGTCATCCCTCCCATATGTTGCTTCGGGCGGCGGTCGCAGGCGTCGTCGCCCGCGCGTTGCCGACGAGCAGGCAATGGCGGGAGAGGATGGCGGCCCGCATGCTCGATCTTTGGACGTAGGAGGCGGGACGGCACTTGCTGATTATGTTCCGGCTATTCACCTCGGCACGCAAGGAGGATGTTGATGCCACAAAGGCTGAGCAAGCACCGCGAACGCCACGTCGGTGATCGGATCGGGTGGCTGCGCGCAGCCGTGCTCGGCGCGAACGACGGCGTGCTATCAACCGCGAGTCTTATCATTGGCGTGGCTTCGGCATCCGCGTCGCCGCCTCAGATCCTGCTCACGGGGTTAGCAGGGATGGTCGCGGGAGCGATGTCGATGGCTGCGGGCGAGTATGTCTCGGTTTCCTCTCATGCGGACGCTGAAAAGGCGGATCTGACAAAAGAAGCGGATGAGCTTTCACGTGACGCTGCCGCAGAGACGCGCGAACTAACAGCTATTTACGAGGGCCGCGGATTGGATCGTGAGCTCGCCTCTCAGGTCGCCGTCCGATTGATGGAGGTTGACGCGCTCGGAGCTCACGCTCGCGATGAGCTCGGATTTTCAGATGTGGCCGCCGCCCGCCCTGTTCAGGCCGCGTTCGCATCGGCCGGGTCATTCGCGACCGGAGCCATATTGCCGGTAATCGCGGCGATCGTCATGCCCGCCCGATATATCGCGGTTGGAGTGACCGGGGCATCACTTTTGGTGCTCGTCGTGCTTGGGATCGTAGGCGCGCGAGCAGGGGGTGCGCCCCCGTTGAAAGCGGCTGTGCGCGTCGTGTTCTGGGGCGCGCTGGCAATGGCCATTACGGCGTTTGTCGGTCGTCTCGCCGGAGCAACGCTGTAGGCGCTTCTGCCTGAGGCGGGAGCAATGTTGACCTTCCGGAATATCGGGCCGAACAATTGCTAATGATGGGTTTGCAAGGAGAGTAAGGTGAGCAAAGACTATCCCGATCTAAGATACGATGCGATCACGATCACCTTGCATTGGATCACCGCTGGTTTGGTCGTATTGCTGTGGATTATTGGCCAGACCGCTGATTGGCTTCCTGAAGGTTCCGCTAATACGATCTACTGGTCCGTTCATGTAGCGCTGGGATTTTTGCTTGCCGCCGTGGTCAGCTGGCGGGTTATTTGGCGCAGCACGAACGGACGCGGCCTTCCGCCTGCCGACACAGGAACCCTTCATATATTCGCTAGGACAACCCACTACCTACTTTACGCTCTGCTACTCGTCGTTGTGACACTCGGTATCGTCAACGCCTTTGTGCGGGGGTACAACCTGTTCGACTTGGCGCACCTCCCGCAGATTGGCGACCGAGCTTGGCGCAAGCCGATAACTAACTGGCATGGCCTCGCGGCGAATATCCTGCTCGGCCTTGCCTTATTTCATGCCGCCGCAGCTTTGGTTCATCAATATATCTGGCGTGACGGCCTGCTGCACCGCATGCTGCCCAAGGCTGATGGGGGTGGCGAACTCAGGCGTTGAGCGTCGACCGGAAACCGCTGAACGGCGTCGTTCTTGTTTTCGGGATTACGTGAGAGCCTTCCTCAAAACGAGCGCAACATAAGCCTCGGAGGGTCAAGCAGTGTCAAACCGATCGGGGGTATGTGGAAAGATGCCCGGTCGCATCCGGGCTCACCCCTTTCGATTGGGAGGGTAGAGCGGAAATGGCAACCATCAGTCGGGGATCAGTGCCCAACCGCGCAACTGCAACGCAGCCATCGTCGTCAGCGCGGATACGTCGACCTCGACCCCCTTCTCGACCACAGCGGGGTCTATCTTGTTTCCGACCAGTGCCTGGCTGCACACCCGAACCGAAACTCCCGCTCGCGTCAGCGCAGCGATCAGAGGCCGGTTCGGATTGCTAACGTTGCCGGTTTTCTTCGCGTAGGCGGCATCCTCGATCACAATCGGTGTCGCCGGACCGTGAACGATCACAACCACGTCACCAGGGACCGGCTTCACTCCGTCCGCATCAAGCAGATTCAGAAATCGCGCCACCTTCTCCAGCGATGGGTTGATCTTGTCCGGCGTCCCGGCAGCCTTCGTCACACTGAACAACACTCGATATCGCAGTGAGCGGTCCGGACGCTCAGCGGCGCCGCTCACGGGCGTGATCGCTCCAAAGTCCGAGATTACAGATTGCCTCGGAGCGGCTGCCGCGGCCCCAACGCCGCTCATGACAGCCATTAATCCAGCGACCGCAATAACCGGGATGCGCATCTGTGCTTTCCTTTCACAACCGGCATCCTCAGCCGATCCTCGCAAATACGGCCGCGCCGATATTTTGCGACCGAGCGGCAGCTATTGCGCCACGGGGTCGAACCGGGCGGCGGACTGGCTCGACCTGTGCCAAGGCGAAATCATCGGCGCCGAACATCGCTTCCAAGGTTCGCACGCACAGTGCCGCTGCATCGTCGGCAAGACGGTAGTGTACCTGCTTGGCCTCGCGTCTTGTCTTCACCAGATCGGCCCGCCGCAGTTCGGCAAGCTGCTGGCTGAGCGCTGGTTGAGTCACGCCAGTGGCATCCTCGATGTCCGCCACCTGCCGTTCGCCACCCAGCAGATAGGACAGGATCATGAGACGCTGCGGCTGAGCGAACACGCGCAGCTTCTCGACCGCGACGTCAGCGAGCGCGCGGGACTGGTGGATCGCCGTCACCGGTCGGCCTGCGTCTGGTGAAACCAGTCGGCGCCCGCGCTGCCCGGCAAGGCAGGAGGCAGGAGCACGTCGTCGCCCGGCTGCCAGTCAGCGGGCGTATAGGCTTCGCCATCGGCCGAACGCTGCAATGCCCTGACCGTACGAAGCATCTCGTCGACCGATCGTCCGACGTTCATCGGATACCAGCTGAGCGCGCGGATAATACCTTCGGGATCGATGAAGTAGGTCGCGCGCACGTTCGAAGCGTCGCGAGCCTGCTCGTCGAGCATCCCGTAGGCATAACCCACCGCCATAGAGGGATCCTCGATAACCGGGAACGGCACCTCGACCCCGAAGACGTCGTTGATCGCGCGCAGCCATGCGACGTGCGAGTAGAGGCTGTCGACCGACAGCCCGAGCAGCACGCAATCCAGCTCCTCGAAGCGGGGTGCCGCCTTGGCCAAGGCGACGAACTCGCTCGTGCAGACCGGCGTGAAGTCGGCGGGGTGCGAGAAGAACACGACCCAGCGACCACGATATTGATCGAGGCTGATCTCGCCCTGCGTGGTGCGGGCCGTAAAGCTCGGGGCCGCATCCCCGATGCGCAGCGAGCGCGGCATGTTCCCATCCATCGTTTCCATGCTTCCCAGATGGCACAGCCGCCCGGTTGACGCAAGGACATTACACGACTACATAAATACTGAAATCGACATATGGAGATAGTTCATGGACCCGGTTTTGACCGAAGCCACCGCACAGATCGGGCGAGCCAAGACGGCTGGATCGCCGGTGGTCCATTCCTTCTTCGATGAACCAACCAACACCGCGACCTATGTCGTTTGGGACCCGGCCACGAGGAAGGCTGCGATCGTGGACAGCGTCCTCGATTTCGACGCCGCGGCCGGTCGCACCAGGACGGCGTCCGCGGATGCCGTGATCGCCTATGTGCGAGGCGAAGGGCTGACCATCGACTGGCTGCTCGAAACGCACGCCCATGCCGATCACCTATCCGCGGCGCCTTATCTCCAGCAGGCCCTAGGCGGCCAGCTCGCAATCGGCCGCGAGATCGTCCGTGTGCAGAACGTCTTCGAAAAAATATTCAACGCTGGCACCGAGTTTGAGCCGGACGGCTCCGAGTTCGACCGACTGTTCGAAGATGGCGACCGCTTCACCATCGGCAATATCGAAGCCATGGCGCTGCACGTGCCTGGCCATACGCCGGCGGACATAGCCTATGTGATCGGCGATGCGGTCTTCACCGGCGACACCCTCTTCATGCCTGATTATGGCACCGCTCGGGCTGACTTTCCCGGCGGTGACGCGCGACAGCTCTACCGCTCGATCCGCCGGCTCATGCAGCTTCCAGACGAAACGCGCCTGTTCCTCTGCCACGACTACAAGGCGGTGGGCCGCGACCAGTATGTCTGGGAGACGACCGTCGGCGCGCAGCGGGTTGGCAACGTCCATGTCCACGAAGGGGTGGACGAGGACGACTTCGTGTCGATGCGGACCAGTCGCGACGCCACCTTGTCGATGCCCAAGCTGATCCTGCCTTCGATCCAGGTGAACATGCGCGGTGGTCATTTGCCGGAGCCGGAAGCCAACGGCACCCGCTACCTCAAAATCCCGCTGGATGCCTTGTAATGCCCGGCCTTCCGCAAGCCATGCCACTCGAAGGCTTCATCGGCGGGCTGATGATCGGAATCGCCGCGGCGATCATGCTGTTGGGCAACGGCCGCATCGCCGGGGTCAGCGGCATGTTCGCGCGTGTGCTAAGTCTGTCCGAAGGCGGTCCGCCATGGACGATGGCGCTGCTTTTCACGGTCGGATTGCCCTTGGGGACCGCCTTGGTTGCGGCAAGTCAAAATGTGGCGGCTCGCTTTCCAACATCGCTCGGGCTGATCGCGGTCGCCGGCCTGATCGTCGGGATTGGGACGCGGCTCGGGGCCGGATGCACCAGCGGTCATGGGGTCTGTGGCCTGTCACGCCTGTCGCCGCGGTCCATCGCCGCGACGGTCACGTTCATGGCGACGGGTATCGCCACGGTTACAGTCATGCGGCTGACCGGGATGACCCTGTGATGCGCCAGAACCTTATTTCGCTGGCCAGCGGAACGCTGTTCGGCGCAGGCCTCGCCGTATCGGGCATGATCGATCCAGCGCGGGTGCGCACTTTCCTCGACGTGGCCGGAGCGTGGGACCCGACGCTGGCGTTCGTGATGGCCGGCGCGATCCTGCCGATGACCGTCGCGTGGTTCGTCGTGCGGCACCGCTCCGCGCCGATTGCGGCCGAGCAGTTCCATACGCCCGCCATATCCCCGATCGATCGCCGCCTGATCGGAGGCGCCGCATTGTTCGGGATCGGTTGGGGCCTCGTCGGGCTGTGTCCAGGCCCCGCCATTGCTGCGCTGGCGATCCAACCGCTGCCGGCGCTGTTCTTCATCGCCACGATGGCTCTTGGCGCGGCCATCCACCGCTTTGCGCTTTCGCCGAGCCGTTCGGCTTGAACAGACAGGAGACGTCACATGGCCTTCAAGCAGATCACACCGTCCTTTTCTGCCGCTCCGCAGCTGAGCAAGGACGACTTCGCCGCTGCCGCAAAGGCGGGGTATCGCTCGATCATCTCAAGTCGACCGGACGGTGAGGAGCCGGGCCAAGCGACTGCGGACGAGATGGCGCGAATGGCGGGCGAGCACGGCCTGGCGTTCGCCCATGTCCCAATTGCACCGGGCAAGGCGACGGACGCCGATGCGGACCGGATGAAGGAGGCGCTCGATGCGCTCCCGCAGCCGACGCTCGGTTTCTGCCGAAGCGGTATGCGGGCAGCCACCTTGTGGGCGTTGGCAGAAGCCGATCACGCTGATCCAGCGACCATTATCGGCCAGGCAAAAACGGCGGGATACGACCTTGCCGATCTAAAGCCCGCTTTGAAGCGCCGGTCTGAAGGGGCAGGCAAATGACCTATGACATCGTCATCATCGGGGGCGGAGCCGCCGGCATTGCCACCGCCGCCAGCGTTCTCAAGCGCAACGCCAAGGTGACGATCGCGATTGCCGACCCGGCGACCGACCACTTCTACCAACCCGGTTGGACGATGGTCGGAGCTGGCGTCTTTACCCTCGAACAGACTCGTAAGGCCGAAGCCGACGTGATGCCGGAGGGTGTCGAGTGGATACGGTTACCCGCGATCACCATCGAACCCGACCGTAACGCGATCACATTGGGGAACGGCGACACACTGACCTACCATGTCCTGATCGTCGCGCCCGGCCTGCGCCTGGCATGGGAGAAGATTGAAGGGCTGCCTCAGGCTCTCGGCCGCAACGGCGTCACCTCCAACTACCGCTATGATCTGGCACCCTACACCTACGAGCTCGTCAAAAGCTTGCGGCGGGGGCGGGCGCTGTTCTCGCAACCGCCCATGCCGATCAAGTGCGCGGGTGCGCCGCAGAAGGCGATGTATCTCTCCTGCGACATCTGGCGGGACGATGGCGTGCTCCCGGCGATCGACGTCGAGTTCCATAATGCCGGCGGCGCCCTGTTCGGGGTTGCCACCTACGTTCCGGCGCTGATGGAGTATGTCGAGAAGTACGGGATCGATCTCAAGTTCGAGTCCAATCTGGTCGCTGTTGATGGCGATCGGCGTATCGCCACCTTCGAGCGTAAACAGGGTGTGGTCTCTGAGCGGATCGAGCGTGAGTTCGATATGCTCCACGTCGTGCCGCCTCAGGTATCGCACAACGTCGTGGCGCAAAGCGCCCTCGCGGCCGCAAACGGCTTCGACGAGGCCACGCTGCGCCACAAGCGGTACGACAACGTGTTCGCTCTCGGCGACGCCGCTGGCACCAGCAATGCCAGGACGGCAGCGGCAGCACGCAAGCAGGCGCCCGTCGTCGCGGTCAACGCGCTGGCGGCGCTCGACGGCAAGCCCCCCGTGGCGGACTATGATGGCTATGGCTCGTGCCCCCTTACCGTGGAGCGCGGCAAGGTCGTTCTCGCCGAGTTCGGCTATGGCGGAAAACTGCTGCCGAGCTTCCCGTCATGGCTGTTGGACGGAACACGCCCGACCCGCGCCGCCTGGTTCCTGAAGGAGCGGATGCTGCCCCCGATCTATTGGCAGGGCATGCCGAAGAGACGCGAGTGGATGGCCACCCCATACGAGATCGGCAAAGCGGCATGACACTTGAGCCGATCCAGTATCTGCTGGGCGCCTTGTCCGGCAGCCTGGTGGGCTTCACCCTCGGGCTCGTTGGCGGGGGTGGCTCGATCCTTGCCGTGCCACTTATGGTATACTTGGTGCGCGTTCCGAACGCGCACCTCGCCATCGGCACAAGCGCGTTCGCCGTGGCGGCCAATGCAGCGACCGGTCTGATCGGTCATGCCAAGGCGCACACCGTCAAATGGCGGTGCGGCGGCATGTATGCGACCGCCGGCGTCGTCGGGGCCTTGCTCGGATCCACCGCGGGCAAGGCCGTTGATGGCGGCAAGCTCCTCTTCCTCTTCGCGCTCGTTATGGTCGTTGTCGGCGTGCTGATGCTGCGCGGGCGGGGAGACGCGGGTAATCCGGGAGCGGAGTGCAACCGCGAGAGGGCACCGAAGGTGCTGGGCTATGGCTTGGGAACGGGGCTGTTCTCGGGCTTCTTCGGTATTGGTGGCGGTTTCCTGATCGTTCCCGGGCTGATCGGATCGACGGGCATGCCGATCCTGAACGCTGTCGGCACGTCGTTGATCGCCGTCACAGCATTCGGGCTGACGACGGCGGCCAACTATGCGTTCTCCGGGCTCGTGGATTGGCCGCTCGCGTTCGCCTTTATCGGTGGTGGCGTTGCCGGCGGGTTGATCGGGACGCGAATTGCCAAGCGTCTGGGCACAGGCAGCACGCTCACCACGGTCTTCGCTGTGCTGATCTTCATGGTCGCAGCCTATATGCTGTGGAAGAGTGCAGGCTCGTTCGTCTGATGGGGAGTGCAATTGCCATCGGTCCGCTCATGCTGGCGGTCGATCGCGGACTGGCGGTGCTGTGCGTCGCCGTGTTCCTGGGATTGACGGCGTTGGCGGGACGGTTCCACTTCCCGCGGGTGTCGGCGGTCGCGACCAGTGCGACCGTCGTGGGCTTGGTGACCGCCCGGATCGGCTATGTCGCGACGCACTGGGCAAGCTACGCCGATGCTCCGCTTTCCATCCTAGCCGTATGGCAGGGGGGCTTCTCGGCCATCACCGGCCTCGCTGGCGCGGCGGCAACGCTGGTTATCCGCCTGGGTCGAACGCGCGCTCTGGCAATAGGCTGGGCGGCGCTGACAGTAGCGGGCGGTCTTTGGTTTGCGCTCCAAGCGCTTATCCCACCTGTGACCTACGGCCCGTTCCCCTATCACCTCGCATTGACAACCACATCCGGCGCACCGCTCCCGCTCGACCGCTTCCGGGGGCGCCCCTTCGTGGTCAATCTGTGGGCGACGTGGTGCGGCCCGTGTCGACGCGAGTTGCCGATGCTCGATACCGCCGCGTCCCGGAACGGAAAAGTGCCGATCCTGCTTGCCGATCAGGGCGAGGCATCAGCGACCGTCACAGGGTTCCTCACGCGGGAAGGCATCGGTGCCAGCAACGTCGCGCTCGATCGCGAACGTAGGCTCTCTTTGGCCCTGGAGGTGGCCGGTTATCCCGCAACCGCCTTCGTTGCTGCGGACGGTACGATCGTGCAGCTCCAGCTTGGCGAGTTATCGCGCGCCGCGCTCGCCGATGGAATCGACATGGCAAGGAAACACCGATGAACCGCCGAAACCTTCTCTCTCGTGGCTTTCTCTCCGCGTTCACCATCGCGTCGCCGCTGATGCCTGCGGTTGCTCAACAGCGGTCCGAACTGTCGCGCAAGGCAGTCGTGGACGATCCCGTCGCGCCCAAGCGCGCCGACGCCGGCTACGATGTCACCGTCGTCGAGTTATTCGACTACAACTGCCCCTATTGCCGTCGCATGAGCCCGTGTTGAACGCTCTGCTCGCTTCCGACCGGAAGGTAAGGATCGTGTACCGCGACTGGCCGATCTTTGGCCAGCTTCTCGGGAGGCTGCAGGGGCGGCTATCGCTAGCCAATGGCAGGGCAGGCATGCCTTCCACGAAGCGCTGCTTACCTCGCCCGCACAGCTCGCTAGTGCCGAGGTTAAGGCCGCTGCTGCCTGGCGAATGGTCCAGTTCTGGTCAGTTCGCCAAGCGCGAATTTCCGTTGGCATTGGGAAGTCTACGCCACCACTCATTTCGACGCGCGAACGGCTGACCTTTGTGCGGATCGATACTTTACTGGCCATGACGCATCAAGAGGCGGGAGTATCGGCGAACTCCCGGTGGACGCCATCGCAGCGCTGACGGCCAGAATTAATGTGTGTTCTCTCATCGTGCCGTTTCTTGCTTGTGGCCTCGCAATTTCCGCCTAGGCGCTCCCCTTTCCGCCATTGGGCCTGGTTTCGTTTGTCGTTTCATCCGGATCAACGCGGCGTTCGAGGATGTCCATCCGTCCGTCGCACTACCATTTTTGGTCTGCATGTAGCTGCATGGCTGGCGCTACCTGGCTGTTGACGCATTATACGACCACAGACGGCATGGGGATAATCGAGCCACGTCTGATCCGACCCATCTCTCCCCCGACAGCGTTGCTTCGACGCTGCTCCCGCTGAAACTGGCGCCGTCCGGCCACAAAGCCTGCGGTGAGGCTTGCGACACCCTATAGCTGGGTCGAGGCAATCTCGAGAATTGCCCTTGCGGCCCTCTGCGCCGATGGCTCGGCGGCAAGGTCAAAGGTGTATCCGAACAATCGTTCCTGGATCGGACGATACAAATGACCGTGATCCCGGACTGCCCGATCGAGTGCCGCGTCTAACCGATCGACGGTTTCGATAACCGGACCAGCCTGCCAATGCGCGAAGTTTGGATCCCCTTCCCACGCATGGCGGTGGGCATTGAGAAATACGCACGGCCGGGGGGTTTTGAGGAACTCGTACACTTGGCTGCTTACGTCCCCCAGATAAATGTCTGCTGCCCTTACATAACTCATGTCAGTCGATGCGACCGATCCGGTATCGATGTGGAAATGGGCAGCTTCGCGGAATTTTGGAGCGATGCTCCCTGTTCGCGCTACCCGCAGCTTATCGATTGTCACGGTAACGGAGCGCTGGAACAACATCATGTGCGGCGCAAAAATGAGATTGTACCGATCACTGTCGAGGAAATGTTCGAGGACGCGAGCGCCCATCCCGAACCACGACGACAGATGCGGCGACAGATGAGGGTTATAGAGGACGGTCGGCTTACCATTGGACTGCATCGGTAACGGAGAGGCTTCCCCAAGGCAGGCGTCGAATTTTGGATAACCGGTGATCGTCAACCGCGCCGGATCGACGCCCGCATCACGAACTAACCGATCGCGAATCTTGGGACCCGCAGCCAGTATATGATCGAACATGGCTGTCTTTTGGCCAAAGCCAATCGCGCGGTCGCCCGCGCCATGATCGGCAAGGATCATGAACGGGCGATCAAGACCGTATCGGGATTTCAGCAGCAACGATGTGCGCTCGCTTACGACAAGAATATCGAGTGAACGGAAGAAATCCAGATTGTCCCTGTAAATGAGAACTTTGTGTGCTGGCAAAAGCTTGCCGAGCACCGTGACAAGCGAACGCGATACCGGCGAAGTCAGACCGAGGTCTACGAGCGTAATCCGCCCCTTGAGCGAACCCGCCAATCGCTCGATCTCCTGTCGCAGTTTCGCGTTGGTCGATGCAATGACCACCTCGAATGGGCCGCCCAGCGCCGCCAATGCAAGGGCAATCGGCAGGCTGTGCGCGATCTGGTGGATCTGGTCGTGGTTGAAGAGAAAACCGATCCGTTTCGACTGGCCGGTCGCAAACCGACCGATTCGCTTGCTTACCGTTGCGGGATTAGGGCCAGCAGCGACGGAAATTTGGTCTTCGTCGCGCATTGCCCCATCCTTTCCAGCTAGGACGGCAACACTCCGGGAATGTCGCACCTGCGAGTGACCTCCAGGGTGCTGATCTGCGCAGTGCAGATGCGACTCCTGAATATCCGTGCCGTCCTAGGGGTGCCCCATGCGCGTGGGAGGACAGCAGAGCGGGTCAAATGCAGCAAATATTGTCGCCGAAAATGAGCGGATGCCCAACCGTGGCTTCAGGGCAGACAGGCAAAGGCTGGACCGCCGTCGTGCTGACGGGACAGCGGCCGGGCGTTGATGCCCTTGCCATAGCGTTTGCCCAAACCGACAAGACGCTCGTTCAGGTAGAAAGCCAATCTATGCTGGACCGCGTTCTCAGCGGCTGGAACGTCGTCCTGTGGCAATGAGCTATTATTCGCCTTTATCCCTGATCACCGGGCTGCCGGGTACGCGAAGGAAGGTCGTCCTGTTCGCCTACATGTTGAGCCAAGGCGGAACAGACAGAGTGACCGCCCTGCTAGCGCGCGGCTATGCCGATGCGGGTTTCGATGTCGAGCTGTTGGTCCTGTGTCGAGGCGGCACCGCACAATCCTTGCTTTCAGATATGATCGGTCCGCTCGTCTCCGTTCGCTATATCAGTCAGCGATCCACCTGGAGGACAATAGATCTTGTGAGGCTGTTTCCTGCACTCGTGCGAGCGCTTCGAACAGCTGCGCCGGACGTCCTTATTTCGACAGCCAACAATACCGCGTGGGTTTGCACCTACGCCCGAAAAATTGCTCAGGTGGAAACGGCAAAATTGGTTCTCAAAACGACCAACCCTGTCATCGGATCGCGCCATCGCGGCCCAATCCGCAAATTGCGACGCTGGGGCTATGGCAAAGCTTTTTCTCATGCGTCAGCCATATGGACATTAAGCGGGGCCGAAACGAGGCTGCTGGAGGTTGGCTATCCCCAAGCAGCTCGACGCATCAGGACCGTTATCAATCCGTATGTTACTGATGCTATGCTGTCGCCGGACGCGGACACCTCGACGACGACATCTCCCCTAGTCCTGGGTATCGGGCGCCTAACCAGGCAGAAGCGCTTCGATCTCCTGATCAGCGCCTTCGCGCTGGTCCGACGAGAGGACGCGCGGCTGCTCATCTTTGGCGATGGCCCAGATCGAAAAAGACTGGAGCAACTGGTCACGGCACTTGGCCTGACAGATCGGGTTACCCTTCCAGGATATGTGCCCGATGTCGCTGAATGGTTGAAGCGTGCCGACCTATTCGTTCTGCCGTCGCGCTATGAAGGCCTACCGGCCGTGGCGTTGGAAGCCATGGCGGCCAACTGCCCGGTCTTAAGCACAGATTGCTTTGCGGCCGCGCGCTCCCTGCTGGGCTCAGCAACGGGCTGCGGCATCATCGACAAAGCCGATCCGGCATATCTCGCTCAGATGATAGATAACCGGCTGGATAGCAAAAAGCCCACGACATTGCGGGCGATCGCGCAAGGTCACTCCGTTGCAGCGGGGATAGCCGATCATGTGAGAGCCCTCTGCGAGCTATGGGATGACGGACGAACCTGTCGGCCCGATGGGTGATAGTGTCATCCACCAAGCCTCGCTATCGTGCCTAATGCTCGGTCTGTCTAGTACGGCCGGATCGCCTCCAAGTACGAATTGGACCGACATTTTCGTGAATTATGGCCGTAATCTCTTGCGTCGCTTGCGACACCGAGAATCTGACGCGCATCGCGATGGTGCATGGCACGGAATCTTGCGAAACACCGGCTGGTTGCTCATCGGCAAAATTGTAGGCGCAGTCCTGAGCCTCATTTACCTCGGGCTCGCAACACGCTCGCTCGGCCCAACAGCATTCGGCCAGTTTGTCTTGATCTTGGGGACCGGTCAGGCGATCGCCACGATTGTAAGCTTCGAGACCTGGCAGTTGCTCCTGCGATACGGCATGGGTTTTCTTCGTGCCGGACAGTCGGAGGCGCTGGGGCGTCTGATAGCTTTTTGCACAATATTGGACTTGGCGGGGGCCATCATTGGCGCCTGCATGGCCGTTGCCGGCGTAGCGCTTCTTGGTCCTCGGTTCGGCTGGTCAAGCGGAACCCAAACCCAGGCGCTGATCTTTTGCTTCGTGCTACTCGTTTCTTTTCGATCCGCTGCCACCGGGGTTTTACGCCTTCACGATCGCTTCGGCGCAGCGGCTCTTGCCGAAACCGTGACGCCTGTGGTGCGTCTCATTGGGGCACTGCTGGTAATTGGCATGGGTGCTTCAGTCATCGGACTGTTAATCGCATGGGCAGTCGCGGAATTGGTAACGGCCATAGCCCATTGGGCGCTCGCTTTCCGCGTGCTACCGCCGCGGCGAGGTTGGTGGCATTGGCAAGGCCTGCTGACCGTCCCCAAAGAGTGTTCCGGCCTCTGGCGATATGCCGCCATAACCAACGCGGGGGCCACAATGGGGCTGGTCGGCAAGCAGTTCGCGGTGCTGCTCGTCGGAGCTTCCGTTAGTCCTGCCGCAGCCGGTGGCTACAGGATTGCTCATCAGCTCGGCCAGGCTCTCGCGAATATCTCCGACATGCTCTCGCGCGCGACATTTTCGGAGATGATGCGCGCACGCGCCGGTCATACAGCGGCCGAACTTGCGCGACTGTTCCGGAGCGCCTCGCTGCTTGCGCTGATCACCGCAGCGATCATGATCGCAATGTTGCTACTGTTCGGGCGACCAACGCTCGCTCTGCTTGCCGGTGGGCGCTATGCTGCGGTCTATCCGTTGGTTCTGATACTGGGGACTGCGGCAGCGCTCGATGCCGGAAGTGTCAGCTTTGAACCTGCCCTTCTCGCAACGGGTCGAATATGGCTAGCGCTCCGCCTTCGCTTTGTATCGACCGCCTTTCTGTTTTGTGCCCTCGTCCTATTTCTTGAGAAAATGGGGACGATCGGTGCAGCTTTAGCAACGCTGATGGCGTCCCTCCTCGCACTTTTATTGCTCGGTACAGCGGCGTGGCGGGCGGTGCATGAGCCGCGATAAAACCAGGCGACGGACCCGGCCACTATACCGATACGCATCGGACACTCATTTCACGATCGAGCGAGCCCGTGCCTCGTACGACCGACGGATCACCAAACCTCGCTGCCAAGGTTGGGGCTTTTGTATAGTCGCCGCATTTTTCCACCAACGACATCGTGCTGACCAATCAGCACATTGAGCGAGAATCATGGCCCCCCGAATTTTTGCCAACATCTTAAAGCGCCACCGCATCGACAGCCGCATCTTGATGGTTTTTCTCATCACAACTCTAGGGGCGTTTATATTCCTGCGTCTTGGATCAGAGATTCGGGAAGGCGAAAATTTCGCACTAGATAGGCTAATGTTGCAAGCGCTGCGTTCGGCAAACAATCCTGATCTCCCGATCGGGCCAGCTTGGCTACAGGCGGCCATGATCGATATCACGGCCTTGGGCGGTGTGACGATTCTGACTTTACTGACCGCGCTCACCGCTGGGTATCTGCTGGCGTCAAGGAAAACGGCAATAGCAATCTTTTTGGCCTTAGCCATCGCCAGTGGCGCCATGTTGAGCAGCCTGTTGAAGATTGGGTATGCGCGACCCAGACCCGACCTTGTCGCACACTTAGTCGATGTACAGAGTCTCAGCTTTCCAAGCGGTCATGCTATGAACTCGGCGATAACCTATCTGACGCTTGGCGCACTGCTCGCGCGGACCGAAGGCAGACGGCGCGTGACGATCTTTCTTATGGCCACGGCGATCTTTCTCACCCTGATAATCGGCATCTCACGCGTATATTTAGGCGTGCACTGGCCAAGCGATGTGTTAGCGGGTTGGTGCGTCGGCGCCAGCTGGGCAGCGCTTTGCTCGCTGTTAGCTCGGGCCCTGCAACGGGGCCACAAGATCGAGGAACCCGAATCAATCTCGGTCTCGGAGATAGATCGGTCGTAGGCGGAAAGTCCGGATTTATTGGGTCATTCGAAAAACAGGCCAAATTCATGAGGCCGCCTGGCAAGCTGACTCTTTGCAGGGATTCAGCCCAAGAACCCTAAAAATACCTAAATCCCCAGATATATCCCAAAAATTGCTGGTGATCGGCCACGACTGGAGATTTTTAGGTGTCGCGATTCGATCAACATTGGGATTTTGTATAGCGCTGCCAAGCTGGCCCCAATCGCTTTACGTTAGCGGTGGAGGATGAGGCACGCGATCCACCCTACCTTGTTGTCCATCATCCTGCTCCACGGTTGCGGGAACCAACCTTCGGCCAAACCCTCTGCGCCCGCCAAAGCCGAAGCGGTAGCACATGAGGCCGACCTCTTAAAACTCACGCTAACCACTCAGGCCGAGCAGCGGCTTGGAATACGCGTCGTGCGGATCGGCGACGGCAGTGCGGCGCGAACGCGCGAGACGAGCGGCGAAGTCGTTGTCCCACCGTCCGGCGTGGGCGGCGTGCCAACGGGGTCGACGAGCAACATCGCGCACATTGGTGCGAGCCAGGCCACTGCCGATGGCGAAGTGGCACGCACGCAGGCGCTCGTGCGCCTGGCACGGATCGCCCTTTCCAGAGCCGACGCGCTGGTCCGCGAGGAAGCGGGCAGCATGCGCGCACGCGACGAAGCCGCAGCGGGCCTTGCGACAGCGCGTGCTGCCGCAGATGCCGCGCAGGTGCAACGACGATTGCTCGGGCCATCCGTGGGCGCGATGAGCAATCAGGCAACACTGTGGGTCCGCGTGCCGGTGTTTGGCACCGACATGGGAGAGGTCGGTCGCGCACGCCCAGCATCAATCCGGCCCTTGGGCGACGCTACTGCTTTGCCGCGCAGCGCGCGCGCCGTCCAGGCGCCGCCATCAGCGAATGCAACAGCAGGCACCGTAGATCTGTATTTCGCGCTCGATAATCGCGACCGCGCCTATCGCGTCGGGCAGCGCGTGGCGGTCGCGCTGCCGCTCGGCGGGACGCAAGCCGGGCTGTCCGTACCCGCGGCAGCTATCGTCCGCGATATCTACGGTGGCGAGTGGGTTTACCGACGCACCGCCCCAAACACTTATGTCCGTCAGCGCATTGAAGTTGCGAGCGTTGCGGGTGGCCAGGCCTTGCTGTCTCGAGGGCTGGGGCGCGGCGCCGAAGTCGTGACCGATGGGGCTGCCGAACTGTTCGGCACCGAGTTCGGGACGCCACACTGATGCTGGGTTATCTGATCCGGGCCGCGCTGACCCGGCGGGTGCTGGTGATCGCAATGGCAGCGCTGCTCGTCGTCCTCGGCCTGCGCGCGAGCGGCGACGTGCCCCTCGACGTGTTCCCCGAGTTCGCGCCGCCAATGGTCGAGGTGCAGACCGAAGCACCGGGCATGTCGACCGAGGAAGTCGAAAGTCTGGTCACAGTGCCGATCGAGGTGGCGGTGAGCGGTGTCCCCGATCTGGCGACGCTGCGCTCGAAATCGGTGCTGGGGCTTTCGTCGGTCCAGATCCTGTTCAAGCGCGGCACCGACGTGATCCGGGCACGGCAACTTGTGCAGGAGCGCGTGACGCAGGCGCAGGCCAGATTGCCTACCGCCGCGCGGTCCCCCATCATGCTGCCACCGCTTTCGTCGACCAGTCGCTCCATGAAGATCGGGATCACCTCGACCAAGCTGGACCAGATGCAGATTTCCGAGCTGGCGCGCTGGACGATCCGGCCACGACTGATGGCGGTGCCGGGCGTCGCCAACGTGGCGATCTGGGGTTTGCGCGACAGGCAATTGCAAATCCTCGTCGATCCCGACCGGCTGCGAGCGGCGGGCGTCACGCTCGACGAACTGAGGACAGCGGCCGGCGATGCCGTGCTGGTCGGAGGCGGCGGCTTTGTCGACACGCCCAACCAGCGACTTGCCGTACAACAGACGAGCGCGATTCAGAGCGCTGACGATCTCTCACAGGCTATCGTCAAGCAGAGCGGCGACGCGCCGGTGCGAATCGGTGACGTTGCGCACGTGGTGGATGGGTTCGCGGCCCCGATCGGCAACGCGATCATCGACGACGTGCCCGGTCTGATGCTGATCGTCGAAAAGCAGCCGACCGGCAACACGCTGCAATTGACCCGCGATGTGGAAGCCGCACTCGCCGAACTCGCACCGGGGCTGCGCGACGTGAAGGTCGATACGACCATCTTTCGCCCCGCCACCTTCATCGAACGCTCGATCGACAACCTCACCCGCGCACTGCTGATCGGCTGCGTCCTGGTGGCGATCGTGCTGTTCGCGTTCACCCGCGACTGGCGACAGGCGACGATCAGTCTGGTGGCGATCCCGCTGTCGTTGCTCGGCGCGGGGCTGGTGTTGCTGTGGAGCGGGGCGACAATCAACACGATGATCATCGCGGGCCTCGTCATCGCGCTTGGCGAGGTGGTCGATGATGCGATCATCGATGTCGAGAATATCGCCCGGCGGCTGCGGCTCAATCGTGAGGCGGGCAATCCGCGCTCGGCGTTCGACGTGGTGCTGACGGCCTCACTTGAAGTGCGATCGGCGGTCGTCTTTGCGTCGCTGATCGTGATGCTGGTGTTCCTGCCGATCTTTTTCCTCGGCGGCGTGGCGGGGACCTTCTTCCAGCCACTCGCCATCGCTTATGTGCTGGCGATTGCCGCCTCACTGCTGGTCGCGCTGGTCGTCACGCCAGCGATGTGCCTGTTCCTGTTGCCTAATGCGCCATTGAAGGCCGAGCGCGATACGCGGCTCGTGGCCTTGCTAAAGCGACGCTATGCGGGTGCGCTGCCCCGGCTGGTCGCACGTCCGACGCTCGCCATGGGGATCGTCGCGGGCGGACTGCTGCTCGCCGGGCTGGGCTATGCCGGGTTCAAGGATCAGTTCCTGCCCGATTTCCGCGAAACCGATTTTCTGATGCACTTCGTCGAGAAACCGGGGACGTCGATCGAGGCGATGGACCGCATCACCATCCGCGCGTCGAAGGAACTACGCGCCATCCCCGGCGTGCGCAATTTCGGCGCGCATATCGGCCGCGCAGAGGCCGCCGACGAGGTGGTCGGGCCGAACTTTACCGAACTGTGGATCAGCCTCGACGAAAACGCGCCCTATGACGAGAGCGTCGCACGCATCAAGGCGGCGGTCGACGGCTATCCCGGCCTCTATCGCGACGTGCTGACCTATCTGCGCGAGCGCATCAAGGAAGTGCTGACCGGTGCGGGGGCGACCGTCGTCGTCCGCATCTTCGGACCGGAGCAGGCAGAATTGCGCGCTGCGGCCGAGCGGGTGCGCGCGAAGGTGGCGGGTATCCCCGGTGTTGCGGACCTCAAGGTCGAGCAGCAGGTTCTGGTGCCGCAGATCCAGGTGATCCCGCGCCCGGCCGATCTTGCGACCTTCGGCCTGACCGCTGGCGAAGTTCGCCGACAGGCGCAAACATTGGTTGCGGGGCAGAAGCTGGGCGAAATCTACCGCGACCAGAAGGCGTTCGACGTTGCGCTTTGGGGCGAACCCGCGGTGCGTGGCGACCTGCACGCGCTCGCCGATCTGATGATCCAGGCACCGACTGGCGCACCGGTGCGGCTGCGCGATGTGGCCGATGTGCGGATCATGCCGGCGCCGAACGAGGTGAAGCGCGAGAATGGCCAGCGCCGGATCGACGTGACGCTCAACGTCGCAGGCGCTGATCTGGGCGGTGTCGCCCGCGCGGTAGAAGCGGCAGTGGCGCGGGTGCCGTTCGCCACCGGCTACAGCCCGCGCGTGCTCGGCGAATATGCTGCACTCCAGGAATCGCGCCAACGCCTTTGGACCACGGGGCTGCTGTGCCTCATCGGCATCCTGCTGCTGGTGTGGCTGGAATTCCGCTCGGGACGGATCACTGCGCTTGTCGCCCTGAGCCTGCCGTTTGCGCTGGTTGGCGGTGTGATCGGCGTTGCGCTGACCGGCGGCGTGCTGTCGCTCGGCTCGCTGGTCGGGTTTGTCACTGTGATCGGCATTTCAGCGCGAAACGGCATCATGCTGCTGTCGCACTATGATCACCTCCGCCGGGTGGAGGGTGAGGCGTTTGGCCCTGCGCTGATATTGCGCGGCGCTGAGGAGCGGCTGGTGCCGATCCTGATGACCGCCCTGTGCGCGGGCCTGGCACTGCTGCCTCTGGTGGTCGCGGGTGATAAGCCCGGGCACGAGATCGAACATCCGATGGCGATCGTCATCCTTGGAGGGCTGGTGTCATCGACCCTGCTCAACCTGTTCCTGATGCCAGCGCTTTATGCGCGCTTCGGTGAGGAAAAGCCCGCACCCGAAACCAGTTTGGTGGAGGTGCCGGCATGAAGCGGCTCACTTCCCTGATGGCGCTGCTCGCAGGTGGTTGCATGACTGCGCCTGCGCCGCCCCCGACAATAGCGCCTCCTGCCGCCACGGGTCCGTTCGCGGATCTACCAATCGCATCCATCGCTCCCGTCCCGGAAAATTGGTGGCACCTCTACGACGATCCCGTACTCGACCGCCTGGTCCAGGCGAGCCTCGCCGCCAACGCCGACTTGCGCGTCGCCTATGCCAATCTTGACGGCGCGCGCGCGGCGCTGCGGCAGGCGCGAGCGGCGCGGTTGCCGCAGACCACGATCGAAAGCGCCGCCACGGTCGATGGTAGCGCCAGCCAGCCCAGCGCCTCGTCGAACGTGCCAACCACCGACTATGACCTCGCTCTCACAGCGAGTTGGGACGCCGATCTGTTCGGCCGCTTGCGCTCGGGCGCGTCTGCCGCCGCTGCAGATGCAGGCGCGCAGGCGGCTGCGCTCGACGGGCTTCGCGTCGCCATCGCGGCCGACACAGTACTGGCCTATGTCGAGCTATGCGGCGCGACGCAGGCGCTGCAGGTCGTAAGCGAACAGGTGCGGGTGCAGGAACGATCGGTCGCCGCGGTGAGCAGCCAGCTCCGCGCCGGCGAGGTTTCGCCTCTCGAGGTGTCGCAGGTAACAAATCTGTTCGAAACCACTCGCGCAACAATTGCACCCTATGAAGCCCTGCAGACGAACGCCCGCTATCGGCTCACCACATTGCAAGGCCGCCCACCGGCTGATGCGCGGACCAATCTGAGAACGGCGGAGCAATATTCGACCACGGTAGCGGCGGGATAGTCCTGCTGCGGGCGGCGTAAAAGTCGTCCACCTTGAAGCCTTTCTGCCGAGTCAGGGAGGTGTGGGGATCTACAGCGTGGAACTTTATCTTCAGGTCCGTCTGGCTTGCGCGGATGGCATGAGCCAACGGGCGGCGGCGAAGCGTTTCAATGTGTCGCGCGAAACGGTACGCAAGATGCTGTCGTTTTCATCGCCGCCGGGTTACCGGCGCCAGTCCGTACCGCAGCGCCCGAAGCTGGACGGGTTTGTGGCGATCATTGATGGATGGCTTGAGGGTGACCGCAGTGTCCCGCGCAAGCAACGCCATACGGCGAAGCGGGTATTCGACCGTTTGCGCACCGAGCATGGTTTCACCGGCGGCTATACGATCATCAAGGATTACATCCGGGAGCGCGAACAGCGCAGCCGGGAGATGTTCGTGCCGCTGGCGCACCCTGCGGGAGATGCGCAGGCCGATTTCGGGGAAGCGCTGGTGGAGATCGGCGGGGTGGAGCAGAAGGCCTACTTCTTCGCGCTCGATCTGCCGCACAGTGATGCCTGCTATGTGCGGGCCTATCCGGCGGCGGTGGCGGAGGCCTGGGTGGACGGACACGTGCATGCCTTCGCGTTTTTCGGCGCGGTACCGCGCTCGATCGTCTATGACAACGATCGCTGCCTTGTGACGAAGATCCTGCCCGACGGCACGCGGCAGCGTGCCACGCTGTTCAGCGCTTTCCTGTCACATTACGTGATCCGCGACCGCTATGCTCGCCCGGGCAAGGGGAACGAGAAAGGCAATGTGGAGGGGCTGGTAGGCTATTGCCGGCGCAACTTCATGGTGCCGATCCCGAAGTTCCCGACCTGGGAGGCGTTCAACCTGTGGCTGGAGGAGCAATGCCGCAAGCGCCAGCAGGACAAGGTGCGCGGGCAGAGCGAGACGATCGGTGAGCGGCTGCAGCGCGATCTCGCGGCCATGCAGCCTCTGCCCGCTACACCCTTCGAGGCCTGCGATCAGAAAGGCGGGCGGGTCTCCTCGCAATCCCTGGTGCGCTACAGGACCAACGATTATTCGGTTCCGGTGGCCTGGGGCCATCAGGAGGTCTGGATCAGGGCCTATGTCGATGAGGTGGTGATCGGCTGCCGCAGCGAAGTCATCGCCCGTCATCCTCGTTGCTATGCCCGCGAGGAGGTTGTCTTCGACCCGCTCCATTATCTCCCGCTGATCGAGCAGAAGATCAACGCATTCGACCAGGCTGCGCCTTTGCAGGGCTGGGACCTGCCCGAAGCGTTCACGACACTGCAGCGGTTGATGGAAGGGCGCATGCACAAACATGGCAGGCGCGAATATGTGCAGGTACTGCGCCTGCTGGAAACGTTCACCCTCGCCGATCTCCAGGCGGCGGTCGAACAGGCCATCGATCTTGGCGCCATCGGCTTCGATGCCGTCAAGCACCTCGTCCTGTGCCGGATCGAACGCGTACCGCCCAGGCTGGACCTGGACGTCTATCCCTTCCTGCCACGCACCACGGTCGAGAAGACCTTTGCCAGAGCCTATCTGAGCCTGCTCTCCGACCGGCAGGAGGCCGCATGAGCGATCAGGCCCCGGAGATCCTTCTCGCTCACCATCTCAAGGCGCTCAAGCTGCCTACGTGCCTGCGTGAGCATCACAAGCTCGCGCGGCAATGTGCCGCTGAAGGCGTCGATCATATCCGCTTCCTCGCCCGCCTCGTCGAGATGGAAATGATCGACAGGGAGCGTCGCATGGTCGAGCGGCGCATCAAGGCCGCGCGCTTCCCCGCCGTCAAAAGCCTCGACAGCTTCGACTTCGCCGCCATCCCCAGGCTCAACAAGATGCAGGTGCTCGAGATGGCGCGCTGCGAGTGGATCGAGCGGCGTGAGAACGCCATCGCTCTGGGGCCATCAGGCACCGGAAAGACGCACGTAGCGTTGGGGCTCGGACTGGCAGCATGCCAGAAAGGACTGTCGGTGGGCTTCACCACCGCGGCAGCGCTGGTCAGCGAAATGATGGAGGCCCGCGACGAGCGCCGTCTTCTGCGCTTCCAGAAGCAGATGGCCGGATACAAGCTGCTCATCATCGACGAACTGGGCTTTGTGCCGCTCTCCAAGACCGGCGCCGAACTGTTGTTCGAGCTGATCTCCCAGCGTTACGAACGCGGCTCCACCTTCATCACCAGCAACCTGCCCTTCGACGAATGGACCGAAACCTTCGGATCTGAGCGTCTCACAGGCGCGCTCCTCGATCGCCTGACCCATCACGTCAGCATCCTCGAGATGAACGGCGAAAGCTATCGCCTCGCGCACAGCCGGGCCCGCAAGGCCAAAACCAGACCCTGAAAATTACACCAATGCCGGGGGGAGTGGCCCTCGGGCTACGCCCTCACGCCACTCCCCCCGGCATGTAACACGATGGCCTGGTTTTACGCCGCCGAATGGCCGACTTTTGCTCCGCCGTTGACACTCCGACAGCACGCTGGCACGCGCTGTCGCTATGCCGACATGCTCGAAGCCTTGGCGACACCGAGAACGCCCCCCCCCTCGGAGCGATGCAAATGACTGCGATGTTTTGCAAACAGTCGATCCGATGAGGTACCGGTCCACCGCCGCCCAGCTCGATAAGCAACGGGCGGGTTTAAATCCGCCAGTTGCTTCACCGGTGCTCCTGCGCGACAATAACGGTCCGTCTCTGGTCGCCGGTGGATGAAAAGCGGGGGTCACGTCAAATCCATTCGAACCCGCCCGCGTTACTTCAGCCATTGGTCGAAACTGCCCGGAAAGCCGCCAGCGTACCACGGGTTCTTCCAGATTTCGTAGTACCGGATATCGTTGGACGAAGGCTGCGGAGAGCAGGGTTTGACGTAAACGACGCAGGGCATCGCAACTGCGTCCCCGATCAGCAGAGCTTCTCCCTGCTCAAGCGCGGGCAATCCCGCCGTCAGGTTGCCGAGTGTATCCGGCAGCAGGCGTTTGACATATGCTTGGTCGTCGGGATTGGTCAGGCGCATCGCTAGGAAATTGCTGCACTGAGAGAAAATCGTCTCCGATATCTCTGACGGTCGTTGGCTCGAAATCATCAAACTGACGCCATACTTGCGGCCTTCCTTGGCAATCCTTTCGATTGAATTCAGGGATGCCTTAAAGCGTGAGAGGTCACTGCGTGGAGCGTATTTGTGCGCCTCTTCATAGACTAGCAGAAAGGGAACTGCGCAGGTGCCAGTCTCGCGGCGCGCATGATAGGCGAAGTCAAAGAGGAGCCGAGTTACCAGTGAAACCGTGATGCTAAGAACCTCGAAGGGAATACCGCTCAAATCGATGATGGTGACATTTGCGCTGCTGGTTTTGTCGTAGCCGGTAATTTGGCGAAGGACGTCTTCAAGGCTGGACGCTGCGGCCTTCTCGCCAAACATAAAGTTGAGGCGGGAGTTGCTGATTTTCGCCGCAATCCGGCGGACAAATTTGTCGATCGTGCCGTCCGCGTAGGGTCCGCTGTTGATCTTGCCCGTCTTCTTCGCCGCAAAATCGACGCGATCCGTTGCATAGGCCGTTAGGCGTTCGCGGTCGTCCGCGAAAGTTGTGATCACGCCAGCCTTGGTCTCGATGGTGAGCGGGTCATTTGCATCTTTCGTTTCCCGAGAGAGATTCGCAAAGCAGTTCTGAAGGTGCCCGATATCGTACCGCAATGGGCTGTCAAAATTTACCTTCGTAGCGCCAGGATTTGCGAGCTCCTTGCAATGTGTAATTATTGAGCGGAGCAGAGCTTCCTGGTTGTAGTTGTTGCTGTCGCCGGACTCGAGGAACATGTCGTCCATCTCGCCATCGTTCAACAACCAATAGGGCAAGACGATGTCGTCCGCCGAGAGCAAATTGGCGCCCGGAAATGCTGATTTATATTCGCCGTGAATGTCGAATATGACGATATGCGAGTTATTCAACCCACTATATTCGCCTGCCTTTGCTGAGGTCGCCTCTTGCAGGATCGTCGCCACGCTGGAGGATTTTCCAGATCCGGTCGCTTCCACCACCGCGATGTGTTTGTTAAAAAAGCGGTCGCCGTGGACCGGCACTTTCACGTCCCGCTGTCGGGTAAGCGAAGAGAAACAACAGCGCTGATCTTCCTCGAAAGCGTTGGCATAAATCGCGGCAATCTCGGATCTCGTGGCCGGCACGACCTTCTTGGGCGGGATTGCAAGCTCATCGCCCCCACGGCGGAAGACCCCCGCAGACAGCGTTCCGAGCGGGTAGGCTTCAATCATGTAGACACGCTTGGCATCGCCGGCCTTCTCCCGCATCTCGATCGAGAAATTCTCGATGATGCAGATGAGCGAAACATCGTCATTGTCGGAAATCTTGAGGAACGATCCGACGCGCAGAGACTGCTCGGCGAGCTGGAATGAGGAAAGATTGTCGACGGCAATACGAACTTTGTTCGGAAAAACCGACACGACTTCGGCATTGATCTCATCTTCCCCGGACATCCGGACTCTCCCCTATATGATTTTCTTGGCCATGCTGGCCGAGCTTATTGGCACCGTAATCTGCTGAATCGCCGGGTCGATAGAATGAGGCTCGCCAGTATGAAGCTGGATGATCAACCGGCCGCGCTTCGATGCGGCCAGCGCCGCGTTAAACTGGTCGTGATCCATAACGAACCGTGCCGACACCGGGTATTGCCGCGTCTGAGCGAGCATCAGATGCTCCGTTGTGAACGGCGCTCCGTTGAACGCATAGCCATCCGATATCTTGTGGCTGTCATCGACCAGACGGAGCTTGAGCTGAGCAAGTACCGGCGGGTCGAGGTCGGGCAGGAAGAAGATAGGTGCGTATCGCTCGCGGTCGGGCTTGCTGTTTATCTTGTGGCTGCTCCAACGGCTGATGATGTGCTGCACAAGACCATGGAGTTCCTCGATACCGTCAGTATCGGGCAGGCTGATTACAAAGAAACGGTCATGGCTGTCGATATTGAGCCTAGCAAAGTGCAGCTCGCGAATTTTTCGACAGTAGGCGATCTCCCCTTCCATCCGGAGGGCCCAGGCCGAGTAGAGAGCCATTTTCGGGCGGATCTGCTGGAGGAATGCCTTTCGCGTCGTTGTGCGGTCGAGCTTAGCCCGCGCGCTCGAAAGGCCCGCCATCGCGGAGAGTGCTGAGGGATAGCTAAAACTTTCGGCCTCGATCTTCGTAACGCCGAGCGCCGTCCGGAGCTCGGCGATTACCCGCACCCGATGCTGATCGAAGGGCTGGCTGAGTTCGACAGTAAACTGGTTGCAGAACGCAACAAGGTCCTGATCGGACGCGCCAAGTTTCGTTTGAAGATTCACTACGGTTCTGGCTTTTTCGCCCGTTGCGTCGTCGACCTTATACGGGCGTTGGATGAGGATGCGTTGCAGGTCGCCGAGCAAGATCCTTGGAACATCCTCGGGTGCCTGTTTGAAATGCCCGTACAGGATGTAGCGCTTTCGGTTCCGGTCGTCCGCAGGATAT
>NZ_KQ130438.1:0-2500 GCF_001046645.1 Sphingobium cupriresistens LL01
TATGTTGGTTGCGGGAGTAGGATTTGAACCTACGACCTTCAGGTTATGAGCCTGACGAGCTACCGGGCTGCTCCATCCCGCGTCACCAACATGGGCTGCGTTTTGCAGCCTGCGAAGCATTTTTGCTTGTCATCCCGCTTTTGCGGTCTGACGGCGGGCTGCTTCATCCCGCGTCACCAACGGTAAAAGGGCGACCTTTTGGGTCGCCCTTTTATGAGACGTTATGAATGGGTTTTTGTTTCCGATATATGCGCGAGCTTCAATGCCTGGCGACGCCCTACTCTTCCAGTGCTTGAGCAATAGTACCATCGGCGCAGACTGGTTTCACGGCCGAGTTCGGGATGGGATCGGGTGGGTCACAGACGCTATGGTCACCAAGCAATGAAGCTGGCGCATATATGGGTTTTTGATCGATGCCGTGCACATGAGTATTTGCTTGCCAAACACGGCAACAGCCGCGTTTGGTGTATGTTTTGTAAGCGTATATCCGGGCTGGCTTAACAACCGACCGATCGCTGACATGCGCTGGAGACCAGCATTGTCGTTGATGGTGGGACTCTGCGGTTCACAAGTGAACCGTTTAAGCGCGAATAGGACAATTAGTATCGGTTAGCTTCATGCGTTACCGCACTTCCACATCCGATCTATCAAGGTCGTGGTCTTCGACCGTCCTGAGAAATCTTATCTTGAGGGAGGCTTCCCGCTTAGATGCTTTCAGCGGTTATCCCGTCCATACATAGCTACCCAGCTGCGCTCCTGGCGGAACGACTGGTACACCAGAGGTATGTTCAACCCGGTCCTCTCGTACTAGGGTCAACTCCTCTCAAATTTCGACGCCCACGGCAGATAGGGACCAAACTGTCTCGCGACGTTCTGAACCCAGCTCACGTACCACTTTAATTGGCGAACAGCCAAACCCTTGGGACCTGCTCCAGCCCCAGGATGTGATGAGCCGACATCGAGGTGCCAAACGATTCCGTCGATATGAGCTCTTGGGAATCATCAGCCTGTTATCCCCGGCGTACCTTTTATCCGTTGAGCGATGGCCCTTCCACGAGGGACCACCGGATCACTATGACCGACTTTCGTCTCTGCTCGACTTGTCAGTCTCGCAGTCAGGCGGGCTTATGCCATTGCACTCTAACAGACGGTTTCCAACCGTCCTGAGCCCACCATCGCGCGCCTCCGTTACTCTTTAGGAGGCGACCGCCCCAGTCAAACTACCCACCACAGAGGGTCCCTGTACCGGATAACGGTACGAGGTTAGACATCAGAAAACAGCAGGGTGGTATTTCACCTATGGCTCCACATCAACTGGCGTCGATGCTTCAAAGCCTCCCACCTATGCTACACAGCTCTTTCCTAATGCCACTCTGAAGTTGCAGTAAAGGTGCACGGGGTCTTTCCGTCTAACCGCGGGTACTCCGCATCTTCACGGAGAATTCAATTTCGCTGAGCATATCCTGGAGACAGTGGGGAAGTCGTTACGCCATTCGTGCAGGTCGGAACTTACCCGACAAGGAATTTCGCTACCTTAGGACCGTTATAGTTACGGCCGCCGTTTACCTGGGCTTCAATTCAGAGCTTGCACTCCTCCTCTTAACCTTCAGGCACCGGGCAGGCGTCAGGCCCTATACGTCGTCTTGAAGCCGACTTAGCAGAGCCCTGTGTTTTTGCTAAACAGTCGCTACCCCCTGGCCTGTGCCCCCCACAAGAGCTTGCGCTTATGTGGGGCCTCCTTCTTCCGAAGGTACGGAGGCAATTTGCCGAGTTCCTTCAGGATACTTCTCTCAAACGCCTTGGTATACTCTACCATTCCACCTGTGTCGGTTTAGGGTACGGTCTATACGGAGGGGCTATTTCCTGGGACAACTTCACAGCCTGGAGCAATCCAATAAGCCCAGACCATTTACGCCATCCGTCACACACCTCCAGGCCCACGAATATTAACGTGGTTCCCATCGACTACCCCCTTCGGGCTCGTCTTAGGGGCCGGCTTACCCTGCTCAGATTAGCTTTAAGCAGGAACCCTTGGAATTTCGGCGACAGTGCATCTCACACTGTTAATCGCTACTCATGTCTGCATTCGCACTTCCGATACCTCCACGGTCGGTTACCCTCCCGCTTCAACGGCCTACGGAACGCTCCGCTACCGCTCAGTCAAAGACTGAACCCTAAGCTTCGGTGCATCACTTTAGCCCCGTTACATCTTCGCCGCAGGATCTCTTGTTTAGACCAGTGAGCTGTTACGCTTTCTTTAAAGGATGGCTGCTTCTAAGCCAACCTCCTGGTTGTTTTGGAAATCCCACATGCTTTCCCACTTAGTGATGACTTGGGGACCTTAGCTGTAGGTTAGGGCTGTTTCCCTTTTGACGACGGACCTTAGCACCCGCCGTCTGTCTGCCGGACTAGACTCGTTGGTATTCGGAGTTTGGTTAGTGTTGGTAGATCTCGCGACCCCCGCAACCATCCAGTGCTCTACCCCCAACGGCAATCATCC
>NZ_KQ130438.1:7500-180000 GCF_001046645.1 Sphingobium cupriresistens LL01
CGAATACGAAGGAGCGCAGCGGCGCGATCGACTTTTCCAGCGCGGGGCCACGGGTGATATGCGCCGCCGCCTCCGGCCCCAGCCGGATCGCCAGCTCGTCCCACAGCCGGTCGTCGGACCAGTCCTCGACTTTTTCGTCCAGCGCCACCTGCACATAATAGCGGCTGCGCGTCGCCGACCGCATCGAGGCCAGCGCAAAGCCGCGCTCGTGATTGGCGTAGATCAGCTCATGGTTGCACGGCGGCACATCCGCCAGGATGCCGAGCCAGCCGAAGGGATAGACCTTCTCATAATGGCGCGCGACCGACGCCGGCATCGCCTTGCGCGAGGGGCCGTGGAAGCCGTCGCAGCCGCACAGGAACTGCGCGTCGATCCGATGGGTCGCGCCGTTCTTGCTATAGGTGATGTAGGGCGCGTCGCCATCGACATCGTGCAGCGCCACATCGGCGGCGTCGTAGATGATCTCCAGCCCGCGTTCGGGCGCAGCCTCCATCAGGTCGCGGGTCACTTCGGTCTGGCCATAGACCATCACCTGCCTGCCGGTCAGCGCCGCTATGTCGATGCGGATCAGCCTTTCCCCATCGGCCAGATGAAAGCCGTCATGCGGCAGCCCCTCCGCGTGCATCCGCGCGCCCAGCCCCAGCCGGTCCATGAGGTCGGTGGTGGTGCGCTCCAACACCCCGGCGCGGATGCGGCCCAGCACATAGTCGGGCGAGGCCCGCTCGACGATGACCGCCTCGATCCCCTCGACCCGCAGCAGATGCCCCAGCATCAGCCCGGCGGGTCCAGCGCCCACGATCGCGACCTGCGTCTTCATGATCATCCTCTCCATGTCCTTTGGCATTGGAGGACATGATGCCGGGTCGCCAAGCGCACGCCCATGGCGGGACCAGCCGCTTATTTGGACGATTCAACCGACCTGGCGCCGTCGGATCAGCACTTCAGGGGCAACGCGACCAAGCATGAATGGACTATCCGCCGACGATCAGGCCGCAGGCAGCGTCACCACGCTATCGGGTGCGTCGCGCAGCCGCAAATAGAGTTTGCCGTCCTGCGGCGCGGGCGCCTTGAGCGCAGAGCCGGTATAGCCATGCGCCACCTGCGCCGCCTGGTCGAGAGTCGGCGTCGCGCCCACCGCATCGATCAGGAACAGGTCGCGCCCCGTGATCGTGCAACCGTCCGCCTTCGCTGCGCACGAAACCGCCGCGATCTGCGGCAGCCGCGCCAGCGTCACCAGCGGTTGCCAGTCGCTCGCCTCGCCCCCGCGCAGCAGGCGAAAGCGCAAGGGGCCAAACAGGGACGGCGCCATCGCCTTGGGGTCCAGCGTGGCGACCATCACATAGGGACTTTCCAGCCGCAGGCCATTGGCGGCGGTCAGTCGGATCGTCGCGCCATCCTCGACCGGCGCAACCTCGATCGCGTCGCTCGCGCTCAATTTCGTGCCCTCGCCCGCCCGCACCGAAAAGACGAGCTGGCCATTGTCCGGCAACAGATTGTCGCCATTGAGCGCCAGCACCTTGCCGTTCGCGGGCGGCGCGCCCAGGCTGACATCCTTGCTCAGCAGTCCTATCTGCGGTCGCGCGTCCGCCACCGTCAGGGCAAGGCTCACGCTCCGCTCGTCGCGCAGCTTGACCCGCGCCGTCGCCGCGCTGCCGGCTTCGAGCGCGACCGCATCGCTCTGCCCCACCAGCCGCAGCCGGTCCACCGCCCCGTCGCGCGTCAGCCCGTCCGGCCGCATCAGCAGGCCGTTCACATCCACGCTCTCCACTTGGTCCAGCCGTTGCCCGGACAGTAGCGCCGTTTTGTCCCCGGCATGGAGCAGCAGTCCGTCCAGTCGGCTCGCCTGCGCATAGCTGCGCAGCGCAATCGCCGACGGCTGGGCGACGCCCTGATATTTGACCTCGATGCTGAGCGCGCCGGGCTTGCGATCGGTCAGCGGCACGGTCAGCGCCAGCGCGTCGCGCCCCTGCACCTTCCATTCCATCGGTTTGGGCGCGCCCTCCCCCTGTCGCAACATCACGCTTTCGACGCAGGCGGGCGCGCCACCCTTCAGCACCAGCCCATTGTCGCGCCCGACGACCAGAGCGGCGCTATCGCCCTCCACCGTCCATCCGCCCGCATCGGGCATCTGCACCATGAAGTCCGGCCCCTCGAACCGATCGAAGCCCCATCGGCCAAAAAGATGGCCCTGCACCGTTCCTTTGAACGCTGGCGGCGCATCATCGCCGGTCAGCACATAACCGCCCCGGTCGGCGCGCGCCTCCAGCGGCAGGTCTACCGTCTCGCCCGACGCCGTCTTCAGCGCCAGCTTCACCTCGCGCGCATAGGGGGTGGAAAAGATCAGCGGAGCGCCCTCCACTGGCAACACCGTGCCCGCACGCGCCACGCAGATCGGCGCGTCGCCGCTGCGGCGCAGGCGCGGCGGACTGTCCGCCTCGATCGAGGGCATGGCGACCACCATCACAGACTTGGGTTTCTGGAAGGACGGCGCGGCGTTCAGCAACAGCGACATCCCCTCTGGCTTGCGCACGCTCAGGGTCGGCAGATAGTCGAATTGCGGGCTGCTGAACGCGCCGAATATCTTCGCGATGTCGCGCACCACGCCGATATAGGGGCTGTAAAAGCCATAGCCCGCCTCGCGCGTCGCGGCCAGTTGCAGCGCCAAGTCGGTGGGCGCCCCGGTCAGCGTTTCGGCGATCGAACTGCTATGGACGTCCGACAACACCAGCGCGTCGCGATTGTCGAGCAGGCAGGCCGCCTGCATCTCGACCACCTTGGACAGGCATTCCTCGTTCAGCTTCATCGCCAGGCTGCGCGCCAGCGTCGGCGCGACGCTGCGCAGATATTCGGGATGGCTGTTTTCCTGCGCCTTGATCGCCGCCATGAAGGCGTCCAGCCGCGACCGGTCCAGCGACGCCTGGTTCAGATCCTGCGTCGCGCGCACGAATTCGCCAGGCTTCCCCCGCACCGCGTCGGACAATACGCCCTCCGCTCCGCCGGTGTCGGGCACCAGGAACAGCACCATCTGCCGCGCGCCCTTGGGCACCGTCAGCACCAGCGCCTTGTCCTTGTCCTTCTTCTTCCAAGTCTCGGCGAACCGGACCCAGTCCTTGGGCGGCGGATTGGTCGCGCCGCGCAGGAAGGCGGACACCAGGATGAAGCGCGCGCCCTGATCGGCGGGCAGATCCGCCTCGATCGACAGCCGGTCGCCTTCGGACAGGCTGGGCACTTGCGCGATCGGCAGGCTCTGGTCGCCGCGCATCACCAATATGTCCAGCGCCGGGCCGGGCAATTCGAACGGCGCAGGTTCCGCCGCACCCACCGCGGCAGGCGCCAGCATGGCCAGCGTCAGCCCACCCAGCGCGCAACGGGCGGCCCGCATCATCCTGTCGATCGGCAACGGCTTCATAATCTATCCGGCATCCAGTTTCACGCACGCCCCCCAGCGCCTTTCCCATATGGTCAGGCATAAGCCAAGCGGAAGGATGAAGTCGCCAGCCTCCGCCCGGTTCACCCACACCGCACCGCGCGTGCCGGAACCGACCTGGTTTTCGGCAAAATCATGGACCATATTTGCCATCACGCCATCATCCTTTATGCCTGTGGCAAACGCCGCCACGTCGGCGGGCAGGGAGAGATGATGACGAGCGACATGCACCGCCGCGGCCTGCTCACGGCCTTGCCCGGCCTGGCTCTTGCCGGCGCCGCCGCCCCGCTCGCCGCGGCGCCCGGCGGCGCGCTCGCCACCCCCTCGCTCAGCCTCGCCATGCGCCTGCGCGTTCTGATCGGCGCGCCGCAGGAACTGGGCATGGTCGATGGCGTGCGTAAGCGGGTCATACCCATCACCGGCGGCAGCGTCGATGGCCCGCGCCTCACCGGCAAAGTGCTGCCCGGCGGCGCGGACTGGCAATCGATCCGGACGGACGGCACCGCCGACATCCTCGCCCGCTATTCGCTGCAAGCGGATGATGGCGCGGTCATCTCCGTCGTCAATCCCGGCTATCGCCATGGCCCCGCGCCGGTGCTGGCCCGCATCGCGGCGGGCGAAGTGGTGGACCCATCTCTCTATTATTTCCGCACCACCCCGCGTTTCGAGGTGGCGGGCGACGGCCCCCACGCCTGGCTCGGCCGCACCGTCTTCCTGTGCGCCGCCGCCCGCTTCAAGGACCATGTCGCGCTGGACATTTTCGCGGTCGGCTGACACTGACGGATGATAAAGTATAGGGGGGCGGGACCAAGGATGACCGACATCAGGCACAGGCTGGACGAAGCCCCCATGGGCCGGCTCCAGATAGCGGCGATCATCCTGTGCATCCTGCTAAACGCGCTCGACGGCTTCGACGTGCTGGCCATTAGCTTCGCCTCGCCCGGCATCGCCGCGGAATGGGGGATTGATCGCGCCGCGCTCGGCCTCGTCCTGTCGATGGAGTTGATCGGCATGGCGATCGGATCGGTGCTTCTTGGCAACTTGGCCGACCGCATCGGCCGCCGCCCGACCATCTTGGGCTGCCTCGTCGTCATGGCGGCGGGCATGGCCGGCGCGACCCAGGCGTGGGACGTAGTGTCGCTCTCGCTTATCCGTCTGCTTACCGGCCTCGGCATCGGCGGGATGCTCGCCTGCACCAACGCCATGGTCGCCGAACTGTCCAACGCCCGCTCGCGCAGCCTCGCCGTCGCGATCATGGCGGCGGGCTACCCGGTCGGCGCGATCCTGGGCGGGTCTGTCGCCTCGCACTTGCTGGTTGCGGGCGACTGGCGCGACATCTTCCTGTTCGGCGGCGGCGTTACGGCCCTCTTCCTGCCCGTCTCGCTCTGGCTGCTGCCCGAATCGATCGGCTTCCTGTTACAAAAGCGCCCCAAAGGCGCCTTGGCGCGGATCAACCGCCTGCTTGCCCGCATGGGCCACGCCCCTGCCGACGCCTTGCCCGCGCCCGATCCTACCGCGACAAAGCCGTCCTTCGCGGCTCTGTTCGCACCCGGCCTTGCACGAACCACCATATTGCTGACGCTCGCTTATTTCTGCCACATCATGACCTTCTACTTCATCCTGAAATGGGTGCCCAAGATTGTCGTGGACATGGGTTTCGCACCATCCGCCGCGGGCGGCGTGCTAGTCTGGGCCAATGTCGGCGGTCTCGCCGGCGCGCTGCTGCTGGGCGCGCTCAGTTGGCGGCTACCGCTGCGCGCACTTGTCATGTTGGCGATGGTCGCCTCCACCGTGATGGTGACGCTCTTTGGCCAGGGGCAGACGACGCTCGCCGGCCTTAGTCTGATCGCCGCCTGCGCGGGCTTCTTCACCAATGGCGCGGTGGTCGGCCTCTATGCGCTGGTGGCCCATTCCTTCCCGACCGCGGTGCGCGCCGGCGGGACCGGCATCGTCATCGGCATCGGCCGCGGCGGAGCAGCACTGGGTCCGATCCTCGCAGGCTTCCTTTTCACGCTCGATTTCGGCCTCCCGGCTGTGGCTCTCGTCATGGCGCTCGGTTCGCTGGTCGGCGCAACCCTGCTCGCGATGCTGCGGCACCCAATTAAAATCAGGCTTTGATACGATCGTTGCAGCCTCTAATGGAAGCGCTTCACTATCAAGAAGGATGCGATATGAACAATAGCGACCTAGCCGACGCCCTCGCCGGCGAGCATGACCTCACCAAGGCTGATGCTCGCAAGCTCGTCGACGCCGTATTCGTGCAGATCGCCGGCGCTGCTGCGAAAGGCGAAGAAATCTCGCTAAACGGCTTCGGCAAATTCAAGGTCAAGGATAGCCCGGCCCGTGAAGGCCGCAACCCCTCGACTGGCGCGACCATTCAGATCGCTGCGTCGAAAAAGCTTACGTTCACGCCGGCGAAGGCCGTGAAGGATCAGCTGAACGGCTGATCTTGTGCTGGAGGCGTTCCACATCAGGGGCGCCTCCTCTCATGCGACATCTCGATGGTGACGCATTTCGGGGCGATGGCGATGCCGGGGTAGAGGATGCGCTCGCTTCCAACAAGCGCCTCGTCGCCGCCCGCGATGCCGGCGTGCCGATGATCTTCACCAACCTGGTCTATGAGCCGGGCGGCACGGATGGCGGCATGTTCTTGCGAAAGGCGCCAGCGTTGCGCGCCTTCCCACGCGGATCGCCGGACGGCGCTTTCCCCGACACATTGCAACCGCGCGCGAACGAGATGGGCGTGGACACGGTAATGGTGACAGGCTTTTCAACCAGTGTCGCGGGCACCTCCGCGATCGCAGTCCAGCTTGGGCAGAGCAGCGGCGTGTCGCGCACCATGGTCACGCCATGGTCGCTCGTAAAATTGGCGACCTCCGCATTGGCGACAGGGTAATAGGGCGACAAAGCCGCTACTTTCCTGATTCCGCCATGAGCGTTGAATGCGGCGATCAGCGATTGCGCGCCCGTGCAAAGCGGAATGCCTGCGACATCCTCGATCGCCTTCGACCACCGCGCTGATCCTTCCGCACCGCCGTAGAAGGTGACGGCGGACAGCGCGTTGGCATCCTCCACGATGATGCGGCTGTAATGATTGGTGACGCCGGCACGCAGATCGTCGAAATCGGGCTGCACCACCGTTGGTCGATGGCCCCAGCACGCCGAACTTCTTCCGCCAGCCCAGCACGTCACCCAGGGCGCAAAGCCGTGATATAGCGCATCGAGTGCTGTCGCACGCGCAACCGACTGCGCGATACGGTGCTGGCGTTGGATGGCGACGATGTCGATGCGATCGTGCAGGTCGGCGCCAATTTGTCGATGGTCCGGTTTGCCGCAGAAAAGGGCGGCACCCAGGCATGGATGCCGCCCCCGGTTGCGCGCGTGCAGTCGCGCAACAACTCAATCGCCTCGTCCGGCTTCAGAAAGATAATGTCGCGCGCACGCCGCCATAGCGGAAGCTGGCACGGTCGTAGCGAGCCACAAGGGTGGTGGGCGCGGCTGTACCTGCAGGCGCGGTGAAACGGTTGGACGCATCGCCGATACCGACAAGGAAATGCTTGTTGGTGACATTGTTGACGAAGAAGTCGAGTGACCAGCCGCTGTCCGACGAGGCAAGACCGGCGCGCAGATTGAGGACGCCATAACCGCGCTGGCGCGTATTGGGATTGCCAAGCAGGTCGTAGATCACCGAACTCTGATAGCGGTAGAATATGTTGCCGGTGATATCGACGCCTCCCCCGATCGGCGTGCGATAATCGACGCTAGCCGTCCCCTTCCAGCGCGGCGAATTGGGGAGGCGATGTCCGGCAATATTGCCTTGCGACGTGCCGCCCTGCGGAAGCGCCATGCAACCAAGAGCTGCGGTTTGCCCCTGATAGCAGGCAGCACCGGGATAATCGACGATATAGGAGTCGGTGTAGGAGCCGGCGGTGGACAGGGTCAGGCCATCGATGGCCCGGAAACTCAGTTGGGTTTCCACGCCGCGGGTCCGCACCTTGCCGATCGCGAGGAGGCGAATGACCGGCGCAACGCCAGGATTGCTCGAATCGATCGACTGAACCTGATAATTTTTATAGTTCGCCAGGAAGCCGTTGATGTTGAATGTGACCCGCCGATCGAAGAAGCGCGCCTTCATGCCAGCTTCTATATTGTTGACGGTTTCGCTTTCCAGCGGCACCAGTTCGCCTATGGACGCTGCGGCATTATTCTCCACGTCATAGGCCTCGCCCGTCTCCGCGCGGGAATAAGTGGCATAGATGGAGACATCCGGCGTAAATTCATGCCGCAGGCTGGCCTCGCCGCCCCAGAAACCATAGCCGCTGTCACCCGCGGAGGTGCGGGTTACGGCGTCTGTCGCCACATTGCGGAAGTCCCAGCGATAATCCTGCTTGTCATGCTGGTAGCGAAGCCCCCCCGTCAGATAATCCTTGTCGGTGAACTGCCAGGTTGCGCGGCCAAAGACCGCAAAACTCTTCTGATCGACATAGCGCAACCAGTTTACCGGGAAGACCTGCCGCCGGACATAGGGCTGGTCGATCGCCGTGTCGGTGTAGATGGCTCCGACCAGATAGGTCAGGTTGCCGCTAGAGGGCGACGCCAGACGGATTTCCTGCGTTTTATATTCAGTTTGTACGTCGGTATAGGCAAAAAAGGTCGCCGGATTGTCCGGGTAACCGAAGAAGACGTCCGCGCGAGGCTGAGCGCTCTTCGAATAAGAAGTGATCGACGACAAGGTGCCCAGGTCACCCACATCCAGATCCAGACGCAGCGAAAGTCCCTTATCGCGCGTATCGGCTGTCGCCGTCTGTTCCGAAGTGAAGGTGCGATTGCCATTCTTAATCGTATAGGGCAGCGCGGACAGCGGATTGCGTCCCTGGTCGAGCGTCAGATAGGCTGCGGGATTGTCGGCACGGAAATAGGGACCGCCGGCGATGAACGGACCCGCCGTGCGATCGGTCGAAAGATAATAGCCTGTCAACAGGGCAGAAAAGGCTTCGCTAGGCTGCCAGAGCAGTTTGGCGCGCACGCCTTCGGTCTTCCAGCCTCCGAATTTTCCCGGCTTTTCGCTGTTGCGCAGGTTTCCGGCCCAATGATTGAGGAAGGCGGAAACGCTGAACGCGACCGTATTGCTGACCGGCGTCGTTGCGAACACGTTGAACCGGGTCTGCTCGTCCGTCGTCTGCTCAAAGGCGAAATCGGCGCTTGGCGTAAAGCTGGGCGCGCGGGTCACGATGTTGATGATGCCGCCGGCGGCATTACGACCCGACAGGGTGGACTGGGGACCAGCGAAAACTTCGACGCGCTGAACATCGGTCAATTCGTTGGCCAGCGTCGAATAGGTCGGCAACGGAATGTCGTCGACGATGATGCCGGTCTGCGATTGGACGCCGATCGAGTTGGCGATTGACACGATGCCGCGAATGCCCGGCGCGCGGGCATTCTGCGTCTGATCGGACCCGGTAACCGAGGGCGAAATGTTGGACAATTCGTTGAGCCGGGTAACGCCGGCGCTCACCAGCACTTCACTACTCAGCACATCGACCTGTTTGGGAACGTCCTGGACATTTTCGGTGCGCTTCTGCGCGGTCACGACGATGTCGCCAGTGTCGCCTCCGCCATCCTGTGGCGCCTGCTGCGCGTGGGCGGCAACGCTCATGCACGCCAAGCCGATAAACGCGGTAGACGAAAATAGACGATTTTTCACAACACCCTCCCATTGCATCTTTGACCCGCCATTGTCACAGCGAACCTTAGAAATCGTTTTCTTGATATGCGAATGATCACTCGCGCTAAAAATGTCAACCCGATTCTCAACTGGCTCGCAATCTCGTCTTATAAGTGCTTCTTCATCATAGGTCGGCCTGGCCATGAGAGTGCTCTGAGAGAAATGCTTTACAGACAATATGGCTTTGCCTATGCCAGCCTTCATGAGCAGCTGCTGCCAGCGGAAGGCAGGCCGGCGCGTAGAGGACGTCCCAGCAACAGCACAGGCCGGCGATGACGATCCGCGACGCACCTTCCGCCGATGCGGCAACTTCCATTCTTGAGAAAGCTGAGAGCGGCGATACCCGCCGCCGACTGATCGGAACCAGGGACTGACATGGCGAACAAGATTTCGGCGCGCCGAGCCTTCATTTCGTTGATTGCAACGGGTATGCTGTTGCTTGCCGCCTGCTCAGGCAACGGACCGAACCCAGGCGAATGGAAGACTTATGGCGGGGAGAATGGACAACGCTTCTCAAGGTTGAGCCAGATCAATCCGGGCAATGTCGCCCAGCTGACGCAGGCCTGGCGGTTCGATGCAGGCGCGCAGGGTGGCCTCCAGACGTCCCCGCTCGTCATCGATAACATCCTTTACGGCTATGGCGCCGACCAGTCGGCCTTCGCCCTTGATGCAGCAACCGGAAAGCTGCTGTGGCGCTTCAATTCGGGCCTGACGAGCGGCCAGCCCGTCCGCGGCATGTCCTACTGGTCCGATCGCACTGGGCGGAGCCTCTTCGTTTCCAGCCTCAATTTCGTCTATGCGCTCGATCCCAAGACCGGCAAGCCGGTTCAGAGCTTCGGCCAGGGCGGTCGCATAGACCTTCGCGAAGGGTTGGACCGCGATCCTGACGACGTCGCCGTGTTCGCCACTACGCCGGGCGTCGTCTATAACGACCTGCTCATCATGGGTTTCCGAACCTCGGAGAATGCACCGGCCGCGCCCGGCACGATCCGGGCCTATGACGTGCGCACCGGCAAGATAAGATGGGCGTTCCATACGATCCCCTATCCCGGCGAGAAGGGCCATGAAACTTGGCCGGCCGATGCCTACAGGACCGCCGGCGCATCGAACAATTGGGCAGGCATGGCGGTTGACGAGAAGCGCGGCATCCTCTTCGTGCCGACTGGCTCGCCCGTCTTCGACTTTTTCGGCGGCGACCGAAAGGGCGACAATCTCTTCAGCAACAGCCTGGTCGCCCTCAATGCCGCCAATGGCAAGCGGCTATGGCATTTCCAGGCGGTGCATCACGACCTGTGGGACCGGGATTTCCCCTCGCCGCCTACGCTGGTGACAGTGCGACATGAAGGCCGCATGGTCGATGCTGTTGCACAGACAAGCAAGCAAGGCTTCATCTTCGTCCTCGACAGGGCAACAGGAAAGTCGCTTTTCCCCATCGAGGAACGCGCGGTGCCCGCCAGCGATGTACCCTGCGAATTCACCTCCCCCACCCAGCCCTTTCCGGTCCTGCCGGAACCCTTTGCCCGCCAGCGGCTGACCAGGGATATGCTGACCCGGCGCACACCGGGGGCCCATGCGGCCGCGCTTGCGAAGTTCCGTACCATGCGCAGCGAAGGCCAGTTCGTGCCTTTCTCAACGGAGCGGGACACGGTCATATTTCCCGGTTTCGACGGCGGGGCCGAGTGGGGCGGTTCCGCCTTTGATCCCAGGCATGGCATTCTCTACGTGAACGCGAATGACGTTCCCTGGTATACGCGACTTGTGCGCAATGTGCAGTCTCCGGCCGGAGATGTGGGCGCGCAGGTCTACCAGGCCAATTGCTCGGCGTGCCACGGCCCCGACCGCAAAGGGTCGCCCCCGGAGATTCCAGCTCTGGTCGGCGTGGGGTCCAGACTTTTTCCCCATGAGATCCGCATGGTGATCGCCAATGGTCGGGGCCGTATGCCCGGCTTCCCCCAGGTGGCCGGCGCTCAGCTTGCAGCGCTCACCGCCTTCCTCGTCAACAATGGGAAGTCGCCTCCTTCTGGCGGCGGCGGCCGCGAGGTGGCGGCCATCGGCCAAGCGGCCAAACCGGCCCCCTACACCATCGGAGGCTATAATAAGTTCATCGACCAGGACGGCTATCCTGCCGTGACGCCTCCCTGGGGCACGCTCAACGCCATCGATCTCAATAGCGGTAAATATCTCTGGCGCGTGCCGCTCGGCCAATATCCAGAACTGGCCGCCAAGGGCATGGGCAACACCGGCTCTGAAAATTATGGCGGCCCCGTCGTCACGGCCAGCGGCCTGCTCTTCATCGGCGCTACCATCTATGACCGTAAGTTCAGGGCCTTCGACAGCCGGACCGGCAAGCTGCTTTGGGAAACTCAGCTTCCCTACGCAGGCACCGCCACGCCGGTCACCTACAGCGTCAATGGCCGTCAGTTCTTAGTGATCGCGACAAGCGGCTCTCGCAATCCCGCCGGGCCTCAGGGGGCCGCCTATGTCGCCTTCGCATTGCCCAAAAGCCGCTAAGGACGGATGATTGCTCGACAGTCCGAGCTATCATCCGCATGATGCGCCCATGACGACAATCCGTGACGTAGCGAAAATGGCAAAAGTATCCGTGGCGACGGTCTCGCGGACCCTCAGCCAACCGGATAAAGTCAATGAAATTATGCGTAAGCGCGTCCAGGCGGCCGTCGCCAAGCTGGGATATGAACCCAATCGCGCGGCACGTTCCCTCCGGACGCTCAAATCATCGAAGATCCTTGTCACCGTACCCGATATTTCAAATCCCTTTTTCTCTGACGTCATCCGCGGGGCGGAAGAAGCGGCGCGCGAAGCCGATTATTCAGTCGTGCTGGGCGACACCCGGTCGGACCCGGTGATCGAGAACAGCTATGCCACCATGTTTAAACGGCGCGAGGTTGACGGATTCATTTTCCTGGGACATCGCCTGCCGGAAATATTGGCAACCTCGGTTGCCGCGAGCGAAGTTCCCATGCCCATTGTCCATGGGTGCGAATATAGTCCGGGATTGCAAGTCTCCAGTGTGCATATCGACAATGTCGCGGCAGGCGCTGATGCCCTGCGGCATCTTGTAGATCTTGGCCACCGCAACATCGGCGTGATCACGGGGCCGCTCGACAGCCCTTTGAGCCGCGACCGGCTTGAGGGCGCACGCCGGATCGCTCAAAATGCGGGCCTTGCCGATATCCTTGTTCGCAGCGGCGACTTTAGCGTGGAGTCTGGCTTTGCCGAGGCAAGTCAGCTTCTCTGCGAGAATGATGTGTCGGCGATATTCTGTTTCAGCGATGAACTTGCCATAGGCGCGCTGCGCGCCGTGCGCCATCTGGGCCTTACCTGTCCGGACGACGTCTCGCTGGTGGGCTGCGACGATATTCGCTTTGCTCGCTTCCTCAACCCGCCACTCACCACCATCGCCCAGCCAAGCGCCCAGATTGGCAGGCGGGCGGTCAGAATGCTGTTGGAAATATTGGACGGTCATCAGGACGGGCTGGAATCCGTAACCCTGTCCCATCGCCTGATCGTGCGGCAAAGCAGCGCCGCGCCTTCGCTTGGGCGACTGGATTCGCCCAGAGCGACGACCGCGCCCGCTTGAGGCAGCCAACCGACTGGTCGATCCGCTACAACGGCCGCGGCTCGGCGAGAGCGAGGCTCACGCCGGATGCCTGCCATGCCATCATCATCTACAACCGCGCAAGATAGTCGTGGCTGATCTTGAGCGCTGCAAGGCGATCCATGGTGAATGGCGGTTCCTGCTCCACGAAGAAATCCCGCACCCCGGCGTCAAAGGCCGCATCGAGCAACACTGACCAGTCGATCAAGCCCTTCCCGACTTCGGTCGGATTTTGCTGCAGGACGAAATTGGGCCGGGTGGACGGCAGGATGTCTTTCACATGCATCATCCGAAAACGGCCAGGATAGCGCCGCAGCAGTTCGATCGGCGACAAGCCGGCGGCGGCCACCCATCCAGCATCCATTTCGAAGAAGATCGACGGATCGGTCTCCCGCATCAATATCTCGAAGCCGGTGGCGCCGCCCAGCGGCGCAAATTCAGGATTATGATTATGGTAGCCAAGCTCAATGCCTTCCCGCGCCAGCGCCACGCCCTTTTCATTCAACAGCGCAGCGTCGCGCTTCCAGTCGTCAGCCGTAAGGTGGGGAGCGATGCGCGTGAGAAAAGCGAGAAAGCCTTCGCCTGATTGCATGACGCCCAGACGCTTGGGAATACGAAATATCGGCATCGCGACGCGGGAAATGCCAAGCATATGCAGATCCGCAGCCAGACTTCCCGCGTCGCTCGCCAAACTGAGATCTCCCGGCGCGCGCGATTCGGCGGGAATGTGAAAACTGGTCAGCTTCAGCCCGGCCCGGTCGGCGGATGCGCGGACCTGCGCCGGCGATTTTCCCATAAGACCCGCCAATTCCACGGCGCCATAGCCAATTCCGGCGAGGCTGGCGAAAGTGCCATCCAGATCGGCGGCCGCCGCTTGCGCGAGCGTGTAAAGCTGAATCCCGATGGCGAGTTTCCGTTGCGCAAAAAAACCATCGCGGGACGCCGTCTTTCTGGGCAATCCCGCGCAACCGCCCAGCATCGCCACCGCGCATAGTCCCTTAAGCCATTCTCTTCGCTGCATGCCGTCGCTCTCCTGATCCATTTCCCCATGTCGGCGCCGATGCACTTTAGTCCTTCAAAGGCCGAGCAAGGCCCGATTGGCCCGCGCGTCCATGTCCGCCGCCGCGAAATCGTCGAAGGCATGCGGTGTCACCCGAATGATGTGATCCTGTATGAAGATGGCGCCCTCACGCGCCCCATCTTCGGGATGCTTGAGTGCGCATTCCCATTCCAGCACAGCCCAGCCGGGAAATTCATATTGGGCCATTTTCGAGAAGATGCCGCCAAAGTCGATCTGCCCATCGCCCAGGGAACGGAAGCGTCCGGCGCGGTCGATCCAATTCTCATACCCGCCATAGACGCCAGTCCGCGCATTGGGCAGGAATTCCGCATCCTTCACATGGAAACATTTGATCCGCTGATGATAGCGATCGATGAAGCCAAGATAGTCAATCTGTTGCAGCAGGAAATGGCTTGGATCGTAGAGGATGGACGCGCGCGGATGATCGCCGACGGCTTTCATGAACCGCTCGAATGTCGCTCCGTCATGCAGGTCCTCGCCAGGATGCAGTTCATAGGCGCAATCGACGCCGGAATCGTCAAAGACATCGAGAATCGGACTCCAGCGCCTTCCAAGCTCGGCAAAGGCTTCCTCGATCAGGCCCGCCGGTCGCTGCGGCCAGGGATAGACATAAGGCCAGGCAAGCGCGCCTGAGAATGTAGCATGTGCTCTCAGTCCCATACGCGCGCTCGCCCGTGCCGCAAGCTTGAGCTGGTTGGTCGCCCAGTGCTGGCGCGCGATCGGGTTCCCACGCAGGCTTTCAGGCGCGAAGCTATCGAAAAGCGTGTCATAGGCTGGGTGGACAGCCACAAGCTGCCCCTGCAAATGGGTCGATAATTCCGTTACCGCCAGTCCATGAGCTGCCAGGACGCCGATAATTTCGTCACAATAATCCTGGCTTTCAGCGGCGATCTCCAGATCGATGAAACTGCCGACCCCGGTGGGAAGCTGCAGCCCCTTATAGCCAAGCGCGGCTGCCCAGCCTGCCATATTGTCGAGCGTATCGAACGGCGCTTCCTTGCCCATGAACTGAGCGATGAACAAGCCTGGTCCCGTTATCGTTTTCACATACTCTCCTTTCAATTCTCGTCGCCCATTTCCGAGCGCGCTGCATCCTTGACGCACCGATTCCCATATCTGATCCCACAACAAGCATGACTATTCAAGAAAACGATTTCTCTTGTTTGTCAGCCAGAGACTGGTTAACGCAGGCCCGGAAGAAGACGCAGGCGTCAAAAGCGTCGCATGGCCGAAAACCGACCATGAACAGAGGATGAAACGAAGGGCCGGATGATGATCAAATCCCGATTGTCGATAATGATGTTCGCGCAATATTTCGCGTGGGGCGTCTGGCTGGTCCCATTGGGCAGCTATATGAGCAAGGGCCTGCAGTTCGACGACATCATCGGCACGACCTTCGGGTTGATCGGCATCGCGACCATCCTTTCCACCCTTTTTGTAGGCATGATCGCGGATCGATATTTCGCAGCCCAGAAGGTCATGGCCCTGCTCTGCCTCGGCGCGGGTGCCGCCCTCCTGTGGGTATCGACCATCACCCAGTCGCAAACGACCTTCCTCTTGGGCTGCCTGCTTCATTTCCTCTTCTACAGTTCCACCATTCCGCTGGCCACCTCCATCGCACTGCATGGCGTAAAGGACGGAACGCGCGAATTTCCAGCGATCCGGGTGTGGGGAACGATCGGCTGGATCGTTGGCGGGCTTCTGATCGGCCTGATCCCTGGGGCGGCCGAGACAGCCATGCCTATGCAGATATCCGCCATCGTCTACATCTTGCTTGGCCTGTACGCCTTCACTCTGCCGGACGCGCCGCCGCGTGCGCGTCGCGCGCCGCTCAATGTCGCCGGTCTTTTTGGACTCGATATCGTTCCCAACCATCGCGATCGGACCTTTTGGGTCTTCATCGTCGCGATGTTCGTGATGATGCTGCCCAAATCCTTTTACGACGCCTATGCCAACAGTTTCTTCGTGGAAAAAAATCTCGCTATCACCCTGTTCGGCGCCCGCCTCGAAGCGACGGCGATCCAGACGGCCGGCCAGATGTTCGAAACTCTGTTCCTGATCGCCCTCCCCGTCCTGTTGGTGCGCATGGGCATCAAATGGGTGCTGGTTTTGGGGGTATCGGCCTGGGCGGCGCGCTTCGTCGCCTTCGGATGGGGCTATGAGGGCAGCCAAGCCGTCATGCCGCTGCTCCTGTTCGGCATCATCATCCACGGGGTCTGTTACGACTTCGTCTTCGTTTCGAGCCAGATCTACATCGACCGCAAGTTCGCGGCCACGCAGCGATCGCGCGCGCAGGCGTTTCTGGCCTTGGTTACGCAGGGGATAGGAACGGTCGTTGGCTCCAACATCGCCGGCGCCGTCTATCTCGCCAATACGGTATCGCCCACCGATCATGACTGGCGCGCCATATGGCTGATGCCCGCCACTGTCAGCTTGGTCGCTGCCATGCTCATCATTCTGGCATTTCGCGACAAGCGGCGGATCGTCGAACCCACGGACGTCGATCTGACGGTCTGACGCCCCGGCTTTCACCTCGGAGGATATTTTGAGCAAACCCGTTTTGAGTCTCGCTATGGTTGGCGGCGGCATCGGCTCGTTCATTGGCCCAGTTCATCGCCGGGCTGCCGAACTGGACGGCAATATCCGGCTGGTCGCCGGGGCCTTCTCCCGTGATCCCGCTGCGTCCCGGCAGGCCGGGGAAGCGTATGGCATCGACGTTGACCGCGCCTATCCCGACTATGAAACGATGCTGCGCGAGGAGGCGAAGCGGACGGATGGCATCGACCTCGTCACCATAGTGACGCCAAACGACACCCATTTCGCGATCGCATGCGCGGCGCTGGGGGCCGGTGTCCATGTGATGTCGGACAAGCCGGCCACCGCGACGCTCGCCCAGGCGCTGGAACTGTCGAAGGTCGTGAAGCGCAGCGGACGCCATTACGCCCTCAGCTACAGCTACACCGGCTATGCGATGTTGCGGGAAGCCCGATCGATGGTGGCGGCCGGCGCATTGGGCACGCTGCGCAAGATTGTCGTCGAATATTATCAAGGCTGGCTCGCCGACCCGGTCGAAACCCGGAACAACCGACAGGCTGCATGGCGTACCGACCCTGCCCGCGCCGGCATAGGCGGCTGCATCGGCGATATCGGCGTCCATGCTTTCAATCTCGCCGAATTCGTGAGCGGCGAACGGGTCGCGCAGATCAATCCGGAGTTGCAGCGGATCGTTCCTGGCCGGATTTTGGACGACGATGCGACCATTCTTGCACGGTTCGCCAATGGCGCCACCGGGATCATCGCCTGCTCCCAGATCGCAACCGGCGAACGCAACAATTTGCGCATTCGGCTGTGGGGAGACAAGGGCGGCCTGGACTGGAGCCATGAACGACCCGACCTGCTGACGATCAATTGGGGCAGCGGCAAGAGCGAGCAGCGTCATGCCGGCTGGGCAGGGCTGACCGCTGATGCGCACGCCGCCACGCGCCTGCCGGGCGGTCATCCGGAGGGCTTTATCGAGGCGCTCGCAAATATTTATTCGGATCTGCGAATGGCAATTCTGCATGAAGCGCCTGCAACGCCTCTTCAGGGCATCGAGGAGGGTGTGCGCAGCATGTCGTTTCTGGAACAAGCCGTCACGGGCGCAGCGGACAATGATGGCTGGCGACGCCTCTGAGACGCCCTTTGCCCCGCCCCTCAACGGTAATGCGGCGGCGCGCTGCTTTCGTTCGTGACGCCATTTCCCCTTAGCGACCCTGTCAAAGAGAGGCCCACATCGGCCTGGATGATCTTGCTCGAACCGGCCCGGTCAGCGAGATGAATTGCGGACGCAGGCACTCCGTGAAATGGCCTGTCGATCTGGGCATCAGGCGCGGCCGACCGGCACCGCCAGGCACGCAACCTTCCCGAAACGCCCGAAATCGGCGACACAATGCTGGCCTGCCCGGACCCAGTGCATACCGGTCACCGCGCCGGTCGACACGAACTGCCCTGCCTTGAGCGGGAAGCCCAGTCTCGCGCACTGGTCGAGTGCGAAGGCGAGCGCAGTCAACGGTCCACCAGGAAGATCGGCAGCCGTGGCGCTGCGTATCAAGACGCCATCTATGCTGGTGGCACAGGTCATGGCGCGGGGATCGCTGAGCAGGTCAAGCGGAACGGCCGGCCCGACGATCTGTCCGTTATTGTTGCCGAGATCGGCGATAGATGCCAGCGCATCGAGATGCGGCATGATGGCAAGCGGACTTCCGGCCACTTCCACGCCGATCCTTACCTCCCCCACCAGACGGCGAGCTTGGTCGATATCGACGCCTGTTTGCAAGGACGGCTGGTCCTTATCCAGGACCATGACATATTCCGCTTCGAATGCCGCGGACCCTCCGACAAATACCGGGAAATCGGCTTCCTCACTTTTGTCCAGCCGGATCACGCCGCCGGCAAAGACAGGCCCTACGAAACGATCCTTCCCGAACCGGTCGGCCAGTGCCGGACTGAGACGCCCGACCTTCCAACCGGCAATAGCGTCAGGCCATAATTCGATGGCGGCCAGTTGGATCGCATAGGCATCCTCCAGACCCAAGGGGAACAGGCCGGGAAATTTCGCCAGACCATGACCGCGCCTGCGCGCCGCGACGAAACTCGCCGCAATTTCCACCGCAACCATGTCAGGCCGCATCCCGCATCGGCAACGCATGATATTGACGGGCGAAATAGACAAGTCCCGACTTTTCCTCGCCGATCATCAGATGCTGCACCTCGCACAGGAAGATGCTGTGGCTGCCCATTTCCACGACCGAAGCGACGGCGCAGCCAAAGGCTGCCAACGCGCCGGTCAGCGCGGGCACGCCATGATCGGACATGATCCAATCAGCTGCTGCGAAGCGCGCATCCATGTCCAGGGTCTTGTCGGCAAAGGCGCCGGACAATCCAGCCTGTCCGCCCGCCAGCACATTGACCGTCAGCCGGCCATTGCCCTTGAGCACGTCATGCATTCTCGCCGATTTGTTGATGCACAATAGGAGCGAGGCCGGGTCGTCACTGACGGAGCATACAGCCGAGGCCGTCATGCCATGGCGTCCGGCCGGACCGTCGGTGACGATGATGTTCACCGCAGCCCCCAGCCGCGCCATCGCGGCGCGAAACTCCCATGTCTCGATCATGCCCTCCTCATCGCATCAACAGGCCGCCATTGATGTCCCATATGGCGCCATTGGCGAAAGCGGCCTCGGAAGAGGCCAGATGCACGGCAGTCGACGCCACGAATTCGGGACGGCCCAAATGACGGACGGGAATACCAGCGATAATCCCCTCCAGCTTGTCCTCCGGCACCAGCGCGCGCACGGACGGCAGGTCGAGCGGCCCCGGCGCGATCGCATTGACCGTGATGCCGAACGGAGCCAGGTCGCGCGCGAACACCTTGGTCAGCGTGATGATCCCGCCCTTTGATGCGGCGTAATGGGCGCCGGTCGCGGTGCCGCCATTCTGCCCCGCGAGCGAGGCGATGTTGACGATGCGGCCATGGCCTCGGTCCTTGAAATAGCGACCCAAGACCTGGCATCCGATGAAGGTGCCGCGCAGGTTGACCGCCAGAACCCGGTCGAACTCGTCCGGGCTGATGTCGAGCACTGGACGGACAATGGTGACGACCGCATTGTTGACCAGCGCCTCGACCGAACCCCAACGGGCGATCAGCGTATCGCGCGCGGCTTCGAACGCAACCTGATCGCGCACGTCGAGTGTAAGGCCGATGGCGCTTTCGCCGCTGGCGTCCAGGTCGTCCGCCAATGCCTGCGCCGCGCCGCCGTCAATGTCGGACACGCCCACGCGATAACCCGCCTGATGGAAAGCGCGGGCGATCGCCGCGCCCAGCCCCTGCGATCCGCCGGTGATGAGGGCGCAGCGATTCATAGCAGATATCCGATACCGAACTGATAGTCGTCGGCGTTGATGAGGGTCACGACCTTTTCGTCGAAGCGGAGCGTTCCGTCCCCGGCCCGAACGATTCGGTAGCGCGTGTCGGCGGGCAACATGCGCATATGGCCATATTTATATTCGGCCAGCATCTGCGCGGCGCGCAGAGTGATCGACGTGTCGTCCCGCGCCTCCGTCACGAAGCGCGACACGGTACGCACCGTGCGCGCAGGCGGCGCCGACGACATGGAAAAGCCCGACAGCAACCGCTTCACCCGCGCCTCCCGCATGTCCTTGTCGTCATAGACGATGTTGAGCGTATCGATATAATCGGCGTCACGCTCGACCGGGATGATATATTGGCCGGTTTCCGTCCACAGCTTGAGCCAGGGCCGATAGTCCAGCCGGTCCAGCATGTCCGCCTCCACCCAGATGAAGGCGATGGCTTCCTCAAATGTCGGTGCGCCAGTCTGCTTATCCGTCACGTCGCTCTGCTCCTCAAGGTCGATGCTCATGCGCTCATCATCCTCTTCCACATCTGATAGGCGGCGCGCATCCCGGTCTCGGCGCTGACGTCGCCGGCATCATGGCCCGGTTCGGCCGCACCCTGCGGCGCGTCGACCCCGCGATTGAGCATGATCCACAGATCATCGCCCGCCCGCGCGCCGCGCTGCACCCGTTCCCACCCTTCCGCATCGTCGGGCGTACCGAAACCCATCGGCCCCTGGAAATGTTCGTGCAGCCGCAGCCGCGCGCGATTGCCTGCCGCCGGGCCGCCGTCCATGCCAATGGCGACATGGGTGATCTCCGTCTCGTCAACCGATACGGGCCGCAGCACGCGGAAGAAGGCCATGGAGCAGGCGACATTGGGGAAGAGGTTGAGATTGAAGCCCGATCCGCCCACCGCGCGCACTATGCGGCGCACCTGAACGTCGGGATAGCCTTCGTCAGCCAGTTCCTTCGCCAGATCGGCGAAGCGATCGGGGATCGGCGCATCGAGATTATCTTCCAGGTCGATCAAGTCGGGGATCATCACCATGACGCTATGACCATTGCCCAGGTCCTCGACCCAGCCGCCCTGCCCCAGCACGTCGAAGATATTTTCAGTCGCCGCGTCCAGGCTGTCGAGAAAGGTCTTGCGCACGATCGGGAAATGATAGGCGTCGGTGGTGTTTTCGAGCTGGATCTTCCAGTTGCCGGGAAAACGGAACTTGTGTTCGCCCAGCGTCTTCACGCCGAAGCCCGCGCCCTGCTTCATAAAAAGGTCGATCCACTTTTTCGCAGCCCCCAGAAAGTCGGCCAACGGCTCGATATCCCGCTTGAACGTCGCGAAGATCAGGCCGTTATATTCTTCGGTCCGCAGCGAAATCAGCGGGAAGTCCGCCGTGTCGAACCCTTCCTCATAGCCCTTGGCATGGGGCACCTTGCGCAGCTTGCCGTCCACATCATAGCTCCAGCCATGATAGGGGCAGACGAAGACGCTGGCCTTGCCCTTCTTCTTCTCGCACACGCTGGCGGCGCGGTGGCGGCAGCGGTTCAGGAGGACATGAAGCTTGCCTTCCTTGTCGCGCGTCACGATGACGGGCTGGCGGCCGACCCACGAGGTCTTGAAGGTGTTTTTCGTCGGCACGTCGCTGGCATGGGCGACCCAAACCCATGTGTTGTTGAAAATCCGCTCCATCTCCTCATCAAAGATGGCAGGGTCCTTGTAGAGCGCGGTGTGGACGCGATCATCCTTCACCAGTGCAGCAAAATCAGTGGTGCTCATGCGCCCTCCTCGGCGTCTGGCTGGGGGACGGAAATATCGGCCTTGTCATTCCACGGGCCGACATCCCGGCAAAAGATACTCTCGGTTACGAAGTGCGCCATGCGCCATGCGCCCTCTTCGAAAACACAGTCTATGGTCAGCGCCGCGCTGCGGAAATCCGAACGGCCGTCGCGATAGGTCGATACCTGCAACATCATCCAACGCCCGGTCGCGTGGCTCTCATCCAGCACGTCTATGCCCTCTGACGAGAGGTAATGGCCATTCAGCGCGAAATGCGGCGGATCGATGTAGCTGGCCAGCATGGCGATGATGGCGTCGCGTCCTTCATGCCGCCCAAAGGCCTTGCGGTAGCGGCCGCGGCCTTCCCAGACGGCATTGCGCGTGAACAGCGAGCCCAACACCTCCATCGGCGTCGACGGACCCAGTCTGTCGCATAGACGAAAATAGTCCATCACGACCCGCCGGACAGCACCCTCCGCTTCCAGCAGCGCGACCCGTTGGCTGAGTGTTGCAGGGACGCTGCCGTCCGTCATGCGGGGATGACCAACTCCCGGCCGATCCGGGCTTCGACGCGCATATATTTCCACAAACGATATTCGCCGACCTCGATCGTGCGAAACAGGTTGCAGGCGGCGACGGCGGTCGCGCGATCGGGCACATCGGCCAGGATGTAGAAGGTCCAGGGCCAGCCATTGGGCGATGTGCCGACCATGGTTTCGTCATCATCCAATGTGCCGAGCACGGTGACGCCCGGCAGGTCGCGAATGCCCTTGAGCATCTCGCCGGTGGCTGCCCAGACCTTGCCGATCTCGGCAGCGGGCAGGTCGAAGAAATTCTGGAGCACCGCGCCGCAGAAAAGGGCGCGCAGGGGCTTTGCAGGCATATCCGTCATGGCAGTCTATCCTCGTTTCGATCAGGGAAATCCGGGCGGCGTGTCGAGGCCGAGCAGGACGCGACCTGCGCTCTGCCAAGTGCCCTCGGACAGGAAGGCATGTTGCGCGACGACCATCGCATCATGGACATAGGTCGCGATCGGCTGATCATTATAGATGCCGGTGGTGCCAGACAGCATGAAGGCGGTCTGCGCGACTTCGCAGCCTATGCGCGCGACATGGCTGGAGGCCAGGCGCAACAGCGCTGCCTGCTTCACAGACGCCGCCCCGCCGGCGCACAGCGTCGCCCAGACATCGTCGGTCGCTTCGTAGAAGAAGGCCCGCGCCGAACGCAGCTTGGCCTCCGCCTTGGCGATTTCGCTCTGGACATAGGCGCGATCGGCCAACGTCGGTGCGCCCGTGATCGAAGCGCGACCGCCGGCCATTCGGGTAATCTCGTCGAGCGCCGCACGCGCCACGCCGACGCCGACGATGGCGAGCACCTGTGCAGCGAAAGCCATTGATGGATAACGATAAAGCGGTGTGTCGAGGCTGGGCTTGCCGCCGCGGATGAAGGTCCATTCGTCCGGCACGACGACGCCGTCCACCACCAAGTCATGACTGCCCGTGCCCTGAAGGCCGATCACGTCCCAATTGCGTTCGATGGTGACGGACGATGCGGGCATCACCGCCATGCGCGGAAGGCCGCCCTGATCCCCGTCCACCTTTATGCCAACGCCGATGATGTCGGCTCCGGTCGATCCGCTGCCGAATTTCCAGCGGCCCGACACCTGAAGGCCGCCCTTCACCCGCGCGGCGGGCTGGGGCGGGAATAGGGCGCCTGCGAATATGACGTCCGGGCCGCCGGCGTAGACCTTGGCCAGCGTCTCCTCCGGCAGCGACGCCAAGTACATGCTCGAAACGCCAAAGCTTGCCACCCAGCCGACCGACCCATCGGCTTCTGACAACCGCTCGACCAGGCGCAGGAAAGTCGCCGGAGATGTTTCCACGCCACCATAGCGTGCGGACACGAGCGCACGATAGACGCCCAGTTCACGGAGCGTCTGAACCACGTCGGCAGGAAGCTGCCCCAGATCGGCAAATTCGCGGCGACGCCCCCGCAGCGAGGCGATCAGTTCATCCGAAACCGTTGCAATAGCAGGCTGCTGCGCGGCATCGCACTCATGCAGCGCATTGAACGCATTCATCAAATTTGTTCCTTATGTTGTAAAAGCGATCCAGCGTCGGCAAAAATCCGGGCGATGGCGCAAAGCCGAGCATCATCGCCACGTCGCCCGACCAGTTGAATCGCGGCCGGACGGCCGGACGGCGTGGCGAGCGGCAGCGAGATGGCGGGATGCCCGCTGAGATTGAACGGACGAACCAGCGAAGACAGCCGCAATATGGCTTTGGCATCGCCTAAATCGTCAATGCGCGGCGGGAAATCCGGAAGCGTCGGCAGCGCCAGCACGGCGAACCTGTCGAGCAGAGCGTCAACCTGCGCCACAAAGGCGGCCTTGACGCCTTCCGCCCAGGCAAGGCGTTCCACGGTCGCCATGGCCGGCGCGCCGCGAAGCCGCTGCTCGACATCTTCGCCGAGCAAACCGCTCGCGACGAGATGGCCATAGGCCGCCGAAGCCTCCGCAGCCATCTGGATGACCCCGGCCTGAAAAGCATCCTCGATCGCCGGCAGACGACAGGACTCTATCCCTGCGCCGGAGGACGCCAAGGCAGCCTCGACCGCGGCAGCGATCTCGCGCGCCGCGACCACGTCCACCGCCCCGATCGAAACCGGCCCGACCGTTTCCAGCCTCAGGAAACTGGGATCCATCTGCGCCATGGCGTGCTCCACCACGGACATCTCGCGGCCGAAAATCCCGACGGAGTCGAGCGCGGACTTGGCCGGCATCACGCCAACACGGCTCAACCTTCCATAGCTGGGTTTGAGGCCGATGACCCCGCAACAGGCGGCCGGCATCCTAACCGATCCGCCCGTATCCGTGCCCAGAGCAAGATCGACCATTCTGGCCGCCACCGCCGCCGCCGACCCGCTGGACGAACCACCGGGCATGAGAGCGGGGAAAAGAGGATTTTCGACAGGACCGGTCCACTTGTTCAGGCCGGTCATGCCGTAGGCCAATTCGTGCATGTTCGCCTTCGCCACGATGCGATAGCCGCCATCGACCAGCGCCTGAACGACCCGCGCATGATCGCGGGCCGGCGCGACATCGGCCAAGGCGCGTGATCCGCAGCATGTGGCCGAACCTGCAATGTCGATGCAGTCCTTCACGGCCACGGTCGGACCATCGCCCGGCGCGTCATAGCTTTCGATCAGGATGGCGGACATCGCCGAATTCCTTTGTTGGTTGATAAATGAAAACTGGAACATATTACGTGAATAGTCAAGTAATTTTCATGCATTCTGATGCTTGAACCCACTCCGCTCTGCCAGTAGGGCTTTGAACGTGGAGGGATTGCGGACCATCTGGGTTCCGAGGGCCCGCAGAACCAGGGATTGCAAATGGTCGAAGAGGTACAGGAACCCGAAACCGGCGGAGCCGCCACCCCCTTCAATATGGAGGAATGGCCCTTCTACTGGCTCACGCGATTCACCGGACGCTATCTTTTGCAAATGGAGCTGGCGCTCAAACCCCTCGGCCTCGATATTCCGCGCTGGCGCGTGCTGATGACCCTGCGCAACCGGGACACGCTGAGCGTCAGCGAGATTGCGGACCATGCCATCGTCAAACTGCCAACCATGACCAAGATCGTAAAACGTATGCAGGCAGATAATCTGGTGGACTGTCGTCAAAGCGCGGCAGATGGTCGCGTCACCGAAGTCACCTTGACCCCGGTGGGCGTCATCGCCGGGCGTCAGGCCTGGGACGCCGCCAACCGGATTTACGCGCGCGCGTTCGAGGATTTGTCCAAAAAAGACGTCGCAACGCTTAACAAACTGCTACGCACCATCACCCGCAGTCTGGCGGGCTGACCGCCTTTCGCTGGACACGGAAAGGCCCGGTCGAACGATTTGGCCGGGCCTTCTTTATACATGCTGGAAAAGGCCGCCGACGCATCTGCGCCGACGGCCTGCCTATAAAACCTGCCGCTGATCAGAAATTATAGGTCAATTTGATGCCATAGGTACGCGGCGGCGCCATGCCATAGCTGTAACTGCCGAAACGTGTGCTCGCAACGGCGCTGGTGATGATCGTTTCATCCTCGATGTTGCGGACGAAACCTTGCAGGCTCCACTTCTTGTCCGCTTCGGTGAAGGTGACGATCAGGTCGCTGCGCGAATAGCTGTCCTGCTTCTGATAGGCGAAATTCTCGATGCCGTAGAAGGACGAAGTTTCGATGTGCGTTTGAAGGCGCGGCGTCAGCGTGCCGCCCAGCAGCGGGAAGCTGTGTTCATAGCCCAGATTGAACGACCAGCGCGGCGCCTGGCTGGCACGGTTGCCCGAATAGTCGGTCACGCATGTTCCGTCGGCGGCGATGCTGATGCACAGGCTGGTATATTCGGCGTGGAGGAATACGGCGCTGGCGTCGAATCGGTCCGCATCAGTCGGTTGAAAGATAGTTTCCGCTTCAACGCCCCAGATCCGCGATTTGCCTGCATTGAAGACGGCGGACAGACCGACCGTCTGGTCACGCACTGAAACTTGCTGGTCCTTATAGTCATACAGAAAGCCCGACAGATTTAGCTGCAGACTATTGTCTAGGAACCTGTTTTTCGATCCGATTTCCCAGGACGTAATAGTTTCTGGCGCATAGGGCAGCGTGTTCTGGCCCGGCACCGTGTTGAAGCCACCTGCTTTATAACCCGTATCAAACTTGGCATAGACCATGTTGCGCGGGCTGTAGTCATAGGTCAGACCAGCATGATAGGTCGTCTTGGTGCTCGCCGACTCATCGTCCTGCATCACATCACCGCCGCCGGTGTTGCTATATCCAACGCGGCTCTTATAGTCGTCGGAATAGCGAATTCCGAATTCCGCTTTCATCCCGTCGATCAGTTCATAGCTCGCCTGGCCGAAAGCCGCCTTAGACTTCGCCTTCACCTTATAGGAGAAGGTGAAAATGTTCGACGGTGGATTGGCGACTGCATAGCTCTGGAACAGGCTGAACAGGTCCGACGTTTCGCGGAACAGATAGCCACCGATCTGCCATTTGAACCGACCATTGCCGTTCGACACCAGGCGAACCTCATGCGACCAGTCATGCACCTTTTCGCTCGGCTGGATATAGGCGGTCTGGCTGGTGGTGCCGTCCAGATCGCGCAGTTGCGAATAGTCGGTATCGCGGAAACCGCCCAGATAGACGAGGCTCGCAAAACCCAGATCATATTCCGCATTCCACTGTATGGTGCGCAGCGTCGTGTCGATATATTGGTTGGGCAGGCTATGCGGCGTGCCGTCCCCATCCACATCGGGACGATAGCTCGTGTCGATCGCCGTGCCATTGAAACGCAGCGGCGTACCCCACATGGTCGGGCCAACGCCGCCGATCTTGGTCAATTGGCCGCTCAACAGCACCTTGAGCCTGTCGGTGGGCTTCCACTGCACATGCAGGCGAATCGACTGGCTATCGGCATCATCGCCAGCGCGGGCCGGCCCTTCGTTGACGCGATAGCCGTCATGCTTATTCGTTGCAAAGGCGGCGCGCACCGCCAGAGTGTCAGTAACCGGCACGTTGATCATGCCCTCGGTCGTGATCTGGTCGTAATTGCCGACACCTACCGCGACCCGGCCTTCAAATTCATTCTTAGGCTTGGCCGTGATCACATTGATAGCGCCACCGGTCGCGTTACGGCCATAGAGCGTACCTTGGGGACCACGCAGCACTTCGACGCGCTCAAGGTCAAACATCGCATCACCAAAGCCGAACGGCTTTTGGATGTAGAAGCCATCCTGTGCGATCGAAATAGCCGGATCGCCGATTTCATTGGTATTTTGGCTCGACACGCCGCGAACCGAGATGATTACGTTGGCCGAATTCTTCGAAATGCCGACGCCGGGCGCAATCGCCGCAATGTCCTGCAAGGTCGCGACACCATTTTCGGCGAGCGCCTTCTGGTCGAACGCGGTGATGGCAATCGCTGTTTTCTGAACCGATGTTTCGCGCTTTTCGGCGGTCACGACGATTTCGTCAATGCCACCACTGGACGATTGATCTGCGGCCTGCGCCATCGCCAGGCTGACGTGGAAACCTGCCAACACCACTAGGCTGGCACCACTTAAACGACCGATTTTTTTCATCTCTAACCCCTTCCGCTCTTTTTATATGATGATCGAACGACGATGAATTTTTATGTCATTATATCGTAATGTTCAAGTATTTTTCGTGCTGCTGGATATGATTTCAGGCAATGTCTTTCACCCCTGCCCGATGGTCGCTCAGGGTCGATAAGGGTCGGTAAGAAACTCCGTTTTTTCAGCGTTTTGCCTGACCTCTGTGGAGGAAAACAGCATGGGCTTATATCCAAAATCCCTAAACAGGCCGATCTGATCGAGGACATGGCGGCTGCTGTCTTCCGCCTGTCCCGGCGCGATGACATTGTGTCCGAGCGCCCCATCAGGCCGCAACTCTACCAAGTGATTCTGGGTTCCGCGTTCAGCCAGCGGCACGATCACCGGATCGCGCGCGCCCTGCGGCACGGAATGCGCATTGGCGGTGGCAAATTGGGTGGACAGGATCGGATCGGACCAATGGGCCATGTCGTCGCCGCGTTCGGCCCGCAGCTGCGCCAGAATGTCACCCAATATCTCGACCTGCACCGCCGAAGCGCTCTTTTCGCCCAGATAGTCGGCCTCGACCGGCAGCGACGCGCCCTTGCCCACCAGCACACGCGCCAGCAATTTTGGCCCGCGGCCGATATCATAGGTATCGCTGCGCTTGTAGGCGAGCATCGCCGAAAGCGGCTTGCCGACGCTATCCGGGCTGAAGACATGCGTCATCATGGCGCTCAACCAGGCGTCGTAGATCACCAGCGCCGAACTATCATAGCGCCCGTCGCCGTCCACATCGATCCGGCGATGATCCCAGTTCGCCAGCAGATCGCGCGCCTGGCGCAGTTGCGGGTCGTTCGGCGCCTTCATCTCGATGGCGGCGATCAGGCCGGGGATGAAATAGCCCGCCGTCTGGCTGGTCGTGCTCGCCACCCGGTTGAGCTGCTCCATATCGGCGAGCGATATCCTGTCATGCGCCTGCATGAAATCCTGCAACAATTGCGCCCGTTCCACCGCACTCCAGCCGGTATCTGGGAAATACCATCCCTTGATCGGCTGCTGGTTCCAGTTGGCGAAGAAGCCGCGCGACGGATTGAGTCGATAGGGCCGCTGCGTCGATGGCAGGAAGCCGCGCCAATCGCCCGGTCCCGTGCCGTCGGTCGGCAAGCGGGGGTCCTGGTGCGCCTGGCGGATCGGGAAACGACCCGGATAGACCATCCCGATATTGCCCCGCTGGTCGGCATACCACCAGTTGATGCTGATCGCCGAACGCAGCGCCGCCTTGTGGAACTGGTCGAAATCCTGCGCCAGCGTGGAATCGAACCACGCCATTTCCGTATCGAGCTCGTGCCCTTCCCACGCCCGCGCGCGGCTGTAGGCCCGGAGGTTCGCCGCATCGACCTTCAGCACCGGCCCATGGATCGTGCGATAGAAGGTCGCCTTGACCGGCGCCGCGCCCCTGACTTGGATGACCTCAGTCCGCGCCGCCATCGCCTTCCAGCGGCCCTTGTGGAAATAGCGGGTCGGGTCGTCGGGATCGAGCCGCTCGACGAAGGTGTCGACGGCATCGCCCCGGCCGACGGTGCTCGACCAGGCGGCGTTGCCATTATGCCCGAAGAAGATCGGGATGAAGCCGATCGGCGTCGCGCCAACCACATCCATGCCGCCGCCGTGCAACCCCGCCTCATAGAGAAACCCCGGCATGGTGAAGCCCATTTGCGGCCCGCCCATCAGCAATGGATAGCCGGTCGCCGACTTGTCCTTGCCCACCACCCAGACATTGCTGCCGCCATGGTCGTTGAGCGCGAGTGACGCCATTTTGGACCCCAGCATGGCGTCGGCCTGGCGGATGTCATCCGCGGCAGCCGCGACATCCGGCGCCTTTGCCGCGAGAAGAGGCTGGCCGACGACCGACAGCGCGCGCAGGCTCGCCCCCTTCCAGTCGCCTGCCGCCAGAGAGGTGATCGCGGCGGGGTCCTCCGCCAGCGGTGTCAGATCGTCGAAGATGGCCCGCGCCCGTGCATCCCCAAATTGGGCGATCAGTTCCTCAAGCAACGCCGCGTTGTCCAGTTCCTGCGTCTTGTCCGTAAAACGCACGGCGACATTGCCGATAAAGATCTGCGCCAGATCCTCGGCCGTCCACGGCTTGGGGCGGAAATCCAGTTCCGCAAATCGCCGCGGCAGCTGACCCTTGGCGATCCAAGCATTAAGTCCGGCGGCATAGGCGGAAAACAGCGCCCGTTCGGACGGTTTTAATGCCGCCAGCCGCTTGGCCACCTCGGCGCGACTATAGCCACGCCGCCGCGTTTCGCGATCAAAGTCGATGAAGGACGGACCCAATATCTCCGCCACTTCGCCCCATACCGACCGACGCATCATTTCGAGCTGGAACAGCCGATCCTGCCCAATAGCATAGCCCAGGCCATGATAAAGGGCGGGCCTGCTCTCCGCATGGATATGCGGCACGCCATAATGGTCCCGATCGATGCGGATCGCACGCTCCGGAACCGCCCCGGCGGAAAGGGCGGTGACGCAAAGCAATAGGGCGGCGCAGCGCAAAAAGATGGTCATGCAGTCTCGATCGAATGGGCGAGGAAAATCAAACGGGCCGTTCGGCCGCGACGAAGCGCCGGAAGGGCGCAAGGCCAAGCGACAACACCAGCACGGCCAGTATCGCCGCGCCGCCCGCGACCATGGCCAGCGACAGGCCGGTGCCCAGCGCCCCGCCAGACCAATGGTCGTTGGCGATCCCGACGAGCGCGCTGCTCAGCCCCATGCCGATCAGCGAGTTGACGCCCAGAAACAGCGCCGACACGCGCGATCGCATCGTCGGCGGTGCGACGATCTGCATCACTGCGGTCGAAGGGGGCATGGGAAAGGAAGCGAAGAAGAATGCGGCTGTAAGCAACACCGTCGCCTGATCGACAGTCGATGCCCAGGGCAGCAGCGCCAGCGGCGCGATAGCGCCCAGCGCGCCGATGATGCCGGCGCGGAACGGCGCATCCGTGCGACCCGACCGCGTCAGCCGGTCCATGAGCGCGCCGCTCGCCAGCACGCCGCCGCCCGCCGCGAAGATCGCGATCCAGCCCAGCCGCAAACCGCTTTCCCCCGGCGTCAGCGCGAACACCCGCATCAGATAGGCGGGCGACCAGGACAGGAGCGAAAACAGCGTCATCGCCGCCAACGTATAGCCCGCCATGTGCGGCACGAAGATCGCCTTCTCCCGCGCCAGGAAGCGCGCCATGTCGATGACCGAGGGCACCGCCCTGGCAGCCGCGCCATTGCCAAGGGTCTGTGCGCGCGGTTCGCCGATCAGCGCCAGCATGACGAGCGCCAGCAGGATGCCCGGCGCGCCCACGATGATGAAGGTGATCTGCCAGGCCGCAAAACTCATGCCCATCCAGCTGCGCACGCCACCGGCGCTCACCGCGCCGATTACCCAGCCGCCTAGCAGGAATGCGACGCCCGCGCCCAGAAAGGAGCCGAGCGAATAGACTGCCACGGCTCGACCCAATTTTTCGCGCGGGAACAGGTCGCTGATCAGCGAATAGGTAGCGGGCGACAGCGCCGCCTCGCCCGCGCCCACGCAGACCCGCGCCGCGAACAATTGGGCGAAGCCGCGTGCAAAGCCGCACGCCACGGTCGCCAGGCTCCAGAACGCGACACCCGCAGCGATGATCAGCGGCCGCGATGTCCGGTCGGACAGCGCCGCGATCGGAATACCCATCGTCGCATAGAAAATCGCGAAGGCAAAACCGTGCAACAGACCGAATTGGGTGTCCGAAATACCCATATCCGCCTGGATCGGCCCGATCAACAACGCCATGATCTGCCGATCGATGAACGAAAAGATATAGGCGACCATGCACAGGACCACCGCAGTCCAGGCGCGCCGATGCGACAGGCCATGGTCGATCATCCGGGCAGCCTTTCCAGATAGACCATACTGTCGCGGATCGCGCCGATGGGATCGTCCGACCGGTCATATTCGACGAAGAAATGCTGCGCGCCCGCCTCGCGAGCGGCGCCGATCAGCCGTGGCAGGTCGAGCCGCCCCGTGCCGACGATGGCAAACTCGCCTGCTGCGTCGACATCCTTGACATGACAGCCGAAATAGCGGCCCGGATTATTCTCGAAATAGGGGATGGGATCCTGTCCCGCCTTGGTCACCCAATAAAAGTCCATCTCCATCTTCACAAGTTCGGGGTCGGTTCCCTTGAGGATCAGGTCATAGATCATGTCCGGTCCCAGACGCTGAAATTCCCGGTGATGATTGTGAAAGGCAAAGGTCAGCCCGGCATCGCGGCACATGCGGCCCGCCTGGTTGAAGATGTCCAAATAACGATCCAATATCGCCCGGTCGGCCAGCATCCGGGGCATCAGGATCGGCCAGGTGACATAGGACTGCCCCAATATCTTCGCCTTGGCGATGCCGTCCTCTACCAGCGCCAGCGCCTTTTCCGGCAGAAAGGCCCGCTCGTAATTTTCCCGATTCTGCTCGGTCGTGATCTCCTTGCGCGTCCACGCGCCGAAGGAGGCATAGACTTCGTCCGATGCGATATGCTGCGACGGCGACGCCAGCCCGAACCGGTCGAGCTGCGCCCGCAACCAGACGGGGTCGCGGCCGAAGCTACCCACCGTCTCGACCTCCTTATACCCAAAAGCCGCCACCTGTCGCAGCACGCCTTCGAAATCCTGCTCCATCAGGGCGCCGACGGTGAAAAGTTGCAGCCCCCAACGAGCGGGCGATGGCCTGTTGGCCGTGCGCCCCGCGGCGCAACCGGCGACCATCATCCCCATGGCCGAAGCTAAGACATTCCTGCGATTCATGCGCTCCCCCATCTCGTTCATCCATGATTGACGACGACCGGAACCGATAGTCATATTAGTTGAATATTCATTCATTATGCAATCATTGTCAACGCTCTTTCCAGCTTATCCAGATCGCCGAAGCTGACGCCCGCGCAGATGAGCCAGATGGCGCAGATAGAGCATTTGTGTAAGGACGAATGGCGAAAACGAAACCATAAGCTTGGGACAAAAAAAGCGAAGTCCTCTACGTCTAGCCCATATATTAGTTGACATTTCAATTAATATTGGCTTGCTGGCGGCATATATGGAGGCTCCTTTGACCAGATTATCGCTTCACGCCAGCAACGGGATTTTCACGCTCGCCACCAACCGCCGGCGCGGCCTTCTGCGCTCGACCGCAATGTTGCTGGCAGCGGCGAGCGTCAACGCAACGCTCCACGCGCAGACCATCGAACCGACAGCGGCGCCCAAGGCCGAGTCAGCCGATGATCAGCGCGCCCGCGATCTGGTCGCGAAGATGACGCTGGACGAAAAGATCGACATGATCCGCGGCGCTCAGGAAGACGCCAGCACCGATCAGGCCGCCGCCGGCTATCTCAGGGGCGTTCCGCGCCTTGGCGTTCCGTCGATGCGTTTCGCCGATGGTCCGCCCGGCATCCTGACCCGCGAACCCTCCGTCGCGCTGCCCGCGACCATGGCGCTGGCGGCGACCTTCAGCAAGAAGGATGCGGAACAAAATGGCGCGGTGGTCGGGCTGGAGGCGCGCCGCCTGGGCGTCGATGTCGCGCTGGAGCCTTTCATCAACATCATGCGCGACCTTCATTTCAGCCGTGGGTGGAATACCTTTGGCGAAGATCCCTATCTGTCCGGTATCATGGGTGCGGCGCAGGTGCACGGTATCCAGGGCCAGGGCGTGATGGCGCAGGCCAAACATTATCTCGGCTACGACCTGCGCGGCTACAAGACGATCATGGACGAGCAGACCATGCACGAAGTCTATCTTGCCCCGTTCGAGGCTGTGATCGACGCGGGTGTCTCCTCGCTGATGTGCGCCTATAATTATGTGAACGGCCAATATGCCTGCGCCAGCGACGACCTGCTCAACACCACATTGCGCAAAGAGCTGGGTTTCAAGGGGTTTGTAACCTCCGACTGGGGCGGCACGCACAAGCCGGCCGACATCAATATGGGTCTCGACATGGAAATGCCCGGCCTGATGCCCAAAGGCAGCCCGTGGCTGACCATCACCCGCTCCTATTTCGACAATGACAAGGCGCCGGTCGAGCCGCTGACGATGAGCATGGAGGTGCTGGGTCGCGTCTTCGGTCGCGCCGTGCCGGAAGAAAAGAGCGAGCGCTTGCCGATCAAGTCGGTCATCTTCCGCGGCCAGTTCCCCGACGACCCCGATCCGAAGAACATGGCCTCCGCCCTTGCCGACGGGACGGTGAAGATGGCCGCCATAGACGAGGCCGCCTATCGCGTCGTGCATGAAATGAACCGCTTTGGCCTGCTCGACAGGGGCAATCATCAGCCCACCGGCGGCGCGGTCGATCCCCGCATCGCGGGCATCATCCGCAAGACGGCATCGGATTCCGCCGTGCTCCTGAAAAATGAAGGCGCCGCCCTCCCCCTCAGCCAGTCGGACCTGGACGATCTGGCGCTGATCGGCCCCGGCGCGGGCCAGGTCGTGGCGCTGGGCATCAACGCCGAACATTCGCTCGGCCTCCCCGAAACGCAAAACGGCGTCGCCGCCCTGCTCCAACGTGAAGCGGGCGGCCGCGCGGGCGCCAACATCGCCTATGCCGTCGCCAACGACATGACCGGCGCGCCCGTCCCCGCCGACCGTTTCAGCAGCGACGGGGCGCCGGGCCTTGCCCGCATCGTCAACGGCAAGAAAGTCGCGCAGGATGGCGCGCTCAACTTCACCGACAGCAACGCCAATGCGCTGCCCGCCGGCGCCCAGCCAAGCTGGAAGGGCGAGATCGACATTTCTGCGGACGGCACTTATGGTTTCTATCTCCAGATGCTGGGCACCCATGCCGAATTGCGCATCGACGGAGAACTGGTCGGCCGTTCCAGCGGCCTGACCGGAGCCCGCCACGGCGACACAGTGCAGCCGGGACAGGACGCCTTGCTGCACAGCACCGACAATCTCAACAATGTCCGGCGTGATGTCGCACTGACGGCGGGCAAGCACAGTATCGAGGTGCTGACGACCGACGACACCTCGCATGTGCCGATCCAGATTCGCCTCAACTGGGTGACGCCGCAACAGCGCGAGGCCAATTACCGCCACGCTGTCGAAACCGCGGCAAAAGCCAAGAAGGCCGTCGTCTTCGCCTGGGCGCGGCAAAATCCCATCTTCGGCCTCACCCCTGAGCAGAACAGGCTGATCGATGATGTGAGCGCGGCCAACCCCAACACCATCGTGGTGCTGAACAGCAGCTACCCCGTCGCCATGCCTTGGTTGGGCAAGGTGAAGGCGGTGCTCAACATGTGGTGGGGCGGCGACAAGGGCGGCGAGGCGACCGTCGACATCCTGACCGGCCGGGTCAGCCCGGCGGGCCGTCTGCCCTTCACCTGGGGCAAGGCGCTGGAGGATTATCCCGCGACCGACCCCCGTCATCCCGAACGCGGTGCGCGCGAAGATGGCGTCGTCACCTATTCGGAGGGGCTGGATGTCGGCTATCGCTGGTTCGACCGGCAGAAAAAGGAGCCCCTCTACGCCTTCGGCCATGGCCTCAGCTATACCAGCTTCGCCTATTCTGGCCTGACCGTGAAGCCCGCCGCCGACGGCGGTCTGGACGTCCGTTTCACCGTAGCCAATACGGGAAAGCGGGCATCGGACGAAGTGGCGCAGATCTATCTGGGGGCGCCCGCCAATGCCCCCAGGGGCATCGCCTTCCCGGTCAAGGCGCTCGCCGGATTCGACCGCGTCCATCTGGCGCCATCGGAATCGAAGACGGTGTCGATTCATGTCGCGCCACGCAGCCTGCAATATTGGGATGAAAGGGCGGCGAGCTGGACCACGCCGCAGGGCGTGCGTGCGGTTTATGTGGGCGGCTCCTCACGCGACCTGCCGCTTGCCGCCAAAAGCCGGTAGGGGATTGCGATATGCAGGGGCAATCGCTCGCCATCCGCAGGCGGCAGATCCTTGGTGGCGCGCTGGGCGTTACCTTCGCCACCCTGCTGGCGGGACCGAAGGTGCTGGCGCAAAATAGCCGTTTTGCGCCAGCGATTGCGGGCGAACCCAATGCCGAATGGGCGCGCAAGGCCGACGCTCTGATGCCGACGCTGCATAGCATCGAGCAACAGCCGGTCGCTCTGGTGAACATGATCCCCGACCCCGCGCAGATATTGCGTTTCCGCGTGGAAAAGGCCGCCACCATCGCGGACTTCGCTACCCGCAGCTTCCGCAAGGGCGACAGCTTCATCCTCGATTTCGAAGGGCACCGGACGGGTTATCTGTCCTTCGACCTCGAAACGGTCGGGCGCGAACCGGATGCGCCGGTGCGGCTGAAACTGACCTTCGGCGAAGTGCAGACCGACGTCGCCGAACCGCTGCATCCCTATAAGGGCAAGATCAGCGAAGCCTGGTTGCCCGAAGAGATCATCACCGTCGATTATCTGCCGCAGTCGGTGAAGATGGCGCGACGTTACGCCTTTCGCTATGTCCGGGTCGACGTGATCGACACTTCGCCGGGCTTTGCGGTAAAGTTCCTCAATGTCCGCGCTCACGCGGTGACGTCGGCTGGTCCCATGCCCGCGCCCATGGGCGCGACCCCGCGCCTGCGCCGGATGGACGAGGTCGCGATGGCGACGCTGCGTGACTGTATGCAAACCAGTTTCGAGGATGGTCCGCGCCGAGACCAGCGACTGTGGGTCGGCGATCTGCGGCTTCAGGCGCTCGCCAATTATGCGAGCTTCCAGAACAACGATCTGGTCAAGCGCTGCCTGTATCTGTTCGCGGCCTATCGCGACAAAGACGGGTTGGTCGCCGCCTGCGTCTACGAAAAGCCACATCCCCGCTACGGCGGTATGCACATCGTCGATTATGCCGCGCTCTTCAACGTCACCCTGCGCGATTATGTGCTGGCGACCGGCGATGTTGCGACCGGGCGCGACCTGTGGCCGGTGGCGCGATGCCAGCTGGAACTGATCGCGCGCTGGATCAATGCCGACGGGCTGTTCGTCGATCCGGGCAATATGTGGATTTTCATCGACTGGGCGGACAAGCTGGACAAGGGCGCCGCGATCCAGGGCCTGCTCACCTTCGCCTGGAGGGCGACCGCGGAACTGGCCCGACGACTGGGGATGAAGCAGGAGGATGCCAGCCTATCCCATAGGGCTGGAACGATGACCACCGCCGGCCGCGCCGCCTATTGGGACGCGCACAGCGGACGGGTGGTCAGCGGCCCCAGGCGACAGGTCAGTTGGGCCGGCGCGAGCTGGATGATGCTGGGCGGACTCCTGTCGCCGCGCGAAGGGCGCAAAGCCCTGTTCGCTACGCTGGACGATCCGGCGGCGATCAAGCCCTCTACACCTTATCTTTATCATTATGTCGTGGAAGCGCTCATCGCATGTGGCGAAAAGAAACGCGCCATGGCGCTGCTCGAAAGCTATTGGGGGGCGATGATCGACGCGGGTGTCGATACCTTCTGGGAAGTGTTTGATCCGACCACTCCGCTGTCGTCTCCCTATGGGGACATCCATATCAATAGCTATTGCCATGCCTGGAGCTGCACGCCGTCTTATTTTCTCAGGCAGAAACTCTCCTGATGGCCCCATTCTGACATTCGCTACCAACAAGGCGTGCGCTTGTTCGATGCGGGCGAAAAAGCCTTCCATGCCCATCGGCGTCGACAAGCGATGACATCATAGGGCAGGCGAACGCTGCGATGTCGGGATCATCGAATACCGCCTCGAATATCCGTTCGATGACCCCTTGCTCGACCCAGCGATAATAGCGCCGCTTGGCCGTTGCGGGAATCGCTACAGCCTAGAAAGGGCGCGACCGGTTGCCCGGCCACGCCCTTACTGCGCGCCCGAAATTATGGTTGATCAACCCGCCAGCTGCGTTTCCAGTTCACCCAGTACGCGATAGCAATCGAACACCTTGGCGACGCTGCTGTTCGGATCGCGGCCTTCGCGGATGGCGCTGATGAATTCGCGGTCCTGCAATTCGATGCCGTTCATCGACACGGCGACCTGGCTGACGTCGATCGCCTCTTCCTTGCCGTTCACCAGATCGTCGTAACGCGCGATATAGGTGTCGGTATCGCCGATATAGCGGAAGAAGGTGCCGAGCGGCCCGTCATTGTTGAACGACAGCGACAGGGTGCAGATGGCGCCGGTCTCGCTCTTCATCTGGATCGACATGTCCATGGCGATGCCCAGGTCCGGATGGATCGGCCCCTGGAGCGCGTGCGCCGACACGATCCTGCCCGCCTGATAGGCGAACAGGTCGACCGTATGCGCGGCATGATGCCACAGCAGATGGTCGGTCCAGGACCGCGGCTCGCCCTTCGCATTGATATTCTTGCGGCGGAAGAAATAGGTCTGCACATCCATCTGCTGGACATTGAATTCGCCCGCCTTGATACGGTTGTGGACGAACTGGTGCGACGGATTGAAGCGGCGCGTGTGGCCGACCATGCAGACGAGACCGGTTTCCTCCTGCTTCTTGAGTACCGCCTGCGCATCGGCCCAGCTATCGGCCAGCGGAATTTCCACCTCCACATGCTTGCCCGCATCCATGCAGGCGATCGCCTGCGCCGCGTGCATCTGGGTGGGCGTGCACAGGATCACCGCGTCGACATCGTCGCGGCTAAGCGTCTCATTGAGGTCGGTCGTCACATGGCCGATGCCATATTTTTCCGCAACCTTCTTGGTCGCGTCCAGTTCGCGTCCGATGATCGACGTGACGGTGACGCCATCGATATTCTTGAGGCCATCAAGATGCTTTTCGCCAAAGGCGCCGGCGCCAGCCAGGGCAATACGCATGAAAAACTACTCCAAAATAAGCCCCTCCCTTTTAAGGGAGGGGGAAGGGGTGGGTGCGAGCGAAGCGAGCCAGCGCCCATCTTGAAGGCAGAAGCGATTGCTAACGCAACCGCCCCCACCCCAACCCCTCCCCTGAAGGGGAGGGGCTTTAAGTTGGTTTATTCAGCCGCGATCGCGTTCACCGTATCGCTGCCGGTCATGTCCAGCCCTTCGCCATTATCCGGACGCAGCACCATATGGCCGATCGCGGTGTTGGAGCAGGGCACATGATAATGGCGATGCAGCGCGCGGGTTTTCTTGCCCAGCGCCCCGCGCATCACCAGCCACATCACCATTTCGATGCCTTCGCTGCCGGTTTCGCGCAGATATTCGATATGCGGGATGCGGCGCAGATGGTCGCTCTCGCCGATCAGCCCGTCCAGGAACATATTGTCCCATTCCTTGTTGATCAGCCCGGCGCGCGGCCCCTGCAACTGGTGGCTCATGCCGCCCGTGCCCCAGATCTGGACGTTGAGGTCTTCGGGGAAGCTCTCGACCGCCTTGCGCACCGCCTCGCCCAGCGCCCAGCAGCGATTGCCCGATGGCGGCGGATAGGTGACGACATTGACCGCCAGCGGCACGACCTTGCACGGCCAGGCGTCGGGCTTGCCGAACATCATGGAGAGCGGCACGGTCAGGCCATGATCGACGTCCATCTCGTTGATGATCGTCATGTCGAACTCGTCCAGGATCAGGCTCTGCGCCATGTGCCATGCGAGGTCGGGATGTCCCTCCACGTCCGGCACCGCGCGCGGCCCCCAGCCTTCGTCGGCCGACTTGTAACGCTCGCCACAGCCGATCGCGAAGGTCGGGATGATCTTCATGTCGAAGGCGGAGGCGTGGTCGTTATAGACCAGGATGATGACATCGGGCTTTTCGGCCTTCTCCCATGCGCGGGTCCAATCGTACCCGGCAAAGATCGGTCCGAAATAATCGTCGCGATCCTTGTTGAAGTCCGACGCCACGCCCAGCAGCGGCACATGGCTCGACGCCACGCCAGCAGTAATCCGCGCCATATCAGCGATCCTCTTTCTTCGCGGCGGCGGCCGCCGCTTCATTGGCCTTGATCGACCGGGCGCCTTCGGGCGAACGCCCGCCCCGCATCATCATTTCCCGATATTCGGGGAACGCCATGTCTGTCATGGTGCTGACCGCCTCGGCAAAGGGAACGCCGTCGGTCGAAAACAGCTTGGACAGGAAATAGACATTGCCGCCCAGGTCCAGGCACTTGTTATAATCGCGCGCCAGCACGCCCAGCTTCTGCTCCTCGGTCAGCGGCCATTCGTCCAGATAGGCGCGCTCGTCCGCCTTGAACTTCGCGCGATTTTCATCCTTCATCAGGCTCATCGCAAACTGGTTCAGATGATAGCCCTGCCGGGCGCGCTTGGCGGTGAAGACGCGGGTGCCCGGAATATCCTCCATCTCGGCGAGATATTCGTGGATGTCCTGATGTTTGGGATCTTCTGTTATCATAGTCCCCTCTCCTTCAATTGGGCGTCGAGGCGCGGGAAGACGCGACGGGCATTGCCCGCGAAGATTGCGGCGCGTTCCTCGTCGCTCACGTCCAGCGCATCGACATAGCGTTTGGTGTCGTCGAAATAGAATCCGGTGGTCGGGTCGATGCCGCGCACCGCGCCGACCATTTCCGACCCGAACAGGATATTCTTATTCTCGATCACGTCGGCCAGCAGGTCCACGCCCGGCTGGTGATAGACGCAGGTGTCGAAGAAGATATTGTTCATCAGGTGCGTCGACAGGTCGGGCTTCTTGAGCATGTCCGCCAGCCCGCGATAGCGCCCCCAATGATAGGGCACCGCGCCGCCGCCATGCGGGATGATGAAGCGCAGCGTCGGGAAATCCTTGAACAGATCGCCTTCCAGCAACTGCATGAAGGCGATCGTATCCGCCGCGATATAATAGCCGCCGGTCGCGTGCATCGCCGGGTTGCAGCTGCCCGACACATGAATCATCGCCGGCACGTCCAGCTCGACCATCTTCTCGTAGAAGGGATACCAATATCTGTCGGTCAGCGGCGGATGGGTGAAATGCCCGCCGCCCGGATCGGGATTGAGGTTGCAGCCGATAAAGCCCAGTTCGGTGACGCAGCGCTCCAGCTCCGCGATGCTGTTGCTCATGTCGGCCTTGGGCGACTGCGGCAACATGCACACGCCGACGAAGGTTTCGGGGAACAGGCCGACGACGCGCGCGATCAGGTCGTTGCAGCGGATCGCCCATTCCTTCGCCACCGCCTCGTCGCCCACATGCGGCGCCATCGCGGATGCGCGGGGCGAAAAGATCGTCAGGTCCGCGCCGCGCTCCTTGATCAGGCGCAACTGGTTCGCCTCGATCGTCTCGCGAATCTCCGCGTCGCTGATGTCGGGATAGGGCGGGCACGGCGTCCCGGCCTTGAACGCCGCCTTCTGTTCCTCGCGCCAGGCGTCATGGCCCTTGGGCAGGACGGTGTAATGACCGTGGCAATCGATAATCAGGCTCATCGCGTCTCTTTCCTCAACCCTTATTCCGTCACCCCAGCAAAGGCTGGGGCCTCAGGCGACAGCACGCTACGCCCGCCCCAAAAACTCCGTCACTTCCGCCTTCGCGGAAACGCCGTCGGAAGAAATCACCCCGATCTTCGCGCCCAGCCCTTCCGGCGGCGCCTTCACGCCCAGTGCGCCGATCGCCGCCTGCCGCGCCACCGTGCCGCGCGTCATCGCCGCGCCGGTGCCGAGGCCATCGAGCGTCTTGACCACTTCCTCCATCTCGGCCGCGCGGCGCGTGCCATGCACCAGCATCCGGTCGAGATTATAATCCGCCCGCACGGGCCACGGCTTCGCCTTCTCGCTCGCGTCGAGCGAGGCCAGCACTTCGTCCAGCACATCCGCCTGCGCCGCGGCCAGCACGCATTCGGCGGTCAGCGCCTCGATCCCCTTGACCATCACCGACCGGATCATCTTGATCGAGGAGGCCCGGCCGACATCCGCGCCCACGACCCGCGTCTTCGCAAAACCCAGCGCGCGCAACCGCGCCTCGGCATCCCCGGCTCGCGCGCCGCTCAACAGCAGCGGTACGTTGAGCCGCGCCGGATCGACCGGCGCCATCACCGCCACATCGACATAATGGCCCCCGGCCGCCTCGACCAATGCGGCAGCGGCCTGCTTGGTCTGCGGCGCAACGCTGTTCATGTCACAGAACAGCGTCCCCGGCGCGATCAGCGCCGCGGCGTCGCGCGCCACGGCCAGCGCCTGATCCGCCGTCACCAGCGACAGGATCATCGGCGCGCCCCGCACCGCGTCGTCCAGCCGATCGCGACAGGCGACGTCCATCTGCGCCATCACGCTGGCCCGCGCCGGATCGCGGTCATGCGCCAACGCGCGCGCTCCCCACGCGCCAGCCGCAGCGAATGTGCTGCCCGCCTCGCCAAATCCGATCAGGAGAATATCGGTCGTCATGGCGGGAATCTGCCCGTCGATGCGCGCGACGACAAATCGGAACAGCCGCCCGGTCATTAGCTGGCGCTAAACATCCTTTCTGTATCCCCCCGCGACACGGCCTCCAGATCGGCGATGAACTCCGCCTGCACCGTGGTCGGGCGCCAGGAGGCCCGCGTTGTCACGCCGATAGATCGGCTGGCGGGCGATACCGGCGTGTCGATCCGGCACAGCCACCCCGCCTCCAGCTCCACCGTCACCTGATCGGGTGACAACAGGGTCAGGAAATCATTGTCGATCAGCAATTGCCGGATGGTCATGACCGATCCCGATTCGATCGGCACGACCGGCAAAGCGATGCCATGTTCGCTGAATAACGCCTCCCAGCTTTCGCGCAGCGGCGCGCCCGGCGCGGCGATGATCCAGGGATAGCGCGCCAGATCGCTCATGGCGGGCTGTGTCCCGGCCAGCGGATGGCCTGCCCGCGCGATCACCACCGGCCGGTCTTCGAACAGCGCCGCCTGCTCGAAATCCGCCTCCAGCAGCGGCAGGCGCAACGCCCCCACCATCATGTCGATCGCGCCGTTGCGCAACGGCTCGATCAGTTCGGCGCGCGACCCTTCCAATATGGTGATGCGCACGCCCGGCCGCCGCCGCAGGAAGCGCGACACGGCGGCGGGCAGCACCCGCGCGCGCGACAGCGGCATCGCGCCAATGGCGATGCTGCGCGTCTCATGCCCCTTGAGCGCCGCCAGTTCGGCCAGCGCCGCCATCAACTCGACCCGCGCCAGACGGAAGGCGCGCGCCATCCGCACACCGGCATCGGTCAGCATCACCACCTTGCCGCGCCGCCGCACCAGCGGCCGCCGCAGCGACAGGCTAAGGTCGTTGACCGCGCGATGCAGCGAAGGGATCGACAGGCCGGTCGCGGCACTCGCCGCAGGGTAACTGCCCGCATCCGCCAGCGCGATCAGCGCGCGGAACCGCGCCATGGTCACATGCGGGCTGGCGATATGGTCCAGCGCGGCGTGGAAACGCGGCACCAGCAGCGCACCCGCATCGGTCACCGTCATCCCGTCATGGCGGCGGTCGAACAAGGGCACGTCCAGCATGGCTTCGAATCGGGCCAACGCCTGGGTTATCGCCGGCTGGGTCAGGTTTACCGCCGCGGCGGCCGCATTCATGGTTCCGCGATCCGCGATTTCCACGGTTGCGCGCAGGTGACGAAGGTTGATGTCGGTCCAGTCCACATTGCCATATTTAGTGAAAACTAATGGCTTGGCCAGATTTCCTTTTTGCCCTTTCCCCCGAACGGGTCCAGCCACCATCCTGTCCCGCGCCGCCCAACCATCAGCTTGGTCCGTGCGCCGTCATGAATAAGGAGAAGGTCAGCATGTCCGGCATCGTCGTCCAGAATATCGAACGGGCGGACCTTAGCGTCGTCGACGGCCTCGCCAAATGCGGCGTCGCCACCGTCCATGAAGCGCAGGGCCGCACCGGCCTGCTCGCCTCGTACATGCGCCCGATCTATACCGGCGCGCGCATCGCCGGCAACGCCGTCACCATCTCCGCCGCGCCCGGCGACAATTGGATGGTCCATGTCGCGATCGAGCAGTTGAAGGAAGGCGACGTCCTCCTCCTCGCTCCCACCAGCCCCTGCACCGACGGTTATTTCGGCGACCTGCTCGCCACCTCGGCCCAGGCGCGCGGCTGCCGCGGTCTCATCATCGACGCGGGCGTGCGCGACGTGCGCGACCTCACTCAGATGAACTTCCCGGTCTGGTCGAAGGCGGTCCATGCCCAGGGCACGGTCAAGAACACGATCGGATCGGTCAACGTCCCCGTCATCTGCGCCAATGCGCTGGTCAATCCGGGCGACGTGGTGATCGCCGACGATGACGGCGTGTGCATCGTACCACGCGCCGACGCCGCTGCGGTCCTCGAAAAGGCGCAGGCCCGCGAAGCCGCCGAAGAAGCCAAGCGCGTCCGCCTCGCCGCCGGCGAACTCGGCCTCGACATCTATAATATGCGCCCGCGCCTGGAAGAGATGGGCCTGAAATATATCTGACCGCCTGCCCCCTGTCGCGTCCCCCTCTCCGTTCGGTTCGAGCTTGTCGAGAACCATCGCGCAGGGTTCTCGACAAGCTCGAACCGAACGGAGCTGTAGATGACAGCACATAGCCAATCCCCCGTCCTGTGGATGCGCGGCGGCACGTCCAAGGGCGGCTATTTCCTCGCCCAGGACCTGCCCGCCGACACCGCCGCCCGCGACGCCTTCCTGTTGCGCGTCATGGGTTCCCCCGACCCGCGCCAGATCGACGGCATGGGCGGCGCCGATCCGCTGACCAGCAAGGTCGCGGTCGTGAAAAAGTCACAGCGCGACGGCGTCGATGTCGATTATCTCTTCCTTCAGATCTTCGTCGACAAGGCGGTGGTCAGCGACGCGCAGAATTGCGGCAACATTCTCGCCGGCATCGGCCCCTTCGCGATCGAACGGGGCCTCGTCGCTGCGCAACAGGACGAAACCCGCGTCGCCATCTTCATGGAAAATACCGGCCAGATCGCCATCGGCACGGTGCAAACACCCGGCGGCAAAGTCCGCTATGACGGCGACGCCAAGATCGACGGCGTCCCCGGCAGCGCCGCCCCCATCCCGCTGGAGTTTCGCGACACCGCCGGCTCCTCTTGCGGCGCCCTTCTTCCCACCGGCAACGCCTTCGACGAAGTGGAGGGCGTGCGCGTCACCCTGATCGACAACGGGATGCCCTGCGTGGTGATGAAGGCGCAGGACGTCGGCATCACCGGCTATGAAGACCGTGACACGCTGGACAATGATACGGCGCTGAAAGCCCGTATCGAAAAAATCCGCCTTGCCGTCGGCGAACGCATGAACCTGGGCGACGTAACCGACAAGTCGGTGCCCAAGATGATGCTGGTCGCCCCGCCCCGCAACGGCGGCGCAGTCACGGTGCGCAGTTTCATCCCGCATCGCGCCCATGCTTCCATCGGCGTGCTTGGCGCGGTCAGCGTCGCTACCGCCTGCCTGGTCGAAGGATCGCCCGCGGCCGAGGTCGCTTCCATTCCCGGCGGCGATCGCAAGACGCTCTCGGTCGAACATCCGACGGGCGAAACGACCTGCGTCATGGAACTGGACGACAGCGGCGCCGTCACCAGCGCCGCCATGCTCCGCACCGCGCGTAAATTGATGGACGGCGTCGTCTTTTCTTAAACCAGAAACTAGGGCCTATCGCCCTGAGCCTGTCAAAGGGCCGAACGGAGTTGGAACCAATGACCCGCATCACCTCATGGCATGGCGCGCCCTCCAGGCCGCTCTATACGCCCCCCGCCGGCGCGATCGACGCCCATTGCCATGTCTTCGGCCCGATGGCGGACTTCCCCTTCAGCGCGAAGGCGAAATATCTGCCCGAAGATGCCGGCCCGGACATGTTGTTCGCATTGCGCGACCATCTGGGCTTCGCCCGCAATGTCATCGTCCAGGCGAGCTGCCACGGCACCGACAATAGCGCGACCCTGAACGCCATCGCAAAGGCGAACGGTAAGGCGCGCGGCGTCGCCGTGGTCGATCCGGCCATTTCCGATGCCGATCTCGCCGCCCTCCATGATGGCGGAATCCGCGGCATCCGCTTCAATTTCCTCAAGCGTCTGGTGGACGACGCCCCCAAGGACAAATTCCTCGACGTCGCCAAACGCCTGCCCGCCGGCTGGCATGTGGTGATCTATTTCGAAGCCGACATCCTCGAAGAACTGCGCCCGTTCATGGACGCCATCCCGGTCCCGCTGGTGATCGACCATATGGGCCGCCCCGATGTGACCCAGGGACCGGACGGCGTCGACATGAAGGCCTTCCGCGCCTTTCTGGAGAGCCGCGACGACATCTGGTTCAAGGCTACCTGCCCCGACCGGCTCGATCCTACTGGCGATCCCTGGAACGCCTTCGCCGACGCGGTCGCACCGCTGGTCGCCGACTATCAGGACCGCGTGCTGTGGGGCACCGACTGGCCGCACCCCAATATGCAGGACGATATTCCAGATGACGGCCATCTGGTCGATATGATTCCCCGCATCGCGCCCACCGCCGAACTCCAGCGCAAATTGCTGATCGACAACCCGATGCGCCTCTACTGGCCGGAAGAAGCATAAGTAATTGATATATAATGACAAGAGCGGCGCTGGTGGGCGCCGCTCTTGTCATTTCAATTGTCCAACTCGCCGTCTCAGTCGTCAATATTGCGGCGGAAGGTTTCCGGCATGAACAGCAGTCCGATGACCGCCGTCGCCGCCGCGATGACGACCGGATACCAGAGGCCGTAATAAATATCCCCGGTCGCCGCGACCATGGCGAAGGCGGTGACGGGCAGGAAACCACCGAACCAGCCCGCCAGATCGCCGACAGTCCTCTCTAGCGTGTGGACGCCAATCGGTCGAAAAGATGAAGGATTGGCGTTCGGGCGGAGAGCGTATAGGATCAAACTAGCTTAAATGGCCATATCGTTTAATATATCATATTATATCATTGATATTAGCTTATATATTCTAGCATATGATATCCATGGGAAGGTTGTCGTGTAGGGATGATTGCGACCAAGGGACCATGGACGATGTCACCCTACTCTCTCTCTACGCCGAAGCGCAGGCGGCGCTCGCACGGATCGAGGAGCGGCGACGGCTTAGCCCGGTGCGTCGCCCTTGGAAGATACGATGCTTCATCACCGAACGCCAGGCCTTGGCATGGCTCGATACGACATCGGTTGAGGCGAGCGCGTTCACGGTCGATGGCCGCGGCAGCGTTGGTGGAGCCGCCTACGACCTCACCCATTGGCGGCAAGCCGTCGGAGCGCCGGTAACGCTTGGTACGCTGCGTGCGGACAGCATCGGCCTTCTCGATTGGCTGGGCGTGCATGACGCCCCCGCCCCTGCTGGCCCGTGGGCAACCCCCGGCCTCCCGCTCGCAGACGTCCGACAGCGGGTCGCGCAATGGCAGGCGGAAGCGGCCACCCTGCCCCCCTCCCCTCCCCTGCTCCATGGCGCGCGCCTTGCCCTGGCATGGCGGCGCCGCGCACCGATCGGACGGGGCGATGCGGTGGCCAGCTTCCTGATCGGCGATCGCCACGGTCCGGGTCGATGGGATGCATCATTCGGTGGTCTCGTCGCCCTGGGCTTTCGGGCCAGCGGCGCCGCGTGGAAGATCGCCGACCCGGCCCAGTTCGATCGTCTATGGCTTCGAGCCATCGCCTTGGGCGCCTGCGATCATCTGGATCAGGAAGTTCGTCTGCGCGCCTATGCGGAGCGCGCCGCAGCCCATATCGCATCGCGTCGTCGGCCCGGCCGTCTGAAGGATGTATTGATGATGGCAATGTCGCGACCGTTTATCACCAGTCGACTCGTCGCCGATCAATTGAACCTGACTTCTGCCGGGGCGATCAAATTGCTGGGCATCGCAACCGACGCCGGACTCCTGCTAGAACGATCGGGGCAAAGCAGTTATCGCAGCTATATCATTCCGGTGAGCCACGCGCCGCACGCCTCTACCGCGCCAGATCCGCTTATTGATCCTCAAATCACCGATTTTTGGTCCGAAGCCTAGAAAAATAGTCCTCGCCAGAAGGCCGCTGAGGGCGATCGGCAACTCTCGACATGGGATTATATGCGGAGAGGAAGATGCCGCTGAGGGCGGCTCCTGCGGCCTCTATTCGCATTTTCAGCTTTTGTTCTCTGCGCCGGTCGAAATTTTTTTGTTCGAGCGCTCCGACCTCTCCCGGCGACCTGCGTCAAAGCAAGGACGACGTCGATTGCATTTGGCCCATACAGGCTGGCTAGCATCCATCTGGGCAACTCCGTGCCGATGCAGATCGCCAATCTATGTCGTCCACCAGATCCAAAAACACGTCTAAGCTCGCCCTCAACATCCTCTAACGTGAGATGCCCGTCTGCCTTTCGGGCTCGGCACTGAAATGGCGATACAAGGCAGAAGGGTCGATAGGGGTAGGGCGCGCGCGATGGCTTTTCACGCGATCATCGTGTTTTCAGAATCACGGCCACAGGGGCAATCGCAACATCATTTTATCGCCATCACGATCTGTCGCGCATCAGCAAAACGGTCAGACGCACGCTTTTCCCGCTATTATTAATGTCCGTTCGCACGGTCCGACAAGCGAATCAAAGCCAAGTCGCGCGATACTTCATCCGAAACACGCGATTCTGAAAACACGTCGATCGATAGCTGTCAGGGACGCAGCCGATATTTGTTGCGGCGGTGGTGTTCCTTCACGAAGCCATAAAAGCGTTTCGAATAGTTACGCGGCAGTTCATGCGGGTTTGCGCCAAGGAAAGCGTCGAATCGGCGCATCAACTCATCATAATCCCAGCCCGGAAAATCGCTGCGAATTGCGGCATGAATGTCGGCATCCAACATCTCGCGGGCGCGGCCACTGACCACCGGCGCACGACGCGCCTTGCTCTTGTCCGCACCCGGACTGCGCAATCCACCCGCCGCCTGCGCGATCAGCTTCATCGCCTGGCGCGGATCGATCATTGCGTCGATGTCATCGGGAGCCGCCTGAGCGGTGGGGGAGGGGAGGGGGGCGGCGCGCCCGGCACGGACCCGTTCGGCCATATGGCGGCGCATCACCATGCGCATCTTGGGCTTTGGACTATCGGGATTGACGACTTCCAGACTGATGTCCGGCAACTCGTTGGTGCGGGCCAGGTCGAGCAGTTTGCGCTTGAACACTGGATAGTTGCTTTCGCTGCCGCTTTTCTGATGCAGCGTTTCGAATCCGATGACGAAGCCGTCCGCGCCATTGCCGCCAGCATGTTTGCGCGACGCGCGGTAAAGCCATTTGCCCAGCCCGCTGGTGATCTCGAAATAGAGCGGCGATATGGCGAGCACATTGCGCTTGTCCATCACGCCGTCGAAGAACCATTTGGACAGGGTGATTTCCATGCCCAGAGATCGCTGCGTCCTCTCGTCTACCAAATGCGTATAGCTGTCGATCCAGGAGAAGGTTGTCTCCCGGCTCTTGGCGCTGGCGCGAATGTTGGTCTTGATCGTTGTCGCCTGTAACCGGTCGAGCGCGCTTACCAACCGTTCATAGGCCCGGCCGCTGGTGCCCCAGCAGATCCGCTTGAGCAGGTCGCCAGGCTGGAGCCGAATGACCGGAGTCAGGTCGTTCAGCCCGCGCTCGCGCAGTTCGTTCAAGTGCGACGCCAGATAGATCATGATGTCCGCATCCCAGATGGTCGCCATGCCATATGTCGGATTGGCGGAAACATGGACCGTCACCGACCTGTCGGGACTGATATATTCAATGGGCTTCACCCGCTTGCGTTTTGAAAGGCTGAAAAAAGGGCGCTGCATCGTCTCTTGGTAGTCGCGCAGCGAAATGTCGCTGAAATCGGGCAGGGTGAAGAACATTTCGAACTGGACCTTGCGCTCCTTCAGCGCCGTCTTAAGTTCGCCTTCATTCCCCACTGCATCATCCCGTTCCCGCTGTCCCCCCAAGGGGAAATTTGCATAACAAACTGAAATATAAGGGTTATTCCGCTATTTTCAGCTTTTCATCCCCGCATGATCGCCTGTCAACGTCGTCTCGCGCTCCGAATTCGCGCTGCATCGATCACCGGCCGCAATGCCTCCAATATCGCATCGGTCGACAGGTCGGACGGTGTAAGCGACAGCATCAATATCTTCTGCTGGTCTTTCACCACCTCGCCGATCGCTTTGCCATCGCCAACCGCGATCGCCGCCTTCTGCACGCGCCCCTTGACAGTGACGGCCTTGAGCAATCGGCCCATCACCTCGGCGCCCGCGATGGGCTGCTCGTCGCCCGACCGACGGAAACTCTGCTCCGACGAAATCTGTTCGGCCGCGGCCTCCAGCTTCGTCCGGCTGGCCGGATCACGCAGTAAGGGCAGAAGCCGCTCGCCATATTTGGCTTGCAAATCCATCGGTGAATGGAAGGCGCTGACTAGGAAGGGGGGGATCTCGGTCAGGGCGATATAGCGCGACAATTGCGATTTGGAGATTTTCAACCGCTCGGCCATCCGCAACTGAACGCCGCCATAGAAGCGATCGACCGCCGCCTTATAATTGACGCCCCGCTCCAGGTCGGAAATATCCTCCCGCTCGCGATTCTCGATGTCGGCCAGCCGGAACGCCGCCTCATCGTCTAGATCTTCGATGATTGCGATCAGGTCAATGTCGGGATAATGATTGCTGTTGAGCCAGCTGATCGCCCAGTGCCGCCGCGTCCCTGTCACCAGTTCATAGGGCAGGAGGCCATTGGGCGTACGCCGCACCACCGCGGGAATACGATTGCCGCCTTCCGCCAACACCGAATCGATCAGGCTGCGCAGCCGATGTTCGTCCAGCAACGTATAGTCGCGCGCATTGCCTGGCCAGATCGAACATTCCGCAGGCTTTAACCGGATGGTCGGTCGCTTCACGATTCGCGCGGCTTCGCCAAAAGCTTCCAGGCGCTTATTGGTGAAATTGACGCGCCCGGCTGTGGCCGTCGCTTCCGCTTCTGTGGGCGCGATAGGCGCCGGTTCATTAGCGACGGCGGCCAGCGCCTCGCTGATCAGTGACCGCCGGCTCATGCCGCCACGCTCACGCCAGCATCGACGCCGGTCAGGCTGGTCGATGGCCATTGTTGGCGGATCTGCTGCTCGACTTCCCCGAACACCGCGTCCAGATTGTCGCGGCATCGCGTATAGGTTTGGTGCGATGCCGACGGCTTGGATTCATAGATGGATCGAAACGCCTGCGTTGCGTTCTTGATTTCTTCGGACGCCAATATGGGTTGCCCCAGCAACAGCCCGGCATAGGTCGCCTGCATGATCCGCCACATGTCATTCTCGCCCGGCTTGTTGGGCGAGAAGGTCGAACATACGACGCGGATGAAGCCATAATTGACCGGCGTGCCATTTTGTTCGAGAATCTCGATATTGTCCGCGATCGTGTCCATGAAATGGATGGTCGACAGATAATCCAGTTGGCGCGCCGGCACCGGGATCAGCAATCCCGTCGCCGCGGCCATCACGTTGAGCCCCAGGAAACCCATGGCTGGCGGCGGGTCGAGCAGGATGACGTCGAAATCCTTGGTCACGCTGGCGATGCCGATACGCAGCGCTTGCAAACTTTCGCGCACTGCCTGCCCGCCTTCGCGCAGGGTAGAGGTCAAATCCCATTCCGCGTCTTGCAGACCCAGGCTCGACGGCACGATCTTGATCGTCGGCCAGGGCGTGTCACGAATGGTTTCGGCAAAATTGCTGAAGGTGCTGCGCGGGGACAGGAACGCGCCAAGCGTCTGGTCGTCGTCGATCAGCGTTTCGGGCTGGATGTCGAACATAGTGGTGGTCGACGCCTGCGGATCGCAATCGATCACCAGCACGCGATAGCCATGCAGCGCCAGATAATCGGCCAGATGCTTGGTGATCGTGCTTTTTCCGACGCCGCCCTTGAAATTCTGCACCGCCAGCACGACCGCATCCTCGTCCGGTTGCTTGCCGACATGGATGCCCAACGCTTCACGAATCTGGGTCAGATCTTCCAGCGTATAATAGCGACGGCCATTGGGCAGTTGCTTGGGCTGGGGCAGGCGCCCCTTGGATTCCGCCTTGGCCAAAGCCTCCGGCGTGCGTCCGATCAATTCGGCCGCGACGGTCGGGCCGAATGTGATGTCGAGCGTCTTGTGCGCGTCGGGACGGAACACGATCGTCTTGATATGATCGCGCATTTGCTGACATGCTGTCGTGACGTTGCGCAGCGTGTTGACGGTAAACGACATAGCGCCCCTCATAACCGAATCATGACGATAAACTGGTTGGTGTTTTATGCGCTCAATATCGAACGAAAGTCAAACCGATCGATAAGTGCCGCTACGAAGGCGTCCCTCATCTGCTGCGGTGCGTCAAAAGACAACCGGAAGGTGAAGCACAGCGGGAAGGGATTGGACCTGGTTGATAGCCCTTCAACCTTTAACCGTGGCATAGCCTGTGGGGCCAAGCGGCTTTAGGGATTTTATTGACGGATTAGAGGGGTTAACCGATCAAAATCCGGTTTAAAACCCGCAAAATAACGCGAGTCGCCAATGAAGCCCAAAATCCGATCCCACGTTCATGACCGTGCGATAACACGCCACGATGATTCCGAAAGCACGATCGATCAGTTGTGATAGCACGTCACATCATGGCGCCGATCTCAACGATCGGGGACCGCCTTGGCGCTGTCCTCCACACCGATATCCATAATCTCTGGCGATGCGGGATCATAGCGTCGCCAGCCTGGTAGCTCGCCGCCATTGGGATCGCCCTTCTGCACGAAATTGACCAGATAGCGGCTGCTGATCCGGGCGATCGCGCGATCCGTGGCCGTCGTCGCGGCGCCATATTTCACTGCGACCGTATCGAAGAAATAGGGGATTTCGCTGGCATGACCCGCGCCCTTCGTCTCCCCGTTCCGCAGCGCCTGTGCGACATAGGAAAAGCGATAATGATAGGTCGGCACGCGCGCCCGCGCGAATAGCTGCGCCATCGTGCGGGCGCCTGTCACCATCGGCCCGGCCGGCCCGCCAATATCGTCGCTCGTCGCGCCGATCATCACCGGCGCCTTGGCGAAACGTCCCGCCCGATAGGCGTCCAGACTGTCCACCGCGACGCGGCCGTCGGCGATCGGGCTGCTATGGGTGCGCGGGCCGCTCGCAAAGAGCGCCGCAAGGTTCAGCCCATCGACCACGGCGTCAGCGGGCAACGCCCGCAATTGCGCCAGCGCTTGGGGATCGTCTGGCGCTATCCCCTTCTTTCGCCCGAACGCCGCGCCGATCGCCTCGGCGGCCGCCAGCGTAGCGTCGCCCATCGGCATCGGTCCGCCGGACTGGATCACCGCCTTGTGGAACAGCCCCTGAGCCATTGGCGAGGTCAGCAACGCATGGATCGACATGCCGCCCGCGCTTTCGCCGATGATGGTGACGTTGGTCGGGTCGCCGCCGAATGCCGCGATATTGTCCTGCACCCAGCGCAGCGCCGCGATCTGGTCCATATAGCCATAATTGGCCAGCCGCCCCTCGTCCGCATCCGCTTTGGTCAGTGCGGGATGCGCAAAAGTGCCAAAGCGCCCCAGCCGATAATTGAAGCTGACCACCATGATGCCCTGCCGCGCCAGCGCCACCCCCGCATAGGTCGACGGCGACGAACCGCCATTGACGAAGCCGCCGCCATAGATCCACACCATCACAGGCAGCTTGGCTGTCCGCCGCTGCGGTTTCCATACATTCATATAAAGACAATCCTCCGCCGGCGGCGTGCCGAGCGGCGCGGCATCGCTGGGGAAGGGGAGTTGCATACAGTCATGGCCGTACAGGCTGGCGTCGCGCACGCCTTGCCAGGGCGTCACTGGCTGCGGCGCGCGCCACCGCAGATCGCCCACCGGCGGCGCGGCGAAGGGAATGCCCTTGAAGGCGACGACGTCCTCTTCATTGACCCCGCGCAGCGCGCCATCCGCGATGGTGATGACCGGCGCCGTGTCCGACCGCGCGCTGGCGACGGGCGCGGTCAGGGCAGCGGCCAACAGCAAGGCGCGCAAGGGCAAAGCCATTTCTTTCTCCCATCGTTCAAGGCAGCGGCATCGCCACGACCCGGTCCTTGCGCGCCGACAGTAGCGCCGCCTCGATGACTTCCTGCACCGCCACCGCTTCGTCCAGCAAAATCGGCGCAACGCTGCCGCGTGTCCATGTATCGGCCATCTGCCGATAAAATTGTTCCTGGCATCCCCTCGTCGCCGGACGCAACGTCATCCCGCCATCGCGGTCATATACTGCGACCGGATCGGAATCGACGCCCCACCCGGCGTCGCCCGGCCGCATCCCGCCGATCAACTGCGCCTCCTGCGGATCAATCCGCCGTTTGATCAGCGATCCTTTATCACCATGCACGGCGAAGCGCGGTCTCCCGCCGCCGCCATCATCCGGCGCATTCAGGCTGGCGTGCAACACGACGCGCATCCTTTCATAGCGCAGCACCACATGCGCCCAATCGTCCGCGCCCGATCCGGGGCGCAGCGCGACGATATCGGCGCTCACCGCCAGCGGCCGCCCGAACAGCGCCAGCGCCTGATCGACCAGATGCGGCCCCAGGTCGAACCACACGCCCGATCCGGCCGACCCGTCTTCGCGCCAGCGGTCGCGCACTTCCGGCCGAAATCGGTCGAAATGCGACTCGAAATGCGTCACCTGACCGATTGCGCCTTCCTCTATCGCGGCCCGGATGCTGAGAAAATCGCTGTCGAACCGGCGATTGTGAAACACCGCCAATCGCCGTCCGCTGCTCCGGGCCAGCGCTGCCAGCGCCTTTGCCTCGTCCAGCGACAGGGCGAAGGGCTTGTCCACCACCACATGCTTGCCCGCCCGCAGCGCATCCGCCGCAATCGCTGCATGTGTCGCACTCGGTGTCGCAACTACCACCGCTTGTATAGCCGGGTCGGCCAGCAGATCGGCCGTGAGCGCCACGCAGGGGATCGCCGGGTCGAGCGCCGCGACCGCCTCGGCCCGGCTGGTGACGATCGCCGCCAGTTCCAGTCCCGGCGCGGCGCGGATCAGCGGCGCATGAAAGACGCGCCCCGCCATGCCATAGCCGATCAGGCCGACCCGGATCCGCGCCGTCAAGATGGCAATGCCTCGGCAACCACCGGCGCCAGCTTGCCGACGATGACGGTCACGCCCTTGTCATTGGGGTGAATGCCGTCGGGCAGTTGCAGCGCCCGGTCGCCGATCACCCCGTCCAGCATGAAGGGATAAAGCGTCGCATCATATGTGCGCGCCAGATCGGGGAAAATGGGGTTGAATGCTGCGGCATAGTCCGGCCCCATATTGGGCGACGCCATCATGCCCGTCAGCAGCACCGGGATGCCGCGCTTCTTCAGTTCCGCCAGGATCGCGTTCAGATTGGTCCGCGTCTCGGCGGGAGCAAGCCCGCGCAGCATATCGTTGCCGCCCAGCCCCACCAGCATCAGGTCGGGCTTGCGCGGTAATCCGTCCAGTGTAAACGTCAATCTCGCCAGCCCCGCAGCAGTCGTATCGCCCGATACCCCGGCATTGACCACCCGCGCCTTCACGCCGCGCGCCTTGAGCGCCGCTTCCAGCACCGGGGCCAGCCCCTTGTTCTGGTCCAGATTATAGCCGGCATAAAGGCTGTCGCCGAACGCCACCACAAGCCGCTCGTCGGCTGCCGGCGTCGCCACTATCGCCGCGTCAACGGCCTGCTGCTCATGCCCGACCGGCGCTGGCGCCGCTGCTTTATCCGAACAAGCCACCGCCAGTTGGACAATCAACGCCAACGCCCCATATTGCATCCACCTGCCCGCCAAGGAGCGCTCCTTTCCATGCATTTGCCCATCGATCCCACCACTATCGCGATCCGCGCGCAGGATGTCATCCTTTCGCTGGGAACGCGCGACGCGCCGGTGGCGATCCTCAAGGGCGTCGACCTCACCATATTGCGCGGCGAAAGTCTGGCCATCCTGGGCGCATCTGGATCGGGCAAAAGTTCGCTGATGGCGGTGCTGTCGGGCCTGGAGCGCGCCAGCGGCGGCAGCGTCAGCGTGGGCGGCGTCGATTTCGGCGCGCTGGACGAGGACGCTTTGGCCCGCGCCCGGCGTGGCCGCATCGGCATTATTCTGCAAAGCTTCCACCTGCTCCCCACCATGACCGCGCATGAAAATGTCGCCGTGCCGCTCGAACTGGCGGGTCATGCCGATGCCTTCGATCGCGCGGCCGACGAACTGCGCGCCGTGGGCCTGGGCCATCGGCTCGACCATTATCCCGCCCAATTATCGGGCGGCGAGCAGCAGCGCGTCGCCATCGCCCGCGCCGTCGCGCCGCGCCCCACCCTGATCTTCGCCGACGAACCGACCGGCAATCTCGACGTCACGACCGGCGCCACCATCATGGACCTGTTGTTCGAACGGCGGCGGGCGGCGGGCGCGACCCTGGTCATCATCACTCATGATCCGACACTGGCCGAACGCTGCGGCCGGATCGTGGAAATGCGCGACGGCCTCATTGTCTCGGACCGCGCCGCATGAACGCCATCGGTTGGGGCGCAAGCTGGCGCATCGCCCGGCGCGACCTGCATCTGGGCTTTCGCGGGCTGCGGCTGCTGTTCCTCTGCCTGTTCCTGGGCGTCGCCACGCTCGCCGCGATCGGCAGCCTGACCGCCGCGATCACGCAGGAACTCAGCGATCGGGGCCGCAACTTGCTGGGCGGCGACATCGAAATCGCCATGACCCAGCGCGAAGCGCGGCTGGGCGACAAGGAAGCCTTTCGCCAACTCGGCACGCTCAGCGAAACCATCCGCCTGCGCGCTATGGCTCAGCATGAAGGGCAGGGCAGGGGGGATGCCCCGCCTGCCGTGCTGACCGAATTGAAGGGCGTCGATGCCGTCTATCCGCTTTATGGCACGCTTGCGCTGCGGCAGGGCGCTTATCGCCCGCTCGACCCCGACCATATCCTGATCGGCGATGCCTTGGCGGAGCGGCTCGACGTCCGCCCCGGCGACCGGCTGCGCTACGGCGTCGCCAGATTCACCGTCGCGGCCATCATCGCCGACGAACCCGATCGCTTGGGCGAAGGCTTCACTCTTGGTCCGGTCGCCATCGTTTCGCTCGACGGCCTGCGCCGAACCGGCCTGATCCAGCCGGGCAGCCTCTATTCCGCCAAATATCGCATCCGCCTCGCCCCCCGTTTCGACGCCGCGACCGTGCGCGCCGACATGGAAAAGGCGCACGATGCCGACGGCTGGACCCTCAAGGACCGGGATCGCGCCGCGCCCGGCGCCAATCGCTTCATCGATCGAATGGGGCAGTTCCTGTCGCTGATCGGCCTCGCCGCGCTGGTCATCGCCGGCATCGGCGTCAGCAACGGCGTCGCCTCCTATCTCGCGGCCAAGCGCGGCGGCATCGCCACCTTGAAGGTGCTGGGCGCGACCGCGACCGACATCGGCCGCATCTACCGGATGCAGGTCGGCGCGGTCGCCCTGCTCGGCATCGTGACGGGCCTGATCGTCGGCGCGCTCTTGCCGCCGCTGATCGTCGCGCTGGCGGGCGACGTCCTGCCGGTCAGCCCCGGCTTCCGGCTCCACCCGCTGCCGCTATTGACCAGCGCCGCCTATGGTCTGCTGATCGCCTTCCTCTTCACCTTCCCGCCGCTCGGCCGCGCCCGCACCCAGCCGGCCGCCGCTATCTTCCGCGGCGCGGTGGAAAGCGGTAGCGGTACCGACCGGCGCAGCCTGGCCGCCATGGCCGGAGCGGGCGCGCTGCTGGTCGCCTTGGCGCTGCTGACCGCGCGCGAATCGCTCTTCTCCGCCGCCGTGCTCGGCGCGACGGCCGCCGTCCTGCTGCTGCTGCTCGGCCTCGGCTGGGCCGTCCGCCGCCTCGCCCTCATCGCTCCGCGCCCGCGTCGTCCGCTGCTCCGCCTCGCCGTCGCCAATCTCCATCGCCCCGGCGCGCAGACCGCCGCGCTCATCGTCGCGCTCGGCCTCGCGCTCACCCTGTTTGTGACGCTGGCGGGTATCCAGACCAGCCTCGACAGCGAAATCCGCAACGTCGTGCCGGAAAAAGCGCCCAACCAGTTCGTCCTCGACATCCCCTCGGCGCAGGTCGGCCGCTTCCGCACCATCGCGATGCGCCAAGCGCCCGAAGCGGAGCTTAACATCGTCCCGTCGCTGCGCGGCACGATCGTCGCCTATGGCGCTCAGCGCGTCGCCGACCTCAAGGAACTACCCGAAGGCGCCTGGTTCCTGCGCGGCGAACGCGGCGTCACCTACAGCGCCGTCCTGCCGCAGGGCAGCGATCTGACCGCCGGTCAATGGTGGCCGCGCGACTATGCCGGCCCGCCGCTCGTCTCGCTTGATGAGGAAGCGGCGAAGGTCATGAATATCGGCATCGGTGACACGCTGACCGTCAGCATATTGGGGCGTGAGATCACAGCGCGCATCGCGTCGCTGCGCAAGGTCAACTGGGACACGATGGGCTTCAACTATATATTGGTTTTTTCGCCCAACGCGCTGGCCGCAGCACCCCATAGCATGACCGCGACCATCACCATGGACCCCGGCCGCGACGGCGGCATGACCCGCGCGCTGCTGTCGGCCTTCCCCGGCATATCGGTGATCGCGGTCGGCGACGTCATCGATCAGGTCGGCACGATCATGACCCAGATGTCGCGCGCGATCGTTGCCGCTGCCTCGGTGGCGATCCTCGCGGGCATCGCCGTGCTGGTCGGCGCGATCGCCGCCTCGCGCCAGGCGCGCAGCTACGACAGCGTCATCCTGAAGACGCTGGGCGCGACCCGCTGGCAGATATTGGGCGGCCAGGCGCTTGAATATGGCCTGCTCGCATCCATGCTGGCGCTCGTCGCGCTGGCGCTCGGCACGACCGCCGCCTGGTTCGTCATCGTGCGCATCTTCGACTTCACCTGGTCGCCCGACTGGGCAGTGGTGCTGGCGACGCTGGGCGGCGGCGCGCTGCTGACTTTGGGCATCGGTCTTGCCGGGGCCATCCCGCTCATGTCGGTCCGCCCGGCGCGCGCGCTGCGGCAGTTGTAGCGGCCTGACCTGCGGCAAACGGCAGAGCGCACGGCCAGGCCTTGCGCTCTTGGCGCATAGTGCCGCGCGCACCGGATATCCTGCCCCCTTCCATTCTCTCCAAGGAGGGTCGGCATGACCAGCACCGCAACCCAAACCCGCACCCGTTCCTTCATCGACCTGCGCGCCTGGGCGGCCGATGCGCGTCCCGCCACGCCGTCGGCCGATCCCTTCCTGACCGCGCGCGCAGACCTGCCGCTGGCGGACGGGCCGATCAGCGTCGGCCTCATCGCGCTGCCGCAGGGGGCGGGCGAAGTAACGCTGCTGCCCGCCGAAGAATTTATCATCGTGGAATCTGGCGCGTTGCGCATCGAACAGAGCGGCGCCAGCATCGCTCTGGCCGAAGGCGCCAGCATGCTCCTGCGCGACGGCGCGGCCTTCACCTGGTCTGCGCAAGCCGACACCCGCCTGCTGTTCTGCGCCGCCGCGGCGGTCCGGCCGGCGACGGCGCGATCATCCCGGTCGACACCGACGCCCCGCTCGAACCTTCAGGTGCGCCTTTGGCCGAACTGCTGGTTGGCCCGACGCCGCAATGCCGCAACCATGGCGATTACAAGTCGTCGGATGGCGAACTCATGGTCGGCACCTGGGATTCGACACCCTATTATCGGCGCGCCATGGCCTATCGCCATTATGAACTCATGTATCTGCTCGACGGCGGCGTCACCTTCATCGACGCAGCCGGAACCGAAGGCACGTTCGTCAAGGAGGACATCTTTCTGGTGGAACAGGGCGCCAGTTGCAGCTGGGACAGCCAGGTCCATGTGAAGAAAGTCTATTGCATCTACCGCCCGGCCTGAAACGCCTCGCGGCGTTCGCTAAACATCAGTGTTCCCGCGCAGGCGGGAACATGCTATTCTATATTCACCCCATCGGATCGAGCGTCCCCAGCCAGCCCACCAGCCCGATAATGGCTACAGCCGCGCTTGTTTCCACCAGCAGCGACAGCCGCAGATGCGCGATCGCACGTTGCGGGGTCCCGCTCTCCAGCATCGGCGTCAGGCGCCAGCGGTTCAGTCCCGCCAGCCCCAGCATCACCCCGAACAGCGCCAGCTTGGCGCCCAGCAGCCAGCCATAAAGGCTCCCCGCCAGCTCCGGCAATTGCGCCAGCCCCACGATCATCGCGCCATTGATCGCTCCACTGACCAGCAACGTGCCGACGATCAGCGTTCCCATCAGGGCGAAGCGCGATAGCATCTTGGCCACGCGCCGTATCGCCGCCGTCGTCGGCCGCAGCGTCAGCACGGCATGGCACAACACCACCAGCGCGCCGATCCACCCCGCCGCCGCCCAGATGTGGGCGATATCGGCGACGCGATGGACAGTCCCGGCGATATCCTCGGTCGCCCCCGCATGGCCGGTCCAGGCCAGCGTCGCCGCCGCGACGGCAGCGGCTACTAACGTCAGTCGCGGGCGGTTCAAGCCCGTAAAAACCAGCGCCAGCAACAGCGCGCCACCACGCACCGTCAGCACCGGGCCGATCGGCGTCATGGTCAACAAAATCTGCGCGCTGACCCAATCCGGGGCCGTGATCGGCGTGCCGGTCATCGCGGCGACGCTCGCCATCAGCCACAGCGCGGACAGCGCTATGCCCCCCAGCGCCAGCGCCACTAACACACGCCGGTCCCCCGCCATGCCCATCACCCACCAGAACAGCGGCAGTCCCATGAGCAGGGCAAGGTCGATCATCAGCGCAAACCGCGCGCCGATCAAAGCCCCTTCGATCATTACTTGACCTTGAAGCTGTAGCCGCCTTCCATCTTATGTTGGTCCGCGCCCACGATATGCCATTTCAAGTCATAGCTGCCGGCGGGCAGGGCGCGGGGAAAGGTCAGCGTCATGGTCTTGCCCTCGACCGCGGTCTTGAAACCCTTGATTGGCATGGCGGGATGGTCGCTCATGCCGGGCATCCCGGTCATCACCAGCTCAGCGCCGCTCATCGGCGCCAGGAAAGTCTCGGAAAAAGTAAGCACCAGCTTGGTCGGCTTGGCCACGGTCGCATTGGCGGCAGGGGTGGACGACAACAGCTTGCTGTGCGCGCTCGCAACGCCCGGCAGGGCCAGCGCGAAAGCGGCGGCGGCGGTCAGGAACAGGCGGGTCATATCGGCATCTCCAACAGATGGGTGGGACAGGGGGTATCAGGGGGATTTACGCATGGACTTGCCGGACCCCTCGCCCCATGCGCATAATTTTTACGCCTCGTGCCATGAGGGATGCACGTCCCCCGCGCGTATGCGGGAATGAGGATGGAGACGATGATGACCGATCTGGATCAGTTGCTGGGCACGGTGCGCGCGATGCCGACCGATGCGCGGCTTGCGGACATGGACGTCGCGGTGATGGGCGGGCTCGCCGAACGCCGCGACCGGATGACGGCGCGGCGCAGCCTGGCGCTCGCAGGGCTGCTCGCGATCGGCATCGGCTGGGCCGGCAGCATCGTGCCGTCCGCACCCGCGCAAGCCGCGCCCATGCCGATCGGCATGTCCGACTATGCGCCGTCGCGCCTGCTCGGCCAGTGACCCTGCGCCGCTACGCGCTGGTTGCGCTGGTCGCCTTCGCCGCCGCGCTGGCGGCGGTGCTGGTCGCACGCACCTGGCTCGCACCCACGCCGCGTGTGGAAAGCGAAGTCCACGCCCTGCTGCACCAGCGGATGACGCTCGACGCCGCGCAGGAACAGCGCATTCACGCACTGGAAGCCGCGTTCGCCACCCGGCGCGAAGCACTGGAGGCGGAAATGCGCGCCGACAATGAACGGCTCGCCGCCGCGATAGAGGGCGAACATGGCTATGGCCCCAAAGTGGCCGAAGCGGTCGACCGCTCGCATCATGTCATGGGGCAACTGCAAAAGGAAACGCTCCAGCACATCTTCGCGATGCGCGGCGTGCTGCGGCCCGATCAGGCGGCGCAATTCGACGCCGCCATCGTCAAGGCGCTGACCCAGCCCGCCCGGTGAGTGCGGCCGACTCCGAACCCGAAGACCGGACGCTTGCTACCCGCGCGCTGGCGGGGCATCAGTCCGCCTATGGCGCGTTGATGGCGCGCCACCGCGACGCCGTCTGGCGCCTCGCTCGCGGCCATGTCGGCGATGGCGATGAGGCGCTCGACATCACGCAGGAAACCTTCGTCGCCGCTTTCGCCGCGCTCGCCCGCTATGATGGCGCTCGCCCGTTCCGCGTCTGGATCGCGCGCATCGCGCTCAACAAATGCCGTGACTGGGCGCGCCGCCGCACGGTGCGGCGCTTCTTCGCCTTCGCCAAACCGCTCGACGACGCGCTCGATATCGCCGCGCCCGACGCCACGCCGGAGGAAGCCGCCCATTCCCATCGCGAAGTCGCGCGCATCAACGCCGCCATCGCCAGCCTGCCCGCCAATCTCAAGGACGTGCTCCTTCTGCGCACCATCGAACAGATGAGCCAGGCGGACGCGGCGCAGGTGTTGGGCATCACCGAAAAAGCGGTCGAAACCCGCCTCTACCGCGCCCGCGCAAAATTGACCGAAATTTTGAGGGATTAGCCGCCCACCCGCGTATGACAGGGCATGACGAACCCCATCGCCCTCGATCGCCGGACCCTCATCAAAAGCGCCGCGGCGCTCAGCCTCGCGGAGGCTTTCCCCGCCTGGGCGCGCAGCGGCACGGCGGGCCTGCGCCCAGCACCCGGCGTCCTGTCGGGCGACCATATTGCGCTCACCGTGGGGGAAAGCCATTTCGGCACCGGGGGCCGGTCCGCCCATGCGATTACGATCAACGGCACCGTCCCTGCGCCGCTCATCCGCTTGAAGGAAGGGCAGCGCGTCCAGATCGCCGTCACCAACAGGCTGAAAGAGGACACCTCGATCCACTGGCACGGCCTGATCGTCCCCTTCCAGATGGACGGCGTGCCGGGCGTCAGCTTCCCCGGCATTCGTCCGGGCGAAACCTTCACATACGACTTCCCCATCCGCCAGTCTGGCACCTACTGGTATCACAGCCATTCGGGGATGCAGGAGGCGATGGGCCATTATGGCCCGATCGTCATCGACCCCGCCGGGGTCGATCCGGTGCAGGCGACGCGCGAACATGTGATCGTGCTGTCCGACTGGTCGCCGGTCCATCCGCATGTGCTGCTCAAACGCCTCAAGCAGATGGGCGGCTATCATAATTTTCAGCGTCAGACGCTTGCTGGCCTGCTCGCGGGCAAGGACCAGAGCCTTAAGGAGCGCATGGACTGGGGCAAGATGCGTATGGACCCCACCGACATTTCGGATGTCACCGGCTCCACTTACAGCTTCCTCATCAACGGTCACGGCACGCCGGAAAACTGGACCGGCCTGTTCACGCCCGGCGAGCGCGTCCGCCTGCGCATCGTCAACGCATCGGCCATGACCAATTTCAACGTCCGCCTGCCCGGCCTGCCGATGACCGTGGTCCAGTGCGACGGCCAGCATGTCCAGCCGGTCGACACCGACGAGTTCCAGATCGGCATCGCCGAAACCTATGACGTCATCGTCCGGCCGGCCGAGGCGAAAGCCTATGGTCTGATCGCCGAAGCCATCGACCGCTCCGGCCAGGTCCGCGCCACCCTCGCGCCGCAGCTTGGCATGGTCGCGTCGGTCCCGGACCTGCGCAAACGCCCGCTGCTGACCATGAAGGATATGGGCATGGACATGTCCGGCATGGATATGGGGCAGGGGGGCGTGATCGACCTCAGCCAGCCCGCCAATGACAGCATGTCCGGCCACAGCATGAAAATGCTCGACCCGTCGGTCGCCCCCGACGTGCCGATGGGACCGGGCGTCGCGACCCTCTCCGCCATGCCCGCCGATCGCACCGCGGATCGGCCGACGGGTCTGGAGGATGTCGATCATCGCGTCCTCACCTATGCGGGCCTGCGCGCGCTGGAACCCAATCAGGACATCCGCACTCCCACCCGCACGCTCGACATCCACCTGACGGCGAACATGGAACGCTATATGTGGTCCTTCGACGGGGTGAAGCTGTCCGACGGCGCTGACCCTATTGCCTTCCGCCACAATGAACGGGTCCGCGTCACCCTCATCAACGACACGATGATGCCGCACCCCATCCACATCCACGGCCATTTCTTCCAATTGCTGACCGGCGACGATCCGCTCCACAACCCGCGCAAGCATACGGTGAACGTCCTGCCCGGCGGCAAGGTCAGCTTCGATCTCACCGCCGATGCGCTGGGCGACTGGGCCTTCCACTGCCACATGCTGATGCACATGCACGCCGGGATGATGCGCGTCGTCACGGTCCGTCCCGCGGAGGACGCGGCATGAAGCGCCTGATCGTCGCCACCCTGCTGGCCGGCATCGCAACGCCCGCGGTCGCGCAGGACCATAGCCAGATGGACCATAGCGCCCATCAGATGCCGCATCCGGAAGCGGCTCCGGCCGCCCCAGAACCCGCCGATCCGCACGCCGGCCATAGCGACCCTGCGCCAGCCGAACCGTCCAACCCCCATGCCGGCCACGCCATGCCCGCATCCGATGACGCGGTGCCCAAAGGCGTCGCGCCTCCGATCCCCACCGATCACGCCGCCGATGCCCTCTACGATCCCGCCACCATGGCCAGCGCCCGCGCCGCCATGACGAAGGAAAATGGCGGCATGACTTTCTCCCAGCTCATGATCGACCGCTTCGAATATCGCGCGCAAAAGGGCGCGGACGGCTATGCATGGGAAGGGGAAGGCTGGATCGGCGGCGACATCAACCGCCTCGCCATCAAGTCGGAAGGGGAGGGCGTCATCGGCGGCCGCCTGCACCAGGCAGAATTCCAGGCGCTTTATAGCCGCGCGATCGATCCCTGGTGGAATATCGTCGCGGGCGTCCGCCAGGATTTCCGCCCCCAGCCCCAACGCACCTATGCCACCATCGGCATCGAAGGCCTCGCCCCCTATTGGTTCGAACTGGAGGCGCAGGCCTTTCTCTCCGACAAGGGCGACGCTCATCTGCGGGTCGAAGGCAGCTACGACCAGCGCATCACCCAGCGCCTCGTCCTGCAACCCGCCGCCGAAGTGAATATCGCCGCGCAGGACGTGCCGGAACTCGGCGTCGGGTCCGGCCTCTCGACCATCGAACTGGGCCTGCGCCTGCGCTACGAAATCGCCCGCGAATTTGCGCCCTATATCGGCGTCAATTGGGAACGCAGCCTCGGCGACACCGCCCGTTACGCCCGCGCGGCGGGGGAGGGGGCGTCTGCCACCAGCCTGGTGATGGGCATCCGCTTCTGGTTCTAATGCAAGTCATGTCGGCATAAGCTGCCGCATCCCGGCAATAATTTGTCATCAACGCGGCGACCGGTGACAGGCTTCGCGCAATCGCGCCGTACCGCCCGTCTAGTCTCTGCCCGATACCGCAAAACGGATGAGGGTAGATGCTGCGTTCCGCCTGTCTGGGCTTGTCCTTCCTGAGCGCGCTGGTGATGGCGTCGCCGGCCGCCGCCCAGGCGGACGATAGCGGCGCATGGGCGCTTAGCGGCGGCTTCGATCTCATCGAATTGCGCGCCGGCAAGGGCGACGATGTTTTCCTGTGGGACGGCACTTTCTCCCTCGGCAACGCCACCGACCAGTTGATGCTGGTGACGCAGGGCGGCGGGGCGCTCGGCAACCAGATCGACGAAGTGCAGGCCCGGCTTTTCTACGGCCGCACCATCGGCAATGCGACGCTGCTGGTGGGCGTGCGCAAGGATTTCACCCTCCATCCGCGCGACCTCCACGCCATCATCGGCGTACAGGGCAATGTCGGCACGCGCCTCAGTTGGGAAAGCTACGCCTTCCTGTCGGACAATGGCCGGCTGACCGGCGAGGGGCAGATCGTCTATCAACTGCCGATCACCGACAGCCTCTATCTGGAACCGCGCGTCGGCGTCGGCTGGTCGGCGCAGGGGGTGGCGGTGGATGCCGTGGAATGGGGCTTTACGGAGGGGGAGGGGACGCTGCGCCTGCGCTATCGGCTGACACCCAAGCTCAACATCTATACGGCGGTCGTCCATGAACGACTGCTCGCCGGCACCCGCCGCCTCGCTCGCGCTCAGGGCGACACGCTGCAATCGACCATGGCGGTGATCGGCTTCGGCTTCAGCTTGTAATTTCTACAGATGTTCCCGCCTGCGCGGGGGCACGCAGCGCTCTATTCACCCAACGCCAAATGCCGCTCCGCCAGCGCGACATGCAGCCTGATACCCAGTTCCAGCACATCGTCATTGAAATCATAATGCGGATTATGCAGCGGTGCGGACCCCTCCACCTTCGCCTGACCAAGCCAGATATAGGCGCCCTTGCACGCCTGGAGCATGAAGGCGAAATCCTCCGACGTGAAGGCCGGATCGGGCGCCAGTTGCGCGACGCCCACCGTCGCTGCGGCGTCCAGCGCCTCCTGCGCGGCTTCCGCGTCGTTGATCGTCGCGGGATAGTAGCGCTGGTAATCGACCGTCGCCGTCAGTTCGCCCGCCAGCGCTACCCCCGCCACGATCTGTCGGATCGAATCCTCGATCCGATCCTGGACGGCCGGATCGAATGTGCGCACGGTGCCTGAAACCGTCACCAGTTCGGGGATCACATTATGCGTATGCCCGCCATGGATCTGTGTGATGGACAGCACGGCCGACGCTGTCGGCGCGATCCGGCGGGACACGATGGCGTTCAATTGCTGCACCAATGCTGCTGCAGCAAATATCGCGTCCGGCGTATCCTGCGGTATCGCCGCATGGCCGCCGCGCCCTTCCAGGCGAATCTCGAACTTGTCGGCCGCGCCCATGATAGGGCCGGGCCGCGTTGCGATCGTGCCGGCCGGCAGGTCGGGCCAATTGTGCAGCCCGAACACCCGGTCGCAGGGAAAACGCTCGAACAGCCCTTCATTGACCATCTCCCGCGCGCCGCCCTGGCCTTCCTCGGCCGGCTGGAAGAAGAAATTGACCGTGCCGTCAAAATGGCGGCTCCGCGCCAGATGCTGCGCGGCCCCCAGCAGCATCGCGACATGCCCGTCATGACCGCAGCCATGGAAGGTGCCGGGCGTCGTGCTGGCATAGGGCAGGCTGGTCTGCTCCTGGATCGGCAAAGCGTCCATGTCCGCGCGCAGCCCGATGCTGCGCGAAGACGTCCCGTTGCGCAGCACCCCGACCACGCCGGTTCGGCCGATCCCCTCATGCACCTCCAGCCCCAGCGCGCGCAGTTGCTCGGCTATGCGACCCGCGGTGCGATGTTCGCAGAAACCCAGTTCGGGATGGGCGTGAATGTCGCGCCGGAACGCGACGAGCGGTTCGATCAGGTCGGCAATGTCGGTCATGCTTGGAAACTTAGCCCTATCGTTGCTCGCCGAACAGATGCTGGATCGGATAATGATGTTTGATGAAGGGCGACTTGATCACGACATAGCTGAAATATTTCTCGATGCCGTAATCGCTTTCCAGCATCCCTTCGATAATCGACTGATAATGGCCCACGCCGCGCGTCACGAATTTCAGCAGATAGTCATAGCCGCCGCTGACCAGATGACATTCGACGATCTCGTCCAGCTTGCGGATGCGTGTCTCGAACCGCGAAAAGTCGCCCGCGCGATGCTCGGTCAGCGTCACTTCGGTAAAGACCGTCAGATATTCGCCCAGCTTGTGCAGGTTGATATGCGCGCCATAGCCGGTGATGTAACCGGCCTTCTCAAGCCGCTTGACTCGCGTCAGGCAGGGACTGGGGGACAGGCCGACCGCATCGGCCAGCTCGACATTGGTGATGCGGCCTGATTGCTGAAGCTGTGTCAGGATCTTGAGGTCGATCCTGTCCAGTCTGGGTCCGCCCAACATATCCTTTGCTCCCCCTTTTTATCCCAGCGCCGCGCGAATATCCGCTTCTTCGAGCAGATCGTCCAGCGTCTTGGCGATGCGGGCGAATATCTCGTCCATCTCGCCGTCGCTTGCGCAAAGCGCGGGCGCCAGGCCGATGATATTGTCGGCGAACGCGCGGAAGATGACGCCATTGTCATAGGCTTTGGCGAACAAGCGGTCGGCCAGTTTCAGGCCCGGATCGAACCGCGCCTTGCTGCCCTTGTCCGCGACCAGCTCGATCGCGCCCAGCAGGCCCCGTCCGCGCGTATCGCCCACCATGGGATGATTGGCCAGGCCAGCCAGCCCGGCGTCGAAGCGCGTGGCGACCCTTTGCCCGTTCGCCAATATGCCGCCATCGGTATAGAGGCGCAGCACTTCCAGCCCGACGGCCGCGCTGACCGGATGGCCCGAATAGGTCGCGCCATGGCCGATCGCGACTTCGGGCGCCGCGCCATTGGCAATGCCCTCATAGACCTTGCCCGACATCAGCAACGCCCCCATCGGCACGTAACCGGCGGTCAGCCCCTTGGCCAACGTCATCAGGTCTGGCGTCACGCCTTCGGCTTCGCACGCGAACATGGGGCCAGTGCGGCCAAAGCCGGTGATGACTTCATCGGTGACGAACAGGATGTCGAGCTGCGTGCAAGTCTCGCGCATCGCTTTGAGCCAACCGACGGGCGGCACGATCACGCCGCCCGATCCCTGGATCGGCTCGCAGAAGAAGGCGGCGACATTGTCCGCGCCCAGCTGCGCCACCTTGTCCTTCAATTCCTGCACCGACCGCGCGATGATCGCGGCGTCGTCGCCCTCCAGATCGCTGCGATAGGGATAGGGCGACGCGATATGATGCTGCCAGCGCAATGGCAGGTCGAAGCCACGATGGAAATTGGCCAGCGCGGTCAACCCTGCACCCGTGCTGCTCGACCCGTGATAGCCGCGCTCCAGCGCGATGAACTGCTTCTTTTCCGGCTTGCCGATCGCGTTGTGATAATGGGTGATGTATCGGATCGCGCTGTCCACGGCGTCCGATCCGCCCAACGTGAAATAGACATGGTCCAGTCCTTCGGGGCTCAGGTCCACCAGTTGCTGCGCCAGCTTCACCGCCGGCTCGCTGCCAAAATGGAAATAGCCTGTCGCGTAGGGCAGGCGGCGCATCTGCTCGGCCGCTGCCTCGGCGATGCTGTCCTGACCATAGCCGACATTGACGCACCAAAGGCCGGCAAAGGCGTCGATCAATTCCCGGCCCTCGACATCCTTCAACCACATCCCCTTGCCGCTTTCCAGCAGCAGCGCGCCATGCGCTTCATGCCCGCGGAAGGAAGTGACCGGATGGATCAGATGGTCGCGGTCGATGTCCAGAAGGGACCGATTGGAATGCAGCGTCATCTTAGGGGCTCGCCATTGTGGTTCTGAAGTTCAGCCTATCCTTATGCGGCAGGGCGAAAGCCCGATATGGGGCGAATAGGCACCCTCGCCCGCTTTAAACGGGAACCGACGCAGCATATTCTGCCGCGTCCGTTCGCAGCGGTCAGGCCAGCGCGTCGGCGATAGCCCTGCCGCACTGCTCGGTATTCGCCTTGCCCTTCAGGTCGCCGGTGCGCAGGCCCGGCTCGGCCAGCACCGTCTCGACTGCCCGCATGATCGCGGCGGCGGCGTCCGCCTCGCCCAGATGCTCCAGCATCATCGCCGCCGACCAGATTTGCCCGACCGGATTGGCGACCCCCTTGCCGGCGATGTCGGGCGCGGAGCCGTGGACCGGCTCGAACAGCGAGGGCGCGGTGCGATCCGGGTTGATATTGCCCGACGGCGCCACCCCGATCGTGCCGGTGCAGGCCGGGCCAAGGTCGGACAAGATGTCGCCGAACAGGTTGGACGCCACCACCACGTCGAAGCGATCCGGGTTCAGCACGAACTGCGCGGTCAAAATATCGATATGATATTTGTCATGGGTGACGCTCGGATAGTGTTTCGCCATCTCCTCCACCCGCTCGTCCCACCAGGGCATGGTGATGGCGATGCCGTTGGACTTGGTCGCCGACGTGACATGCTTGCGATCCCGCGTCGCGGCCAGTTCGAAGGCGTAGCGCAGCACCCGGTCGGTGCCGTGCCGGGTCATCACCGTTTCCTGGATCACGATCTCCCGGTCGGTGCCGGGAAACATCTTGCCGCCGACCGAACTATATTCCCCTTCCGTATTCTCGCGCACGACCCAGAAATCGATATCGCCCGGCTCGCGCCCGACGAGAGGGCAGGGGACGCCGGGCATCAACCGCACCGGGCGCAAATTGACATATTGATCATATTCGCGCCGGAACTGGAGCAGCGATCCCCAGAGCGAAATATGGTCCGGCACCGTATCGGGCCAGCCGACCGCGCCAAAGAAGATCGCATCGGGTTTGCCGATCTGCGCCTTCCAATCGTCCGGCATCATCTGGCCATGCTTGGCGTAATAATCGCAGCAGGCGAAATCCTGCCATTTCTGATCGATGGAAAAGCCATACAGGCTCGCCGCGCGTTCCAGCACGCGAATGCCTTCGGGCATGACTTCCTTGCCGATCCCGTCGCCGGGAATGACGGAGATGGCATAGTTGCGTGAGTTAGTCATAGCCTACTCCCGTTCGCCCTGAGCCTGTCGAAGGGCTTCACTTTTCTGCGAGTACAAGAAATGGGCTTCGACAGGCTCAGCCCGAACGGATGGAAGGACCGATTAAAGTTTAAGCCCCGCAATGTGGAACGCCTTGGTTTCCAGATATTCCTCGATCCCCGCATGAGCGCCTTCGCGGCCCAGGCCCGACATCTTGACCCCGCCGAACGGCGCGACTTCCATGGCGATCGCCCCGCTGTTGAGCGCGACCATCCCGGCCTCCAGCCGTTCCGCCACGCGGAAGGCGCGATGCAGATTTTCGGTGTAGAAATAGGCGGCCAGGCCATAGCTGGTGGCGTTGGCCAGCTCGATCCCTTCCTCCTCATGGGTGAAGCGGAACAGCGGTGCGACCGGCCCGAACGTCTCTTCTTGCGCCAGCCGCATGTCCCGCGTCGCCCCGGTCAGGATGACCGGCGTCGCAAACCGGGCACCCGTCGCATCATTGGCCGCCTGCGCGAACAAAGTCGCACCATGCGACAACGCATCCTCGACATGCGCCTGCACCTTCTCGACGGCGGCGACGTTGATCAGCGGGCCGATCGTGCTGCCCGTCCTGTCGCCCGGCGCGACCTTCAGCGCGGACACCGCCCTGGCCAGCTTCTCGGCGAACTGGTCGTAGACCCCGTCCTGCACCAATATGCGGTTCGCGCATACGCAGGTCTGGCCTGCGTTGCGGAATTTGCTGACCATCGCACTGGCGACGGCGATGTCCACATCGGCATCGTCGAACACGATCAACGGGGCATTGCCGCCCAGCTCGAAGCTCACCCGCTTGATCGTGTCGGCGCATTGCCGCATCAGCAGCGACCCCACCCGCGTCGATCCGGTGAAGGACAATTTGCGCACCACCGGACTGGCGGTCAGCGCCCCGCCGATCGCCGTCGGCAGGCCGGTGACGATATTGAACACACCCGCCGGGATGCCGGCTTCCTCCGCCAGCTTCGCCAGCGCCAGCGCGGTGAAGGGGGTCAGCTCCGACGGCTTGACCACCACCGGGCAACCGGCCGCCAAAGCCGGCGCGCATTTGCGGGTAATCATCGCGGCGGGGAAATTCCACGGCGTAATCGCCGCCGAAACCCCCACCGGCTCTTTCATCACCAATATGCGGCGATTGGCCTCCGGCGCGGGCACGATGCCGCCATCGACGCGGCGGCCTTCTTCCGCGAACCATTTGATGAAGCTGGCGGCATAGCGAATCTCGCCCTCGGCCTCCGCGATCGGTTTGCCCTGTTCGGCGGTCATGATCCGGCCCAGATCGGCGACATTGGCCAGCACCAAAGCGTGCCAGCGCTCCAGCACGGCCGCGCGATCGCCTGCCGTCTGCGCCTTCCATGCCGGGAAAGCCGCCTCGGCCGCGGCGATGGCGGCCAGTGTATCGGCCTCGCCACAATCGGGCACCGTGCCGATGATCGCGCCAGTGGCGGGATTATCGACCGGCACGGTCGCGCCGGATGTCGCGCCGACCCATGCCCCGCCGATGAAGGCGCGTTCGATGAAAAGGGCGGGATTGTCGAGGATAAGGGTCATCCGAGCGCCTGCGTGGTGAGAGAGAAGGTCGTGACCGAAGGATCGATCGTCGGTTGCGGCCCGCGCACCATGCGCACGACCCGGCCGACACAGGGCAGGCCCAATTCGTCCAGCCAGCCGCCAAGCCCGCTTTCTTCGGGTATGTCCAACCGGCAGAACATGCCGCTATTGGACCCCAGCCAGTGGGATATCAGCGCCTTAGCCCCGCCCCTGTCGGGCGCGATCGTCGGCCCGACGACATAACCCCGGCCAAAGCGCCGGAACAGCGCAAAGCCCACCGGCTCATTGCTGCGCGTCAGCACCACGCCCTGCGCGCCGGGCGCCAGCGCGTCGAGTAGCGCATCGCGGTCCATCCCCGTCGCGCGGCGCGCCAGGTCATGCAATGTCCCCATATCCTTGGCGCCCAGCGGGCGCACCCGCTCGTCGGGGATCAGTTCGGCCATCGGCACGGCAAAGGCGGCGCCCTGATGCTGGAACACCGGGCCGATGGTTGCGAACCCCAGCTTGCGATAAAGCGGCGCGCCTTCGTCCGTGGCGTTGAGCAGCACGGTGCGCGACCCCAGATCGCCCAGCACCGCTTCCATCAACCGGCGGCCCAGCCCCATGCCCTGCGCCTGCGGGGACACGATCACCATGCCCAGCGTCGCGGCATCCTCGCCATAGAGCCAGGCCATGGCGGTGCCGATCACTTCCCGTTGACCCTCTGGGCCATCGCGCTCGACGACATAACCGAAACCCAATCCGAACAGCATCTCCCAATCCTCGATGCGATGCGGCCATTTCTGTTCGCTCGATAGGGTATGGGCGGCGGCCAGATCCTCGACGGTCATCCGCCGCAGGTCCACCATCGCCTCTATGCCTGTCGCCATGCGTCTTGCTCCTTGGCGGGAAAGGAACGCCCGCCTACCTCTGTTCGGAATCAATGGCCGGACATTAGAAGGCCGCGCCAAGCATTGGCTGCCGCCTTCGCCCTGATTTTGGAAGATTATCGCGCACATTTTCCCGTGCAATTGCAACAAATGCCGCGACGCGCGCCTATTTTGTCGGAATGTCCGTATGAAGGAGATTATGCCGTGGCCGGTTTCAACCCCGATCAGATCAGCCTGCCCCATGCGCATAATTTCATCGGCGGGAGTCGGGTTGCAGGTCACGGGCCGGCCCTCATCGTGCGGCGACCGTCCGACGGCCGGATACAGGCCGAACTCGACAGCGCCGATGCCGATCAACTGGTCGAAGCGGTCGTAGACGCGCAACGCGCCTATAAGCGCAGCGGCTGGGCGCAGACCGATCCGCGCGGCCGGATGAAGGTGATGCGTCGCTGGGCCGACCTGATCGAAGCCGATGCCGCGACGCTCGCCCCGCTCGAAGCCTTGGGGTCCACCCGGATGCTCAAGGAAATCACCGCCTGGGATTTGAGCTACACCGCCGAAACCATCCGCTTCTTCGCCGAATGGGCCGACAAGGTCGGCGGCGAAGTCGCGTCCACCACGCCCGACAAGCTGGGCCTCACCATCACCGAACCCTATGGCGTCGTCGCCGCGATCGCGCCGTGGAACCTCCCGCTGGTGATGGCTGCGTGGAAGATCGCGCCTGCCATCGCCGCGGGCAACAGCATCGTCCTCAAGCCGTCGGAAATGACGCCCTTCAGCATCGTGCGCCTCGCCGAACTGGCGATCGAGGCGGGGCTGCCCGCGGGCATCTTCAACATCGTGCAGGGCGACGGCCGCTCGGTTGGCGATCCATTGGTGCGCCGCCCCGAAGTGGCGAAGGTCACCTTCACCGGCTCCACCCGCACCGGCGCCGCCATCATGGCCGCCTGCGCGGAAACCGGGCCGAAGCCGGTGACGCTGGAACTGGGCGGCAAAAGCCCGCAGATCATCTTCGCCGACGCAGAATTGAACAAGGCGTCAGCCATCGTCGCCCGCGCCATCACCCTCAATGCGGGTCAGGTCTGCGTCGCCGGATCGCGCCTGCTGGTGCAGGACAAGGTCGCGGACCAGGTGATCGATCGCCTCGTCGCCGCCTTCGCCGCGCACCGGCCCGGCCCAACCTGGGCCGCCGACACCACGCTGGGGCCGATCATATCCGAAGGCCAGCTCGACCGCATGGCCGGCATCGTCGGCCGCGCTGTCGCGGCAGGGGCGGAAGCGCTCACCGGCGGCGGCCGTGCAGCCGCGCCGGAGGAGGGCAGCTATTTCGCGCCGACCCTGCTCGCCAATGTCGACCAGAAGAGCGAGGTCGTGCAGGGCGAAATCTTCGGCCCGGTCCTCACCGTCCAGACCTTCGCGGACGAGGAGGACGCCTATGCGCTGGCAAACGACAGCGACTATGGCCTGGCCGCCGGCGTCCATACCGGCGACATTGGCCGCGCCCTGCGCGCCACCCGTTCGCTGGAAGCCGGCACCATCTGGGTCAACCGCTACGGTCGCAGCAACGACTTCATCCTGCCCACCGGCGGCTACAAGCAATCGGGCATCGGTAAGGATCTCGGCCGCGAAGCCTATATGGCGAATCTCAAGACCAAGGTCGCGCTGATCGAATTCTGATATTGGGCGGGCCGGCTCCATGTGTTACAATGCACTGCATATGCAACACATGGAGCCGGCCCGCCATGAATGAGGCGACCTTCACCTTTCGCGTGGATCAGGAACTCAAGGGCCGCTTCGCCCGCGCGGCCAAGGCGCAGGATCGCACCGGCGCGCAATTGTTGCGCGATTTCATGCGCGATGTCGTACTGCGCGAGGAACAGGCCGAAAGCCATGACGCCTGGTTCCGTCGTCAGGTCGACGCCGGACGCGCATCCGCGCAGGCAGGCCACCTCATCGCCGGAGATGAAGTCGAGGCGCATTTCGCCGCACGACGCGCCGCCACGCTGCGGACATCAGACGGCGAGCGATGAGGCTGCGCTGGACGGCCGATGCCGTCAGGGATCGTGACGCCATTTACGACTATGTCGAAGCGCGCAGCCCGCGCGCGGCGATCAGGCTCGACACGCTCTTTTCGCAAAGAGCAGCCGACCTGTCCCGGCTCCCTGCCATGGGCCGGCCTGGCCGGGTGCCGGGAACGCGCGAACTAATCGCGCATCGCAACTATATTCTGGTCTATGACCTGACCGATACGGACGTGCGCATCCTGCGCCTGCTTCACGCCGCGCGCCTGTGGCCGCCACAAGAGCGGCGCTGACTCGAGGAATCAGCCCGCCGCAAACCGCCCGATCCGATAGGGTTCCATCAGAATGTCCGTGCCGCCTTTCGCGATGATCTCCGCCATCGTTTCGCCCACGCCCGGCCCGATCTGGAACCCCGACCCGGAAAAGCCGAAGGCGTAATAGAGGCCGCTGGTCGTCGCGCTCGGCCCCATCACCGGCTGGCTGTCGGGCATATAGCCCTCGATGCCGGACCACACCCGGATGATATTGAGCTTGCCCAGCGACGGCGCTAGCCGACGGATCTGTTGCAACTGGCTCATCGTATTCTGCGGCTCGACATAGGCGCGATACTGGTCGGGGAAGGATGGCCCCCGCGTGCTGCCGCCCAGCACGATGTTGCCGCGCGCCACCTGCCGAAAATAGACCGTTTCCTCCTCGATCGGCGTCATCACGCCGACGGCGGGCAGGATCGCATAAGGCACCGGTTCGGTCACGCTCATATTCGGCCCGCGCGGTACGATCGGCACCGGCTCGCCAAATTGCGACGACAGCGCATTGCCCCATGCCCCTGCCGTCACCAGCAGGGTCGGCGCGCGGAACGTCCGTCCATCCGCCGCCGTGACGATGAAATCCTCGCCTATTTTCTGCGCATCCACGATCTTCGTGTTTTCGTGGATCACCGCGCCCAGTTTCCGCGCAGCGCGGGCGAAGGCAGGAGCGGCGAGCCGGGGATTGGCATGGCCGTCGGTGGGCGAATAGGAACCGGCCAGAACATCCGGCCCGAAAAAGGGAAATTTGTCGCGCAGCGCGTTGCCGCTCAGCAATTCCAGGTCCAGCCCTTCCGCGCGCGCCTGCGTCGCATACTCCTCCATCGACCCGACCAGTTCGGGCCGCTCGCGATAGCAGACCCGGATATGGCCGGACTGGAGATATTCGACCTCCGCGCCCAGCAGTTCGCGCGACTTGCGCCAGATGGCGATCGCGCGATTGGCCAGCGGCAACTGGTGGATGGCGCGCCCCTGTCGCCGGACATTGCCGAAATTGGTGCCGCTCGCCTGTCGCCCGATCAGGTCGGTTTCCAGCAAGGTGACCGACATGCCATGCCCCCGCAAGAACAGCGCGGCAGACGATCCCATCAACCCGCCGCCCACGATGATGACGTCGCTGGCGGCGCTCATTGTCCGTCTCCGATCGCGATAGGTAGCGGCTTGACCGGCGCCTGTCCGCGCAGGCGACCGACCTGTTCCACCGGCACGCCGGCTTCGGCTGCGATCAGTTCGGCGGCGGCCAGCCCGCAATAGCGTCCTTGGCACCGCCCCATGCCGACCCGGCTGAACGCCTTGGCGCGATTGGCTTCCTGCGCGCCAGTTTCGCGCATCACCGCCCGCAGGTCGCCCGCCGTCACGCCCTCGCAGCGGCACAATATGGCGTCGTCGGGCAGGGCTGGGGCCTGTCGGGCGGGCCATGGAAAGGCCTTCGCCAGCCCGCGCGCGAACCTGGCATATTGGCCGACCTCGCTGCGTAGCGAGGTCATCTCGCCCTTGTCGACCGGCAAGCCAAGATCGCCCAGCGCCGCCAGCGCCGCCAGCCGCCCGCTCGCCTCGGCCGATCGCGCGCCCAATATCTTCGCGCCGTCGCCGGCCAGATAGACGCCCGCCACGCTCGAACGCCCGTCGCCGTCGCGCTCCGGCAACCATTGGCGCGTGCCGGGGTCGAAGGCGAAGGCGCAGCGCGCCAGATCGGCCAGTTGCGTCTCAGGCCGCAGATGATGGCCCATCGCCACCGCATCGCAGGCGATCGTTTCTTCACGGCCTGATCCGGCAAAAAAACGCACACCGCCGGCGCCGCTTTCGGCATCGCCCATGATCTCGACCGGCGTCACGCCATGCTGCACCATCACGCCCGCGCGCTTCAGCGTCCGCGTCAGCGCCACCCCGTTCCACAGGACGGAGGGCATCGCCAGCAAATCCGGCAGCGCCTTCAACCGCGCGCCGAACGGCGACGTATCCAGCACCGCCGCCACCTCCGCACCAGCCTCCACATATTGGCTTGCGACCAGATAGAGCAAAGGCCCCGATCCCATGAACACGACCCTGTGCCCGATCGACACCGCCTGGCTTTTGAGCGCCACCTGCGCCCCGCCCAGACTATAGGCCCCCGCAAATTGCCAGCCCTTGACCGGCATCAGCCTGTCGGTCGCGCCGGTGCACAGCAGCAGCGCGTCGAACGGGATAGCCTCCTGAACCGTCGCACTCGCCGTCCAGACATGACCCTTGGCGATGTTCCACACCAATGTTTCGGGTCGATAGTCGATCGCGCCTTTCAGCCCGTCGAACGTCTCGTGCAGCGCCTGCGCCCGTCCGGCCTCGGTGCCATAGAGTTTCCCATAGGGCCGGGTGAAATTGTCCGGCTGGCGGCGATAAATCTGCCCGCCGTCGCGCCGCCCTTCGTCGATCACGATCGGCCGCAGCCCCGCCGCGACACAGGCTTCCGCCGCGCGCGTGCCGGATGGCCCGGCGCCAACGATGATTATACGTGGTTCGGCCATGACGCCCCCGGCTGGCTGGTGACGACGCGCTGGCCCGATGCGGCCAGCGTGGAACAGGCGCGCAGGCGATCCCCGCTCTCGGTCCACACCCAGCAATCCTGGCACGCGCCCATCAGGCAGAATCCTGCCCGCTTCTCCGGCCCGAACTCGCTCTGGCGCAACGTCCCGCCCCCGCTCAACAGCGCGACCATCAACGTATCGCCCTCCAGCGCGGCGACGGGCGCGCCATCGACATGCAGGGTGACGGGCGGGCGGTCGGTTTCGCCCAGTCGAACGAACCGGCTCATGACGCGATCAAGCTTTCATCTCCATGATGGCACAATATGCGGCTGGCCCCCGCCGACCCCTTGTCCAGCCCATGGCGGGGTGGCGGGGTGATGTTGCACAGGCCGTCGACGCGCGCGGCGCAGCGCGGCAGGAATCGGCAAAGATCGGGATGGTCGCCCGCCGCGCCGATCGGCGGGGGCGCAGCCCCGGCATGGCTTTCCTCCAGCCAGCCCGCGCGCATTTCCGGGACCGATCCGATCAGCAGGTTGGTATAGGGGTGGAAGGGGGCGGTGGCGAAGGCTGTGCGCGGTCCCGTCTCGACCATCGTCCCCGAATAGAGGACCAGGATATCGTCGCAAATCGCCCGCACCGTCGAAATATCGTGGCTGATGAACATCGTCGCGATCCCCAGTTCCCGGCGCAGCTCCGCCATCAGCTCCAGGATCGCCGCGCCAACGACGGTATCCAGCGCAGACGTCACCTCGTCGCACAGGATGATTTGCGGGTCGGCCGCCAGCGCGCGGGCCAGGTTGACGCGCTGCTTCTGCCCGCCCGACAGCCCGCCGATATTGCGGTCGATCAGGCTGGCAGGGAGGCGGATCAGGTCCAGCAGTTCCAGCACTCGCAAATGCGCGGCATTGCCCTTCAACCCGGCATAGAAGGCCAGCGGTCGCGCCAATATCTGCCCCACGCTATGCGCAGGATTGAGCGCGGTGTCGGCATTCTGGAACACCAGTTGGATACGGCGAAACTGCTCGCGGCTGCGCCCGTCCAGCCCCGGCGGCAACGGTTCGCCGTCCAGCAGCACCTGCCCGCTCGCCGGGGGCAGCAGCCCGGCGATGACGCGGGCTATGGTCGACTTGCCCGATCCGCTTTCGCCGATCACGCCCAATGTGCCGCCGCGCTCGATCGTCAGGTTGATGTCGCGCAGCACCGGCACGCGCGGCAGTCCATCCTTGCCGATCCTGCCATAGCCGGCCGTCACATTGCGGATTTCCAGCAGCGGCGCGGCGGCGGGCAGGGCGACCTTGACCGGCGTCGGTCGGATTGCCGGGCGCGCTGCGGCCATCAGCGTGCGGGTGTAGTCGTCGGCCGGCGCGTGCAGGATCTGCGCCGCCGCGCCCGCCTCGCGGATGCGACCCTGGCTCAACACCACGATCTGGTCGGCCATCTGCGCCACCACGGCCAGGTCGTGCGACACATAGATGGCGGTCGCCCCGCGCTCCAGCACCACCGCCTTGAACGCGCGCAGCACTTCGATCTGCGTCGTCACGTCCAGCGCCGTGGTCGGCTCGTCCAATATCACCAGTTCGGGATCGGTGATCAGCGCCATCGCCGCCATCAGCCGCTGCAACTGCCCGCCCGACAACTGGTGCGGATAGCGCGTGCCGATCGTGTCGGGGAAGGGCAGGGCGAGCGCGCGGAACAGATCGACCGCCTTCGCCTCCGCCGTGGCGCGCGGCATCAGTCCATGGATCATCGCCGGTTCGATCACCTGATCCATGATCGTGCGCGACGGGTTGAACGCCGACGCGGCGCTCTGCGCGATATAGGCGATGCGATTGCCGCGCAGCTCTGCCAGCGCGCTGCGGTCCAGCGTCGTGATCTCCGCGTCACCTACGCGGATGCTGCCGCCCGCGATGGTCGCGCCCGGCCGGGCATGGCCGAGCAGGGTCAGTGCGATCGTCGTCTTGCCCGACCCGCTCTCGCCGATCAGCGCCAGCACCTCGCCGCGTTGCAGCGCGAAATCGATGCCGCTCACGATCGGAAAGCGCTCGCCCGCCGCATTGCGCGCGGTCACGGTCAGGCCTTTGACCTCGACATGGGGCTTTTCCATCATCGGCCTTTCCCCCGTCCCGGCAGCGCATCGATCAGCAGGTTCACGCCCACCGTCAAAGTTGCGATCGCCACCGCCGGCGCCAAAATCGCCAGCGCCCCTTCGCCCAGCCCGGAAATATTCTCCCGCACCAGCGAACCCAGATCCGCGTCGGGCGGCTGGACGCCCAGCCCCAGGAAGGACAGGCCCGACAGCAGCAGCACGATGAACACGAAGCGCAGGCCGAAGTCGGCGAGCAGCGGGTGGATCATGTTGGGCAATATTTCCGTGATGGCGATGTGGAACCGCCCTTCGCCCCGCGCGCGCGCGACCTGCACATAGTCCATCTGCGCCAGATTGACCGCCAGCGCGCGGGCGATGCGATAATTGCCCGGCACATAGGTGATCGCGGCGATCAGCAGCAGCAGCGGCAGCGACGACCCGAAGGCTGCGACCAGCACCAGCGAGAAGATTTTGGACGGAATGGAGATCAACATGTCCATGAAGCGCGACAGCGGCTCGTCCACCTTCGCGCCGCCGACGGCCGCGGTCAGCGCCAGCGCCGTGCCGGTCGCGCTCGCCAGCATGGCCGCGGCCGCCGCCAGACCGACCGTATAGCGTGCACCTGACAACAACCGGCTCAGCACATCGCGGCCCAGATAGTCGCTGCCCAGCCAATGGGCGGCGGATTGCCCGTCGAACACGTCATAGGCCACGAACGCGCCGACCGGATAGGGCGCCAGCATCGGCCCGAACAGCGCTACGGCCAACCAGAAGAGGACCAGCGTCAGGCCGACCTTGCCCGACAGCGGCAGGGTTTTCGCCCGTTTGAAAGCGGAAGCGATCATTGTGCGCGCAGCCTGGGGTTGGCGAGGATCGCGGTCACGTCCGCGATCAGCATCAGGAGGAGATAGGCCGCGCAAAATATCATGGCGCAGGCCTGGAGCAGCGGCATGTCGCGGCTGGTGACGGCATTGACCATCAGGCTGGCGAGGCCGGGATAGTTGAAGATCGTCTCCACGATCACCGCCCCGCCCAGCAGGTAGGACAGGCTCAATGCCATGGCGTTGACGATCGGCGCGATCGCATTGGGCATGATATGCTTCAGCACCACCTGCACCGGCGCGACGCCCTTCAGCACCGCCATCTCGACATAGGGTCGGTCCATCTGGTCGATCACCGCCGCCCGCGTCATCCGCGCCATTTGCGCGATGACGACGACGCTCAATGTCAGGATCGGCATGGCGACCCCGCGCAGATAGTCGCCCCATCCCATCTCTTCCGAAGCCAGCGCGATGGAGGGCAACCAGCGCAGCTTCACCGAAAAGATCAGCACCGCGATCGTCGCCACCAGAAATTCCGGCACCGCCACCATGGACAAGGTGGCGATATTGAGCGCCCGGTCGATCCTTCCCCCCCGGTTCATCGCCGATCCGATGCCGATCGTCAGCGCCACCGGCACGGCCACCAGCGCCGTCAGCGCGGCCAGCAACAGGCTGTTGGGCAACCGGCTCGAAATCACCTCCGCCACCGGCATGTTGGCGACCATCGACTGGCCCGGATCGCCGCTCACCATCCCGCCCAGCCAGTCGGCGTAGCGGACATAGGCCGGGCGATCGAGACCCATTTCATGGCGCAGCGCCGCGACCTGCTCCGCCGTGGCGCTCTGCCCCAATGCTTCCTGCGCGGCGTCTCCGGGCAGCAGTTGCGCGATGACGAAGATCGTCATCGACACCAGCAGCAGCGTCAGCAGTGAAGAGGCGAACCGCTTGGCGATCAATGTCAGCGCGGCCTTCATGCCGCTTGGGGAGGAGGCGCCCGCCATCATCCTTCCCACCAGACATGTTCGGCGAATTGATAGCCCATCAGGCCGCCGAGCGAGACGGGATACATGCCTTTCAACCGCTGGTCATACCCGTCGATCAGACTGATGAACACCGGAATGCCAACCCCGCAATGGTCCCGCACCAGCCCCTGCATCTCGCCATAAAGCTGCTTGCGCCGCGCCTGATCGGCCTCGCCCCGCGCCTCCAGCAGCAGCCGGTCGAAACGCGGATTTTTCCACCCGCTCTCGTTCCATGCTGCGTCGGACTTGTAGAAAAGGCTGAACAGCAGGTCGGCGGTCGGGCGCGGGTTGGTGTTGCCGAAACCCAGCGGATGCTTCATCCAGTGGGTCGACCAATAGCCGTCCGCTGGCACCCGGTTGACGGCCAGCTTCAACCCCACGCGCGACCCATATTCCTGCAATATCGACGCCATGTCGACCGATCCGTCCGCGGCGGGCGAGGCATAGACGGGCAGGCGCACGCCGGTCAGGCCCGCGCGCTGCAAATGCCATTTCGCCTTGTCCAGGTCGAGCGACCGCTGCGGCAGGTCGGCGCGATAATAGGGGTGGAAGGGCGGGATCGGCTGATCGTTGGCGATCGTCGCATAGCCGCGATAGAGCGCCCGTTTGATCAGCGGCCGGTCGATCAGATATTGCATCGCCGCGACGAAATGCGGATTGCCGGTCGGCAACTGCCGCTGCTGCATGATGAGGTTGGTGTAGAGCCCTGACTGCGTTTCCAGCAGCGCATGGCCACGCGACGCCATGATCCGCTTGGTCGATCGCGGGTTGACCGCGATCACCAGATGGACGTCACCCGACAGCAACGCATTGACCCGGCTGACCTCGTCGGGAATGCCGATCAGTTCGATCTCCTCCAGATAGGGTTTGCCGGGCTTCCAATAGTTAGGATTGCGCCGCGCCAGCGTCCGCACGCCGGGCCGGAACTGCGCGCACAGATAGGGGCCGGTGCCGTTGGCGGTGCGAAAATCGCGCGTGCCGGCGCGCAGGATCAGGAAATGGGACTGCGCCAATATGGTCGGCAAATCCGCATTGGGCCCGGTCAGCCGGATTGTCAGCTCATGCCGCCCGGTCGCCTTGACCTGCGCAAACTGCTCGGCGATCTGCGCCATCTTCGACCCGGTCGCTGCATCCTTGTGCCGCAACAGCGACCAGACGACATCGGCCGCGGTCAGGTCCGCGCCGTCATGGAATGTCACGCCCTTGCGCAGCCGCACATGCCAGGCGATTTGGTCGGTGCTGTCCATCCGTTCGGCCAGCGCTGGCCGCGCGATCAATTGCCGGTCCAGCACGGTCAGCCCGCTATAGAACATATAATGGCGCACATAGTCGGTCGACAATGCGCCCTTGGCCGGGTCCAGCGTGTCGGCGGTCGAGCTGGACAGGCTGGCGACACGGATGCGCCCGCCCACTCGCGGCCTGCTCGCCGCCAGCGCGCCGTCGGGCAGCAGCAGCCCGGCGCCGATGCCAAGCCCCGCGCCGATCAAGTCCCGCCGGGAAAAGGGCGACATGGCGTCCGTCAATGGATCACATCCTGCCATTTGTACCACAGGCCCACCAGAGGCAGGAACCAGGGCTTGCCGAAATGGCCCGGTACGCTCGGCTAATCCAGCCCGGTCCAGGGATTGGCGTCCGGCTCGCCGCTCATCACGCGCGCCATCTGTTGCCCCATATGGGTCGCCATCTGCACGCCATGGCCGCTATAGCCCATCGAATAATAGAGCCCGTCCGTCTCGCCCGCGCGGGGCAGGCGGTCGGCGGTCAGGTCGACCATTCCGCCCCATATATGGTCGATGCCCACGCCCTTGAGCGCCGGGAACATCTCCCCCATCGCCTGCTCCAGGATCAGCCCGCTTTTCGCGTCCGACCGGGGATCGCTGATCGCAAAGCGCGCCCGCCCGCCGAAGATCAGGCGGTTGTCGGGCGCCAGCCGAAAATAATTGCCGATAGCCTTGCTGGTCACATAGTTGCGTCGTCCCGGCAGCAGCCGGTCGATCAGCGCGTCGTCCAGCGGCTGTGTCGCGATGATGAAACTGCCGACCGACACGATCCGCCGACGGAAGAAGCCGAAAGGACCAACAGAAGGCGCGCCGCCGGTGGCGACCAGTAGCTGCTTCGCCGTTACCGTCCCGCGCGAAGACGTCACGCGCCAGCCTTGCGGTACGCGCAGGAAATCACTGACGTCGGCACCTTCGTAAATCCGCGCCCCGGCCCGCGCCGCCGCTTCCGCCAGCCCAACGCCAAACCGCCCCGGATGCACCTGCGCACTGGTCGTCTGGACCAGCGCGCCGTGGAAAGCGTCCGACCCCACTTCCTCGCGGATGCGGTCGGGCGGCACCAGCCGGACATGCTCGTCCACCTCGGCGGCCAGCAAATCATGCGCCCGCACCAGCTTGTCATAATGCGCGGGCTTCGCCGCCAGCTTCATCCGGCCGCAGCGGGTGAAGTTGCAGTCGATGTCTTCCTCGCGCGCCAGCCGCTCGACCGTATCGACGGCGTCGCAATGGGCACGATAATAGGCTTTGGCGATCTCCTTCCCGAACCGGGCGGACAGCGCGCCATAGTCATGGGCCGTGCCATTATTGCACTGGCCCCCGTTGCGACCCGAAGCCTCTCCGACGACGCGCCCCTTCTCCAGCAGCACGACGCTGGCCCCGCGCTTGCCCAGCGCCAGCGCCGCCGACAGGCCGGTAAAGCCGCCGCCGATGATGGCGACGTCCGTCATGCCTTCGACTCCGCCCTCCGCCCCGCCGGTGAAGGCCGGGGCGCTGGCGAGCCAGTAGGAGAGGGGGGAGGGCCCAGTCATGATCGGATCAGAGGCCCACGACCGCGGGCAGACAACCGATATGGGGAATTTCGACGTCGCGATAGAAGGGGTTGGACGGCTCATGCCCACGCCCCACGAACACGCGGCAGCCGAAATGCAAATCGGTCGCCGTATTCTGGTCGTAGCGGAAGCTGGAGGAGACGTGCATCATATCCTCCGGGCTGGCGCCCAACTGGTCGAACATATATTCGAACGCCTGCATCCGCGGCTTGTACGCCTGCGCCATTTGCGCGGTATAGACTGCGTGGAAAGGCGCGCCGAGCATGGCGACATTATGATGGATCTGCTCGTTCATCGCGTTGGACAGGATGACCAGCGGAATCTTGTCGCCGATCTGGCTCAGGCCACCGGCGACATCATCATGCGGCCCCCATGTCGGCACGGCGGCATAGACCGCATCGGCGTCCGTCTCGTTATAGGCCACGCCCCATTTCTCGCACGTCCGGCGCAACGAATTGCGGATGATCTCCTGATAGGGTTCCCAGTCGCCCATCACCTGGTCGAAGCGGTACGCGCCCCAATCCTTGCAGAAAGCGGGCAGTTTTTCCGCATCGATGCGATCGGCCATGAAGGTGGTCGCCATATCCGTCATGCGGAAACGGGTCAGCGTCCCATAGCAATCGAAGCTGATATATTTGGGCCGGAAATTGGGCATCGGCGGAGCGTCCTTTGCGAGTTCTACAGGTGGCCCGTGGGGCCGTGTGACAGGAGCATTACGACATGGCAGGGCCGGAACATGCACCCGATTGGATCGGGTCGGGACGCAGATTTCAGGCTTTATAGCATGGGTTTCGGCATCATTTGCCGTGCGCCTTTCAAGCGCGCGATCAAGGACCGATCATAGCCGAAAAGCCATATGGCGCACAGATGCGCGGCATGGAATGTCGCACGCTCAATAGCCCCGGTCGCGCGCGACTTCGCCGTCCATCGGCCGGCCCTCGGCAAAGCGCCGGATATTGGCGATCAGCGCGCGCGCCGCGCCATCCGGGCGGGTCATGCTGGCGACATGCGGCGTCAGCATTATGCGCGGATGCGTCCAAAAAGGATGGCCGGCCGGCAGCGGCTCCGGCTCTGTCACATCCAGCACAGCGCCCGAAAGATGCCCCTCATCCAGCAGCGACAGCAGATCATGCTTCACCAGATGCGCGCCCCGCCCGACATTGATGACCGCCGCGCCGCGCGGCAGTTGAGACAATGTATTCCGGCACAAAATGCCGCGCGTCTCGTCGGTCAGCGGCAGCAGGCAGATGAGGATATCGCAGCCTGGCAGAAACGCCTTCAGCCCATCTTCGCCAGCATGACAATCGACCCCGTTGATCGCGTGGGCCGACCGGCTCCATCCCGACAGGGCAAAACCGAACGGCTGCAACGTCTGCAACACCGCCCGGCCCAGATTGCCCAGCCCCATCACGCCGATCCGCCGCTCGCCCGCAGGTGTCAGCTTGATCGGCGCCCACCGCGCTTCTTTCTGCGCCTCGCGATAATCAATCAGGTTTCGGTGCAGCGCCAGCACCGCCATCGTTGCATATTCGACCATGCCGGCCGCGATCCCCGGCTCGATCATCCGCACGACCCGGACATGGGGCGGCAGCGCGTCCATGTCGAACTGGTCGATCCCCGCGCCGATCGAAAAAAGCACTTCCAGATTGGGCAGGCTGGCGATTAACTCTGCCGACGGCGCCCAGGCTGCGAGATAGCGGATCGCGGCTGGATCATAGGATTGGGAAGGATCGACGAAGCCGATGTCCGCCGCGTCCTCCGCGAAAATCGCGCGCCAGATACGGCCGCGCGCGGGATCGGACGTGTAGAGCAGGGTCATGACATGGTCTTTCGAACGGGGCGGCGGCGCTGGGCGGCAGCCTGCCACCACAGGATGGGGCCGGAAAGGGCGAGCGCCGCCAACGCCAGCGCGATGAACAGGATCAGCGCCGGACCGGCCGGCCCCGCCACTTCGCCACTATGGATCGGCAGCACCGTCATCCACAGCGCGCCATTCTGCTGGGCGCGGGTCGCGCCGACGATATGGGGCCGGGACAGGGTGACGATGACGCGATGCACCGCACGCGCATTGCGTTCGGGCGCGCGGAAATTGACGATCATACGGTCGCCATCGATCCGCAGGTCGCGCAGCGCGCTGTCGGGAAAGGCGCTCTGCGCCAGCGTCAGGCTGCGGTCGACCGCGGCCGCGGGGACGGCGACCGCACTCGGTGCCGCGCTGGCGTCGGCCAGTTCGGGCAGGATCAGCAGCAGGCCGCTTCCGGCGAGCATGACCAGGAAAGCGGCGGCGACCACGCCGACCGTGCGATGCGCCTGCCGCAGCACCTGCCGCGGGGCCAGCGACCAGCGGATCGTCAGCGCCTTGGCGATGTTGCGCTTGGGCCACCAGAAAGCGAGGCCGCTCGCCGCCATGGTCAGCAGCGCCAGCGCGTTGATCGCGACCATCGCCATGCCGGCCTTGCCCGCCATCAGCCGATAATGGATTTGCAGCGCGGCCTCGACCGGGAAGGCGAACAGGCCGCCCGCGCGCAACACGGCGCCACCGGCCGGATCGATCGAGGCATAGCCGGTGCGACCCTCCTCGTTGGCGAGTTGCGCGAACCAGGTCGCGCCGTCGCTGTCTGGCGCGAACAGGCGGACGACATGGCGGCCCGGCATGACCCGGTTCGCCCGCGCCACTGCATCACCGGGCGACAGGGCCGCCCCGGTCGCCTGGCTCGTCATGCCCACCGGGTCGATCGCCCGCGCCGCCGGACCGCGATACAGCAGCATCGCGCCGGTCAGCGCCTGCGCCAGCAGGAACGGCGCGATAACCAGGCCGATAATGCGGTGGGTGCGGAGCCATTGTGCGCGGGTCATGATGCGCCTCTTGCTGTCGAAAAAAAGAACAAGGCCGCCGACGTCCTCAAGGCTTGGAGGGAGGCCCAAGCCTTGGAATGAGGAAAGTCGGCGGCCGATCGGAGCCTTGCGGCTCCGATGTCAGCGCATCAGAAGTTAAACGTCGCCCGCAGCGTGAACGAGCGCGGCATACCCGGCTGCACCCACAGCGCCGCATAGGAACTGGCATAATATTTTTTGTCGAACAGGTTATCGACATTGGCCGACAGCTTGATCTGGTCGTTGATCGTCACTGACCCCAATATCTTCGCGATGGTGTAGCTGGGCAGGAAGAAGGTCGTCGCGGTTTCCCCCAGACGCTTGCCGACATGGCTTACTCCGCCGCCCAACATCGCCTCATGCTCGCCGATCGAGAAATTCTTGAACAGCAGGATATTGCCCTGATGCTTGGGAATGTTGATCAGCGGGTCGCCCTTCAGGATCGGTTGGCCGAAATTGGGATCGGTGACATTGGTCGCCCATCCTGCGTCGGTATAGGCATAGGTCAGGAACAGTTCGAACCCGGCCGGCAACTTGGCGTTGAGGTCAAATTCCACGCCCTTGCTGTCGGCGGCGCCCACCGGCTTGGAAAAACCGGGATTGGCCGGATCGGTGGACAGGACGTTGGTCTTCTTCATCTTGTACAATGACAGGGTGCTGGTGATGCGGCCGTCCGGCGTCACGAACTTGCCGCCGACTTCGTAGGATTCGCTGATTTCCGGTTCGAAAGGCTGGCCATCGGCGCCCACGCCGCTATTTGGCCGGAATCCCTTTCCATAGCTGGCGTAGACGGACAAGCTATTGGTCGGTTCGAACACCATTCCGGCCATTGGACTGAATTTGGTGTAGGATTTTCTGGGATTGGTGCCGTTCAGGCGCAGGTCGATGTCTTGGCTGAAATCATCATATCGTCCACCAAAGCGGACCTTGAACTGCTCGGTGATCTCGACCTGATCCTGGGCGTAGACGCCCCATGCCTTTTGAATTTCGGTCGCGTTCTGGATCACCGCCGTGGGGGTTGGGGCGGGGATGGCGTAATCGGGGTTGAAGATGTCGATCGAATAGCTTTGGTCGGTGGCAGTGGGCCGATAGCGGGTCTGGAAATAGTCGATCTTGAACCGGTCATAATCCGCGCCGACGCGGATATTATGGACGATCGATCCGGTTTCCAGCTTGCCGCTGATTTCGCCGCGGAACACCATATATTTGGTGCTATAGTCGCGGTAACGGCGCTGGCGCGACAGGGTGCGGCCGTCAGCGTAAATCTGCTGACGCCCGGCGGCCGGATTGGCCTTGTTGAACACCAGTTCGGGATCGCTGGAAAAACCCTTGAACGTCGTGTCCTTGTAACCCGCGCCCAGCATCAGCGTCCAATCGTTGCTGAAATCATGCTGATATTGCGCCTGGTGGCCCAGCACCTCGACCTCGGTCGGGCCATCATTGGGGTTGCTGAGATAGCGGGAATTGGGAATCGCGCCCAGATCATAGCTGATCGCGCCATTCGCATTGATCGTTGGGATCGCGACCACGCCGCGCTCGAACGGCACTTCCTGGTTCACATATTCCAGTTCGTAGGTGAAGATGTCCTTGTCCGACAACTTGGCCAGGAAAGTCGGGTTCACCGTATATTTGCGTGTTTCAACAGTATCGCGGAAGCTTTCGGCATCTTCGACAGACCCGTTGATGCGGATCGCCACGCTGTCGCTCAGGGGCAGGTTATAATCGCCCTCCACCCGGTAATTGTCCCATTTGCCTGCTGCGACGGAAAAGCTGCCGCCTTCCTTGAAGGTTGGCTTCTTGGTGACGATGTTGATCGTGCCGCCCGGCTCGCCGCGCCCGAATAACGCCGAATTCGGTCCCTTGAGCACTTCGATCCGTTCGACATTGGATGCATCGCGCGGGCCGCCATAGCCGCGGCCGCCGTTGAATCCGTTGACCAGGAAGCCGCTGGGGAAATTCTCGTCGCCGGCAAAGCCGCGGATCGCGAAACTGTCCCACAGGCCGCCGAAATTATTCTGCTTCGACACGCCGCTCGCCAATTCCAGCGCGGTGTCGAGCCGGGTTATGTTCAGGCTGTCGAGCAGCTTGCCTTCCAGAAACTGGACGGCCTGCGGGATTTCCTTGACCGGCGTGTCGCCGAAATATTGCCGCTTCAGGCCGGTGACGACAATCTCGCCGTCCGCGGCAGCGGCAGCGGGTTGCTGCGCCTGTGCGGCGGAAGACAGGGCGATGGCGGCGGTGCTGGCGATAAAGGCCAGGCGAAGGGTCGATGATGTGCGCATGATGTTATCCCCTTATGAAGTCGCTGTTCCCGAATGTCCTGCGAAACGGGGACCGGCTGGTTTTCTTCTTGTTTCCCGCGCGGATGTTGCATCCTGTCGTCGGGGCCGGGCCACGGGGTGTTTTCGATCACCTCTTCTAAGGACGAGGCTAGGTTGAGTTACGGATATATTACGTCAAACTTGGCGCATGGGACGGTGCAAAATTGTGAATCGCGGGGCGCGACGGCATGAAAATGCGGCGTTCGATTGCGGCCCCGACCCATGCGAAAATCCCGAAAAAGGGCCGCTTCCAGGGCGAAGCGGCCCTGCGACCATCTAGAGATGTTTGAGCCACCAGATATCCTTGCGGCGGACGTGAAATAGCCGGTCAGTTGATAGTCGATGAGGACGAAGCCGGCGGTCATCAGCGCGGCATTGGCCAGGATGCCGCTGCGGTTGAAACTGGGTCGCCAGACCGACACCATGGAAAAAGCCGAAGATCAGCGCAAGTCTCATCAAAAAATGCGGATTATTCCGGCAGGTGGGGGAGGACGAAGGACAGCGAGGCGCGATATTCCTCATGATCGACCTTCTTGTCGGTCGTCTGGCCGACATAGATCGCCATCAGCACATTGATGCCCTGATTGCGCAGCTTGATCGTGGCGGTGCCATCAGCGCCGGTCTTGGCCGGGGCGACTTCGTCGGGATCGTTGACATAATCCTGCATGACGGTGGCGCCGGCGACAGGCTTGCCCTTGTAATAGACGCGCACCTTCATCAGCTCGCCCATCTTCTGGGGGATGGCAAGGTCGGCGGGGACGAGTTGAAGCATGTGCCCCTCGAACAGCGGCACCGGCTTGGTCGGCACCTGCGTCAGATGGACCGCATATTTGAAATTATGCTCGGCCAGCGTGGCGGTGGGCACTTCGTCGCGGCCCTTATTGTGCCATTCGCCGTCCGGCGTCTTGCTCCAATAGCCATAGTCCATGATCGCGGCAACGGCCGCGACCGGCTCGTCGCTGTCCACCACCGGGATTGCCCCGGCGGCGCGAAGAGAGGTGGCCACCGGCGCCCAGTCGCTGTCATAGCCGGTGACGGTCTTGACCAGCGGCAGCCGCTTGACCGCGTCCAGATCGTCCGCGCCCACGCCATAGATCAGCGCCAACTGGCGCGCCCGCTGCGCGAACCAGATGCCATGGGCGCTGGCGGGCATGGCCATGGCGGCGAGGGTGACGGCGCCGACGGCCGCGGTGGCGAAGCGGGAAAAGGCCAAGTGCGAACTCCTCGATCGGGGGGTGGTCCCTTGGGATCGAGGCTATGATGACCGCACGATGGAATGTTCCGAATATGCCGAATGACTAGGTGGAAAATCTCAAAAAGAGAGGGTCGAAGACGCATTATGCGTCGTCGACCCTCTTCGGGTTACAATGGGATGACGGTCAGGCGTCTTCCAATTCCACGATGTTGACGATATGCGCCTGGGTATATTCCAGCAGCCCCGCTTCGCCCAGCTCGCCGCCCAGCCCGGACTGCTTCACCCCGCGGAAGGGGATGTTGGCGTCGATCGCCAGATGCTGGTTCACCCACACCGTGCCGGTGTCGATCTGCATCGCGATCGCCGTCGCGCGCGCCACATCCTTGCCCCACACCGTGCCTGCCAGGCCATAATCGCTGTCGTTGGCGCGGGCGATGACATCGGCGATATCGTCATATTTCATGACCGGCAGCACCGGGCCGAACTGCTCTTCCTGCACCAGCGGCGCGTCTTCGGGCAGGTCGCGCACGATGGTGGGCGCGATGAAATAGCCCGGCCGGTCCATCGGCTCGCCGCCCGCCAGCACCGTGCCGCGCGTCTTGGCGTCGGCAATCAGGGCGCTGACCTTGTCATATTGCATCTTGTTCTGCACCGGGCCGATGGTCGTGCCCTGCTTGGCGCCATCGTCGACGATCGCCTCGTTCGCCAGCTTCGCCAGCTCGTCGCAGAAATCGTCATACAGCACGCTGGGGACATAGGCGCGCTTCACTGCGACGCAAATCTGCCCGGCATTGGTCATCGCGCCCTGATAGACCTTCTTGGCCACCTGCCGCGCGTCGACATCGTCCAGCACGATCGCCGCATCATTGCCGCCCAGTTCCAGCGTCACCCGCTTCACGGTTCCGGCGGAGGAGGCCATCACCTTCTTGCCGGTCGCGGTCGATCCGGTGAAGGCGACCTTGGCGATATCCTTGTGCCCGGTCATCAGCGGCCCCAGTTCATTCTGGTCGCAGACGATGTTCAGCACGCCCGCCGGCAGGATCGCCTGCGCCAGCTCGCCGAACAACAGGGTGGTCAGCGGCGTCGTCGGCGCGGGCTTGGCGACCATCGTGTTGCCGGTGACCAATGCCGGCCCCAGCTTGTTCATCAGCAGGATCAGCGGAAAATTCCACGGCGTGATGGACGCGACCACGCCCAGCGGCGTGCGATGCTCGATCACCTTGTTGCCGCCCTCGTCCTTCAATGTCTTGGGTTCCACCCGCATCGCGGCGAAGGCGCGCAGGGTGAAGACGCTGCCCATGATCTCGTAACCGGCCTGGTCCAGCGGCTTGCCCTGTTCGGCGGTCAGCAGGCTGGCGAATTCGCCGATCCGCGCTTCCAGCGCATCGGCCAGTTTCAGGACCAGCGCGGCGCGCTCCTCCACCGGCGTTGCCGACCAGCGGGGCTGCGCGCGCTTGGCCGCCGCGATCGCGCGTTCCAGCAGCGCCTCGTCGGCATTGGGACAGGCGGCGAACGATTCTGCCGTCGCCGGGTTCACCACGTCGAACGTGCTGGCGCCCGGCGTCAGTTCGCCGTCGATCAGCATCCGAAATTCACGATCCATGAGTCGCTCTCCTTATATAGGCTGTCGCAGGCCGATCCGGACGGACACTTGGCTATCGCTTTCCGCAGCGGCTGGCTATATCCTGTATATGTGCGCCTGGGATACAATTTTGGCAAGAGGGTATCGAAACAGATGAAACAGGGGGCCGATCTCCAGACGCTCGTCGGCTATCGCGTGCAGCGTGCCAATTTGCTGATGGAAACCGACGCGCGCGCCGCGCTGTCGGATTTCGACCTGTCGCCGGCGAAGATGACTGCGCTCATCCTGATCCGCGACAATCCCGGCTGCGATCAGACCGCGCTGGGTCGCGCGCTCAGCATCAATCGGTCGAGCGCGATGAAGCTGGTCAACATCCTGGCCGACAAGGGCTTCGTGGAGCGGCGGCCGGGCCGCGACTTGCGCACCAACGCCCTGGCCCTGCTGCCCGAAGGCGCGCGCCAGCTCGAAAAGATGGTGGCTGCGGTCCGCCGGTCCGACGCTCGGATGACGCAGCGGCTGAGCGCTGATGAACTGGCGACGCTGCACGACCTGCTGGCCCGGATCGGGCCTGCGACGGGCCTATCGGATGACGAGGGCTGAACAACATGGGCTTGCGCAAAATGTATCATAGGCGCACAATCTGCGCGAACGAGGCGGCCGATTCGACCCGATAGCGCCGCGCGAAACGGGGAGATGGATGCGCGTGACCGAAGCTGTTTGCATGGATGAAACGGAAATCCTGGGTCACGGCCTGCTCTCCGCTTCGCTGGATTGCCTGCTGCGTCCCCGCTCGGTCGCGATCGTCGGCGCCTCGGACAAGCCCGGCGCGCTGGGCGCATCGGTATTGGCCAACCTCGTGCGGCAGGGTTTTGACGGAGACATCCATCTGGTCAATCCCAAGCGCACGGAGATTGGCGGGCGGCCCTGCGTCGCGTCGGTCGATGACCTGCCGGAAGGTGTCCATGTCGCTGTTCTCGCCATCCCGCGTGCCGGCGTGCTGGACACGATGCGCGGCCTTGCGCGCAAGGGCGTCGGCGCCGCCGTCATCTTCTCCGCCGGCTTTGCCGAAGATGGTCCGCAAGGGCTGGCCGACCAACAGGAAATCGCCCGCATCGCCCGCGAAAGCGGCATGGTGGTGGAGGGGCCGAATTGCCTCGGCCTCGTCAATTTCCGGGACAATGTCTCGCTGACCTTCATCGAAATGCCGGAGGCGAAGGCGCAGGGCGATCGCCGTGTCGGCATCGTGTCGCAATCGGGCGCGATGGCGGCCGTGCTGGCGACGACCATGATCCATCGCGACGTGCCCTTGAACTGCTACATCTCCACCGGCAATGAAGCGGCCAGCGGGATCGAGGATTATCTCGCCTATCTGGTCGACCAGCGCGACACCGCCGTCATTGCGCTCATCGCCGAACATGTGCGCGACCCGGCCCGCTTCCTCGCCGCCACCCGCGCGGCGCGCGACGCGGGCAAATCGGTCGTGCTGCTTCATCCTGGCCGCAGCGCGGCAGGGGCGGAAAGCGCCGCCACCCACACCGGCGCGATGGCGGGCGACCATGCGGTCATGACCGTCCATGTCCAGCGCGCGGGCGTGATTCTCGCGGACTCGCTGGAGGAACTGGGCGACATCGTCGAAATCCTCGCCCGCTCGCCCGACGCCGGGATCGGCGGGACCGGCGTCATCGCCGAATCCGGCGCGTTCAAGGCGATGATGCTCGACCTTGCCGAAGCGGTCGGCCTCGACCTGCCGAAACTCACCGACGCCGACAGCCCGGCGCTGCGCGCGGCGCTGCCCGATTTCGTCCCCGTCACCAATCCGATGGACATCACCGCCCAGGGGCTGGTCGATCCCGGCCTCTACGGCCGCACGCTCGCCGCGCTGGCGCAGGACGACCGGATCGGCACGATCCTCCTCACCCTGATCCAGACCGACACCGGCACCTCGCACATCAAGTTCAAGGCGGTTCTCGACGCGCTTGAAGCGATCGGCGAAACCAAGCCGGTCATCGTCGGCGGCGTCGATGAAGGCGGCGGCGTCTTCGCCGACGATCTCGCCGCGCTGCGGGCGGCCGGCGTCACCTATCTGCCCACCGCCGAACGCACGCTGCGCGCGCTTGCCCGCATCGCCGCCCATCGTCAGCGCGACGAGCAGGTGGCCCCGCTCGCCGCCGATCCGATCGCCGATCTGGCGCAGGTCGGCAGCAGCATCCCCGAACATCGGTCGAAGGCCATCATGGGCGCGCAGGGCATCGCCTTCCCCGCCTTCGAATTGGCCCAGAGCGCGGCCGAAGCCGTCGCCGCCGCCGATCGCCTCGGCTATCCGGTGGTCTTGAAGGCCCAGTCCCCCGAACTGCCGCACAAGAGCGATGCGGGCGGCGTCATCATCAACCTGGCCGACCCGCAAGCCGTGGCGGCCGGCTGGGACCGGCTGATGGCCAATCTCGCCGCCTCGCGCCCCGGCCTCGAACTCGACGGCGTGCTGGTGGAGGGGATGGCGGCCAAGGGCGTCGAACTGATCGTGGGCGCGCGCAACGATCCGCATTGGGGGCCGACCATCCTCGTCGGCTTCGGCGGCGTCGCGGCCGAATTGCTGCACGATGTCTGCCTGCTCCCGCCCGACCTGACCCGCGACGCGATCATCGCGCAGATCCGCACGCTGCGCATGGCGCCCTTGCTCGACGGCTTCCGCGGCGCCCCGGCGATGGACATCGGCGCGGTCGCCGATATCGTCCAGCGCCTGGGCCAGATGGTCGCCGCCACGCCGGCCATCCGCGAAGTCGATCTCAACCCGGTGATCGTCTATCCGGAGGGGCAGGGCGCCATCGCCCTGGACGCGCTGATTTCCCTATAATCCCCTCCGTTCGTTTCGAGCGAAGTCGAGAAACGAGAAGCGCCACGTCAGCCGCTTCTCGACACGCGCGAAGCGAACGGGGTTTGTTACGTCAGCGCATAATAGCGCAGCACATTCCCGTCCGCGCGCCGCTCGCCCACGCCAATGAACACATGCTTGGTCAGCCAGTCATGCTTGCCGACCGGGCATTCGAAACTGGGATTGCCGCGCAGATAATAATCCTGCTGCTCCACCGGCTCGCCGTCACCGAACGCCCAGTCGCGCAGGCGCGCCATCGTGTCGGGCTTGCGCCCCCAAAGGAAACCCCGATTGTTGAGCAGGATCAACGTGCCATCCTCCTCCTCCAGCATATAGCGCGCATCGAACACCGCGACATCGTCGGGCCGGAAATAGGCATAGTCGCCGCCCGACCCCGGCACCGCCTTGCCCTTGATCCTTGGCCCCTCGAACGTCCCGCCATCGACGTAGACGGCGCTGCGATTGCCGCCCATCGGCGTGTTGACGATGGTCTGCACCCGCGGGAATTGCAGCCGCACCTCCATCGCAAATTCCAGCCGCGGATTGTCCAGCGTCGAAAACAGATTTTCCATCAACCCAACTCCTCAATCACCCTAATTCCAGCGTCCCGCCGTCCACGAACAGATTGGCGGCGGTGATAAAACTGGCTTCCTCCGAAGCCAAGAACAGAACGGCACGCGCGACTTCCTCCGCCCGGCCCATGCGCTGCATCGGCACCGCCGCGATCATCGCCTCGCGCATGGCCTCCACATCGGCCTCGCTCATGCCCGGATTGCGGTGCAGCAGCGGCGTTTCGATCGGACCGGGGCTGACCAGGTTGACGCGAATGCCTTCACCCACCAGTTCGCCCGCAATGACCTTGAGCGCCGCATACAGCCCGCCCTTGGCTGCTGCATAGGCGGTATTGCCCGGCACGAAGGCATGGCCGCCGATCGATCCCGTCGCCACGACCGACCCGCCCCGGCCCATCAGCCGAAACGCCTTCTGGATGGCGAACACGCAGCCGCGCAGGTTGACGCCATGGACATGGTCCCAGTCGTCGGGCGTCAGGTCGCGGAAAGGCGCGAAGCCGCCCACGCCGGCATTGACGAACAGCGTATCGATCCGCCCGTCCTGCGCCGCGATGTCGCCGATCACCGCCTCCATCGCGTCCAGATCGGCGATGTCCGCGCGATACCCCCTTGCGCCGGCGATCCCGGCCACCGCCGCATCGATCGTCGCCTGGTCGCGCCCGCTGATCCGCACCGTCGCGCCTTCCGCCGCGAAGGCCTGCGCGCTCGCCAGGCCGATGCCGCTATTGCCGCCCACGACCAGCACGATCTTGTCCTTGAATCGCATCGCTGCCTCCCGGCTCAAAAGGGGGAATGGGGATTGGGGCTGTCGGCCGGCACATCCTGCACCACGTCCCAATGCTCGACGATCCTGTCGCCTTCGATGCGGAAGATATCCATCACTGCAAAGCCGGTATCGCCTGCCCACCGCCGCACATGATAATGAACGACCACATGGTCGCCATCGGCAAAGCGCCGTTTGATATCATGCACCGCATCGGGATTCTCCGCGCGCACCTTGCGCAGAAAGGCTTTCAGCGGTTCCAGCCCGGTATCGACCCACTGGTTATGCTGGATATAGTCCGCCGCGATGAAGCGGTCGGCGGCGTCGCCGTCCATCGGGATCAGCACATGGTCGAACATAGCCTGCACCAGATCCAGGTTGCGCTGTTCCTGCGCACTATAGCTCATCACCCTCTCCCTGCATTTTTCGCTGGCGTCGATCCGCCCTTTGCCCTTACGATAACGATCGTTATTAAAAGGGCAAGCGGGCAGGGGAAAAATCCCGCCCCTTCGGACAAGGGGAGAGGGCGATGGAACGCGCCGATTACGATCGCTATGCGCAGGCGTTCAACGACCGGGACTATGACACGGTGTTCGATTTCTACGCGCCGGGCGCCAGCATCCGCTTCTTCGGGGTGGACCTCGGCACCCGCGAAGCGTTCAAGCGCTTCTACGGTTTCCTCCACGCCCATGTCATCGAAACGCTCACGATCGAGCGTTTCGCGTCCAGCGCCGACCTGGTTGCGCTCGAAGGGATCATCCGGGTCGAAGGCGTCAAGGATCTCGACGCCGCTGCGCTGGCGGCGCAGGGGCTCGACCAGTTCGCCCCGATCGCGAAGGGCCAGGTCCAGGAAATGCGCCAATATATCCATTATCGTGTCGCCGACGGCAAATTCACCAGCGTCGGCTGCGCGATTGTCGGCTGAGTGACCTGCCGCACCACGCATGGCTTGACTTCACCACCGCCAGATGTCCTATCGGAAGACCATGTCGAACAGCAGCCCGCTCCGGAAACCGTCCGCGTCCTCCAAGTCGCCGCGGCCGCGCGCGGCCGAAGCCAGCCCGGCCGATACGCTGCATCGCGTCCTGCGGCTGGCGAACAAGCTGATGGCGCCTTTCTCCACTTATCTGGAACATCGCTACAAGATCAGCCTCAATGAATTTCGCCTGCTGATGCTGATCGGGCGCCACCCCAATTCGGCGAGCCATGAGCTGGCCGAAATGACCGGCGTCAATCCGATGAGCGTCTCCCGCGCGGTCGCCGCGCTGCAAAAGCATGGCCGCATCGCGGTCGAGCGCGATCCTGGCAACAAGCGGCGCAAGACGCTCATCCTGACCGACGAGGGGCAGCGCCTCTACGGCCTGATGCGCCCGCAGACGGACAAGGTGGCGACCTATCTCGTCTCTGCCCTGGCAGGGCAGGAGGTCGACATGCTCAACCAGTATCTCGACACGCTGGTCGACACGCTCGAAGCCACCGACGACAGCGGCAACAGCCGGTTCCTCGAATTCACCCGGCCCGACGGCGACGACGAGCCGACGGCCTGAGCGTTCAGGCCTGCCGCGCCAGCGCGGCGGGCAGCTCGGCCCGCAACAGGTCCAGCAGCCCGCTGATCTTGGGCAGCAGATGGCGACGCTGCGGATAGACCGCCCAGATCGGTTCGTCATCGGGCCGGAAATCGTCCAGCACTTCCTCCAGCGCGCCCGATGCGATGTGGGGCAGCAGGTAGAATTCGGGCAACTGGCATACCCCCATGCCCGCAATCGCGGCCTCCGCCACCGCGCCGCCGCTGTTGCAGCGCCACCGCCCTTTGGGCCGGATGCTCTCCGCCCGCCCGCCCCGCTGGAACCGCCACAGCGGCGACGTGCCGATCAGGCATTCGTGCCGCGACAGGTCGCCGGGCTTGGCGGGGCGCCCATGCCGGTCGAGATAGGCGGGCGCGGCGCAGGTATGGAGCCGCCGCGAGGCGATCCGGGTGCCGATCAGCCGCGATTCCGCCAGCTGTCCGGTGCGGATGGCCAGGTCATAGCCTTCGCCGACCAGGTCGACCAGCCGGTTGGTCAGGTCGATGCTGATCCGCAACTTGGCATGGCTGGACGCATAGCGCCGCACGATCGGCGCGATGAAGCGCTCGCCCATGGCGGTGGAGCAGGTGATGCGGATGTCCCCCTGCGGCTCGCCGCCCTCGCTGATCATCGCGATCGCCTCGTCCCGCTCGGCGACGATCCGGCTGCAATGGTCGAAGAAGACCCGGCCCGTATCGGTCAGCCGCACCGTCCGGGTTGTGCGGTGGAACAAAGGCGCCTGCACCCGCGCCTCCAGCGCGGCAATGGCGCGGCTCATATGGGTGGTCGACAGGCCCAGCGCCTCGGCGCCCGCCTTGAAACTGCCTGCGGCTGCGATCGCGACGAACTCGTCTATGCCTTCCCAGCGGTGCATATTGTCCCACTTCAGAAATAATGAATCCCGCAAATGCTTTCTTATCGCGCAGACGGGATATTGCTAGAGCGGGCGACACCACCGCCGCGCGGCGCGGGCTTGCACATGCCCCCGCCGATCCGGCACAGGATTTTCCGATTATCGGACCAATTCGGGAGTAGACCCATGAAGACCCGCGCCGCCGTCGCCTTCGAAGCCAGGAAACCGCTGGAGATCGTCGAACTCGACCTGGAAGGCCCCAAGGCGGGCGAGGTTCTGGTGGAGATCATGGCGACGGGAATCTGCCATACCGACGCGTACACGCTCGACGGGCTGGACAGCGAGGGCATCTTCCCCTCGGTCCTGGGCCATGAGGGCGCGGGCATCGTGCGCGAAGTCGGCCCCGGCGTCACCTCGGTCAAGCCGGGCGACCATGTCATCCCGCTCTACACCCCCGAATGCCGCCAGTGCAAAAGCTGCCTGTCGGGCAAGACCAACCTGTGCACCGCGATCCGCGCGACCCAGGGCAAGGGGCTTATGCCCGACGGCACGACCCGCTTTTCCTACAAGGGCCAGCCGATATTCCATTATATGGGCTGCTCGACCTTCTCCAATTTCACCGTCCTGCCTGAAATCGCGGTGGCGAAGATTCGCGAGGACGCGCCCTTCCAGTCGAGCTGCTATATCGGCTGCGGCGTGACCACGGGCGTGGGCGCGGTCATCAATACGGCCAAGGTGCAGGTGGGCGACAATGTCGTCATCTTCGGCCTGGGCGGCATCGGCCTTAACGTGATCCAGGGCGCACGCCTGGCTGGCGCGAACAGGATCATCGGCGTCGATATCAACCCCGACCGGGAGGAATGGGGTCGCAAGTTCGGCATGACCGACTTCCTCAACTCCAGGGGCCTGTCGCGCGAGGACACGGTGGCGAAGATCGTCGAGATGACCGACGGCGGCGCCGATTATACGTTCGACGCGACCGGCAATACCGATGTGATGCGCACCGCGCTGGAAGCCTGCCATCGCGGCTGGGGCACGTCGATCATCATCGGCGTGGCCGAAGCGGGCAAGGAGATTGCGACCCGTCCCTTCCAGCTCGTCACCGGCCGCAACTGGCGCGGCACGGCCTTCGGCGGCGCCAAGGGCCGGACCGACGTGCCCAAGATCGTCGACATGTACATGACCGGCAAGATCGAGATCGACCCGATGATCACCCATGTCATGGGTCTGGAGGAGATCAACACCGCCTTCGACCTGATGCACGCGGGCAAGAGCATCCGTTCGGTCGTCGTCTACTGATGGAGACGGTCAGCACCAATCGCGCCTTTGGCGGCGTGCAGGGCGTGTATAGGCACGCCTCCACGGCCACAGGCACGGACATGACCTTCTCGGTCTATGTGCCCCCGCATGAGCCGGGCGCGAAACTGCCGGTCGTCTGGTATCTGTCGGGGCTGACCTGCACCCACGCCAATGTGACGGACAAGGGCGAATATCGCCGTCTTTGCGCCGAACTGGGCCTCATCTTCATCGCGCCCGACACGTCGCCCCGCGGTGAGCGCGTGCCCGACGATCCCGATGACGCCTATGATTTCGGCCTGGGCGCGGGCTTCTACGTCGACGCGACGCAGCAACCCTTCGCGCAGCATTACCGCATGTGGTCCTATGTGACGGAGGAATTGCCTGCGCTGATCGCCGCTGAATTTCCCGCCGCCGACATGGCTCGCCAGTCGATCATGGGCCATTCGATGGGCGGCCATGGGGCGCTCACCATCGGCCTCACCTTCCCCGATCGGTACAAGGCCGTCTCTGCCTTCGCGCCGATCGTCGCGCCCTCACAGGTGCCCTGGGGGCACAAGGCGCTGGGCGGCTATCTGGGAGACGATCGCGCTGCCTGGCGCAAACATGACGCCGTCGCCCTGATCGAGGATGGCGCGCGTGTCGCCGACCTGCTGATGGATCAGGGCGACGCCGACACTTTCCTCGCCGAACAGCTCAAGCCACATCTGCTCGAACGGGCTTGCGCGGCGGCCGGCATCCCGCTGACGATGCGCCTGCAACCGGGCTATGACCATAGCTATTATACCATCTCGACCTTCATGGGCGATCACCTGCGCTGGCACGCCGAGCGGCTGATGCGGAACGGATAGACACTAGCATTACGTGTTCCCGCCTGTGTGAGAACACGCCATGGACTATTGGAGCCTGATGACTGAGGGTCTAACCAAACCCGTTCGTGCTGAGTAGAGACTGAGCTTGTCGAAGGCTCGTATCGAAGCATCGGCCCCCGGCGCGCATCCTTCGATACGCCACTTCGACTTCGTTCAGTGGCTACTCAGGACGAACGGATTGCGGTAAAGCGAGCGCCCTAAATGCCCCGCCGCTCACCCAGCGCCAGCATCACTACCGCCATCAGTGTGAAACTACCGCCCAGCAATCCAGCCAGCGGCAGTACGGTCATCGACGGCAGCAGCGACACTGCGCCGCTCGCCAGCGCGGTGATCGCCAGTTGCAGCGTGCCGAGCAGCCCGGTTGCTGAGCCCGCTCCGCCGCCTGCGGCGTCCAGCGCCGAAATGGCGGCCGGGGTCAGGATCAGCCCGGCCAGCGCGAAAAGCAGCATCGCATAGATCTGGAACGCGCCGATCGAGACAGCGAGCGCGACAGTTGTAAGCGCCAGCAGCGCCGTCGCCACGATCGCGATCGCCGCCGCGATCGACACCAGTCGCCGCCCGCCCAGCCGCCGCATCAGCGCCGGCGCGAATTGGGTCGCGATGATCGACGTCGCGGCATTGAGCGCCAGCAACAGGCTGTAATGATGCGCGGTGAGGCCGAAGCCCTGCGTATAGAGAAAAGGGGCGGCGGTGACGAAGGCGAAGGGAATGGTGGTCGCCAGCCCCGCCACCATCGTCCAGCCGAGAAAGGCCGGCGCGGTCAACAACCGGCGATAGCTTTCCAGCATCGGCAATTGATGCAACCGCCGTTCGGGTGGCAGCGATTCCGGCAGGAAGAGGAGGACGGCGACCAGCGCGATCACCCCGCCGCCCGCCAGCAACGCGAACAGCCCGCGCCACGCCATGCTCTGCAACAGGTAACTGCCCGCCAGCGGTGCCAGCACCGGCGATATGCCGATGATCAGGAAAGTGAAGGCCATGAGTTGCGCGGCGCGATGCCCGCTATGCCGGTCGCGGATCATTGCGCGCACGCTCGCCGTGCCCGCACATGCGCCCATCCCCTGCAGGAAACGGCAGGCGACCAACATGGGCAGGCTGGTCGCCAGCGCGCAGGCGATGGATGCGATCGCAAACAGTGCCAGCCCGCCGATCAACGGCCGCCGCCGTCCATATCGGTCGCCCAATGTGCCCAGCGGTATCTGCGCCAGCGCCAGCCCCAGGAAGAAAGCGGACAGCGTGCGCTGCACCGCGCCGCTGTCCGCCGCCATCGCGCGCGCCATCCCCGGCATGGCGGGAAGGTACAGGTCGATGGCGAAGGGGCCGAGCGAAGACAGGAAGCCGAAGGCGATGCCCAGCAACAGGCTCGGCTCACTGTCTGTCCGGCCGGCCGGGGTGGTGGCGTGCGGCATCGTCTGGTCTGTCCTCTCCGTAATTAATAACGATCGTTATATTTGTTTGCGGCTTTCCACAAGCATTTGCGTCGCCGCGGGCCGGGCGCCTTTCGATTTGCATAATGTGTCATCAGCATACAATGTGCGCGGCATAAGATAGAGAGGAACGCCACCCATGGCCGTCACATCGACTATAGCCCTGCCTGCCGATGATCCGCGCAGCATCCTGGCGGTCCAGCCGATGTGCCTGCCGCAGGTCGTAGCGATCGCCATCTGCTTCCTGCTCAATGCGCTCGACGGTTTCGACATATTGGCGGTCACCTTCGCCGCGCCCGGCATCGCGCGGCAATGGAGCATCGGTCCCGGCGCGATCGGCTTGGTCGTGTCGGCCGGGCTGGCCGGCATGGTCTTGGGTTCGCTGACGCTGGGCCAACTCGCCGATCGCATTGGCCGACGGCCGCAAATTCTCCTGTGCCTCGTCATCATGGTCAGCGGCATGTTCGCCTCGGCCTTCGCCCCCAATGTCGTGGTGCTATGCCTGCTGCGCGCTTTCACGGGCCTCGGCCTCGGCGCGGTGCTGGCGGCGGTCAACGCCGCATCGGCGGAATTCGCCAACCGCCGCCGCCGCGACCTGGCGGTCAGCATCATGGCGGCGGGCTATCCGGTCGGCGGCATCGTCGGCGGGTGGGGCGCGGCGCAATTATTGCAAAACCACGGCTGGGAATCGATCTTTTTCGCCGGCGCGGGCGCCACCGCGCTGATGGTGCCGCTCGTGCTGCTGTGCCTGCCCGAATCGGTCAGTTGGCTCGCCACCCGCCATGGCCCCGCCGCCCTGCCGCGCATCAACGCCATATTGCGCCGCCTCGGCCAGCCACAGGCCGGGCAGGTCAGAATCGTGGACGAACCCAAGGCATCGATGGGCCAGCTCTTCGCCGACCGTTACCGCGCCACCACCATCGCGCTCATCCTCATGTACGGCCTGCACATGATGACCTTCTATTATGCGCTGGGCTGGGCGCCATCGCTGGTCGTGGCGCTGGGTTTCGATCCGTCGCGGGCGACGATCGTGTCGGTGTTCATGAACATGGGCGGCGCGATTGGCGGGTTGACGCTCGGCTTCCTCTCCCCGCGCCTGGGCCTGCGCCCGCTGGTGATCGTGGGACTGGCCGGCGCGGCGGTCGCGGTCGCCGCCTTCGGCGCGGTCCCCGCCGCCATGCTGTGGCTCCAGGTGGCGGCCTTCATCCTGGGCTTCCTCGCCAACGGATCGGTGGTCGGCCTCTATGCGCTCATCGCCAATATCTATCCCACCACCTTGCGCGCGACCGGCACCGGCGCGGTGATCGGCTTTGGCCGCATGGGCGCCGCGCTCGGTCCGTTTATCGCCGGGCAATTGCTGGCCTTGGGGGCGGGCAGGGGCGCGACGTCGCTGCTGCTCGCGCTCGGCTCCGCCATCGCCGCGCTGGTCTTGCTGCTCTCCCGCCTCCGCCCGGCGGATGAGGAAACGCACCTGCCATAATAAGGATCATCGGCCTGTCCGCCGATGCATTTTCTCTCTGGTCCGCCCCAAGTTATTCGTGTAGATGAAATATTCATGGATGCGAAATCATCAGATCGCGATGTCGGCGCCCCCCTCCTGATCCTGCCTGGATTGCTGTGCGATTCCCGCATGTTTGGCGAAACGCTGGCTGTCTTCCCTGGCAGCGTCGTGGTCGATGGTTTTTACGCTGGTCGCAACCGAATCGAGGCGATGGCCGATTATGCGATCGCCCATATGCCCGACCGCTGCGCCTTGCTGGGCCATTCAATGGGCGCGCGGATAGCATTGGAAGTGGTGCGCAAGGCGCCGCATCGCGTGGAACGGCTGGCGCTGGTCGACACTGGCGTCCATCCGGTCAGGCCCGGCGAGCGCGAAAGCCGCTACCGGCTGCGCGACATCGGCCGCGCGCAAGGGATGAGCGCCTTGGTCGGCGAATGGCTACCCCCAATGATGGGCTTCGCCGCCCTGCGCAACGAAGCCCTGATGGACGCGCTTTACGCCATGGCCGTCGCCGCCGGCCTGCCCACCTTCGAAGCGCAGATCGAAGCGCTGCTGCATCGCCCCTCGGTCGATGCGCTGCTGCCGACGATCACCTGCCCGACCGTCGCCATGGTCGGCCGCCAGGACCAATGGTCCCCGGTCGCCCAGCATATATCCATCGCCGCCGCTATCCCCCACGCGCAACTGCGCGTGGTCGAAGGGGCGGGCCATATGATGCCTGCCGAAGCGCCGCGGGCGTTCAACAGACAAGTGCGGGAATGGCTCGCCAAGCCGCCCGCGCCAGATTTTCGCACACTTCCAGATCAAGTCGAAGGAGAGGTTTGAATGACTGACAAGACCCTGCAACAGCTGCTCGATGAAAAGGGCGACATCGTCGAATTCCTGCGTAACCAGCAGGTTGGTCCCAACGTCTATCCGGGCGTTCCGGGCGAATATAGCAATTGGCGCGACGAACAGCGCAGTTGGGCGGAAAGCTCGGTTCTGTTCAACCAGAGCTTCCACATGGTCGACCTGCTCGTCACCGGCCCCGGCGCGTTCGACATGCTGTCCTACCTCGCCCCCAACAGCTTCAAGGGCTTCGTGCCGAACCGCGCCAAGCAGTTCGCCCCGGTCACGCCCGAAGGCTATGTGATCGGCGACGTCATCCTCTTCTATCTGGAAGAAGAAAAGTTCGAACTGGTCGGCCGCGCCCCCTCGATCGAGTGGGTCGAATATTGGGCGTCGACCGGCAAGTGGGACGTCAAGGTGGAACGCGACGAGCGCACCGCTGCCCGCCCGCTCGACAGTCAAGGCTATCGCCGCAACTATCGCTTCCAGTTGCAGGGGCCGAACGCCATGCCGGTGCTGGAAAAGGCGATGGGCCAGACCCCGCCGGACCTCAAATTCTTCCATATGGCGCCGATCAACATCGCCGGCGTTGAAGTGCGCGCGCTGCGCCACGGCATGGCCGGCCAGCCGGGCTACGAGCTGTTTGGTCCCTGGAAGGATTATGACACTGTCCGCAACGCCCTGATCGAAGCGGGCAAGGATTATGGCCTGACGCTCTGCGGTGGACGCACCTATTCGTCCAACACGCTGGAATCGGGCTGGATTCCCTCGCCGCTGCCCGCCACCTACACCGGCGAAGGCTCGAAGGGCTTCCGCGAATGGATCGGCGAAAACAGCTATGAGGGCAAATGCTCGCTCGGCGGCAGCTTCGTCTCGGACAAGATCGAGGATTATTACCTCAATCCGTGGGAGCTGGGCTATGGCATCATGGTCAAGTTCGACCATGATTTCGTCGGCCGCGAAGCGTTGGAGAAGATCAAGGATCAGCCGCATCGTCAAAAGGTGACGCTGGCTCTGGACAACGAGGATATCGTCCGCGTCATGAGCTCGATGCTCCAGACCGGCGACAAGGCGAAGTTCCTCGAATTCCCCAGCGCCGTCTATTGTATGCACCCCTATGATGCGGTGCTCAAGGACGGGAAGACCGTCGGCCTGTCGACCTGGATCGGCTACACCATCAACGCCGGCCGCTTCCTGGCGCTGGCGATGGTCGATGCGGAATTCGCCGCACCCGGCACCGAGGTGACTTTGCTGTGGGGCGAACCCAATGGCGGCACGAGCAAGCCGACCGTCGAGCCGCACGTCCAGACCGAAATCAAGGCGATCGTCTCCTCGGTCCCTTATTCGGAAGCCGCCCGCGACAACTACGCCGACGGCTGGCGCACCAAGGCCGCCTGATAAGCTCATCTCCTGAGCGGGAGGGGACGGGGGATGCCGAAAGGCGTCCCCCTTCACCACCCTGTCGCGATCATGACGCGCCGTTGCTCAAACCGCCGGCATCTCCGCAGCGGTGAACAGGCTCACGGCCTGCTCCAGCTTGGCGATGGTCCGTCCTTCGACTTCGGCGGTGAAGCGCGGCACGGGGATCGCCAGGGCAAAGGCGCCGACCGCCACATCGTCCACCATCACCGCCATGCCCAAGCCGCAAATGCCCGGCGTATATTCCTCGCGGGTGCGGCCGATGCCGGTGGCGCGGATCTCTGCCAGTTCGGCGCGCAACTGCGCTTCATCGGTGATGCTGCTGGGGGTGAAGCTCTCCAGCCGCGTCTGCGCGAAATATCCGTCCAGCTCGGCATCGGCCATGGTGGCGAGCAGCGCCTTGCCCGCGGCCAGGCAATGGAGCGGGCTGCGCGTGCCCACGCTGATCGAATAGCGGAGCGACTGTTCCGCCGTCTCGGTCACGATCGCCTCCAGATGCCAGCCGTCGCGGATGAAGAAGGACGCCGTCTCGTTCATCTGCAACCGCAGCGACTTGACCAGCGGCCGGACCTTGTCGGCCAGCGACATGGCGATGCGCGGCGACGCCAGCCGTTCCAGCGCTGGCCCCGGCAGATAGCGCCGCCCTTCGCGGGTCAGATAGTGGCGCTCCGCCAGCGTCGCGAGCAGGTAGGACAGGCTGCTGACCGGGATCGCCAGGCCGGCGGCGATCTCCTGCGCCACCACCCCGGCAGGGCGCGCCACGACATATTCGATGATGTCGATGGTGCGCATCGCCGATTTGACGGTGGACGGCGTGGTGCCATTCATGAGCCAGCGAACCCCTGTTTAAAACGTAAGACTGCCCCGCCTTTCGGCAAAGCGCCAGCCCGCCTCTATGCGCACGAAACGGTCGTGAAAGGAACCGACTTTCGGCGCGCCCTCGCCTGTGAACAACAGCATTGCGCTTTCCCCCGTCGCTTCGCTGTCGCTCAGGACGTCGATGACGACATTGGAGCAGACATGCCGCGTCGTCCGCGCCGGCCGGGCGAGGAAAGCGGCGAGGATCGCGTCGCGCCCCTCCGTCCACTCGTCTGGCGCAGTCGGGCGCGCCATGCGGCCATCGGGCGCATAGAGCGCCGCGACATCCGCCCAGCGCCCCGCGTCATTCAGATTGGCGTAGAGCGCAACCAGACGGGCGCAATCCTGTTCGATTCCGCGGCGCTGCTCTTCTGTCACAGCCGACCTCACAGGCGCGCGTCCGCCAGGTCCGCGCCGGCGCGTAGCGACCGCAGCTTCTTCCAGGTCACCGCCGGGTCGATCTTGCCATATCCGGCGAAGGTGCCGAAGCCGCAATCGGTGCTGGCGATCACCCGGTCCTTGCCGACGATCCCGGCGAAACGCTCGATCCGCTGGGCGATCAGTTCGGGATGCTCGACATAGTTGGAACAGGTGTCGATCAGACCGGGGGCAAGGATTTTGTCGCCCGGCACTTTGGCGTCGCGCCACACCGTCCATTCATGTTCGTGGCACGGATTGGCCCCTTCGAACAAGACGGTCGCCGGGCGGGCGGCCAATATGATGTCGATCACCTTCTCCAGCGGAATGTCGTGATCGTGCGGCCCTTCATAATTGCCCCAGCAGATATGCATCCGCATCCGGTCCGCGGGGATATTGGCGGTCGCGGCATTCAGTGCTTCGACATTGGCGGCGGCGATCCTGATGAACTCCTCGTCGCTCGCATCCTGATAGCCGGTGTGGCGCGACATGGCGAGGTCGGGGCAATCGAGCTGCAGGTCGAATCCCGCCGCGACGATCGTCTCATATTCCTCCCGCATCGCATCGACCAGATCGGCCAGATAGGCTTCGTGGCTAGGATAATGGCGGTTGACCTGGAAAGCGGTGATGAGGCCGGGGGACGCGGCGTTCATGAAGGCGCGGGCGCCGGCATGACCGGCCAGCGCCGCCTTGAAACGGCGAATGTCGTCGTGCAGCGGCGCCAGCGTCACCAGCTTTACCGGGCCGATGCAGGATGCGCGGGTGAATTCCTGGCTCCCCATGATCGCCGCCAGCTTCTGCCGCAGTTCGGGCAGCGGAGCGAGGTCGGCCGCGACCTTGCGATCGATATGCCCGCCAAATCCCGACAGACGCTCGATCATATAGGTGGAATAGCCGACCTTCCCCAACTCGCCGTCGCTGACGATCGACACGCCCGCGTCGATCTGCGCCGCGACCGCGTCCGTCACCGCCTGCTGAACGGCCGTGTCGAACGCGGCGGCGTCATAGGGTTCGCCCTTGTCGCGGGCCAGCAGCAGCGGGGTCAGCGCGTCGCCGCGCGGCAGGCTGCCGACATGGGTGGTGGCTATGGACATGCATCGCTCTCCCTTGAACGAGAGACAAGTGCCATAAATTCACGAATATGGGTATATCATAAACGTGAATCGATCCCCCGTCGGGGGAGCGCAGCATCTGGACAATCGCGCCGCCATGCCTATATACCGATCGGTATGAAAATGGCAGCCGAACCCGTAACGAGAGGACGCCCCAGGGAATTCGATCCTGAGGAAGCCCTGTCGGCCGCGCTCCAGGTCTTTTGGACCCGCGGCTATGAGGGCGCGTCGCTGGCCGAACTGACCGAGGCGATGGGCATCACCAAGCCCAGCCTCTACGCCTGTTTCGGCAACAAGGAAGCTTTGTTTCACAAGGCGCTGGATCTGTATGAGCGCGACAAGCTCTGTTATATGCGCTCCGCCCTTGATGCGCCCACCGCGCGGGGTGTGGCTGAACGGTTGCTGCGCGGCACGCTGCAAATCCAGACCGGCGGCAACGATCCGCGCGCCTGTCTGGGCGTCATCAGCATGGTCGCCTGCACCACCCAGGCCGACTCGATCAAAACCGACGTGATCGCGCGTCGCGCCTCTTCTGACAAGGCGCTGGTTGAACGGCTGGAGCGCGCCAAGGCCGAAGGCGACCTGCCTGCCGGTGTCGAACCGGCCGCGATCGCGACCTATCTGACCGCGGTCATTCAGGGCATGGGCGTGCAAGCCAGCGGCGGGGCGACGCCCGCGCAACTGGAACAATTGGTCGAAACCACCATGGCGATGTGGCCCACCGTCTGAGCCGTTCCGCGTCGTTCAGCGCCAATTCATAAATTTTTACCAATCGGTACAGAAAGCGGTTGACGATATGCTGCATCGCATTATATACCGATAAGTATGAAATCCGGTTGAGGCGCAGCCTCGAAGGAGGTTCCATGTCCAATATTTGTTTATCTATTAGGCGAGTGACATCGACTTAACGGCAGCTTCGGCGCGCCGCATCTGCATCAATATCTGGTCATGCCGGACGGGGCGAACGCCCTGTTCCGTATGGCGCTGCGCATTCCGATCCCACCGCGGTTCGGGAGACGGTCCCGCTCATCCCAAACGGATGGCGCGGCCATCAAGCGCGCAATCAGGGGACGAATATCATGGCCTATATCGATTTTGCCCAACCGCTGCTCGCGGTGGGGGACGGCATCGCCTTGTCTGTCGTGCGCGACCGTATCAAGGCGACCGCCACCGGCTTTTCGCCGACCGAATGGCAAATCGTGCAACTGGCGCGCGGCGATGGCCTGGCATCGCTGCGCGAACCGGGCCTTTGGGGGCGGATCAAGACCATGGTCTTCGGGCCGCAACCGCATTTCCGGCTCGCCAGCACGCGGTTGGAAGCGCTGCGCCGGCTCGCCGTGGAAGGCTGGCATAATGGCTTTGCCGTTCGCCCGTCCGCCATCACCGATTTCCGCGACGCGGGTTTCAGCGAAGGGCAGCTTGAACTGCTCCTTTCCGCGATCACCGCCGCGCGCCACAGCATCAAGGGGACTGTCGCATGAACATGATCACAAAGATCGACGCGGACGCGCCGGCCGGTGAAATCCGCGCGGAAAAGGCGGGCAAGCGCTGGAGCGGCCGGCATGTCGCCTGGGCCGCGCTGGCGCTGGCGATCGTTGTTGGCGTAAGCTGGAAATATGCGGGACAGCCGCAGGCGCAGGCGGCCGCGCCGGTGGTGTCCGTGGGGGTCGCCGCGCCGCTGATGCGGCAGGTGGTCCAGTGGGACGATTATGTCGGTCGCTTCGCCCCCAGCCAGACGGTCGATGTCCGGCCGCGCGTGTCGGGTCCGGTGACGGCGATCCACTTCCGAGACGGCGATATCGTGCGCCAGGGCCAGTTGCTCTTCACCCTCGACCAGCGGCCTTTCCTCGCGGCGCTGGCCGAAGCCCGCGCCAACGTCGCCAGCGCGCGCAGCGGGCTGCGGCTGGCGCAGGCCGATTATGCCCGCGTCCAGCGCCTGAACGGCGATGAAGCGGTATCGGCCAGCGAGATCGATACGCTGCGCGCCCGCCTGCAAGCGGCGCAGGCGGCACTGGCCGCGGCCGACGCCCGCGCCCGGACCCGCGCGCTGGACGTGGAATTCACCCTGATCCGCGCCCCGATTTCGGGCCGTGTGTCCGACCGGAAGGTCGATATCGGCAATCTGGTGTCGGGAGCCGAAGGAGCGGGCGCCAGCCTGCTCACCACCATCAATGCGCTCGATCCCATCTATTTCAGCTTCGACGCATCCGAAGCGCTGTTCCTGAAGTCGCAGCGGGATCATGCGGATGGCCATGGCGGCGAAGTCGAAATCCGCCTGCAGGACGAATCCGATTATCGCTGGAAGGGGCGCCTCGACTTCACCGATAATGGGTTGGACCCGCGGTCGGGCACCATTCGCGGACGCGCCGTGCTCAGCAATCCCGACCTGTTCCTGACGCCCGGTCTGTTCGGCAATATGCGCCTGTCCAGCGGCGGGAAGGTCAACGCCCTGCTCGTCCCGGACGAGGCGATCCAGTCCGACCAGGCGCTCAAGACGGTGCTGGTGGTCGGCCGCGACGATGTCGTCGCCGCCAAGCCGGTGCAGCTTGGGCCGCTGGTCGACGGGCTGCGGATCATTCGTTCGGGCCTGTCGCCACAGGACAAGGTGGTCGTGGCCAATGTCCAGGCGGCCATGCCCGGTGCGAAGGTCGCGACCCGTGGGGCGTCGATCAGGGCCGTCGCCGCGCCGATCACGCCGACCGACGGGGCCGTGCCGGTCGCGTCGCAGGCGACCTTCGAGCGGTAACAACCGCCTCTTTCGGCGAACATTCCTGCCCACGATCCGACCCGTTGGATCGTGCGGCCTCCCTTTTGCTTTTCGCAAAGGACTTGCCCGATGCGTTTCTCGCGCTTTTTCATCGACCGGCCGATCTTCGCCGCTGTTATCGCGGTGGTCATCACCGTCATTGGTGCGCTGGCCTTTATCGGCCTGCCGGTCAGCCAATATCCCGACATCGTGCCCCCTACGGTCACGGTTTCCGCCCAATATCCCGGCGCATCCGCCGAAACGGTCGCGTCGACCGTGGCCGCGCCGATCGAGCAGGAAATCAACGGCGTCGATGATATGCTCTATCAGAGCAGCCAGTCGACCGGCGATGGCAAGGTGACGATCACCGTCACCTTCAAGATCGGCACCGACCTCGACGCCGCGCAGGTGCTGGTCCAGAACCGCGTCGCCGTCGCCGTGCCCCGCCTGCCCGAAGAGGTGCAGCGGCTGGGTGTGGTGACGCGCAAGACGACGCCCGAATTCCTGATGGTGGTCAATCTCCAGTCGCCCGACGGCACGTTCGACCGCAATTACCTGTCCAACTATGCGCTGACGCAGGTGCGCGACCGGCTGGCCCGCCTCGACGGCGTCGGCGATGTGCAACTGTTCGGGTCGCGCGACTATGCGATGCGCGTCTGGATCGATCCCGGCCGCGCCGCCGCGATGGACCTGACGGCGGGCGAGATCGTGTCGGCGCTGCGCGCGCAGAATGTCCAGGTGTCGGCCGGTGCGATCGGTCAGCCGCCCTATGACCGTGGTGAAGCCTTCCAGCTCGGCGTCGAGATGCAGGGCCGCCTGACCTCCCCCGACCAGTTTTCCAATATCGTGATCCGCAGCGACGCCAATGGCCGCCAGGTCCGCGTCCGCGACGTTGCCCGCGTCGAACTGGGCGCGCAGGATTATGCGATCAACACCTATCTGTCGGGTAAGCCCACCGTTGTCATCGCGGTGATGCAGCGTCCCGGCTCCAACGCGCTCGACGCGGCGGAACATGTGAAGGCGGAAATGGACCAGCTGTCCCAGCGCTTCCCCAAGGGGCTGGAATATAGCGTCATCTACAACCCGACCGAATTCATCAGCCAGTCGATCGACGCGGTCTATCACACGCTGATCGAAGCCGTGCTGCTGGTGGTGCTGGTCATCCTCGTCTTTCTACAGAACTGGCGCGCGGCAATCATCCCGATCATCGCCATCCCGGTGTCGCTGATCGGTACGGCGGCCATATTGGCGGGCCTGGGCTATTCGCTCAACAACCTGTCGCTGTTCGGGCTGGTGCTGGCGATCGGCATCGTCGTCGATGACGCGATCGTCGTGGTCGAAAATGTCGAGCGCAATATCGGTCGGGGCATGACGCCGCTGGAGGCCGCGCGCACGTCGATGGACGAAGTGTCGGGCGCGCTGGTGGCGATCGTGCTGGTGCTGTGCGCCGTGTTCGTGCCGACGCTCTTCATCACCGGCATTTCCGGCGCTTTTTACCAGCAGTTCGCGGTCACCATCTCGACCGCGACGATCATCTCGCTGATCCTCTCGCTCACCCTGTCGCCCGCCGCAGCCGCTTTGCTGCTGCATGCCAAACATGGCCCGCGCGACCGCAGCAACGACCCGCTCTGGCGGCAGAAGCTGGGCGTGGTGGTGGATGGCTTCAACACTGGTTTCGACCGGATGAGCGAGCGCTATGCGCGCCTCACCCGCTGGCTGGTGGCGCGCCCCAAAAAGATGCTGGCGACCTATGCCGGGCTGATCGTGGCGACGGCGGGCCTGTTCTGGGTGACGCCCGCAGGCTTCATCCCGTCGCAGGACCAGGGCTATTTCCTGGCCGTGGTGCAACTGCCTTCGGGCGCGTCGCTCCAACGCACGGACAAGGTGACGCGCGAGGTCGCGGACAAGATCCTGCCGATCAAGGGGCTGCGCGGCGCGGTGATGTTCGCTGGCTTCCATGGCCCGTCGCAGACCGCGGCGCCCAATTCGGCGGCGATCTACTTCCCCTTCAAGAGCTTTGCCGAACGCAAGGCGGAGGGCGTCACCTATGCCGGGATCATGGAGCAGGCGAACAAGGCGATGGCCGGCTATGACAAGGCGCGCATCCTGCTGGTGCCGCCGCCCGTCATCCAGGGCATCGGATCGGCCGGCGGCTATCGCATCATGCTGGAGGACCGGCAGGATCGTGGCTATGCCGAACTGAACAAGGTCGCGCAGGACTTCATCGCCAAGGCGAACCAGACCCCCGGCCTGTCGATGATCTACACGCTGTTCGACGTCAGCACTCCGCGCATCTACGCCGATGTCGACCGCGCCAAGGCCGACCTGCTCGGCGTCCCGCCGGAGCGCGTGTTCGAAGCGATGCAGGTCTATCTGGGGTCCGCTTTCGTCAACGACTTCAACCTGCTCGGCCGCACCTATCGCGTCACCGCGCAGGCGGATGCGCAGCATCGCGGCACCGTGGCGGATATCGCCAACCTCAAGACTCGGTCGAACGCCGGGGGCATGGTGCCGATCGGGTCCGTCGCCACCTTCCGCGACAAGACCGGCCCCTATCGCGTGGTGCGCTATAATCTGATGCCCGCGGTGGAGGTCGATGGCGACACGGCGCCCGGCTATTCGTCCGGCCAGTCGCTCACGACCATCGACAAGATGAGCGCGGCGCTGCCCGAAGGCTATGCCAGCGAATGGACCGGCATCGCCTATCAGCAGAAGAGCGCGGGCAACACCGCCGGCATCGTCTTCGGCATGGCCGTCTTCTTCGTCTTTCTGGTGCTGGCGGCGCAATATGAAAGCCTGACCTTGCCGCTGGCGATCATCCTGATCGTGCCGATGTGCCTGTTCGCCGCGATGCTGGGCATCAATCTGCGGGGCATGGACAATAATATCCTGACGCAGATCGGCCTGGTCGTGTTGATCGCCCTTGCCGCCAAGAACGCCATTCTTGTGGTGGAATTCGCCAAGCAGGCGGAGGAGGAACAGGGACTGTCGCCGGTGGAGGCCGCGGTACAGGCGGCGCAGACCCGCTTGCGCCCGATCCTGATGACCAGCTTCGCCTTCATCCTCGGCGCGGTGCCGCTGGTGATCGCGACCGGCGCGGGCGCCGAGCTGCGGCAGGCGCTGGGGACGGCGGTGTTCTTCGGCATGGCCGGTGTGACCGCCTTCGGCCTGCTCTTCACCCCCACCTTCTATGTCGTGTGCCGCGCGCTGGGCGATCGTTTCGCCCGCCGCCGGCGTCCAGAGGCCGACGCTGCCTTGCAGCCGGCCGAATGAGGAACAGAGATATGACCCGGACCTTCATCGCTCTCCTGCTCGGCGCGAGTGCGCTCACCGCCTGCGCCGCCGGGCCGGACTATCGGCCGCCCGCTACCCCGACAACGGCGGCCGCGCCCTTCATCGGCGCGACCGGCGCGGCGGTCAGCACGGCCGCCGTGCAGGATCGCTGGTGGACGCTCTATGGCGATCCGCTGCTCGACACGCTCGTCGGGGACGCGCTGGCCGCCAACACCGACATCCGCGTTGCGGTGGCGCGGATCGAGCGGGCGCGAGCGTCGCTGCGCGGCGCGAAGTCGGATCGTCTGCCGCAGACCAGCCTCGGCGCGTCCGGCACCTATAACCGGACGTCGGCGGCGCAGTCGCTGCCGGGCATAGACCGGGAAAATTGGGTGCTCGATGGCGGGCTCGACGTCTCCTATGAAGTCGATCTGTTCGGCCGGGTGAAGCGCGGCGTCGAAGCGGCGCGCGGCGATCTGGCGGCGGTGCAGGCCGATGCCGACGGCGTCCGCGTCGCGGTGATCGCCGACACGGTGCGCGCCTATCTCGACGTTACCGCTACGGCCGAACGGCTGGCGGTGGCGCAGCGAACGGTGGCGCTGCTCGATCAGTCGATCCGCATCACCGGCGCGCGATTCGACGTCGGTCGGTCTGATCGGCTGGACGTGATCCGTGTGACCGCGCTGCGCGAACAGCAAAAGGCGACGATCCCGGCGCTGGCCGCGGATCGGGATGCGGCGCTGTTCCGGCTGGCGACGCTGACCGGGCGGACGCCGCAGCAATTGCCCGACAGCCTACGCGCGGCGACCCGCACGCCGCAACTGGCCCAGCCGATCCCGGTCGGCGACGGCCAGGCGCTGCTGGCGCGGCGGCCGGATGTGCGCGCGGCCGAACGGCGGCTGGCGGCGGACACGGCGCGGATCGGCGTAGCGACGGCCGACCTCTACCCCCGCATCACGCTGGGCGGATCGGTCGGCACCACGGCGCTGGGTGGCGGCAATGTGCTGGGCGGCGGGCCGTTGAACTGGGTGCTGGGACCGCTCATCAGCTGGGCCTTCCCCAACACGGAAGCGATCCGGGCGCGGATCGGCGCGGCGAAGGCCGACGGCGCGGCCTCGCTGGCGACCTTCGATGGTACGGTGCTACAGGCGCTGGAGGAAAGCGAACGCGCCTTGTCCGCCTACGCCCACGCGATCGAGCGGGCGCGGACGCTGGGTCTGGCGCGGGACGAAGCGGCGCGCGCCGCCCGGATCAGCCTGGCGCGGCAGCGCGAGGGGCAGATCGATTTCCTGACCGTGCTGGACGCGCAACGCACGCTGGCGAGCGCCGAGGCCGATCTGGCGACCGCGACCCGCGCCCTGTCCTTCGCGCAGGTCGATTTGTTCCGGGCGCTGGGCGGGGGATGGGGTCAGGCCGCGGCCTGATCCCACCGGCTTCAGGCCTCGGTCTTCGCCTTGCTCAGATCATAGGCGCCCAGACCCGGCTTGTAGCTCTTCTCGTCGATGAACTGCCGGATGCCTTCCTTGCGGCCTTCGCTCTTGTCGTGGAAGTTGGCGGCTTCCTGCATCCGGACCAGATAATCTTCCGCCTCGTCATAGGTCATGGTGCCCACGCGGCGGACGGCATCCTTGGCGAATTTCAGCGCCACCGGATTCTTGCTCAGCAGCATTTCGGCGACCTGCGTCGTGCGCGCCTTGAGCTGCTCCAGCGGGACGCTCTCATTGACCAGCCGCATGGTGGACGCGGCCTTGCCGTCGATCAGATCGCCGGTCAGCGTCAGCCACATGGCGTCGCGCATCGGCAGCAGGTCGACCACCACCTTGGTCACGCCGCCGCCGGGCAGGATGCCCCAGTTGATCTCCGACAGGCCGAACTGCGCCTCATCCGCGCAGATGGCGAGGTCGCAGGCGAAGAGCGGGCCGAAGCCGCCGCCAAAACACCAGCCATTGACCATGGCGATGGTCGGCTTGTGAAACCAGCGCAGGCGGCGGAACCAGCCATAGCTTTCCGCCTGCGACTTGCGCACGCCGCGCAGGCCCTGCGATTCGGTTTCGCGGAAATATTCCTTCAGGTCCATGCCCGCCGACCAGGCGGTGCCTTCGCCGCCCAGCACCAGCACGCCGACATCGTCGCGAAATTCCAGCTCGTCCAGCACTTCCATCATGCGCCGGTTGAGCGTCGGGCTCATCGCGTTGCGCTTGGCCGGCCGCGCGAAATTCACCCAGGCGATCCGGTTTTCGACATGTACGGAAACGACGTTCTGCTCTTCCATCTTCCTGCTCCTGCGCAATATGTATCATAGGCATACAATCTGAGGATCAGGATAGGCAAGCGCTTTTTGCACATGGCTCTGGCAGTCCGCTTGACTCGTCTGGCATATCTTTTAACGATAACGATCGTTATTAATAAGCTGGCATGACTGGCGAGTGAGGTGAGATGGATGTGAAGGGCAAGACAGCGGCGGCGATAGCGCCCGCCATCATCGCCGCCTTTGGGGCGATCGTCGGCAAGGATCATGTCTTTTTCGATGAGGTCGATCAGGCCAGCTATCAGGACAAGTTCGCGATCGACGACGCGCGCCACCACCCCGCCGGTGCGGTCGCTCCGGCCACGGTCGAGGAAATCCAGGCGATCGTCCGCATCGCCGCTGACCGCGGCATCGCGCTCTGGCCGATCAGCCGGGGCAAAAATCTGGGCTATGGCGGTTCCGCGCCGTTGTTGGCGGGATCTGTGGTGCTGGACCTCAGCCGGATGAAAAAGATCGACTATGACGAGGCGAACGGCACGGTGCTGCTGGAGCCGGGCGTTGGCTTCTACGACCTCTACGATTTCCTGAAGTCGAGGGGCATGAAACATTGGCTTTCGGTGCCCGGCAACAGCTGGGGATCGGTGGTCGGCAATGCGCTGGACCGGGGCATGGGCTATACCCCCTATGGCGAACATGCGACGCGCATCTGCGGCGTGGAAGCCGTGATGGCCGATGGCCTGGTCGTGCGCACCGGCATGGGCGCACTAAACGGCGCGCCGACCTGGCAACTCTATCGCTTCGGCTTCGGCCCCGGCTGGGACCAGATGTTCGTCCAGTCCAATTTCGGCATCGTCACCAAAATGGGTCTGTGGCTGATGCCCGCGCCGGAATCGCTGATGGGCATGGATCTGGAATTCGACCGGCCGGAGGATTTGGGGCCGTTGATCGACGCGATCGCGCCGCTGCGCCGCGAAGGACTGTTGCAGCAGTCGCCCACCATCGGCAACTGGTTGCGCGCCGCCGCCGTGGTGACGACCCGCGACCAGTGGACCGACAAGCCCGGCGCGCTGCCCGACGATGTGATCGCGGCGATTCGCAAGAAATTCAACGTCGGCTGGTGGGGGGTGAGCCTGCGGCTTTACGGCCGGGAGTCGGTCAACAAGGCGGCCTATGCGATTCTTGAGCACGAACTGGGCAAGCTCAAACCCATGTCCCTACGCCCGACCGTGTGGAAGACGGGCGAACCGCTGGAGGCGACCGGATGGACCGGCACGCCGCTCACCATGCCGATGCAGAACGCCAACTGGCATGGCGGGCGCGGCGGGCATATCGGCTTCTCGCCGATTCTGCCGCAATCGGGCGCCGCGGCGCAGGCCCAGTTTCAGCGCACCTACGCCCGCTACAAGGAATATGGCATGGATTATCAGGCCAGCTTCGCCTTTGGCGAACGCCACCTCATCAATGTGAACGCGGTGCTGATCAACAAGGATGATGCGGACCTGATGGGCCGGGTCGATCCCTTTCTCAAACATCTGATATCTGACGCCAAGCGCCAAGGCTATGGCGAATATCGGACCCATCTCGACTATATGGACGCGGTCGCAGGCACCTATGATTTCAACAAGAACGCGCTGGGGCAGCTCAACCGCAAGGTGAAGGATGCGCTCGATCCCAGGGGCGTGATCGCGCCGGGGAAGAGCGGCATCTGGCCCAGCAGCCAGTCGGGAGGACAGGGCTGATGCGCCGGGGGATGATCGCGCTGGTGGGCGCTGCATTGATGTTGGCGGGCGCGGCTTGCGGCCGGGCGAGCGAAACGCCGACACAGGCGCCCAAGGGGCCGCCGCCTTTGCCCGCGCCCGAAACGCTCTCGTCGCGACCACAAGCCACGCCGGGCGAGCAACTCTATCTGACGAAATGCGCCATGTGCCATGCGCCGGGCGGCATGGGTACGGGCCTGCTGGCGCGACGCACCGACCAGCCCTTGCTGGAAAAGCGTACCGACCTGACCGCCGACTATGTCGTGCAGGCCGCCCGCATGGGGATCGGGAACATGCCCGCCATCCCGCGGGGCGAGGCGAGCGACGCCGAGTTGCGGCAGATCGCCGAGCATCTGGCCAAGGGGGCGAAGCCATGAACGGCGTATCACGAAGGGTCTTTCTCGCGAGCGCGGCCGTGGCGTCGGCGGCGCTGGCTGGCGGACGGGCGGAGGCGGCTACGCTGCCGCTCCTGCTGCACGATGCCCAATTGGCGGCCGGGCGCCGCTTCGCTGCGCGGGCGCAACTGCTGGGTGGAAAGGCGGTGGCGCTGGAGGGCGACCGGGTGCGCCAGATGCGCGATTTGCTGGCGGCCGCCCCGACGGCGATCTTCGCCGTGACGCGGCGGAGTGACGAACTGCTGGTCGGCGAGATCGCGGCCGAAGCGGGCTATCTCCGCGTGGCGCTGGTGCGGCATGGCAGGGGTGGGCTTATAACTGCGAACTGCGCACCGGACGGCGTCACTATCGGCGCGCTGGCGCAATTCTCCGATGCGGCATGGCCCGAAGCCTTTGCCGAACTGGCGCTGGACAAGATCGGCCAGTGCGCCGTCGCGCCCGCCAGCCCGGCTCTGCCCGCGCTCAGTTGGATGATGGCCCGCCGTTGACCTAAGTTCGTTCGGGCTGCGCGAAATCGAAGCCGGTCATTGAGCGCAGCGAAATGTCTTCGCTCCGCTCTGACGAGCCCTCCGCCTTCGCTCAGGGCGAACGGTTCTCATGTGAAGTGTGGTACGTCAATTACCGCCGGATAATCAGCGAATCCGGCCGCTTGCGGGGCGCCCACTTCCCCCGACCGGGGAAATTCTTCAACACTTCGCCATCCCACAATCGCACGGTGCGGCGTAGGAAGCGCCACTGGCCGTCCGCGCCCTTCACCGCATGATCGTCATACCAGCCGGCAAAGCGCAGCAGATAGGGCGGCTCGCCCTCGCATTCGGTGACGAAGGCGAAGCCGCGCATCTTGCAACTGCCGTCCGCCTGAGCCGTATATTGAACCTGCGTCACATGATGCTGGCGACCCGGAAAGCCCGGCGCATTGCGATAATGTTCGGCGATGCCGCGAATTCCCTCATGCCCTTCCCAGATGTCGGGATCGTCGAACACCTCCTCCACCATGCGCGCATCGTGCGTGAAGCAGGCGACCAGCCCGTCGACATCGCCGGTATCGAGCGCCCAGCTATAGGCGGCGATCAGGTCTTGCAGCGCAATCCTGTCCTCGATCGGAAGGGAAGGCATGATAGTCACTCTCCTTGGTTCTTCGGCCTTGGTTCTTCGGCTTGACGTAATGATAACATTCGTTACGATTATCTGCAACAAGACGACAGATCATGCAAGCGAGAGGACGCATGGGGAAGATCATCATTTCAGGCGCTTCGGGCGCCTTCGGCCACGCGGCGGCGCAATGGCTGCTGGAAAAAATCACGCCGCAGGACGCGATATTGCTGACCCGCACGCCGGCGAAGCTGGCCGATCTGGCAGCCCGCGGTGCGGACGTGCGCTTCGCCGATTTCGACGATCCCGCGAGCCTGCCCGCCGCGATGGCGGGGGGCGAGAAGATGCTGCTCATCAGCACCGCGCGCGTTGGCACCCGCGTCGGCCAGCACCGCCATGCGGTGGAGGCCGCGGTCGCGGCGGGCGTGCGGCATATCGTCTATACCTCCATCATTGCCGCCGATCAGCCCGGCAATCCCGCGATCGTCAAGAACGACCATCGCGCGACCGAGGAGATCATCGAAGCCTCCGGCGCCGCCTGGACCCATTTGCGCGACAGCCAATATGCCGAGGCGATCGCCGGGCCGATGACCATTCCCGCGCTGATGATGGGCGGCAAGCCCGACAATTGCGGTGACGGCCCGGTGGCCTTCGTCAGCCGCGACGATTGCGTGGCGACCGCGGTCGGCGTGCTGACCCAGCCGGGTCATGAAAATCAGGCCTATGTGCTGACCGGCCCCGACCTCATCACCATTCCGCAGGCGATGGCGATGGCCAGCGAAATCGCCGGCAAGCCGATCGTGGTCGATCCGGTCGATGACGACGCGATGTTCGCCTATTTCGATGCGCTGGGCGCGCCGCGCCATGCCTCCGATATCGCGCCCGACGGGCCGATCCCCTGGTCGAGCGACGACATGGTGACATTCGGCCAGTCGATCCGCGAGGGCTATTTTGCGGAAAAGACCGACTGGGTCGAGAAGATCACCGGCCGCAAGCCCAAAAGCCTGCGCGATGTGATGCTGGCGCACAAGGAAGGCTGGCCGCTGTGAAGAAATCGTTATTGGCGATTGCAGGCCTGCTGGCGCTGGCGAGTTGTGCGGGTAGCGGGCCGGGTGGCGACAGCGGCGCGGGCGACGACTGGCCCTATACCGGCGGCGACGTCTGGGGCAGCCACCATTCGCGCCTGACCGACATCGACAAGGGCAATGCCGGACGGCTGGGCCTCGCCTGGTCCTATGACCTCAATACCAACCGCGTGCAGGAAGCGACGCCCGTGGTGGTCGACGGCGTCATGTATAGCAGCGGCAATCTTGGCCGCGTCTATGCGCTCGACGCCGCGAGCGGCCAGCCGCTCTGGACCTTCGAGCCGGAGGTGGACATGCAGGCGAACCGCTCCACCTGCTGCGACCAGGCCAATCGCGGCGTCGCGCTCGCGAATGGCAAGGTCATGGTCGGCGCGCTTGACGGGAGGCTCTACGCGCTCGACGCGAAGACCGGCAAGATCCTCTGGAAGACTGACACGGTCGTCGATCACAGCCGGGGCTATACCAGCACCGGCGCGCCCGAAGTGGCAGGCGATCTGGTCATCATCGGCAATGCCGGCGCGGAATATGACGTGCGCGGCTATGTGACCGCCTATCGTATCGCCGACGGCACGCAGGCCTGGCGCTTCTTCACCGTGCCCCATGATCCGGCCAAGGGGCCGCAGGAGGACAAGGCGCTCGATGTCGCGCTCAAGACCTGGGACGCCAATAGCCGCTGGGATATTGGCGGTGGCGGCACCGTGTGGGACGCGATCAACTATGATCCCAAGTTCGGCACCGTCTATATCGGCGTCGGCAATGGCGGCCCCTATTCGATCGCGACCCGATCGCCCAAGGGCGGCGCGAACCTCTATCTCTCCTCGATCGTCGCGCTGGATGCCAAGAGCGGGGCGGTGAAATGGCATTATCAGGAAACGCCCGGCGACAGCTGGGACTTTACCGCCACCCAGCCGATGGTGCTGACCGACATGGAGGTGGACGGCAAGGTCCGCCCGGTCATCCTCCATTCGCCCAAAAACGGCTATCTGTTCGTGCTGGATCGCGAAACCGGCAAGCCGCTGCGCGTCAATCCGCTGGTGCGGACCAACTGGACCAAGGGATTCGACAAGGATGGCGTGCCGCAGATGACGCCGGACCGCACCGATTTCTGGAACGGTCCGCGCATCATCTTCCCGTCCTCGGCGGGCGCGCGCAACTGGTATCCCGCCGCCTATGATGCGGAGCGCAAAAGCTATTATGCCTCTGTGCTGGACATGGGGAACCTGATGTTCACCGTGCCCCCCGGCACGCCGGCGGAAGCGCGACGGCCCAGGGCGCTCAACGTCCAGACGACCCTCATCTTCACGCCGCAACTGGAGGCGGTGCTTCCCACCCTGCCGCCCGCGATCCGCGAGCAGGTTGAAAAGCTGCCCGAAATGCAGTGGGTGAAGGACAAGCCCTATAGCAGCGAGTTGCGCGCCATCGATCCGCTGACCGGCAAGGCGCGCTGGGCGGTCCCGACCGAGGGCTGGCAGGACCGGATGGGGATGCTGTCCACTGAGTCGGGCCTGATCGTCCATGGCACGATCGGCGGCAAGCTGGTCGTCCGCGACGCCGACACTGGCAAGCTGATCAGGGAAATCGATACCGGCACGTCCATCATGGCCGCGCCCATGACCTATCGCGTGAAGGGCGTGCAATATATAGCGGTCGCGGCTGGCTTCGGCGGCGGCGGCTGGGGCTATGTACCGCGCTATTCCGCCGCCTATCGCAACGGCAACGCCAACCGCATCCTGGTTTTCAAGCTGGATGGCGGCCCGGTGCCGCCGCCGACGGCGTTGCCGCCACCGGAAGTCGCCTCTGCGCCGCCCGCGCAAAAGGCTGGCGTCACGCCTGCGATGATCGCCAAGGGGCAGGGACTGTTCTTCCAGAATTGCGCCATTTGCCACAGCAACCAGTTGCGCTCCACCGCGCCCGATTTGCGGCGGATGCAGCCTGGCACGCATGACATGTTCAACCAGATCGTCCGCGACGGCCTGCTGCTGCCGGGCGGGATGCCGCGCTGGGACGATTTGCTAAGCGTCGAGGATGCAGACGCCATCCACGCCTGGCTGATCGCCGAGCAGGGGCCGCTGCGGGAGCGGGAACTGAAATTGAAGGCGGCGGGCAAGCCGCTTGACGCGCCCAGCGCCGCCATCATGTCCAATTTCTAGGAACGACCATGGAAGACACCGACATCATCGTTGTGGGCGGCGGTTCGGCCGGGTCCGCGATGACCGGGCGGCTGGCCGAAGCGGGTTTTGCCGTCACCCTGGTCGAAGCGGGCAAGACCGATCGGCATATGCGATCGCGCGTCCCGGCGCTGACCAGCGCGATCGTGCAGAATCCGGCTTATGACTGGTGCCATCAGGTCGAGCCGGACCCGTCGCTGGGTGGCCGGGCCGACATCTGGCCGGCGGGCAAGATGCTGGGCGGCGGCAGCGCGCTCAATGGCATGATGTTCATCCGCGGCCATCGCTGGGACTATGACGAATGGGCACGGCAGGGTGCGGCGGGATGGGATTATGAGTCGGTCCTGCCCTATTTCCGGCGCATGGAGGATAATGAGCGCGGCGCCGACCAGTGGCGCGGCACCGGCGGTCCGATCGCGGTGTCCGAAGGGCGCGCGCGCTATCCGATCACCGACCAGTGGATTGCGGCGGCGCAGGCGGCGGGCATCCCCCGATCAGCGGACCTGAATGGCGAACATGCCGAGGGCGTCGATTATGTGCAGGTATCGCAGCGAGGCGGCACGCGCTGTTCGGCGGCGCGCGGCTATCTGCACGAGCGGCGCGGCGGCAAGGCGCCGACCATAATGTTGGACGCGCAATTGCTGCGCATCCTGATCCAGGCAGGACGCGCAGTCGGTATCATCTATTGGCAGGACGGCGTCGAAAAGACGCTGCGCGCCCGTCATGGCGTGGTGCTGAGCGCGGGCGCGATGAACACGCCGCGCCTGCTGATGCTGTCCGGTATCGGCCCGGCCGATCATCTGCGCGCCCATGGGATAGAATTGGTGTGCGATCGCCCCGGCGTTGGTGGCAACCTTCAGGATCATGTCGGCACCCATGTCGTCAACGAAGTCGATGCGCGAACGCTCAACAGCGACGCGCGGGGCTTGCGCGGGGCATGGCAGCTGCTGCGCTATGCGCTGTCGCGGCGTGGCGCGCTGACAACTGCGATCGGCCATGCGCAGGCTTTCGTGAAGAGCCGGCCGGAATTGCCCGCGCCCAATCTCCAGATCAGCTTCGCCGCCTTCGCATTCGATTTCGATGAACAGGGCCGGTTGATGCTGCGCAAGACGCCGTCCGTATCCACCCTGGTCGGGCTGATGCGGCCCAGCCATCGGGGGCGGATCAGTCTCCGCTCCGCCGATCCCTTCGCGCCGCCGAAAATCGAGCATCGGCAACTGGGCAGCGAGGATGATATCGACCAGATCGTCGAGGGCATCGGCATCGCCCGCGGCATCCTGCATGAGACACCGATTGCGACACATATAAGGGGGGAGCTACGCCCCGGCGCGGCACTGACCGATCCCGATCAGTTGCGGGACTATGTGCGGATGGCGTCGATCCCGCTCTATCATCCGGTCGGCACGGCCAGGATGGGCATGCGCGACGATGCGTTGGCGGTGGTCGATGCCGATCTGGCCGTCATCGGCGTCGAGGGGCTGTGGGTCGCCGACGCCTCGGTCATGCCCAGCCTTCCCGCTGGCAATACCAACGCCACCGCGATCATGATCGGCGACAAGGGTGCGGATCATCTGCTGAGGCGCCTCCGCCGCCATTGAGGCGCTGGCGGCGCGGGGCCTGCTTTGCCACAAGGCGGACATGACACCGAATCGCGCCGCCCTCCTCGTGGATGCCATCGCCCCCTTGCCGGTATGGCGCACGTCGTGACGCCGCGACTGGGCGCGGGATTGGTGATCGGCGCCCCGGCGTCGGGCGCGGGCAAGACGATGGTGACGATCGGCCTGCAACGCGCCTTCACCGATCGCGGCCTGAGCGTGCAGGGCGCCAAATGCGGACCCGACTATATCGACCCGGCCTTTCACGAAGCCGCGACTGGCCGGCCCTCGGTCAATCTGGACGGCTTCGCCATGGCGCCGACCATGCTGCAGGGGCTGGCGGCGCACGTCGCTACAACTGTCCAACTCGTCGTCGCGGAAGGCGCGATGGGCCTTTATGACGGCGCACGGTCGCCGGGTCGTTCGGGCGCGTCGGCCGATGTGGCGCGGCTGTTGGGCTGGCCGATGCTGCTGGTCGTCGATGCCCGCGCAGCGGCGCAGACGGCGGCGGCGGTGGCGCATGGCTGCGCGACCTTTCCCGGCGCGCCGGCCATCGCCGGGGTGATCGCCAACAAGGTGGCCAGCACGCGCCATCTCCGCATGATAGAGGATGGGTTCGCGCGTATCGGCCTGCCGCTGCTGGGCGCCATCGCAACGGAGGAGGAGCTGGCCATGCCGTCCCGCCATCTGGGGCTGGTGCAGGCTGGCGAGACGGAGGAACTGGAACGGCGAATCGACGCGATCGCAGCGCGGGTGACGGCGCAATGCGATCTGGATGCGATCCAGGCGGCGGCCGGCGCTACGACAGACGTGCCGGCGCAACCGCCCGGCATCCGGCCGCCGGGGCAGCGGATCGCCGTCGCCAGGGACGCCGCCTTCAGCTTTTTCTATCCCCATATCGTACATTGGTGGCGGTCGGCCGGTGCGGAGCTGCGCTTCTTTTCTCCGCTGGCGGACGAGCCGCCGCCCGCCGACTGCGACGCCTGCTGGCTGCCCGGCGGCTATCCCGAACTCCATGCCGCGCGGATCGCGGCCAATGGCCAGTTCCTGAACGGCCTGCGCGCCTTTGCGCGGAGCCGGCCGGTGCATGGCGAATGTGGCGGCTATATGGTGCTGGGTCGCACGCTGGAGGATGGCGACGGCGTCGTCCACCCGATGGCGGGCCTGTTGCCGATGGACACCAGCTTCGCGCGCCGGCGCAGGACATTGGGCTATCGCCGCGCGCGGCTGCGGCAGGGCGCCAGCTTCGCCTCTGTCGGCCAGCTATTGCTGGGCCATGAATTCCATTATGCCAGCATCACCGCCAGCGAAGGCGAACCGCTGGCCGACATGGCCGATGCGGAGGGGCAGGCGCTTTCCCCGGCCGGGCACCGCGCGGGTCATGTGACCGGCGGCTTCTTCCACTTGATCGCCTGATCCAACTCGATTAGGGCCGCATCTGCGTCAGGTTCCCCGCAAGGGGATCAAAAGGGAACGGGGTTCAAGACCCCGGCTGCCCCTGCAACTGTGAGCGGCGAGCCATCGAGGCACAGGCCATTGGAATCGATGATTCCGAGAAGGCGCTTCGAATACGGCATTGACCCGCAAGCCAGGAGACCTGCCTGTCGCGGTCGTTCTTCGTCCGGACAGGGTGTGCCGGTCGAACGAGGATATCCTCGCGCAACGACAAGCTGACCGTGCGGGTTCGCACGGTGGCGATGTCGTGCGCGTGCGCCCTGCATCGCCACCGCGTCGCGTCCGCCCGGTCCTGTCAACGACTGGGGGATTATGATGCATTGGATTTCAAAGAGCGGCCTTTTCATTCTAGCGGGCCTGTCCACGCCGGCCTGGGCCGATGATGCGGGCGATGTGATCGTGACCGCGCTGCGCCAGCCGCAGGCGATTGAACAGGTGGCGTCGAGCATCACCATCATCGACAAGCCGGCGATCGACGCCGCACAGGCGCTGGCGGTGTCCGACCTGCTGATCCGCACGCCGGGCGTCAGCTTCACCCGCAATGGCGGCTATGGCACGGCGACCTCGATCCGCATTCGCGGCGCGGAGGCCGACCAGACCGTGCTGGTCATCGACGGCGTGAAGTTGGCCGATCCGTCCTCGACCGGCGGCGGCTATAATTTCGCGACGCTGATGACCGGCGATACCGACCGGATCGAGATATTGCGCGGTCCACAGTCGATCCTCTGGGGCAGCCAGGCGATTGGTGGCGTGGTGAACATCGTCACCGCACGGGCCGAACGCCCGATCGAAGGCAGCTTCGATATCGAGGCGGGATCGCGCGATACCGTCAGCGCCCGCGCTGCGCTGGGCGGACGACAGGGCGCGATCGACTGGCAGGTCGCGGGCAGCCGCTTCACGACGGAGGGCATCTCGGCGATCAGCCCGCGCTTTGGCGCCAAGGAGAAGGACGGCTACACCAACGGCACGCTCAACGGGCGTCTGGGCGTCGCGCTGGCGCCGGGCGTGTCGATCGATATGCGCGGCTATTATGCCAAGGGGCGCACGGATATCGACAGCGCCGGCGCCATTCCCGACAGCCCCGAATATTCGGAAGTCGAGGAATGGATCGGCTACGCCGGCCTCAACGCCGATCTGTTCGGCGGCGCGCTGCGCAATCGCCTGTCCTTCAGCCGCAGCGAGACGCTGCGCGACAACGTCAATCCCGCCCGCAAACTGCGCCAGACCAGTTTCACCGCCAGAGGCGAGACGAAGCGCTACGAATATCAGGGCGTGCTCACCATCGCGCAGGGCTGGACCGCGACCTTCGGCGCGGAGCGCGAGGAGCAGCGGATGCGCACGGCTTCGCCTTCCGATAGTTTGGCTGCCTACGCCACGACCCGCGGGTCTGCCGATATCGACAGCCTCTATGCCCAACTGAGCGTCGAGCCGCTGGCCGGCCTGACCGTCAATGGCGGAGTGCGCTACGATCATCATTCGACCTTTGGCGGCAACACGGTCTTCGGCGCGGGCGCGGCCTGGGCGCTGGTCAAGGACCGCACGATCCTGCGGGCGAGCTATGGCGAGGGCTTCAAGGCGCCGACGCTCTACCAGCTCTACAGCGATTATGGGAACACCGCCCTGGTCCCCGAAAAGGCCCATGGCTGGGACGCCGGCATCGAACAGCATCTGTTCGACCATGCGCTGATCCTGTCGGCGACCTGGTTCGATCGCAGCACCGACAATCTCATCACCTATAATGGCTGTCCGACGACCAACCGGCCGCCGCTCTGCTATGCGCCGGGCACGACAACGCCGCGCTTTGGCTATTATGCCAATGTCCAGCGCAGCGAGGCGCACGGGCTGGAACTGGCCGGCGTCGCCCATGTCGGTCGGCTGACGATCGACGGCAATTATAGCTGGGTGTCCGCGGAGGATCGGTCGCCGGGCCTGAACTATGGCAACCAACTGGCGCGGCGACCGCGCCATGCGGCCAATGCGACAGCGCGGTACGACTGGGCGTTCGGCCTGAGCACCACCGTGGCAATGCGCTGGTCGGGCAAGGCGCTCGACACCGCGCGCACCAGCGCCACGGTCGCGCCACTGGTCAACGCGGCCTACACGCTGGTGGATTTGCGTGCCGAAATGCCGGTCATGGGCAAGCTGACGCTATTCGGCCGGGTCGAAAATCTGTTCGACGAATATTATGAAACCGCGCGGCGCTACGGTCAATTGGGCCGCAGCATTCATGCTGGCCTGCGGGCGCGGTTCTGATCCCCCCTGACAAGGAGCGTATGACCATGGACAGCCTGCCCCCTGCCGCCGCCCGCCATCTCTGGATCGGATTGATGACGCTGGCCAGCACCATAACCACTCTGGCGCTGGCCTGCGCCACGCCTTTCCCCGCCCTGGCCGCCCTGGCCGCGTTGCATGTCCGCCGGCAGGACGGCATCATCCTGATGCTCGCGGCCTGGGCGGTGTCGCAGGGGGTGGGCTATTGCCTGCTGGGCTATGAAACGACTGTGGAGAATGGCGTCTGGGCCGGGACCATGGCGCTGGCGGCGATCGCGTCGCTGCTCGGCGCGGATGGTGCGGCGCGCCTGTTGCCGCACGCGCATCCGGCGGTGCGGCTGGTCGTGGCCTATGGGGCAGCGTTCGCTACGTTCAAGATGGCCGTCCTGGCGGGCGCGTGGGCGCTCGATTCCGGCTGGGCGGCCTTCGCGCCGGATGTAATGGCGCGGCAGTTCGGGCGCTACGCCATGATCCTGGCCGGCCTGCTGGCCTTGCAACATCTGGCCGACCGCAGCGGCCGGCTGCGCCGTGCGGCGACCGCCTGATGTTGCGCGCGGTCGAGGATGGTCCGGCGGTGGTGGTGTGCAGCAGTTGCCGCCACTCGCCGGGGCAGCGGGAAGATGCCGATGGCGTGCGCGGCGGTGCGCGGCTGGCGGAGGCGCTGCGCCGGGTGAAGGCCGGGTCGGACCGCTATGACGGGGTGGCGGTGCAGGACATGCCCTGCCTCTTCGCCTGTTCCGACCATTGCGCCGTCCATCTGCGGGCGCCGGGGAAGATCGGTTATGTGCTGGGGCGCTTTACGCCCGACGAGGATGCCGCGCGCGCGATCCTCGACTATGCGGCGCATCATGCCGCGAGCGCCCATGGCCAGGTGCCTTATGCCGACTGGCCGCAAGGGGTGAAGGGCCACTTCATCGTGCGTCTGCCGCCTGCCGGGTTCGTCGCCACATGAGCCTGTTTCCCACCGAGGCGGCGTTCGACGCCGCGCTGGCGTCCCTGCCGCGGGCCGACCTGGCCTGCCGCGCCGCTGCCGCAGCGCGTCAGGGGCAATTGACAAAGCCGGCCGGGTCTTTGGGTCGGCTGGAGGAGATCGCCATCTTCCTGGCCGGCTGGCAACGGCGCGCGCGCCCGCATATCGATCGCGGCCGGGCAGCGGTCTTTGCGGGCAATCATGGCGTGACGCGGCATGGCGTCAGCGCCTTTCCGCCCATAGTGACGGCGCAGATGGTCGCGAATTTCGCCGCAGGGGGGGCCGCTATCAACGCGCTGGCGGGCGCAGCCGGGCTGGATCTGCATGTCGTGCCGATCGACCTCGACCGCCCGACCGAGGATTTCACCGTCGCTGCGGCGATGAGCCAGACGGATTGTCTGGCGGCGCTCAATTGCGGCGCGGACATGGTCGATCCGGGCCTGGACCTGCTGCTGCTGGGCGAGATGGGCATCGGCAACAGCACCGCCGCTGCGGCTTTGTGCCAGCGCAGCTTTGGCGGCAGCGCGAGGGAATGGGTCGGCGCGGGGACCGGTGTCGATGCGCATGGCCTGGCGATGAAGCGACAGGTGGTCGAACTCGCCATGGCCTATCACGCAGACGCCCCGATGACGCCGTTCGAGACGTTGCGCCGGGTTGGCGGGCGGGAGATCGTCGCCATTGCCGGTGCCATGTTGGCGGCGCGGCATCGTCATGTGCCGGTGGTGCTCGACGGGTTCATCTGTGCGGCGGCGCTGGCGCCGCTGGCGGTGGCCATGCCTACGATCACCGATCATATTATTGCCGGACATCGATCCGCCGAGGCGGGTCACGGGCGGCTGCTCGACCGGCTGGGGCTGAGGCCATTGCTCGACCTCGACATGCGGTTGGGCGAGGGTAGCGGCGGCGCAGTGGCGGTGGCGGTGATCCGCACCGCGCTGGCGGCGCATGACCAGATGGCGACCTTCGCCGATGCGGGCGTGTCGGCGGGCGGATGAGCGGCACGCTGCTCCATCTGATGCGACATGGGGCGCCCGAATTGACCGGGCGATTGCTGGGACATGCCGACTGGCCCGCCACCGATGCAGGCATCGCCGCCTGCGTGGCGCGCGCCCATACGCTGGAGGTGGAAGTCATATCATCGTCCGATCTGACGCGCGCGCGCCAGGCGGCGACCGCCATCGCTGCGCAGCGCGGCATCGCGCCGCGGACCGACCCGCGCTGGCGGGAACTGGACTTCGGCGCCTGGGACGGCGCCGATCCGGCGACGCTGGATCAGTCGTCGCTTGCGTGTTTCCACGCTGACCCCGACGCCTGTCCGCCCCCCGGAGGCGAGCGCTGGTCTGCGCTGGTAGCGCGGGTCGGTGAGGCGATCGCCGCTCTTCCGCGCCGACCGACGCTGGTCGTGACCCATGGCGGCGCGATGCGCGCGGCGCTGGCGGCATTGTGCGGCTTCGACCAGCGTCAGATCTGGACAGTCGATCTGCCCTATGCCGCCTGCCTCACGCTGCGCCTCTGGCCGGGCGACCGGCCCTGGGCGCAGCTTGTGGGGTTGGTGACATGAAGGGCTTGATCCTTGCGCTGCAATTTCTGACGCGATTGCCCCTGCCGAGGGTGGAGGCGGACGGGACGGCGTTCGCCGCCGCGATGCGCTGGTTCCCGGCGGCGGGCCTGATGATCGGCGGGCTGGTGGCCGGCGCGGCATGGGCCGGCGCCTGGATCGATGCGTGGATCGGCGCGCTGCTGGCGCTGGTGGCGTGGGTTTGCGTAACTGGCGCGCTGCATCTGGATGGACTGGCCGATCTGGCCGATGCGACGAGCGCGGCGCACAAGAATCGCGAGCGGTTGCTGGCGGTGCTGGCCGATCCCCATGTCGGCGCCATGGGCGCCACCGCGGTGGCGTTGCAGTTGATCGCCAAGCTGGTGCTGCTCCATGGCCTTGTGGAATCGAAGGCATTCGCTGCGCTGCTGTTGATCCCCTTCGCCGCACGGATTGGGCCGCTGCTCTGGAGCCGCTGGCTGCCGCCTCTGCATGACGGCCTTGGCGCGCAATTCCGCGCGGTCATCCGCCCCGCCGATCTGGCGCTGTGGGGCGTCATGCTCCTCGCCGTCGCTTTCTGGATGCCGGCGCTGCTGGCTATGGCGCCGCTGGCCGGATTATGGGGCTGGTGGATTCTCACGCGCATCGGCGGCATTTCCGGCGACAGCCATGGCGCGGGTATCGAATTGCTGGAAAGCGGCCTTCTGCTCACAGTTATCGTGTGGGCGCGAGCGTCATGACGCGCTGGACCCATCATGGCGGGAAGCTGGACGACGCGCGGCGGTGGTTCGGCGAGGGGCAGGCATCTTGGATCGACCTGTCGACCGGGATCAATCCCAATGGCTGGCCGGTCGAACAGGCGCCCGCGATCAACTGGCGCGCCTTGCCCGGTGACGCACAACTGGCCGCGCTGGAGCAGAACGCGGCGCGGCATTTCGGCGTCGATCCCGCTTATCTGTGCGCGCTGCCGGGAAGCGAGGCGGGCTTGCGCTCACTGAGCGGCATCATATCCGGCGCTATCGTGCACGGCGCAGCCTGTTACCGCACCCATCGCGACATCCATCCGGACAGTATCGCCTTCACCCCCGGCGTCGATGATTCCGCCTTGCCGGACGGCAAGATACTGCTGCTTGCCAATCCCAACAATCCCGACGGGCGCCTGCTGGACAGGGCGGCGCTGGACGGGCTGCTGGAGCGGCAGGGGGCAAGTGACGGCTGGCTGGTGCTGGACGAAGCCTTTGCCGACAGCCTGCCGGCTATCAGCATGGCGGATCGTGTCGCGGACGACCGGCGGCTCATCATCTTTCGTTCTTTCGGCAAATTTTTCGGCTTGGCGGGCGTGCGACTGGGCTTTGTAATCGGGCCGCGCGCGATCATCGCACGGTTTCGCGAACGGCTGGGCAGTTGGCCCCTATCAACCGCAGCGCTGGTCATCGGCGCGAGTGCCTATGCGGATCGCGACTGGATCACCACCACGCGGGCGCAGCTGATCGAACAGGGGAAGGGGCTGGACCAGCTCTTGCGCGCGCGCGGCCTGAGTCCGCAAGGCGCTTGTCCGCTGTTTCGCCTGATCGTTGCCGAGGATGCCGCGGCATTGTTCGATCATTTGGCCCGGTGCGCGATCCTGACCCGGCCGTTCGACGAAAATCCGCGCTGGCTGAGGATCGGGCTGCCCCGCGACGCCGCTGCGCTGGCGCGGCTGGATCGGGCGCTGACCGATGGCTGAACCTGTGGCTTTGCTGGCGTTGGCGATTGAGGGGGCGATCGGCTGGCCCGATGCGCTGAATCGGCGCATCGGCCATCCGGTGGGCATTTTCGCGGCGATCATCGTCTGGTGCGATCGGCGCTGGAACCGGCCGGAATTGGCCGATTGGACGCGATATGTGGCGGGTATCGGCTGCGTGCTTCTGTTGCTTGTCGTCGCGACCGTGGCGGGGCTTTTGCTGCAATGGGGCCTGCATCGCATTGCGGGACGCTGGGCCTGGATTTTCATCATGCTATGCGCCGTGCCGGGTATGGCGGCGGGCAGTCTCTACCGGCATGTGCGCGCGGTGGCGGCTCCCTTGCAGGCGGGCGATCTTGGTGCGGCGCGTATGGCCGTCGCCATGATCGTGGGCCGCGATACCGATCGGCTCGATAGCGCGGGCATCGCGCGCGCCGCGATCGAGAGCCTGGCCGAAAGCTTTTGCGATGGCGTGATGGCGCCGCTCTTCTGGCTGGTCATGGGTGGCTTGCCCGGCCTGTGGGCCTATAAGGCGATCAATACCGCCGACAGCTTGATCGGCCATCGCGAGGAACGGTGGCGCGCCTTTGGTTGGGCGGCGGCGCGGCTCGACGATTTGCTCAATCTGATCCCCGCGCGTCTGTCCGGCTCGTTGCTGTGCCTGAGTGCCGGACGGGGCTTGCGCATCATGTTGCGCGACGCGCATCGCCACGCATCCCCCAATGCGGGTTGGCCGGAGGCGGCGATGGCGGGTGCGCTTGACGTTCGGCTGGCGGGGCCGATAGCCTATGATGGCGTGTCGCAGGACAAGCCGTGGATCGGATCGGGCCGATTACATCTCGCCGCCGCCGATCTCCATGCGGCCTTGCGCATCTATCTGCGCGCCTGTCTGCTCCTTGGGCTGGCGGCCGCCCCCTTCGCATGGTGTGACTTATGACGATTTTGTTGGTGCTAGGTGGCGCACGATCAGGCAAAAGCCGCTATGCGCTCGCCCGCGCCGAAGCCATGTCGGGCGATTGCCTGTTCGTCGCGACCGCTCAGGCGCTGGACAGCGAAATGGACAGCCGTATCACGCGCCACAGGGCGGAGCGCGGCGACCGCTGGCGCACGATCGAGGAACCGATCGCGCTTGCGGCGATCGTGCAGAGGGAATCACGCCCGGAGCGCATATTGCTGATCGACTGTCTCACCCTTTGGGCATCCAACCTGATGATGGCGGAGCGGGACATCGATGAAGCGGTGGCTGCTTTCGTTGCGGCGCTTCGACAGGCGCGGGGGCAGGTGATCCTGGTCGCGAACGAGGTGGGGTTGGGTATAGTCCCGGACAATGTGCTCGCGCGACGGTTCCGGGATGTCGCGGGCACCATCAACCAGGCGGTGGCGGCCTGTTCCGACGAAGCGATGTTCCTGGCCGCCGGCTTGCCGATGCGGCTGCGCTGACGGCGTCTTATACTCTACGCTTGGCAACAACAGTAACGATTGTTACTATGAGTCGAGATAAGAGAGGAACATCGAGGCCATGCCAGCCTATCCCCAGACCATTCATTTTGTCGGATTGAACACACCCGTCGGCATCGAATGGGCCGCCCGCAATCTGGACGTCATCGGCGCAATCCCCGCAGAGATAGACGGCGCCTTTTTCCGCGCTGTCCCGGACCCCGCCCATGCCCCGATGTTCGATGACGATATAGTGCTGTCGGGCGACGGCATGGTCGCGAAATTCACCATCCAGGGGGGCAAGGTGGATTATGCCATCCGCTATGTCGAAACCGAGCGCCACGCGCTGGAAAAGGACGCCCGGCGCGCTCTGTTCGGTCGCTATCGCAACCCCTTCACCGACGATCCCGCCGTGGCCGGCCGCGACCGCACCGTCGCGAACACCACGCCGGTCTGGCATGGCGGGCGACTGTTGATGACCAAGGAGGATGGCCTTGGCTATGAGGTCGATCCCGACACGCTGGAGACGATCGGCCGGTGGAATTATCATGGCGCCTTCACGTCGCAGACCTTCACCGCGCATCCGCGCGTCGACCCGCACACCGGGGAGATGTTCTTCTTCGGCTATGAAGCGGACGGGCTGTGTTCGACCAAGGTGGCCTATGGTGTGGCCGACCGGGACGGCAATCTGGTGTCGGAACACTGGTTTGATCAGCCCTATTGCTCGACCATCCATGATTTCGCAATCACGCAGCAATATGCCATCTTCCCGATTTTTCCGACCACGGCCGATCTCGACCGGTTGAAGTCGGGCGGCGCGCATTGGGCGCATCAGCAAGATCTGGACAGTTGGGTCGGCATCATGCCACGCGACGGCAAGGTGGCGGAGATGCGCTGGTTCCGCGGGCGGCCGGGCGTGTCTGCCTTTCACATTGTCAACGCCTTTGACGATGGCGATCTCGTTCATCTCGACCTCTGCCTGTCGGACACCAATGCGTTCGGTTTCATGCGCGAAGCGGGCGGCATCCAGCGCGACCAGCGCGAGATAAGCGGCGGCCTGACCCGCTGGACCTTTGATCTGTCGAAGGCGGGAGACGGGTTCGAGGAGCGGCTGATCGGCCCGCCGGGCGACATGCCGCGGCTGCGCGATGCGGACCAGGGGCGGCCCTATCGATCGGCCTGGTATCTGTCGATGAACCCGCAGGGCGGTCCGCCGCTGCCGGGCGGCCCGGTCGGTTTCGCCTTCAACGCGCTGTTGCAGATCGAACCGGGCAATGGCCGCATCGACATGATGGGGCTGGAATTCGGCATGGCGATCAGTGAGCCGGTCCATGTTCCATCGGCACAGGCGGGGCATGACGGCTGGCTGCTGATGGTGGTCGATCGCCAGGCGGGGGAGGCGGATTTTAAGTCCGAACTCTGGGTGGTGGACGCAAACGCCATCGCCGCCGGGCCGGTCGCGCGCGTGCCGATGCCCCTGCCGATGCGCGCGCAGGTCCATGGCGCCTGGGTGTCGGCGGCGCAATTGGCGAGCGCGAAGGCGCACCAAGCCGCTTGACAACATACTAACGATCGTTACTTAACAACGGCGAGGCAAAGACCTCTCCGTCCTGAACGGAACAGACGCAAGGCCCTGGCCGGGCAAAGAGGATGGCAAGGCAGGCAGGCGCACAGCGCCGCCCCCACCGGAACCGGTAATGGCTGGTCCGGCGCTTCCTCCCCTGCGCCTGGCGGCCATCATATGAGGGAGGAAAAGATAATGGCGACAATCTGGAAGAGCCGGTTTCACGGGCGTGTAGCGGGTTTGGCGTTGGCGGCGGCGATGATCGCCGCGCCCGCACTGGCGCAGGAGGCGGCGACGCCCGACCAGCCCGCCGATCAGGCCGGCGCAGCCGACATCATCGTCACCGCCCAGTTCCGCGCGCAGAATTTGCAGGATACGCCGATCGCGATCACCGCGGTGTCGGCCGATACGCTGGCGGCGCGCAGCCAGACCAGCGTGACGGACCTGGGTCAATTCGCGCCCAACGTGGCGCTGGCCCCCGCGACCAGCATCCAGGGCAATGCCGTGGCCGCCTTTATCCGCGGCGTGGGGCAGCTTGACGCCAGTTTCGCGCTGGAGCCGGGCGTCGGCATCTATATCGACGATATCTATTATGGCACGACCTTCGGCGCGGTCATGGACCTGACCGACCTGGAGCGGGTCGAGGTGCTGCGCGGGCCGCAGGGCACGCTGGCCGGCAAGAACAGCGTCGGCGGCGCGGTGAAGCTGTTCAGCAAGAAGCCGGATTCCACGGCGGGCGGTTTTGGCGAGGCGACCTATGGCCGGTTCGACCGGCTGGAACTGCGCGGCAGCGCGAATATTCCGCTGACCGACGACCTGTTCCTGCGCGTGTCGGGCGTGTCGAAAAATGTCGATGGCTATATGAAGCTGCTCGACTATGGCTGCGTCAACCCGACGTCGGGCATCCCGGCCACCAGCGGCAACAAGAACTGCCAGATCGGCACCGAAGGCGGGATCGACGTGATGGCCTTGCGTGCCGCGCTGCGCTACGCGCCGGCCGGATCGCCGCTGGAAATCAACATCGTCGCCGATGTGTCAAAGGACAAGAGCGAGACGGTGGCGACCAAATTGCTCTACGCTGACAATCCGTCGGTGCGCAGCTATGTCGCGGGTGATCCGACCGCAGGCATCCCGTTCGACAGCCGTTTCATGACCGGGGCGAAGAGCTATAGTTCCTACGCGACCTATGCGACCGGCGGCAATTATACGACCGTGTTCGGCATCCCGACCCAGATCGCGCCGGGCGGCTTCACCGCCAGCCCGACCAGCACGGTCAAGGCATGGGGCCTGTCGGGCACGATCGACTATGACCTGTCGGACAGTCTGAAGATGAAATCGATCACTGGCTATCGCAGCGCCGACGGCACCAGCGCGATCGACGTCGATGGATCGCCGCTCGCGATCCTGTTGCAGCAATTCACCTACGGTCATGAGCAGTTCACGCAGGAACTGCGCCTGAGCGCCAATTTCAACGATCTGGTCGACCTGACCGTCGGCGGCTTCTATTATAACGCCACCGACACGATTCAGGGCCGCAGCCAGATCCCGACCTTGTTGTTCGATTTCCTGTCGGACGACGTGATCAAGAATCGCAGCATATCGGCCTTCGCCCATGGCGAGTTTCATGTGACCGACGCTTTCAATATCATCGGCGGTCTGCGTTATACCGACGACAAGAAGACCTATCGCTATTCGCGCCGCAATGTGGACGGCAGCTTGCCGAGCGGCGCCTTCTTCACGCCCAATTTCCTGCTCGTCGGGCTGGATGGGCTGACCGGCACGTTCAAGGGCAACCGGGTCGATTACCGTATCGGCGTCAATTATCGCTGGTCGGACGAACTCATGACCTACGCCCAGCTATCGACCGGCTTCAAGGGGGGCGGCATCAATCCGCGTCCGTCCGCGCCCGACCAGGTCCAGACATTCGGCCCGGAAAAGCTGACCACCTATGAAGCCGGGTTCAAGGCCGATCTGCTTGGCCGCATGCTGCGCCTGAACGGCGCGGTGTTCCTCAACAAATATAACGACATGCAGCTCGTCCGCTACCAGTGCCCGGAAAGCATCGTCCTGTCCTGTTCGGTGCCGTCCAATGCGGGCGACGCCGAAGTGTTCGGATGGGAGCTGGAAGCGCAACTGCGCCCGGCGGACGGTCTGTCTTTCGATGCGTCGGTCGGCTATCTGGATTTCGACTATAAGACGATCACCAACCCGGCGACGCTGGTGACGAAGGACATGATCGCGCCGTTCATCAGCAAATGGCAGCTGTCGGCGGGCGTGCAATATGAAGCGGACCTGGGCGGCAACGGCACGCTGACGCCGCGGATCGACTGGTCCTGGCGCTCCGATTTCTATTATAATTCGGTCAACAACCCCTATAATCTGATCGACGCGCCCAGCCTGGTCAATGCGCGGCTGACCTATCAGGCGGCGGACAAGGACTGGTCGCTCAGCGTGGGCGTCACCAATGTCTTCGACACATTCTACTATAATGGCGTGGCGGAGAATGTCGGCACCTTCGGCGTCGTCACCGGCACCGTGGGCCGTCCGCGCGAATGGACCGCGACGGTCAAGAAGAGCTTTTGAGAGGAAATGGACAGCATGACCCCCGACGCCATCCGCATCGCCCATCCCGATAAATTATTCATCGGCGGCGACTGGATCGATTCCACCGGCGACGGCGTGATCGAGATCGTGTCGCCCAATAGCGAGGAAGTGGTCGCCCGCGTCGCCGACGGCACGGAAGCGGACATGGACCGCGCCGTCGCCGCCGCGCGCAAGGCGTTCGATGAAGGGCCGTGGCCGACCATGGACCCGGCCGAGCGTGGGGCTTGTCTGCGGCGGATGGGCGTCGAACTGGAAAAGCGCGCGCCCGAACTGGCGGCCGCCTGGACCGCGCAGGTCGGCGGCCTCGCCAGTTTCGCGCCGGTCATGACCGGCGGCGCGACCGCGACACTGATGGCGATCGCCGGCTATGCCGATAGCTATCCCTTCGTGGAGCGGCGACCCTCGCAGATGGTCAACACCGCCATCGTGGTGCAGGAACCCGCAGGCGTGGTCGCGGCGATCGCGCCGTGGAACGCGCCCTATGGCATCATGTCCGCGAAGGTCGCCTATGCGCTGGTCGCGGGCTGCACCGTCATCATGAAACCCTCGCCCGAAACCCCGCTGGAGGCCTATATCATGGCTGAAGCGGCGGCGGCGGCGGGCGTGCCGGCGGGCGTCGTCAATCTGGTTGCGGCCGGGCGCGATGCATCCGACCATCTGGTGCGCAACCCCGGCATCGACAAGGTAACCTTCACCGGATCGACGCTGGCGGGCAAGCGGATCGGCGAAGTATGCGCCGGGCGCGTGGCGCGCTGCACATTGGAACTGGGCGGCAAGTCGGCGGCGATCGTGCGCGACGACTTCCCGATCGAGGCCGCCGCCGCGATCCTGGGCAACACCATCACCATCATGAGCGGCCAGGTGTGCGCCATGCTGAGCCGCGCGATCGTGCCCAAACATCGCCATGACGAACTGGCCGCCGCCATCGCCAAGGTGATGCAGGGCGTCCGCATCGGCCATAGCGACGCGCCCGACACCCAGCTTGGCCCGGTGGCGATGAAGCGCCAGCTTGATCGGGTGGAGGACTATATCGCCTTGGGTCGGACAAGCGCCGATCTGGTGACCGGCGGCAACCGTCCGGCGCATCTGAACAAAGGCTATTTCATCGAACCGACCCTGTTCGCCAATGTCGATAACGCCAGCCGCATCGCGCAGGAGGAGATTTTCGGCCCGGTCCTCTGCCTGATCCCTGCCGAGGATGAGGAGGATGCGATCCGCATCGCCAATGACAGCAGCTTCGGGTTGAACGGATCGGTGCTGACTAATGATGCCGACGCGGCCTATCGCATCGGCCGGCGCATCCGTGCGGGCGGCTTCGGGCAGAATGGCATGAAGCTGGAATTCGGCCTGCCCTTCGGCGGGTTCAAACAGTCCGGCATCGGCCGCGAAGGCGGGGTGGAAGGGCTACACCCCTATCTGGAAAGCAAGACGATCCTGCTCGACGGCGCGCCCGCGGGCTTCTGACGATGATCGCCCTTAATGCGCAGGGGCGCGGCACCGGCGGTGCCTTCACCGCCGCCCGGATCATCTTTGGCGGCTGGTTCCTGTTTTCGGGGGTGGAATATTTCACCCCCTTCGACCTCCAGCCGCTGGGCAATACGCCGTTGGCGCAGGAATTCACGCTGGCGCTGATCCATAGCGGCCTGTTCGCCTGGATCAAGGTGATGGAGGTGGTCGCCGCGCTGCTGATCCTGGCGAACCGGGCGGTGCTGCCCGCCGCGCTCGCCTGCGTGCCGCTCAACATCGTGATCGGCTATTGGAATTTCGTGCTCGATCCGGGCGTGGTCGAATATGCGTTCGGGATCGTGACGCTGGTGTTGAACGCGATCCTGCTATGGCCCTGGCGGCAGGAACTGATCGGGTTGCTGCGCTGGTAGCACGCTAACCTATTCGAAGAACGCCACCGCCCGGACTTCTATACTGGAGCGCGTTTTCGTGTCCGGCAGGCTGCTGTCGTGGAACGCGGTGTGGGGGCAGCGCCAAGTCACATCATGGTCGCTGTCCTGAAATTTGAACAGCAACACATCGTCCGCCATCATGTTCGAAAAATACCACCAGCGATGCCGGTCGCGGTGGCGAAAGATAGAGGCGGCGATCATCTGCTCCTCACCCGCGACCGGGGCGGTCAGCGCGTCGCCGCCGGGAAATGCATCGACCACGAACAGGGTGTTGGACGTCGCCTCCTCGTCCGACACGGTGCGGCCGTCGCACACCGCCAGCGGCCAGTCCTGCGGGCCGGGCGTGAAGGTGCGCCAGAAACTGACGCAGACATAGCGTTTATAACCCGGACCATCGGGGAAGGCGGCGGCATAGGCGCGTTCTGCCGCCCGGCGACCGCTGATTTCGTTATAATCGACATGCGCCTCGCCCGCGGGCGGCTGGATGCCGCCTTCATGGCGGTAATGCTCGACCTTTTCCTGGGCGCGGGCGGTGAGATCGGCGGAGGTGCGGATCATCCAGCCGCCCGCTGACACGCAGGTTGCGCCGGTCAGCGCGCGGATCGCCTCTTCACATTCGCGCAGATAGAGGCGATCGACCTCCTTCTTGTCGAAGAAATCGGCGATGCCGCTATGATGTTTGCCCAGCATGAAGCCATGGGTGTCGAACCGGAAATGGTCGCGGATCGGCATCCCGTCGCGCACCATCATGCGATGATCGCCATAGGTGCCGGTGTTGATCTCCACGCCACGCGACACATAGCGCCGCGTGACGAAATCGCCTTCATCGAGATAGCGGATCAGCGCGGGCGCCTGCCGCGCGCTATCCTCGACATCGGCGGCGATCGGCAGGCTGGCCATCAGTCGACGTCCTCTGGCAGCGCGCCGATCACCGATTTCACCTCTAGAAATTCCTCCAGCCCGAACTTGCCGAATTCGCGGCCATTGCCCGATTGCTTGTAGCCGCCGAACGGCATGTCGAAGGCCAGGCCACCGGCATTGACGAACACGGCCCCCGCCCGGATGCGGCTGACGAACTTGCGCGCATGGGCGGGATCGCCCGCGACATAGGCGCCCAGCCCATAGGGCGTGTCGTTGGCGATGCGGATCGCGTCCTCATCATCTTCATAGGGCATGAGGACCAGGACGGGGCCGAAAATCTCCTCCTTGGCGATCGTCATGTCCGGCGTGACGTTGGCGAAGACGGTGGGACGAACATAGCTGCCCTGGCTCAACCCTTCGGGCCGACCGGTGCCGCCGGTGACGAGGGTCGCGCCTTCGTCGATGCCGGTCTGGATCAGGCCCTGGATGCGGTCCCACTGGCGCTGGCTGACGACCGGGCCGATATGATCGCCCTCGACCTGTGGATCGCCGACCTTCTTGGCGGCGAACAGCGCGCCGACCTTTTCCGCCGCTTCGTCATGCTGGGACTTGTGGACCAGCATCCGGGTGGGCGCGACGCAGCTCTGGCCGCTGTTGAGCAGCACGCCGCCCACGCCGCCGGGCAGCGCCTTGTCGAGCGGCGTGCCTCGCAGAATGATGTTGGGCGACTTGCCGCCCAGTTCCTGTGCGACGCGCTTGACCGTATCGGCGGCATTCTTGGCCACCATGATCCCTGCGCGGGTGGAACCAGTGAAGCTCACCATGTCGATGTCGGGATGTTGGGCGAGCGCGGTGCCCACGCCCTCGCCATCGCCCTGCACCAGGTTGAAGACGCCCGGCGGCACGCCCGCGGCATCCAGAATTTCCGCGAAGATGGCGGCGCAGCTAGGGGCTTCTTCCGACGGTTTCAGGATCATCGTGCAGCCAGCCGCCAACGCCGGGCCGACCTTGGCGAGGATCTGGTTCATCGGCCAGTTCCAGGGCGTGATGAGCGCAACCACGCCGATCGGTTCGCGCACGACCCGATTGTCGCCGATCTTCTCGGAAAATTCGTAATTTTTGAGCGCGTTGAGCGCCTGCCCCAGATGGCCCAGGCCCGATCCCGCCTGCGCTGTTTGCGCCATGGAGATAGGGCAGCCCATTTCCGTGGCGATGGCGCGGGCGATGTCGGGGACACGCTTTTGATATTCGCCGACGATCCGTTCGAGCAGCGCGACGCGCTCCTCGCGGCTGGTCTGGGAATATGTCTCGAACGCCCGGCGAGCCGCGACCACGGCCGCGTCGACATCGGCGGCGGTGCCGAGGATCAGGTCGGCGGCGTTCTGGTCGGTGGCGGGGTTGATGACAGCGACGGTGCGGCCGCCCTGACTGTCGACCCATAGGCCATCGATATAATGTTGCAGCGTATTGGGCATGGGAAAATCCTTATGCGGGAAGAAGGCCGAGATCGGCGTCGGTGGCGCGCGCCCCCCATTTGTCGCGCGGCGGCAGCGGGCGGTTGTTCCAGGGCGGTTCGAGCGCGAAGCTGGAGACGGTGCGGCCTTCGGGCAAGCGACCATTGCCGCCACCCTGACTGTAGTCATAATAGAGCGTCATCAGTTCGCGATGGCCATGATGGCGCTGCGCTACCGGATGCGACAGGCACGCCTCGCGCCAGCGCAGCAGCCGGGTCAGGTGCTGCGGGATTTGATAGGCTTCATAATAGTCGAGGAACCAGAGCCGCTTGAACATCGGGGTGAAGGCGACCTCCGCCCAGCCGAACCGGTCGAACAGGAAATCGCCATCCGGCGCGTAATGGCGCAGATAGTCGTCCAGCCGCGCATATTGCGCGTCCACCTCCGCCTTATGCTCGTCCCGCTTCGCCGGGTCGCGATTGAGGATCATGCGATATCCCGCGCCGGTGAACTGGCCGTCGGTCGCACATAGCATCGCTTCGACCGCATGTTCGTAGGGGTCTTGCCGCGCCACCGGCGGATCGGGATAGCGATCCTCGACATAGCGCATGATGACCATGCTCTCCTTCAGGGTCGCGCCATTTTCCAGCTCCAGCGCGGGCAGCGCCGTAGTCCCGCGCGTCTTGGCGAGCAGCCAGTCGGGGCGGGGCTGCGCTATGTCGATCTGATGATCGGCCATGATGCCCTGCAATCCCTTCAGATCGAGCAGCAGCTCGATCCGTTCGGAAAAGGGGCAGCCGGGAATATGGTACATGCGCAGTCGTCCCGCGGCCGGTTCATCCTGCCAGCCCATGGATCAGGCCGCCGTCGCGGTGGGACGGGGCGGCATTTCGCTCTTGGATTTGGCGAACATGGCCTGCGCGGCGGGACGGGCATTGATGCGCTCGATCCAGGCGACCAGATGCGGCGTCGCCTCCCTGTTGACGATGTCGGCATAGCCAAACTGCATCCCGTTCGCGATCGCGAAGTTGCAGACATCGGCCAGCGTATAGTCGTCGCCCGCCAGCCAGGGGCTCTGCGCCAGCCGCTGTTCCAGTCGGTCGATCGACACGCGGATCTTGCGCATTTCCTCGTCCAGCACCGCCTGGGGGAAGCCGGCGCGGGCGCTGCGCCACTTGGCTCGCTGTTCGGGGATGGGGATGTGTTTCAACTTCTCCTCGAACTCGGCGTCGGACAGCTTGCGCGCCATCGGGCCGATCATCCGTTCCCAGCCGATGGTGGACACGCACCAGCAGAAATATTCATCCACCCATTTGGTCCATACGCGCATCTCCGCGATCTGCACCGGATCGGTCGGGCGCAAGCGCGTAGCATTCGGAAAGGCATCCTCCAGATATTCGCAGATCACGGTCGATTCGGTGATGATATGGCCGTCATGGTCCAGCGCCGGCACCTGACCGCGCGGATTGATCGCCTTGAACCAATCCTCATGATGTTCGAACCGGGTCGGGTCGACGAAGCGGGGCGTGAAATCCAGCCCCTTTTCATACAGGGCCAGCAGGGGCTTCAGGCTGTTGGCAGCCGGACCGAAGCTGTAGAGCGTCAACATGCGCTGTTCATCCTCACCTTATGGTTATGGCGTCTGGTGCGCCTTCAGGCATGAAACTGGCCGTCGATCGGGCAGGCCGCAAGTCGTCTGTCGATACTATCAGCGCGACTACCCGGTAATCCGGGCCGTCCAACCTGTCAGTGGCAATGATAGCGCCGCCACTCGTCTTGCGGCGGGGCCAGGGCTTTGCTTTGGATGGTGACAAGAAAAGCCGGAGAGAATGATGCTGGAACTGCTGACGTCGGAGACGCCCAACGGGTGGAAAGTCTCGATCCTGCTGGAGGAACTGGGCGAGCCCTATAAGGTCACGCCGATTGCGCTGACCGATCGCGTCCAGAAACAGGACTGGTATGTCGCGCTCAACCCCAATGGCCGCATCCCGACGCTGGTCGATCATGACGCGGGGGATTTCGCCATCTTCGAATCCGGTGCGATTCTGCTGTATCTTGCGGAGAAATACGGCCGCTTCCTCCCCACCGACGCGCGGGACCGCAGCCGCGTCATCCAGTGGGTGATGTGGCAGATGTCCGGCCTCGGCCCGATGATGGGACAGGCGACCGTCTTCAACCGTTATTTCGACGAGAAACTGCCATCGGTGATCGATCGTTATGTGCGTGAAAGCCAACGCCTGTTCGGCGTGATGGACACGCACCTCGCGACCCGCGATTATCTGGTGGGCGATTATTCAATCGCCGATATCGCCTGCTTCCCCTGGGTCCGCGGCCATGAGTGGGCCTGCGTCGACATGGGCGGCTTCCCCCACCTTGAGCGCTGGTTCGACAGGATTTCAGCGCGGCCCGCGGTGCAGCGCGGACTGCTCATTCCCACGCCGCCGACTGACGCGGAAATGGCGGAAAAAACGACCAGGCAGGGAAAGACCATTCTCGCGTGAACGCTTTCTTCCAGCGGATCGTCCGCATCGAATGGGGCCATTGCGACCCCGCCGGTATCGTCCATGCGCCGCGTTATTTCGACATTTTCGGCGAAAGCACGATGCTGTTGTTCGAACAGGCTGGCCTGCCCAAGAAGCGGGACATGCTGGCGACCATGGCCTTTGCCGGCTTTCCGATGGTCGATGTGTCGGCGCGTTTCTTCGTGCCCACCGCCTATGGCGACGATGTGCTGGTGGAGGCGGACTCGCCGGTCTTCGGCAACAGCAGCTTCACTGTGACGCATCGATTGTCGCTAAACGGGCGGCTGTGCGTGGACTGTGTCGAAAAGCGGGTATGGACTGCGCCCGACGCCAGCCGACCGGGCGGATTGCGGGCGGAACGGGTGCCGGATTCTGTGCGGGCGCTCTTTACATAGTGTTGCCTGTTCCCGCGCAGGCGGGAACCCAGTCCTGCCGCCTGAACTGGACTCCCGCCTTCGCGGGAGCATGGCGTTCTTTATCCACGTTCAGCGCCCCGCAAGCCTGACCGGGCCATAGCGTCCGCCACGAAAAGGGAGATGCGGCATGGAGCAAATATTCGGACTTTCCGACAGGCGCAGCCTGATCGCGGCCTTGGCGCTGCTGCCACTGGCGGCCTGCGCCACGCCGATGGGGCGCTACACCGTCGAGGATGCGGTGCGGCGGCTGCTTCAACTGTCGAGCGAGCGCGCCTTTGCCCGGCTGACCGAACCGGGTGGCTTTTATGACGACCAGTTGACCCGGATCGTGCCGCCGGACCTGAGCGGCGGGAAGGGCGGCGCGGTGCTGTCCGCCTTGCTGCGCACGAACGCTGTGCGCAATCAGGTGGCCCGGTCGCTCAACGATGTCGCGGTCGATCTGGCCGACAATGCCACGCCGATCGTGATGGAAGCGGTGCAGCGCATGACGTTGGCCGATGCCGTGTCGGTGCTGCGTGGCGACCCGACGGCGGCGACCGACCTGCTGGCGCGCGAAGCGCGCGGATCGGTGGTAGAGGCGGTGCTGCCCGGTGCGTCGCGCGCGCTGCGGTCCGACATGTTCGAAATGCTGTCCGCCGCGCTCTCCGCCAGCGGGGGGAGGGATTATGCGGCGCTGGCCGACAATGTGTCCGGCCAGATCGGCGATGCGATCTTTCGCGCGATCGGGCGGGAGGAGGCGGAAATTCGCCGCGATCCGGGCGCGACGCGCGACCCGATTCTGATGACGCTGCTGCACTGATTTTGGCCGTACGATGCCCAGGTCTATCGCTTATGTCTTGATTTCGGTGCCGGGGCGTGGTGTCCCGGCGCCATGGAACAGAAATATCCCGGCGTCGCCGCCATCCCCTGGGATCAGCCCGCGACCATGATCGACCTGGACGGCAAACCGCCGCTGATCGGCACGATACGCGACTGCGCCGTCCATTATGGACTCTATAAGCCCGAAGCCAAGGCGCAGGCGCGCGTGCTGCTGACCCAGCCCGTGCATCGCGAAGGGCGCAAGACACGTACCTGGCTGCTGGAGCCGGACGAGATCGCGGCGCTGGCCGAGCGGCTGAAGCGCGAGACGAACTAAGCGTCGCCGGTCAGGCGGCGACGCTCTCCGTCTCCGCCACCAGCTTGGCCAGCCGCGCGGCGCTGACATCGTCCAGCGGGGCGAACAGCAGCAGGCGCTGGCCCGGCGCTTCCTCGATCGCATAGCTGGTGTGGCGGAACATGATTTCGCCCACGCCGGGCATGTCGGCGATGTTCGTGTCCTCGAAATGGGCCATGATCTCCGATTCCTGCCAATAGCGCTGGAAGAAGTCGGACTGCTCCATCATGTCGGCGATGATCCCTTCGAACACCTCCGGCTGGGCGGTGCGGCTATAGTCCCATTTGAAGCGCGCGATCAGGCGGCGGCACATGTCCTGGAACTTGTCTGGATCGGCGCGGTAGCGTGGGTTCAGCATCAGGATGCGGAAGAGGTTGCGTTGCTCCCGCGGCAATGGGCTGTAATCGCGAAAGGCCCGGCCGACCAGCCGGTTCCAGCCGATCACGGTCCAGTCCTCCACGATCACCAGCGCGGGAATCGACAGCGCATCCATCAGATGCTGGGTGCCGACATGAATCGTTTCATCGGGGCGACCCGCCAGCGGCGGCGGCCGATGCTGGGCCAGGGCGAAGAGAAATTCCCGCTCATTGGGGCTGAGGCGCAGCGTCCGGCTCAATCGCTCCAGCATCGGCGCGGATAGCTGGACCTCCCGCCCCTGCTCGAACCAGGTGTACCAGGTGACGCTCATCCCCGCGAGCGTCGCCACCTCTTCGCGCCGAAGCCCGCGCGTGCGGCGGCGTTCGCCCGGCGGCAGGCCGACGTCCGACGGGGCCAGCTTCGCCCGCGCAGCTTTCAGGAACCGCGACAATTCTTCCCTCTGTGCCATGCCTTATCCAGTTACTCGCAATAATGGGACATCCACCGGCCTTCTTGCGGGCCGTCTCCTCTGCAAGACCCTGTGGTCTGCGATCGGCAGCATAGCCGAGACTGGACAGGAGAGTAAGATTGGCTGGCAAGCTATTTGTGACCTGCGCGGTGACCGGAAGTTCACCGATGCCGGCACATCCCAATTTCCCCTTTCGCCCCGATCATGTCGCGGCCGAAGCGCTGGCGGCGGCGGCGGCGGGCGCGGCGATCATCCATCTGCATGTGCGCGACCGCGAAACCGGCGATCCCTCGCAGGCGCTGGACGATTATCGCGAGGTCGTCGGCCTGATCCGCGCTAGGAACAACGACGTGATCCTGAACGTCACCACCGGGCCGGGCTGCACCTGGATGCAGGGGGATGAAGATCCGGCCGTCTGCGGCCCCGGCACCTTGATGTTCACCGCCGAACGGCGGCTGGAGCATATTCTCGATCTCAAGCCCGACATGTGCACACTCGACATCTGCACGATGCAGCTATGGGGCGGGGTGGCGATCAACCTTGATCCCATGATCACCAAGATGGGTCATATGATTCAGGACGCAGGCGTGCTGCCGGAAATCGAATGTTTCGAAGCGGGCGATTTCGTGTTCGCCGACGATCTGATGGCCAAGGGCGCGATTCCGAAAAATGCGCCCTTCACCTTCGTTCTGGGCACCAAATATGGCCTGCCCGCGACGACCGAGGCGATGCTCTATTCCAGGAACCAGATTCCGCGCGGGGCGCAGTTCACCGGCTTTGGCGTCAGCCGCCACAGCTTCCCCATGGCGGCGCAGTCCGCGCTGCTGGGCGGCAATGTGCGGGTCGGGTTCGAGGATACGATCTACTTGCGCAAGGGCAGGATGGCGCAGGACAATGCCGACCTGGTGCGTTGGGGCGTCGAAATCATCGAACGCATCGGCGCGGATGTCGCCAGTGCCGGCGAAGCGCGAGCGATGCTGGGCCTGAAACAATAAGAGAGAGGATCGATATGACACAGACAGCAGCAACGCCCATGGGCGACGTCAGCGGCCGCACGGCCTTCATCACCGGCGGCGCGAACGGCATTGGCCTTGGCATCGCCCGCGCGCTGGTGCGGGCGGGCGCCAATGTGGTGATCGCCGATATTCGCGAGGACGCCCTGGCGCAGGCGAAGGCCGATCTGGCCGCCGATGGACAGGTGGAAACGGTGCAATTGGACGTCACCGACCGTGCCGGCTTCGCCCGCGCCGCCGACGCGGCGGAGGCGCGCTTCGGCAAGATTCATATTCTGGTCGGCAATGCCGGGGTGGGCGTGATGGGACCGGTGCTGGATGCGCGTTTCGATGATTGGGACTGGGGCATGGGCGTCAATCTGGGCGGGGTCATCAATGGTCTGGTCACGATCCTGCCGCGCATCAAGGCGCATGGGGAGGGCGGGCAGATCGTCACCACATCGTCCCAATCGGCGCTGATCCCGATCGGCTATTCGGCCATCTACACCGCGGCCAAGGCGGCCGTGCTGGGCATTTCCGAGGCCATTCGCGGCGAACTGGCGGCGGAGAATATCGGCGTCTCCGCCTTCATGCCCGGCCCGGTGCAGAGCAATATCGCGCATAGCGGCGAACTGCGTCCCGCCGAATATCGCGAGGATAGCGGCTATCGCCAGCGCGAGGAGGAACTGGAAAAGCGGCCTGTGTCGCCGCTTTGGATGAGCGCGGACGAGGTTGGCGAACGGGTGCTGGCCGGCATCCGCGCCAACGACCTCTACATCCTGACCCACCCCGAATTCGCCGGCGGGATGCGGACGCGCTTCGACGCGATCCTGGCCTCCTTCCCCGATGAGACGATCAATCAGGATCGGGCGAAGGAAATCGGCTTCCTGCTCGGCAATCCGGTGTTCGACGACCAACTGGCGCGGCGCAAGGCGAAGGAATTGGCGGCATGACGCAGGTTGCCGGCCGCACCGCCTTCATCACCGGGGGCGGATCGGGCGTGGGGCTGGGGCAGGCGAAGGTCTTCGCGCAGGCCGGGTGCAAGGTCGCGATCGCCGACATAAGGCAGGACCATCTGGACGAGGCGATGGCCTGGTTCGACGGGCGCGGCCATGATGTGATGGCGGTAAAGCTGGATATCACCGACCGCGCCGCCTATGCCCGCGCCGCGGACGACGTCGAGGCGAAGCTGGGGCCGGTGGAACTGCTCTTCAACACGGCGGGCGTGTCGATCTTCGGCCCGCTCCAGAACGCCACCTATGATGACTGGGACTGGCAGTTGGACGTCAATTTGAAGGGGGTCATCAACGGCATCCAGACCTTCGTGCCGCGCATGATCGAACGGGGCAAGGGCGGGCATATCGTCAACACCGCGTCGATGTCCGCCTTCGTCGCGCTCAAGGGGACGGGCATTTACTGCACGTCGAAAATGGCGATCCGGGGCCTCAGCGAATGTCTGGCGCTGGATCTGGCCGATCATGGCATCGGCGTATCGATGTTGTGTCCCGGTGCGGTCAACAGCAATATCCATGAAGCGGTGCTGACCCGGCCGGTGCATCAGCGGAATAGCGGATATTATGGCGCGGACCCCGATGTCATGGCGCATCTGAAGCAGGTGATAGCGGTCGGCATGGAGCCGGAAGTGCTGGCGCGCTATGTGCTCAAGGGCGTGGAGGCGGACCAGCTCTATATCCTGCCCTATCCTGAATTTCGCGGCACGCTGGAGGATATCCATGAGCGGGTGATGGCGGCGGTCGCCCGGCCGCAGGACGATCCCGATTATGCCAAGCGCGTCGCCCATGGCGTGCCGGGCGGCGAGAAGCGGGAAAAGGTCGAGAGTTAGAAATGACTCTGGCCGGGCGGATAAAGGGGCCGCCCGGCCAGCTTTTTATATCGACGAAAGCCTGGCTCAGCCCAGTCCCAGCAGCTTGACCGCATTATCCTTCATGATGAGCGGCAGCACCTCTTCGCGGAAGCCTGCCTCCAGCGCGGCGTCGATCCATTTTTCCGGGCGGATCAGCGGCCAGTCGGACCCGAAGAGCATTTTATGCTTCAGCTGCGTGTTGGCGTACTGAATCACCTGTTTGGGGAAATATTTGGGCGACCAGCCGGACAGGTCCATGAAGACATTATCCTTGTGCAGCGCCATCGACAGGCTTTCGTCGGTCCAGGGCCAGCTCGGATGGGCCAGGATGATCTTCATGTCGGGAAAATCGACCGCGACATCGTCCACCAATATGGGCTGGCCATATTTCAGCCGCACGCCGCCGCCACCGCGCATCCCCGTGCCCATGCCCGAATGGCCGGTGTGGAAGATGGCGGGCAGCTTATATTCCGCGATCACTTCATAGATGGGATAGGCGACCCGGTCGGCCGGGTGGCAATCCTGCATGATGCCGTGGAATTTGAAGCCTTTGACTCCGTAATTTTCGACCAGATCGCGGGCTTCGCGCGCGCCGAACTTGCCCTTGCGCGGGTCGATCGAGGCGAAAGGGATGACGATGTCGCTGTCGTTGGCGGCCAGTTCCGCCACTTCGTAATTGCTGATCCGCTTGGCCCCGATGCCGCTCTCGCAATCGACGGTGAACAGGCAGAAGGCGATATTCTGCGCCCGATAATAAGCGATGGTTTCAGGAATGGTCGGCCGCTTGCGGTCCGCCTTGAAATAGGCCGACGCCGCGTCGAAATATTTGGCCATCACCGGGTCTTCGGGATCGTGGCACGACACTTCGGCATGGACATGGACGTCGATGGCGAGAACCTTGGTCGGATCAACGGGCATTGGGCTTGCTTTCCAGTGTCTTGTCCTCATTGGCGCGATGGATGACGTAAGCGCGGATATCCTCGATCTCCTTGGCTGAGAAGATCGACGCGAAGCTGACCATGCCATTATCCTTGAGCGCGCCGTCATGCACGATCATCCGCCAGGTCGCCTTGTCGTTCAGCGCCGCGCTGCGGCGCAGGTCTGGGACGATGCTGCCGCCGACCGCGGAATCGCCATGGCAGGTGCTGCAATAGCGGCCGAAACGCGCGCCGCCGGCGGCTATGTCCGCTGCGCTGGCGATGGAGGGCGGCGGATCGAGCGGCATGGCGGTGAGCGGCGGCGCTGGGGGCAAGGCGGCCTTGCCGCCCAGCTTGAACACCAGCAGGCGGCTGATATTGCGGCTCGGCCCGCTCTTGTCGGACAGGATACCGGGGGCCAACGCCCATACACCGCCCCAACCAGCCATCACCGCGACATATTGCGCGCCGTCCAGTTCGTAGCTGATGGGCGCGGCGACGATGCCGCTCTGGGCGGGAAAGGACCATAGTTTGCGGCCGTCCGCGCTCGCATAAGCGTTGAAATCGCCGGTCGCGGTCCCCTGAAACACCAGGTCGCCGCCGGTCGCGAGCAGGCCGCCATTCCATGGTCCTTTGTACGAGACGCGCCATTTCTCCTTCTGCGCCACCGGGTCCCAGGCGATCAGCGCGCCGGTGGTCGCCTTCATCGCCGCATCGCGCACCGCCTTGTCGGCGGGCATGGCGGCGGCGGCGATATCGACGCCGACATTGAAGCCCAGCTTGTTCGCCTTCCACCCCTTTTCCGGGATATAGGGGAAGGCGGCGAGATTGGCGGGGATGAAGACGGTCTGGCTCTTGGGGTCGAACGCCATCGGGTGCCAGCTATGCGCGCCGGTCGCGCCGGGGGAGCCGATGAAGGGCTTGCCGGTCTTGTAATAGCGCGCTTCCGGATTTTCGATCGGTCGCCCGGTCTTCATGTCGATGCCGCTGGCCCAGTTGACCGGCACGAAATTCTTCGCCGACAGCAGCTTCCCGTTGGTGCGATCCAGCACATAGAAGAAGCCGTTCTTGGGTGCCTGCATCAGCACTTTCTTCTTCTGCCCGCCGATGTCCATGTCGGCCAGCATGATATGCTGCGTGGCGGTAAAATCCCAACTGTCGCCGGGCGTGGTCTGATAATGCCAGGCATATTCGCCCGTCTTCGCATGAACCGCGACGATCGAGGACAGATAAAGATTGTCGCCCTTGCCATCGGACCGATAGGCCTGGTTCCAGGGCGATCCGTTGCCGACGCCGATATAGAGAAGGTCTAGCTCCGGGTCATAGGCCATGGCGTCCCACACGGTGCCGCCGCCGCCCTGCTTCCACCATTCGCCATACCAGGTGGCGGCGGCTTTCTTCAGATAGTCGGGCTCCTTCTCCGTGCCGGGCTGGGCCGGGACGGTGTAGAATTTCCACTTCTCCGCGCCGGTGTCGGCATCATAGGCGGCGACATAGCCGCGGGCTCCGAATTCCGCTCCCCCATTGCCGATGACGACCAACCCGTTCACGACGCGCGGCGCGCCGGTGATGGTGTAGTTCTTGGTCTGGTCCAGCGTCACGACGCTCCAGACGGACTTGCCGCTCTTGCGGTCGATCGCGATCAACCGGCCGTCGAGCGTGCCGACGAACAATTTGTCGCCCCATGCCGCCACCCCGCGATTGACCGCGTCGCAGCAGGCCTTGACCAGCGTCTCGCGCGGCACCGCCGGGTCGTAGGACCAGAGCAGTTTGCCGCTGCGCGCGTCATAGGCCTTCACCATGCTCCATGCGGTGGAGACATAGAGGGTGCCGTCGATGAAGAGCGGTGTCGCTTCCTGCCCGCGATTGGTGTCCATATCGGCCGACCAGGCGAGGCCCAGCGTACCGACCGTCTCCTGATTGATCGCGGACAGCGGGCTGAAGCGCTGCTCGTCATAGGTGCGGCCAGTCGACAGCCATTCGGCGGGCTTGGCGGCGATAATCCGGGCGGCGTCCACGCCGCCTGTGGAGGCAGGGGCGGTAACGTCCTGGCTCGTGCCCTTGCCACAGGCCGACAGGGCCAGACTCGTTCCCAACAGCAGCGCAATCGCGACCCGCATCCTCTTCCTCTCCTTATGCGGTGCAGGTTTCTGCATCCGTCACCTAATTCACCATCCGCGCGCCGGACCAATAGGCGGCGCGCAGGGCCTTCTTGTCCATCTTGCCCGCCGAAGTCCTGGGAATGGCGGGGACGAAGGCGACGCTCTTGGGCGCCTTCACCCCGCCCAACCGGGCCTTGGCATGGGCGATGATTTCAGTCTCCCCGATATCGTCGGCGACCACAATGGCGTGGACCGCCTCGCCCCATTTTGCATGGGGGATGCCAATGACCGCGCATTCGCGCACGGCGGCCAGTTCGGTCACGGCCGCTTCCACTTCGGCGGAAAAGACGTTGAAGCCGCCGGACACGACCATGTCCTTCTTGCGATCGACGATATAGAGATAGCCGTCCGTGTCGCGCCGGGCGACGTCGCCTGTATGGTGCCAGCCATGGGCGCGTATTTCGGCGGTGGCTTCGGGCATGTCATAATATTCGCGCGACACCAGCGCGCCGCGGACTACCAGTTCGCCCGCTTCCCCATCGGGCAGGAGATTGCCGTCATCGTCCATGATGCCGACCCGGACGGATCGGGTGGGCTGGCCGCAACTGGCGAGCCGTTCGGGACGGTCGCCGGCCGCCGCCGCGGCGACCGCTTCGGGCGACAGCCAGGTGACGATCATCGGCGATTCCACTTGGCCATAGGCCTGGCAGAGGCAGGGGCCGAATATCTCCACCGCCTGCCGTAATTTCTCCGGCGAGACGGGCGATCCGACCAGCAGGAATATCTTGAGCGAAGACGTGTCGCTGCCCACCCGTTCCGGCGCGTCGAGCAAGTTGTAGAGCGCGGTCGGCGGCATATAAACATGGGTGACGCGATGGCGCGCGATCGTGTCCAGCACGGCGGCCGCCTCGAAGCCGGGCAGGATCACTTGCGTCGCCCCCAGCGACAATGTCGCCAGCGCCACCGGACCCGCCGCATGGGTGATCGGTGCGACAACGAGGGAGACAGGTGATGCGGTTCTGCCGTCTACGGCATGCGCCAGCGTCTCGATCATCGTGCCCCAGCCCAGATTGGTGACCACCACCCCCTTGGACGGGCCGGTGGTGCCTCCGGTGGGGAAGAGGCCGACCACATCGTCGGGCTTGCCGAACGGATCGGAAAAGTCCGGCAAGCTGTCCAACTCGCTGTTCGCAATGAACTGGTCGAGCGAGGGATCGCCATCATAGGCACGATCTAGGCAGACGAAATGGGTCAGGCTGGGGACTCGCGCTTTGAGCGCCGCCACATCCTCCGCCTGGCTGCTGTGATAGAAGAGCCAGCCGCAGCGAACATAATCGAGATAGGCGGCATTGGCGTCGATGGCGTTGCGGGTGTTGACCGGCACCCACTGGCCATTGGCGCGCCAGATGGCGAGCAGGGCGACCATCATCGTCGCGCTATTGGGGCCATAGAGCGCGATCGGTTGCTGATTGCGGAAGCCCGCCGCATGGAGCGCGGCGGCGACCTTGATCGTCTGCGCCCTGACCGCCGCGAAGCTCAGCGTTTCGCCGTGCTCCGCATCGATCAGGCAGGGGCGTTCGGGGTCAAGATCATGGCCCCGGTCGAAATAGTCGATCGCGCGCATCCCATCAGCCCCAGCGGTTGATCTCCGGGCCGATGGCCCAGATGGCTTCAGGTTCGGGAACGGTGGCGAGGCCCAATGCTTGTGCGACGGCGGGGCGGGCGCGCAACCGCGCTTCCCACGCGTCGGTCAGCGGCGCGGCGGCGAAAGCGTCTGGCACGATGGCGCGCATTCCTGCCAGCCAGGCATGACTTTCAAGGTCGGCGATGGTGAAATCGCCCATCAGCCAGTCGCGCCCGTCGGCCAGTTGCGCCTCGATCTTCTCGACCGCCTGGAAGATCTTGCTGCGGCTGTCGGCCAGTTGGGCTTCGTCCACCTTGGCTTCCACCGCCTGCGCCCAGCGGGCGTCCAGGTCCGCACTGGCGATGCCGGCGGGGACGGCGGGCGGCGGCGTGGCGGCATTGCCCAGCGCGGCGGCGGCGGGGGCCACACGCTCGATCACATAGCGGCACCAGGCCATCATCTGCCAACGGGCATAGGGATCGGCCGGGCGGATCGCGGGGCCGCTGCCCACCTCATCCAGATAGCAGGCGAGGAAGACGCTGTCGGTCATCGCCACGCCATCTACGACCAGCACGGGCCCTTCGCCCTCGATCGACTGGTCGACTTCGATCGGGTGGGGCAGGGCGGTCGAGTGGCGCTCGCCCGCGACCAGATCGATCGCGCGCAAGTCCAGATCGACGCCTTTCTCGAAAGCGGCGGCGAGGACGGTGAAGGACGGGCCATTGGGCTGGCCGTGATAGAGGATGCCGGTCATGCGGGTTCGCTTTCGAGCAGGGAGATGCGGCGGGCGAGGTCGGTGCGGCCCAACGCCCAGCAGGCGCGGGTCGCGGGGCGCGCATAAATGGCGCGCAGCCAGCGCATGATGTGGGGGGTCAGTTCGTCATTGCAGAGCTGCGGCTGCGACAAGGGCATGGCGTAGGCGAGGTTGAAGCCGTTGATGTCGGCCAGACCATATTCGTCCGACGCCAGCCATTGCCGCTCACCCAGCGCCTGTTCCAGATAGCCGATGCCGAGGGCGACGCGCCGCTGCGATTCCGTCATCTCCTCTGGCGAAAAGGCACCATTGATCGCCTTGCGCCAGGCGACGCGCCGTTCGGGCATGGGAATGCGGTCGATCGCCGCTTCCAACTCCGCCGGGTCTTTCTGCCGCACCGAAGGGCCGACGAAGACGCTCCAGCCGATCATCGAGAAGCTGGGGGCGAGCCACTGGTCCATGAACTTCATCCACCAGCGCGTGCGCCACTGGTCGACCGGGTCGGCGGGCATCAGGCGCGGGCCGTCGAACGCCTCATCCACATATTCCATGATAGCGGTGGATTCGGTCAGCACCAGCTTGCCATGGGTCATGGCCGGGATAGTGCCGAGCGGATTGACCGCCAGATAATCCGGCTTGTGCTGGTCGAAATTCAGCAGGTCGAGATAATGGCTGTCGAACGCGACGCCCTTTTCGAACAGCGCCAGCATCGGCTTGCCCGAATTGGCGTTGGGTTCCCAGTGATAGAGTGTGACGTCGGTCATGCCGGATGGGTCTCCGAAAAGAAGCCGGCCGGGCGTGCGCAGCCCGACCGACCGAGGGGGAGGCTTAGAATTTCTTCTTCACCGTGATCGCCCATTCGCGCGGATTGCCGGGGCGCGCCTTGCGCACGCCCGCGCCCGCGCCGCGCAGGTCGAAGACGGAGAGATAATAATATTTGTCGAAGAGGTTGGTGACTTCGAACGAGACGTCGAGATCCTCGTCTGCATTCTGCCAGGTCAGCCGTGCATTGGCGAGCGTGTAGGCAGGCACGAAGTTCAGGACGCGGACGCCGCTGATGACTGCGGCGCCACCGAACTTCTTGTCTTCATAGGTGACGTCGAAGCGCGGGGTCAGGCTGCCGGCCTTGTCCAGATCGATCTTATATTGCGCGCCGACGCTGAACTTCCAGGGTGGCGATACCGGCGGATCATTGGCCGACACGCCGCCCGGATTGGTCGGATAGGCCGCTGCCGGATCGAGGCTGCTCGCCTTGTATTTGAAGTCGAGATAGCTGATCGAGGCGTCGATCGCGAGGCCGTCGATCGGGTAGGCGGACAGTTCCGCCTCGAACCCCTTGACCCGCGCATCGCCGGCGTTGAGCCGCGCGGCGCAAGGCGCGCCGGGGCAGGTCAGAACCGGGATCTGGATATCGATATAGTCGTTGATGAAGGCGGCGGCGTTCAACCGCACCCGGCGATTGAAGAAGTCGCTCTTGAAGCCGATTTCATAGGCGGTCAGCTTTTCCGGGCGGAAGGCGATCACCTGCTGCGTGTTGAACGGGCGCGGGTTGGAACCGCCGCCCTTGAAGCCGGTCGACACCGATCCATAGACCATCAAATTGTCGGTCAGGCGATAGTCGGCCGCGACGCGATAGTCCCAGCGCTTGGCGCTATAATGGGCGGTGAGGCCCGACAGCGCCGTCACGGTTTCGGTGGTGTTGCCATTGCCATTATAATCGAGCGTGTCCGCGCCCGAATAGCCGATGCCATAGGCCGCGCCGACCGGATCGAGGAAGGCATTGACCGTCCCGTCGAAGTTCAGCCGATAATAGGTCTGGTCCTTGCTTTCCGTCGTGTAGCGCAGGCCACCACTCAAGGTCAGCCGGTCGATCGGCTTCCAGGACAGATGGGCGAACGCCGCCTTGGCCTCCGCCTTGGTCGGGTCGGGCTGGCGGAATTGCAGCGGATAGACCGGGACGTAGCGAATGTCCTGCAGCGAGTCATAGGTCGATTTCTGCTTGAAATAATAGCCGCCGACCGTGGCGTTGAGATTGTCGCCCAGCTCCGCGTTCAGCCGGACTTCCTGGCTGAAGCTCCAGTTTTCCAGATAGTTGCGGCCAAAACCGATATTGGCGGGCGAGATATCGTCATCGGAATCGAACTGAGTGTTGAAGGTGCGATATCCGGTGATGGAGCTAAGCTTGAAGGCGTCGGTCAGCGCATAATTGACCTGGCCCGACACGCCCCAGCCCTTGTAGAGGCTGCGGTCGGTGCCCTGGGTCGCCGCAAGAGGCGTGCCGGCCGCACCGAAGGGATCGACCGGGATCGGTGGCACCCACACGCCGGCGGGTTGGCCGGTGCCGATATAGTTGCAATAGCGGCCGCAGATGAAGCGATCGTCATAGACGACGCCGGGCGCCGGATTGGTGTTGGGCGAATTGACGGGGTTCGTCGCGATCAGCACTTCGCCCGCGATGGTATGTTCGTCGCGGGTGTAGTCGCCGATCAGGGTGACATCCAGCTTGTCGCTCGGTTCCCAGAACAGGATGCCGCGGATCGCCTGATAGCCCACGCCGCCCAGCTTGCTGATGGTGCAGTCACCGGCGGGCTGGGTCGACGGTATGCCGCTGCCCGGATTGGCGCAGCCATAGTCGATGCGGTCGACAAAGCCTTCCTGCTGCTTGGCGACGCCGGAGATGCGCGCCGACAGGGTGCTGGTGATGCCGAAATCGGCCGCGGCGCGGATGCCGATGCGGTTGCGGATGCCGTAATTGACCTCGACAAAGCCGCCGCCATCGCCCGACGGACGCTTGGAATAGAGTTTGATCGCGCCGCCCTCGGCATTGCGGCCGGCCAGCGTGCCTTGCGGTCCGCGCAGGATTTCGACCCGGTCGAGATCGAGCAGCTCGAACACCGCGCCGGTCAGCTGGGGGTAATAGACATCGTCGATATAGATACCGACGCCCGGTTCATAAGCAGGATTGAAGTCGTTCTGGCCAACGCCGCGGATCGATGCGGTGATCGACGGGCCAAAGGACGCGCCCTGGGGCTTTAATGATACGTTGGGCGCGGCATCGGCCATTTGCGCCAGGTTGGTCTGGCTCTTGGCCTCCAGTTCGGCGGCGCCGACGGCGGTGATGGAGATGGGCGTGTCCTGCAACCGCTGGGCGCGGAACTGCGCGGTGACGACGATGTCGGCCACCGAACTTTGCGACATGGCTTCCTGCTCGGCGGCCTGCGGGGCGGCCGCGGGCGGTGCCGATGATTGTGCCGACGCTGGTGTAGTGATTGCGAGGATGGAGGCTGACGCCAAAAGGGCGCGCGACATCATTGCACGAAGATCGTGTTGCATGGGTAATCCCCTCTCCTAATCCGGCTTGAGATCCGTCCTGCCCGAACGTGATCCGCCTCATGACGTTGCTGTGCGTCGATTGTTAGTAAGGCATACAATTTTATCCGATGCAAGAGCCTGACCGGCTTCGCAACGAACATTGACGCTATATTTGCCTCTATTGCGATAGGGCAAATAATGCTGTTGTTTCTATTGGTGGTATCAGGGGTAACAGATGGGATCTGGCGGAAGATCCAACCGCGCGTAAATAGGCGTTTTCATCCCATCGCGACGTCAGACATACACCCGGCGCAGCAGCTCGACCAGCATCGCGGCTTCGGCCGGGCTGAACCGCGCCTTGAGCCAATTTTCATGCTCGGCGATGCAACGGCGCGCCTGCGCCAGCGAGTCGCGGCCGCCTTCCGTCAGGCTCAATGTCTGGCGGCGGCGATCCTGCGCGGACGCGCCGCGGGTCAGGAAACCGCGGTCCTGCATCCGATTGACGATCGCCATCACGCTCGCCCGGTCCATTTTCAGTCGGCGGCCGATGTCCGCCTGGGCGATGCCGGGCTGGTCCTCAATCAGCCAGAGGACGGCGACCTGCTTTTGCGTCAGGCCCAGGTCGCTGAAGGTTTCGGTGAAATGTTGATAGACGGCCGCGCTGGCCAGCCGGATGTGAAAACCGACCAGTCCGTCGATGCCGCTGAGGCGAGGATCGGGGAAGAGGTCGAGCGGTTCAATGTCGTTCATGGTATTCATAGTAACAGTGTGCGTAGCAAGTGCTGATCCGTCAATCCGGGCACTTGAAAAAATGTCAGTGCCACATACAATATCCTCAACCAGAAAAAGGGAGAGGATCAACCATGGCGCATTTTCCGGACACGCCGTCCTTCACGGGTTTCAACACGCCCACGCGGATCGAGGCGGACATCGCCGACCTGGACATGACCGGGGCGGTGCCGCCCGAACTGGACGGCGCCTTCTATCGGGTACAGCCCGACCCGCAATTCCCGCCCCGGCTGGGCGACGACATCGCCTTCAATGGCGACGGCATGATCACCATGTTCCGCTTTCATGACGGCCAGGTCGATTTCCGCCAGCGCTGGGCGAAGACCGACAAGTGGAAGCTGGAACAGGAAGCGGGTAAAGCGTTGTTCGGCGCCTATCGCAATCCGCTGACCGATGACGAGGCGGTGCAGGGCAAGATACGCGGCACCGCCAACACCACCGCCTTCATCCATGGCGGGAAACTCTATGCGCTGAAAGAAGATAGCCCGGCGCTGGTGATGGACCCGGCGACGCTGGAGACGGACGGCTATACATGGTTCGACGGCGCGATGACCGGCCAGACGTTCACCGCCCATCCCAAGATCGATCCGGCGACCGGCGACATGATCGCCTTTGGCTATGCGGCCAAGGGGGTGCTGACGCGCGACATGACCTATTATGTCGTGTCGCCCGATGGCGTGCTGAAGCAGGAGTTGTGGTTCGAAGTCCCCTATTACGCCATGATGCACGACTTTGCGATCACGCCCGATTATGCGCTGTTCCATGTGGTGCCCAGCACGTCCAACTGGGAACGGCTGGAGCAGGGGCTGCCGCATTTCGGCTTCGACACCACGCTGCCGGTCTATCTGGGCGTGCTGCCGCGCCGGGCCGATGCGACCGCGGCGGACATACGCTGGTTCAAGCGCGACAATTGCTTCGCCAGCCATGTCATGAACGCCTTTCAGGATGGCACGAAAATTCATTTCGACACGCCCGAAGCGAAGAACAACATGTTCCCCTTCTTCCCCGACATCCATGGCGCGCCGTTCAACGGGCCGGAATCGGCGAGTTTCCTGACGCGCTGGACGGTCGACATGGCGTCCAATGGCGAGGATTTCGCCAGCGTGCAGCGGTTGACCAGCATGATGGGCGAATTTCCTCGGATCGACGATCGGCAGACCGGCCTGCCCTATCGCTATGGCTGGTTGCTGGTGATCGACCCGACCAAGCCGGTGGAGCTGAAGGGCGGCAGTCCGTCGGGGATGCTGATGAACACGCTGGGCCTGATCGATCACCAGACCGGCGCGGAGCAGACATGGTGGTGCGGGCCGCTGTCGTCGTTGCAGGAGCCCTGCTTCATTCCGCGCAGCCCCGATGCTGCGGAAGGCGACGGCTGGATCGTGCAGGTGTGCAACCGGCTGGAGGAGCATCGTAGCGACCTGCTGCTGTTCGATGCGCTGGACATCGTCAAGGGACCGATCGCGGAAATCCGTATCCCGATAAGATTGCGGTTTGGCCTGCACGGCAATTGGGCGACGGCCGACCAGATCGGGCTGGCGGTGGCGTAGCCGTTAAACCTGCTCTCCCGCCGCGCGGGCGCGGGGGAGCAGGCTGGCATGGTCGCGTTCGACCCGCCACAACAGCGCCAGCAGGATCAGCACCAGCGGCGGCGCGACCCAATTGATTGACAGGATCGCCCCGCCCAGGTCGCCGCCGCGCGCATCGCTGATCATTCCCACGGCATAGGGACCGATGCCCAGACCGAAGATGGTCGACACGACGATATAGAGGCTGACGGTCAGCCCACGCATCCGCGGCAGAACCTGTTCGAACAACACGGCGTAAAGCGGCGGCATCCACATGGTCAGGATCAGGCTGTAGAGAGTGAAGCGCAGGTAGAAATCGCCGGCGTCCGGCGCATGATAGACCCAGAACGCCAAGAGCGGCGACAGGCTCATGGCGAACAGCGCCACCCACACCCGGCGCGACAGGCGATGCGCGCCGATCCGGTCGGACAATGGTCCGGCGATCAGCGGCCCGACGACGCCCAGTCCGGCGGACAGCAGGCCGAATTGCAGCCCGGTGTCGGCCGGCGACAGGCCATAGCCTTTCATCAGGAAGGAGGGGGTAAAGCCCATCACGCCGTAGTTGATGACGCTCTGCAACGCGCCCGCGCCGATACAGAGCAGCAGCGATGGATTGCGGGTGATGAGCGCGAAGGCGACCGGATCGCGGCCCTTGAGATTTTGCAGCAGGTTGGCGATGACGAAGGCGCCAAAGCCGATCACGCTCCATTGCACGACATGGGGGCTGATCGCCACGCCGCCCAGCAGCAGGGGGGGACGGGGCGAAAAGGATTCCGACCAGTGGATCGCCAGCAGCACGGCCAATATGATCAGCGCCAGCAGCCCGATATTGAGCGTCCAGTCGCGCGTCGTCGCCCGCGTGCGCGCCAGACTGAGCCAATGAAAGCCCGGCGTCACCGCGCCCAGCACGTTCAGGCTGGCGCGGAAGGGATGGGGATCATGGGCGGTCGGGATGCCGTCCATGACGCCGCGCTGCGGTTCGGGCAGGCGGCTCATCAGGAAGGCGATGAGGAAGCCGGGCGTCGCCGCGACGGCGAAGGCGAATTGCCAGCCTCTCAGACCGAGCGGTGCCGTGCCCGCCGCATAGCGCGCATCCCACCATTGCGCCGCCATGCCACCGATGATGAGCGATCCGCCAAGGCCGATGGCGATCGCGGCCGCCATCACCGCCATCACCATGCCGCGCTTTTCGCGCGGGAAATAATCATAGGTCAGGCTGGTGCCGGCCGGCTGCGACGCCGCTTCGCCGATGCCGACGCACAGGCGCGAGAGCATCAGCGTGAAGAAGCCGGTCGCCAGCGCCGCGCCGCCGGTGGCGAGCGACCAGAAGCCGATCGTGATCGCCAGCAGCTTCGTCCTGATCCACCCGTCCGCCAGTCGCCCCAGCGGCAGCGAGAATAGCGCGTAGAAGAGCGCAAAGACGGTGCCGTAGAGCAGCCCCATCTCCGCGTCGCCGATCTTCAGGTCCGCCTTGATCGCGGGGGCGAGGATGGCGAGGATATTGCGGTCGAGCAGGCTGACGAGATTGGTCCCGGCCACCAGCGCCAGCGCATAATAAGCGGTCGCGCGCGAAGGAGTCGCTATGGTCACAGGTTGAACACACGCTCGGCATTGGTCTGCATCAGTTTGCGCTTCGCTCCGTTCGTAATGTCCAGCAGGTCATGCGCCCGCACCTCGTCCGCCACATATTGATAGGGATAGTCCATCGCATACATGACCCGATCCTCGCCCAGCACGGATTGCGCGAATTTGATCGCCGGCTCCCAGGCCATGCCGCTGGTGGTAACGCAGACGTTCGACCGCATATAGTCGTGGATCGATTTGTTGAGCGGCTTCATCCGCTCATAGCGCTGCGATCGCACGCCCGCCTGATGCATATAATCGAGACGGTACAGCCAATAGGGCAAAGCCTCTCCCATATGGCCGACCACGATCTGCAAATCGGGATAGCGGTCGAAAATGCCGATGGTGATGAGCCGCAACAGGTGCATCCCCGTCTCCACGCCAAAGCCGAAGATCGCGCCGTCCAGCCCGGCGTCCAGCATCGGGCCGATCATCGCGTCGGGCGGGGTCGAAGGATGGATGTAGAGCGGCTGGCCGGTATCGGCGAGCGCGCGGAAGATCGGGTCGAACTTGGGATCGTCCAGATACTCGCCCTGGGTATGGCTGTTGACCATCACCCCCTTGAAGCCCAGATCAGCCGCCCCCCGCCGGATTTCGGCGGCGGACCAGTCCGGATCCTGCGGTGCGATCGACGTCATGCCCACGAAGCGGGTGGGATGGGCGGCGCAACGCTCGGCAAGATGATCGTTGGCGCGGGCGACCATCGCCTTGGCCTCGTTGACGTCCAGCAGTGGTTGCACGCCCGGCGAGGTCAGCGACAATATCGCGACGTCGATCCCGGTCGCGTCCATATCCGCCAGTCGCTGGTCGCCCAGGTCGAGCAGCCGATCGATGATCTGGGTCGCGCGCTGCGACGGCGACTGGCCGTAAAAGCCCCACAGCGACACCATGCCCCGGTCGGCCGTTCCGTCGCGCAACATGCGCAGATAGGCGTCGATTTGTTCGCGCGTGGCAAAGGCCTCTTCGGTGGCGATGCGCAGATAGCCGCGGTCACCGCCCGTTTTCAGTGCGTGGCTCATCGCTTATCCTTCGTGGATGGCTTTGGTGACAAGGCAGGCATCGATCCCTTCCGGGCCGTCCTCCGCGCCATGGCCCGACCATTTGACCCCGCCAAAGGGGGAATCCGACCCGCCGATCATCGCTGTATTGATGCCGACCATCCCGGCCTCGACCGCGCGTGCGACACGCCGCTGGCGCGCGGCGTCGCTGGTCCAGGCATAGGCGGCCAGGCCATAGGGCAGGCGATTGGCCTCCGCGATCATCGCGGCTTCATCGGCATAGGCGTTGATGAGGGCGACGGGGCCAAACGGCTCCTCATTCATGATGGCGGCGTCCAAGGGCGTGGCCGACAGCACGGTCGGGGCGAAGAAATAGCCGGCATTGCCGATCCGTTCGCCGCCGGTTTCTAGGCGGGCGCCCTTGGCCACCGCGTCGCCGATCAACCAGTCCATCGCGTCCAGCCGCCGCGCATTGGCCATCGGTCCCATGACGCTGCCCGCCGCCGCGCCGTCGCCGACCGTTACCTTTTGCGCGCGCTCGACAAAGCCGGCAAGGAAGCGATCATGGACGCCCGCCTCCACGATGAAGCGCGTCGGCGATACGCACACCTGCCCGGCATTGCGATATTTGCCCGCCACCACCGTATCGAGCGCCTTGTCGATATCGGCATCGGCGAAGATCAGCACCGGGCCATGGCCGCCCAGCTCCATCGTCGTGCGCTTGCAATCCTCCGCCGCCAATTTCGCCAGATGCTTGCCGACGACGGTGGAGCCGGTGAAGCTCATCTTGCGGATGATGGGGGAGCCGAGCAAATGGCGCGACACTTCGTCGGGCACCCCGAACACCGCCTGCGCCACATCGCCGGGCAGCCCTGCGTCGAGCAGGCATTGCAATACCCCCAGCGCGGACGCAGGCGTTTCCTCCGCCGCCTTCAGGATGACCGAACATCCCGCCGCGATCGGCGCACCGAGCTTGCGGCCGGGATTGCCGAGCGGGAAATTCCACGGCGCGAAGGCGGCGACCGGACCGACCGGCTCCTTGGTAACGGTCGATCGCTGCCCGGCCGGACGCACCAGCGCCCGGCCGTAGAGACGAAAGACTTCGCCGGCATAAAAGTTGAACAGGCCGACATTCATCATCACTTCGATGCGTGCTTCGGCCAGCGTCTTGCCCTGCTCCAGCGTGGCGATGCGGGCGAGTGCCTCCTGCCGCTCGACCATCAGCCGGGCCGCGCCTTGCAGCACGGCCGCCCGCTCATGGGGCGTGCTATCGCGCCAACGATGGAAGCCGCGCTGCGCCGCCGCCAGCGCCGCGTCCATGTCCGCCGCATCGGCCAGCGGCAGGTCCGCGATCGCCTCGCCGGTGGCGGGGTTGACGACCTTGTGGGTCCGTCGCCCGCCGCCCGACAGCCGCTGGCCATCGATCATCAGATAAAGGTCCGGATAGGTCATGGGGTCAGGCGCTCACGGCTTCGCGCGCGGCCCGTTCGCGGTCGATATCGCCCTGCCAGCGTTCGGCGACGATTTCCTTGCCCGTTACCGGATGGACCATGTGAAACGGCACCATCTTGTGCGTCGGCCACAACCAATGGTCCTCGATCAGCGCGTCGGGGCCGGTCGGATCTTCGGGATAGGTGATCTTGGGGAAAGGCACATATTCGGCCGGGGTATTGGCCCAGCCCTGGTCGAAATCGGCATGCCATTGCGGCATGTAATTCAGGGTCTGGATGCGCCAGATGCCGTCCACCTTCTTGTAGGTATTCTCATAGATACCGCCCTCCCACCATTGGCGCGTGCCGAGCATGGGATTGGACGGGTCGGTATAATCCTTGTGCCGCCCCGCCTGCATCATCGACCGTGCGCGGGCATAAGCGGTGACGCCATCGGCGTCGATGTCGACGATATCCTGCAATTGCGGATGGTCGAGCAGGAAGCCGTCGATCGGCCCGTTGGTGCCATGGGTGAAGCGCGCCTGGAAGCGTTCGACATAGAGGCGGCGAATGCCCGCCTGGCCGCGCCAGACGCCGCCGAAGAATCGTACTTCGCCATCCTCGGTGAACAGGTCGGCGGTTTCGTTATAGAGGCATTTGTCGATCAGATAGCCGTAGAGATGCTGCAATTTTCGCACGTCCAGTTCATCCTCGCGCCGTTGCAGGCGGGTGCCAAGGTCGGCGACGCTCTGTTCCAGGCGGGCGATACGGTCGGTGTCGGACATGATTTGCTCTCCTATCATTGTATGTAATACTTACAGATTAAACGGCTTCCGCAGCCAGTCGCTCCACTTCCTCGCGGTAGGGACGGATGGCGCGGATCATGCAGAATGTCGCGATCGGCAGCAGCACGCCGGCGGTCATCACGAGCGACTTCCAGAGCTGGCTGGGATCGCCGACGATATAGTCCTGCACCAGCCCGACCAGGAAGCTGCCCATCGCCCCGAAGAAGGTGAACATGAACAGATAGATCGCCGTCACCTGGCCCCGCATCGCATTGGGTGCGACGCGCTGGATCGCGGCGTTCTGCGGTACTGCGCCAGCGATGCCGAACATCGCGCCGATGCTGGCGACGCCCAGCGACGCATAGCCGTTGGGCATCAGCGGGGCGAGGATGGCGCACACCGTCACGCAGCCGAAGAAGATCGCCGCGGCGCGGACATTGGCGTCGGCGTGGCGCTTGGCCAGCCATTCGACAAAGATGCCGCCCAGCAGCAGGCCGGTAAGCGAGGCGACCAGCGTCATCGACCCCATCACCGCGCCGATCTGCGCCTCGTTCCAGCCATAGGTGCGGATCATGAAGGGGACACGCCAGAATTGCAGGCCGAACACCTCGATCGCGCTCAGCGCCAGCCCGGCGAACAGCGGATAATAGACGCGACGCTTGGCATGGATCGCCTTGGCGGCGTCCAGGCCGGTGAAGGTCAGGATGCGGCGGCCCAGCGAGGCTTGAACGGGCGGCGTGATGGAGTCTGCGGCGGGCGCTTGGCGCGGCGGTTCCTTGACCGTCAGAAACAGGAGGGCGACGAACAGGGCGGGCAGGCCCAGCCAGATCATCAGCCATTGCCAGCCCAATATGGTGAGGCCCCCATGCTGCGTCGGCGCCCATTCCGCCGCGGTCGCGATCAACATCCCACCGATCGCCGGGCCGAGCGTGGTGCCGCCGATGAAACCGAATTGCAGCAGGGCGAAGGCGCGGGTCAGGATGCGCGGCGGGAAGGCGTCGGCCAGCAGCGAGTAGGAGGAGGGCGCATGGGCCGATCCCCCTGCCGCCAGGAAGACGCGGGTGCCGACGAACTGGCCGAAACTCTGCGCGATGCCCCCAAGCGAGGTGATGACGCCAAGCGCCGCGCATCCGCCCGCCAGCACGAACTTGCGCGGGAAGATGTCGGCCAGACGCGCCAGCGGGATGCCGACGAACAGATAGCAGATGATGCTGGCGGGACCGGCGAGGAAGCCGAGTTGCGAATCGGACAGGCCGAAATCCGCCTTGATCCGCTCCGCCAGCATGGCGAACACCACCTGTTCGAAGAAGGTGACGAAGGTCGCCAAGATGATGACGAACAACGCCCAATAGGCGGCGCCCATGGTGTAGTGCGGGACCGTGGAGCGGCCCGCATTGGCAGAGACGTTGCCATCTGCCTCCCACAGACTGTCGGTCGCAATCGGCGCAGATGCCAGGGCCATGAGCCTTCTCCTCTCCACTTCTCCCTTTATTCACAGGGATGAAATTTCGGCTTGGCGAATTTGTAAGTGAACTATACGAATATGGCGAGAGAAAAATGCACGTCCGTTAGAAAGTCGGCGAAGGGAGATCGGGATGCTGGATTATGAAGGACGAACCGCCTTTGTGACAGGTGGGGCCAATGGCATCGGCCTGGGCCTGGTCCGCGCCTTGCTGGCGCAGGGATGCAAGGTGGCGATCGCCGACATTCGCGAGGATGCGCTGGCCGCCGCGATCAAGACGTTCGACAATCAAAGCGTTATAGCTGTCCAACTCGATGTCGCATCACGCGCCGGTTTCGCGCGAGCTGCGGACAGGGCGGAGGCGGCGCTTGGGCCGGTCAGCCTGGTCTTCAACAATGCCGGCATCAACCTGTTCCAGACCATCGACGAGTCCAGCTATGACGACTGGGACTGGGTGATGGGGGTCAATCTGCACGGCGTCATCAACGGCGTGATGACCTTCGCCCCGCGGATGAAGGCGCTGGGGCAGGGCGGCCATATCGTCAATACGGCGTCGATGGCGAGTTTTCTGTGCGGCGGCGCGCCAGGCATTTACAACACCACCAAATTCGCGGTGCGCGGCATGAGCGAATCCCTGCGCTACAGTCTGGCGCCGCATGGCATCGGCGTGTCCGTGCTCTGTCCCGGCCTCGCGAAGAGCCATATCTATGCCAGCGACGAAGTGCGGCCGTCCGCGCTCAGCGGTGGTGCGAAGCCAGTGGATGGCGCGGCGGTCGATCGGCTGGAGCAGTTGCACCAGTTCGGCATGGAACCCGACGTCATCGCCGCTCGCACGCTGGAGGCGATGCAGGAGAATCGCTTCCACATCTTCCCCCATCCCGAATTTCGCGACGAAATGGCGACGGTGTTCGATGAAATACTCGCCGATTTCCGCGACTATCCCGAAGATGCCGGCTTCGCCCAGCGCACTGGCTTCGAAAAGATGCGTCGTGACAACTATGCCAAAGCCCGACGCACGGCGCGCGAACGCGCCTGACATTCAGTGCGCGAACAGGTCGCCCTGCCGGGGCGGGGCGGCCGGTCGTCTTGGCGCGGCCCGCGTGCCGATCAGTACGCGGGCGCGGCCGGTGAGCGTATAGACCGCCTGTCGCTGCGCCCCGCGATTGAGATGATCGACGCGATAGCCCTGATAATGGCGCTTGAGCAGTCCGGCCTTGACCAGTTCCGACGCGGCCCGGCTGAGATTGGTCTTGCCCGACGCGCGCACCCGATTGCGCACCTCCTCCTGCACCAGCACATCGTCGGCCGTCGTATCGCCCGATAACCTGGCATCCTTGCGCAGTTCATCGCGCACCCGCTCCACCAGCGCCATGCGGCGCGGATCGCGATGGCCCATCGGCGTTAGCGCATCGCATAGCCAGTCGCGCAGCGCGACCCGCCCGTCGCCCACCCGCACTTCCGGCCCGGCGCTGCCATCCGGTCGTGCCACGTCCGCGATCAGCGTCAGCAGCATGAAGGCGTATCGCGGCCGCGAGCAGCAATGGGACAATTGGTCGAGCAGCAGCGAAAGATCGCTGCCGCCGGGAATGCGGGACAAAGCGGGCGCATGAAACATATCGTGAATCAAGCACAGAGCGAGTCGCTTGGGAATCCGCTTTTTTCCGCGAGTCGCATTTTGTCACCCGTGACACTTTGCCCTGCGGTAAAGTGTCACGGCGGAAACTTTGCCGTAGCGCGCCGGCGGCCCCGGCTGGCATTACTCCGATTGCTTGGCTTTCAGGATGGCTCATGGTCGGCAGGCAGGGTCAGGGTCACGCGCAGCCCCGGTCCCGCATCGCTCAAGGTCAACGTGCCGCCATGGAGATGGGCGACCGCCGACGCCAGCGACAGGCCCAGACCAGCGCCGCTGATATGGCGCGACGCATCCAGCCGGGCGAAACGACGTAGCGCTTCGATCCGCTGTTCCTGCGCGATGCCGGGGCCGTTATCGGTCACGGCGACGCAGATCGATGCGCCATCCCGCCACGCGGATAGCAGGATGCGATCGCCGCCATATTTGAGCGCATTGTCGATCAGGTTCGACAAAACCTGACCCAATATCTCCCGATGCGACCGGATATGCAGGCCGGGCGGCGCATCGACGTTGATGGTGACGCCCTTATCCTCGGCCAGCGCGTCATACATGTCCTGAAAATCGTCCAGCAGCGCGGCGACATTGACGGCGGAAAAATTGTCGCGGCCGATGCCCGCTTCGGCCCGGCTGATCAGCAAAGCGGCATCCAGCATCCGCAACAACGTGTCGCCTTCGTCCAGCGCCTTTTCCAGCGCGGCGATCGATTCCTCGTCCCGGCTCTGGCGCAGGGCGCTGTCCAGCACGGCGCGCAAACGGGTCAGGGGCGATCGCAGATCATGGGCCAGACCGTCGGTCACCAGCCGCATCTCATCCACCAGCCCGGTAATGCGGTCCAGCATCGCATTGATCTCGTCCCCCAGGGCGTCGAACATGTCGCCGCTGCCGCTCAGCGGGATGCGGCGTTTGATGTCGCCGGTGCCGACCGCGGCGGCGGTATCGATGACCGATCGCAGCCGGCCCCGGATGATCGCCGCCGAGAAAAAGGCGGCGCCGGCCGCCAGCGGCATGGCGAGCAATATCGCGCCGATCAGCGCCGCTTCCAGATAACTGCCGAAGCGCAGGTCGTTTTCCACGACATGGCCGGTCAGCAGCCGCGTGCCATCAGGAAATTGCGTGCTGACGACGCCGATGCTCTGGGGATAGCGGGTGCGTTGATCAATACGGCGCAGGTCGATCCGGCGCCAGTTTTCCGACGGCCCGACGTTGGTCGGCCAACCAGGAATGTTGCCGGCGATGCGCCGGCCGTTCGGTGCAATCAGCAGCATGATCGAACTGCCGTCCGGGTCGGCCGTCATACGGCTACGCACCGTGGCGCCGGCCGCTTGCAGGCCGGCCGCGGCATAGGTGGCGGCGATATCGTCGCGCAGGTTCACCGCGACCGCGCGGCTGGCTTCGTCCACCGACCGGCTGGTGAATTGATGGACGGCCCAGAGCGCGACGAGCACGCAGACGATTTGCATGAGGAAGACGAGCGCGGCGAACCGCCAGATGACGCTCTGGCGCCAACGCATCGTCACCCTTGTTCGCTCAAGCGATAACCCGCGCCACGGATGGTGTGGATCAGCGGCGGTTCGCCTTCTTCGTCGATCTTACGGCGCAGCCGACTAATATGCACGTCGATGACGTTGGTGCCGGGATCGAAATGATAATCCCAGACGCCCTCCAGCAACATGGTGCGGGTGACGACCTCATCCTGATGGCGCAGCAGATAATCGAGCAGGCGAAATTCGCGCGGTTGCAGGTCGATGACGCGCGCGCCGCGCTTCACCTTGCGGGAGAGGAGATCGACGTCCAGGTCGCCGCAGGACAGGCGCGTTTCGGGCGCCTGTCCCCCGCCGCCGCGCCGCAGGATGATGCGCAGCCGCGCCAGCAGCTCGGCAAAGGCGAAGGGCTTGGTCAGATAATCGTCCGACCCGCCGGTCAGCCCTTTGATCCGTTCATCGGCGGTCGCCAGCGCCGACAGGATGATGACCGGGGTATCGATGCTCGCCGCGCGCAGGGCGGCGAGCATCGCCATGCCGTCCATGCCCGGCAGCATCCGGTCCAGGATGATGGCGTCATGCCCGGCCTCGGTCGCCAGGAACAGGCCGTCGCGGCCATTGTCCGCCCGGTCGACAGTAAAGCCTTCCTCGATCAGCCCCTTGGCGATGTAATCGGCGGTGGTGGCGTCGTCTTCGACCAGCAGCACTTTATAGCTCATGACCGTCCTCATTTCACCGCCCGGATCGACGCACATGTCGCCTTATAGGCGCGCCATCGCTCAAAGCCATAGAAGGCGTCGGAGCACGGATCGAAGGCATCATATTGTCGCGCCCGCCGACCAATTGCGCGATCGCTTGCAGCAGCGCGGCGCTGACGGCATCGGCGTCGTGATCGAGCGCATGGCCGCGGGGCAGTCGCAGCCGGGTGACGTTGGGCTGGCGCAGCGTCGGACAGAGGCTGGCCGCCTCCTCCGCGCGATGGATGCACAGCAAGGGTGCCCAGCTAAGCCGCCGGGCGGCGGTGGTTGCGTCTTCCTTCGGTTCGTTGAAGGAGAGGATGTCGGATGGAGAGGCGCGCCACTGGCGGGTGGCGCCGGGCGCGATCAGGCCGATAAAAACGATCTGCCGACGCAGCGTGGTCGGCACATAAGGCAGCGACGGGACGATGATGTCGGCGCCGAAGGACTGGCCCAGCAACAGCAGGCGCGCGCCGGGATCGACGGCGATGGCGCGACGCAGGCCCTGCGCGATCATGGCGCCGGCCTCCTCAGGCGTGCGGTGCGTTCGAAAGAAGCGCAGGCTGTTTTCGGTGACGACGGGGATGCCCCGGCGGGTCAGCCGATCAGCGATCCGCGGTCCCAGCCCTGCATGGAACCCCATGTCACCTGACAAGTAGAGCGCCACCATCCGCGGCTGGCGCGGGCTGGAAGCGGCTTTTGCAGGGAGCAGGTCGAACAGCGCGCCGTCGCCGATATAGCCGATATGCCATAGGGCCAGCAGCAGTGCGCCGATCAGACCGGTCACGGCGGCGGTCGATCGGTTTATGCCGTTTTGCACTTTGGTTCGCTGGCGTGGGATTTGCATCGTCCGTCCGTGCTTTAGCGCGCCACGACAGCAGTTTGCCGGCTCTGGGTTCGCGATCGTGCTGTTAACCGCAGGCTTTAATAGGAAAGGCCGACAGTCGATAGGATGAGCGTCTCATTACGGTTTCTTCATGACGCGCAATCCGTTGTGCTTTCGCTAAGGCTGTCGCCTTCCGGGCCGCTGGATGCCTGATATCGTAGATGACATC
>NZ_KQ130438.1:182500-185934 GCF_001046645.1 Sphingobium cupriresistens LL01
TACCCAGTATTGTCGTTGGTGGTGTGGACTCTCAAGCGTGAGGTAAGGGCATCTGGTGAATGCCTTGGCATGTACAGGCGATGAAGGACGTGGCACGCTGCGATAAGCGTGGGGGAGCCGTGAGCAGGCTTTGATCCCGCGATTTCCGAATGGGATAACCCACCTTCACCATTTAATCATTGGTTCGATCGACCTTCGGGACGGACGGATCAGCGGTTAAATGGTCGAGGTATCACTAAGCTGAATAAAATAGGCTTTGGTGAAGCGAACCCGGAGAACTGAAACATCTCAGTACCCGGAGGAAAAGACATCAACCGAGATTCCGTTAGTAGTGGCGAGCGAACGCGGACCAGGCCAGCGCCTGGGATATAATTAGCAGAACGCTCTGGAAAGTGCGGCCATAGCGGGTGACAGCCCCGTATGCGAAAATGATATTCCAGGACTTGAGTAGGGCGGAGCACGTGAAACTCTGTCTGAACATGGGGGGACCACCCTCCAAGCCTAAATACTCGTACATGACCGATAGTGAACCAGTACCGTGAGGGAAAGGTGAAAAGCACCCCGATGAGGGGAGTGAAACAGTACCTGAAACCGGATGCCTACAAGCAGTGGGAGGGTCCCAATATCTTCGGATAGGCGAGACCTGACCGCGTACCTCTTGCATAATGGGTCTGTGACTTAGTGTATCAAGCAAGCTTAAGCCGTTAGGTGTAGGCGCAGCGAAAGCGAGTCTGAATAGGGCGACCATAGTTTGATGCATTAGACCCGAAACCCGGCGATCTATGCATGACCAGGTTGAAGGTGCGGTAACACGCACTGGAGGACCGAACCGTTCAATGTTGAAAAATTGTCGGATGAGTTGTGCTTAGGGGTGAAAGGCCAATCAAGCCGGGAAATAGCTGGTTCTCCGCGAAATCTATTGAGGTAGAGCGTCGGATGATTGCCGTTGGGGGTAGAGCACTGGATGGTTGCGGGGGTCGCGAGATCTACCAACACTAACCAAACTCCGAATACCAACGAGTCTAGTCCGGCAGACAGACGGCGGGTGCTAAGGTCCGTCGTCAAAAGGGAAACAGCCCTAACCTACAGCTAAGGTCCCCAAGTCATCACTAAGTGGGAAAGCATGTGGGATTTCCAAAACAACCAGGAGGTTGGCTTAGAAGCAGCCATCCTTTAAAGAAAGCGTAACAGCTCACTGGTCTAAACAAGAGATCCTGCGGCGAAGATGTAACGGGGCTAAAGTGATGCACCGAAGCTTAGGGTTCAGTCTTTGACTGAGCGGTAGCGGAGCGTTCCGTAGGCCGTTGAAGCGGGAGGGTAACCGACCGTGGAGGTATCGGAAGTGCGAATGCAGACATGAGTAGCGATTAACAGTGTGAGATGCACTGTCGCCGAAATTCCAAGGGTTCCTGCTTAAAGCTAATCTGAGCAGGGTAAGCCGGCCCCTAAGACGAGCCCGAAGGGGGTAGTCGATGGGAACCACGTTAATATTCGTGGGCCTGGAGGTGTGTGACGGATGGCGTAAATGGTCTGGGCTTATTGGATTGCTCCAGGCTGTGAAGTTGTCCCAGGAAATAGCCCCTCCGTATAGACCGTACCCTAAACCGACACAGGTGGAATGGTAGAGTATACCAAGGCGTTTGAGAGAAGTATCCTGAAGGAACTCGGCAAATTGCCTCCGTACCTTCGGAAGAAGGAGGCCCCACATAAGCGCAAGCTCTTGTGGGGGGCACAGGCCAGGGGGTAGCGACTGTTTAGCAAAAACACAGGGCTCTGCTAAGTCGGCTTCAAGACGACGTATAGGGCCTGACGCCTGCCCGGTGCCTGAAGGTTAAGAGGAGGAGTGCAAGCTCTGAATTGAAGCCCAGGTAAACGGCGGCCGTAACTATAACGGTCCTAAGGTAGCGAAATTCCTTGTCGGGTAAGTTCCGACCTGCACGAATGGCGTAACGACTTCCCCACTGTCTCCAGGATATGCTCAGCGAAATTGAATTCTCCGTGAAGATGCGGAGTACCCGCGGTTAGACGGAAAGACCCCGTGCACCTTTACTGCAACTTCAGAGTGGCATTAGGAAAGAGCTGTGTAGCATAGGTGGGAGGCTTTGAAGCATCGACGCCAGTTGATGTGGAGCCATAGGTGAAATACCACCCTGCTGTTTTCTGATGTCTAACCTCGTACCGTTATCCGGTACAGGGACCCTCTGTGGTGGGTAGTTTGACTGGGGCGGTCGCCTCCTAAAGAGTAACGGAGGCGCGCGATGGTGGGCTCAGGACGGTTGGAAACCGTCTGTTAGAGTGCAATGGCATAAGCCCGCCTGACTGCGAGACTGACAAGTCGAGCAGAGACGAAAGTCGGTCATAGTGATCCGGTGGTCCCTCGTGGAAGGGCCATCGCTCAACGGATAAAAGGTACGCCGGGGATAACAGGCTGATGATTCCCAAGAGCTCATATCGACGGAATCGTTTGGCACCTCGATGTCGGCTCATCACATCCTGGGGCTGGAGCAGGTCCCAAGGGTTTGGCTGTTCGCCAATTAAAGTGGTACGTGAGCTGGGTTCAGAACGTCGCGAGACAGTTTGGTCCCTATCTGCCGTGGGCGTCGAAATTTGAGAGGAGTTGACCCTAGTACGAGAGGACCGGGTTGAACATACCTCTGGTGTACCAGTCGTTCCGCCAGGAGCGCAGCTGGGTAGCTATGTATGGACGGGATAACCGCTGAAAGCATCTAAGCGGGAAGCCTCCCTCAAGATAAGATTTCTCAGGACGGTCGAAGACCACGACCTTGATAGATCGGATGTGGAAGTGCGGTAACGCATGAAGCTAACCGATACTAATTGTCCTATTCGCGCTTAAACGGTTCACTTGTGAACCGCAGAGTCCCACCATCAACGACAATGCTGGTCTCCAGCGCATGTCAGCGATCGGTCGGTTGTTAAGCCAGCCCGGATATACGCTTACAAAACATACACCAAACGCGGCTGTTGCCGTGTTTGGCAAGCAAATACTCATGTGCACGGCATCGATCAAAAACCCATATATGCGCCAGCTTCATTGCTTGGTGACCATAGCGTCTGTGACCCACCCGATCCCATCCCGAACTCGGCCGTGAAACCAGTCTGCGCCGATGGTACTATTGCTCAAGCACTGGAAGAGTAGGGCGTCGCCAGGCATTGAAGCTCGCGCATATATCGGAAACAAAAACCCATTCATAACGTCTCATAAAAGGGCGACCCAAAAGGTCGCCCTTTTACCGTTGGTGACGCGGGATGAAGCAGCCCGCCGTCAGACCGCAAAAGCGGGATGACAAGCAAAAATGCTTCGCAGGCTGCAAAACGCAGCCCATGTTGGTGACGCGGGATGGAGCAGCCCGGTAGCTCGTCAGGCTCATAACCTGAAGGTCGTAGGTTCAAATCCTACTCCCGCAACCAACATA
>NZ_KQ130439.1:0-80777 GCF_001046645.1 Sphingobium cupriresistens LL01
TTCATCCAGGCGCCAGCTCGGATCAAAGCCACGCCGCCAGAACCAGCGCAGCCGCTTCTCCATCTCCGGGGCGTAGCACTGGACCCAGCGATAGATCGTCGTATGGTCGACCGAAATGCCGCGTTCCGCCAGCATTTCCTCAAGGTCGCGATAGCTGATCGGATAGCGACAATACCAGCGCACCGCCCACAGGATCACATCACCCTGGAAATGGCGCCACTTGAAATCCGTCATCGTTCCGTCCGTCCAATCTCCGCCAAGCATGCTCAAGCTTCACGATTTTTGCAACAGAGCCAACAGGCATCGCCCCGTGCTGGGGCGATTGAGACCGCTGATGCGCGCCGCCTCGGCCATGCTGAGCGACGGCTGCCCCTCGAACGCGCGAAGCACTTCCAGCCCGCGGGCCAGCGACTGCATGAAATTGGGATCGGCGGTATCGCCGGTCGCGCCCATCGGATTGACCTTTCGCCACTATTAGATTATTGATTCTTTTGTCCGGTAATCGGACATTTAGAGGATCTAATGGCGAAGCGCAAGATATTTCCAGACGCTGGTGCGGCTCTGTCCGGCGTCCTCTTCGACGGGATGACGATCATGTCCGGCGGGTTCGGGCTTTCGGGCAATCCGGAACATCTGATCGCCGGCCTGCTCCATAGCGCGGTCAGGGAACTGACGATCATCTCGAACAATTGCGGTGCGGATGGCTTTGGCCTGTGGACCCTGCTCAACAACGGGCAGATCCGGAAGATGGTCTCTTCCTATATCGGGGAGAACAAGCTGTTCGCCGAGCTCTACCTGGCCGGGAAGCTCGACCTTGAACTCAATCCGCAAGGCACGCTTGCCGAGCGAATTCGTGCCGGCGGGGCCGGCATCCCCGCCTTCTACACGAAGACGGGCGTCGGCACGGTGGTGGCCGAGGGCAAGCCGGTCGAGGAGTTCGAAGGCGCGCTCTATGTCAGGGAGACCTGGTTGCGCGCCGATCTCTCGATCGTGAAGGCCTGGAAAGCCGATCCCGAAGGCAATCTCGTCTATCGAAAGACGGCGCGGAACTTCAATCCGAACATGGCGACAGCGGGCAAGATCACGATCGCTGAGGTGGAGGAAATCGTTCCCGCAGGAGCGCTGGACCCCGATCAGGTCCACACGCCCGGTATCTATGTGGACAGGATCATCCAGGGCCCGGCCTATGACAAGAAGATCGAGTTTCGAACCACCCGTCCGCGTGAGGAGGCGAGCGCCTGATGGTCTGGACACGCGAACAGATGGCGGCCCAGGCCGCTGGCGAGCTGCAGGACGGCTTTTATGTGAACCTTGGCATCGGCATCCCCACGCTGGTGGCGAACTATGTGCCCGACGACATCGAGGTTGTTCTCCAGTCGGAAAATGGCCTGCTCGGCATCGGCCCCTTCCCTTATGACGACGAGGTCGATCCCGACCTGATCAATGCCGGCAAGCAAACCGTCACCACGCTGCCGACATCGAGCTTCTTCAGCTCGGCCGACAGTTTCGCGATGATCCGGGGTGGGCATATCGATCTCGCGATCCTTGGCGCGATGGAGGTTGCCGGGAACGGGGATCTGGCGAACTGGACCGTCCCGGGCAAGATGATCAAGGGCATGGGCGGAGCCATGGACCTCGTCGCCGGTGTGAGGCGGGTCGTGGTGGTGATGAGCCATACCGACAAGGCTGGAAATCCCAAGATCGTCGATCGTTGCACGCTGCCCCTGACCGGGACGGGGGTTGTCGACGCCATCGTTTCCGATTTCGGCCGGTTCATCCTCGATCGAGATTCCGGCGAGTTGATCGCCCAGGAGCTTGCCGACGATCTCGACCTGGAATTTGTGCAGGGGCGGACGGGCATTCCTGTCAGGACGGCCTAGGCCGACGTCGGTCGCGAAAGGGGGTTGGCTGGGAGGGGCGCCACGTTCGCCCGGCGCGCCTACAAAATTGCGGATTCTGGATAAGCATAATCCACTGTGGCGAAGTTCCGCGCTGCCGGTCCCGGCTCTAGGGTGCGCCCGGAAGTCGGGAAGCGAGCGGTCCTGCGACCAGCGCAGCAGCTGGAAATGCTGAACTTTGCCTGATCCCGGACCGAACCGATATAGAAATGAGGATGATTGAATGAGCGATGCCCGGACCCCCATTCTCCTTGTGGGCAGCGTTCCCTTGCGTGACGAACAGGAAGTGTTTTCCGCGGTTTCGGGCACTTTGGGCGACCGCATCAGGGCGATCCCGGACGGCGAGACGGGGGAGCGGACGAACTGGATCAACTGGCAGAAGAGCGTCATGGACCAGGCGCCGATGCTCGAGAAGCGCCAGCATGTCGAGGGCTATGGAGCCGTTCAGGTCGATCTCTATTCCAGGAAGCCGGACGCGGCGAGTGATGCGGTCTTCCCGCCTCTGGGCTATGCGTCGGCGGCGCTCAAATCCTATCGGACGTTCGAGAAGCTGCTTGCCGACGGCAAGATCGCGAGCGGCACCCGCTTCATGGTTGCGTTGGCTCTGTTGCAAAAATCGTGAAGCTTGAGCATGCTTGGCGGAGATTGGACGGACGGAACGATGACGGATTTCAAGTGGCGCCATTTCCAGGGTGATGTGATCCTGTGGGCGGTGCGCTGGTATTGTCGCTATCCGATCAGCTATCGCGACCTTGAGGAAATGCTGGCGGAACGCGGCATTTCGGTCGACCATACGACGATCTATCGCTGGGTCCAGTGCTACGCCCCGGAGATGGAGAAGCGGCTGCGCTGGTTCTGGCGGCGTGGCTTTGATCCGAGCTGGCGCCTGGATGAAACCTACGTCAAGGTGCGGGGCAAGTGGACCTACCTGTACCGGGCAGTCGACAAGCGGGGCGACACGATCGATTTCTACCTGTCGCCGACCCGCAGCGCCAAGGCAGCGAAGCGGTTCCTGGGCAAGGCCCTGCGAGGCCTGAAGCACTGGGAAAAGCCTGCCACGCTCAATACCGACAAAGCGCCGAGCTATGGTGCAGCGATCACCGAATTGAAGCGCGAAGGAAAGCTGGACCGGGAGACGGCCCACCGGCAGGTGAAGTATCTCAATAACGTGATCGAGGCCGATCACGGAAAGCTCAAGATACTGATCAAGCCGGTGCGCGGTTTCAAATCGATCCCCACGGCCTATGCCACGATCAAGGGATTCGAAGTCATGCGAGCCCTGCGCAAAGGACAGGCTCGCCCCTGGTGCCTGCAGCCCGGCATCAGGGGCGAGGTGCGCCTTGTGGAGAGAGCTTTTGGCATTGGGCCCTCGGCGCTGACGGAGGCCATGGGCATGCTCAACCACCATTTCGCAGCAGCCGCCTGATCGGCGCAGAGCGACAGCCTACCTCTGACTGCCGCCAATCTTTGCAACAGAGCCATTCCGTCAACGATGAAATGAAGATCCAGGAGGATGAAGGGCGCTTCATCGTCAATCTAGGCTTCCGCTTCGGGTTCTATATCGGAGGGTCGAACGACTGGACGAAGCTCGTCGATGCGCTCGACGAGATATTCGCCGAGCGAGGTCAAAAGATCGTCGAGCGGCTTCAGGCCAGGACCGGTAGAGAATGGTCGATCGCGCAAGGCCCCCCTCCCGACGCGACGCCGACCTGACGGGGGGCGCATCGGCCCCCAAGAAGTTCAGCGAGACATCGGCCGAGGGCCGAGGGCGTCAGCCAGCCCTCCATAATAGAGCGTGACGCTACCGTTGCCATCATGAGGGAAGTCCGACCAGGCGATCGGTCGCTCGCGAAGATTGTAAGCGGTCTCGCCGTCGCTCATGACGATCTCCGCTTCCGGATGATCCTTGGCGATCGCTGAAAGGGCTTCGACTAGGGCGGCTAGTTTCATCGCTTACTCCGTAGGTTTGATGGTCGACGCGCCTGCCGCGCCATCCCGTTCCATCTCTTCCGCGTTGATCGCCTCTTGTTCGGGGGCAGGCAGATGGCGGTACAACGTCGCCACCGACACCCCGATCGTTGGTGCGATCTCGCGGGCGGACATGCCCGATGCCAGGAGCTTTCGCGCGGCCTCGATCCGCTTGGGCGTCATGACCTTCTTGCGCCCACCTACCCGGCCTGCGCTACGCGCGACGATGAGCGCGGCCGTCGTTCGCTCGCGCACGAGGTCGCGTTCCATCTCGGCCATCGCAGCCATGATGTGAAAGACGAGCTTCCCCGCCGTCCCTGCCGTGTCGATGCCATCGGTGATGGATCGAAGGCCGATGCCGCGATCTGCCAGCTCGGCCGCAAGATCGACCAGCCCCTTCATCGTCCTGCCAAGGCGATCGAGCTTCCATACGACCAGCACGTCCCCCTCGCGAGCGTGCGACAACGCTTCGGCCAAGCCAGTGCGGTTCGCCTTGGCTCCAGATGCCTTGTCCGAGAAAGTGCGATCGCAGCCTGCTTCCTTCAGCGCTACGAGTTGGGGCGTCAGATCCTGCTCCGCGGTCGATACGCGCGCATAGCCGATTAGCATCGATCAGTCTCAAAACTCATCCGCGACCCCTATCATGCCACGAGCATTTTGCGAAAGCGTTTTGAGACACGGCCGATTGCTGCTATCGGTGTCTCACATGAAGTCGCTTCAAAAACGATCGTTTAAGAGACACGCCGGCAGCTTCGGTCGCCAAAAGCACGAAGGCACACGGCGCGCGCTGCAAACGGTCATCGAAAGCACGAACTTTGCGGCCTGTGGCGAGGCGATTGGAGGGATGCGGACGATTCCGCACCCCATCTTCGTGCTTTCACCGACCGATCGCCTTCGGACGGGGGCCGCCCTACCATGAATGACGCCGGTTCGATCCAGGGCGATCTTTTCGCGCTCGACAGTCCGTTGCTGACCGAGGTGCGCGGCGAGCGTTCGCTGATGGCTTTCCCGTTCTTCGCACTGAGCAAAGGGAAATGGACAAAACCGCTCGCCTATAAGACCGATACGGTTTCAATCGAAATCGTTGCCACTTCCAAAGGCGTCGCGACGATCTATGACAAGGAAGTGCTGCTCTATATCGCCAGCCTGATGGTGGCGAAACTGGAAGCCGGTGTCGGCGTGTCGCAAGACTTCTACTTCACGGCTCATGATCTATTCCGCGTCACTGGCGTCAATGGATCGGCGCGATCCTACGCTCGCCTGTCGGACGCATTGGAGCGGCTGCAGGGCACGCAGATCAAGACCAACATCGAGGCTGGTGGCGAGGGCCAGGCCGGCTTTTTCTCGTGGCTGTCCGAGGCCCAGCTTCATTACACCAAGACCAAAACTGGCGATAAGCGGCTGAAAGCCGTCAAGGTACGGCTGTGCGATTGGCTATACCGTGCCATTTTGCGAGACCGGCGTGTGCTCGACTATGCTCCCAGCTATTTCCAGCTCGGTCCCATCGAGCGGCGGCTTTACGAGGTTGCGCGCTCTGCCTGTGTGCATGGTGCTGTCGATGTCGATCTTGACGAGCTGCGCTTACAACTCGGCTATCAAAGCTCGCTCAAGCATTTCCGCTACGAGCTTAAACGAATAGCCGACGAAAACAGCATTCCCGGCTTCACCTTCGATTTGCTCGAACATGCCGCGACATCTGAAAAAGGGCGATCGCGACGCAACGCCGGAGCTGGACGGGTCAAGATTACTCCCCGCCCCCTCTTGGCAAGTGCCTGACCTCTTCATCAGTTCGACTTCGCGAATCAACTAAGCGGCGTTGCCGCCCTTCGGTCAGCGATAGCACGAAGTAGGGTCGGCCAAAGCACGAAGCGCGGTCGCCAATAGCACGAACGCGATCGGCAACGGTCAGCGAAAGCACGAACTTTTGTTGGAGTCGGTCGTCGAAAGCACGAACTTCAACTGTTTCGCCCCTCCGCGTAATTCGCCAAAAATATCGGAGTGCCGGGAGCATTCTGCGATCGGCCATCAGGGAGCGGCCGTGACCACATAAACGAATGCCCGGCACGAAGGCCGGGCACCCTGGAACGTGATGAGCGATGCCTGCAAGCATCGATCGGGACGTAAGACACCCCCCTCATACTCGTTCCCGAGCCTTGGTTCAAGGGAGCGCGCTTCGCGCCACGCTCTAGTTTTGCCTGGTCCCGGCCCCACGAAGGGGACGGAAGATGGGAGCTGTTTCACTCGCGAAGGCGAGCTTCATGGCGCTCGACCGCATCGAGCGGGCGCGCCCACGATCGCGATCGGGGTCTGCAAATCCGACACGGGCGCATGTCCACCCGAACAGCCGCAAGGCGGGCACGTTCGAGGACGACTTCTTCTATAGCTATGCCAAAGGCGAGACCGACCGGCTCTACAAGAAGGCCGTCGAGCTGCTGAAGCGCAAGAATGCCGTGCGCAGGCTGGCGCGCGCCGAGGGGCGACAACTCACCGAAGACGAGCGGCTTGTGACGCTGATAACGCCGGCAGCCGTGCGCGTGTTCGAGCAGCTTACCACCTTGGCCCGGACGTGCGCTGGCAAGGTGTTTCCGACCTGGGAGTGGATCGAGGCTGCAAGCGGCCTGTCTCGTGCGAGCGTCGGGCGGGGCCTTTCGATCCTCGCCACGATGGGCTTGATCGAGAAGCAGCGCCGCTGCGTGCCGATCGATCCGCCCGCTGATCGTCCCAAGGCCCGCAATGCGCAGACGTCGAACGTCTATCGCATGAGCTTTCCCAATCGGCTTGCTCGATTTCTTCCGCGCTTCCTGCGTCCCGTTCCGCTCCCCGACGATGTTGTGCAACGCGAGATCGACCGCATCGAAGAAATCGAGACGATGCGCCTTTGGCGGACGCCGCGACAGGTGGTGGCTGAGGAGATCGAGGACGACGGTCTGCGCCGGGTGTTGGACAGCCTTGCCATTGCGCTCGAGAAGCAAGAGTCTCAAAAAAATGGTCAACCGCTCCTAGATTCATATAATCTAAGGGCAGATGGAGTTGGCCTAGTCGGCCAACGCTCTAACGCCTGACGGCGCAGAACGGCCTAGACGAACCCACAGGACAAAATCCCACCCCGAGGCACTTAGCCGCTCCGTCGGACGCGGCGCTACGCGTCGCGATGCTCCCGAGAGGAGCAAGCGGTTTCCGTCGCGCTCAAATGGCCACGTTCGTGCTTGATGATAGCGATTTTCATCGACGAACGCGGCCGTAGCGTCCAGCCCAAAGGGCCGCAGAGGCGTGATCGGCACCGTCATCTCATTTCCAAAGCTGCCTGCCATCTCAATTCGGCTCGGTGGTTGCGGCTTGAACGACCTTCCTCTTGTCGCGTCGGCATTCCTGTTGGGCGCGAAATCGATGCCGCGCGATTGTGATTGCCGTCCTTCGATTGGCTATTCCTGTATTGATGGGAAAATGGGCGCTGGCCGCCTTGCACGATCAAGCAAAAAACCGGCTGCGCCTACGGTTTCCGCCACGCGGACCCTCCGTTTTTTAGCTGGATCGCGGCGTCTGCACTCCCCTTCAATTCCCATCAGGAATGAGCCTGATCGATGGAAAGGACAGGACCATGCAGAATATCGCGGAGTTTCGGATCATCGGCCGGGTGGGCAAGATCTCTGAGCACGACAAGGTGACGAAGGTGAACGTCGCCGCCAACTACAACCGCCAGGAGAATGGCGAGTGGGTGACGGACACCCATTGGAACGAGGTGACGCTGTTCGGCAAGCTGATCGAGCGCGGCGGCAAAGCCCAGAAGGGCGACCTGGTGCATATCACGGGCCGCGTGCGCCAAAACTCCTACGACACGGCTGAGGGCCGGCGCTACACGGTGGAGCTGATCGCCGACGGCTTTGCGGTACTCGCCAAGGGATCGGAGGATCGCGACTAAGAGCGGTCGGGGCCGCCTACTGGCGGCCCTTCTCGCCGGCGAAGTTCCAGCTCGACCGCTTCGCGCATGAAGTCGGACTGGTTCTCACCATCCCGCAGCACGGCCTTGATCCGGCCGAGCGTCCCTTCCGGAAATCGCGCCATCGTCTTTTCCGCGTTAATCCGCGGGCGACCTGCCGTTCCTGATTTGCTAGTGGTCATCCCGAAGTACGCATATTGTTGATACCACCTATTGACGTGATTTCAGATACCACTTATTACAGGATGCGCCTTTCATCAAGGCGACGGAGGCACTGCCATGTGGGATAATCTGCTGACGATCGGACTATTCGTCCTGATTGGTTGGGCCGTCCTTCGGGGCGGTGGCGGCCGTAATCCGCGCATTTGGAGCGGCGACACGCCTGATGAGGAGGCGCGTCGCAACACGCGAACCGATTCCAACTATCGCGGCTATGACCATTGGAACAACAATTCGGATCGGGGTTGGTAGGGCGTGAAGACCATTGCCATTAATGTGGAGAAGGGCGGCGCCGGCAAGACGATGATCGCTTGTCACTTGGCGTGGGTGCTGGCTGATGCCGGGCATCGTGTGCTGTTCCTCGACCTTGACCGGCAGTGCAATGCAACCGATGCCCTCGCCGACTTCGAGAGCCTTGGCACGTGTAAGCCGCTGTTCGAGCCGAACTATGTTCCGCCGACCAGCCTTCCCCGCCTCTCTATCTATTCGAACCGCATGGGCGGCGAATACGATGCCGACTATCCTCGCGCGCTGACTAACATTAATGCCAATTTTCCCGCGCTCGATTCTCATTTCGACTTTTGCGTCATCGATACGCCGCCCTCTTGGTCGTGGATCAACTATGCGGCGCTGCTGGTATGCAATCACTTGATTGTTCCCGTCGAGCTAGGACCGTTCGGGCCGGCAGCGACGAAGCAGGTTTCGGACTCGATTGCGACGGTGAACCAGCGCCGGAAGACGCCAATCCACGTCGTGGGGCTAGTTCCGAACCGAGTGCGTGCAAACGACACCCATCAAATGAAGATGCTTGCTGCGATCAAGGAGAAGATCGGGCGCAATCTGTTCACGAACTTTCTTCCCGAGCGTGCGCACTACAGCCAGGCGATGCAGGAGCATGTCCCGGTCTGGCGGTTCGACAAAGACGTTCGGACCTCTTTGCCGCCCATGCGCGCCTTCCTTGAGGAAGCCATGACCCGGATCGGGAGCCACAAATGACAGATTTCTCCGGCTTTGATGTTTTCAGCGAGAAAGCGGCTGTTGCTGACGCCGATCGCGTCCAGCTTCTCGATCCCGAGCTGCTCTACCCCGATCCCGAGAACGTGCGGAGTGCGATCGACGAAGCGACGATCGATGAGATGGCCGAGACGATCAAGGAGCGGGGCCAGCTTCAACCGATCACCGTCGCGCCCAAGGATGAAGATGGGCGCTATCGGATCATGTTCGGCGAGCGGCGCTGGCGTGCGTGCCGGAAGCTGGGAATGCAGGTCCGCGCGATCGTCAGCAAGGCCGACGACATCGAACAGGTGCGCATCGATCAATTCATCGAGAACGATCAGCGCGAGGACTTGTCGACCGCCGACATGATCCGTTTCGTCACCGGCCAGGTAGCGAAGGGACGTTCGCTCGCCGAGCTGGCACGCGCGACAGGCCGCAACCGCACGTTGCTGACCCGCTATCAGGGGCTGGCAAAGGCTCCCGATTATGTCGCGGCGCTATTTGCGGACATCTCGATGCGAAGTGCTGTCGCTTTGACCCAGGCTGCGAAGGCCGATGATGCGGCGACACGTGCGTTTGTTGCGAATACCGCCGCTGAGGACATGACCGTGCTGGCGTGTGAGCGGTTCGCGCGCGAGATTGGCGGGAAGAAGTCCACATCAAAGCCCGAGGCGGCTCCAGTGGAGGGTGTCGCGCCCCCTACCCCTGCCTCCACGCCGGAACCGTCGACTGATAGCGAGCCGGATGCAACTTCTCTGGCACCGACGACGGACGAGATCAGGGACGACGAAGCCGAACGCGCGCTGGATGAGACACCGGTTCCTGTTCTTTCCGCGCCGTCTCAAACGCCACCCCCCCGAGCAACGTCGAAACCGAAGGGTGGCAAGCCGCGCATCGAGCGCCCTACGATCGAGCTTGAAGGCAAGCGCGCAATGGTGGTCGAGGCGCTGCTACATTTCGACGGTGAAGCAGAGCCCCGGATCGTTAGCTGGCGCTAATCTCGCCGAGTGAACGGAGAGCGCCGGCAGTTGCCGCCCCTCGCTTCCGGGCTCAATCCTTCTTTCCGCGATTTCTCACTTGCAAGATGGATTGCTGTGCCACGTGGCACACGTGAAGGCAGATTTTAGTGGGGGATGTTTGATGGCAGGATAGGTGTTGCGGCGTCTTGTGTATTACATTAGCCTTCGGGCTATGTCGATTGCGCCGCAGCCTGCATCCCCCACAAAGGACACAGCGATGCTGACGGCGCGCGTCGATCGCGAGTTGCTGGCGGCGTTCGATGCAGTCGCCGAGGGGAGGGGAGGGCGGAGCGCTCTCCTCCGCACCGTCCTCCAGCAGTCATTGAAGCATGTCGCTGACGCGCCCCGGATCGCACCCAGGGCGGACAGCCCCAGCAATCGGGTCAACCTTCGTTTCACCGACGTCGAAACCGCAGTCCTCGATCATCGGGCGGCGCAACGCGGTGTCGATCGGGCAGGGTGGATCAAGGCGCTTGTCCGTCGCCATCTTGCGCTCAAGGCAGGTGTCGACGACGGGCTGCGCGACGCGGTGGCGCCGATCCGGATGCAGCTCACGCGGATCGGGCGAAATCTAAATCAGGCCATGAAGGCCGGGAACGCTGCGATGATGGCCGATAGCGGCCTGCAAATCGATCGTGAGCTGCGCAGGATCGCCGACATGCGCGAAGAGATCAACGAGCAGATCGAGGCGCTGGCGGCTGCGCTGCGCGGCGAAACCGCCTTTTGGGAGGTGGCTGACTAATGTCGTTCGGGGATCGCGAGGACGAGCTGTGGGAGGCAATGAAGCCCAGCTTCAAGCCACGCCTCGTCAGCGATCCGAACATCAAATACGCCAAGCATCTGGTCAATCAGACCGGGCCTTTCGCTACAAGAGGGGCGCTAACGTCACTTGGCCGCACTGATGTTCGGGCGACGCTTGCGCGCGTCGTGCGCCGAGCCCCGGAGGTGCTGGTCAAGGTTACGGGGCGGAAGAAGGGCGCGAAGCACCTTGCCGCGCATCTCGATTATATCGGCCGTCATGGCGACATTCCTCTTGAGACGCGCGACGGGGAACAGCTCGCGACGAAGGAGGATGCGCAGCGGATCGCGGATGAGTGGTCCGATTCCCTCTACTGGCGGCAAGGGACGTCCGTTTCAGCCGTCGCGATGGTGTTTTCGATGCCGGCAGGCACGGACCCTGAAACTGTGAAGCAGGCCGTGCGCGAAACCGCCGAGCGCATGATCGGCGATAATCACGATTATCTCATGGCGCTCCATACGGACACGCCGCGACCTCACGTGCATTTGACCGTCCAGGCCGAGGGATTGAACCGCAAGCGGTTCGACCCACGCCGCGAGGATCTGTTTCGATTTCGCGAGGCGTTTGCCGAGGCGCTGCGCAGCCGGGGCGTCGAGGCCGAGGCAACGCCTCGTTACAGCCGAGGCCAGGGGAGGGCGGGGACCAGCATGGCGCTGACACAGCTTCGCTCCCGCATACGCAGCGGCGCATCCCGTCAGCCGACCGAAACAGATCTTCGTCAGGCCCGTGAGGCGATGCAGATCGCACTTGGCAATGCCGAGCAGCCCGCATTCGTGTCGAAGACCCGCGCGCGCTGGCAGGACACGAGGCGCCGCTATGAGGCTGCGGCCGATCGGCTCGACCGCAGCGCCGATCACGAGGATCGCAAGCTCGCCGGCGATGTCCGAACATTCCTCCAAGAGCGGGCCAACATCGAGACGGTCCCCGATCGGATGCTACGGGATGCCGAAGCGCGGGTCATAGCGGCGCGACAGCCAGCGCGGACCGATCCTTCGCTTGAACCGGGTGTGCCACGTGGCACACCTCCACCTCCGGCAAGACGTCGCTGACAATGCGCCATCAACTCACAGGAAATGTCGGCCTCTACCATGTCGCGCGCGAGCTATCCCGGCGGGGTTGGCATGTGATGCCGACGGTCAGAAATGCGCGTGGAGCCGATCTCTACGCCGCAAGCGATGACGAGGCGCGCGTACTGCCGATCCAGTCGAAAGCGCTGTCGAAGCGGGCGCCGGTGCCCCTTGGCGGATCGCTCGACCGACTTTGCTCGCACTGGTGGGTCGTCACCATCAATGCAAACACTGCCTCGCCTACATGCTTCGTGCTGACGTTGGATGAAGTGAAGGCCGCAGCCCATCGTGGCGTCAACCAGGCCGGCACTGCCTCATACTGGCTCCAGCCCAAGTCCTACGCGCTTGAAGAATATCGCGAGGCGTGGGATCGGCTTGGATCACCAGACGCACTGAGCGAACCCGCTAGTTCTTATTGAGGCCCATTTCCCTGCTCTGAAGCTTTGCTTTCCAAAGGGCCTCCACGCGGATGATCTCGTCAACCGTTAAGCCCGACCCGCAGACCTCCAGAATGGATACTTGGTAGTCCGAGAGCTCGCGACTTTTCAGCCCGATGTTGCCACCGTGGCCATCGCGCGCGTAGCCTGTCCAGCGGCCGAGAAAGCCATCCTCACCATAGGCGGAGCTGACGTGCTCCCCTGAAACTCTGCCAGTTTGAGCTAGAGTCCGCCTTCGTGAGGAGACGGACGTGAGGAAGACCAGGTTCAGCGAGGAGCAGATCATCGCGGTGCTGCGCGAGCAGGAAGGCGGGATGAAGACCGCCGATGTGTGTCGCAAGCACGGCATCAGCAGCGCGACGCTGTACGCGTGGAAGGCCAAGTATGGCGGCATGGACGTGTCGCAGGCGCGCAAGCTGAAGGTGCTCGAGGAGGAGAACGCCCGGCTCAAACGGCTGCTGGCGGACGCCATGCTCGACAATGCCGTGCTGAAGGAAGTCGCGGCAAAAAACTGGTGAGGCCCGCCGCTCAGCGGAAGGCTGTCGAGCATGCTCGGCAGCTGTTCGGCATCAGCGAGCGTCGGGCGTGTACGATCTTCGGCGTGGACAGGACGTCGGTGCGCTACGCGCCCCGGCGTAGTGATGATGGCGACCTGCGGTCGCGGTTACGGGAGATCGCGGCTGAGCGCCGTCGGTTTGGCTACCGTCGGCTTGGCATCATGCTGGCTCGCGAGGGTCTGGTCATGAACCACAAGAAGCTGCTGCGGCTATACCGCGAGGAGAACCTTCGGGTCAGGCGCAGGCGTGGCCGCAAGCGAGCCATGGGCACGCGAGCGATGACGCTGCCGCAGGGACCGAACCAGCGCTGGAGCCTCGACTTCGTCAGCGACACGCTGATCAGCGGCCGGCGCATCCGCATCCTTGCGGTAGTCGACGACTTTACGCGCGAGTGCCTCGCGCTGGTGGCCGACACCTCGCTGTCAGGCGCGCGTGTCGCTCGTGAGCTCGACGCCATCATCGCCGTCAGAGGCGTACCGCCGCTGATGATCGTGAGCGACAACGGCACCGAGCTGACCAGCCTGGCGATCCTGAGATGGACGCAGGAGCGACCTGTCGAGTGGCACTACATCGCGCCGGGCAAGCCGCAGCAGAACGGCTATGTCGAGAGCTTCAACGGCCGCCTGCGTGACGAGTGCCTCAACGAGACGCTGTTCGTGTCGCTCGGCCATGCCCGCTCGGTGCTGCGGCTCTGGCGCGACGACTACAACCATGTGCGGCCGCATAGTGGTGTTGGCGGGCTGACGCCCGCCGATGCTGCCAGGCGGGTTGTGCAACACCGCCCCGAGGGGCACCATACCAACCCCGGACTCCAGTTATGACTGGTAGAGCTTTGGGGAGCACGTCAGAGCCTACATATTGCTCTTTGGTGCGGGGGCAGGTCAGAAGGTAGATCCCGCGCGCGGCCCTGAGCGCGGCGAGCCAGTTCGACGGCAGCGCCTCGATCGCCGAGAGGTTCGCGATGAAGGCCGTGTAGCCCGGGAAAGCCTCTTCCTGAAAGATGCGGGTGACTTCCAAAATGGGCTTCGGCTTCTCTTGTGCCCTTTGAACCCAGGCCCGCGTTCCCGGCCCCCAATCGATATAGACGCGACCCGCGTCCTCCATAGAGACGCCCACTACGGCCTGTCGGTATAGATCGAGTTCGCGGGCGCCTCCCTGTGTCACCGGCACGCCCCGCAGGGGATCAATGATGGTGGGATCGCACGGTCCTATCTTCTCGATCTCGTAGAGTCCTACGAACAGCGTCGAGGCTGCTGGGGTGACGACGAAGCTGGCCCAATATCTCCCTGTCAGCTTCGGTCCATTCTGAACGCTTTGGATGGACTGATAGAGCAGGAACCCGTCATGGTCGTCTCGCCACAAAGTGTATGGCGTCCGACCTGCATATTTGATTGTTTGGTGACGCAGCAGGCGCACGTCACGCGGATCGATGCCGTAGTCGGGGTGACTACACGAAAGTGACGCATCCGCACGCTAAGCGCGAACGTATGGTGAACGTTACGCGGCGAGCAACGAACTGATGGCGCGCAGTGGCCGCAGGACATCCGGATCGGGCCGATCTTCAACATTCCAGCTATAGTCGCCGGTGAGCGAGATATGTTCCCAGCCCAATGGCGCGACGTGACGTGCGATTTCGTCGGGCGTGCCGATATCAGCCAGCGCCACTTCGAGATAGCGGGTGTTCCACAGGATGATGGCGGCGACGAGCAGGTTGAGGCCGGAGGCGCGATAGGTCTGGTTCTCGAACCGCCGATCACGCAATTCGCCGAGCTGGTTGAAGAAGAGCGCGCGTGCGAGCGCGTTGCGGGCCTCGCCCTTGTTGAGGCCCGCCTGGGTACGCCGGCGCAGATCAATGTCGCGCAGCCAGTCGAGCATGAAGATCGAGCGTTCGAGGCGGCCCAGCTCGCGCATCGCGAGGGCCAGTCCGTTCTGTCGCGGATAGGCGGACAGGCGGCGAAGCATCGCCGAAGCGGTGGCGGTGCCGGTGCGTATCGATGTGGCGAACCGCAGCAGTTCATCCCAATGCGCCGCGACATGACCCAATGCGATCGGTTCGGCCGTCATGCCGGCAAGCAAGGGGCCGGCTTCCTGGCCGGGAAGGAGGTGCAAACGACGCTGCTTGATGTCGCGCAGGCGCGGCGCGAAGCGGTAGCCGAAGAAGGGCATAAGGCCGAACACATGGTCCGATGCACCGCCTGTATCGGTGTAGTGCTCCTCGATTGTCAGGCCGGTCTGCTGATACAGCAAGCCATCCAGCACATAGGGAGCTTCGCCGGCGGTCGCCGCGATTACCCGGGTCGCGAAGGGGTCATATCGATCCGAGACATGGGTGTAGAAGGCAACGCCCGGTTCGTTGCCGCTGCGCGCGTTGATGTCGCCGATTGCGGCGCCACGGCCCCCGGCATGGAATTGCTGTCCGTCGCTCGACGAGGTGGTGCCGTCTCCCCACAGCGCGGCGAGCGGCATGGCGCGATGGGCGTCGATCAGCCTTCCCAGCGCTTCACCATAGGCGGCCTCGCTGATGTGCCAGTCGTGGAGATGGGCGAGCTGGCGCAGGCTTGCGCCTCGGCAGGTTTCCGCCATGCGTGTGAGGCCGAGATTGATGCCATCGGCAAGGATGACGGTGAGCAGCGCATTGCGGTCGTCGGCCTCCCGGCCCGAACGCCGATGGATGAAGCATTCGCTGAACCCGGTCCAGGCATCGACCTCAAGCAGGAGATCGGTGATCTTCACGCGCGGCAGTCGGTCATAGGCAGCGCGACGGGCAATCTCGGTGGCGGGTGGCGTTGCCGCTTTCAGCGGCGAGATGATAAGGCCGCTTTCGTCAAGCCTGACCTGGGGCAGCTCGCCCTGTCGGGCGAGGACCGTCACCTGTTCGATCGCCGTGTCGAGCCTGGCGCGCCTTTCCTCGATATGACGATCGAAGTCCGTTTCGATGGCGAGCGGCAACGGCCCCTTCTCGCGAAGCGCGTCGAAGGTGGCCGGCGGGATGAGGTAGCTATCGAAATCGCGGAACTGGCGGCTTCCCGAGACCCATATGTCTCCCGCTCGCAACCGCTCCCGTAGCTGGGACAAGGCGCATAGTTCATAGGCGGCGCGATCGACGATGCCGTCCCGCAGGACGAACGGCCGCCATGCGGAGGGCACAAAGCGCAGCGGCACGCGATCAGGCAAGCGCCGTTTGCCGGTCCGGTATAGCTCCGCGATGATGGTAAGCGCCGACAGGAGTCCCTGCACCGCACCGGCGCCGCGAAATTCGAAGGTGTTGAGAAAGGCACCGGCAAAGAGCTTCACCGTGCGATGCCGCTCGATCAATTCAGCGGTGCGATCGACGGTTTCCGGTCGCCCGAGTACTTCGGCCCGCGCGACCGCCACGGCGAAGCGCTGCCAATCCAGCGCCTCGATCTGCGCCAGAGAGTCCACACCGTTGGTGCGCGCTTCGATGAGAATGCGGCAAGACCCTGTGAGCGTCCGGAGATGGCCTTGCAACTCGCGCACCGTCTTGAGGGCTTTGTCACGGGTCCGGTTCTCGGCGCGACGCGACATGCTGCCCAACAGCTTGTCGAACATCGTCAGGGTGGCATCGGTCAGGCTTTCCTCAAGACGGATGCCCTGCGCCGCCAGCGTCGCATGGCGGCGCAGGGCATTGAGTTCGCCAAGGTGCTGGGGTGTGATCCGGCTGCCTTCGTCCGCCAGCCTGTCAAAAGTCAAAGCCGGGATCATGTCGGCACGGGCGCGATCGAGATCCAGCGCGCGGATATGAGTGAGCCGTTCGATCAGGCGTAGGATGTTGCGCGCTGCCGGCGACTGTGGTGCATTGCGCAGCCAGGATAGCCATGTCGCGGCTTGCCCTGTTCGTCGGGCCAGCAGATCGTCCAGCCCCTGCAGCGTATCGGGCCGCAGGCCGTTCGTGAGCACTTCATAGGTAAGCTGTTCGGCCTGCTGGCGAGCACGCCGGAGTACCGCTTCGAGAACCGATGAAGAAGGCAGGAGGATCTGCCGGCGCCGAAGTTCGTCAACGATGACCCCCGCCATCTGGCCGGGGTGGACGATGGTCTGTGCGATCGGGATCGAGAATGCGACAACTTCGTGGAAAGCCTTGCGGTCGAAAATCCTGAACCCGTGCGATCGTCGGATTTCAACGAGATGTTCGCGACGGGTCTGGTCCCGATGGGCATAGTCCGCGAAGGCTTCGGGCGCGACGCCGAGTTGCTGCGCCACATAGGCGAGCACAGGAGCGGGCGGGACTTCACCCGCTTCCAGCGCACGGCCAGGCCATCTCATATAGAGTAGGAGCATCGCGTAGCCGAGCCGGGTGGCATCGCCGCGACGGCGGCCGACAATTTCCAGGTCGTCACCGGTCAGCGTATAGTGCCGCGCAATCTCGCGCTCATCGAGCGGCGCGCCATAATGCCCTGCCCAGATTTCCGCGCTCACCAGTCGCCGTCTCGCCAAGCACTATCTCCTTCCGCGTCCTTGTCCGTCAGACGGTCCTCTGGCGGCCAGCAGGAATATGTCCGTTAACTCTGGACCTATAACGGCGATTCGGACAAGATCAGATAATGATGGGAAAACGGACAGGATTGGGCTGCATGTGGCGTTGATCGGCTATGCGCGCGTCTCGACGGCAGACCAGAAGCTCTCACTCCAGCTCGACGCGCTGAACGCGGCCGGGTGCGACCGGATATTCGACGATCACGCATCTGGTGCAAAAGCCGATCGGCCCGGCCTGGCCGAGGCGCTCGCCTATCTGCGCAGCGGCGACACGCTGGTGGTTTGGAAACTCGACCGTCTTGGGCGCTCGATGAGCCATCTGATTGAGAAGGTCGGCGAGCTAGCGACGCGAGGTATCGGGTTCCGCTCGCTCACCGAGAACATCGACACCACCACTTCGGGCGGGATGCTGGTGTTCAACATCTTCGGCTCGCTTGCCCAGTTTGAGCGCGATCTGATCCGGGAGCGCACCCATGCAGGCCTCAAGGCCGCTCGCGAGCGAGGTCGCCCCGGTGGGCGGCGGCCAGTGGTCACACCTGACAAGCTCCGCAAGGCGCGCGAACATATCGCTTCCGGCCTCACAGTTCGCGAGGCCGCCGCGCGCCTCAAGATCGGCAAAACCGCCCTCTACAAAGCCCTCGAAGCCACGGAGAAGAACACAAAGTCCCAGCGTTCCCGGTCCGTTCGCTCTTAGCGTGCAGATAAGTCACTTTCGTGCAGTCACCCCTAGTCGTCCAGCAGTGAATTGAAGGTCAGCCCCATACCGCGATGGTAGCTCCGCGCCGAGGGAATGCGATGCGAAAATGGTCAGGCTCGATGGTGCGCTTCATCGGCTCCGGGATTTCTGAAGGATCTGATCCTGCGCCATCTCACGCACCCGCTGTTCCTGGCGCGCTTTGACCTCAATGCCGGCAATCGTCTCGCCACGGCCGATCCGAGCTGCCACTTCCTCCTTGCGCTCCGCCACGAACTCGCGCCGTTTATCGTAATCGCTGGGGAAGCGTTCGGCCGCGACCGCCATTGCAAGTGCGACATGGCTTTGCGCCTTGCGCAACTCGGGGTCTTTCGCGTTCTGGACATCTGACTGCCGGCGGAATCGTTCGGCCAGATCGGCACGCGGTTCGGCCTGTTCTCTCGTGTCGCGGGCCTGGTTGGCGGTCCGCGTCGATCGCGCTTGATTGTCGGGCACGCCGCCTTGCCGCAACGCCTCACGCTCGGCCGCGGCCTTCGTCTTCTCGTCAGGTTTGTAGCCGTCAACCTTTATGCCCTGCGCCGAGGCGGCGAGATAGGCAGCCCGCTGGAACTCGGCATCGCCGCTGACCTTGATCGCAGTCCACCCGTTTTCCTTCGCGAGCCGGATCAGATCGGGAAGGGAGTTTGGGTCTTTCGCCTTGATGCGATCAGGCGTGATGGTCGCGACCGGCTGTTTGTCGTGCGCGCTTCGATAGAGCTTGTCGCCAACCCGGAGGAACCGAGAGTCCAGCTCGGCGGGCACTTCCATCGGACGCCTGCGGCGTGCCTCGCCTTCCTTGCCTGTGCCGGCAGCTTCGACATTCTCAACCATGTCAGCGCTCCTGTTCGATTACACCAATGACCTCATTGCCACTTTGCTCGGCCGACACGTCGATGAGCATGTCGGGATGATCCTGGGTGACGACGCAATCCATCGCGAAGGTGAATGGATCGGGGTCCGTGAGCTGATCGAATGTCGGCAGCACACAGTCGGGAAGATCCTCGTCATCACGCACTACGCGCGGGATCGGAGCCACTTGCGGCGCTGCCTCCACGCGCGCGCGAAAGAGGCCATCCGCGTAGTAGCGAATTTTGTCCCCGTGGATGGGTGGTATGCCGCCCCGCAAAAGGAGTAATTCGGTGTCGGGGAATTGCATCAACTCCTGCGGAAGCAGGAGGGCGCGGCGCTGATCCGACATGGATTTGGAGCGGTTCGCCAGAACGCCGTGGATCGTGAGCGACTTGGTGATCGATTCCTGCCCGATATAGCCGATCCGTTCGGAAAGCTCGTTCGCCACGCGCAGCTCTTTCGGCGTGAAGGCGACCTCGACGCCGCAGTTGGCGACGATCTCATTCGCCACGTGCTCACCATAGACAGCGCGAAGTTGAGAGCGGGACTGGATGACGGGCAAGAGCCGAATGCCGTAGCCCGCCACATAGGAAAAGGCGCTCGCAATCACCTGCGCCCGCCCTATCCGCGCAAATTCGTCCAGGATGACGAGGATCTTTAGCGGCGTCTTCTCGTCAGGGAGGTCACGCACGTTCAGGTCGACGAGTTGCTGAAACAGGAGGTTGTAGAGCGGCGCCACCCGATCCAGTTCGTCAGGGGAGACGCCCAGATAGATCGACATGCGCTTGGTGCGCAGCTCGCGCAAATCGAAGTCGCATTCTTCCGTCGCCGCATCAACGCGGGGATTGAGCCACAGACTGAGCTTGGACGTGACGGTCTGGACGATGCCGGCAAAGGTGTTGTCTGCCCCCGATGTGAAGTCAGCGAGCGCATTCCGGCACCCTTGCGATAGATCGAGCGAGCGATCTTCGAGAACGCGGCGGAAAAACCCGCGCGTGTCGCCCGTCGTCATCAACCGGTAGATGGCGCCGATGGTGAAAGGCTGATCGGCGACCGCAAGATAGGCCCCGACGCCGACAAAGGCGGTTCGCGCCGAATCCGTCCAGAATGGCTCTCCGCGCTCGGGGGGCACGAACAGCATCGTGGCGATCTTCTGCAGCTCGATCACCACTTGGTCAGGATCGGTGCGGTCGATGTAGCCGAGCGGATTATAACGGGCGGTTCGGCCTTCCGGATCGGTCGGATTGAACAGGTAAACGGCCTGGCCGTATTTCTGGCGAAAACCCGCCGTGGCTTCCCAATTCTCACGCTTCACATCGAGGACGACGACCGACTCCTGCCATGACAACAGGTTCGGGATGACGATGCCGACCCCTTTGCCCGAGCGGGTAGGGGCCTCAACGATACAGTGCTCATTGCCGCCGAAGGTCAGGAACTTCCCGCCCTTCTTTCCCAGGACAATCCCGTCATTTGCGCGGAAACCGGCGCGACGGATCTCGCTATCTTTGGCGAAGCGGGCAGCCCCGTGGAGAGGTGGCTTCCGCTTTGCGACCCACCACAGCATGAGGCCGGCGATGATGAAGCCGACCAATGCACCTCCGGCGAGCGCTTTCAGCACCACGGGATCGTGCCGATAATACCAGAAGAACCCCGGCATCTTGAAAATGTCGAACTTGGCGCTGGGGAGGCCCAGGTAGATCCAGGCGATGACCGACGTGATGAGGAAGGCCACGACGATCCCGACCGGAATGCCGAGGGCGAGAATGGCGCCCCTTTTAGGCTGCATGACGCCCTGCCGGATCGTAGTAGATCTCGGTCATCCGGAACTTCCCATCGACCTTCTTCATCTGCACCACGACGTCGACGAGGATCTTGAGCAGCGAGCGTATGTCCTCACGCGCCAGGTCTGCGCCGCCTTCGCTTTCCTTCACCAACAGCGTCAGTTGCTCGAAGGCCAGTTCGGCCGAATCCGCGTGGATCGTCGTAATCGAGCCGGGATGACCGCTATTGACGTTGCGCAGGTAGAAAAATGCGGTCCCATCGCGCAGCTCTTGAAGAAGAATGCGGTCGGGTCGCATCCGTAGGGCGCTTTCCAGCAGCTCCTTGGCCGAGACCTTGGCGGTGCCGGTGCCGTCCTTGCTGTAGATCATGTGGACGACGTTCTGGTGAGGCACCACCAGCTCGCGCGTATCCTCGATCGTCAGCAGTCTTTCATTCTCCGGGATTAGCTTGATGAGCCCCTTGGAGAACGTCGTCTTGCCCGAGCCTGTGGCACCGGAGATCAGGATGTTGAGCCGGCTTTGCACCGCCAACTCGAAAAATTCGATGTGCCGTCCCGCATGAAGCAGGCCGAGCAATTTTTCCTCGACGGGGCTGACCCGCTTTGTGGCGACCTTCGTTTCCGAGAACAGGCCGCTGGCCTCGAAATCGGCCATCGTCATTGTCTTGGTCGACGGCTTGCGCACGGTGATCGACACGGTGCCATCGGGCACGACGGGTGGAAGGACGAGCTGGACCCGCTCGCCGGTTGGAAAGATCGTCGAGCAGATAGGATTTTCGCGCGTCACATCCTGTGAAGTGAAAGCCGCGGCTGCCCGGGCTAGTTCGTTGAGGGCGTCGAGGGTCAATCCCGCTTCCCGCTCCCAGGTCCAGCCACCATGCCGCTCGACACCGACGATAGTCGGCTCATTGATGACGACTTCGGTCACGCCATCGTCATCGAGATATTGCCGCAGCGGCCGAACAGCATGATCGAGGATCGCCGTATTGCGGAACGGCGCGTTCATTTGAGCCCCAGTCCATAAACTTGCGAGAAATCGAAATCCTTGGCGACGGTGATTGCCAGCTCGGTCCCTTGGTTGACGCGCACGATCGGGCGGATGTTCTGCGTGTCCTGAAGGATTTGCGACGTTGAATCACCGGGAGTGCGGAAAACCGTCGAGCCCTGTGGGCTGACGGCCTGGCCTGCGATCTGGCCGCCCGCGTCGAGGACGCTGAACAGCATCGCGGCACCAAACCGCTGCCAGAAGAACCGATCAATCTTGCCAGTGACGCCGGCACGACCCAGCGGGTCAGAGGCCGGCGAGCCTATGTCGATCGCTACGCCGCGTGGCGTGACGGCGCGCGTCCACATCGCGAACAGGCGATTTTGGCCGCGCTGAAGGCCGCCCTGATACTCGCCGAAAACGCGGGTGCCCTTCTCAAGCAGCACGACGCGGCCATTATCGGAGTAGACATCGCGAGGGATGATGCAGGTCGCATAGCCCGGTACGGTGCTGTCCATAGCCGTTTGCAGCGTGCAAGGGAGGATGGCTCCCGCAGTGACCAGATAGTTGCGGTCGCCGATCATGCGCGCTGTAGCGGTGCCGATAGCCGAGGTTTGCTTGAGATTGTCCAGGTTGGTCCGCGAAGGAGCGGTCCCAGCGTCACCTTGCGCGTTCCCGGCACCAGCGCTGGCGACGTCGCCGATCGCGCGTCTGACCCCCTGGTCCCCGTTGTACGCGATCAGCGTCGATCGCCGGGCATTGTCGCGCAGCTCACGCGCTTCGTTCGCACGCCGCTCCGCCTCGCTGACACCACGGCCCTGCTGCCCTCCCGCCGATCCGTAGGGTGTGATTGGCTGACCATCGGGCCCGATCGCCGGCACCTGCTCGCCTGTGAGCTGGACGGGCGCATTCGGATCGCGAGGCGCAGTGGCGAGTGTCGGCGCAATGACAGAATTTGGGTCGTAGGGCGCCTCCGCTGCCGGGGGAGGGGCCTTCCTCGCTTCAAGCGCCTTGTTGTCGCTGCCAGACCCGGAAACGAGCGACAGCACGCCAAACACGATCGCGCCGGCTAGGGCCGCGCCGACGACCATCTTCTTGTTGTCCCACTGGACGGTGTTGAGCGAAGGGATGCGGTTCGGGCGATCGGCGGCAGGGGTGCGGTCAATCTCGTTCACGTCAGGCGTCGCATCGACGTCGAATCTCTTATCGGACACGTCAGTTCTCCGTCGTGCGCTCGACAGCTTCCGACGCCGTATCCGTCTTGGGATCGCGACCGTAGAAGCTCGGGCTTTCGTTGTAGATGCACAGCACCACCTTCCCCCGGCGCAGGCGCAGCTCCTTGTAGACGCCATGAATGACGACGAACTCGTCGCGCACGTCGAAGGAGGCTGTGGCTTCACTGCCGTCGGGATTGACGGTGAAGATGGCAGGAATTTCGCGCTGGTTGGGGAAGCGCATCACGGTGAATTGCCCGTTGTCGCTGACTTCCGATGGTTGCAGCGCTGATGCGCCCTGCACCTTGTAATTGAGGTTCCGTGTCCCTTCGAGAACACCCATATCGAGCGCGATCCTCGTGGCCTTATTCTGCGCATCCAAGACCGTCGCGAGTTGCGCGCGCTGTTGTGCCAAACGGGCCTGCGCCGCCTCATATTCAGGGTAACGGAGCCGCACCTTGAAGAATGTGCCTGGAGAGCGCGCCGCAGCGACGGTCGACAGCTCAAAGGTGTAGTTGCGCTTGGTGCCTTGGAAGTCCGTCACAACGATGAGGTTGGTAGCACCAGCGCGCTCGCGAGGCTTCACGAACAGCGAATTGTCAGCCGGGGCGACCTCCCACGACACGGTGTCACCCATCGCCACGAACTTGATGACCTCGCCGGGTGCGAACTCAATCTGTGTCGCTGTGCGGAACGCGCTCCGGATCTGGATCACGTTTCCATCGGTGTAATTGACCTCGCGGATACGAGCATCAGGACCGCGCTGCGTAGGCGTCTGCGCCATCGCCGGCGCTGCCGACATGGCGCCGATCGCCGCGGCCAGAAGCAGGATGGTCTTCATCGTGTCGGAACCTCCACGTCGGCCCGGTATGTCTTGACCTGAAACCCGAGCGGATTGGCGTATCGACCGGATTCTGTTTCCGGCTTCGACAGCACGTCAAAAGTGATGGTTGCGATGGCAGGCGTCTCAATCACCTGCTGGTCGCGCTGGAGGCGCTTGATGAAGCGGACTTGCGCGACGTTGGGCGAGATGAACGCAACCGAGCGGATCGCCACGAAAACCGCGTCACTGGCGGTAAACTGGTTTTGCGGGGAGTCCGGATTGTCTTTCTTGTAGAAGGCGGTCCAGCGGGTTTGTTCCTCCCGTGTCGACAGCGCCAGCACCTTGCGGAAGAACTCTTCCCTGGCCTGCGGAATCCACCCTTCGCGAGCGCGAACATAATCGGCGAGGAAATACTTCCGGATCGCCTCGTCATAAGTGATCGTCTTGTCGCCGCGCAGCTCCTGCGTGACTTCGGTTGCACCCGTCGAGCGATCGACGGTGACAACATAGGGCACCACCGTTTTGAGCGGCGAGAGCGCCAGCACGGCAGCCGCGCAGATCGCGGCGAACACGATGGCGACGATGGCGACGATCCACGCGACACGGCGCGAGCGAACCGCTGCCACGAACCTGTCGCGGTCCCAGCTTTCCGCTTCCGCGAAATATGCCTTCAGATCCTCGTCTTTGTCTTTGACGCCAATAGCCATGTCAGCAGCTCGCATATGAGATTGAGAGCGCGGCGGTCGGACTACCATTTGGTGTGAGAGCGCCGATTGCCGGCACCTTGCCTGTTCGCGAAGCGTCCGCTCCCTCTGGAGCGGACGCCGCGCCGTCGGCCGGGAAGAGGTTGGTAGCCGGAGCCGATTGCGATGGGGGTGTGCCACGTGGCACACCATCAGCGGGAGCAGCCGAGGTAGCGTTTCGCGGCGGGATCGACGGGAGAACGGTCCCATAGAGGTTGGCAGGTCGCTTTTGCCGACCGCTGCACCGAGGCAGCTTCTCGTCTTTCGCAGCGCTCGCCGGAGCCGAGGGAGTGAGAGCCGCGAGGGCAAGGATGGCTAGTGCTGCACCGAGCTTCATGTCGGATCTCCGATTAGCTGTTGTTGTAGAGGGTGCCGCCTGCGGCTCGCGCCTCAGCGCGACGGGCACGATTGGCTTGCCAGCGGTTCACCGCTCGCTGCGGAGCGTTGGACCAGGCACGGCCAATCATCGGCGCTATTCCCCCGGTTGCGGCGTTGGCAAACTGTGAAGCGAGTGATGCGCCGCCGCCGCCCAAACCTGCAGCCATTCCTGGTATTTGGAGGAAGAAGAAGAAGCCCAGCGCGTAGAACCCAAGGGCTTTAACCGCCGCGAGGATCAGCGAGTCATCCTGCGTGATAGCGTCGATAAACGCGTCTGCTGCGTTCGCTATGAATACCGTTACGAGCAGCGCGAACGCTACGAGAATGACATAATTCACAATGCTCCCGAGCCACTGGAAGAAGAATGGTCGGGTCGAATCGAAAAGAAGGGCGGCTACAAAAAGAGGCCCAACGGCAGCAAGCAAAGATAGCGCGAAGAGCGCAAAGGCGCAGATGGCAAACCCAAGTGCAGACGCCAGCAAAGCCGCCAACATAATGACGACATTGATAATTTCGCTAACGATGATCTCATCCCAATTATTCGGGATGCCTACAAGGTTCTCGCCTTCCTCGGCTGTATGCGCTGCAACGATCTCTTTGATGTTGGCTATAGCGCGGACTGCGCCCTTCAAAATGCCATCAAAAAAGCCGCCTAGACCGTTTACGTCTTGGGCGCCGACAGCATTCGCGACTTCTCTTGGTAGCCCGTTCATTGCGAGCAAGCCAACCGAAGCGCCATAAAGCGTCGTTACGGCAAAAACGAGCGCAGCTAGTTTCATTCCGCGATAGACGAACTCGCGGAAGGGGTATTCCACAGCGCCCCGTAGGATAGCGAAGCCCAAAAGGATGATGTAGATCGTAACTCCCACCCGTAACGGGCCGGAGATCCAACCTATAACGCCGGCATAGGTGGCAATGACGCCTGCCAGAGCAGCGCTGAGCTGATCGAACATCTCGGTATAGATATTGAAGCCCATTACACGACCCCGGAAATTGTTACGTCAATTAGATGCCAGCCTCTCGACGAAGCTTGTCAGTCTCATTCTTGTTAAGAAGTAGTGTCTTGGCAGTATCGACGTTGTTGCAGTTGTTAACGACAACGGCGGGCCATGACAGCGGTGGACGTTGTGAAGCCTTCCACGCAGTGCATATGGTATCTACTTCGGTTAGCTCGTCTTTGTTCTGCATGAAGTACTTGGCACTGCGCAGCGGCATGTCGGACCGAAGGTTGCTTTCATCCGACTTGGATTCCTTCGTTCCACATGCCGCCAGCGTCAGCAGCAGCCCGGCCAGGCAGAGGCCCTTGGTCACGGATTGACCCCAGCCTCAGTCCGAAGCTTGTCGATCTCCGCTCTGTTTGATGCCAGGCTGCGCTGGTAATTTGCCTCTGCTTTTGCCCGGCGCTGCAACTCGATCGCCTGAAGGCCCATCTGATCGTTCATCATCTGCGCCTGCTCCAATTGGAGCCGCGCCGACATGTCGGCGCGTTCGGCCGCCGAGGTTGAGCTGTTGAGCCGACCCCGCAGCTCTTCGAGGCCCTGACGCCGGCTTGTCACGGCATCGCCGACATTACCCGCAAGGCCAGTTGTCACCGCAGCTTCCCGCGAGCCTTGTTCATAGGCGGCGCGCTGCTCGGGCGTCATCGTGGGCGATCCGCGCCCGAGAAGATCCTGATAAACGTCGTTCGCCTTGCCCCGCAGGCCGCCGACGACGTTCAGATCGCCACTGGTGTAGCCATCAAGGCTGCTGGATGACACGTTACTGGTGCGCAGCACGTCGTTCTTGAGCTGGTTCGCGACGTTGCCGATGTCCGTCATTTTATTGAGGTCGCGGTACAGCGCCCGTGCTTCATCGAGCTGTTGCGCGCTTTGCTGGACGACTTTCCGGGCCTCGTTCAACTCCTGAAGCTGCCTGGCGAAGGCCGTTGGGTCATGAACAATGCCACCGAATTGCGCATGTGCCGCACCAGCAGACAGGAGCGCTGATCCCGACAGTGCGAGGGTGACGAACTTCAATCTACGCATGTCCCTTCTCCTTCAGCTTGGACGACGACGTTGGTGGAATACGGGGAGCCAATTGGCGGGATCGGGGCCAAATTCGGCTGCGGCCTGCACGGCGATCGGTGTTGTTTCGGCGCGTCCCGACAGCACCGACAGCTCGTCATCGAGGCCTGTCAGATCCAGCTCGACCACAACGCTGTCATGACCCTGCTTCACGAGGAATTTGCGCGATTCCGGCGACAACTCCTCGCGGATGAGCTGATATTCCGCGTCGGTGAGGGAGAACCCGTCAACATAGTCGCGACGCGCACCCTTTGGATTGGGAAGCATAACCTGGGTCGCGACCTGTTCGAGGATCGAGTGGGCAATATCGCTCTTGAGCGCGTCCGCCGGCGACTGCGTGGCAAACACCATCATCGCGTTGCGCTTCCGGTATGTCTTCAAGCCATCCTGCGCGAAGCTCCGGAACGCATCGTCGCCAAGTGCCTTCCAGAACTCGTCGACGGCGATGATCGTGCGCTCGCCGGTCAGCAGCTTGTCGATGCGGTGGAACAGGTAGAGCATCAGCGGCGTGCGGACGTCGGCGTTGTCGAGGAAGTCCGTCATGTCGAACCCGATGAATCGGGCATCGAGCGTCATTTCGTCCGCCGCGTTATCGAACACCCACCCCATCGACCCGCGCGAGGTCCACTTCTCGAGCCGAGCGCCAATACCGCCTGCGTCCGCCATGCCGAGCATCGTGCGCAGCGCATCGAGCGAACGATCCTCTCGCGGAAGCCGCATCACTGCGGCGATCCCTTCATCGATCATCCGCTCTTCCTGAACAGTGATCGGGCGACTTTCGGCGCGAACGAGCTGGCGCACCCACAGCGACAGCCAGGCGCGATCCTCCGGCTTGTTCTCGAGCGCCTTGAGCGGCGCGAAGCCGGTGGGCTTGCCGTTCTCGAGCGTCAGATAGGTGCCACCCGAAGCCAGCACGAAAATCTGCGCACCGCGGTCCTTGTCGACGAAAATCTGACGCGCGCCCGTTTTCTCGGCCTGCGCCATCAGGAAATTGACGATGACCGTCTTGCCGCCCCCGGTCGGGCCAACGATCAGCGTGTGGCCAATGTCGCGCTTGTGAAAGCTGAAGAAGTAGGGGCTGCGTGCGCTCGTCTTCATCAGCGCGATCGCGTCCCCCCAATGGTTCCCCGTGGCGAGGCCAGCGGGATAGGTATGGAAGGGCGAGAACGCCGCGAAGTTCAGCGACGTGATCGGCGCCGGCCTCGCGCGCCATGCGAAATTTCCGACGAGCTGGCTCCAGTAAGCGGCTTCCAGCGCCGCCCCTTCCCGTGCCGCGACCATGCCGGTATCGGCCAGCGCTGCACGGGCGATCGACATGTTGTCGCGCAGGCTCTTGAGGCTGTCGGAATAGACCGCGAGCGTGAAGTGGTGATCGCCCAGGACAAAGCGGTTGGACATGAGATCGTCCGCCGCGTCGACAAGATCGAGCATCTGGCTGACGGCCCGATCATCGGCGTTCTCCATCTGCTTTTGCCGCAGCCGAAAACGCTCTGATGCCGCTGCACGGCCGAGGAATGTGAAGGATTGCGTCAGCACGAACGCGAAATCGACCGCCAGCAGAGATTGAAATTGCGTGGGGGTGGTGGACGCCGGGTATTCCCTGATGCCGAAGATGCCGCCAAAAGCGCTGCGATCGGCATCGCGCACCTCCACCGTCTCGCCGCCGAAGACGACGCGTTGACGATAGAGCGCGCTGCCGAGGTGCCCCCGGATGATCGGAACCCGGCGATGCCGTCCCGTCATCACCATTTCCGCGACTTCCATCGTCTCAGAAAACTTGAGGCCATTATGTCCGTAGATCGAGAGCCGGCGCGGCGAGCAGCGATCCATCAGCTTCTCGAAATCGCGCGCCTTGTCCTCCAGCGCCTCCAGTAGGTCGGCGTCGATCGCATCGGTTTCGGCTTCGGCCCTCGCCTTGTTCTTGAAGAGCTGCACCAGCTTGTCGGCACCGTGGACCGATGGGCGCAACGCCAGCGTTACGAAGAAGCGGTTGATGAACAACCGCTCCTTGTTCATCCGCGCGAAGTAAGCGGCATCGAGATCCCGCGCGAAGCGGGACCGGAAATTGCCGCCGGGATATTGCTCAACCCGAGCGCGGACGAGGTGCGTCCAGATCGACAAGCGATCGTCATGCAGGTTGCGCAGCATCCCATTGAGCTTCGCGTGCCAGTCATTCAGATCGCGCACGTCAGCCGTCTCGAACGCTCGGCCCTGGAGCTCGAACGTCAGCATGATCGCCCCGGAATCGAGCACCACCACCTCATCGGTGACGTGCCGCGCATAGGGCAGGAACTTGGTCGGCATCACTTCCTTGAGCGCGACCTTCATCGGCACCTGTTCCGACAGACGATTGGCCCTAGCCATTGCGGCCAAACCCCTTTCGCTTGATGCCTTTCAGGGGAAGCGGCGTGTAACTCGACCCGCCCCAGAAGACGCGGTTACGATTGGCCGCTTTGGTGCGGCCCCAGAGAAAGATGAGGCGGAAGGCGTTGACGTCGTGGCGCACCACGAGGCGCGAAATGCCGAACATCACCGCTGCGACGACAAGGCCGTAAACGGGGTTTGTCGTCCCGATCAGCGTAATGACCGAGGTCAGCAGGATCACCACGGCCGCCTCGATCGGGATGCCCGCAAACAACGCAGGGCGCGTCACCGCCAGGAACAGCGTGTTGCGCGCCATTACTTCCCGTTCTTCCTCCACGCTACGCACTCCACACGAAACGGGTGTGGACGAGGCGCTGTTCGCACCCCGCCCACATACGGATCAGCCCTGAAGCTGATCGACGATCCACGGCGCCGAGAAGATGATCGCGATACCGATGATGACCGTGACGAGCGCGCCTGTGTTGACGCGACCTGTCAGCCACCCGAAGCCCGCCGCAATCAGCGCAAGGATCGCAACGATGCGCAGGAGCCCGTTGCTCAGCAGACCGAGGACCGCATTGCCGAAGCTCTCCAAATTGGTCTGTGCGAACGCTGGTTCGGCTGTGACGAGCGATGTCAGCGCCACCAGGCTTGCCATTGAGAGCGCCCGCGACGCTTTTCGCTGGCGCGGGGTCATCGCCTCAACCCGCTTGGTGACGTGGGTTCGAAGGGCAAGCGCCGGCCCACCGAAAGATGCGAGATTCATCGGTTTTCTCCTTCTTCGGCGAGCCGTGCTCGCTCATATTCCGCCCTCGCGAACACGTCCCACGATGGCGGCGGTGGTGCGGGCATTGCCTTTGGCGGCCCTGCTGGGGACGTGTTTTCCTCGACCAGCGCGGCGAGCTGCGCAGCCGCGCTCGACCCTGCGCTAGTATCGGTGGCGGGCATCGGTTCACCGATGCGAACGGCGGCGGGCTGGATGCCGTCCGAGACGCCGGCATTGCCGACTACCCGCCCGACATAGCCGTTCGAAAAGCCACGCGACTGCGATCCCGTATTGTACATCGATAAAGCGATGCGGAGCGCGCGCTGCGGGTGAAGTCCGGCGCGCACGCTGTGATAGTTGCCCGAGAGAACCGCTCCGGCAGCGGCGATGTTCGTGCAAGGATCGAACACATTGTCCCAGGTCAGACCCAGGGCCTTCATGTTGCGGGAGTTGATCTGGCCAAGGCCGAGATCAACCGAGTGACCCTTGCCGATATAGTGACGAGCGAGCGCCACCGCCTGCTCACGGCTTGTCGGGACGATCTTGCGACCGAGACCGTTGACGTTGATCGCCCATTCGAAGCCTTGGCTTTCCGTTTGAACGATCGCCGCGATCGTTGCTGGAGCCACACTCGGCGCGCATTGCGCTGCCAGACCCATGATGACCGCGGCGGGGAGCGTCATTACCGCTCCAATGTCTTTGACCCAAGGGGACTGCCCGGCTGCGCCGTACTTTCCAAATGGGATTTGGGTGCCGCTCCCCGCCCCCCATAGGCGGCATGAAGAGCGAAGTTGAGCCGACCCGGTTGGCTGCCGCGCGGGAGGTTCCTGCAGTTCGGCGTGCTGGTGACGCGAACCGGACCGGAGGCGAACGAAGCCGTCATGAGGCGGCAGCCGCGAGCGATGTAAACAAGCGATAAGCCATGTTTTCACTCCACTGGTGAACAAGGCTAAATCGCTATTGGAGCGGGGGCTAGTCCGAAAATGCCCCGGTTGCTCGCTTCATCCCTCTTTGAGAACGGTTCGCAGATTGGTCCGATTTGGCTCAGAATGTAGTTGCGTCCTGTAATCCCGCGAACGGGTGGACGTGAATCACGCCTTCATAGCCATACCCCAACACTATATGTCGGATGGCCGAAGAAGCCTTTTTATACAATCGGATACGTTTCTTATCATAGAGGCCGACGTGATAGAGTGCGGTGCCGCGCCAGCTCACGCGGACATTGATATGCCACTTGCCAGACTCGTGCTGACAGACGTGAACGTCAGTCATCGTCCCGCCTGGAGGGCGTTGCGTCGTCAGCTCGCGTTCCAGTATGAGTTCTAATTCCATTGCCACCCTGCTAAAGCGATTTGACTGGTTTTCGCTGGCGCGCATTGCCCCCGCGCTCTACCAACTATGCGTCCTGTAACGGAGGTGTCCATAGATGGCGCGACGTGAGTCAGCTTCGATCGAGGAGCAGGCGGACCGCATCGTCCGTCAACTCGGCGGAAAGTGGCAAGGTGATTTCGCCATGTGCCGGTGCCCGGCGCACGCAGATGGGAAGGCCAGCCTGTCGATACGTGTTGGCGAGCGTGCCGTTCTCTTCCATTGTTTTGCCGGTTGCACGGCCGACGCGATCATGTCGGCGTTACGGACAGGCAAGATCCTCGCGCCCGCCAATCACGACCCAGGGCAGCGTCAGGACAGCAAGACGGACCTCAACAAGCTCGCGCTCGCGGTCTGGCGTCACGCCGAACCCTTCGCTGGCACACTGGCCGATCGCTACCTGCGCGAGGGGCGGTCGATCGTTCCTGATGGGATCAACGCTCGTTTCGACCCTCGCTGCCAATGCGGTGCTGGTGCCGCCAAGGCTTTTGCGCCTGCCCTTATTGTCCCTATCGAGGAGGACGCCGGCGTCGTCGCGATCCATCGCACATTCCTGCGCCCTGATGGCCGCTGGAAAGCCGATATGGACGAACCCAAGCGAATGCTTGGTAATCCCGGCGTCGGCGCGGTGCGTTGGGGTGGCGTACCGCTCGACGGCATCTTGCGGCTCGCCGAAGGCGTCGAGGACGCCGCCAGCGTGATGAACCTGCTGGAGCCAGGCCGCTTTGTATGGCCCGTTCTCGGGATCGAACGGTATCAGGCTGTTGCGATCCCGGAGAGCGTGCACACCGTCGTCATCTATAGCCAGCATGGGGCCGAGGCAGCGCGCGCGATCGAGCGCGCCACTCCGCATCTGGCGGCCAACGGCCGCCAGCTCGTCGTCAAGCCACCGCCCCATGCTGGCGACTGGAACGATCTGCTGCGCGAGATCCGTTCGCTATGAAATTGTTTCCTGGAGCGACGCGGTTCCAACGATGGACGATGGGGGCGACGTTCCTGATCGTGGCAACCTATGCAATCTCGCAGAACAAGCAGTCGCTCGTCGAAGTCTCGAAAACAAGATTGTCTTCGCCAAGTCCCGGGATCATCGATGGGGATACGATTGATTTTCCCAATGGACGGGTTCGCGTCGTCGGCATCGATGCGCCCGATGATGATCTGCCACAGCTAAAGGCCATCTCCAGCGAGGCGTTGCGCGGGCTGGCGCTCCGGGACGGCGGAATGGACTGCTCGGTGTCTATGTTTGACTATGCGCTGCGGCGGGAGAAGCAGTGCCGCACCGATCCGAAAAGCTACGGGCGGTTGAATCTGGCGTGTCGTTTTCCCGCCAATAAGGCGAGCGTGGGGGCAACGATGGTCGCCCAAGGCTATGCCGTCGACTACCGCATTTTCTCCGGTGGAGCCTATGTCGAGCTGATGCAGAAGGCGGCAGCGCAGCGGGCAGGATTATGGGGCGTGGACTATGAGGGAATGCGTCAGCTTGCTGTTCGCAGGGCGCAGGTGCCGCAGGGATGTAGCACAGGGACGATCAAGAAATAGGCTGCACAATGCTTGAACGCGGATCGCCAAGAGCGGCATTGATCGGCCGCTGGGGGATGGCCCTCACACTTGTTACCGGCGCGGTCCTGATCGGCCGCCTGATCCGTAATTTCCCCTATCTCCTGCCCAATCGGCTTCCTGGCCTTGTCCTATACGAGCTGGGTCCGGCGCTGATCTTGGTTGCTGCGGTCGGCAGCGCCGTGGTCTTCACCAAGGAAGACGGACCGCGCCTTGGCATCCCTGCGCGGCTCGTGCTGTTTGCACTCGTCGCGACGATCGCCGGGACCGCTACCCTTGCTGCCGAATATGCTGCCGCTCTCGACGGGCAATGGCTATGAACACGAGGTGTGCCACGTGGCACACCCCTATCGCGAGACCTACATGGCGTCGCGATGACTTTTGCGAGGGTGTGATGCCGATAGAGCCTTTCGTTCTTATTGTTGCCGATCACGACAGGCGCGTCTTTTCGGTCGAGGGGCCGATGGTGGACGACAACCCGTGGTCAAAGCCGGTCGTCGATGCTCAAGATGGCGGCAAGCGCCACATCAACTGCTTCGTTCCCGGTGGCCCCTCGCGCACCGACGTAGAGACCGCCGCGCGCGAATATCAGCGTGAATATGGGTATGCGCGTGTTGAGGCGGGATCGATCGTCAGCCGCAAACCCTGCTAAGGTCACAGCAACCGGCATCAATCAACCTGGTTCGTTCATGCTATCTATCTGGCGCATTTGACCCGCCAAGCCGCTCAGACGGCCCTTCAGGCGTTGATCGCCGCTGCCGGGCTGCTGGAGGGCCAACCTCGTCTTACGGTGCTTCAGGCGCTGGCGATTGGGCACGACGACCTTCCCGTCGCGAACGACGACACCCGTGATCTCCGCTGGCCGATCCACATAGTGCTTGAGCTTGTGATAGCGCAGCCCTGTCCGGTGGATCATGCGCCGCACATGCCAAACATCTGCTACGGGCACTTTCGCGCCGGAAATTGTCACGTCATCGACATAGACCGTCAGCGTGTAGCCCTTGGCCGTGCAGAACGCCGCGATCTCGGCCCACATATCGTGATAGCTATAATATGCCAGGATCGGGCTGAGGGGACTGCCCGTCGGCAAATGACCCTCGAACGTGCAAAGATCACCAAGAATGCCGGCAACGTCGGCGCGGCATCCCATGATGCTTTGGAAGAACGCGATCTGAAGCGCCCCGGGTTTTCAGGAGGCAGTTTTCATTTGGCTATGCAGCCATATCGAGGTTCTCGAGGGCTGCATAGTAATTGTCTTCGGCCTCAGCGGGCGGGATGTGCCCGATAGGGCCGAAGAGCCGGTGATTATTGTACCAATCGACCCAGCGCAGCGTTGCCATTTCCACGGCCGAAACGCTTGGCCATGATCGCTGCCGCCAGATGACCTCGGCCTTGTAAAGGCCGTTGATCGTCTCGGCTAAGGCGTTGTCGTAGGAATCACCTACGCTACCGACCGAGGGGACGAGTTTGGCCTCGGCCAAGCGCTGGGTATAGTTCATCGCAAGATATTGAACTCCCCTATCGCTATGGTGGATCAGTCCATCATCGGGATCTGGCCTGCGGGCATGAATCGCCTGCTCCAGGGCATCCAGAACGAAGCTGGCAGTGGCTGACGTGCTGACCTTCCATCCGACAATCCGCCGGGCAAAAGCATCAATCACGAAGGCGACATAGACGAAGCCTGCCCAAGTATGCACGTAGGTGAAATCGACGACCCACAGGGCGTTTGGCCGGCTGACGCGAAATGCCCGATTGACCTTGTCCAGCGGACACGGCGCCTTCGGGTTGCTGATGGTGGTGATCGTCTTCTTCCCACGACGGACGCCTGCCAGCCCCATGGCGCGCATTAATCGTTCCACCGTGCATTTCGCCACCATGATGCCTTCACGCCGCATCTGGTGCCAGACCTTGCGTGCGCCATAGAGACCGAAGCTGGCCTCATGGACCCGCTTGATCTGCTCCCTGATCTCGTCATCACGCTGCGCACGTGCTGGACGCCTGCCGGGATCGGCACTACGCGCGGCGTGTTCATGGTAGGAGGATGGGGCGATTGCCAGTTCCCGGCAGATCGGCTCGATACCCAAATCCTCGCGATGGACGTCGATGAACGCCATCATCATCTCCCGGGGCGGTCGAGCTCCGCCATCGCAAAATACGCAGATGCCTTGCGCAAAATCTCGTTGGCCCGGCGTAGTTCCTTCACTTCGCGCTCCAGCAATCTCAGGCGTTCCCGGTCATCCGCCGCCAGCGCCGCTGGCCCCGCTCGTCGGCTCGCCTCCTCGCGGCACCACCGGCGCAGCGTCTCCAGCGAGCAGCCGATCTTCGCCGCGATCGACTTCATCACTTCCCATTCCGAGCCGTACTCGGCCCGCTGCTCCACCACCATACGAACCGCCCGCTCGCGGACTTCAGGTGAAAATTTGTTGGTTGTCTTGCTCATAACGGATGCTCCTTCTCACAAGTTGGAGCCTCCTGGAAACCCGGGGCGCTTCAATCACCCGCACACGGGGCGTGTTGGGGAAGAACTTCTTGATGTCGAGGCAGTGAACGACGCGGTTGCCGCGATGGCGCGCGGCATTGCTGACGTAGCATCGTCCCTTCACCGGGCAGAACAGAAAAGATGGCGGCTCGATCCGCGCCAGCATCTTGGCGATACGGCCCTGTACACGCTTGAGCGGCGCGACCGGATCTTCAACCGGACGTTTTCCGCCACTCTTCTTCTCAATCTCAAACTGCCGATACCGATCCGGCCCGGTCGCCATTGCCCGCAGCTCAGCTTCTGCAAGGCCGAGCACGTCAGCGAGGCGGCGCGGACTCGTGAGCTTATAGAGCTGCGACTGATTGAGCGGGATGACCGTCTTATTCGGCATGGGTCCGACCGGACCGAGCCTCGAGGAATTGAAGCAGGCTCACCACCTTGCCAGCGACAAAGGTCCGTGCCTGGTCGAGCGTGCTCTTCTGATCGAGGTTCTCCGAAAAGAACATGATCGACGAGACAGGCATGTCGAAGACAGTGGCATAGCGCTGGATGATGTCCAGCGTGGGCGTCTTCAGGCCGCGTTCGATTTCCGACAGATACGACGTCGAAACCTCCAACCGCTCAGCCGCCTGCTTCTGCTTGAGGTCGTGATAGACTCGGATCAAGCGAAGAGCTTCACCCAACATTGCATCTCCTTTCAGGAGGCTATTCAGGGTGCGAATTACTGGCGGAAAACCTTGATGATGGAGAGGGCGATGTGGAGCAGTTGCACCACCACTCGCCCCAAGGCCACCACCGTCTTCAAAGTGGACGGACGGATCAGGCGCTTTGCCCAATGCTGCCGTCGCACCGTCTTCGTTCGCGCACGCTTCTCGTTCAGACCAAGCTTTCGCATGGCGTCCTCCTCTGCCAACCCCCACACCATGCAGGGGCGCCGCCGAGGCTTTGGAGGGTGGGGTAGAAGCACGTTAACCCTGAACACCAAGGCGGACACCGGGCCGTCCGGTGGCCGCCCGCGGCGCCGCTCGCTCGCACGCACGGAGCCACAAAGCAGAGAAGGTTTCTTCTCCAGGAGGGGTTTCCCCCTCGGTTGATGGCGACACATCCCCTTTCAAACTGAACGAGAGTGTGATGCCCTAGCGCACTTCGCTAGTCAACGAATAAAATCCGCTCACAGCGAATTTATTGCTCTGCCTAAGCGGCGGCCGACGACGTTCCGCCCTTCCCTGCCATGCGACTGGACGACTCGATGCCAATCTACCGGCGAGCAGGTCATTATGTCTGAAGCTTGCGGGCTGCGTGCCAGTGCCGCAGATAAGCCAAGGGCCGCCCTTTTGAGGCGGCCCCGACCATTTAGTTCCCTCGCGGGAAACGGACACTCCCCAGGGGGAGGCCGCGCGTGCTCCCCATGTAGAAACCCATCCCTTACGATTCAACTAAAATCTGAAAGGACATCAACCGGCCTTACGCGCCGGAACCGGTGGGCGTAGGCGGCACCCCCTGAGGCGGCGACGGGGGCGTCGAGGGCACCGGCAGCCAGGCCAACACAAGGCGCAGCATGTCGTCGAACTCCCCGACCGGCATTCGCATGATGCCGCCTTTGTCAGGGATTAGCCGGCTCACCGCCACGGTCGTCAGCTTGTCGCAGATCGCGAACGCCGCCCGACCGTCAATCGTGGTCTGCAGCGGAAAGGCCCACTTGTTTCCTGGCTGCGCTGCCGTCGAGCAGGGCACCACCGTGACCGCGCCATGCAGCGTGTTCTTGAACGACACGATGATGACGGGGCGCCGCTTCCAGAACTCCGGGAGCTGGGCGTCTTGCGGAAAGTCACACCAGTAGAGCTGACGGATGCTTGGCGCGGCCGTAACCCTCGGTTCCACTTTCGGGGGTGAATCTTGGATATGCGCGTTCACTCGTCGTCATCCTGTACCAGACGCAGCTTAGGCGCCCCGGCCCGGTTCTGACGGCGCTTCGCCAACTCGGCCTTGTCCTTGATCTCAGCCAGCTTCTCGACCGCGAACGGCGCTACTGCCTTAATCAGCCCATCGAGATGGTAGATGTTGGTGCGGCTGCCGGTTTCGGTCCGCCGCTCCTCGCGACGGATATACCCTGCCCCCTCCAGCGCAGCGATGTGCTTCTGGATCGTGCGCGGATGAACGTCCATCGCCTTCGCCATCGTGGTCTTGGACGGAAAGGGCTTGCCCTCCGCCGTCCACCATTTGCTCGCCAGATACACGATGATGTTGAGATCGAGCGGCGACAGCATGAGCTGGCGCTGATTTTCGATGATGACGCTCGGCAATGCAGTCCAGCCCGCATCCATCAGCGGCTTGGTCCACTTCTTCTCATTCGTTCGCAGATCGGCGCTGCTGTCCTTTTGCTTTTTCGCAGCCATGTGATTATCCTTTCTGGCTGCAAATATGCCCCTCGCGCGAAGGGGATTCAAGTTTGAGGGGGCGGCACTAGGGGCGCCCCACAGGGCGCGCAGGCCGCCCCCTCCCCGGCCCTTTGGACCGCCCACCCGGGAGCCGCACGGGGCCTACAAAGCATAGGACATCCCCATATAGGAACCGCTCAGGGTACACTCCTGGCGTATCAACCGAGGATAAACCCAGCGGGAGCCCCCACGGCCTCCCCCTCTCCCCGTGTTTTCCTATTCGCGCTGCCGCAAGGCAGGTGTGCCACGTGGCACACCCCCCATGACACGCCTGGAGCGTGGCACAGCTTGTTGGGCACGCTGCCCTCCCCCGGAGGCCAGACCGGTGCCGGGGAACACCAAGGGCGGCTGCCCTTTCGTTCCCGAACGACAATCAGGCCCCCCGTGTAATCCGCCAAACGCGGCACCCGACGCCCTGCGGAGCGTCGGCCGCGCTAGGCGGCTCGCCCGCGCCAGAGGCCAGATTCTCGCCCTCCCTCCCCATCCCGTTCCTCGCCGGAAAGGCAGAGCCGGTTGCTGTTGCGACCGGCTTTCAGCCTCAAAGGAAAGGAAGACATCATGGGACGGATCACCGACAATCGAGCCGACATCTATCAGGAAATCACCGATCAGATGATCGCGATGATCGAGGCCGGCACCCGGCCGTGGTCGAAATCGTGGAATGGCAGCACCGCACCGAATATCCCGCTCCGCTCGACCGGCGTTCCCTATCGGGGCATCAACGTCCTGACCCTTTGGGTTGCCGCCATGACCAAGGGCTATGCCTCTCCGCATTGGCTGACCTTCAAGCAAGCGCTTGCGCTTGGTGGATGCGTCCGCAAGGGCGAGAAGGGTTCGACCGTCGTCTATGCCAACAAGATCGAGGTTGACGCCGACAAGGGTGGAGAGAGCAGCGAGGACGGCAAGCGTCAGGTGGCGTTTCTTAAGCGCTATACCGTTTTCAATGCCGAGCAGATCGATGGCATCGAGGCGAAATATCCAACCCCCGCGCCGATCATCACCGCAACCAATCCCGATGAGCGGGATGCCGAGCTGGACGCGCTTTTCGCTCGCATCTCCGTCACCCTTAAACACTTCGGATCGCAGCCCTATTATCAGCCGAGCGGCGATCATGTGGTCATGCCCGAGTTTGCCGATTTCCACACCAGCGATGACTATTATTCGACCCTAGCGCACGAACTTTGCCATTATGCCGCTCGCCGGATTATGCCGCATGGCCTTTCAGATCGACGGATTTCTGAGGACCAGCCATGCGGCGGTTCGGCATAATCAGAGGGCTTCGAGCCAGGCGAGTAGTTCGTCGTCGGGGCGGAACCTGCCGGGGCGAGTTTCCGGAGCGGCGACGCTGGCCAGTGCCTTTTCCTTCAGCCGCATGTCCGCATGGATATAGATTTGCGTCGTCTCGACGGATTCATGCCCGAGCCAAAGAGCAATGACCGACTGATCGACGCCATGGTGAAGCAGTTCCATAGCGGTGCTGTGGCGCAGGGTATGCGGGGTCACCCGCTTGCTGGCGAGGCTTGGGCAGGAACGCGCAGCAGTCAGACAGTGTTTGCGGACCAGATGTTCCAGGGCATCACGCGAGAGTGGATCGCCACGGATGGAAGGGAACAGCGGCCCATCATCGTCGCTGCGCCATTCTTTCAACCAGTTTTGCAGGGCCTTGGCGGTATCCCGACGAAGCGGCGTGCAACGTTCCTTGCGACCTTTACCCAGACAGCGGACATGTGCCCCGGTGCCGAGGACGAGATCCCTGCGGCGCAGACCGGTCAGTTCCGATGCCCGCAGGCCCGTCTGCAGGGCGACCAGCAGCAGGATGTGGTCTCGCCGACCGGTCCAGGTCGAACGGTCGGGCGCAGCCAGCAATGCTGCGATCTCAGGTCCATCAAGGAACGTGACGCTTCTTTTCACATAGCGCTTGTCCGGCAGAGCGAGGATTCTCTGGCAGTGCAACAGCCACTCCGGCTCGTTCATGGCGACATACCGGAAGAAGGACCGGACGGCGGCAAGCCGCGTATTGCGGCTTCGCGCGCCATTGCCTCGCGCCATTTCAATATGGATGAGGAAGTGGCCGATCACTTCGGCATCAAGGTCGGCGATGCCCAGGCACGTCGGCGGCTTACCCGATCGCGCGGCAACAAAGCGAACCAGAAGCCGGAACGTATCGCGATATCCCGCGATCGTATGGCGGCTTGCCTCCATCTGCGTGCAAAGCCGGTCGGTGAAGAAGCGTTGGAGCAGCGCCGGGAACGTCATGCCGGTCATGAGCAGATCTCCCGATCATGAGGATCGGTGATCCGAGCTGACGCCAGATCCAGCAGTTCCGGAACGGCCTCGATATACCAGTAGGTGTGATCGGGGTTGGCGTGGCCAAGCCATGTGGTCAGCTTGATCATTTCCCGCGCCGGATCCTTGCCGGACCTGTACCAGTCGATCATCGTTCGCGCAGCGAAGCTGTGCCGCAGATCGTGGATGCGGGGACCACGCCCGTGGCGCCCCTTGGTCTGAGGTTCACGCAGGCCAATGCGTTGACACACATGTGCAAAGTTGTAGCGCGCGCCGCAATCGCCGAGCCTGCTTCCATCGCATTTCACAAAGAATGGAACCGAAGCGCGCCCCAGCAACCGGTCCCTCTGGGCAACATAGGCGCGCAACTGGTCAACAGCGGTCTCGTGGACGGGAAGCAGGCGCTCCTTGCCAAGCTTGCCGCAGCGGATGTGAACGATACCGGTATCGAGATCGACGTCGTCGGCATCGAGGCTCAGCGCCTCATTGATCCGCATGCCCGTCACCGCGATCAGCCCGAACAGCGTCGAGCAGGTCAGACCGCGCATGCCATAGATTGACGGCAGCTGCGCGGCTTCCTCGATGATGGCGACGATCTCCGCCGGGGTGAAGATATAGGGGTGCGTCCTGCAATAGCGGTACGGGACCAGGCCACGAGGAAGCACTTCATGGGTAGTGTCCAGGCCGTGCAGCCATTGGCTGAACAGGCGCACCATGATGAAGCGAGCCCCCCATGTTGACCGTCTGGCATTGCCGAACGCGCCCTGCCAGCCCAGGAACAGGTCGGTCGTGATGTGATTGACGCCCTGCTCATCGGCATATTGCACGAAGCGGCGCAGCGCCCTTTCGGCTGTGCCGAGGTCATATCCCAGGCTGCGCCTGACGCTGAGATAGCGGTCAAGTTCATGAGCGAGAGTCATTGTGCCTCTCCCGCTACCGGCCATGGTTTTGCGATCGAACGCAGGCCGTCGATATCCAGCTTCGCATAGATCATCGTCGAAGCCCGCGACCGGTGGCGCAACATGTCGCCGATCTCCGCAAGTGACGCGCCGTTGCGCACCATGTTCGTCGCCAGGCTGTGGCGAAGGACATGCGATCCTACATATGGGCCGGGCGGCGTGACGCCGGTCGCGGCGAAGGCATCCTTCAATATGGTATTGATGACCTGTCCATCCTTGAAGGGGCCGTTTGGCGCCCGCAACGAGACGAAGAGCGTCCGTGATGCCGATATGCGTTCCTCACGGACATAGGCTGCGATCGCTTCTCCCACATCCGGCGGAACAGGCAGACGATCGTAGCGCTGGCCCTTGCCCCGGACGAGCAACTCACCGGCGCGCCAGTCGATATCATCGAGCCGGATGGCGATCACCTCCGGTGCCCGCAGCCCAAGGCGCGCCATCATCAGCAACATTGCATGATCGCGCAAACCATGCTTCGGATTGTCGCGGACCCATGCGAGCAGGGCTTCGATCTGCTCGGGCGACAGGAAGCGCGGAAGTCTCGCGTCCCAGCGCTGGGCTATGGTCGGCACGCACAGAGCAAGGTTGGTCTCCGTGACGCCACGCTGGAACAGATATTGGAAGAAGGCGCGCATGTGGGTGGCAGCCGTCTTGTCGCGATAGGGGCCTTTTCTTCCGAGTAGATGCTGGAGGAAGGATACCACATCGCCGGCGCTGATCGCCGCGAGCTTGGCTTCGCCGTCGCCGAACCGATGGTCGAGGAACCGGTCGGCAAAGCGCCAGGCATGATAGATCGTGCGGGGACTGATCCCGCGCTGCCGAACCAGATACTCTTCATAATCGACGCGCAGGGCTGCACGGGCGATCTGCCCCGATGTCGCGACCGGAGCTGGCACCGCGTCGCTGGCGATTAGATGGGCGACAAAGCGTCGGGCGATATTCTGGCACTTGTTGGGCTCGCGCCGGTTACGCTCGTCGTTGCGAACCAACTCGGCCGCCCGTTCCGCCGTCAGATCTTGTGGTGATATTCCGGCGGCTTCGATCAGGGATATCAGGCGCTTCAGCAGGCCCCGATAGGCCTTTATCGTTTGAGGCTTGTAGTTTTCGGCGGTCAGCCGGTCCATGAACGTGACGATGTGTCGGTCGAGCGGAGATTGAAGGTCGTTCGGCATTTTTCGTGCTCCTTGCTATGGAAGCACGATCCGACCCTTGCGACCGCCCCGATCGCAATACTATCGTCAGCTCGTAATTGCCGATTAGGGCATGACGATCATGATCTTTGTTGCGGGCGGAACGATATGAAGAAGGCGACTAAGGGGCCGAGCATTAAGACGGCCCAGGCATTGCTGGCGAAGCATGAGTGCCCCGTGCCGTTCCACGAGGTACGCACCCGCTTCCTGGGCAATATCGCAACGCCCGCGATTTCGGCCTCGCCGCTTCAGATCATCAAGGACCTTTGGGGTGGCGAACTGCCGCCCTTTGACAGTATTGAGGAGGTCAACGAACTGCTCGATACTCTCGTGCAAGGGCTCTGGAACGACCTGACCCGGCATCAGAAGCGCAGCCAGCCGTTCCGGCTGACCCGCCCGTCCACGGAGCCGACCGCCGTCGACCTGGGCCAATATGGCCTCGTTCGCCTCCAGGAACTGGATGGGTTCATTGAAGGCCTGTTCAATGGCGAGGACGTCATCGATCTGCCTGAGCGGGCACACGAGGCCGTCGACCGTCTTGCGGAGATGCGCGCTATGATGGCGGGTATTTGCGAGCTGGTTTCGCACGCACCGGATGCAGATGACGCCGCCAAGCTAGGCACGACCTTCAGCCATTTGCGCGAACTGACGCGGATCATGGAGACCGAGATCAACGAGGCCGTATCGTCTTGCACGCGCGCGCGCCGTCAGATGATCGAGGGCATCCTCACCGAGAAGCCGACGGTGCATTGACGGCCATGATATCCGAAGACCAACTCCGCGAGAAGCTGCGCAAGATCGAAGCGCTCTACGCCGGTGCCAAGACTGACGGCGAGAAGTCTGCCGCTGGCGCAGCGGCGGAGCGCATCAGGGTCAAATTCGAGAACGCCAGCAAGCAGGAACGTGCCGAAGAGTTCAAATTCTCGATTACAGATCCCTGGTCCCGTCAGCTTTTTATCGCCCTATGCCGTCGATACGGCATCAAGCCCTTCCGCTACACGCGGATGCACCGTCAAACCGTCATTATCCGTGCCCCGGCCAGCTTCGTCCAGATGACGCTTTGGCCAGAGTTTGAGGAACTGAGCAGTGCCCTCACCGCCCATCTCGACGAGATCACCACCAAGATCATCCGCGAGGAGGTGCACGAAGCCACGCAGGATGCCGACGAGATACGCGAACCACGCCAGCTAAGGTGAGGGCTTCTCCCCTTGGGAACAATCGGTTCGCGGTAACATCGACAGGATATGCCCCCGTAGAACAACCCACAAAGTCAGACACAACAGCCACTGTCGCAAAAGCTCTGACTATGCCGAACTTCGGCATGGCTGATCCGCAGAAATCTGCCGTTCTGCAAAGACATGCGGCATAATCCTGCGTTCGGCATAATGGCCGTTATGCCGATATCGGCATAACTCGCACGCGACGGGACATGTTGACCGACTTGCCCGTCCCTCTCTCATTTCCACGAAGCGCGAGGACTACGCCCGAGAGGAATTGGTTGCCGAGCTAGGGGCGGCGTTCGTCAGCGCGACCATCGGCATCAAGCTTCACGACCGTGAAGACCACGCCGCCTATCTGGCGAGTTGGCTACAGGCCCTGCGCAACGACAAGCGGTGCATCTTCACCGCCGCCCGCCTAGCCCAGGACGCGTCCGACTGGCTCTTGAGCCGCATGGCCGTTGAGACGGCCCCTGAACTGGACGAGCCGGCATGAGCGCCCCCACGTCCCGGCCCCGACGAGGGCCGGGACGTGGCGGCGCGACTGGCCTATGATCCCAAAATCACGACCGTCGCCATCATTGACGGCGGTGAGCGCCACCTTTTCAATCAGCCGCTACTTTCGGGGTTGCCGACGTGCAAGCCAGGTGCGCATTTCGGCGATCTCGCGCCTTTGGGTTGCCACCACTGCGGCCGCGAGGCGGCGCACGGCGGGATCTCGGCCATACTTCAATTCGATTTCAGCCATCGCGATAGCGCCTTCATGATGGGGAATCATCGCGCGCATAAAATCGGCGTCGGCATCACCCGTGAAGGCTACGTCCATATCGCCATGCATCTTGGCATTTGCGGCCCGGTAGGCCCGCGTAGCGGGCGGCTCGTTTAGCGAGCCTGACACGGCACCAGTTGACCCATGCTGGGTATGCTGTGCCTTCGCGGAAAGCGGGGTTAAGACGGCGGTCATTGCCAGCACCAGCGCGAACGGCCTGTTGCTTCCGATCATTACGATTCTTCTCCAGTGATAGTGATTTGGTTCATGGGGCGGGCGAAGGTGGCTCGCTTCAGCGTCCAGACTGCCGCCCCGCCGCCGCGTCGAGCTCGGCCACGGCTTGCGCCGCGGCCTCGCAGTCGCTGCCGGTCTCTTGGCCCCGCTCGCAGCGTGTGACGACCAGTCTCGCCTCTTCCGCGTGGAAGCGGAAATAGCCGGCGTCGCGTGGTTTAATCAGCCCGCATCCGGACAGAACGATTGTTGCGGCAACGGCGATGATCGCCTGCTGCTTGCTGTTCCCCATTATGTCGATCCTCTCCATATTCCGGCCCAACGCCACTTCCCTCCGTTGCGACGCCATGCGTGAAATCCGCTGCGGTGAAGCCTTCCAACCAATCTGATGAGGATGATCGCGCTGGCTGGTGAGATCAGGCTAAAGGCACGTGCAAAGCGTGTGATGCGGACAAGCATCGAAGCTGCCATGAGCCAAAGGCCGGCAGGAAACGCGGGCAGCAGGTCAGCCATCAATGGCCACCCCTTGATCGCCCGAAAGTCGCGACCCGCCAAAGATACCAGATGACGGCCAGCGCGAGCACGGCGTTGCTGACCGGTTCGATGACGCTCGCCACCTGGCTATAGCGTTCGCCCAGCTCATAGCCCGCCAGCACGAGGATAACGGTCCATATGGCCGAGCCGGTGAGCGTCGAGACCAAGAATGGACCAAGGGGCATCCCGCTGACCCCTGCGGGCACCGAAATCAGGGTCCGGACTCCCGGGACCATGCGCCCGAACAGAACCGCCCAACGACCGTAGCGGTCGAACCAGCGGTCGACATGATCGACCTCACCGGGCGTCAACGTCAGCCATCGGCCGTGGCGGGAAGCAAAGCGCTTCAATCGTTCGATGCCGATCCAGCGGCCGACATAGTACCACAGCACCGCCCCTGCAGCCGATCCGAGGGTGCCGGCGATTGCCACCACCCACAGCGAGCCGCGCCCCTGCGCAGCGGTGTAGCCGGCAAGTGGCAAAATCACTTCCGACGGAATTGGCGGAAAGACATTTTCGGCCAGCATCAGCAGGAAGACGCCAAAGCCGCCGAGTGACGCGAGGATCGATGTTATGATGTCGAACACAAACCAGCCTCGTCAGAAGATCCAATAGGAGATCGCGCAAATCACGAGCAGGAGGGCGACGACGGACCCAACGATCCGATTTTCCAGGCGCGGACATTCGACGTTCCTGATCCGCACGGCGACCTGCCAAGCGGGTCGAACCGGACACCGCCACGAACCTGCGGCAATCCGATCCAGCTCGGCATCCGACAACCCGAAGAACGATTTTGCTTCACCGCGCGATCGTCCCGCCAACCCCATCACCCGCAGCACCACGTCGCTCCATGCGACATCGATCGCGCTCGGCCGATCGACCATCGTGCCGCGCGCGTCGCCGCCCGCCCACGAAGGGGACAGCAGGCCGATGATCTGGTGGGGATTGCGCTCCAGCAGCGTCGCCCAGCGCAGCAAGCGATGTTGGCGGTCACGCGCCGCGATGGTCCTCGCCGGTGCCCAGCGCCGGGTAAGGGATCGCACAGGCCGCATCCATCGGCTCGCCCAAGGGCTCGTCATCGGCTCGCCGAGCTGCCGACGTCGCCATTGGTGGCGCGCTTGAGCGGACGAGAGCAGCGCAGGGTGAGGAAGGTGGTAGCGCTCAGGATGAAGGCGATGTCGTATAGGCCGTAGCCCACGGCCGCGCCGAGCGCGCCAGTCGCCCACAGACTGGCCGCCGTCGCTGTGCCTGACGCCTTGTCGCCCTTCTTCAGAATCGCGCCGCCCCCGATGAAGCCGACACCCGTAATCAGACCTTCGAGCAACCTGGCTTGCGCTGGAGACGTGCGGCCGAGGATCGCAATGCCCACCAGCACGAAGCCGCAACTGGCGATGGCAACCAACGGGAATGTACGGATGCCTGCGCTGCGGGCGTCGTTCTCGCGATCCCAGCCAACAGGAAGGGCGAGCGCGTAGGCGATGGCGAGACTGATGATATGGGTGGTTATCTCCCACCACGAGCTTTGAAACATGCCGGCCTGCCTGTTCTACGCGATTGCTCCAGATCGGAGGTAAAGGGGTAAGGTCGGGCCGAGAGTCCCACAGACGTTCAGGCCCAAGGCGGGGATCGCGAACATCGGCGATCCCTACCGGTGCAGACATGCGATGATGGCAGTCACGACGGCGGTGGTTTCCGCAACGTCGCGCACTCTCACCGTATCGAGGCCAATTTCAGCGGCGGGATAGTCATTCCCACCGGGGAAGATCGCATCGCCGATGAACAGCATCCCGTCGAGCGGGACGCCGCTTTCAGCACTCAAGCGCTTCAGGCCATAGCCCTTGTCCACCCCTGCCCTGGTCACGTCGATCGATGTCGTGCCACCTAGATTGATCGAGAGGTCCGGCAGCGTCGCGCGCAACGTGGCCTGCAACGCGGTCCTCTTCTTTCGGTCAGGATCCCACGCTTCCTTTTCCTTTAGCGGCGCTGCCTGCCCCAGCCCCGAAAAGGTAATCTGGCTGCCCCGGTCCTCAATCCGTTCGCCCCAGATACGTTCGTCGGCGAGGCCGGCATCGGTCAGGGCCTGATCGAAGGCCGCGCGGATCGTCGCCTTCTCTGCATCGTCGAACAGCTCGGCATAGACTGCGCGCCAAGCGCCATTGATGAACCGATAGAGTTTTGTGCCTGTGGTCGGCATCAACCAGAGACGGTCAAGCGCGGCGCCGGCAGGAAGACGCGAGGCGACCTGCTTTTCGAACTGCGGCCAGTCCCCGCCCGAGATCACCGCCACATCCGTGACGGCGAGCAATCGGGCGAGGGTTGCGGCCATATCTTCCGATAGCGGCCGCTTGCTCTCGGCAAGCGTGCCGTCGAGGTCGAAGGCGATCATCCACTTCATGCCGCCTTCCCCGCCGGATCGCGGTAGGCGAGCAGCCTGAGCGCATTGATGACAACAAGCAGCGTTGATCCTTCATGAACCGCCACCGCTGGCCCAATACCGAGGCCAAGGATGGTGGCAGGAACGAGGAAGGCGACGACACCCAGGCTGACGAAGACGTTCTGCCGGATAATTCCACGCGTATGCCGGCTTAGGCCCACCGCGAATGGCAAGTGCGCCAGATCGTCAGCCATCAGGGCGACGTCGGCTGTCTCCAGCGCAACGTCCGACCCCGCCGCGCCCATCGCGATGCCGACCGTGGCGCTTGCCATCGCCGGGGCATCGTTCACGCCGTCACCCACCATTGCGACCTTGTCTTCGCCGGCGAGTTTCTTGATCGCCGCAACCTTGTCTTCGGGCATGAGGTCGCCCCACGCCTCGTCGATCCCGACATCGTTGGCGATCGCTTCGGCGACTTTCTGGTGGTCGCCAGAGATCATTATCATCCGCGACACGCCCATCTCGTGCAGCCGGCGCAGCGCGGTCTTTGCCGCTTCGCGGGGCGTGTCCATCAGGCCGATCGCGCCCAGGTCGCGGTCTCCCTTGCGGACCACCATCGTCGTGCGACCGTTCTCGCGCAGTTTCGCGATCGCGTTCTGCGCTCCCTGCCCCAGCGCCGGAATGCCCTCACTCCCGAACATCTCGGCCTTGCCGATCCAGACCGTCTCGCCATCCACGCTCGCGGTGACGCCCCGACCGGTCAGGCTCTTGAGGTCGCCGGCAGTCGGCACGGCACGATCGTTCAGTCGTTCGCGGCCGTCCTTGACGATCGCTTGGGCCAGAGGATGGTCGCTCAACGCTTCGACGGCGACGGCCAGCGCCAGCAGCTCGCCTTCATCGGCGCCATCGACGGGCACGACATCGGTGATGCGCGGACGACCTTCGGTCAGCGTCCCCGTCTTGTCGAAAGCAATCGCCTTGAGCGACCCGAGGTTTTCGAGCGGTGCACCGCCCTTCACGAGCACGCCGCCCCGCGCTGCACGGGCAACGCCAGACAGGACAGCGCTCGGCGTTGCGATGGCGAGCGCGCACGGGCTTGCTGCCACCAGCACCGCCATCGCGCGATAGAAGCTGTCGCGGAACGGCTCGTCGACGACCACCCATGCGAAGAGCAGGAGCACCGACAGGATCAGGACAGCAGGCACGAAGATCCGCTCAAACCGATCGGTGAAGCGCTGCGTCGGAGACTTCTGCGTCTCCGCCTCGCTCACCATCTTCACGACCTTGGCGAGCGCGCTTTCATTGGAACGGCGTGTCACCTCGATTTCGATCGCGCCGCCACCGTTGATCGTACCGGCGAAAACCCGGCTCTCCGCGTCCACTGCATCAGGCTTTGCCCGCGCCGCGGCGGCATCGGCGACCGGCACCTTGTCGACCGGGATGCTTTCACCGGTCACCGGGGCCTGGTTGATCGCGCTGGTGCCCGTGATGACGAAGCCGTCAGCAGGCAGGCGCTCGTTCGGGCGGACGATGGCGACATCCCCAACGACCATTTGCTCGACCGGGATTTCGCTGGTCTGGCCGTCGCGTCGCACGGTCGCGGTTTCGGGCGCGAGCTTCGCCAGCGCCTCGATCGCCTTCTTGGCGCGTCCCATCGCGTAATGCTCAAGCGCATGGCCAAGGCTGAACAGGAACAGCAGCAGCGCGCCTTCGGCCCATGCGCCCAGCGCAGCGGCGCCGGCGGCAGCAACCAACATCAGCGTGTCGATCTCGAACTTCTTCATCCGAAGGTTGTCGATCGCCTCGCGCAGCGTGAAGAACCCGCCGAAGAAATAGGCTGCGACATAGCAGGCCGTGGGCAGCCACTCCGGTGCGCCGGCAACCAGCCTTTCGATCGCATAGCCGATCCCCAGCAGCGCGCCGCAGGCAAGCGCGAAGATCAGCTCGGTATTGGGGCCGAGAAATTCGGCGTGGCTATGGTCGTGACCATCGCCGGGGCCGTGCTTCTCTTCGCCCGCGTCGTGGCCCCCGGGGCCGTGGTCGTGGCCGGCATGGTCATCGGCGGCGACCCGCTTGCCAACCCTCACCTTCAGCTTGCGAAGAGCAGCGCGCACTTCCTCTTCTGTGGTCTCTCGGCGATCATATTCGACCCGGACCGACCCGCTGGTGCTGGCGCTTGCCTGTACCACCCCGGGCAACGCGCATAGCGCATCGCTGACCGTGCGCGCCCGCCGTTCGTGACTGATCCCTGTCACCTGCCAGATCGCATGACCGTAGCGTTCAGTGATTTCGGCACCTGCGGCCCGCACCATTTCACGCAATCGCGGCAGCGGTAGCTTGGCGGCGTCGAAATGGATGCACAGGGCCGCCGGCGTGTCGCCATCGAGGCAGATCACATGCGCCCGCTCGACGCCTTCGCGCTTTGACAGGGTTGATACGAGACGGTCCAGGCAAGCGTCGGCCGCGTCAGGAAGGTCCGGCAACAATACTGGAATATCGAGTTCGAGCTTGTCGTTCATGACGACCTCCTTTCGCTTTTCTTGGTTTCGGCGCGCGCGTCGCGCAGGATTTCGACACCGCCCTTGATGGCGATGATGGCGGTAGCGAAGCCGACCAGAAGGTCCGGCCAGTTGGTGCCCAGCCACAGCACCAGCACGCCCGCGATCAGGATGCCGCCATTGGAAATGAAGTCATTGAAGCTGAAGGTGGTGGCGGCCCGTAGGTTAACGTCCGGATCCTTGAGCCGCTGGAGCAGCCGCAGGCAGAGGTAGTTTACGACGCCGGCGATCGCCGACATGACCATCATGGTCGGTCCGATCGGCTCGCTGCCCTGAAGGTAGCGCCGGCCAACGTCGATCAGGATACCGCCCGCGAAGATCAGCAGCATGACGCCCGAAGCGACCGCAGCGCGTGTCTTCCACGTCTGGCCCCGGGTTAGCGCCACAAGGCTCAGCGCATACACAGCCGTATCGGACAGATTGTCGACACCGTTGGCGATCAGGGCGCTCGAATCCGCGAAAAATCCTGAGACGAAGAAGCCCGCCGCGATTGCCGCGTTCAGCAGCAGGACGATCCAGAGGGTGCGACGCTCTTCGCCGCCATTGTTGTCGTTGCTCGGGATCATCCCATGATCTCCTCGAGCGTTAGCAGGGCAAGGAACCCTACGAAGAACATCGAGCTGATGAGCGGGGTGTCAGGCTTCTCGTGCGCCTCAACCAGCAGCTCTTCCGTGACGAGGTAGAGCAGCGCCATCAGCCCAAAGCTCAGGAAGCCAGCGACCATTACCGGCGAGAGCGTGGCGACAGGAACGGCAGCGAGCGCGCCGATCGGCAGCAGCAGCGCCAAGGCCGAGACGATCACGATGATGCGCAGGCGCGAGCGATAGGTTTCCGCCAGCTCGTTGGTCAGTGTCAGACCCAGGAAGAGCACTTCGAGTGTCAGCGCGATCGTCAGCAGAAATCCCGCCTTCTCGCCCGCGACGAACGCAAGGCCGAGCACCAGGCCATCGACCAGGATGTCGATGCCGATCGCGGCGAGCAGCGCCATCGGCCCCTTGAAGCGGGCCTCGAAAGCCTTGAGACCCAGCATCGTTACGACGCCCGCCGCCCCGCCGATCAACGTCGCGCTGGGCGAAGCCTCATGCTTGACCTGCGGCAGGATTTCAGTCGCTGCCGCCGCGAACACGACGCCGGCAGCAAGATGCTGTAGCCCCGCCACGAGGCCAGGATTTAACTTGGTGCGGCTCGCGATGATCGCGCCGAGCACGACCGCCAACACAGGCGCAAGCGTGTAGAGCAATGCCTGCATATCCTATGATTCCTCCGGTGTTCGATGACAGACGCGGATCTTCCCGCGCTGCGTGAAGGCGATCGACCCGCCCGCCACGACTGCCCGCGACTGGTCGCCGCGAAATTCTTCGCCGGTCCGTTGCGCGTGCAGGATCTCGGTTCTGCCCTTGGGCAGCCAGGTGACAGCCATCTTCAGGCCGTCGTCGATGAAGTCGACATCGGCGCGCGATCCATCGTCGCAATACATGATGCGCTGCGCGATCAATCGAGGCGTCAGATGCTTTTCATGCGCCGGCTCGGCCGGTTGGCTTGGAGCGGGGTTGCACGCCCCTACGACCATACCCGCGAACAGAACGGCGCCGATGCGCGCGGCTGTCAGGCCAGGCAGGTGCCGCAAGGCGCGCACCGCCCTCACCACAGCACGCCGTGATCGGGCGTCAGCGGCTCAGGGGCCGGTAGTCCCGCCGTCTGAAGAAGGTCGATCTCGATCGTGCGGCACATGGCCGTGAGCGGGACATCGTGGACGCTATTGGCGAACGGATCGGTCAGATCCTCGCCGATGCTCAGCACCGCGAGGAAGACGAGTCCGATCAGCGTCGATCCGATCGGCGTGGCAAGGCCCAGGGATTCGACCAGCGCGATCGGAAGCAGCACGCAGAACACGCGCGTGAAGAGGTTCGGGAAGAACCGAAAGCCATTGGGCAGCGGCGTGTTCTTGATCCGCTCCATGCCACCCTGCGCATTGGCGATGTCGATCAGGACGCGCTCTACAGTTGCCTGCTGGATCTCGGTGATCCGACCTTCCGCGAGCCCGTCGGCGTAATTGCCCGATATGTCCTCCAAGAGCGCGTTGGCAGGGTTCAGGCGAGCGACCGCCATATCGGCGACGTCCGTTCCGGCGATCCGGGCAATGTCTTCATAGGGCGACTGTCGGCGAAGCTGGCAGCGCATCGAGTGCGCGAAGGCGATCTGCCGCAGGATGATGTTGTGCCGCGTCTCACTGCCCTCGGGTTCCCCCTTGGTCAGGCTGCGTGTGATCCTGGCCAGGCTGCGCGACGCATTGATGAGCGCGCCCCAAAGGGTTCGCGCTTCCCACCAGCGCGCATAAGCTGCGTTGGTCCGAAACCCCATGAAGAGCGCGATGGCAGTGCCGAACAGCGCCGTCGGCAAAGGCGGTTCCTTGATCGGGGTCATCATGTGGAATGCCGTCACCGCCACGTCCCACACGAACAGGATCGTGAGAGGCTTCCAAACCTCGATAATGATCTGCCTAAAACGTGGCCTCGCGCCGACAATCATATCAATTACGCCCTAAATCTCTTAGCGATCGTCATCCGATCGGCATGTTCATGATGTCCCGATAAGCGGACAGCAGCTTGTTCCGGACTTGCAGGGTCGCCTCGAAAGTAATGGATGCGCGACTCTGGATGAGCGCGACGGTTGCAATGTCGGTGGTTTCGCCACGCTCATATGCTTCGGTGACGACATCCTCCTGCTCCTGGGTCTCGTTGACCTTCGCGACCACGGCATTGAGGGTATCGGCGAAGTTCGACGCCGGAGCGGTCGGCGTCACGCCGGGCGGTGCCGTCGGCTGCGCCTCGCGCAAGGCGCGGCTTCGCGCGATCACTTCGGCCCGAATGGCCATCACATTCGAGATCGACGTGTCAGACATCGTTTCTCTCCCGTTCCAGTGCGACGTGTCGGAAGACAGGACGGTTCATCGGGTGCCCTCCCGTTCGCAGATTCGGGTGCGGCCCTCGCCTTCCACGACGGTGAGCTGCGACCCCTTGAAGGTCGCGGTGGCTGTCTCGCCGACATATTGGAGGCCCTGCGCTGGCGCGGTCAGCGTCATGGGCACGGCGCTGCTGGAGCGCCGCAAATCGATCTGCAGGCCGTTGTCCTTGTAGTCGACGAACAGCGGTTCCCCGTCGGAACAGCGATAGGGATGGCGCCCCATTTCCCCGGTCGCCACGGCGCTGTCGGACGAATGGATTTGCTGCTCCGTTGGCGGGGCTGGCGGCTTGCTTTCCGTGCAAGCCGCCAGCCCGACAACGAGGATGAGGGCGGGCAGTACCCGCTTCAACGGCATCATCGCGCCTTCCTCCTGTAGCGGGAGGGGACGCGCTGACGATTGATCCCACGGGCAGGCTGACCCACCCGCCAGCGCAGATAGGTTGCAAGGCGATCGTCAGCCTCGATCATCAGGGACCGCAGACGACGCAACATCATCGCCGCGAACGGCAGAGACAGCGCCCCGCGCAGCGTGCAGCTATGTGTTAGCCTGGTGCCACCATCGTCCCCTGCCAGCTCGTACCGCTCTTCGAGCGTGAACAGATAAGGGATGCCGCAGGACCAAGCGAAGGCGCGCGGCTTGTCGAACTGATCGACCCGGGCCGGCGTCCGAATTGGCCGGGTGATGCCCTGGATCGCGAAGGTACATTCCGTCTCGCCAAGCTGGCACGGGTTGTCGAGGAATACGAGCGGACTCCAAGCCCGACGATGATCCGGATCGGTGATCGCCGACCAGATCCGCAGTGGCCCGCCGTGAAGCATTGAGCTGGTTATGGTGCGAGGCATATCCCCATCTCCCAGAGATGAGCGGGGCGATCGCGGATCGCCCCGCTCACCCATCAGGCCAAGTTGTTCACGAAGGTCTGACCGTGGTCGTCCCCTTCATGCTCCTCATTGTAGTGCTCGGGCTTCTCGATCACTTTCTGCCCGAACCGGGCGTAGAGCGTCGGCAGCACGAACAGCGTCAGCAGCGTCGCCGAGATCAGGCCGCCGATGACGACGGTCGCCAATGGCTTCTGCACCTCCGCGCCCGCCCCCTCGCCAAGCGCCATCGGCACGAAGCCGAGGCTTGCGACGAGCGCGGTCATGACGACGGGCCGCAGGCGCTGCATTGCGCCGACATGGGCCGCCTCTTCGCGCGATAGCCCCGACCGGATCAGATCCTGGATCGAGCTGACCATCACGAGGCCGTTGAGGACCGCGATGCCCGACAGGGCGATGAAGCCCACCGCCGCCGAGATCGAAAAGTCCATGCCTCGCAAGAAGAGCAGCAGGACGCCGCCCACCAGCGCGAATGGCACGCCGGTGAAGACGATCGCAGCATCGCGGACCGATCCCAATGCGCCATAAAGCAGCAACAGGATCAGGATGAAGCAGGCCGGAATGACCAGCTTCAGCCGCTCGCTCGCCGATTGCAGGTTTTCGAACTGGCCGCCCCATTCGAGATAGGTGCCGGCAGGCAGCCGAACCTGGCTGGCGATCGTTGCCTGCGCATCCGCAACCACCGATCCGACGTCGCGGCCACGCACGTTGGCTTGCACCACCACGCGCCGCTTGCCGTTCTCGCGGCTGATCTGGTTGGGACCGTCGACCACCTTGATCTCGGCGACGCTGGACAGCGGCACATAGCCGCCCCCCGCCACCGGCACCTGCACCTGCTGGAGCAGGCCGATGTCGGCGCGCTGCGCCTCCGACAGGCGGATCACCACCGGGAAGCGACGGTCGCCTTCGAAGATCTGGCCCGAAGTCCGCCCGCCGATCGTGGCAGTCACGGTGTCCTGCACGTCCTGCGCCGTGACGCCCAGGCGAGCCATCGCGTCACGATTGACGCGAATGTCGAGCATGGGGAGACCCGTCGTTTGCTCGACTTTCACGTCCGCCGCGCCCTGCGTTTTACGCAGCGCCGCTGCGATTTGCTCGGCCGTCCGGTTCATCTGGTTGAAGTCGTCCCCGAACACCTTCACCGCGATGTCGCCGCGTACGCCGGCGATCAGCTCGTTGAAGCGCATCTGGATGGGCTGGGTGATCTCGTAGGCATTGCCCGGAATCTTCGCGAGATTGCCTTCGATACGGCTGACCAGCTCTTCCTTGGGGAGCTCAGGATTCGGCCAATCCTTGCGCGGCTTGAGGATGACGAACATGTCGGTCGCGTTCGGCGGCATCGGGTCGGCCGCCAACTCGGCGGTGCCCGTCTTGGAGTAGACGAACTGCACCTCCGGCTGCTTGGACATCATCCGCTCGATCGGCACCTGCATCGCCTGGCTCTGCTGGACCGACGTCGCCGGAATACGGAGCGACTGGATCAGCAAATCGCCTTCATCGAGCTGCGGCAGGAACACCGAGCCGAGCGTGGTGAAGGCCAGCGCCGCCACCACAAGGCTCGCGACACCCGCCCCGATCGTCACGGTCGGACGCTTCATGGCCCGGTCCAGACCGGGTTCGTAGCGCTTCTTCAGCCACGTGATGATGCGGCCGTCCTTCTCCTCGACCTTCTTCGACAGCCAGATCGCGATCATCGCCGGCACGAAGGTGAGAGAGAGGATGAAGGCGAAGGCGAGCGCGATGATGACGGTGAGCGCCATCGGCACGAACGTCTTGCCCTCCACGCCGGTCAGCGTCAGCAGCGGCACATAGACAAGGATGATGATCGCCTGCCCGTACACAGAGGGACGGATCATCTCACGCGCAGCGGCTGCCACGGTCGCGAGCCGTTCCTTGACGCTGAGCAATCGGCCTTCATGATGCTGTTGCTCGGCAAGCCGGCGCAGCGCGTTTTCGACAATGATGACGGCGCCATCGACGATCAGACCGAAGTCCAGGGCGCCAAGGCTCATCAGATTGGCCGAGACGCCAGCACGCAGCATCCCGAAGCCGGTCAGCATCATGGTGATCGGGATGACCAGCGCCGCGATCAGCGCCGCGCGGAAGTTTCCGAGCAGCACGAAGAGCACGACGATGACCAGCACCGCGCCTTCCGACAGGTTCTTGGCAACCGTCTTGATCGTCGAATTGACCAGTTCGGTGCGATTGAGCACCGGCTGAATCACCACGTCCGGGGGCAGCGAAGCGTTGATCGTCTTCAGCTTCTCCGCGACCGCGGTCGACACGACGCGGCTGTTCTCGCCGATCCGCATGATCGCGGTGCCGACGACGACCTCCGTGCCATTCTCCGAGGCCGAACCCATGCGGATCGCCTGACCCGTCTTCACGGTCGCGACTTGTTCGACCGTGATCGGCACGCCGTTACGTGTCGCGATCACGGTCCTGGCCAACTCGCCGGCATTGCGCACGAGCGCATCCGAGCGGACAGCCAGACCTTCGCCATTGCGATTGACGAAGCCGCCGCCGACGCTGGTGTTGTTGCGCTCCAGCGCGTTGCCCAGGTCGGTCAAGGTGATGCCGAGTGAAGCCAGCTTCTGCACATCGGGCACGACGAGGAACTGCTTGGCGTAACCGCCAATCGAGTCGACGCCGGCGAGGCCCGGAGTGTTCTTGAGAAGCGGCGTGACGATCCAGTCCTGCGCGGTGCGCAGGTAGGTCGCCTTGTCCTCTTCGGTCGTCAGTCGCTCGCCCTCTGGCGTGATGTAACTGCCATCGGGCTGTTGGCCCGGTTCACCGGGCTTGTGCTTGTCGTCGTCGCGATGCTCGAGACGAACGGTGTACATGTATACCTCGCCCAGGCCGGTCGCGATCGGACCCATTTCGGGGTTCACGCCATCGGGCAGGTTCTCTTGCACGCCCTGCAGACGTTCACCCACCTGCTGACGGGCGAAATAAATGTCCGTGGCGTCCGAAAAGACGGCGGTGATCTGCGCGAAGCCATTGCGGCTCAGCGAGCGCGTATATTCAAGGCCGGGAGTGCCGGCGAGCGCGGTTTCGATCGGGAACGACACCTGCTTCTCGACCAGCTCGGGCGAGAGCGCGGGTGCGCGGACGTTAATCTGGACCTGATTATTGGTGATGTCCGGCACCGCGTCGATCGGCAGCCGGTAGAGGGAAAACGCGCCAATGGCGGCGACGATGACGGTGAGCAGCAGGACAAGCCAGCGCTTCTCGACCGCCCATGTGACGATGCGGGCGATCATGGCTTAATCCTCGTGGCTCGCTTCGCCCTTGCCGATCTCGGCCTTGAGCGTGAAGCTTCCGGTGGTGGCGATCTGTTCGTTACCGGTCAGGCCCGAACGGACGATCACCGTATCGCCCGACGCATCGCCGAGCTGAACCGGGGTCGCCTTGAAGCCGGTGGGCGTTCGGACGAATACGACCGACTTGCCCTCGAAGCTCTGGACCGCCGTCGTCGGCACGCGGATCGCACCGCTGCCGCCACTGCCCGTGAGTTGGACGGCAGCCGTCACCGGCTCGCCGACCCGCCATTCGCCACCGCGATTGTCGAGCGTGGCGAGCGCCGGCACGAGCCGCGTCTGCGGATCGAGCGCCGGCGACACGAAGGTGACGCGCGCGGTCGCCTGACGGCCCGCTGCCTTGACCAGCACCGTGTTGCCGGGGCGCACCCGGCCCGCATCCTCAGCCTTCAGGTTGAGGGCGATCGACACCTGGCTCAGGTTGGCGATGCGATAGAGTTCGGCGTCCGCCGCGACCGTCTGTCCCAGCGTCACGGGGCGCGCGATGATCTGGCCCGAGATCGGCGCGGCGATGCCGAGCCGGTTGAGACCGCCGCCGCCGACACCGGCGGCCGACACCATGCTCTGCGCCTGCGTCAGCGCGATCCGCGCTTCCGTCGCCGCCGTGCGAGCTGCGATCAGATCCTGCTCAGGGGATACCTTCTGGGCGAAAAGCCGCTGCTCGCGCGCGAGGTTCGAATTGGCGAGCTGAAGCCGTGCCCGTGCTGCCTCGACCTCGCCCTTGATCTGTGCCGCCTCGCGGCTCTCGATGACCGCGATGGTCTGGCCGCGCCCGACCGACTGGCCGAGGTTGCGCGTCAGCGCGACCACCCGTCCCGCGATGGCGGCCGAGATGACTTGCGTCCCTTGAGGGTCGCCCTCGATGATCGCGGGAAGCTCGATCGTTCCGGCTCCGCCGATGATCGGCCGTCCGACCTGGACGCCCGCCGTCGCGATCTGATCGGAACCCAATGTGACGACGCCCTCGTCGGCGTGGCCGCCTTCAGCACCGCCCTTTTCCGCGCCAGCAGCCGCTTCGTTGCCGGCTGCCCCATTGGCGGCCGCCTCGTTCCCGGCGTCCTTGCCACCACAGGCAGCCAGCAGCAGGGCGAGCGACGCCGCGCCCGCGAGATAGAAACTCTTCATCACTGATTTCCCCCATTGGGCGCAGGAGCGGTCAGTCGCTCCACTTGCGCGCGGGCATTCTGGTAATTGGCGAGCGCATCGATCGCGGCGACCCGCGTCTCGGCGAGTGTGCGTTCCGCATCGAGCAATTCGAGCTGGCCGAACTTGCCCTCGCGATAACCGATCCGCGCGATGCGGGCCGCCTCCTGTGCAGCCGCCAGCGCCGGCCCCGACGCCGCACGAGCCGTCGTTGCGGCATTGGCCGCCTGCGCCTGCGCGTCCGTGATCGCCTGTTCGATGTCGAGCGCGGTCACGCGACGTTGTGCATCCGCCTGCGTCCGCTGCGCGGTCGCCTGCGCGATCGCCGCGCGACCATTGTTGAACACCGGGATCGGGATCGACACGGTGAACACCGCCGCCATGTCATTGGTCGCTTCCAGTCGGCGGATCGCAGGCCCGACATTGAGGTCAGGGACGCGATTGGCGCGCGCAAGCCGCACGCCCGCTTCCGCGATCGAGAAATCCGCGTTCGCCGCCGCCAGCGCGAGCGTGCCGGTCGTGTCGACCGGTGCCACCGGCCCATAAATGTTCGCCCCCGGCAGGCGATCGAGCAGCGTGTCATCGAGCGCACCGTCAATCGGTCGACCGATCCGGCGCGCCAGATTGGCCCGCGCCGCCTCCGCCAAGCGAAGCTGCCGCTCCACATTGGCGTCGGCATTGATGCGCGCGACATCTGCGCGCTGTTGCTCGAGCGGGGAGGCCCGCCCCGCCTGCACGCGAACGCTCGCGGCCCGCAGCGCGTCGCTGGCGATCCGGGCCTGGTCGCGGGCTGTTGTAACCCGGCGATCGGCCGCGACCGCCTCGACATAAAGCTGCGTCACCTGAAGCCGGACATCTGCCGCGATGATCGCGGCCTGGATCTCGGCCCGGGACAATTGCGCATTGGCGACCGCGACGCGGGCGCCGCGCTTGCCGCCTAGCTCGATCGGGATCGCAAAGCCGACCGTGGATTCCGCGCTGCGGACCCCACGATACGGCCCCGAGCCGATGACATTCTCAACCTGGCCTTGGACAACCGGGTTGGGCCGCAGTCCGGCGACCGTGCGGCCCGCACGGGCCGCATCGACCGCGGCTGTCGCCGCTTCGGCAGCAGGGGCCGAACCGCCCGCTGCACTGACCGCTTGGTCAAGCGTGTAGACCGGCGCGTCCTGCGCAAAAGGCGCGGACGGTCCGACCTGCGCCTGCGCCATAGTGGCGCACGACGCTGCGGCCAGCATGGCCGAGAGGATACGATGCATGAAAATAGGACTCCTGACGATGATCGACAGGGGCGCGCCAACGCGCGCCCAAATCGGACGTCAGGCTTGGGGGGGCCTCAAATGGACCATGCCAGTGCGGCCATCGAGCGACGCAGAGGCGGAGATTGTCGGCTTGGGCATCGTGAGGACGTGGGTATATTCCATCGTCGTGCGCGCAGGCGCACCAACGTCATGCCCGTGGCAATAATTGTGATGGTGCGGGACGTTCTTGTCCGAATCCGATGGCACTTGATCGATGTCGCCATCGGTATGGATTGTGAACTCGACGCCCGCGATGCTTCCCCCCGCCAGATCGGCGGCATGAGCCATGCCGGAGAAGCTGGTGAGGACCAGCATCAGGCATGTCAGGAGAGGCAAAAAGGCTCGCACGAACCCGCCCTTACCACGGAGAGGTTTCCATGTCATTGCAATAACTCGCGAGCCGGTGCCTTCGCGGCACGCCATGCCGGCCAGGCTTCCCCAAGCACGCGCCATGCCGAGCGCAGGAAGATCACGGCGATCAACCCGCCGACGATGATGTCCGGCCAAGCCGAGCCGGTCAGGCCGACCAATCCGGCAGCCGCGAGAACCCCGACGTTTGACGCGACATCATTGCGCGAGCACTCGAACGTGCTCGACATGTTCACATTCTCACGACGGAAGCGCCAGAGCAGCGCGAGGCAGATTAGGTTCGCAACCAGCGCGGCGCTGCCAACCCCGAGCATCAAGCCCGATGCCGGAGGAACGCCGTTCGCAATCTTGTCAGCGATCTCGAAAATGACCGCGACGCCGAAAGCCAGGATGATGCCACCCTTCGCCAGTGCTGCCCCCGCCTCCCAGCGCGCACCCCGATGCAATGCATAGAGACTGAGCGCATAGACCACCGCGTCGCCGAACATGTCGACCGAATCCGCCATCAAGGCAGAGGAACGCGCGACGACGCCGCCGCCAAACTCGACCACGAACATCGCGAGATTGATGAGCATCACGATGATGAGCACGCGGCGCTGCTCGGCCTTGCGACCAAGTTCCGCGATCGTGTCGCGTTTTGATGAGCAACATGCGTCTGCCATTATCGAAGCTCGATTCGTGGATCAGACGCCCTATATGAACCCTCATCCTACTAGAGGGTCAAGAGGTTCGGCGATGAAAATCGGTGAGATCGCAAAGCGCACTGGGTTGAAGATAGAGACGGTCCGTTTCTACGAGGCAGAAGGGCTGGTTCCCGCTCCCATCCGTAGCGGTGGCAACTATCGACTCTATGATCGCTCGCACCTTGATCGCCTGTCGTTCATCAAACGCTCGCGTGATCTGGGTTTCACCCTGGATCAGGTTCGTGCGCTCCTGCGGCTTTCAGATGATCCGCGCGGTTCCTGTGCCGAGGCCGACCAGATAGCTGCGGTCCACATCGCGGAAATCGATCGCAAGCTGGCCGACCTTACAGCGCTGAGGTCGGAAATCGCGCAGTGGGGTGACACCTGCAACGCCAGCATCGTTGCCGAATGCAAGGTTATCGACGCCCTGTCGCATTGAACCAAACCAAGTCGGGCGCGACCCTGCCGGGCACGGCTCTATCGGCGCCCTGGCGTACGCCGACCGAGCCACCGTGCCGGCGTCTCGGTAGGGTGGGCGCGAGGCGCCTCTTTCGAGGACGCCCCAGCGCCTCCCCCCGAACCGTGCTTGCACCTTTCAATGCACACGGCTCTCCGTTCCGCTGGTCATCCGGCCACCATGATGGGCAACGTGGCATTTGTGGCACAGAACGATAGTCCTGCGCCGCCGCGCCGATTCCTTCCATGGTTTCATTTGGTCGCGCGGCTTGTCCTTCAGCCGGTTCGGGTGATGCATCTCGAACGGACCATCAGTGTCGCCGCACGCTTCGCACTCTCCAGCGCTCAGGCGTGTGGCGAGGTCGTTCGGACTCTGCGCGAGGCGAGAGCCGACCGTGATTTTATCGACAATGGGGTTATCCCATGCCTTCACGACCAGATGCTTCAACCGCCACAGCTTATGGACGCGCGGTTGACCTCGGACCATGGTGGAGACTCCATAGTCCGACCCCATCAGCAAGGATTTCTGGACGCTCGCCCTCCCTACACGTCGCCGGCAGGCTACGGTCGCCAACATGCTCCTGATGACAATAAGCTCAAGATTGTCGAGCGACCCTTTAACTCCATCGGCGATAGCATAGTAGTTGGCAAAGCCCCGGAACTCCGAACTATAGGCAACGATGATTTCCGCGACACTGGAGTCCAGGAACTGCGGACGCGCCCAGCCATTCCTCAGGTCGAGGTTGCCGAGCTTTTTGCGCCTACAGAACGCATAGACCCGATCCCGTGGCACCCACAGCTTGATATTCCCTCGCGTCGATCGGCGGAGGACGCGCCGCGTCCCGCCGCCAACCTTCTGACGCCCCGCCATGGTACCGGCGGAACGCAACGTGAAGGCGCATACATGGAAGCCAAGGAACGGCGATCCCTTCGACGCATCGCGAACCCCCGTTTTCTCCGGTGACACGGCGAGGTTGAGCCGATCAGCGAGGAAGTGCTGTATATCGGCCATGATCCTCACCGCGTCCGCCTTGCTGCCGATCACGCCGACAAGGAAGTCGTCGGCATATCGGCAATAGCGTAGGCGTCGGAAGTTCGGGTCCATGGGATCGACGGAGGGGATTTTCCGCCGTTCCTTCTGAACAGCCTTGATCCGCCCCAGAAGGGCTCGGACCTCGGCCTTATCCGCGCTTGTGGCGCGGATCGCGTCGATCTCCGTTCGGAGCGCGGCGATCTGGCGGGAACAGGCGGTGTAGGCAGGGTTTGCCTTCCGCTCCGCGCCCTTGTCGAAGCCCGTCCGCATCTCTTCCATGAACTGGTCCAGCTCATGGAGATAGATATTGGCGAGCAAGGGCGAGATAACCCCGCCCTGTGGTGTGCCGCTATAGGTCCGCTCGAACTTCCAGTCGTCCATGCACCCGGCCTTGAGCATTGTCCCGATCAGACCGATGAACACAGGATCATCGATTCGCCGGGCCAAAAGGCCAAGCAGGATGTCATGGTCGATGTTGTCGAAGAACCCGCGGACATCCACTTCGATCAGCCATTTCACGCCCGTCCAGGTTTTGCGGATCTCTTCGAGAGCCGTGTGGCAGGAGTGACCCGCGCGGAACCCATGACTGTGTTTCGAGAACACAGGCTCATAGATCGCCGCGAGGATCATTCTCGCCGCCTCCTGAACGATACGATCATCCGCCGTAGGGATGCCCAATGGGCGCATTTTACCATTGCCCTTGGGGATATAGACCCGCCGCACTGGACGAGGGCGGTAACGGCCTTCCGCCACGCTTTGGACCAGACGGTCGAGCCTCGCCAGCGTCATGCCGTCGAAGGTCTGTCCGTCCACTCCCGGCGTCATCGCACCCCGATTACGGGATACTCTGTCATAGGCCCGCTCATATAGACAGCGGGACCGCATGAGGCGGTGGAGACCATTGATCCGCTTACCCGCCCGCGACAGGGCCGGAAGCTTCTCGATCCGTCTCAGGATAGTAGCGGTCTGCATCAGCAGTCCCTTTCCGTTGATCCGTCGAGTTACGCAGAACTGCCGTCCTTCACCCAGAAGCAGCGGATTTCGCGCGGATCACTCCTGCTTATACCGCTGTCCCGTCCGCCACACGGCGGCTGTCCCGGCCATTACGCCGGGCGTTCGATTACTATGACGGCTCCGTCGCCATGCAGGTCCGGCAAGCCGTCCTGTTTAGACGATCCCGTAGTTACGCGAGTGAGGAGTCGCGGTGTGTTTAGGTGCCCCATTCGTTTCCTTGGTCCCCTGACGGGGGCCACGCCGGGCGGACTGGCAGCGATTCACAGGGCCACGCTCCTCGCTCCGCCCGGGATGGTGTGTCAGCCGCGTTCACCATCACCAACCTCGTAATCGTTGGAAACTGGGATTCAAACAATACAGTCTTCACCATGCACACCTTGCCTGTTGGTCAACCACCGGACTGCGGCGCCCAGTTTCGATCCGTTCCCCGACATGCTCTGGTCCCGTTCCCCTTTCGGAGTCTCAGCCGGTTCATCACCAGCCCCGGTAAGTCGGTCAGGCACAAGCTACGCCAGTAAGCTTAGTTCATACGAACACTCCTTCTTCTTCGCGCCACAACGGCGCACGCCCAAAGGGTAACGATCCTCGCGTGAGGTGTGCCACATGGCACACCTGTCGCCGCTGCCCGATGGGCGCGACTTCACTCGCCTAGCGCCGCGGCCCTCCCCCGGAGGCGCGCCAGCGCGGGGAACACCAAGGGCTGCTGCCCTTTCGTTCCCGAAGGAAAATAGACGCCCCCGTGTTGTCCGCCAAGCGCGGCACCCGACGCCCAGATGGGCGTCGGCCGCGCTAGGGCGGCCTGCCCGCGCCAAGGCCATCGATTTTCCTCCTCCCTCCCCATCCCGCTCCTCGCCGGAGAGGCAGACCCGGTTGCTGCGGCAACCGGCTTTCAGCCGCAGGAAGAAGGAGAAAGGACAATGGCTTACACCCGATACAAGGGCGATCCCTACTGGAAACGGGCCAAGGTGGGCGGGACCAGTGCAGACGGCACCCCCTACGCCAAAGGCGACCGCGTGTTCTTCTATCCACGATCCGGCGCGACCTATGCAGGCGACGCCGCGTCCCGCGCATCAGCCGAGTTCGACGAGCTGGCAAGCCTCGAAGGCTGACCCTTTCCCCCCAATCGACACCACAGATCACAGGAGTTTCATCATGGGTATCACCACCATCAAGCTGTCGCAGCTTCGCCTTTCCCCGCTCAATCAGCGGCGCGTGAAGCCTTCCGCCGTGGAAGCGATGGCCGACGACATTGCCGCGCACGGCCTGTTGCAGAACCTTGTCGCCTACGAGGACGAGGGCCTGTTCTATGTGTTCGCCGGAGGGCGGCGCTATCGGGGCCTCAAGGAACTGGCGAAGCGCAAGCGGATCAAGAACAGCGACACCTTCCCCGTCGAGGTCCGCACCAAGGAAGAGGCCATCGAACTGTCGCTCGCGGAGAACTTCCAGCGCGAGGACATGCACCCCGCCGACAGCATCCGCGCCTTTGCGGCACTGCGCGACACTGGCATGGACGCCGAGGAAATCGCAGCCCGGTTCGGTCAGGCAGTCAGCTTCGTCTACAAGATGCTTCGCCTTTCCGCGCTCGCACCCACGCTGATCGACCTGATCGCCAAGGACCAGTTGTCGCTTGAGGCGGCGCGCGCGCTCACCCTCACCGAGGATCACGACCAGCAGATCAAGGTCTGCAAGGCGGCGAATGGTCACGCCCACACCATCCGGCGGATGCTCACCACGGAGAAGGTGGACACCACCAGCGGTGCGTTTCTTTTCGTCGGACGCGATGCCTATGAGGCGAAGGGCGGGACGATCACGGTGGACCTGTTCAGCCAAGGAGCGGAGGGCTTTGCCGACCAGCCCGAGCTTGTGCAGGAACTGGCCGAAGAAAAGCTGGACGGCATTGCGGATGAATATCGAGCGATCGGTTGGCACGAGGTCCGCGCCACGCTGGAACGGCCCTATGATCTCTACATGAAGGGCAGCATCTATCCGGCCACCCGCGAGCCGACCGAGGACGAGGTGGCGCGGCTTGCCGCCATCGATGCCGAAATCGAGGCGATTGCCGAGGCCGAGGGCGAAGATAGCGACGGCATCGAGCCGCTGTCCGACGAGCGCGACACCATCACCGAAGGAATGCGGGCGTTCAATGCGGAGCAGGTCGCAGTCGGGGGCGTGGCGCTATGGGTTTCGCATGACGGTTCGCTCGGCAAGAGCTTCTATCGCGCCAAGGCCGAGGCGAAGCCCAAAGCGAGCAGCGGTGAACCCCAACCCCTCTATAGCAACAGCCTGTTCGCGGACCTGACCCGCATCAAGACGCAGATCGTGCAGGAAGCCGTCGCGGCCGACCCGGCGCTGGCGCTCGACATCATGCTGGACAGCCTTGCAGGCCAGTTGCTCCACGGCGCGCACAGCTACCAAATGGCCCTTGAGGTTCAGGCCAAGACGGTCGCGACCGATGTGGCCGACGAGCTTATGGCAACGAGCGACGTTCGCCCCGTCGAGGAAGTGATGGCGACCCGCTTCGCATCGATCCCCACCGAAGGCCGGTTCGACGCAATCCGCGCCATGACCAGCGACGACAAGATGGCATTGCTGGCGGGCCTTGTCGCCATGACCGTTGACGGCACTGTGTTCGCGGGTGGCTCCCCCGGCAGTCGGCATCACCATTTCGAGCAGATCGCGCGCGCGACCGGCGTGGACATCGCAGCCCGTTGGACCGCCCCCATCGCACTGTTCGACAAGATGCGACGAGCCGCGATGATCGACCTGTTGCGCGAGGAATGCGGTGCTTCCAGCGCCGAGAATTGCGCGACCATCAAGAAGAAGGGTGATCTTGCCGTCAATGTGTCGGGACGGCTTCCGGGAGGGTGGCTACCTGCCCCCATGAAGATTGGCGCGTTCGATCAGCCCGAGGCCGACCCGGAGGATTTCGACACCGACATGGACGGTGACGGGATCGAGGACGACGACATGGAGCGCGGCGAATTTGCCGACGATGAAATGGCCTGATCTGATCGGGGGGCCGGTGATAATCGGCCCCCTTCCCTCTGTCTCAGCAGCGCCCTCGCCGCCAGCGCGACAGCCATGCCCCGCATGGCTGTCGCGCCCGCTGCCCTTGCAGGCCAGCGCGCGCCGCCCGCCCACAAGGGACGGGCGGCGCGATTGCGGCTAAGTTATAGCCTCAGTCGTAGTGTGGGCCATCAACGTGCGTGCCGCTGAAATCCACGCCGCGCCGCGTCGCCACGAGGTCGAAGCGCTTGAAGAAGGCGAGGGCTTCTCCTGGCGTAACGCGCACCTCGACGGCGCGCACCGCTGCCGGAGCAGGCTCAAATTCAGCAGATCGAAGGAGGTATGCCACCAGCGACACGTCAGTCACAGGGGTGCCCCGGTTCTCTCCGGAAGCGATCCTGAATCCTACGACACGCTCGTCACTTTCGGCCTTCCCCAAGGACACCAGATAATCGGCAAGCGCCACGTTGTCGGAAATGTCCGCCGCAACAGTCCCCTTGAAATCGTTATATTGGACGCCAGCGTTGAAGGTATCCATTCCATTTCCCCGTTCTGCTATTTCGCGCGAGCCGATCTCGCTGCGCTCCTACCTAATGCTGCGCGCCGTCATTCGTCGCTTGAAACAGCCACGAGCATATAAGTCCGCGTTTAGCGCTGCCGGGAGCCGCAAAAGCAAAGGGCGGAAGACCGCTCTCCCGCCCCCTACTGGTGACGCTGGCGCAACTGCGCCGATGGTGCGGGGCCGGCCACACCAGCAGACCAGCCAACGATCAGTGCCCAGACGGTTTCGAAAGAAACAGAACAGAGCTTCATCACGTTAGTCACTGGGTTCAGGTTGGTGTTCTTGACCTTGTGCGCCTTGCGAGCGCGAGATTTTGAACGTGTAATCATAGGCAATCCCTCCATGAAGATGACGCTCGCATAGCGAAGCGCCAGGGCCAAAAAGAGGACACCGATAATCAGCCAGCCTGCGGGAATTGAACCCCCCAGCACCCCGAAGCCACGAAGGCCAGCTCCTAAGTAGGTTCGTGGGTTCGCATGTTCAATGTTCGCATAGGTGTGCCACGTGGCACACCCTCGTTCGCCATGATCGAGCGCGCTTCGAACCACGCGAACAGGTCCGCCACAGCGCGCCGGCGATAGGCATTGAGCCATCGACGACGCCGATGCTCGTCAGCATCGTGGATCATGTGGCACCGCTGGCAGAGCGCAGCCAGGTTGCGCGGGGCGTTGTCGGTCGGATCATGGTTGAGGTGGGCGCAGGCGATATAGACCCGCGTGATACGGACGATCGCCACGAGGTCTATCGCCCCGACCCTGATCCGCCTTCCGCGCCCGTCTCGCCATTGCCGACGATCCATGTCCCACCACCGTCCGTCGCCCAAGTGGAATACGCGCTGACCATGCGGGCGATGGCAATGCTCGCACCGCCCATTGGCGCGGCCGAAGCGAATGGCTCTCGACAGCTCGGGCCAGTCGATCGGGTAAAGCCAGCGATGTTCGGCCATGATCGGCATGACGATTCTATGAGTCAGCGGGAACGAGAACGAAAGCAGAAAATCACCTGATCGACCGCCCTGGTGGGCGGGCGTTGTTTGGTAGGGCTGTCCGTCAGTCTCCTCCCATCGTGAGGGACGCGGCCCGCCGCCTCAAGGATCAGCGGTCCCCCCAATTCACTGCGTAAATCGGCTCCCCCGCTGTCCGGCAAGCCGGCCGCTTCGCGGTCCTGTGACCCGGCGTTCCGCGCACCTCCCGCTGTCGTCGCCAATCACGGCAACACGGAGGTTTTCCATGTCCCATCATCGCCTGTTTGCGCAGCTCGCCTTCGAGCGTGCGCTTGGGATGGCCGCGCTCAATGCGCTGGCTCAGGCCGTTGCCGAGTGCGACCAATTCCGCGCCGTAGGCCGCGAGCGCGACCCGATCCATTTCTGGGTTCTGGCCGGTGAACTGGAAGACGTGGTGCAAGATCGCATCCGCGACGTGTTGGATGGTCCTGGCCTTGCCGTCGTCGAGCGCGGCGAGCTTTTCCATCAGCCCCGCATCGTCGAGCTGGTGATCGCCGCTCGCGACGCACGCACCGCGCCGTCATGACGGCGCGCTTGCGCGCAAGAATGCCGTGCGGAGATCCGCACCGCGCCGTCCTCGCCGCCCGCGCATCGCGCGATCGGCGCGAGGGAACACCAAGGGCGCCGCCCTTTCGTTCCCGAACGACAATCGACCGCCCGTGTAATCCGCCAAGCACGGCACCCGGCGCAAAGCGCCGACCGCACTAGGGCGGCTCGCCCGCGCCAGCAGTAGATTCTCGCTCCCCCTCCCCATCCCGTCCTCGCCGGACAGGCAGGGCCGTGAGGCCGAGCGGCCTTGCGGCCCATGCAGCAGGAGGATCAGTTATGCGCAGCCCCGAACAACTCGACACCATCCGTCGCCTGAACGATGCGGCCCGGAGCAATCCCGGCACGGCTTCCATTGCCAACGTCACGCTAGGGTTTCAGTCCCTTCCCGATGCCGACCGCTTTGCGGCACTGGCGGCGATCGTGGGATTTTCCCGGTTCGACGGAGACAATGACCCCTATGGGGAACATGATTTCGGCGCGGTCTATCGCCTCGCGACGGGAGGGTGGACGCAGGAGCGGCCCAAAGACGAGAAGACGATTGCCGAGACAGTGTTCTGGAAAGTGGATTACTACGATAATACGCTCACCTATGGCAGCGAAGTGCCGTGGGATGAGCACCAGACCAAGCGTGTGCTGACCATCATGTTAGCCAACGAATACTGATAGTTGCGGCGATCATCCCGCGCCCGAACGGGCGCGGGACATGGTGAACCGAGTGACTGCCGCGTCGAGTGATTTGTTGAGGAATCGCGCCGGGGAGAGTAAGGTTAAGATAGAAAGGATGACGCGATGGCCCAGATCGATATTGAAGCGCTGCGCGAGCGCATCCGCCAGATGGATTTCGAACGCGGCACTCCCGAACAGATCGCGCTCTGGCGCGAGGATGTCGCGGAGTCCCGCGCCAATCTCGTGATTGAAGACATGACGCCGACCATCGATGAAGACGCGATGTTCGCGATGATGCTCGACGAGGGTGTGCCTCCCGCACTCATGCCCTCGATCATCCTTAGTCTCTATCCGCCCGGAACCCGCCAGATCGCTGCCTGACATTGGCAAGCGATCCTTACACGTATCCCGGCACCGAGACGCTTCGAAACCGGCTCGGGCTCACCGATGAAAAGACGCTCATCGAAGCTGAGCGGCGCCTAACGCAGGCGCGCGGCGCAGAGGCCGCGCGCCTGACTTTTCCAGCGACGACCGACGGCTATCGCGCGCTTCACAAGCATCTGTTTCAAGACCTCTATGATTGGGCGGGGCAGGACCGGACCGTCAACATCGCCAAGGGCGGCTCGAGCTTCGCAGCCGTGCCCTATGTCGCGCGTGAACTCGACAAGCGGTTTGCCGACATGGGCGCGCAAAGCGGCTTTCGCGGACTTCCTCGAGACGAGTTTTTCGACCGGCTCGGCGACCACATCAACGAGATCAACGCCATCCATCCTTTCCGCGAAGGTAATGGGCGCACCATGCGCCACCACGCGGCGCAGCTCGCGCGCGAGGCCGGACACCCGATCCGCATCGCCGCGATCGACAAAGACAAGTGGATGGAGGCATCCCGGCACGGCTTTCTAACGGGGGATCATCGCGGCATGGCCGCGGTTCTTTCCGCAGCGGCAGTCAAGCGCGACCTCGCGCCCGAGGCGCGCATCGGTCCCGCCGGGATTGCCATGCTTCCGAACCGCGCGCCACCCGAGGGGCAACGCTATCGCGTCACCCTCGCTAAGGCGCGCGAAGAACTGGAACGCTACCTGCCCGCCGCCCGACAGCAGGCGGCCGAACGATTGCGCGAATTGATCGGAGAAAGCGCGCCATCTACTGCCATCGCGAATGCACGAACCGAGCTTGCCTATGTCCGGCACGCCAAGGGTCCGATCTACCAGTCCCACCTTTTGACCTATCTCGGCGTGCGGCAGGTCGATGCCGTCGTTACCGCCCAACAAACGCCCCTTGAGCGTGTGCGTGAGATCGGGGCCGCCCTGGGCGTGCAGATCAACGGTCAGCAATCGGCGCAGCTTCAACGCGCCGTGCGGGCGCTGGAGCGGCCGATCCTCCCCCCCGGCCATTCACCCGGGCAAGAGCGGCTTGCCGAGCTTTTCATCAAGAACACGCCCGAAAAGAACCATGCCGATCCACGCCTTTCGCCCGCGCAAGCGATTGTCGATGCCGCCATGAAGACGGCGGCCGATCGGGGTGAAAGCGCCCGCATGGTCGCAACGATCAGGGAGTCGACGCGCCAGCTCGTCGCCGATCGGATCAAGGCTGGCGGTTCACTGGACGGCGAGATCGGCCGCGCGGCGCAGGTGCAGGCACCTGCACCGCGCGATAAGGACCGGAGCCGCTAACGGCTTCATCGCGCAACGGGTATCTCCCCGATCCGGGTCGTCCATGCCGGGCTCTTCTGTGATCGCTTCGTATCGAACGACCGCGCACCGCACCCCTGCGCCGCCAAGATGACCGTGTTTCTCCCAAACCGGCTATTGAGACCATCCATTGCCGCCAACAGCGCGGGTGCCTTGGGATCGGCTGTCGCAAAGAGGTCCGCCTGCCCCGCCCCTTCCGCTGTCAGATCCTCCAGCAAGACGCCGCATTTGGTATAGACGCCTCCCGGTTGAAACATCGCTTCCATCATCTTCCCCGCGATCCCCACGATGATGCGCGGATCGTTGGTCGGCGGGGACAGCCGCGCCGATCGGGATGCCGAAGGCGGGTTCGGGCGATAACGCGAGCCATGTGCGAAGGCGATCAACCGGCTCGCCGCCAGTCCTTGCGCGCGTATCTTCTCGGCCGCACGCGCTGCGCGGCGCGCCATCGCTTCGCGCAGCTCGGCGAGATCGGAGACGGGCGCGCCAAATTGCCGCGTCACTGCGGTCGCCTTGAGCGGTTCGGGCGCCACCTTGAAGTCGTCGCACTCGATCCCACCCAGCTCGCGCACGAGCCGTTCCAGCACCACCGTTCCCACATCGCGTGCGACCGCCGGAGGTAGCGCGGCCAAGTCCGCCGTCGTCTTCACACCGAGCGGGCGGAGCCGCGCTGCCAGCGCGTGCCCGATGCCCCACACTTCTCCTACCGGCCATTGGTCGAACAGACGCCGGCGCAGCTCGACGTCGTGGAGATCGACCACCCCTCCCCACACCTTCTCGGTCGCCTTCGCCAAGGCGTTTGCCACCTTGGATAACGTGCGGGTCGGACCCAAGCCGATCCGGGTCGGCAGGCCGACCGATCGCGCTATATCCTCGCGGACCGCGTGCGCGGCCACGACGTTGCCGAGGCCGTCCGGCAGCACCGGCAGCCGGAAAAAGCTTTCGTCGATCGAGTAGATCTCCACCATATCGGAGTGATCGGCGATGACCGCGTTGAAGCGTCGATTGAGGTCGGCATACAGTTCATAATTGCTCGATCGGAGCTGGATTCCGTGGCGTTTGATCCGATCGCGCATCTTGAAGACCGGGTCGCCCATACGGACGTGCAGCGCCTTCGCCTCTTCACTGCGCGCGATCGCGCAGCCATCGTTGTTGGACAAGACGATGACGGGCACATCGCGCAGGGCCGGATCGAACAATCGCTCCGCGCTGACGTAGAAATTGGCTATGTCGACGATTGCCCATGACACGGCGCTAGCGTCGATAGTCGCGGACGCCGGTCCGCACGACACCCCATATCTCCACCCCTTCCACGGGTGTCGGCTCGTAGATTTGCTGCGCGTTCCGCGCTTCCAGGAGGAGGTCGCCGCGTCTCCGGCAGAGCTGACGGCACACGAAGCCGCCATCCACGATCGCAATAACGATATGCCCCTCGACGGGGCGCGTGTCGCGATCGACCACCACGACGTCGTTGTCGTGGATGCCAGCGTCGATCATGCTCGATCCGCTGATGCGGAAGACGAAACTTGCCGCCCGATCGAGCCGCAGCAACTCGATCAGGCTTATGGCGTCGTCCTGCCAGTCTTGGGCAGGGCTTGGAAAGCCGGCTCCTGCTGCACCAACGATCCGGAGAATGGTCCCCTGCGGCACGTCGGCAAGCGGGACCGGCTGCATCAGAGGCAGCATCAGAGATTCCCTTCACCCTCCATTGTAACACTCGCGCGAACGAAAGGGGAACAGGAGAGTTGAACCATTCGCCGCAACGCGGGGGACGGTTCCTCTTGCGACCGTCGCGACAGATGGCACGATGCGCGTTCAAGGAGATCACGATGCCCGCCACCAACGTCAATACCGCCAGCGCCGCAGAACTCGACGCTGTTCCGGGTCTCAATGGGCATGGCCCGGAGATCGTGCGCTACCGCGAGGAGCGCGGCGGCTTCAGCGATTTGCGCCAACTGGAGGAAGTGCCCGGACTTGCCGGAAAGGTCGACGGCAGCAGCGCGGCCCTTACCGTGGGCGACGCGAATTGAGAGACGAGCATGAGTGACACGGACGCAGATGACGACGACGATGGCGCCTATTATGTCGTACCCGAAGAGGCGATCCAGTATCTGCCGCGAGAATGGCAAGAAGCGATCTACGCGCGTGCCGAGGACGGTCGCAAAGTCTTGGAAGCCGCCGACAAGGAGCTGAAACAGCTCTCGCGACTATCGCTGTCCTTCTACCACGTGACGGTCCTGAAGCACATCAGGGACAAGCTGGCCGTCTATCGTTTCAAGGCGGATATGGCCGCGTTCCTCGAATTGGACATGCTAACGACCGCCTTCGTCGCCACCTATGTCCGGCTTCACACCGGAGGGAGCGGCAGCGGCTTCGCTCGCGACGCGCTGCCCGAGGCGTTGCGCAGCGCCCATGACGAAATCATCGATATGCGGAACAAGCGATATGCCCATGTTGCAGAACACGATTCCGTCGGCTCTGTTGCAAAAATCGTGAAGCTTGAGCATGCTTGGCGGAGATTGGACGGACGGAACGATGACGGATTTCAAGTGGCGCCATTTCCAGGGTGATGTGATCCTGTGGGCGGTGCGCTGGTATTGTCGCTATCCGATCAGCTATCGCGACCTTGAGGAAATGCTGGCGGAACGCGGCATTTCGGTCGACCATACGACGATCTATCGCTGGGTCCAGTGCTACGCCCCGGAGATGGAGAAGCGGCTGCGCTGGTTCTGGCGGCGTGGCTTTGATCCGAGCTGGCGCCTGGATGAAACCTACGTCAAGGTGCGGGGCAAGTGGACCTACCTGTACCGGGCAGTCGACAAGCGGGGCGACACGATCGATTTCTACCTGTCGCCGACCCGCAGCGCCAAGGCAGCGAAGCGGTTCCTGGGCAAGGCCCTGCGAGGCCTGAAGCACTGGGAAAAGCCTGCCACGCTCAATACCGACAAAGCGCCGAGCTATGGTGCAGCGATCACCGAATTGAAGCGCGAAGGAAAGCTGGACCGGGAGACGGCCCACCGGCAGGTGAAGTATCTCAATAACGTGATCGAGGCCGATCACGGAAAGCTCAAGATACTGATCAAGCCGGTGCGCGGTTTCAAATCGATCCCCACGGCCTATGCCACGATCAAGGGATTCGAAGTCATGCGAGCCCTGCGCAAAGGACAGGCTCGCCCCTGGTGCCTGCAGCCCGGCATCAGGGGCGAGGTGCGCCTTGTGGAGAGAGCTTTTGGCATTGGGCCCTCGGCGCTGACGGAGGCCATGGGCATGCTCAACCACCATTTCGCAGCAGCCGCCTGATCGGCGCAGAGCGACAGCCTACCTCTGACTGCCGCCAATCTTTGCAACAGAGCCTTTTGATGCTTCCGTCAGGCAACTTGTCGATATTGATCCTCTCGCCGGGATGCACGCCGAGGTGCTGCATGAACTCCTTGCGCAGTGTGATTTGTCCCTTGGAGGTCAAGGTATACGCATTCATCGCGGCACTCCTTCGGCCAAAGTTTGTAAGGGGAAACCACCTTAAAGTCAACGTCTGCACTGCTATCGTTAAACGGCTCGACCTCGTCGTGGCTCCCACTGCAGCGATCCATGTTAATGTCCAGGACGCGCCTACCAACGGTGACGTTTCGGATCGTGCTTCAGGATCGCCAGCCAAGCTCAAACATAGCCACGCGACCGTCTACGAACGAGGAGACCGGCTATGAGAACGCCTCTCCGATTCCTTCTTGGAATACCGGGAATCGTGATTGGCGGGCTGACTGTCGATCCCGCCGGCGCACAGCAGGTTTCGCAGGATGCATCGCGGCGTGCTGCGATCCACCCGGTGGCCGATCCCGCGGCAATGCAGGCCTGGCTGTCGCGCGTCCCCCTCACCCGCGATTTCCCACCGGATTTTAGTGCGACGCTGAAAGGAGATGCCCCGGCTTTTGTCGTGGAAATGACGACTTCGCCTCAATGCGCGCCCTGCGCCGACCTGTGGGCCAAACTCCAGATCCTGCGCCGTCAGTACGGTGTGAATGTCGCTGTCCTTTCGCGCGAGGAGGCGATCGTGCGATCTGGCCGGCTGGGGCTCCCCTGGGTCGGACATCCCGTGGCGTGGGTGCGAGCCACCAACGATCCCAATCGCGTGATCCCGATCGCGATCGGAACCGACCATAGCGTCAATCTCGCGCGGAACATCTATCTTGCCTTCAAGATGATGACCGGTGTGAGGCCGGACGTCGGCGTCCGTGCCATGGCCAAGTTCACCGGCATTGTCGGCATCGCAGCATCACCTCCACCCTATTCGAAGGGGAATTGAGCATGGCGGGCTCACTCCTCTCGATCGCAGCTCCAACCCGAGGACATCCGCCATGTCTCGCTTATTGTCGCGCCTGAGTATCTCGCTAATTGCCGTGGTTGCCGCGTGCGGCACAACCGTCCCCGCGCATGCCCAGAGCTGGGCCGAGAGCTGGTTCGACAATGTCACCTATACCAGCCCGGGAAGCTTCGAGGATCAAACCCGGGGCTATCTGACCGCCGGCGGGATGTCGGGACGCGTCGACGTGCACAACGACTATCTCATGTCGCTGAGCCTGCCCAAGGTGAAGGCAGGGTGCGGCGGCATCGACATGTTCCTTGGCGGCATGAGCTTCCTGGACCCGGACTATCTCGTCCAGAAGCTGGAGAGCATCCTGCAGGCAGCGCCTGCGGTCGCATTCCAGTACCTCCTCGAAACGCTCGACGAGAAGATGGGCAACATCATTTCGAAGATGGAGGCGGCCACCAATTTCCTGAACTCGATCCAGGTCAACGACTGCCGCCTCGCCAACCGTATGGTCCAGATCGCCAAGGGCGACGACAATATGTCCGGGATCATCGAGGAGATGACTGGATACCGTTCCGTCAAGCAAGGCTTCGCCAAGAGCTATCAACAGAGCCGCGAGAAGATCCAGGCCAACAACAACAACCCGACCGAAGATCTGAAGGACGCGCTGGAGAACTGCCCGGCGGAGGTCACCGACATCTTCCGTACCGGCTCTCTGCTCTCTCACGCGGCCTCGCGCGTCGGCGCGGCCGACTGGGCCGAGGTCATGCGGGCGCGGGTGGGCGACGTCTATATGCGGTGGGATCCGAACGACAAGGTTCCGCTCTTCTCGGCGATCCCCGCCTGCCCGCGCCAGGACACCGAATCCCCGGATGATTTCCTGAGCGGCCGCGTTCAGCGCCGCGTGCTCAACATCCCGGCAACCGGCGCCGACTGCTCAAACGATGGAGGCAAGGGCGCCCTGGAGCTGGCGCGCACGCGCATGGATTCGATTGCAACCAAGATTCGAACGCGCGCGGCGCTCACAGCCGAGGAACGACAGTTCGTAGCCAATGTCAGCACGCTGCCCGTCTACCGTATGCTCGAATGGGGCGTCCGTCAGGGCGTGGCAGGCTCGGTAATCGGCGATACCGACGAATTGGTCGCGCTCACCCTTGCCTATCAGATGCTGAATGACCTCACACGGTCAATCGACTTTGCGCTGAGCAATGCCGAGCGCGGCACAACGGCTGCGGGCGCGGCCGATGCTGCCAACACCAGCATTTGCCAGACTCGCATCCTGACCAAGGGGATCGAGCAGCTGCGCGATCTCCGAGAAGAAGTTCTGCGCCAGCGCGCGCAGATGCGACAATCGTACCTGGCGGCGTTGGGAGCCGCGAACCTGTCCGCCAATTATGCGGGCTTGATGAGACAGCGCGATCGCGATGCCCGCGACGCTGCCGGCGCCGCCGCCGCACGGGAGCAGTGAGATGATGATCCGCCGCCTTATCCGCGTCGCGCTTGCCCTCGCAATGGTGGGCGCCGCAACGCCCGCTTTCGCGATCGACGCCAGCTTCTATACCTATGACGGGTTTGCCGAGACGGTCGATGCCTTTCGCCTCGTCGCAATGATCTTCGCTGATCCGCGCTACGAGACGCTCGTGATCGTGATCGCGACCGTCGGCATCTCGCTCGGCGCGCTGCTGGCGAGCGTTCGCGGACAAGGGATGGGTCTCGTCGCCTTCGGTTTCCAGATGCTGATCGGGATCGGCCTGTTCGTCGGCATGATCGCCACCACTGGGACCGTCCACGTCTACGACAAGGTCCGCAACGCCTATCAGCCGGTCGGTGACGTTCCCAATCTGCTGGTGTTGGTGGCCGGCACCACTAACCTTATCGAGCGCGCGTTGGTCGAGACGATCGACGACAATACGCTCGATCCCAACATCAAGATCGAGTTTGGTGCAGGCGGACACACGTTCGACCTCTTCTTCAATGCCGTATCTCCGCGCGGCCCAATTACCGACACCTTTCTCGACGCGACGATCAAGGATTATGTGCGGCAATGCTATCCCGTGGCCCGGGTCTCCGCAGCCTATGGCGTCGATGATGATAGGCTGTTCCGAACTGCCACCGATCTGCCTGCGGCGTTCGCAGCAATGGCCGGACCAGCGACATTCTCAACCGTCTATACGGCCGCCGACAAGGGCGGAACGACGGTGAGCTGCGACGAGGCATGGCAGCATATCTCGACAGCCCTTTCGGACCCCGCGCTGTTCGACGACTACAGCCGGCAGGTCTGCACACGGACCGGCTTCGATGTGACCCAGCCCGACCAGCTCAATCGCTGCCGGAGCCAGCTGGGCGAAATGGGCGACATGATGATGGGCACTCCGCTCTCTCTCCAGGCGTTCATGACCAATATCCTGCTCGGCAACAGCGTCGGCGACGTTCTCTTCGAGGATAGTCCGGCTTCTGCGGCCAGGGTCATGGCCAATCGTGCCGTGATATCGAACGGCCTTGCCACCATGTCAGTGGCGAACGAATGGATGCCAACCATCCGTGCCGTCGTGTTCGGGATCATGTTGTTCATGATCCCGATCGCGCTGCTCTTCATCCTGACGCCGATCAACCTCCGCGTGGCCAGCTTCGCGCTCGGCCTGTTCGTGTTCGTGGCGCTCTGGGGTGTGATCGACGCCGGCATCTATCAGCTGACACTGGGCCGCGCGATGGATGCGCTCGCCGAGATGCGCTCGAATGCGGTGGCGACCAATGCGTGGCTCCTGGCGCCGTCGGCAGCGCAAAAGGCGCTCGCCATCTTCGGCAGCTTCAGGACAGCAGCGGCGGGTCTCGCCGGTGCCTTTGTCTTCACGGTGTTCCGTTTCTCCGGGAATGTCTTCACATCCTTCACCAGCGGATCTCTCGGCGTACATGGCCAGGCGAGCGCCGCGGCAGCACCGCTCGCCACCGGCGAAGGCTATGCCTCAGCCCTCGAGGCGCAGGCGTCCGCAACGGGCACGATGGCGCGCCGGAACGCCTCGTCGAACTTCGGAGATTTCGGCGAGCGCTCGACGTTCGGAGCAAATCGAAGCTTTGGCGCAGCCGGCGGTCTGCTCAGCGAGCGGGCATCCGGCGTTCCGGGCGTTCCTGCGTTTGGAATGGGCGGCATCGATGCCGCCCGGGAATTGGGCGGCCTGACCCCTGCCCTCGTCAACGGCGATCTCTCGAACCCGGCCGTTCAACGCGCCGTGCGCGCGAACGCGACGACGGCCGCCATCCATCAGTTCGCGGAGAAAGACGCGCTCAGATCTCTCGGGAATCGATATTTCGGAGAGGGCCAGGCGGGCGAGCGCGCTTTTGCATCATTCGCGCAGAATATGGTGCAATGGCGGGCGTTCGGCGACCAGCGTGCATACGACATGATGCTGCAGGGCGCGACACGGCACTTTTCCCGCAACGGTTATGGCGCGGACGATGCGCAGCTAAAGGCGGCTAGCGTCATCAGTGAGGCATCGGCTGATCCGACGTTCGCCAAGCTTATCGCCAATACCTTCGATCAGGAGGCGATGCTGCAAAATGACCTCACGTCAGCGCAGGTGCAGGTAGGCGCGATGGAGGGGCGGCGGGACTATGCGGGCGACCGGGTCGCGCAGGTTGAGCGCGGCAATGTGGCTACCGAGCAGGCGCACCGAACCGGCAGCAATGAAGGTCAGCGCAACGCAGCGGCCATGCTCGGCCTCTCGGTCGACGAAACCAGCCGGCGCATCTCCTTCATCAATGCGCTGTCGGGTGAAGCGCGCTCGTCCGCCATCAGCCAACTCTCCCGCGCAACGGGTCGCAATGAGGCTCAGGTGATGCACGCGCTGGAGAGCTACAATGCGGCGGTCCATGTCGGAACCGCGGACGGCGCTACAGCCGAGGCGGCGCGTGAAGGAACCAGCGTCTACGGTCGGACACGCGAAGCGGCCGGCTATGATTTTGCGGAGCGCGCCGGCAAGCTCGATGCACAGCGCGAAGTTGGTCACGATGGAACGCGCAACGCGGCGCGGATCGGCGAGCAACGTCGGCAGTCGGAGAATTTCGGGTTCGCCGAGGGAGCTGAAGCGGCAGGTGTCTCAACACGCGAGGCCGCTCGGCTCGACAGCTTCATCCAAACGCTGTCGAGAACTGCCGGCAACCAGGTCGACATGGCGGAAGGCGGATCTGCCGGCGTCGCCGATCGCGCTCGGAACGAGCGGCTTACCCGCATCGTGGACAATGAGCGCCTTACAAGGGCTCAAGGATTGCTGCGGAGTCATGGTATCGATCTGACGAAGCGCCAGATCGCGATGGATCAAAATGGAGACTTTAGCCTCAATCTGACACCGGAAACTGCAGCGCAGATGTGGCGGGCCGGGCTGATCAACCAGGACCAGCTTGGCGCGGTCGCCAATGGCGGCAGCGCGCGGTTCAGCTTTGCTCACAATGATCTGCTCATCTCGAGCAGTACGGGCTTCCAGCGGTCGGCGCGGAGCGATACCAGCACACGGTTCGAGGCCGGCAAGCAAGCGGGACCCGATACGATCGAACATTTTCTCGGTAGTGGCACGGAAGGCCAGGCGGCGATGGCGAATTGGCTCAAGGGCGGGTTCGAGATGGATCGCAGCGGCAACTGGCGGCTCAAACCACAGGTTGCCGACACGTTGGAACGCGATGTAACGGCGATCATGGTTCAAACTGGTTGGCAACGCTCCTTGTCTCGCGGTGCCTCCCATCAAGTTACGAATGGCGATGCCGAAAGCATCGGAATTAGTGGCGGAGTTGGGGGACGCGGTAGCCAAACCGCCAAAGGAAAAGCAGGGCAAGCATCTGGGAACGAAGGTGGATCTACCGCTAGTATCAATTTGCAAACATCCGACTTAGGCGTCGGCTCGACAGATGCGCGTTCGTCCATTGATATCGTGAATCATGACGTACGCAACGCTATCGCAAATGCTGAACGAGCTGCCTCAAGGTCCCGCACACCGGAGGCGGCATTCAGTAGCGAGCTGGGTCGCGCGATCCTCGGTGCTGACGGCCTCCGAAATCGTTATTTGGATCAAGCGGATGCGGGGCGTGGCCCTTGGGACGCGACAGCGCCATTCACATCGATTGAACAAAGCCAAATCTTGCGAAGCGGGCGCTTCACTGGCGATCGAACCAATGGCCTGGAAGACGGCGATCCTGAATTTAAGCGCCGTTAGGAATGGCCGCGAACGTGCTGATTACGCCATGCCTCACTGGCCGGATTGCATGGAAGGCCCACAAATCGAGGATCGGCTGGATTCGTCGGGTCCATATTGCGCCCGAGAAATCCGAAGCCGGTCGAACAATCATAGGCCCCTGCGATCCAACCTTCGCCCTCACCACGTGGTTGGTTGGACAGCGCCCACAGCCAACCGAAGGCGAGGACGGGGACGATCAAGAAAGGGTGGAACAGGAGCAGCGCCCCAAGAATCCAGCCTTCATATTGATCGAAAAGTGCGTGCGAGAGAGAACGGGGAACGAAAGCCTCTTCGAGGGCTCTGTTGCAAAGATTGGCGGCAGTCAGAGGTAGGCTGTCGCTCTGCGCCGATCAGGCGGCTGCTGCGAAATGGTGGTTGAGCATGCCCATGGCCTCCGTCAGCGCCGAGGGCCCAATGCCAAAAGCTCTCTCCACAAGGCGCACCTCGCCCCTGATGCCGGGCTGCAGGCACCAGGGGCGAGCCTGTCCTTTGCGCAGGGCTCGCATGACTTCGAATCCCTTGATCGTGGCATAGGCCGTGGGGATCGATTTGAAACCGCGC
>NZ_KQ130440.1:0-59933 GCF_001046645.1 Sphingobium cupriresistens LL01
CGCGAGGCCGACGTTTCGAAAGCATCCATCAATCCCGTGTCCAGAGCAGCCTCTTTCAACACGTCCAGCAGTCCGGTCATCGGCCAGCGCTGACCGATCTCGCTTTTGATCGAAGCGAGACCCTTCGGTTCGGGCAAGGGCTTGAACGGTGTAATCGATATCCGGTTGTCGCCGCGCCACAGGAGCCGGACCTTGTCGTTTTGTGGAATATTGGCATTGAGGAGCAACAGTTCCCGTTCAAGCTCCTCCCGGATCGAGGCGCAAAACGCCTGCGCATCTGGCGTCAGGCTGAGGCCGGAATAGTACGCATCTCGCCTGATCTCGAAGTCCTTGGGAAGATCGTCATCGGGATTGCGATAGCGATCCGCCCCGACCACCCAGATTTCTTTGGAGCGGATGCGGTCGCGCAGTTGCGTCAGGACGCAAAGCTCATAGCTGATCCGGTTTACCCGCCCATCGTCATCAATGACGGAACTGCGCCATCGCGCTGGAATCACCTCATCGATCGGAACATCCTGCAATGGCACGAAGCGGCATCCGCCATCCACCTTGCTCCTGATCCAGTCGAGGGCCGCCAGGACCGGCCGCCACACCGCGTTGTTCGACCGGAACTCAAGTACGGAAAGCAGGCTTGGCAGCATGCGCCGGTAATGATTGGCCCAGGAACCACGCATCACCTTGTAGATGCGCCGGTCCAGAGCGCCCTTCGCATGGCTCTCCTTGACGATCGCCGCCAGCTTGGCCTTACCGGCGATCGGGAAAATGACATCGCAGATGCGCCCCGATGGTTCATTGATCGAGGCGCTGGCGATCTCGACCAGCAGGCGCTCCTTTCCATAGACCCGCTCGATGTCTTTCGCGATATCGCCCACCACCTTGCGTTTCGAGCGCGTTCCGATCTTGTGAACGGTTTCGATCAGCAGGTCGATCATCGCGTCAGTGAGTTGCGCCTCCCGCGACATTAGATAAATCGCATAAAGGCCGAGCTGTCGCGCCGGCGCATGCCGGCGCATCTCCGAGGCCTTTTCACCGGCAACGCGGCGAACAATCTGATCGACCCATGGCTTGCCCGTAGCCGTCAGGAGATCATGGGGAAGATCAAGTCTCTGGATAAAGGCGAGTTTCTCGGTCACGTCGAGAATGTTGTCGAGCGTTGCCTGTCCGGCGTCACCCTTCATCCTGTTGAATCCGGTCGAGCTGTCCGGATCGGCAAGCGAGGCTTCCAATAACGCCACCGCATCTGACGAAAGCCGATCACTGGTTCCGATCAGCCAGGTGTCCAGATAATCTTGCCGTTGTGAGCGAACGACACGTTCAAGCTCCTTGCGCGACGGCCCATAAATACGCCGGTCCCGGCACCACAGGAAAACATGCTCAAGCATGGCATTGATCGACTGGCCGCCCGGGCACAGCTCGCCAGCAATCCATTCCGTCAATTGCGCGCGATCCACCCGCTTCATGCGGTGATATCCAAGATGGATCAGGATCTCCGCACAATGCCGTCGTGCTGTCCGACTGGAAAAGTCATAACCGGCTATCTCGCCAGCCTCGACACCGAGTTGCTCGGCCAGATACGAGAGGCCATCGGTAGGGATTGAGCCGGGATCGATCGCGAAAAACCCCAGGGAAGCGAAGAATTTCAGCTGCGCGGCGAGGCCAAGGCGCGTCAGGGCCGGCTTCGAATTTACAAAATCAATATCGGCAAAGCTCAGGCTCCATCGTCCGATCAAATCCCCGCCCGGAATACTCCGATCCATCAACCCACTCCCTATGATGGAGCGAACTGTCCTCTTCTATGATTTCCATCGTCAATACCGAATGCCACGTTCCCAAAACGTTCTCCGACTTGGCCAAAATCGCAGCTTGGGGCCGACTGGGCCTATCTGGGTGAACGAGGGTCGTGGCGATCTCACGAGGGGAACCCGCAATTTGTATTCAGCCTCGCGAATGTGGCGAACAGGCATCTGTGGATGGACCCGTATCTCGCCACCCACCGACATTTCTATTGTTCAAGAGATTTCGGTGACGCTGCGCTCGCCGCAAAATTTTCGGGTCTAGCTCTGACACCTCAAAAAGCAGGGTAGCTGCCGACAATCACATGAATCTCAGGCAGTCGCAGCGCGGTTCCGCCGAAAATCCTGTGCGTACGGAATAGCGTGGTCCTATGCTCCCGTGGAATGTCCGAGAATCACTGTCGGAATGAGAAAGTGTCCGACAACGTCTGTCGAGGGGTTTTCCGTCATAGGCTTTAGTGCCGGATTCAAGGCTGGCAACCTCACGCTTGAATTCAATGCGATTGCCGCCTGAGCATACCCTAACGATCACTGCCGACCATTTTTCGGTATCTCCAGTAAACGGAATGATGAACAAAAACCGCCCTACAATCTCGCATTCGTCTTCATATTTGCTACCATGCCGACCGCAGCCAAATAAACCTTGGGAAGAGAGTGAGCAGACCGACCTATCTTGAAGCGGTTAAAGGGTTGAACATCCTTACGACGCTTTCCCGTTACGACCCCCACGTCGCGGGAACGCCCCCTCTGGGCCTTGATGTTCCGACCAGCGACATAGACATCCTCTGCCACGCGCTTGACCTCGATCGTTTCACTACGCACGTCTGGAACGCTTTCAATTCATCTGCTGATTTTCGCATATGGCAATGGAGTGGGGGCGATAAGCCCGTGATCGCCGCTTTCAAGGCGGAAGGATGGCAATTTGAAATTTTCGGCCAAGCTAGACCCGTCGAGCAACAGAGAGGCTGGCGTCATTTCCTCGTGGAGCAGCGGCTAATCAGATTGGGCGGTAAGGACTTTGTCGAAGCAGTGATGGCGTTTCGAAGAAGCGGTATGAAAACCGAACCGGCTTTTGCGGCCGCATTAGATATGGAAGGCGATCCTTATGAATTATTGTTCGATATTGCCTCACTAGATGAAGACGCACTCGTCGGCTTTCTCCATAAGGCAGGCTACATATGATAGGAGCGAGGCCCAAAAATAGGCCATCGCTGCCGCCCATCATGTGATTTGTGACGTGTCCATGCTAGCCAGAGGCCTTAAGCTGTTCCGATGGACAACAGAGCCTCATGCGTATTTTCCATTCTATGCGATGATCCACACCGCTGGCACCTTCTGGATGTGGTCGCTGCGCTAGATTTGCCCGACTGTTGGATCGGTGCAGGCTTCGTCAGGAACGCGATATGGGATCATCTCCACCAGCGACCCCCTATGCCGATTTGTGGCGATGTGGACGTAATCTGGTATGATCCGCGTCGCGCGGATGCGATCCATGACAGAGAATTTGAAGCGCTGTTGCTTGCTTGGGAGCCGTCCATAGCTTGGTCGGTCAAGAACCAGGCCCGGATGCACGTCCGCAATGGTGACGCTCCATATATCTCTGCGACTGATGCCATGCGATATTGGCCGGAGACAGCGACGGCGATTGCCGTTCGCCGCAGTGAAGCGGGTGGTTGCGAGATCGCGGCCCCGTTGGGTTTAGACGACCTATTCGACCTTGTTTTGCGTCCGACGCCACGCTTCCGCCGAGATAAGCGCGCCATCTATGAGGATCGGATACGCTCGAAATCTTGGTCTGAAACTTGGCCGCTTCTCACGAAGATTGATGCCTGATGATCGCGTTGGCGAAAGACAGGCGATAGCCTCGCCCGCAACCTGATTGCGACGGCTGTTCCCCTTCACCACAATGCCCTCAAAAACGCGCCTTATCGCAGCCATGATCGTCGGCACAATATTAAGGCTATGACGATCATCCGACACGCCATCTTTCCCGAAGACATAGCGGGGGTGCTGGGTATCTGGCGCGAATTCATCGCCAATTCCCCGGTGAATCTCGATTATCAAAACAACGATGCTGAATTCGCCACTTTGCCGGGCAAATATGCGTCGCCGAAGGGATGCGTTCTGCTCGCGGATCGGGCAGGCGAAATTGAGGGCTGCGTTGCGATGCGCCTAGTCACTCCCGAAATTTGCGAGATGAAGCGACTATACGTTCGCCCCCATGCTCAGGGACGCCATCTTGGTCGCGCCCTCGCCGAACGCCTGATCGAGGAAGCTCGCGCCGTGGGCTATAGCGAAATGAGGCTCGATGTGCAGGCGAAGTTCGATCCCGCGCGCAAGCTGTACGAGGCCCTCGGCTTTGTCCCTGCCGAGCCGATTTCCTTCAATCCGGTGCCCGGCGCATCGTTCCTCGGCCTCTCCCTGTAGCCGCCACGATTTTTATCTTAAGTTGGAGGCTGACAACAGGCGATAGCCGCCGAGTTGCGAACATCCGGCGGCCTGATTACGCTGGTGCCGAAAGGTAACGCTTGTGATTGTAACCGTGTTGATCGTGTCCATCATCTTCGCGCTAGCGATGATTGGTCTGTCTATCTGGGCAAACGCGCATTTCAGGGAAAGTGAAAGGTTGCCGATGCAGTGGAGGCTTTCGCGGTCAGAGCCGCTTTCCAAGTCGATCAACTGGTCTGCTTCCCGCATTCTCGCTCTTAGTTTTACCCCGTTTCTCGCAATCTGCGTGCTGGGGCTAATCTGTGTTGGAGCGATGACGCTTACCCCGAGGCCGGGGCAGGAGTGGATGCTATTGCCTGCCTTGATGTTCATAGGCACCACATTTGTCGCGGCTCATGCGTTACACATTTGGCTGATCGATAAGACTTTGAAGCACGACGGCAGATAACGCACGCCAATCAGGTAATAGCCGACACCGAAGCGGTTCTGGAGCCGCTTGGCGTATGTCTGAGTCCGTCCTATGTATCGACCCCTGCTTGGAGGAACAGGAGTGACCTATAGCAAAGGCCCCTGTCCTGGCGCCTTTCGCTTCACCCAAGGAATATCTGTTCGCTCGACGGCCATCCTCTCCGCCGGATAAGGCCGATCAAATTGATATAGATCGGCTAACGGCGCGGTGAGCCAGGTGTGCCAATGCTCAGGATCGAGGATAACCGGCGAGCGGTCGTGAATGTCGGCAAACTCAATGCAATTGTCCGTCATGACGCCAGTGTATGAGAGGCCCCAATCCTCATTCGACCACAGCCCCGCCCACGCAAAAATCGGTTGATCGGGAACCGACAACCACGCCTCTGTCATCTTGCCTTTCGGACCGATGGCCTCTGCAAAGTGCGCCGTGGGAATGAGGCAGCGGTTGCCGGGGTCTATCGCCCAGCGCTTCCAGAATGCGCCCAGCTTGTCAAAGCGTGCATTATTGACTGGCTTCGGCGCGAGCGGCTGTCCCTTGCTGCCCTTAAGCGTAACCGGGAAGCCCCATGTCATCCGCTCTAGGACCATCTCACCGTCAACAAGCCGAACGACAGGACCAACCTCTTTCGGATGAACGCGATCGGGATTGGCGTTGTACTGCGCGCCATTTCCATTCGCGGGGATCACATCGAGAATTAGTTGACGCTCGCCGGGATTATATCTGTTGCACATCATGCGAAGCTGGTGCCGCTGCCTTTAGCTGTCAATCATACGGCTCAGGGTAGCGTGCGGAATGCCTGTTTTGCGGCCCTTCACCTCTAAAAAAGACGCGCGCCGAAGGCGCTCCACAGGGCCAGACCGTTTGAGCGATGAACCGATGTTCCCATTTCGTTCTATGATGCGTTAGAAGGGGGGAAAGAAGGGAATCACGATGTTGCTGCCACCGATGCAGCCGGTCCCGCTTGCCGAGGTGCCAGAGGGGCTAATTCCCTTTCTCATCGGGGCGGCGGGAGCTGGCTTTCCCAGTCCATCGCAGGACTGGGCCGAAGATCGCATTTGCCTGATCGAGTTGCTGCGGCTCGACCGCGCCGCCAGCTTTGTGTTCCGCATTAGCGGCACCAGCATGATCGACGCGGGTATCTACGATAACGATGTGGTGGTGGTAGACCGCGACACGCGGGCCGTTGAGGGACATATCGTCATCGCCATCGTGGATGGCGGCTTTGTCTGCCGCCAGCTCGCGCGCCGCCAGGGCGGGACGTTTCTTGAGGCTCGTAACGCCCGCCAGCACTATGACCCTACTCCCGCCGAGGGCGTGGAAATATGGGGCGTCGTGCGAACGAGTGTCCGTGATTTTCGGCGCTAGGCCTCGCAGATGACCCATGGAATTGTCGATGTTGCCAACTTCTATGTCTCTGCCGAGAGGCTTTTTGACCCGTCATTGCGCGGCGTTCCCGTCATCGTCCTATCGAACAACGACGGTTGCGCGGTTGCGCGCAGCGAGGAAGCGAAGGCCTTACATGTCCGCATGGGCGAGCCGGTTTTTAAAATCCGGGATCGGATCAAACGGCACGGCATCCAGCTCCGATCGAGCAATTACGAACTCTATGCCGACCTCAATCGGCGGTTCAACGCCGTCATTGCCGAGCATAGCGATACGGTGGAGATCTACTCGATAGACGAGAGTTTCTACCGCGCCCCCACCTTGCCCAACGGCCTTGGCGACGTGGACGCCGCGCACACGTTGCGCGAGGATATATTGCGGCAAGTCGGCCTCCCGACCCGGATCGGCCTTGGCCCGACACGCACTCTATCGAAAGTCGCCAATGCGCTCGCCAAGGCCACCGAAAAGGTTTGGGGCGGCGTGGTGGATCTCCACGACACTGAGCTACGCCGCCGATTGTTCGAGCGATGGCCGGTCGGAGAGGTGTGGGGAATAGGAAGCACGGTTGAGGCGCGGCTTCGACCTCTTGGCATCCGAACAACCGCCGACCTGGCGGCGATGCCGCCCGCGGTCGCGCGCGATGTGGGAACGGTTGTACTTGAGCGGCTTGTGCGCGAGCTGGGCGGCATAGAATGCGCGGACTTCAAGGTTGAGCCCGACGCGCTGAAGGCAACCGCCGTCACTCGCCAATTCGGAGAGCCGGTCAAAACGCTGGACGAGCTGCGCGAGGCGATGGCGCGGCGCGCGGCGCGCGCGGCCGAGAAGATCCGCGCCCAGGGCCTCGTTGCAAGCCGACTGATCGCCTTCGCCCATGGCTCACGCTATCGGCCGAACCCGCCTTCCGCTTCGCGATCGGCGCGGTTGTCGCCGCCTTCCAACGATCCGCGCGTAATCTTGCGGATCGTCGGCCAGATGACGGAGGCCATGTTTCAACCGGGGGGCGTCTATACGAAATGCGGCGTGTTGCTGGAGGATTTGACCCCGCAGGGCAGAGGGCAAGCAGATCTGTTCGCTACGGTCGACCCTCGTGCCCCGGCACTGCTGGCCGCCATGGATGGCCTCAATAGTCGGTTCGGCCGCAACACCATCACGCTCGCGGTCCAAGGCTACGGCACCAAATCTTTCGACACCAAGCGCAGCCAGAAAAGTCCGGCCTGGACGACACGGATCAGCGAAATTCCGATAGCGCGCTAATTTGGAATGCAAAGGCGCGGCACAGTGTTAATTCCGCTTGGAATTGAAGAGTGCATTTGAGCGGGCGGACATGAAACACCTTTCCTTGAGTATCCTTTTGATGGCGATGATTGCGGGATGCGGGGATAATCCTGCGCCGAGTCCCGAAGATCAGGGCACGCTAATCCAGTCACCATCGATAGCGGCACCCGATCCATATGATGCAAAGACTTCTGCCCCGAGTGGTTTCAAACTACCCGCAGGGAAGTTGACTAACATCGCTCTAGGCAATTGGGCGAAGACAAAGCGTGACAGCACCGGGGGAGATGACTTTACCAAAGGGTTTGATGATAAAGCCCTAGCAGGGCGTGATTTTACGATCACGATACCCTTGAGCCAGGGTGATGATGAGACCGCCGCCGTATGGCGCTACGATAAGGAAAAGCAGGAACTACTTCTGGAGCTGGATATGGAATATACCGCCGATTTGAAGGGGCAGATGGCCGTTTTTCAGTCGGCCAAGGACGTTCGGTCTCCCAAGCAAATGGCCAACGCTTTTGGTGTGACGGTTGATGTTTCCCAAACGACCCAATGGGCCATCGGTGTCGGAACGACCAGCGGTTATGCCGGTATCATTCCAAGCGACGCTCTGGCCTCCTCGCCGGATCAGAAAGTCTATGGTTATCTGACCACAACAATCAAAATGCCCGGCGATCAGGCGCGCTCCGCAGTCGCCGGTATGAGGCTTGAAATCGACGGTGTTGTCCAAAAAAACAGGAGTGGGAATACCGTAGAATGTTCGGAAAGAACGACCGAGCCGAAGATCGATCAGCCCAGCGAGACGGTAATTAAAACCTGCCTCATTCAGGCAAAGTTCCGGAGGATCGCGTTCGTCACCAAAGACGGCAAGGCCTTGAAGGAGTGGCGCCGCTAATTCCGATTAAGGCCCATTTGTCGACTTTGCAGCTTGTCCTTCCAGCGGCATTCCAATTCGATCAGATCAGCCATGGTGGCGCTGGTGCCGACCGTCTCCAAGATCGATACTTGGTAGTCGCTCGGATCGCGACTTTTCAGCGCGACATTTCCCCCATGCCCCGATGCGAAATATTCGCGCCAGCGGCCAAGAAAGCCTTCTCCGCTGGACGCCATACCAACATACTGTTCCCGTGTTCGCGGGCATGTCAGGAGGTAAATTCCGCGCGTCGCGCGCAAAGCCTCCGCCCAATGCGCCGGCATCGTCTCAATGTCAGAAAGGTTCAGGATCAATGCCGCGAAGCCGGGAAATGGATCTTCACGAAAGGTCCGGCGAAGCTCGACAACCGGCTTTGGAACGCGATCGCCACGCTGAATCCACGCGCGATAGCCCTTGCCCCAATCAATCCAGAGGCGGCCTGCATATTCGGCCAGCTCGGGCAGCAGCGCTAGCCGATATTGGTTGCAGCTTCCTGCCGGTTCCACTCCGCCGGTGACGGGATGCGGCCGATCTTCCGCGAGCGGACCAATCAGCTCAGCCGAATAAAGGCCGACGAACAGTGTTTCCTTCCCAGGAACACCGACGAAGGAGGCCCAATAGGGCGCGCGTAGGTCCGGAGCGTCGCCTACCCCTTGGGTTTCCTGATACGCCTCAAAGCGGCTCCTATGGTCCCGCCAGAGGGCATACGGCGTCGGGAACCCCGGGTGCCTGTTATCTTGGTGTCGCAGAAGCCGAACTGAGCTTCGGCTAATACCCGCTAGGTCTAGAAGATTGCCAAATGTGAGCATCAGGCCTCAGCTCCTGCGTCGTCCGCCACGACCGGGGCAGCGTCATGCGGCAGCGGGCCGAATAGCGTTTCTAGCATAGCGTCCATCGTGTCGATCCGCTGAAAATGCTTGGCCGGCACCTTGCTATGATTGACCCGAAGCGGCCGATCGCCGCCTTCACGGCGGCCGATACGCTTTGGACTCGCGAAGCCCGACAGGTCGGGAAGCGGTTCGCCGGGTGCCCCTCCGAACCACCAGAACGGCCCAAGATCTAGATCGAGCGTCACGCAAATCCAGATAACGCAGCCGCTGGGTTTGTCTGCGAGGGCTCGCCCCACTGAGACGGGCGCGGGCTTACTACGGATGCCCGTCTTGAACTGGATATGGCGAACGACAGATCCTCGCCCCATCACCAGGTCGTAGCCATGAGCATCAAATTCGGATCGCAAGACTTCTACGTCCGTAATCCCGCGCTGCCACAGCGTGCGGAGCGCTTCACCCACGAAGACATGCTCGACGATACGCTCGCGCAACGTCGAATGATGCGAGTGCATGTCGATGCTCGCCATGAAATTTACCTCCCCCTTCAAAGCCCATTGAGCGCGCCTGTGCCCATTTACCTACCGATCACGGAAAGGATGCGAGCGTAGGTGTAGCCGTCGCCTGAGCGGATCGCGGCTTCGTCAAGAAAAGCGTCTTTATCCCTGTCAGAAGCGATCGCTGCTGCAATTTTGGCGTGTTCCGTATCTTTGATGCGAAGCATTTCGCGGTAGCCTGGGTCTTTCGCAGCCATCGCCGCATCAACCGCAAGTGCTGCCTCTGTCTTGTGGAGGTGATAGCTGTAGGTGATGTTGCTGCTGCCTTTAAACACATGGTCAAGGATGATGGTCGGCCCACGGTCCGACTCTTCGTGCATCGGCCGCTCGGCCATCAAATCGACTTTCTTACCCCCTACATTGAGCCAAGCGTGCGAAATGAAGATGTCATCACCATCATTGATCCAGCCCAGAACGACCTCCGATGTGACGCCATATTCTTTAGAGAGGATACGGTTGAGAAGCACCGACACTCGGTAGCAGGCACCATGCATGCCCTTTGGCTTTATCAACTCTTTCAACAGGCGTTGGGCGAGATCGTAGGTTGTCTTCTCGTCTGAAGTCAGGCCGGCAACGAATACCTTTAGATCATTAGATTTACGCTTCGATTCTCCCACTGTGCCCTCCGTTTCTGTGGTGACTGCGGCAATGCGCATTATCGTAACTGCCGGGTAGCGTTCCCCCATAGCCGATCGGATCGGGCGCAGTCTCGCATTCAGATATGAGGCGGCAATGCCGCCGCGTTGATCGAGCAGTTCGGGGCCTGTTCCGGCCCCCTGGCGCAAGGGCCTGGCCGTCTACGCCGCTGCGCGGCTCCGCTTGGTGATCGCGGGGGTTTCCCCGCCCTTCCTTCGCTGCGCTCTGTGCAGGGCGGGTGATCCCCCTCCCCCGCGATCAGCCCGTATTTGCGCCATTCCCCGACCCAGTTCGCCACTTGGCAGAAGTCGATGGGGCCATCGCCTTCGGCTCCATTTTAAGAAGGGAAACAGCACAATGGCTAAGACTTCAAAGCCCACGATCCTGCACCTGACAGTCGATCAACTTCACCGCAGCGAGCAGAATGTTCGCAAGAAACCGTCCAGCGCCGCGAGCGATGCCGAAATCTCCGCTTCCCTGCTGTCCGTTGGTCTTATTCAACCGATGGTCGTGATCCAGCGCGAGGCGGGCGGATATGAGGTAATCGCCGGTGATCGCCGCCGTCGCCTTCTCACCGCGTTGGCCGAGGCCGACGCGGCCCGAAAGGCACTGACTTTCCCGTGCATGAAGGTCGATGACCTGAGCAAGGTCACGGAAATCAGCATGGCCGAGAACCGCGCGCGCGAAGCGATGGCCCTGCCCGATGTGTATATGGGTTTCGCCGCCATTCGAGCCGAGCGTCCCGAGGCCACCCTTGAGGAACTAGGCGCGATGTTCGGCTACGATGTGGCCCGCACCGCGCGCATCATGCGGATTGCCAACCTTCATCCCGAGATCATGGACCTCTACAGCGCGGGCGAGATCGATGACGCCCAGGCACAGGCTTATGCCGCGACCGAGGATCGTTCGCTACAGATCGCTGTCTATCGCCAGTTGGAGAAGGAGGCGACCCGCCCGCACGAGAAGAACGCCAGCGCCATTCGCAAGGCGATGAACTCCGGCAATCACGAACTGACCAAGCTGATGTGCTATGTCGGCGTCGAGGCTTACCGCGCAGCAGGCGGCGAATTTGAGGCCGACTTGTTCGCGCAGGATGGCGCGGGGATCGTCCAGAATCCCGACATACTGCACCAGCTAGTCGAGCAGCGCATGGCCGAGGACAAGGATCGGTTCGAGCATAATATCTCGCGCAATGGCCGGAAGCTTGGCGAGAAGTGGGGCCGTGCCGACCTTGAGTTTTCGTGGGTGACGACGCCTCCGCAGATCAAGCAATATGGCTATCTTTCGACGGACCATGAGCTTCGCATCCGTAACCCGAAGCGCGGCGACCTCCCCAAAGACCTCGCGAAAATCTATGCGTCGATGGAATCGCGCCTCGCTGCGATGATCGGGGAGGATGACGAACCGCTTCCCGATCAGGAAGAGGCTTACGAGAAGCTGGCGACCGAGATTGCCGAGCTGGACGCGCAGCGCACCATCATCCTGCCCAAGAAGGGTGCAGTCGTGGCCATCGCATCGATCGAGAATGATGGCAGCTTTGACGTAGAGCTGTGGTTTGCGGATCGGGCGGCGAAGGGCGCGCAACTGCCCAAGGGTGCGACCGAGCAGCGCGGTCCCAAGCCAGCGCCGACACCGGCAGAGGCCGAGCGCGCGCGCTTCGGGCTGTCCAAGGACAATATGCAGGTCATGATGCTGATCCGGCGCGATATGATCCGGGCCGAGTTGATGCAGTCCGCTGCCGCCGGTTCGTCGCTCGCGCTCGACTTCATGCTGTTCACGCAGGCCCGCACGATCCTCACTCCCACCAAGGGCTATGGGAACACCGTCTATTTCCATGGCGAGCATCAGGGCATCAACGACCTTCCGCATGATGAGGACGGCACCACCAAGATTCACGATCTTGTCGGCAGCCGCCCCGAACGCGCTGCATGGTGCATCACCAAGGAGGGCTTGGCATCGGGCGCGTGGGTGACGGTGCGCGACCCTATCGAGGGTTTCGCGCTGTTCCGCCAACTGCCTGACACCGAGAAAAACAAGGTAGCGGCGATGATCGCCGGTCACATGCTCTTGGCGACCACATCGGCATATTCCGAGGGCCGCACCCCGCGCATGGTGCGCGAGCTTGCCAACTGCATTGAGGCCGAGGCCGGTTTCGGACGCTGGCGCGATACGGTCGAGCTGGACGAGGCGTTTTTTAATACCTTCTCCAACAAGGCCCGCCTTGGCCTTCTCGACACATGGGGTCTGGCGGATCGCGCCAAGGGCATGAAGGGCAACGAAACCGCCGCCTTCTGCGCCCGCATCGCGAATTGCGACGAGCAGGACGCCAAATTGCTTGGCCTTCATCCCGACGATGTTGCCGAGGCGGTGAACTGGCTGCCCGACTTCATGGAGAGCGCCACCGTCGAACCCCTCCCCGCACAGGAAGAACCGGAAGCGGACGAGGGCGACGAGTTGGGGGACGAGGATCAGGACGACGATCACGACCAGATCGACGAGGCCGCCTGATCCATTGCGGGGGGCTTCGGTCCCCCGCACCTTCCCCTGCAGAGAGGCACTGCACCATGGCCCGCCATTGCATCCGCGAACCCCGCTATATCCCGCCCGTCCACGTCATTGGCGAACAGCCTGACTTGTTCGGAGGTCCTACGATCAGCCACGCGACCGAGCGGAAACCCGTAGGAGCGAAGGCGCTTCGCGCTATCACGAAATGGGCCATCACTCCTTGGCTTGGCGACGTGGACCGGAAAACCGTTCTTGAGGAAGCACCGGCCCCCCTCCCCGTCTATCTCGTCGCTTGCGTTGCCGCAAAGCTGGATCACGCCGAAGAGGCGCGCGAGCTTTATATCTCCCCGTGGTTTCGCAAGGCCCGCGCCTATGTCGAGCACACCGGATCGCCCTGGCTGATCCTTTCGGCAAAGCATGGCCTGATCGACCCCGGCACGGTTATCGAACCCTATGACGCGACCCTTGGGGCGATGGACGCTCCCGCTCGCGGCCTTTGGGGCGCTCGCGTGCTGGACGAGCTGGCCCGGGTTGTGGACGTGGCCGCCCCCCTGATCGTTCTTGCTGGCCGCCGCTATCGCGATCCGTTGTGGCCGAGCATCGCAGAGCGCGCGACTGCGCCGATGGAAGGCTTGCGGATAGGTGAGCAGTTGGCTTGGTTATCGCGCGTCACCGCAAATATCTGAGTTTCCGAGCAACCGAGGACGAAGGCGAAATCTCCAAGGTTGTTCGTCGTGCTGGCCGGTGGAGCATCCCGCTCCACCGGCCCCCTGCGCTGGATCGACGCCGTTCTTTATTCGTTCAACAATTGATGATATAGGAAAGGCATGACGATGAGCGGCGGAACTGGCCCCCTGTGGACCCAAGATCAGGCGATTGCCTACGAGGCCGCGCTTGAGGCCATCAATGACGTGATCGCCGGGTACAGCGAGCAGATCGCGCTTGAGCAGGAGCGGCCTGCACCCAACACGTCGCGCATCGAATGGCTTGAAATGCGGACGGATCAGGCGACCGCAATCATGCACTCGCTCAACGTGACCGACACTGAAAATGTCCGGCAAGTTCTTTCTGAATATAGCGCCATCGTTCGCGCGCGTGACGCCGCCGAGGCCGTCCCCCTCGCTGCCTAAGAAGCAGCATGGACCGCGACCCCGAACGACATAGCCTGTCATCCGACGCCTTACAGAAAATCTATGAAACCCGCGTATCTCCCCGCCTTTTCAGGGGCGCGGAGAGCGTCGAGCAACCGACCGCGATTGTTCTAGGCGGGCAGCCCGGCTCCGGCAAAACCCCTATGCAGAACCATGCTACCCGCGAATTTGCGGGCAACGGCGGAATGGTGAAGATCATCGGTGACGATCTTCGCGCCTATTTGCCTCACTATAAGAGCTTGCAGCGCGCCGACGACAAAACCGCGGCCTTATATACCGACCGCGATTCTGGTCGATTGGTCGAAAAAGCCATTGCTGAGGCTGCACAGCGGCGCGTCAATGTTCTGGTGGAGGGTACGATGCGCAACCCCGAGACGGTCGCGGCGACCTTACAGCAATTCAGGGATGCCGGGTTCCGCACCGATGCACGCGCTCTGGCCGTAAGCCCCGAAATGTCGAGTCTTGGCGTATTGCAGCGATATGCGGCGCAGAAGGAGAGCCGAGGCATCGGGCGGATGACGACGACCGAGGCCCACCAAAATGCTTTGCGCGGGATGCTCGACACGGTGGACCGGATTCAGGACGGTCGACTGGCCGACAAGCTCACGATCTATCGGCGCGGTGGCGAGGTGATCCATAGTTTCGACCTCAGCGGGCCAGCACGTGTCGGCGAGCCTCGCGCCCGCGAGCTGGTGGAAAGGGAGCGCAGTCGGCCTCTGTCCCCGCAGGAAGCCCAATATAAGCAGCGCGAGATCGAGAGGCTGACCCCGATCCTGCAAAAGCACGGCGTCATCCCCGCCCGAGATCCGCAGCGCAGTGCAGACCAGGTGCCAGTCAAGGACAGGCCATCTTCCCCTCCCCGTCGTGACGACGATCGCGAGCGATAGGCGGCCACCCTCCCGCCTATCACCAAGATCGAACATTAAAGCGAGCGGCAAATGCGTGATGATTCTGACGTTCCTGAACCCCTCCAAAAACTTCTATCTATCCTTCATCAGAATAATGATCGGCGGATGGAAATTCTTAAGGAGAGCGGGCGGAAGTTTGCACACTATACCAGCGCAGAAAATGCCCTCAATATTCTCTCAGGTCGCTCTTTATGGCTGCGCAACGCAGCGGTCATGAATGACCATTCCGAGATTGAACACGGGCGCAGCATCCTAGATCGGCTGTTGAATATAGAGGCACCGGTTGGCCGGGATCTTTTCGGGGCCTTAGATCGGGTCCACGATGGAATCTCCAACACCATCCGCGCGCGCTATTATCAGGAAGCCCATAACGCCCGCGAACAGACATACATGATGTCCCTGTGCGAACATGGGCCGCACGATGGGCTTGGACAGCTTTCGATGTGGCGCGCTTACGGCGGACCGCGCGCCAGTGTCGCGCTGGTCTTCAATCCAGATGTGATCTTCGACCCTTCCGTTCATCTCAATGTTACAGCATCGCCAGTGCTCTATGGCGACGATGCAGAAGTGACCGCTGAACTTTCCAGAGTGGTCGATGGCTTGAAGGCCGAACCTGACGCGATCGCGGCGGTAGAACCGTGGATGGTTGCGCATGTGGTTGCCGGGGCGCTGCACTTTGCGCTTCTGTCGATTAAGCATCGCGGGTTTGCGGAGGAAAGGGAATGGCGCGTATTAGCGCGCGCCGATGAACTCACGCCCACTGGACCAGTGAAACGTAAAATCCAATCCATCGGCGGCATCCCGCAGATTGTTCAGGTCCTCCCGCTGCATGGTCATGGCAGTCCCCTCCCCTGTAACGAGGTGATGATGCACCATGCGATGGATTCGGAGGCTATCACTTTCCTTCCGCAGTTTTCATGGGGCAACCTGATTGACCGCATCATTGTAGGCCCTTCGCTCTTCCCCGAAACCGTGAAGGCGGCAATTGAAGCGCAACTACGGATGGATGGGGTTGATCGATGGGACCAGCTTGTGGATGTGAGCGAAATACCATTGCGACATGCGACCGACCGATGATGTCGGTGCGCAAAATTCGGGAGGCAGCGATGGCGTCGCTCGACTATCGCGATAGTCGCTGTCGCTGGATCGGCCATGGCGGAGACTGAAAGGGCCGAGTGGATCGGCCCCGAGCGTCATTATACCGATCCCTATCGCGGTCGTTTGCCCGAACTTGAGCGCTGCATGATCCGCCACCGTGCATTGGAGATGATCTTGATCCTCTACCATGCCGAGGAATTGAAGCGCAGCGTAGTCCAAACCGTAGAGATGCAGGCGCGCTGGAAGCGCGGGCGCGATGACGAAGAGGAGGCCGTTTCAGCAGTGGCCGAGGGCAAAAAGGTGAAGCGTGCCCTCGCCTTTCTCGTGAACGACGGCGCGCTAACAGCGGACGAGCGCCGCGAAATGGTCGCGCTGATTGGTAGGCGCAACAGCATTGCGCACCATCTAGACCAAGTGACGGCAGACCTGAGCACCGATAGCTGGGTGCGAGGGCATCTCGCCTTCATGCCCAATCGGCAGGAATATGACCACGAAGCGTTGAACCGTCTTAAGGCGCTGCGCCAACTCCTAGCGGAACGGAGCATCGCCAAGCGTTATGTCGGTACGATCAACATGCGCGGCATATTCTTCGAGGCAACCGAGCGGGCCTTGCGCGATGATTTGAAGCGCCTTGAGCGCCGCATCCGCAAACTGGTGCGTGAGCGGATAAGGGCGATCAAGGCTGTCAACGCCGAATTATCGCTCGAAGGCACCGAGTTGGTCGGTATTTTCGATCCCCGTTGGCCCGATAACCGTTATCATAGCGGATGCCTTACACCGCGCGGCATTGAGATTTGCTACAGGCTTTTCGACATGGGCAAATCGGCAATGGCAGTGGCCCATCTCATGGAAATGTCTCTGCCTTCTGTACGCGCACGTGAAAAGCAATGGCGAGAGCTGGGCGGCGAAAGCCGGATCATGACAGATCTTGAAGGTATTCCGGCAATTAGGAAACGTCTCCGGTACGAAGATATGCGTTGAAAGCAGCTAGCTATAAAGCCACTGCTGCATCCCAAGCACTCAGCAAAACTTTAGAAAAATCACCAATCCTGACAGCTTGCCGGAGTTCGCTTCCTGAAATTGGCACAATCAATGGCTCTTCGCGACTTCCCCGCAGCATCTCTTTGGTGACGGTGCCGGCAAACCCATTCCATGAGATCAAGAAGCCGAGTGTCGATCTCTGACTTCGGTTCTCCAATTTCGACCGAAATATGACAAACTCATTTTTCCCGCACTTTCCCGACCAGTTCTTGCATTCGGCTAGGATGACCGGGCCCTCTCGTCTGAGGCGCGGATCGTCGCTGCCATTAATGATGGAGATATCTATTTCCTCCGTTTCAGTGAGAATGCGCTGTGTAACGGCCATACCCGGCACTGTCTCAAATAAGCGGCTGCAAAGCTCTTCGAGAGAGCGCCCTTTGGCCTGCGCGGACGTTGCATTCTCGACTGCATCGACCAGGCTATCTAAGCTGTCGGTTCCCCAGCCAGAAAGGCGTGCGGCAATCTCAGCGATGCGCTTACCGACTTCGTTGGCCGCCTCTTGTGCGGCCTCCTCAACTTGATCGGAGATTTTTCTGACGGCGGTGTAAGCAGCTCCGAGATTGGTTTCTGTGGTTGAAATTTCGAATCGGAACGCGATGTATGCTCCGTCATCGTCTTGAGCTGTCACCTCGACGTCGTCGCATGTTTTTTGTCTAGCTTCTACAGCCCGTCGAACGAGATCCAAATACTGCTCTAGGCCAATCGGTGAGTACCAGTATTTTCGCGTCCAAGTATGGTCTGCCTCCCCGATTAATTTCCCCGCGCGGTGATATATAGTTCCATTCCAATCGAGCTTATGAACTTGGTCGCTTACGATACCAACTTGAAGGCCTGCGCCTTCTGGAATGTCCTGGAGGTCGAGTTTGCGGAGGATCGTTGCAGGTATCGTAACTGGTTCATCGTCACTCGCCGTTTGCAAAATCCGCCGCGCTTCAAACTCGTCCATATTTTCTTCCGCTCGCCGCTCTCACCCCGATGGGTGCATTATGGGTATACCTTTTTAGGACCTCTCCCAGTCCAGTCTTATTATTGTCGTTTGACAACGTAAAAAGGACCGTAGTAAAACGGACTGCCTAAAAGAGACCAATCATGTTCGTTCGTGCGTATCTTCGTGCCTCAACGTCGCAACAGGACGCCTCTCGGGCGAGAGGCGCTCTTGATGCATTTGCGGCAGAGCGAGGTTTGCGCATTGCCACCCGTTACATGGAAAACGAGAGTGGTGCGAAGCTTGATCGGCCAGAGCTGTTTCGTCTTTTGGCAGATTGCGAACCTGGCGACATTCTTTTGGTAGAGCAGGTCGATCGCCTTTCCCGCCTCACTGCTCCGGACTGGATGAAGCTGCGATCGGAGATCGACGCTAAGCAGGTTCGGATTGTGGCGTTGGATCTGCCCACGTCATGGAGCCTCGCGGCCCCTGGTGACGAGTTCACCGCGCGCATGTTTTCTGCCGTTAACAACATGATGCTTGATGTTCTCGCTGCTGTCGCCCGGAAGGATTATGATGATCGGCGTCGCCGCCAGTCGGAAGGGACCGCGCGTGCTAAAGCTGCGGGCTTGTACAAAGGCCGCCCTGCGAACAAAGCGCGCAATGTCGCGATCGCATCCATGCTTGGTGACGGGCGGACCTGGCGAGAGGTTATGGATGCCACCGGTTGCAGTAGGACGCTTCTAGCCAAGATTGCGCGTGAGCGTAGATTGAGCATCAAAGGAAATGCTTCATAGAAAATCGCTATAGCCGACCTACCGATTGCGGGCTATCTCCCGCTTAACATCAACGTCTCTGCCCATCAGGTCGCGCTGGCCTAGTGTTTAGCTTAGTTATTTCGAGGATAATTTTCTTAAGATGGCTCACTCGATCACTGACGTTGACAGTTTTAAATCCTATTTGCGTGATCGTGCCAAAGAGACGTGGGATTCGCGCGGCATCCCCTATTATTTGAGCATGGTTGCGACCGATCTGAAGCGACTTGGACTGGATTACCATACCTACACGGGCGCTCTGCGCCTCGTTCAGTGGGCAGGCAAGGAAGCGATTCCAGACACAAAGTTAGTCTCGCATCCGACGATCAAGGCCAAGGTGGGTTTAGTGCCGGTTGGAGTGGAATATGACTTCTCGGAGGAGGCTGCCGTGGACCGGCCAGCATCGACCCCTCGCGCGAGTCTGAAGCGTGGGCAGGCGTTGATTAAATTTGTGGAGTCGCTTTCGGTTATGCCTGATGACGCCGCAGCCGAGTTTTCGGTTCCGGCGAAGGTTCTCATTGCGCTTCTCAAGAACTAACCATGCTAATCATCGCGTTCGTAACTGCCGATGCGGCGGTGATCGAAACTGTTATAGAGAAAAGAAACGCCCTTTTACCGAGCGGTTCGCGTGTCGATGGCTGTGCGCTGTTGGACGGTGAGGAAGCTGTTCTGAAGGTTTTCGATACAAGGGTCGGTAAAGCGCAGCAGGATTTGCTCGAATGGTTGGGTTGGGATGATGCGTCCGGTGTCCTTATTTTAACCGACGAAAGCATGCCTGGGCTTGTTGATGCCCTAGGGGATTGCTTCAACGTCCATCGGTTCACGCCTCCCGGATATGGCAAGCAGGTTGCAAATCAGCTCACGGCAACTCTCGCGAAATGTCTTCGTGCTTATCGGTATTTCGCGAGGCGTTTTGATGATGGAAAGTATCAGCAAATCTTCCGTCTACCGCTCAGAAATTTTGATGCCGGCGACATTGCCTCTATGCGCGCACTTTGTCGCGACATGGCGAGCCGGAACTTCGGCCGTGAGATTGACGCATTTCTAAGAGACATGCGCCAACGGCAGAAGCCGAAAAAGGCATCTGATTATCCTGACGTTTATTATGTAGATGACGATGGCAAACACTTTCAGCTTGGGCCTGAGCATCATGCTCAAGCTGAGACGGCAATACCGCCCCACCAAACCCTATGTGTTATTGCTAATAGAATGCGCTTCGGTCGTAAGTTCGACGGCACAACTCACTACAATGTCAGCCGAGACAAAAACGCATCAATGAAAGGTGACTATCCCGATTGTCATGGTGTCTCCCGTCTCCATGGGAAGGATTCCCATATTAACATGTTCACCAACGACTACTTCTAAGGGCAGGCATCGGGGAGTACTATGTATCTCCCCAAGATGCATCTAAAGATACTCTCTCACCGAAAGCGGTCTGGGTGGATCAAGGGCAAACCCTAATATCTCGACTCAGCCGTGCGATCGCATGGCGCTTTCAGGCTCAAGGCTCTCAAAGCACATGTAGGTTCAAATAGACCGTTTCCATCTATGGCATTCAGGGTAAAATGTCAACCTCCCTCCTCGGAGCACGGTGCTCATCCGGCGGTTTTAAACCGGTGGTTTAGTTGACTGACAACCACATCGCCGGAAGCCCGCAGAAATGCGTTGCCAAAATCGGCCGATTTCTGGTCTGTCAACTTAATGAAAAAAATTCCGTATTAAGTTGACATCCTCGCCCTGAATGATAGCATTTCTTGATTATGCTATCACGGAGGCGAGCGACATGCCAGCTTTAACGATCCGCAATATTCCGGACGACATTCACAGAGGGTTGAAAGCCCTGGCGGCGAAGCATGGCCGGAGTGCGGAGGCCGAGGTGCGAGAGCTGATCGCTTCCGCCGTCTTTCCTTCCCAGCGCCAGCGTCTCGGGACAGCGATGACCGACGTTTGGGGTTGTGTCAGGCTTACCGAGGATGAGGCTCAAATCATTGATGGCGCGCGCGATCGCGCGCCGGCCAAGCCGATAGGCTTTGAAGAATGATTGTGCTGGATACCAACGTCATATCGGAAATGACGAAGCAATCGCCTTCGCCTGCTGTCGTTGCGTGGTTGGACGCGCAGCGCGCAGAGACACTTTATCTTTCGGCCATCACAATCGCAGAAATCAGATTCGGGATTGCCTGTTTGCCGGAAGGCAAAAGGCGGGACGCTCTTTTGCGGGCCTTTGCTTGCATAGAGGATCTATTCGCAGGCCGCATCCTGGCATTTGATAGCGAAGCCGCGCGACATTACGCCGAGCTGGCCGCTTCCGCGCGCCGCATGGGGAACGGCTTCCCGACACCGGACGGCTATATCGCGGCCATCGCGGCAGCGCACGACTATGCCGTGGCGACACGCGACGTTGCGCCGTTTGAGGCGGGCGGCGTGCCGGTCATCAATCCATGGGAGAATGATAATGGCTAATACCGATAATGGTGGTGGTCCTGAATGGGACGACATGATTGAAGCCGTCATGGACTCGATGCCTCAGAGGCTATCGAATAGAGAATGGCGCTCCGTAAACGAGAGCGTGCATACTATCATTAAGGCTTATGTTGGCGATATATTTGAGCGGTCATCAATCGGTTTTCTTAAGTCGCGCGAGGGAAAATCGGAAGTTCGTCTATGGATGAGCATCGGGCAGGATTGTGTCGATTTTCAGAAGGGCTTTGATACCGAGAAAGCAATTGCCAAATCCTATTCGCTTGAAGGGCTGAAACTGGCCCGCGATGTTCTCAACGCCCGCATTGAGGAAATGGAGCGGGAGGGATGCCCATGAAACTGGCCAATTTCATGCAAAAACTTCATGCAGCGGGGTTTGAAATCACTGTGATTGATAGCGAAATCCCTCTTTGGATGGTGGCATTAACGACACCGGAGGAAGTGGAGCGCGATGAAGGCGGTACGTGCTTCAATGGGATTCCCATTTGGACGGGTGATCGTTGGAATATTTGCATCCAGACTACCACGCCTGCTGTCCACTCCTCTGAATGGTATCGGCATTTCCATGCCGAATTAGCGCAAGCTGTATGTGATGAGGATGCTGATGGCCGAAAGGTGACGCCCAAAAATCTGGGAGACGATTAATGAAGATCGGGTATGCCCGCGTCAGCACTGGCGAGCAGAACCTAGCGTTGCAGATCGACGCCCTGCGCGCCGCTGGTGCCGAACGGATCTTTGAGGACAAGGGCGTAAGCGGCTCCACCGTGTTCAAGCCAGCCTACGGCGATATGTTGCGCCACGCGCGAGCTGGTGACGAAATCATGGTTTGGCGGCTCGACCGTCTAGGCCGCTCTCTCCCTGGCCTGATTATCGAACTAGAAATGCTGGGAAGCCTTGGCGTCGGGTTCCGATCACTCACGGAGCAGATCGAAACGGTGACACCGGCAGGCCGGTTGTTTTTCCATATGGTTGGGGCATTTGCCCAATTTGAGCGTGATGTAATCCGCGAGCGCACCAACGCGGGGATTCAAGCAGCGCGCCGCGCTGGTAAGAAGCTGGGGCGGCCTGTGTCGATCAATGAGGATCAATGGAAACAGGCCAAGACGCTGCTGGCTGAACCTCACAAAATGAGCGTGGTGGCAGTCGCGGGTCTGTTGAATGTCACCCGCCAGGCCATCTATAAACGGCTCAGCGCTGAGAAACTGGCCGAACCAGTCGAGGCTTGATCCATGGAATACCCCCCTGCCCTTCCCTTCGATTAGCGCACTCCCCTTAAGCGTCGCCTTTCCTTGGGCAGCTACCTAGGCCGGTGATGAATGTGCGAGCGAGCATATCCCCTCGTGCTCGTCACTGCTGATTGACGCACCTGGGCGGCTCCCCCTGCCTCATGCGGGATCGGACCTTCGGCCCCAAGCAGAAAACCACCGCTACGCGCCAACGGTTTCCGCAAGCGGACCCTCCGTTTTTCAGCTTGCCCGCGTCAGGGGGGCCGCCCCTCCAAAGTGCGTCAGCAACGACAGCACGAAGGAACGGACATGCAGAACATCGCTGAATTTCGCATCATCGGTCGCATCGGTAGCACGGAGATCAAGGAAAAGGTGGCAACGCTCGACGTTGCAGCAAACTACGGCCGCAAGGTCGGCAACGATTGGGAGGACGATACCCATTGGAACCGCGTCACCTGTTTCGGCAAGAATATCGAGCGCGCAGCCAAGATGGCCAAGGGCGACTTGGTGCATATCACTGGTCGCATCCGCCAATCCCGCTACGATCGCGAGGGCCAGACCGTTTACGGCGTTGACCTGATTGTTGATCGCTTGGCCGTGATCGCGAAGAATGGCCGCCCCGCCGATGACGATCGCGACGAGGATTGAAGCGTGCGGGCGGCGCTACGCGCCGCCCATTACATTACATGCAAATCAAATTACATGCACATACATGCAATGCTATGTGCAGGCATGTAAATGGCATTGCAAGGCTGTCATTGCCATTAAATGGCTTTCCAAGGCTTTCAAGTGTCAGTATGATATGCGCATGCCTTTGCTGTCTCATGCAGGTTCGGGGCATCCTATGAATGTAAAGGAAAGCAAATGGCAGTCATCGCCTTGGCATCCCCGAAAGGAGGTTGCGGCAAATCCACAACGGCAATCGCGTTGGCCGGTGCATATGCCGAGCAGGGCTATACCGTCAGGATCATAGATGCCGATCCCCGCCAGCGTGTCATGCGCTGGGGCGAGGCGGGGCAAACTGGTCCACAGATCGCGGTCGTAAGCGCAAAGGCAGAAACGATTGTTGCAACGATCCGTGCCGCCGAGAGCGAGGCGCAAATTGTCATCATCGACGTGGAGGGAAGCGCGAACATGGTTGTTCCGTTTGCCATCGCCCACGCCAATTTCGTCATCATCCCGGCTAACCCATCAGCGGCGGACGTGGAGGACGCTATCGCAACCGTGCGCGTCGTTCTGGACACCCCAAGCAAGCACGGACGCAGTGTTCCTTACGGGCTGCTATGGACGCGCGTTTCAACAGGGTTCCAGTCTCGCGAGTTTGCGGCGCTTGCTGGGCAACTCGCAGAGGCAGGGGTGCCGGTGATCGGCCAGTTTGTCGAACGCACCGCCTACAAGTCACTGTTTTCATACTGCACCACATTGGATCAGCTCCCGCGCGACGAAGTGCCGGGCACCGACAAGGCGCGGGCCGAGGGGGCCGCGCTTGCGAACGCAGTGGCCGACGCGATTTTGGCCGATCAGGAGAAAGCCGCATGACCGAGCCGCAAAAGCCTCAGAGGCGCAACCTGGGCCTGCCTCTGGCATCGGTGCGTAGTACGGCAACGGAGACGCCTGCGGCCGACGACAGCGCCAGGGAGACCGCGCTGCGTCACGGGTTCGACAATGTGCCGATCGCGGCGAGCGAGGTAGATCGCCTGAGAGCCAATCAGAACAGCGAACCACCGCGCCGGAAACGTGGGGCAGGGCGGTCGATGCCCTTCTCGGTGAAGCTCTCGCCCGCCACGATGGAATACATATACGAGGTGGCAAACTCGCGCGATATTCCCTTGGCACAGGTGATCGAGGAGCTTGTGGAGGCTCATCGAGAGGTCGCAAAGTGATGCGCCGTCGATGACGATCAACGAGAACGGGGAGGGCAGGGCCAACCCCTAAAATGGCGGGCGAGGCCGTTGGCTGGAACCAGCGACCCCGCCCTAATCACAACCGCAAAATTGGAGCTTTGCGAATCATGACTGACACCACCCTACCGAATCCGCATCCTGCGAGCGATGCAGCTTGGACCGTTGTGCTTGCAGATTATCGAGCCGCAGTTACGAGCTTTCATGCCGAGGTGAGCCGCGCTGCCGCTGCCGGTGACGACATTGACCAGGCCACCGCCGATGCTCACGCATTTGCAGCCGTCGCGCTTATCGGGACGCCGGCAACGCATGTCGTGCAGATCGGCCAGAAGATCAGAGCAGCCGACAATCTGGTAAATCTCGGGCAGCTCTATCCCAACCTCGCAGAGATCCTTCTGAGGGACGTGCTTGGCTTGATCGGGATCACGAGCGGGGATGATCGACTATTGCCGTATCCGCTTCACTGAGACGAGGGCGGCCAGCGCGATGTGCTGGCCGCTACGCGGCTCCGGTGAACCTATAGCAAGGCGACTGTGACGCAGAGCCGTTGCAGAAACCAACCAGAAGGATCATGACCGGGGCGCGTGCCAGTGTCATTCGGCTCGCTGATCCTTCCCCGTCATCGCAGCGCCCGTCTGTGGTGAGGGCGCAGGCTGACGGAGAAGAACATGACCGCATCGACCATCATTGCTGACATTCCTACCGGCCTCATCGTCGTTACCGGCCTTGTGATGCTGATCCTCGCTGTTCGCTTCCGTGGCCCTATGTCGATCGCTTTCGCAATCCTCTGCCTGTTCGGAACTTGGAACGCGGGAGAGGCACAGCCCGTCCTAGCGGCTATCATGGGCATTGTGCTTTATGGCGGCCTAGCCATCATCGGAAGCATCTTTGGAGGTCGCGGCGAGCTGGACCACGAAGCCCGATCCGGGGACTATGACTATGCCGCCGAGCAAGCGCGCCTCGCCAGCGAGTATCATCGCCGCGACCGGGAAAGCCGCTTTTAGTCTCCAGACAATCCGACCAACGCCGCAGCCACTTTCGCCGCACCATGCTTCGCAATGGCGGCGGCAATGGCGCGTGCGTCCGAGCGATCCAGTTCAGGAATTTTGACACGTTCTAGTGCCGCCAGAAGCACAGGGCGGCCCGCATCGCGCAATGCGTCCTCAGCCTCCTTTTCGCGCTGAACAATGGCCGCCAGCGCAGCCTCAAGTTTGACGCGCTCTTGCTTGATGCTTTCAAGGGCAGGGGACTTTGCCATGAGATAGATTCCTTCGTTGTGGTCGAGCTATTGGGTGGTTTGAGCTGGGATTGTGTCGATGGGATCAGCCATCATCACCAGACTATCAGCCTATCACGGCGGCACATGCGAGGCCGAGTTTGCACCTAGTCCGCCTTCTCTAACCGACATTTCAGGACTGTTCTATTCTTGTCGCGAAGAATGTCCAGACCGTGTGCGATGCGTTGAATCTTGAAATCCTAATTCCAGAAACGCGCGGCAAAGCCGCTCCTTTTCTCTCTGCGACGATCCAGCCAGGCGCGCCGATGGGCTTTGGTCGAATAGCGGTTGCCAAAAAGTGCATCCCCCCCCCGTCCACGTCTTTTTGGTTTTGCTTGAGGGAGGGGCATGCGAGTGGTAAGGGAAGGATAGAGATTGTAGTTCGCAGGATAGCACGATCGACAGCATTGTAACACAATGCACTCTATGGTGTCCGCTGCACGGGGCTTAAGAATGGCGCATCTGACGTTGCGAGTTGAAGACGAAATTGCGGAAGCCATCGACATGCTGGCGAGAGCGGCAGGCATGACCCGCAGCAAGTGGATCAACCGTGCTATCCGCGATGCCTTGCCTGCTCGTCCCGACGAGGTGCGAGACGTACCAACAGTTGCAGGCGCCTCTAAAATGCTATCGCTTCGTTTGCCCGCTGACGAGTTGGCGGCCATTGATATGGTCGCAGCCAAAGCGGGCATGACCCGTTCGCAATGGGTCAAACGTACATTGCGTTGGCAACTCTGGACGAAGGCCGGCGAGCTGCGCCTCGCGCCTAGCAGCTATCGTTCGATCATGAAGATCGTCGGCCAGGTGCGCGCTATAGGCTATTCGCTCAATCAGGCCGTGAAGGCGATGAACGCTGCCAACCGTCCAGAAAGTCCGCTCTTGATCGAGCAGGTTGCGCCGCATGTCATCGCGATGGAGGGGCGACTTTCGGCAACCATTAAAGAGGCGAATGCCACCCTTACTGCTATCGTGTCAGGGGAGGTTGATTACTGGACTGGGAGGGGCACCACGTCCCCTATCGCCGATGAGGTTCAGCCGTGAACGGCTTTGAGTTTTCCGATCAGACCCTTGAGGATTTGGAGCGGGTGCAGGGTGCGCGTGGGGCTGGGCGTGGCCAGGTTGACCATCGGGGAAACCGTGCTCTCTCTCGCGACTTAGGCAGTCTGATGCGCGCGCCGGGGCAACTCGCTTCTAGTGCCGCCCGTGCCGCTTCGCGCAGCCGTGGAGATCGAAGCGCACGGGCCATTGAACAGCTTGGTCGAACTGCCAAGCGCGCGCCTCAAGTCGTCGTGAAGATCACTAGCCGCATCCATGGCGCAGCCAGTACCGTTGGCGCGTTTACCTACGCCGGTCGCATCGGCATGTCCGATCAGGAGCCTATCGGGATCGAAACCAGCGAGGGCAAGGAGCTGATGAGCGCACAGGATATGATGGTCCTGGCGCGTGAATGGCAACAGTGGGAAACGGCGGACGAAGCGCGCCGCAATGGTGCGACAGCTATCGCCATGGTGTTCTCTATGCCTCCCGGCACTGACCCCGAAAAGGTCCGTGAGGCGGTGCGCGATTTTGCGGAAACCGACCTTTCAAATCGTCGCTGGGTGATGGCCCTCCATACGGACGAGGCGCATCCTCATGTCCACCTTATCATAGCTGGCCGTGATAATGACGGACGCCGGTTCAACCCTAACCGCGAGTTCCTGCAACAGTGCCGTGAACGCTTTGCGGAGAACCTTCGGGATCGTGGTGTTGAAGCCGACGCCACCAAGAGGATGGCTCGCGGCTACCCTCCCAAGCAAGACCCCACGCCCGTTCTAAAGATGCGTGAACGTGGCGCGGAGCCAGTCGCGGATAAGGGGAGATTGGCCGTCATCGGTGGACAGGCGCCCGATGCCGCGCGGCGCCTTGGTGAGCGCGAGAGGGAGCGGAGCAAGACCGTCGCGAACCATGTTTCGGTACGCGAAATCTATGTGCGTGCGGCGGCAGAATTGGAGGCTCATGGCGGTTCTGCCGAGACAGATCGAGCAAAGGCGCTTCGCGCATTTGTGGAGGCTATGCCGGCGCCCGCCAACGCCCGCGCGGAGATCATCGAGCGCCTGCGTACCGGCAATGCGCTGCCTAAGGACTTCGCGCCCGATCGCGAGCTTGAGCGGCTTAAGGCTCGCGTCCAGCAGTGTGATGCTGAACAGCGAACCGCCGCCCTGGACAGGATTGAGCGGGCAACCGGGAGGATCAAATCTGTTTCTGCCGAGCTGAAAGGGAGCGACAACAAAGCCGGGGCAGGGGAGGGGGAGCCGACCGTATTCGACCGTATTCGTGCCAAGTCGGCCGAGCTGAAGAACGACAGCGTACCTCCCAACGCCTCACCCGACCGTGCGCTTGCTAGCGCCCGTGAGCGGCTACAGGCTATGCAGCGCAAGATGGATAAAACCATCAAGGATCGCGCGCAGGATAAGGATCGAGATCGCAGCCAGGACCGCACTCGCGATCCCGATAGGGAAGGGCCGGGCCGGTGAATGGCGACGAATTATTGGGCGCTTTGCTTGAGCAGATCGGGACGCTGGCCGAAGGTGTGCAGGCGGTCATGGAGAACCAACAGGCGCTATCCGCGAAGCTGGATGAGCAGGCGTCGAGCTTGGCCGCTATCGGCGTTGCAGTGGGATTGACCTACCTTGCCACGGGGACCGAAGAGCCGCTTCCCGTCGATGTTCTTGAGGATCGCGCCTTCGCGCGTTTCCTCGACAACTACCCGCTTGATGGCCCCCCGATCATGGGTAAGGCGGCAATGGATGAGCACCTGGCGCGATTGGATCAGATCGACCCAGTTCGCCTTGCAGCAGGCTTCCGCGACCTTGAGCGGCAAACGCACCTGTCCATGATCGAGCGCGTCCGCAACAGGCAGATCGAGCGCGTAGCGCGCGAGAAGCATGGCGATCTTGAGGCCATAGAAAAGGGGCGCGCCGTAGCCGGCACGCCCCCTCGTGAGACAGATCGCGGAGATCAGGGTTAAGGCCCCTGTGCATTACTCGGACACAGATTCACGGTAGCGGCTTGATAAGCAGTGGCATGAGGCCGTTGGCATCGAGATCGAGGCGATCGGACCAGACGTAATCGCTGGCGAGATTGATGCCCGCCATAATCATCCTTTTGCTCTTTGAGGAAACGTAATTTCACCCCGGCCTGCCCTTACGGTGTCAGTGAACCCACCGTTTCGCGCATCGTGGCCGAACACCGGCAAAGCATCGAAGTCAAATCGGCGTAAGCGCTCGCGGACAGCGATGAATGGTGGTTCTGCTTTCGAGCCGAAAGATGCAGAAGCCTTCGTTGTTGCGGTGTCATAACCGTTCGGTTGTGACACTTGGCGAGATTGCCCATAAGAGCCGCAGCCCGAACCGCAATTCGTCTGCGTCCGGGCTTGCTTGGCTAAAGCGCCACGAAAAGGGTCGCGCTCAGCACGTGGTTGGTGCGATCTTCTCCGCGCCGAAAGACGTGCTGGTTCAGGTAGCCCGGTTCTAATCGCATTCGGGGCGCGACAGGTACGCCGACTCCGACGAAAGTACGCCACTGGTCCACGCCGTCACGGGCACCCCAGCTCGTCGAGTTCAGGTTAAAAAATCCTTCGGTGAAGGCGACTGCCTGCACTGTTCCCTGGCGCGCGATCGGCACCTGCACCCGGACAAACTGTCGCAACCGCCACCCGGTATCATCTCGACCCTCCAGCATGCGCTGTTCGAGCCGCGTGCGACTGATGAGAAGGGGGGTCCCGTTACCATTCCGCACGACGGCGAATTGCACCTGCTGCCAAAGCCTGTGTTCGTTCGTGATCCGGCCGCCTTCCGGGTCGGTACGGATATAGGCGTAACCCGCGATTGCATGAGCGTCGGGTGCTATCCTCGCGCCGATCGCGGTCCGTGCAATGAACTGGCTGCCTCCCCCGACGTCATCGGTCGCGCGCCCCTGAGCTTCGAGCCATAGAAAGAGGTCGCCGCGAACCGGTCCTGTGGCGATCACTGATCCCCATGCCTGGATGTCGTCCTGCGCGTGGGCGGGAGAACCGATGACCGCGCTCGCCAAACAGGCGAGAAGAAGCGGGATATATCGGACGTTCGGCATACCCATTTTACTGCTACCCTTCATATGCACTGCTCCAACCCGGACATGCGTTTAGACGTTGCTTCAGACTTGAGATCAGGGGGCGTCGCTATCCCATCAGGTCAGGGTGAACGCTCCGACCGCGGCCCCGATAGCCAGAACGACAGGCGTGGCGAGCTTGCTTTTCCAGCGGTACATGACGGCAAGCGCGACGCCAAAGATGAGCAAGCTCGCGATCGGGTTTGGTGTTCGCGTGGCCGTGGTCTGGGCAAGATCGATCACCGTCACCACGATCAGACCGACGACACCTGCCGCCACCCCGGCCAGGAATAGCTGGAGGCGTTTGTGCTCGACGACGGCTTCCAGGCGATCGTAGAACAGGAGCGAAAAGGCGAATGCGGGCAGGAACATGCCGGCCGTCATTGCCAGCGCACCGGCCAGCCCGCCGCTGATCCAGCCTACAAAGGTCGCAAAGATCACTAGCGGCGCAGGCAGAATGCCCGACAGGCCGAGGCCATCTAGGAATTGTCCATCGGTCATCCAGCCTTGGCCCACCGTGTCGTGCCGGATGAACGGGATTGCTGTGTACGCTCCACCGAACGTCAGCAGGCCGCCCTTCAACCCCGCCCAGAAAAGCGCGGCCATCGTAGGAGCGGATTCCCGCACGCCGGTCGTCGTCCCCGCCAGGGCCGTGCCACCCGTCCAGGTCAGGGTCGCCGCGCCGATCGCGAGCGCCACCACGACCGCGGCGAGTGCGTAACGGCCGGTCGAACCGAGCGCATAGACTGCACCGGCGGCGAGAAGCACAATCCAGAAGCTGACCCCGGCGAGCGACGCGACTGCGGCTGCGATGGCGGTCGCCCATAGCCACGGCCCGAGCAGGATGTGCTCGCCGATGCGGTGGATGGCGCGCACGATAACCGCAATGACCGCCGCTTGGACGCCAAGGAAGATGGCGCCGAACACGGTCCCCTGGATCGGTAACCGTGTATAGGCCCAGGCGAGCGCGAGCATAAGGACAAGTCCCGGCAGCATGAAGCCTAGCCCGGCGAGGACACCTCCCAGACGGCCCTTGGCACGGATGCCGAGATGGACGCACAGCTCATGCGCCTCCGGTCCGGGCAGCACCTGCATCACGGCCAGGAGCTTGTTGAACCGGTCGCTTGGAATCCAGCGTTCCTCATCGACCAGCTCGCGCCTGATCATGGCGATCTGCGCCACCGGACCACCGAACGCCATCATGCCGAAACGGAGGAAGCGCAGGAACAGCGCGGGGTAGCTCAGCTCAGGTGGCCGAGCTTCTCCGATGACCGAGCTTGTGGGGGCGAAATCACCGATATGTGCCATCATCCAGCCCCCTGTCCGCCACGTTGTTTGGTGAAATGCGCGTGGAAACCATCGAGCGCGCCCGAGCCTTGGGCAATCCGCTCCACGTCATCATCCGTTCCCGCGCAAATGCCGTTGACCAACGCGGCGATTCCGGCCGCTTCCGGTCGGCCGAACTTGCCATCCGCAATGTCGAGGTCATGGATAATCTCGGCTAGCGCGATCAGCGCCCGGTCGGCATCGAGACCGGTTCGATATACCAGTGTTTCGAAGGAGCAGCGGTCGCCCTCGTGCGTGAACTCCGCGTCTGCCATGTCGAAACGCAGTTCTTCCGGCTCGGGCACGTAGCCTTTGCCGTCCACGAACTTGAAGCTGGCTTGCGGATCGATGAACCGGCGGATCAGCCAGGCCGACGCGATGCGGTCGACATGGACATGCCGGCGCGTGACCCAGGTGCGGCCCTTCAGCTCCGCGGGCGTCAGCTCCAGCGCGCCCGTCCCGCTTACGTCCGGATGTTCATGGACGCGGCGGTCTGCGTCGGCGAGGGCGGCCAGGACAGCCTGTCGCCCGTGCGCGCCGAAAAAGTCGATCGCGGCGATCTCGTCCAGACGCTTTCTAAGCCGCCGGGTATCCGCCAGGGCCACCTCGCCGCCTTCGGTCAACGAGCGTAACTCACGCGCCAGATCGTCATAATCGGCGTCGCGGGCCGCGTCGAACATGGCGCGAAGTTCCGCACCGGTCATGCCTTCGACAAGCCGGGCCTCCAGGATCAGTGCCTCGCCGCCTCCGTTTGTGATTTCCGCTCGCAACTCCTCGAACAGCGCGCGCGTGTCGGGACGCAGGGGTAGCGCGTGGACTGCGTTCTTCAGCGGAGCAGAACCGATCGCCTGCAAGCGCCGCCACACCCGCACGCGCAGATAGGCCGGCTTGGCCGGTAGCTGCGGGATCAGCAGCAGCCAGTCATGTGGCTTGATAAGTGGATCGTCAGTCATGCGGCATTCTGTATCACAATAATAAATCTAACGTACACTTGTATCATTTCACATCACAAGCTAAATGTTGTCCGGAAAATTCGTGGTGCACATCATAGGGTCGCGAGCATTCGCGAATGCGGCCCGCCAGTCGAATCCAAGGAGAAAAGCATTGCGTCACTTGTTGCTACCGCTTGCCGCCCTGCTCGCTGGACCGGCAGTCGCCCAGACCGCTCCGCAAACGGCCCCAGCTCAGGCGAACAGCAACAGGTGGGCAACAGTGGACGAAAATCTTGGCCGGGGCGGCACGACGCAGCCGGACGGGGTCCGCCGTTATGCGTTTCCTCGCTCCGATCTGAACGTCCAGCTCGACGGCGTGGCGATCAAGCCCGCGCTGGCGCTCGGCTCCTGGCTCGCCTTCATGCCGATGGGCGAAGAGGCCATGGTCATGGGCGATCTCGTGTTGACGCACGACGAGGTGAACCCTGTCATGAGCAAGCTGCTCACGAGTGGCTTCACGGTGACGGCGCTCCATAACCATTTGCTCCGTTCCTCACCGGCGACGATGTACCTGCATGTCGGCGGGCACGGCGATCCGGGAGAGATGGCCAAGAACCTGCGGTCCGCGCTTGCCGAGAGTCGGACACCGATGACCGCGCCTGCCAAGGCCGCGGATTCCAAACTCGACTTCGACACCGCCGCGATCGACGGGATCATGGGCGGCAAGGGCAAGCCCAACGGAGGCGTCTACCAGTTCGGTTTTCCCCGAGCTGAAAAGCTGAGCGACAGCGGAATGCCTGCACCCGCCTCAATGGGCACGGCAACGGCGCTCAACTTTCAGCCGACCGGCGGAGGAAAGGCGGCCATTACGGGCGATTTCGTGCTGACCGCCGCCGAAGTCGATCCGGTGCTTCGTGCACTACGGTCAAATGGGATCGAGGTGACCGCACTCCACAACCATATGCTGGACGATCAGCCGCGGCTCTTCTTCATGCACTTCTGGGCAAACGATGACGCGCGTAAGCTGGCACGCGGGCTTCGCGCCGCGCTGGACAAGACCAACATCGTCCGCCCTGCGGGCTGAACATTTTAAGGCCGTAGTAAGTCAGGAGCAGATCAATGAGGACGTTATCAGGCGTATTTCTATGCGCGCTATCCATGGCGAGCTTTGCGATGCCGTTCTCGCCGTCCCTCGCTCAGGCCGGGATCAGCACGAACCCGGCACCGTTGGAAACCACGGGCTATTCGAGCGCCGTGGAAGCATTGAGCAAGTACGAGGTCGACTCCAGTCAGCTCGCGCTGACCCGCTCGAAGAGCCAGGCTACGCGAGCCTTCGCGCAACAGATGGTCCACCATCATAGCCGAGTGAAGTCAGACCAGAAGATCGTTGGCCGCTCCGACACCGGAAGCGCGCTGGACGCCCCCTTGTCTCAGATGCTGGACACGTTGCAGAACACGCCGAGCGTTGAGTTCAACGCGGCCTACAAACGCGGGCAAATCGCCGCGCACGAGGAAGCGCTGAAGGTTCATGGCGCCTACGCGGCGCAGGGTAGCGATCTTGCTGAACGGGCAAAGGCTCAAGCGGCCATGCCCGTGATCCAGAAGCACCTCGGTGCAGCACGCGATCTACCGGAAGCCTGAGGTAATCGATGATGGCGTCATGATTTGTCGGTTATGGTGTTGGTGAAGCACGCTGCCTATCGGCACTCGACCGTGAGATGCACTATTTCGTGGACTGGCATCAGGCGGGCGCGGATCGCGTCGCCGTCTATGTCTTGCCCGCATACGACACTGACGATCGCGGCGTGCGCTTCCGGGCCGACCCGCCAGACGTGAAGGTCTGCAATCCGGGCATCCCCCGGTGCCTCGACCAGCTCGCGCACTTCATCGGCAACGTGATTGTCGGTCGCGTCGAGTAGCACCGAGGCTGTGTCGCGCATCAGTGTCCACGACCATCGCGCGATCACAACCGCGCCGACGATGCCCATCACTGGGTCCATCCATATCCAGCCAAGATAGCGCCCGGCCAATAGCGCCGCGATGGCAAGGACGGAGGTGAGTGCGTCGGCGAGGACGTGGACATAGGCCGAGCGCATGTTGTTATCGCCACCATGCGTGCCGTGAGCATGGCCGTGATCGTGTCCATGATGATGATCGTGCCCGTGGTGATGCCCACCCGAGAGCAGGAAGGCGCTGGCTATGTTCACGCCCAGGCCGACGACGGCGATGATCGTTGCTTCGCCGAAGGCGACCGTAATCGGCTGAAACAGGGCAGGACGGATTCCACCGCGATCCCGAGCGCGATCAGCCCGAGCACCATCGCCGAGGCGAACCCGGCCAGATCGCCGACTTTGCCCGTGCCGAAGCTATAGGCGAGATTATGGGCGTGCCGTTTGGCATAGGCGTAGGCAGCAGCCGTGACGCCGAGCGCACCCGCGTGTGTCGCCATATGAAACCCGTCCGCGAGTAGCGCCATCGAGCCGGTCAGGTATCCGGCGACAATCTCGACCACCATCATTCCGGCTGTGAGTGCAACCACCCAGAGCGTGCGCCGGGCGTTTTCGTCATGCGAGGAGCCGAGGAAAACGTGATCGTGAGTGTGGCCCTTGATCGCGGGGAGCGTTGCCATAGATGTCCCTATTTGGAGTAGCGGCGGATCGCGGCGATGAGCTGCTCCGCCCCAGCGGCGCGATCGTCGTCGGATAGATCAGGCCGGGCGACATGCTCGCGAACGTGCGATTCAATAATCGCGTCCATGAGGCCGTTCATCGCGCCTCGCGTCGCCGCAACCAGGTGAAGAGTGGTAGCGCAATCCTTCTCTGAAATCAGCGCTCGCTCGATCGCGGTGACTTGCCCGGCGATGCGCCGGACGCGTTTCAGAAGGGCGTCATCAGTATGCAAGTGAGACATAGCTTACCCCCCTACCCTATATGTGAAAGATTAGGCAATGCGGTGTCAAAATCGGTCGCTTGTGACACACCGGCATCCGGCCTTCACACGCACGCGGCTTTGCGAAGGTCAGAACCCGCGTCACAATATCGGCTGCGGGGATCGACAAACCAGCTCGATCACGACCGCTATATGGTTGCCGAACAGACCAATTCGGGGCTACCGTGAATCAGTGTCCGAGTAATGCACAGAGGCCGCTAAGGTTCTTCAAACGAGCCTTGGCGTAAATAGATGAGCCGTGGTTTGGCGCTTATGCCGGGGTCGTTACACCAACCCTCCACATGCTCGCATCCCAATGCAGTGTGCAATTGATCCATCATCTTTCGCCAATTTGGATCGGTGTCACGGACCATAACAACCCTTTCACTGTCGATGCCGACACACGCGACCACTACGGGTTTGAAGCCGAAGGAAACCCGGCCAACCGTCACTTCATCAATCGCCGTCCATGGCTCGCACCATTGCTCATTGCCGTTGCTCAGCACGATCCCTTTCGTCTCCGCGCTGATGATACGGAGCGGTCCTGAATCGGCATGGTCAGTCGGTCGCATGACTATCGTTCGAGATCTTTTGAGGTCTTATCAGCAGCCGTGCGGTGCTGGTCGCGCGTTTCGTCCCGGCGCTGTTCGACCTCTCGAACACGAGGCGTCCGAATTTCCCCGCCGCGTTCCATCGTTTGAGCAACGGCTTCCCGTGCCGCAACCTTCATCCTCGCCGCCTCTGGCGTGGCCTGGCCGTACTTCTTATCAATGGCCGCATCCATTGCGGCTACCTGTTTGGCGGCAGGATTCAGGCGCTTGTCGTCCAATCGCTCCGCTTGCGACATTTGCCTGAAATCGGATGCAACACGCCGATCGCGGTCCTCTCGCGCGGCATCGCGTGACCCATCCAACCTATCAGCAGGCTTGCCGGATGATGCAGCCCTTTCGGTTCTATCGTCGGCCATTATCCCTTAGCTCCTTTCAGAAATGATAGTGCGTCGTTGTCGCCCTCTTCTTCGGCAGGATCGGCGGACCCGACCTGATCGAAGTTCATGCCCGTGAGATCGGCCCGCAATCCCAGCGCCACAAAGAACGCTGTCGCTTTATGCGGATCGCCATCATCGGGAAGTTCATCAATTGGGAAGCCGACCAGGCGCCCGTAATCGACGCCCTGCAATGCTTCCTCGTCCGTCATTTCGGGGGATTCTGCCCGTTCGATCAGGGCGAGCGAACGGCGCGCTATGGAAGGATCGAGAGGCCGCGGCCGAACGGGTGGCGGCGGGACCTTCGACGCTTGCAGCATCCACTTGTCTTTATAATAGCGGATCTTCCCGCCCTTGAGCGGAGGGATACCGGCGCGCAGGACAATCACCTCTTCCTGAGACAGTAGCAGCAGCTCTTGCGGCAGCATCAGGGGCCGGCGCTGATCGGAGGTCGATACAGACCCCTCAAACGCATCCCACACCCGCTTGGATCGGGATTTTGCCTCATATGTGTAATTGCCGAGGCGTTCGGATACCTCCTTCGCCACATCGACGTGCTTTGGCGTAAAGACCAACTCGACGCCGCAGTTCTGGACGATTTCGCTGGTCACGTCAGGCCCGTACACGTCGCGGAGCTGGCCGCGTGCCTGAATGACCGGCACAAGGCGAATGCCGTAGCCGGCGACGTAGGAGAAGCCCGAGGCGATCACGCTCGCGCGGCCGAGACGAGCAAACTCGTCCAAAAGGAGCAGCAGCTTGAGGGGGTGCCTGCCCTTCTCCGGATCGGGCAGCTCGCGCACGTTCAGGTCAATGAGTTGCTGGAACAGCAGATTATACACGTCCGCCATGCGTTCCATGTTGTCCGGCGACACCCCGAGATAGAGCGAAATCGGCTTCGTCCGGAAATCTCTCAGGTCAAAATCGGATTCCGACGTTGCGGCGTCCACATATGGGTTGATCCAAAGATTGATCTTGGCCGAAACGGATTGCCGAATGCCGGTAAAGGTATTGGCCGAGCTGGAAATCCAGTCGTTCAGGGCCGAAATGCAGGCTTCCGACAGGGGGTCGCCCATGGCCTGGCGTTCCTTGATGATCTTGGGAAACCGCTCCTTCGCATCGCCCGCGCTGAAATTGCGGTATATCTCCCCCATCGTGAAAGGGAGATCCGGTGTTGCTGCGATATAGGCCGACACGCCGAGAAACGCGGTGCGCGCGCTGTCCATCCAGAAGCTTTCGCCGTTGGCGGGCGGCGGCCAAAGCATCGCTGCGATCTTTTGCAGCTCGTCAATGACTTCTACCGGATCGGTGCGCTTGATATGCGCGAAGGGATTATAGCGCGCTGTGCGGCCTTGTGGATCGAGCGGATCAAAAAGGAGAACCTGATGGCCGAGGCTTTTGCGCCAACCCGCAGACTTCTCCCAATTCTCCTGCTTCACATCGAGGACGACAACAGAGTCCGCCCAGGTCAGCAGATTGGGAATAACGACGCCTACGCCTTTACCGGCGCGCGTCGGAGCTTCCAGCAAGACATGCTCAGTGCCGCTAAACTGGATGAAATCGCCACCCCGCCCGAATAGCGACTGGAAGAAGGTTTTTGGGCTGCGCCCGAGCAGCAACCCTTCATTGGGGTCCATCAAGCCCGCCTCGCGAGCCTCGTTCCTGTTGGCCCAGCGCGCAGCGCCGTGAAGGGATTGCTTATGGTTGAGGAACACCATGAAGGCGACCAGCGCGCCAGCGGCGGCTACACCGCCCGTCCCCTTGGCGAGCCATCCCATGACGGCGGGATTATGGCGGTAGAACCAGAAATATTCGGGCATTTTGAAAATGTTCAGATCGGTCCTGAACTGCCCCAAGCCTATGATCGCTACCAAGCCGCCCAAGGTCAGGACTGTGATGGCGCCGATTAGTACGTAACCGATCAGTTTCCGTCGCTCCATGAGCCACCCTCCTACATGCCGGTCAAATCCGGCTCGAAATAGATTTCAGTGACGCGAAAGCGGCCATCGACCTTTTTGCATTGGACAACGACATCAACGAGCAGGTGCAGCAGATCGAGAATGTCTTTGCGTTCGAGGTCGCGACCGCCTTCCGATTCCTTCACCAGCAGCGACAATTGCTCGAAGGCCAGCGCTGCGGAATCAGCGTGAACGGTCGTGATCGAACCGGGATGGCCGCTGTTGACGTTTCGCAGATAGAAGAACGCGGTCCCGTCGCGCAGCTCTTGCAGCAAGATACGGTCTGGCCGCATTCGCAGGCTCGCTTCTAGGAGGTGCTTTGCGCCGACCTGGGCTTGGCCTTGCCCATCCTTGGAATAGATCATGTGCACCGCATTGCGGTGCGGCACGATCAATTCGCGCGTATCCTCGATAGTCAGCAATCGCTCTTCGGACGGGATAAGCTGGATCAGCGCCTTGGAAAGCGTAGTCTTACCGGACCCGGTTGCGCCGGAGATCAGGATATTCTTGCGGGTTTTGACGGCAAGTTCGAGGAACCCTGCCCATTCCTGCTTTTCCTTGAGCGCCACCAGTTCAGCGTCGGCCGCCGTGGACCTGCCCCGAGCTATCTTCGTATGCTCGAACAGGCCCCCGGCATGAAGCTCACCCAAGCCGAACGTCTTGACCGAGGGCTTGCGGATCGTGATCGAATAATTGCCGAGGTCGCAGGCAGGGGGTGCGACAATCTGGACGCGCTCGCCAGTCGGCAAACTGGTGGAGCATATCGGCGTTTGCGGCCCGACCTTTTGCTTTGTGTAGTTCGCCATCGAGTTCGACAGTGTTTCAAGCCATTGAACGGACAGTCGCTCTTCCGTCACCCACTCCCAGCCCTTGCGCCCCTCGATGCCGACTTCACCGGGCTTGTTGATGACGAGTTCCGTAACCGCGTCGGCATCGAGCAACGCGCGCAGCGGCTCAAGGTGATGAGTGAGAATGGCTTGATCGAACATCATCGGCGCAACCTCAAAGAGTAGACGCTGCTGAAATCCACGTCCCGCGCGACCATGATTGTCATTTCCTTGCCTTGAGGAGCGCGAAGGCGTGGACGGATGCGTTGCGAGTCCTGCGCTGCGATGCCCGCCGCAGCATTTGGCGCAGCGATCGTCTGTTCGACGCCCGACACGCTATTGCCGAGAGCGTTGCCGGCGTCCCCGACGATCGACAGCAGCAGCGCGCCGCCGAAGCGCTTCCAGAAGAAGGTTTCCACCTGGCCGCCCATACCGGCGCGGCCGAGCTGATCGGCCGCAGGCGAACCCAGCGTGACCGACACACCCGCAGGCGTGATGGCCCGGTTCCACAGGACGAAAATGCGGTTTTGCCCGGTCGAGAACCCACCCTGATACTCACCCAGGACGCGCGTTCCCTTCTCCATCAGGATCACACTGCCGTTAGCCGACCAAATATCTTGTGGGATCAGGCAGCTCGTCAAACCGGGCTGGGTCGAATCCATCGCAGTTTGGAGGACGCACGGAATCTGCATTCCTGCTGTGATGAGGAAATTGCGGTTGCCAAGCTGACCGGCTGACACTTTGGCTATGTCCATCCCGTTCAGTTTCTGAGCCAGTTCATTCGGGGCTTTGGCTCCGGCCTCGTCATCGCCAGATCCTCCAACGCGCAAATTGCTGAAAGGCCCTGCATTGGGGTTGCCGCCAATACCCGGAACGCCAGCGGCGGGGGAAACCGCCATGATCGGCGCACGGCGCATAGCGTCCTGACGCGCTCGCTCGCGCTCGATCGCGGCGAGACGCGCCTGTTCGGCCTTCTCCAAACGCTCTGCTACCGGATCGCGGGGACCACCCTGCACCGCAGGGACCGCCGCACCGGACAAATCCTGGCCGGGAGCCATGATCGGGTTGCCGAATGGATCAGTCCCCACCTGTGCGAGCTTGTTAGGATCGGTCTGACCCACAACAACCGAGGCGGCCTGGCGCGCCGATTTCTCGGCCGACACGTCATCCCCGAGCTGGAACGTGCTATCATCCCGCTTTGGCTGGCCCTTGTCGCTTTGTGAGGCCATTGAGAAAACAATGAACCCGACGAACGCGGCGCCGCAGGCCACGGCTACGCCTGTGCCCTTGCCCATGGACTGCAACCGTCCGCGAGGATTGAACGCCTTGCGATCGACCTCCGGGGTTGTGCTGTTAGCTTCATTGAGCGCTTCCGCATTCACGTCCGTCTCGTCGTAAGTCGGACGCTGGCGAGGCGCGCCATGATCGGCGCTGTTTTCAATCTCACTCATCGGGGGCTGCTCCCGTCCAATTTGCGTTGCACTTCGGGCGATGCCGTTCCCGATGAATTGTCCGGCCCATATCGGTCATAGGCATTGTTCCAGATGCACGCGATCGACAGGCCACGACGCAGCCGGAATTGCTTTGCGACCTGATGAATCACGACAAATTCGCCGCGAACGTCATAGGGTACGACCGCTTCCGATCCGTCAGGGCTGACCGTGAAGATGGCGGGGAGCTGTTGGTTGCGCGGGAACCGCAGGATCGTGAATTGCCCGTTGTCGGTCACTTCCGACGGGGCGAGATCCGATGAACCCGCAATCGAATAGTCAAGGTTGCGCTTCCCTTGGACCGCAGCCGCATCCAGCGCGACCCTGACCCCGCCAGCTTCGACCATGAGCATTTGCATCTGCAACCGCTGCATATCGGCATTCTGGCGAGCCGCCGCTTCCTGTTCAGGATAGCGGAAACGCACGACGAATTGGGCATCGGTGCCGGTTGCTATGTCCCCGCTGCGCGCAGACAGAGCAAAGGTATAGGTACGAACCACCCCAGCTTTGCGCGTTACGACGATCAGATTTGTCGGTGGCGCTTTCTCGCGAGGCTTGATGAAAAGGATATTATCAGCCGGGGCGACTTCCCAACTTACGGTATCGCCTAGCGCGACACTCGAAATCGTCTCCCCGTCCCCGAAAACAATCTGCGATGCAGCACGGAAAACGCCTTTGATCCGCACGACTTCATCAATGTTGTAATTGATATATCGGATGCGGGTATCTTGCTGGCCCGAGCGAGGAATTTCCTCAGCAAAGGCGGGGTTGGTGATGATCGCGGCGACCAGCGCCCCGCTCATGAGGACATTGCGAAGCGCGTTCATCGGCCAATCTCCGGATCGGCGCGGTAGCTGACCACTTGGAAGCCCAGCGGGTTGTCGAGCCTGCCAGCTTCGGTTGTCGGCTTATCCACGTACTTGAAGTTGATCGTGGCAATCCATTGCACCTGTTCGTCAGGGACGTTCCCCGGCTTCGCCACGGACTTGACGAAACGGACCTGCGCCACGCGGTTGTTGATGAAAGTGATGTTGCGGACGGCGGCAGCGACCAGTTCGCCGCCCTGGTACACGTTGACCGGGGCATTGGGGTTGGTCGCGCGGCGGGTGCCTGCAAACTTCTCCTGCTCTTGCGGCACCGACAGGGCCAGCACCTTACGCTCTGTGTCGCGCGAGGATGAGGGGTTCCAAGACTCCCGGTTGCGAACGTAATCGGACAGGAAGTATTTGTTGACCGCTTCGTCGGCGGTGATGTTGCGCGTATTGGTCAGCCGCGTCACCACGTCGATGGCGCCGGTCTGGCGATCGACGCGGATCACATAGGGTTCCACCGATCGCAGCGGTGCCGCAACGTGCCATGCCAACATGGAGAGGCCGAAGATGACCCCGCCAGCGCCCACCATATAAGCAATGCGCTTTTGCTTGTTCGCCTCGCGAACGCGATCAAAATCCCAATTCTTCGCATCCGCGAAATACTGGTCCAGATCGCTCTTTTTCTTGACGCCCAGGGCCATCGTCAGCAGCTCCTATATGCGAGTTGAGGGGATGCCGGCGCTTGCATCATGGAGAGCGGTTGGCCCGGCGCGGGCTGGTCAGGTGCGGGCGGTGGCGCGGGCACCACTGCGCCGTCAGGGCCATCGGCTTTCCCAGCATCGCCCTCTTTGGGGAACACCATCACATCGCCTTGAGGCGCTGTGCTGACCACCGGGGCGGAGAGGACCGATCCATAGGGATTTGCGGGGCGCGCGTCCGACCGACTGCACGTTGAAGGGGGATTGCGACTCTCCGAAGTCGTCGCACAGGCGACAACACCGCAGCTTGCGACCCCGACACAGAGAATCCTTCCCCAGCGGCGCGCAACCAGCGCACCGTGATTATTCAACCACATTGCCATTACTCCTACCTGTTGCCGGGGCGGGACGATGCACCGGGCATCGAAGTGCGACCCGAAGATGCTTGAGCCTGTTGAACGAATGCGGCCCGGTTGGCGGTCTGCCTGTTGAGCGACCAGCGGGCCGTGTTGCCGACCGCGTTCGCTGCGCCCTTCGGCGCGCGAAGGGTCGAGTTCATGATTTTGCGTTGGAGCATTGACGGGTAGATCGCGGACAGGAAGCCCGCGCCAGATGATCCGCCGCCGCCCGCAAATGAACCGATGGACTGCGCCTGCATGATGATGAAGCCGCCGACCAATACCGCGACAAGTTGCAGCATCATCGCCGCCAGCGCCGTCCACGTATCGCCACCAGCGCCAGCGCCAACAGAACCGGGGATCGCGTTCACCAGCGCCACCACGAAAAGCAGCGCGATCGAGACTGCCGCCGTTTGAATGGCGTAGTTCAGCACCGCACCGAGCCAGCTAAAGAACAGGCCCGAGGATGACGGGAAAATCAGAGCGCCGACAAAGATCGGCATTGTGGCGATCGTCACGAAAAGGCCGAACTTAATGAACAGGACGATTGTCATGGCGATAGCCGCGATGATGTAGGCCATCACCATAATGAGAATGACCATCAAGCCGGTCGCAAGGTTCGGGATCGTGTACGGGAAGAATGTGCTTGGCTCGATCCAAGGTTCCATCTGGTTATGGATCGAAAGCGCAGGCTCGACGGCGTTTTTAACGAACGCATCGAACGTCGCATTGAGCGCACCACCGCCCAATGCGTTCGCGAGCTGGTCCGGAGCTTGTTGGGCTGCTGCTGCAATTTGCGGCGCGATCGTGGACGTCGCCGCCAAGATCACGAGGTAGCATTTGAGCCAGGTGCCGAGATAATTGCCGAATGGCTCATTGGACACCCCGCGCATGACGGCGAAGCCGACGATCACCAGATTGATTGCCATAGCGGTTTGCAGTGGCGCCGACACCAACCCCATCACGGCAGCGTACTTGCCGGAAAGGGTGCCGGTAATCTGGCCTTCAAGCATGTTATAGATCGCGTCGAGCATGACCTATTTCCCGTTCCAGGTCGGCCAGATCGAACCATTCTTGAGGTTCTTTTCCGTCCGCGCGCGCTCACGCTTGAATTGCTCTTCGGCATTGCGCTTGATGGCTACAGCGGCGTTCCCGCAGTTGACTCCCGCGTCACCATTGCTTTGGCAACGCGCGGTCTTTTCCCGCGCCTCGTCCAGATGCTTCAAATAGTAATCGACGGACTTTTCCGCCTCACCGCAGGCGGCCAGCGGAAGCGCCGCAGCCGCAAGTATTGCAAAGCACTTCCGCATGGCCCGATCCTCCATTTTACTTAGTTGCCGTTCCACGTCGGCCACAGCGCGCCGCTGTCGATGTTTTCCTGCGTCTTGCGCTGTTGATTGGCGAAGTCCGCAGAGGACTTCACCGCCAGCGCACCGCGCGCAGCCTGTTCCGCCGCTTGCATCTGCAAGAGCCGGTTATTGATCGCGGCGTTTTCGATGTTCGCTCGCGCTGCAATGTCCTGCGATTGACGCGCCGTTGTTGCGGACGCGAGGCCGGTGCTCAGCTCCTTAAGGCCGTCACCGCTCGCCGTGGTGGCTTCCAGCATATATTCGCCATAGGCTTGATCGCGCGCGCCTCGCGTGGCTGCGCCGTTCAAGATGCCCTCGGCATCGCCAAAGTCGCCACTCAGTCCGGAAAGCGAAAAATCGCTGGTATCCATGATCCCCTTGGCGCGGTTGCCGAGCGCGCCCAGGTCAGCCAGATCGCCAGAGATCAGATTGATTGAATCCTGCATTCCGTCCGGCAAGGCCGTCTGCAAAATCTGCGCTTTCAGCGATTGAGCGACATTGGAGATTTGCGAAAGGCTGTTCATCGTGTTGTAGAGTTTCTTTGCCTCTTCCAACTGATTGAGCGTGTTTTTGGCCGTTTGCAGGGCTTGCGCGATCGACTTAACATCAACGACCGCCAATTGGGCATGGGCCGATCCGGACATGCCACCGAGCGACAAAGCCAGTGCTGCGAAGGTGAGAATTTTCTTCATATCAGGCACTCCATTCCTTCTTGCCAACTGAACGCCAGCGGCGCTTGAACTCGGGCAACCAAACATCGGGATCATCCCCGAACTCGGCCCGCAGCTCGTCAAGCAACTGGACCGTCCCTTGGCGGCCCGAGAGCACCGCCAATTCGTCAGCCATGCCGTTAAGGTCCAATTCGACCACAACGGAATCATGACCCTGTTTGATGAGGAAGCGCCGACTTTCCGGCGATAGATCGACCTTGATAAGCCGGAACTCGGCTTCGGTCAGATTGAGGCCGTCGATGTAGTCGCGGGCCTGCGCATTCGGGTTAGGCAGAAGGATTTTCGTTGGGCATTGCTCGATGATGGTTTCGGCAATGTCCGAGCGCAGAGCGTCAGCCGGTGACTGCGTTCCGAACATCATCATGGCGTTGCGCTTACGATAGGTTTTCAGACCATCACGGGCGAAATGCCGAAATGCTGGATCGCCCAAGGCTTTCCAGAACTCGTCAATGTCGATGATGACCGGGTTCCCGTCCACGATGTCATCAAGCCTGTGGAACAGGTAGCTCATGAGCGGCGGACGGATCGCGTTGTTTTCGAGAAAGTCCGTCATGTCGAAGCCCATAAGGCGGGCATCGAGCCGCAACGTGTCCTCGTCATTATCGAAAACCCAGCCAAATTCGCCAGATTTGGTCCACCGTTCCAAACGTGCGCCAATGCCTTCCACGCTGGTTTGGTCGAGCTGCGACCGTATCGCCGCGAGGGACCGAAGTTCTTGCGGCAGTCGGGCCACGGCATCGAGCGCCTGATTGATCTGGTAAAGCTCCGGGGGCGTCAGCTCGCCATTGTCAGGGGTGACGAGCTGACGCAGCCACGATGCAAGGAACTCACGGTTGCGGGGGCTGTGATCGAGCGCCTTAAGCGGCGCGAAGCCCGATGGCTGGCCGTTCTTGAGAGCAAGATAGGTGCCGCCCGAAGCGCGGACGAAAATCTCCGCGCCGCGATCCTTGTCGATGAAGGCCATGCGCGCGCCGGTTTTTTCAGCCTGCGACAGAAAGAAATTCTGGATGACGGTTTTACCGCCGCCAGATGGTCCGAGAATGAGGGTGTGACCTACATCGCCAAAATGGAAGTTGAAGAAATAGGGCGAATTGGCCGTTGTCTTGAGCAGGGCAATTGCATTGCCCCAATGGTTTCCTGTCGGCTGACCGAGCGGATAGGTATGGATCGGCGCCAGTGCCCCAAAGTTGCGTGATGTGAGGGCCGCAGGCCGCGTCCTCCATGCGAAGTTGCCCGGCAGCATAGACCAGTAGGCCGCTTCCAGAGCCAAATCCTCGCGCGCCGCGACAATGCCGCTTTCAGAGAGCGCCGCACGGGCAACGCTCATGTTTTCCGCGAGCTTTTTCGGCGTTTCGCCAAAGACCGACAGTGCCAGATGATGCTCGCCAAGGACGAAGCGATTGGACTGCAAATCGTCCATGGCTTCATCCAGTTGGGATTGCTGGCTGAACGCCACGTCATCGGTGGCACTCAGTTGCGCGCGCTTCCGCCGCGCCGTCTCCATACCCATCTGCTTGCCGAGGAAGGCGAAGCCCTGGCCCAGCACAAACTCAAATTTCGATTCTAACAGCGCGTTGAGCTGGCCGGGGAACGTGCGTGCAGCATGTTCGCGCACCGCCAAAATGCCGCCGTACCGCGAACCTCCCGGCTCCCGAACCTCGAACAGTTCCTGTCCGAAGATGACCCGATCCGAGTAAACCGCACGGCCCAAATGGCCGCGCACCAACGGCACCCGCCGCTTGTCGGCGGTCATAATCCGCTGCATCAATTCCATAGGCTCGCTGAATTGCAGGCCATTGAACTCGTACACGCCCAATATGCGCGGATTGACGCGGCCGAGCAGCTTATCCACGTCACGCAGAATGTCGGTGAACGTCTCGATAATATCCTCTTCGGCTTCCGCAGCGCTGGCCTTGGAGAACATTGAGAATACCGATGACGCGGCCTTGTCGGCTGCGCCCACCGCTGGCCGGTAGAGGACGGTCAGATAATGCTCGTTGACGAACATACGCTTGGCGAGGACGCGATTGCGATAGGCGGCGTCGAGATCGCGCGCGAAGGCTGACCGGAACTCCCCTTCGGGATAGCCGCTGTCGATACGCCGGATCGTGTTGACCATGACCGCGACCCGCTCATGTGCGATAGTGCGCCAAGCGGTATTCAGCTTCTCGTGCCAATCGTTGATGGTGGACACATCAGCCGTCTCGAACGCGATCCCGTCGAGCGCGAAAACGGCCATATATTCGCCGTTGTCGAGCGCGACGATGTTGTCATTCACATGGCGCGCGTAGGGCAGATACAGCGACGGGTCGCGCTCCAGCTTGATAGGGGGCTTGCGCTTAAACACGATCAAATCCTTTCCGCTTCACGCCCTTGACCGGCAGCGGCGAATAGCTGGACCCGCCCCAAACCGACTTGTTCGGCGCGGGCGCTTTCGTGCGACCGAAAAGGAAGATGATCTTGAACATATTATAGTCGGCACGGACGATGAGCCGGGCTGCGCCCAGGAGCGCGCCACCAATTGCCAGCGCCCAAATCGGGTTGCCCACGACCATGAGCGTGAACACCGATGCCATTCCGATCGCCAGCGTTGCCTCAACAGGGACGCCGAACCACAGCGTCGGACGTGTCAGGGCCAGGAACAGCGGATCTTCGGTTAGATATTCTGGCTCAGACACCCGGAACCTCTCTTTTGCCGCCGTGCGGCTTCATGTCAGCAAAGCAACGATGGCCGGGGCACACAGCAGCACGATTAGGCCAGCAGCCCACAACGCGAGCGACTGGCGATCACCGTGACCGGCCATGAAGAAATACCCGGCGATGACGAGCGCGAGCGTCCCGACGGCAGCGCCAGCGGCCATCATCTTGGTTGCCATGGAAGAGGCTTGGGCAGAGGCGGAGGCGACTTGCGCCGCCCCCGGAACCGACCAAGCCACCCCAGCAAGGGTCGCCGCAGAGAGACGAACCCTGCGCATCACGTTCCCGAAATGGTATCGACGAGCCAACCGGCACCGAAAACGATGAAGCAGCCGACGATGATCGAGCCGAGCAGCCCCTTATTGCCAGCGCCGAAGAAGAACATGATGCCTGCGATGACCAGCGCGATTGCGGCCAGACCCTTTGCGATAGGCCCGGTCAGCAAATTGAGGATGGAGTCGACCATGGACGCCACCTCTGTCTGGTTTGCGGCCTGCGCCCATGCGGGAACAGGCAGCATCGAGAGGACGGCACCGGCGAGCGCGTAGTTGGTCGACCACCGCCCTTTGATGTTGGAAACGAGCTTTTTCATCAGAAGAAACCTCCACTTGCTACGATTGCGATGCCCACGCAGAAAGTAATGAACACGATAAGCGTCCCTCTTCCTGTCATGATGAGAATGCCCAGCCAAATTACGCCAAGCATTATTGCCGGTCCTACGAGAGCTTTTAATTCGTTGAGGACCGTTGTTGCTATCCCGTTCACATCAGCATGAGCGGGAGTTGCAACGAGGCCGAGCACAAGCACGACCGACAATCTCTTGATGATCTTCTGCAAGATGCTCACAGGCCCCCCTCCACCGAACCGGAGGACTGGCGTTGCCGCCAACTGGCCTGTGCGAAAACGTCCCACGCGGGGGGCGGGCTTGCGCCCTCCGCACCGTCGCGCGTCTCGGAATTGAGTGAAGCGGACACCTGATAAGCGCCTGCCACCGCCTGTTGAGGCTGATATGTCGCCACCGCCCAAGGCGCTTGAGCATCGCTAGGCCGTTCGAGGGGAGAGCCTGTGTCCGTCCCCCAAGCGACGTGCCAATGATCCGAATGCTTCGGATTACCTGGCCCAAGCAATTCTACGATCCGAACACCATTGGCCGCCATCACGGCGCGAATTTGATCGCGGGTAATCGCGCCAACGCCGCCACGCGGAACGAAATCGACCGCACGACCGACCTTGTGATAGCTATGGACGGCGCCATAGGTCGCGTTGATCGGGCGCAGCGTATCGGTGATCCTGCCGCCGAATGCCGATAGCAACAGGTTCCCAACCGTGTCCGGCGACACCGAGCCATAGGAGACTTGCACCACCGCAGGCCGCAGCGCAGACGTGCGACCAGTCGCCGCCGCATAGACCTTCCGGACATATCCGTTGAATAAGCCCTTGGCTCGCGAGCCGGTATTATACTCGCTCAGGGCGGCGCGGAGGGGGTCAGCGTGCCCTGCCACACGAGCGCGGCTGTAATTGTCAGCAAGAAGCGCCGCGCCTGCCCGCAGGTTTGTGCAGGGGTCGAAAACCGTCTCGGATGTCACACCGAGGCGCGCAAAATTCGCGCTGTTGATTTGCATGAGGCCAGCGTCAAAGTTGGCCCCTTTGCGGAGTAGGCCCCGTGCTGTGGCGCTTGCATCGGCTTCGTTGGCCGGTTGGCGTTGGAGCGAGCCACCCGAATTGACGCCGATCCGATAGGGATCGCCCTCAGACTCTACCTGGATAATTGCCGTCATCGTTGCAGGCGCGACATTGGCCGCGCATGATTGCAGTAACGCCGCCAAAACCGTAGCATCTAAAGGCATTCAGAGCACCTTTTCGGAGAGTCCGGTTTCTCTGGTACACATATCCGACACTACCGACAACACGCTTTCGGCTTGTGGGATTCCGCGATGCGATGAACGGTTGATCGTCTTTTTGGCCAGAGCTGAACCCGAACGCGCTTGATGGAGGCGCCACCTATGGCTTAGCTCTGCCTCCATATTTCGGCTGAATGTTGTTCAGCTTCACCTACGAGCCAAAGCGGAACCGCATTGCCAAAGACGATCCTATTTCTGTCGGAAACGGCTCATTCTCCATCCATTTCGGAGCAGAAGGCTCTCTGCATGGAGGACAGTGATCTAGTCGCGAACGACGCGCGGATGGATCTCAATGATTTGCCGAACAAGCTCGCGCAGGGCGGCATGCCGCTAGAAAGCGGCGACAGGATCAAAATCTATGATTTCACCTGTCTGCCCATGCACCCACAGAACCTTCTTCGTTTCATGCGGCAAATGCTGAAAAAGGGGGTCAGCATCCAGTTCGCCGCCCCTGGGATCGTTATCAAACCCGAGGAAGGCAACGACCTATTCAAGCTGGTCACAGGCCTCGACAACCACTGGCGCCTCACCCACGGCGTCAGAACTCGCCCGACCGATTCAAAGCCGGGACGCAAGCCCAAGCTGACCGAGGATCAGCTTCCCGCCATCAGGCGCATGCTTGACGATAGCGGCGCAACGGTGAGCAGCGTTGCGAAGGATTTAGGCGTCGGCCGCACCACATTATTCGATTTTTTGCAGCGGCATCGGGATTCCGAAGCAGTGACTTCATGAGTCACCGAGCAATACAGATGGCGAAATTCCGAGGCCGAGGGCTAATCCTGCGATTTCACGGAGCGTAATCTCCTTCGCCTTGCCATCCATTATGGAATGAAGCCGCTCAACATCAATGGCACTGGCTAGCGCGAGTTGGGCGAGGGATAGTCCCATTTTCTTGCATCCGCTTGCAGTTTGATTGGCGATGGTCTGAGTTAGACTTAAACCCTCGTCCCTATTGTTCAGCATGGTCATCGTCTCTGCTGCCGTTGAGAGGCCTATAACCCTAACCCTGCCTCTCCCGCCATGTCCAGCTAACAATAATCATTATCAGAACTACTTCTTCTTTATCGTATCGCTCAGAAGCTCAATAACGCTGCACTCCAGCCCTTTTGCCAGATGTTCGATGACCTCCAGCGTCGGATTCGCCTTACCGTGCTCGATATACGATAAGTGGGATGCGGCGATGCCGCTTCGTTCAGACAATTCGGCCTGCGAAATCTTGAGTTTCGCTCGGCGCGAGCGACAGTTTTCCCCTAGCCGTGTGGCTAGTTCCGACGCCGCTTGGTCTAGTTTTAGGTATTGCGGCATTGCGACCCCGTTATCCTTTGCTGGTAGTTAATCATACGTTTTGGACACATATAACGCCGAGGCAGGGAACGATACACTATCTCTGATTAACTACCCGTGGGGCGGCCAAATTTGACAACCGCCCGCATTCGCAATAGCCAAGGCACCATGGGCCAACCCGCCGCACAGGATCGCGTCTTAACACCCGCCGCTTGTATGAGACGCAAGCGGCAGGCGCTCTATGATGCTGACTTTGTTCAGTGCAAGTTGCAAATCCCAAACAGCTTTGCCGAGCACTTAAAGGGGCTGAAAGCCCGCCATAAGATGCGCGGCTTGGACCATGTGGTTTCTGCGATGATTAGAAAAGCTATTATTGCTTACTCTGCGGCTGAGCTGGTTCCACCACCGCCGCCAGAGGATCACATGAACATGAAGCAGATCGCCGTGCATATTCCGCGCGAGCATCATGCCTTCCTTGAAGCCATCGCACATCGAAATCGTGGCATCCCGCTTGGAGCCGCGCTTGAAACTGTTGGTGCCTACGTCAAGGATTTGACGCCGGCACCCGTGCAATTGCCACTGATTGAATAAGGGTATGCGGTTAGCCGATAAATCAAGTCCGGCACGAGGCCCGGCATTGAGGTGGCAATCAGGTGTGTTGGGCGAAGCGAATGAGTTTATCCGCGAAAGCACGAATCCATGCTCATTGGACAGCCACAACGATAGCCCCTCCACTGGTTCGCCATGCATCCTCGTGCTTTCCCGGATCAATCCGCGACGCTGGATTCGTGCTTTTGCGGATCAATGCAAGGTGGGCAATGATGGAAAGGCGTCATGGGCGCCATGATGGGGACAAGGCCGATGCCACAAAACCAAGCTGACCTTTTCTCGCTCGATAGCCCTCTCATGAGTGAGGTGCGTGGCGAGCGATCCTTGATGGCGTTCCCGTTCTTCGCGCTCAGCAAAGGCAAATGGACAAAAACGCTCTCTTACAAAACCGATACAGTCTCCATCGAGATCGTGCCGACGGCAAAGGGCGTTGCGACGATCTATGACAAGGAGATCGTACTTTATATCGCAAGTCTCATGGTCGCAAAGCTTGAGGCTGGAGAAGAAGTCTCCCAAGACTTCTATTTCACGGCCCATGATTTGTTTTGTGTCACAGGCAATAATCCATCAGCGCGGTCCTATACTCGCCTCTCACAGGCGCTGGAACGGCTACAGGGTACGCAGATAAAGACCGACATCGAAGCTGGCGGCGAAGGCGAAGAGGGCTATTTCTCGTGGTTGTCCGAGGCAAAGCTATATTACACCAAGAATGGCGAACGCCCTGGGGTAAAGCGGCTCAAGGCGGTCAGGGTCCGGTTATGCGATTGGCTCTTCCGAGCTATCCTGCGCGATAGGCAGGTGCTGGACTATGCGCCCGCTTATTTCAGGCTTGGGCCAGTCGAGCGCCGTCTATATGAAATAGCTCGATCCGCATGCGTCGATGGACCATATGAATTGAGCTTGGACGATTTGCGTCTCCAACTTGGCTATCAAAACTCCCTTGCCCATTTTCGCCATGCTTTGAAGGCGATATTGGAAGCCGATGCTATTCCAGACTACCGGGTAATACTGTTTGATGCTCCGCCTAGCGGCGCAAAATTACCGCCTCGACCCGGCAGAAAGACCGGATACTGTCAGGTCTTGATCGAACCGAAAGCAATGAAGCTCGTCGGCTCGTCCGCGCTTGCTTGATTCGGTTAGGGCGTGGGGTAATGGCGCCATTGATCCGCGAAAGCACGAAGCCGATCCGCCCATTGATCCGCGAAAGCACGAATCCTGAGGCATTTAATCCGGGATAGCACGAACGAATTTTGGCTTTGATCCGAGATAGCACGAACCGCTAGCGCTTCCGCCACGGGCTTAAATTCTGCAAATTCGCATGGTCGGCAATTCGCCGACGATGACCGAGCAGGAAGCCGCTGTGACCACATAAACGAATGCCCGGCACGAAGGCCGGGCACCCTGGAACATTATGAGCGATGCTTGGCGGCATCGACCGGGTCCATACATACCCTTCTCATACCTGTTCCTGAGCTTCGGTTCAAGGGAGCGCGCTTCGCGCCATGCTCTAGTTTTGCCTGCGAACGGTCTTCCACCTGGGAGGACGAATGATGTTTCTTGCCTTGGAAACAAGCCTTGCTGACGTGCCGACAGGCGCAGTCGCGGAGCTGCGCGCTTTCGGCATTGTTGACGCGGACATTGCCGCAGCGTTCGAGCTTCAACAGAAGCAACGATCATGCGGCGTGCCCGTTCTACCCCTGGCCGTCATCTGCGGCGTGCGTCCGCTCGAACGCGGCATAAAGACCGGTCTTAGTCACACCGCCTCGCGCCTCATCGGCACCAAACCCCGCGTTCGGACAAGTAGGGGTGGTACGCACGTCACAGGGCGGCCCGTATGGGCGAACAGCGTCAGGACCGGCGATGCGGCCGAGGCCGAATTTGTCCGGCCCGTCTCATTCGATCAACTCAAAGAGCTTCGCCGCGCCATCCATCTGATGTTCGAGCGCGCGCGAGATCTAGCCGCCGAGGCAAGGCAGGGTGGCGAGCTGACGCCCGAACAACATAAGCTGACACTCTTCACCCGGTCTTGCCGAGATATGCTCCTCAAGATCGTGGACGAACTGCGCTATCGCAAAGGCTGGTGCGTGCCCTCTTATGAGACGCTCATGCGCTGGACGCGGCTTGGCCGACGCACCGTGAAATACTCGCTCGACCGGCTGCGCGAGTTGGGCTTACTCGAATGGATCAGACGGTACGACTACACCCGCGACAGCCAGCACGGGGCGCGATCCGAACAGACCTCCAATCTCTACCGCTGCCATGTCCCTCAGTGGATCGGTAAGATGATCGGGCTTTTTTCCCCCGTCCCCGAGGATGAGACGCAGCGCCGGGCTGACAGCTTGGAGCAACACGCGGATATGCTCGCATCGGTCGGGGCGATCGAGCGCCGCCGCCTTATGCCCGACGACCCAGCCCAGCGGGCGGCACTGATCCTGGCCGCCGAGCGCTCTGCTGCCCGGCAAGCCTCAGATGCGTATCCCCGTGGGTGCAATAACGGCACTGCTCCTCATACAGTTTTATATTCTATCTCTACGGAGAAGCGGAGTTGCCCTAGTCGGGCAACGATTCAGCCCTGACGGGCATCGAGGCGGCACGGTAACGGCTTCGCTTTCACCCTCAACGCCAAATCAAAGGGCAGGACCGTCGGCTACGCCGCCGGAATGCCCCCCAGGTGGAGCAGGCGGCTATGACAGCTTCATATTACTCCCCGTCGCGCTTGCTGCCCGCTTTGAATGGCCTCAGCGTCAATATGCGGCTCCATTTGCAGGGAATGCGATCCAACTTTTCAAAGCCTAAAGCGATAAGTCGGCGGGTTAGCGATTGTCCGCTTTTGTTCAATACGCTATTACCGGACTATGAAACTGACGCCGACCGCCGCTGCTAAAGAAGCTGTGAAACGCCTCAACGGAACGTGGCACGGGTCTTACGGCAAGGCGCGTTGCCCGGCCCATGAGGATCGCAGCCCGTCGCTTTCCGTCACACCTGGGAAAGACGTGGTGTTGTTCCACTGTTTCGCCGGTTGCAACCAGGCCGAGATAATGGCTGCGCTATCCCGGCATGGCGGATATGTCCGCCCTACAGAACGCGACACTACGCCGCCTGTTGCCCGCGACCTCGCACCGCTGGCGCGCGAGCTATGGAGCAAGGCGTTGCCGATCGCCGGCACCCCTGCCCAACTCTATCTTGAAATGCGCAAAATCGGCCATTCGACAATTGGCCGATATGAGCCTGCATCGCTTGTCTACGAAGAAGGCAAAAAGCTGCGCCTGCCGGCGCTGCTCTTGCCAATCACCGAGCGCCGCCAAGTCATCGCTCTCAAGCGCATCTTCGTGGACCGGGCAGGAAATAAGAACAGCAGTTTGGTTGAACCCAAACGCACCCTCGCTCTACCGCGCGGCGGCTCAATTCAGATCGGCCGCATCGAGGCCGACCATCTGAATCTGGCCGAGGGCTTTGAAGATGCCGAGTCCGTCATACGCATGTTCGGTTTGACGGGGTGCTGGTCTGCGAACGGCATCGAGCAATATGCCCACCTCGTAATCCCCGATCATGTCCGCACGATCACAGTCTATTCCCAGCACGGATCAGCCGCGACCCGTGGCCTCGCCAAAGGCGAGGCAAACCTGACCGCAAACGGGCGCCGTCTATCCGTCGAATTGCCGCCTATCGGCGGCGATTGGAATGACGCATGGCGAGCCGCCGCGTGAAAGCTCAGATAAGTATTTTGCTCGCAGGGGCCGTCATTCTTGGCGCGGTTTTCGTGCAATCTCACCCTGATTTTGTCGCGCATCCTCCCCGTAGCTCGCGCGAGGCGTGCGGCCAGTTCTTCGATCCGGCGAATTGTCAGGCAGCGGCGACCTTCGCCGCAATCAATGCAAAACAGCCGATCCGCCAGATCGTCGTGCCCTCGATCCCCGACCCAGCTCGCACACCTGGCGCGATCAATCCCGCGATCAACCAAGACAATATCACCGCTACCATCTGCAAAGGCGAGTACCAGGCCGAAAAGTCGCCGCGGCCTTCGTGGAAGGCCGCGGCGACCCGCCGCCTTGTTGAAAGTCTCTATCCCGGCGAAAATCCCGACGATTTTTCACTCGACTATCTGGTGCCAATCTCACTCGGCGGGGCGGTGGCCGATCCGCGAAATCTATGGTTGCAGACGTGGACCGGGCCTAACCGCGAGCTGAAAGACCATCTCGAAATGCTTCTGACGAAGATGGTCTGCAACCGCCAGATTGCGCTTTCGGTCGCGCAGCAGCGGATCGCTGGCGATTGGCGCGACACGTATCAGCGCGCGATGACGCCGAAAAATCTCGCTCAGTATCAAATGCCTTTGAAATGGGCCGTGTCGCCCGAGCAGTTTCCCCCGTTCACTTCCCCTAATGTCGGCCAGATCGAGGGGCAACGTGCCCAGGTCGAAGGGGAACCGCTGATCTTGCAAGCCGAACTGGTTGACCCGGAGCCATACGAGGTGCCGGCGATCCCGACCGAGCCACTTTACCCGCAACAGTAGGAGTGCTGGAAATGCCAAGGAATATCGCTGAATTTCGTATTATTGGACAGGTTGGCGGCATTGATGAGAAGGAAAAGGTCACGTTCGTCAATGTTGCATCGAATTATAATCGGCAGGTTGACGGTGAATGGCAGGAAGAGGTTCATTGGAACCGGGTGACTTGCTTTGGAAAGTGCGCTGAATATGCCCAAAACTCCGCAAAAGGTGACATGGTTCATGTAACGGGACGGGTAAAGCAGACCTCATATGATCGTGATGGACAGACAATTTATAACACTGATCTAGTTGCTGATTCATATTCCGTTCTTGTTCGGAAAGATGCTGGGTAACATGGAGCTGGGGGCGGCCTTCGGCACGGCTCTATCTCCGCTCCGCTCCGACCGAACCCGCAAGCGGTTTCGTCCCATTTAGGTGACGATCCTCGCCTTGAAATCGCCGCAGGATCTCGAACGAGATTCTTGCGGTGTTTTTGTATCTGGCACGCCGGAATACCGGCGCGATCGAACAGGAGGCGGCATTGCCGCCGCGTCACTGATCCAGTTCCGGGGCCTGTTCCGGCCCCCTGGCGCAAGGGCTAGACCGTCTCGGCCGCTGCGCGACCTCGCTTGGCGATCAGGGCGGTATCCCCATCCTTCCTTCGCTGCGCTCTGTGCAGGACGGGCGATCCCCCTCCGCCCTGATCGGCCCTCACTGCGCCATTCCCCGACCCACTTCGCCAGCGGGCAGAAGTCGATGGACGCCATCGCCTTCGGCTCCATTTTAGGAAGGGAACAGCACATGCCACGGAACACCGCCAAGACCCGCAAGACCACCGCTGCGCGCGTCGACGTTTACGAGGAAGTCACCAACCAGATTGTTGCGCTGCTAGAGGCAGGCACCCGCCCATGGTCCCCACGCTGGGCATCGGGCGCGGCATCGCTTCCGCTTCGCCATGAGGGCACCGCCTATCGCGGCATCAATATCCTGCTGTTGTGGTCCGCCGCCATGGCGCACGGCTACACCAACCCGCATTGGATGACCTACCGGCAGGCGCATGAGCTGGGTGGACAGGTCCGCAAAGGCGAGAAGGGCAATCTTGTCGTTCATGCTGGCACTTTCACCCCCAAGGATGGCGAGACAGGCGAGCCAATCACCAACAGCGAGGGCGAGGAAACGAGCCGCGCCTATCTGAAAAAATATGTCGTGTTCAACGTCGAGCAGATCGAGGGCTTGGACATGAGCAGGTTTCCCGCGCCGCAGATCGAAATCAAGAACCGCGACGAGCGCGACAGCGAGCTTGATGTAGCCTTTGCGCTTTGGCCGGTTCCCTATCAGGAAGGCGGCAGCAGCGCCTATTACGACCCTCGCGCCGACCGTATCCAGATGCCCGCCTTTGCCGACTTTGTGACCGGCAACGCCTTCTATGCCACCCTTGCCCATGAGGCGATTCACAGCAGCGGCAGCGCCCACCGGCTCGACCGTGAAACCCTGCGCGACTATGGGAAAGCCAAAGAAATCAGGGCCGCAGAGGAATTGATTGCCGAGATTGGTGCAGCGATGCTTTGCGCACAGCTTGGCATGGAGCCGACCGAGCGCGAGGACCACGCGGCCTATGTTGCGTCCTGGCTCACCGCCCTTCGCAACGACAAGCGCGCAATCTTCCGCGCCGCCACCGCAGCACAGGCGGGAAGCGAACTGATCCTGTCCCACATGGCAGCCCCCGCCATGGCTCGCGCCGCCTGATCCGAGCGAGGGCGGCCAGCAGCGCCGCCCCCTCTTCCCCGTTCCCGAAGGATCGACCAATGCACAAGAATCCCCCGATGATCGAACTTAGCTGGCGTGATGAGAATTATGGTTCCGTCTGCGCCGTCGCGGCCTTCCGCAACTATGCTGGCACGCTCGATTGGAGCGAGCGCACCCACCAGCGCTTTCGCGGATGCCTGAAACGTGCGGCCTTCGATTTCCACCAAGGCCGATGCAGCTATATCGCTACGAAGGGCACCCGAGAGGATCAGCAGCGTGCGCTTTGCGACGAGCTGGACCGGGCTGGCTTCCGCATCACGAGCGGCGATGTTCGCACCAATCCCGCAGCGGAGGCGGCATGAGCCGCCGCGCGTTTGAAATAGGGAGATTGAACCAATGACGCCCTTACGACACCTCGACCGCGACACCCGGCGCGCGCGCCTGTTGGCAGCGCGGACCCGGCCCATGGGTGGCATCAACCGCAAAGGCATCCTGCGCGGCGATTGGGATGGCGGCACAGTGGTCCGCCAGTTTCGCGCGGGCGAGGGCCAATGGCGCGGCCTGGCACCCTATGCGACACCGCAGCAGCCCGAGAGCGCGTAAAATTCGCGGCGCGGACCTTACGGGCCGCGCCCATTTTCCAATCATGAAAGGAATCGACCATGGCAGCATCATTGGTCGCCGCAGGACTTTTGTTCGCTTGTACCCCGACGCTCGTTGCCGATGGGGACGGGCCGGTTTGGTGCGCCGAAGGTCCGCGCATCCGCATCGCGGGGATCGCCGCGCGTGAACGCGACAACAGTTGTCGCCCTGGACAGCCTTGCCCGAACTCGTCGGCCGACGCAGCAATGCGCGCGCTGGTCAATGTCCTTGGCGGATCGCGCGGCTCAGTCCGCTTTCGCGGCGCTCGATACGATCATGTCCGCGTCCACGCCCCCACCATGAAATGCTTGTCCACCGGCAGCGCCGGGGGAAGCCGCACCGGAGCATTTTGCCAAATGAGCGACGGTCGCAATCTCAGTTGCGCGATGCTGGCAACCCGCACCGTCCTGCGATGGGATCGGTATTGGCGCCAGGATATGGTTTGTTCCGCGCGAGATCTTCCGTCAGATTCCCAGCGTGGACGGTAGAAGCATGAGGCGGGCGAACTGCCCCGCTACGTTACCTGCCATTTGATAGCTGGTGTTGGAAAAGCCATGGCGACCGACGGCTATCGCCTGATTTTCGGCATATCGCCGATTTCTTAAGAAAATCTGGCTACTGATCCAGATGTGAAAGTTTGAATTGGATGACGGCAGGGCGACTCAATGGTCTATTTCGTGTCCTGTAGGGACGTCTATGAGTACCCGGTTTATCCGACATTTTTGGACGTATCAGACGACACCGCATGGAACCGTGTTCCTTTTGAGCAGGCCCCTGAAACTCTAACGCTGAATGCAGTTGAGCGCGAGTTTATCGCCAAAGGTGCGACCGCGATGGAGCATGGCTATCGCGTCATTGGCGACGAAGCACCCCGGAAGATGCTTTGGGAGGGTGGTGACAGGGACTTGCCGGAAATCATTCAGCGGAACTGTATCGCCATCAGCCTGCGCCTCCGCGATCTAATCGAGCAGTATGAGCCGGGGCTGCATCAATTTTTCCCGGTCGAAATCTTCAAGGCAAGAGAGGGGCAAGCCGTCGCGACCTATTACTGGCTCAACGTGTGCAATCGCATTGATAGCATCGACCCCGAGCGGTCCAATGTTTACTGGAAAGCCAACTATCTGGCCCAGTCGGCCCGAAGCTGCGATTTTGGCCAGGTTGAAGAACGAACACTGAACGCTTGATTGATTCTACCAGGACCGTTGCTGACCACCGACCTCGTAGATATCGGCTTCCATGGAGCAATTGTAGCTCTCTGCGATGTTGAACATCTCGGAGAGGAGGCTTTGGATTTCCTCATCAAGGGAAATGCCATCCGGATCGGGGTCATAGGCGACGGTCAGTTTGTAATCACAATTGCCGTTTTTTACCATGGCGTAGTCGCGTTCCAGCATCGCCTCAATCCGCTCCCGAGCGGGTTTTCTACCTCTTCCACGCTTGTTGAAGTTCTCGATAATCAGATGCAGGGCGATGCTGGCAGTGGGCGGCTTTTCCGGCAGTTTGGTCTGTGACGGAATAATGTCGAGCGCCCGATAGACGGTCATTCGTGAGACCTTCAGGTCGCGGGCAACGCGGGCCTTGCTGGCGCCGGCGGCAAGGCGACGGCGGATTTCATCGTCATCGACGTTCTTCTTCCGGCCTTTGTAAACGCCTTCGGCGCGCGCCGCTTCGATCCCGGCGCGCTGACGATCCTTGATGAACTTCAGCTCCATATCGGCGACCATGCCGAGTATGGTGATGACCATTCGCCCCATGTCGCCCGCCGTCGTCACCTCTGGCTCAAGGATGCGCAGCGAAGCTCCCTTTTCATCAAGCTCATGCACCAGGTTCAGGACATCGCGCGTGGAGCGGCCGAGCCGGTCGAGCCGCAGCACGACCAGCTCGTCGCCGGTGTGCATAAACTGCATGATCGTTTCCAGTTCCGTGCGCCCGCTCCGCGAGGCCCCCGATCCGGTCTCGGAACGGATAATTTCGCAACCTGCATTCTTGAGGCGGCCAATCTGGATATCCAGATCCTGGTCCGTGGTGCTGACGCGGGCATATCCGATACGAGCCAAGTGCAAAATCCGTCACATTAGGGTGGCTCTTGCAGTGTATCGTCACATTGAGCGCAAACCCACCCTTTTGTGACAGACGAATGGTGTCACTCGGCCCTATCACTCTGGGGTGTACCCAAATGTTATAGGCCGATCAGCCGCCTCACGCTGCAAGCCGTCCAAAATCAATCCGGTCGTTCAGGTCGAGGTCGAAGCGGCCATAAGGGTTCACATGACTGTAGATCAACGGCGTGAGACCACGATAATCTTCCGGCGTCATCCGCCCCGCCCACTTCGGCTCAACCAGTACGGTCTGAAGCATGCGGGTGTTCACATACACCAGCG
>NZ_KQ130441.1:0-59803 GCF_001046645.1 Sphingobium cupriresistens LL01
CTCGCCTTCGAGCAGGGCTTCCGCTTCGCTGCCAAGCCCGTCACGGCCGAGATCGTCGAGCAGGTGCTGTCGCGGGCGATTGACGACCTCGAACCCACGCTGACGCGCAACGGTTACGATGCGGGCGCGCTCGCCAGCCAGCTCAACACCCGGCCGTCCGACATACGCGCGTTCCTCGCCGGAACGCTGGACGCCGAACACACCCGCGACCTGACCGAGCGGCTCCGCGAAGCCGGTGTGCCGATATGATACTGGCTGTCCTCGCCTTGGTATCTCCCGCACGCGGACGCAACGCATGTCGTCTGTGCCACCGATTGTGGACGTTGCGCTTCTCTCATAGCCTGCCGGCATGAACAGGCATCTTACCGCAGCTTCTTTATCGATCGTCAGCTTGCTCAGCGCGTGCTCGGCCTCGGCCGAGAGGAGGTTGGAGGGACGAGTCTTCGACATCCCGAGAGCCAACGACATATCCGACAATGATAAGCCGTTCTTTCTACCAGCGCTCGATCCCAGCGACGGGTTCTCGTTCTACCTAAATCCGAGCGCAAGCTTGCCGGAGCGAAACTTGGTGGGCGTGGCAAGCAAGAAGCGGATGTGTGCCCGCGCAGCGGGAACAGAGGCGCTTGTCAACTCGACTGTCTGCGCAAGTCGCCCGCTTTCATGGCGCGGCCGAACACTGCGCAAGGTAAGTGATGGTGTTTTCTGGACATACCAGTTGCCAGCCGAAGCAGGTCAGAAGCGTCCTCCATCGCTGGCGAGTTGCTCCGCCATGGGCGGAGGCTCGCGGCCGGGGCTCTGCACGGCCAATCTGCCGTATGACAATCTCGTGCTGACGATTCACTTCCGAGACAATCAGGTCGGCTCGCTCCAGGCATTATACGATCAATCCGTTGCTAGCCTGAGGAAGTGGGAGCGCTGATGCTTACGGCAAACCCGGCGGGAACGATCGCTGCCAGACCGCTCACCGGCACTCCTCGCTATTGGCAGAAAGCGAGAACAGGCCTTCTCCGTTTGCGAGCAGGCGCGGATGATGGCGAGCACATTGTCGCATAGCGTGAGCAGCATGGCCCACCTGCTGTCAGCAAATCTGAGCAGAAATCCGCGCTGTTTGCGAGCAGAGGCCAGTATCTTTGCAATCGCCTACAGCTATAAGGCAGGCAGCTTCCCAACGATTGGGGCGGCGACTGTCAGTCAATATCGTCCGGTCGTTCAGGAATCGGTCATTACCTACGAAGCGGGTTTCAAGCAGGAGCTGTTCGACCGCTCGGTGCTGCTCACCGGTGCTGGCTTCTACTATGACTACCGCAACAAGCAGCTGAGGGGCTTCTTCGATCAGCCGCCTTTCGGCACCGTGTTCGCACTCGACAACGTGCCTAAGTCCACCGTCAAGGGCGGTGAGCTGGCCATCGTATGGCGGCCGGTCGATGGCCTCAACCTCAGTGGCGCGGTGACCTATGTCGACGCGAAGATCAAAAAATACTCCGGTCTGAATTCCGACGGGGTATTTACTGACTTTGCCGGCGACCGGGTGCCATTCGCTCCGAAATGGAATGCGAGTGCAAACGCCGACTATACCGTTCCGCTTGGCGCCAGCCTGGCAGTGAATTTGGGTGCCAGCCTGACCTATAACAGCAGCACGCAGGCTGCGATCGGTCATGATGCGGTGACGAAGGCGGTAACCTACATCAAGCCGTTTACCACCGTTGATGCTCGCATTGCACTTCAGGATGCGGACAATGCATGGCAGGTCCAGTTCTGGGTGAAGAATCTGACCAACGAATATTACTGGAACAACGTAGCGTTCCTGTACGATACGGCGGTTCGGTATGCGGCCATGCCACGCACCTACGGAGTAAAGACCAGCTTCCGTTTCTAAAGCTGATCGGAGGATCTTGGGTTGGTCTGTCGAGATTGGCCTGGGATCTCCCCTCCTCTGCCGGCATGAAGCCGGTGGTGCATTGAATGGATACGGCCGGAGCATCCGATTTTTCGGACGCTCCGGCCGTAATCCTTTAAGTTCAGCATTTTTTGGATCAGAATGGGATCATGGCTGAGGCAGCGGATGACCTGGATGTCGTGATAGATGCCGCGGCGCTATGGCTTGCGGCGGGCCGTCATGTCGCGCTTGCCACAGTGATCGAGACCTGGGGGTCGGCGCCTCGGCGGGCGGGATCCCATCTGGTGATCCGCGACGACGGAATTTTCGAAGGCTCCGTCAGCGGCGGTTGTGTCGAAGGCGACGTCATCGTTCAGGCTCTCGAATTGATTGCGGCAGGGGGCGGCTTTCGTCGCCTGGATTATGGCGTGGCTGACGCGCAGGCCTGGGAGGTGGGACTTGCTTGCGGCGGCCGAATCTCCATCCTGTTACAGACCGTCGATGGGGCACATTTTCCGCCTGCGCTGATCGAGCGTATCGTTGATGCACGGGCGCAGGGTTTGCCGCTGGGTCTGGCGACGGATCTGACAAGCGGTGCGACCCGCGAGAATGCGGCCCCTCTGAAGGAATGGTTCTTCAATCTCTATCCTCCGCGCCGTCGTCTCGCGATCGTGGGGGCGGTTCATATCGCCCAGCTGCTCGTCCCGATGGCGCGCCTTGCGGGCTATGAGACAACCGTTATCGATCCGCGCGGCATGTTCGCGGCGGCTGCCCGATTTGATCAACCTGTAGACGAGAATTGGCCCGACGAAGCGCTTGATCGTTGGCGCCCGGACGGCGGCTCCGCGGTAGTCAGTTTGACGCATGATCCAAAGCTTGATGATCCGGCGCTGGCGCGCGCTCTGAACTCGCCGGCCTTCTATATCGGCGCATTGGGATCACGAAAAACACATGCTGCCCGGCTCGAGCGGCTCGGCGCCGCCGGCTTCACGGATAAGGAGCTCGCCCGCATCCATGGGCCGGCAGGGCTCCCAATCGGTGCGGCGGGACCAGCCGAGATCGCCGTTTCCATCCTGGCCGAGATGACGACAGTCTTGCGGAGCTCGAAGTGAGGTTTGGACGGGTATCGCTGGAAGAGGCCGAGGGTGCGATCCTGGCCCATAGCCTCTCGATTCCGGGACGCCGCTTGCCAAAAGGGCGCGTGCTCGATTGCGATGATCTGGCGGCGGTCCGGCATGCGGGATTGGAAGCGCTCACCGTTGCTCGGCTCGATACGGACGATATTGGTGAAAATGATGTCGCGATGGCGATTGCGCAGAGGCTGGCCGGAGATCATGTCCGCGCCGAACCTCCCGTCCATGGGCGGGCTGATCTGATCGCCGAGACGAACGGCCTTCTCGTTTATGCACCCGACGGCATAGGCAAGCTCAATCGGGCAACGGAGGCGATCACATTCGCCGCCGTCGCGCCGATGACGCCGGTGCGCGCGGGCGACGTGGTAGGCACCGTCAAGATAATTCCCTATGCGGTGCCCCGAGCCGAACTTGTCTCAGCGGGGCAAGTCGCGGATGGTTGCAAGGTCCGTATAGCTGCATTCGGGCCCCTCTCGGTCAATCTCGTGCAAACCAGTCTAGGCAGCGTAAGCCTCAAGCTTCTCGCCAAGACCGAAACCGTTATAAGGCAGCGAGTCGAGAGGCTTGGCGGACATTTGAATCATGTGTGGATCTGCGATCATGATGAAGCGGCTCTAACCAATTTGCTCGCGGACTCTTCGGAGGCGGATCTTGTGCTGATCATGGCGGCATCGGCGACGGCCGACCGCGAAGATGTGGTCCCCGCGGCCATTCGACAAGCGGGCGGGCGCGTGGAGCGGGTGGGAATGCCGGTCGATCCCGGCAATCTCCTGTGCCTCGGTTGGTTGCGCAGGCGGGCTGTCATTGGGTTGCCGGGTTGTGCACGTAGCCCCCTGCGTAATGGAGTTGATCTGATATTGGAGCGGCTCTTCGCTGGGTTCGGCGTGGATAGCGATGTGATCGCCGGCATGGGAGTCGGCGGTCTGCTCGGGGATGGAGGCGGACGACTCGATGCGCGCGCCCTCTAGCTGTAGAAAAACAACACTTACTTGGTTGGGATTATTGGATGTTGACCTACGACTATGATCTGTTCGTCATTGGGGCGGGCTCGGGCGGAGTGCGCGCGGCGCGGGTTTCGGCAGCCTATGGCGCGCGGGTGGCGGTCGCCGAGGAGCATCGGGTGGGCGGCACCTGCGTGATCCGGGGCTGCGTGCCCAAGAAGCTGCTCGTCTATGGCTCGCATTTCGCCGAGGATCTGCAGGATGCACGGCGCTTTGGCTGGAAGGTGCCCGATTGCGAATTTGACTGGTCGGCGCTGCGCGACAATGTGCTCGCCGAGGTCTCGCGGCTCGAAGGTCTCTACACCGAGACGCTCGGCAACAATAAGGTCGAGATCATCCGCGAGCGGGCGACCGTCGCCGGGCCGCATGAGGTGCTGCTCGGCTCGGGCCAGACGATCACCGCCGGCAAAATCCTGATCGCAACCGGCGCTTGGCCGATCGTACCCCATTTTCCGGGGGCCGAGCATGGCATCACCTCGAATGAAGTGTTCCATCTCGATACCTTCCCCAAGCGCGTGGTGATCGCAGGGGCGGGCTATATCGCCAATGAATTTGCCGGCATCTTCCACCAGTTTGGTGCGCATGTGACGCTGGTCAACCGCACCGACGTGATCCTGCGCGGCTATGACGAGCAGATCCGCGACCGGCTGCTCCAGATCTCGATGACCAAGGGGATCGAGTTCAAATTCCACGTCGCCTTCGAGAAGGTCGACAAGCAACCGGACGGCTCGCTGCTGGTGCACATGACCGGCCATGAGCCGATCCCGGCCGACATGCTGCTATTCGCCACCGGCCGACGCCCGCATACCGAAAATCTCGGGCTGGAGACGGCCGACGTCGCACTCGACGCCAAGGGCGCGATCAAGGTGGACGACGACAACCGCTCGAGCTGCGCCAGCATCTATGCGGTGGGCGACGTCACCAACCGGGTGCAGCTGACGCCGGTCGCGATCCGCGAGGGCCAGGCCTTTGCCGACACTGTGTTCGGCAATAATCCCCGCCGGGTCGATTATGGCTGCATCCCGTCCGCCGTATTCAGCCATCCGCCGATGGCGGGCGTGGGCATGACCGAGGCCGAGGCGCGCAACAAGCTCGGTGAGGTCAAGGTCTACACCTCCGACTTCCGGGCGATGAAGAATGTGCTCGCCGACCGCCACGAGCGCGCGCTCTACAAGCTGGTCGTCCATCCTGAGACCGACGTGGTGGTCGGCATCCACATGATCGGCCCCGACGCGCCTGAAATCCTGCAGGCCGCCGCGATCGCGGTGAAGGCGAGGCTCACCAAGGCCCAGTTCGACGATACCGTAGCACTGCATCCCTCTATGGCCGAGGAACTGGTGCTGATGCGGTAGGGCTTGGGTTGCCAGCTACCGACGTATGCGCCTGGGCGCTGCGTCGGTCATGCGCTTGGCCTGCCGTTCGCCTGAACGCGACCGGCAGGCCGTTAGCTGGTCATTGCGACCGAATAACAGGGTCGGCAATTCAACTATTGACGATAGCGGCGCATTTCGAGGCGAGCGATCGCGCGGTTGTGAACCTCATCCGGCCCATCCACCAGGCGCATTGTGCGGAGATGTGCATAGGCGCGCGCAAGGCCGAAGTCGTCGGCGACGCCCGCGCCGCCATGCGCCTGGATCGCATCGTCGGCGATCTTCAACGCCATATGCGGCCCCGCCACCTTGATCATCGCGATTTCCGCTTGTGCTGCCTTGGCCCCAAGCTTGTCCATCACGTCGGCGGCCTTGAGGCATAGGAGGCGGGTCATTTCAAGTGACGTCCGTGCTTCGGCGATCCGCTGCTCCCAGATGGAATGCTCTGCTAGGCGTTTCCCAAAGGCAGTGCGCGAAAGGAGCCGCTCCACCATTTTCTTCAAGATTTCCTCGGCCAAGCCAATCGTGCGCATACAGTGATGGATTCGGCCTGGCCCCAATCGCCCCTGAGCAATTTCAAAGCCGCGCCCCTCGCCGAGCAGCATATTCTCGACCGGAACGCGAACATCCTTCAGCTCGACTTCGCCATGACCATGAGGCGCATCGTCATAGCCAAACACAGGAAGCATTCGCAGAACCTTAACCCCCGGCGTGTCGAGCGGCAGGAGGATCATGCTCTGCTGAGCATGGCGCGGGGCATCAGGATCGGTCTTTCCCATGAGAATGCCGACCGAGCATCGAGGATCGCCTATGCCCGAAGACCACCATTTGCGGCCGTTGATCACATAATGGTCGCCGTCACAAACGATGGAGGTTTCGATATTGGTGGCGTCAGAGGATGCGACTCGCGGCTCGGTCATCAGAAAGACCGAGCGAATCTTCCCCTCCATCAGCGGCCGGAGCCAGCGCTCCTTATGCTCGCGAGTTCCATAGCGGTGCAGGACCTCCATGTTGCCGGTATCGGGCGCGGAGCAGTTGAACACCTCGGACGCCCATTCGATGCGGCCCATCTCTTCCGCGCAGGAGGCATATTCCAGATTGGTAAGGCCCGGAGCGACGAACTCGAAGCTGCTGTCGACGGGATTGTGGCCGGCCAGCGGCGGCATGAAAAGATTCCATATGCCGTCCGCTTTCGCGCGCTCCTTCAATTCCTCGATTATCGGCAGAGTCTTCCACCGCTCTCCACTAGCCTGCTGCGCGGCATAGGTCTCATCATGGGGCCGAACCACATCGTTCATGAAATTACGGACCCGATCACGCCACATGGTTTCCGCGGGCGACATCGTGAAATTCATATTGCAGTCCTTATCTGGCCCATGGGCATGATAACCACATGGTAATTATCATTAACCCCTGCATGATCCAAGCGATTCGATAAAAGGAGGGCATGCGCCATCTGCGTAGGCTTTTTCACTTCGAGTCGGAGATTGCAGGCCGCGAACGCTGTAAAGGAAGCCATTGTAGAACATAGAGTATGAACCAGCGCCTTTCGCCCCGGCTGGACAAGAGGGCATTTCGTCCTCTCGCAAAGCAGGCTTGTAACCATGTGGTAAGTATGCTCTGATCTTTCAGGCTGGTGCCAGGCACATGGGGCCACTGGCGATGTGGTCAAGGCTGAAGCGAAGTCAATTCGCGCAGTTGAGCATTTTCGGAGGATGAAGAATGGCTAACAGACTCGCAGGCAAGGTTGCGCTCATCACGGGTGGAGCGAGCGGGCTCGGCGCCGCTCAGGCGAAGCGTTTCGCGGAAGAAGGCGCCAAGGTCGTAATCGGCGACCTCAATGAAGAGATGGCCAAGGGCGTCGTAGCCGAAATCAGGGCTGCTGGTGGCGATGCGCTCTTCATTCGGTTGGATGTTACCGATGCGGCGAGCTGGAATAATGCGATTGCCGCTGCCGTCGAGGCTTTTGGCGGGCTTACGACTCTATCCAACACTGCCGGTATCATTCATCCTGGCGGCTTCGAGGAGGAGAGCATTGAAGGCTGGAACAAGATGGTGGCGGTCAATCAGACTGCTATCTTCCTCGGAATCAAGGCGGCAATCCCCGAGCTGGTGAAGTCGGGCAATGGCTCGATCATCAACATCAGTTCGTTGATCGGCATGTTTCCCACCGCCGGCAATGCCAGCTACTGTGCCACCAAAGCGGCCGTGCGCATCATGAGCAAGGCGGCGGCGCTGGAGTTTGTGGACCGCGGCGTTCGGGTGAATACGATCGTGCCCGGCGGAATGAACACGCCGATCACGGCGAATGTCCCCCCTGACGTGCTGAAGCAGCAGACAAGCCAGATCCCCATGGGAAAGCTCGGTGACCCGATCGACATTGCCAACGGCGCGCTTTTTCTGGCCTCTGACGAGGCGAAATATATTACTGGCGTGGATCTGCCGATTGACGGAGGCTGGTCCGTGGGTGTTTGAACTCATTGATATTATTTGTGAAAACACAGCATTAGAAAGTGAAAGCGCGCGGCTGCGTGCCGCGCGCAAAGGGGCAGCATTAGCGGGCCAGGGGACTTGGACATTTAGTCTCACTTTTCGGTCCGGTTCCTCAGAATCCAGCTTGACTACCAACTGGTAATTGTGCTTGGATCAAGGTCCGGTGATCGGCCCAGTTGTTGTGCATCGGAAAAAAGAACCCTCAGCGACGCGGGTCTGAATTGCGCGCTCAAGCTATTTAGGAGGCACAGGATGAGCAACAGAATGGCAGGAAAAGTCGCGCTCGTAACGGGCGCGGCGAGCGGCCTGGGTGCAGCGCAGGCTCGGCTTTTTGCCAAGGAGGGCGCCAAGGTCGTCGTCGCCGATCTGAATGTCGAAATGGGCAACAAGGTCGTGGCCGAGATTCAGGAAAGCGGGGGCGAGGCCCTATCGTGCGGCTGGATATCACCGATGCTGCGAGCTGGGCGGGGGCTGTCGAGGCGGCGGTTGGGGCCTTTGGGAAGCTCACGACGCTTTACAACACCGCGGGCATCATCCACGGCGCGATGATCCAGGACGAGACGCTCGAAGGCTGGAGCAAGATGATCGCGGTCAACCAGACTGCGCTTTTCCTGGGCCTGAAGATGGTTGCGCCGGAAATTGCGAAGTCGGGAAATGGTGCGATCCTAAACATCAGTTCGCTCGTCAGCGTCATCTGTGAGCCTGGCTTGATCAGCTATGCGGCGACCAAGTCTGCGGTACGCGCGATGACCAAGGTGGCTGCGCTGGAATATGTCGGGCAAGGGGTGCGGGTGAACACCATCGTTCCTGGTGGCATGAAGACGCCGATGCAGGCGAACGTCACGCCCGAGCAGGTTGAATGGTACAAAGCGCAGATCCCGATGGGCGATCTTGGCGAGCCGAACGATATCGCTTATGGGGCGCTATATCTTCTGTCAGACGAAGCTAAATATGTTACTGGAACGGAACTGTTCATCGATGGCGGCTGGTCTTCTGCGGCCTAAATCCTTGATGCCCTCGATCCTGCTAAGATTACGGGATTATATTCAACTAGGAGATACAAAATGAGTGATCTAGACAGACTTGCAAGCCGGGCCGCGATTCAGGACCTCTACTCTGACAAGCTCATTGCCGTAGACAAGCGCCAAGAGGGCCGTCTCGCTTCTATTTGGTGGGATGATGCAGAGTGGACCATTGAGGGAATCGGCACCTACAAGGGCCCGGAAGGCGCCCTCGATTTGGCCAATAACGTACTCTGGCCAATGTTTCACGAATGTATTCATTATGGAACCAATCTGCGCTTGGAATTTGTGAGCGCGGACAAGGTAAATGGTATTGGCGACGTCCTTCTCCTTGGAAATCTCGTCGAAGGTAATCAGTCGATTCTTATCGCTGCGGTCTTCACGGATGAGTATGAGCGCCGTGACGGGGTGTGGAAGTTCTCTAAGCGCAACGCATGCACGAACTATTTCACCCCGCTGGCCGGCATTCATTTCGCACCGCCCGGCATTCATTTCGCACCGTCCGGCGCATAATCTTATATATACAAGTGATTAGTTGGGCATTCACATGACGCTTGTCGTGTGGATGCCCAATTTTATATGGATGGAGAACTCAAACACAACGCGACTCGCGATTGGAGATGAGTCACGCCGGGGCACCTGGCGCCGAATGGTGGCCCCCCATTCAGCATTGCCGATCGGGCTTGCAATTTCGCCCGCCTGGTCCGTTAGAAGCATGAGCGCCGCCCATCGAAAGATGTTTCGGGATGGCCCCATTTGCCTTCTCGTGCTTGCCGATGCGGAGATCAGGCGCGGTTGACATGTGACCATTTGGTAATCTATCCTTTCCTTGTATCGAGGTGCGACGTGATCTCGCTTCGGTAAAAGAAGGGCGGAGCATTGACTTCGACGCAGGAGAGACGGTCGGCGGCTTTGGGTCGTTCGACCGGTGGAGGGCATTCTTGAAGCAATCGGCAGAGCGATCGCGGTTATCTCGCCGCGCTTTCATCCAGGCCGGCGGCGCGGGGCTGGCGGTTTCCACCCTGGGTGCTGCGGCATCTGCTCCGGCTGTTGCCGCGGTGGGCCGGCAGTGGACCCAAATCGCGGATATAGTCGTGGTCGGCAGCGGCGCGGCCGCCTCGGTTGCCGCACTTGCGGCTGCCAAGGACGGCGCGAAGGTCCTCATGCTGGAAAAAGCGCCGGTATATGGCGGTACGTCCGCGAAATCCGGTGGGGCTTTCTGGGTGCCCAATAATTTCAGGCTGAAGGAGCGGGGGATCGAGGATCCAAAGGCTTCGCTCCTGGCTTATTGCGCTGCCTATTCATATCCGCATCTTTTCGACAGCAATTCACCGACGCTCGGCCTGGGTGAGGATGTCTACAAACTGCTTGAGGCGTTTTACGACAACGCGTCGCCGATGACGGACATGTTGCGGGAAATCAAGGCAGCCGAGATAGGCCGCTTTCATGTCCTTCCCGACGGCCAGGGAACCGATCTGCCTGACTATGGCGTGCTCGACGGCAACAATAAGGTGCCTCGCGGACGGTGCCTCGGACCCATCAAGCCTGATGGGTCGCCAGGATTCGGCGCGGAGTTGATGCGCCAGATCAAGGCGCGCATCGACGCTTATGGCATTCCCCTGCTCACCAGCCACCAGGTTGTCCGCCTGGTTACCGACGGGGATGGCGCGGTGCTCGGCGTCGAGGCGCTGAACGACGGGAAGGAGGTTTCCTTTGGCGCGCGCAAAGGCGTGATCTTCGCAACGGGCGGGTTCACCTATAATCGCGAAATGCTCAATCTCCATCAGACAGGGCCGGTCTATGGCGGTTGCGGGGTGCCGACCAATACTGGCGACTTTGTATCGATTGCCGGGGCTGTTGGAGCGAAGCTTGGCAATATGGGAAGCGCCTGGCGCGCCGAGATCGTGCTGGAAGAGGCGCTGGAATATGTAAGCGTGCCAAGCGACGTATGGATTCCGCCGGGCGACAGCATGTTCATTGTCAATCGCTATGGGAATCGTGTCTTCAACGAGAAGCGCAATTACCATGACCGTGCGCGCGTACATCAACATTATGATCCCAACGGCTCTGTTGCAAAGATTGGCGGCAGTCAGAGGTAGGCTGTCGCTCTGCGCCGATCAGGCGGCTGCTGCGAAATGGTGGTTGAGCATGCCCATGGCCTCCGTCAGCGCCGAGGGCCCAATGCCAAAAGCTCTCTCCACAAGGCGCACCTCGCCCCTGATGCCGGGCTGCAGGCACCAGGGGCGAGCCTGTCCTTTGCGCAGGGCTCGCATGACTTCGAATCCCTTGATCGTGGCATAGGCCGTGGGGATCGATTTGAAACCGCGCACCGGCTTGATCAGTATCTTGAGCTTTCCGTGATCGGCCTCGATCACGTTATTGAGATACTTCACCTGCCGGTGGGCCGTCTCCCGGTCCAGCTTTCCTTCGCGCTTCAATTCGGTGATCGCTGCACCATAGCTCGGCGCTTTGTCGGTATTGAGCGTGGCAGGCTTTTCCCAGTGCTTCAGGCCTCGCAGGGCCTTGCCCAGGAACCGCTTCGCTGCCTTGGCGCTGCGGGTCGGCGACAGGTAGAAATCGATCGTGTCGCCCCGCTTGTCGACTGCCCGGTACAGGTAGGTCCACTTGCCCCGCACCTTGACGTAGGTTTCATCCAGGCGCCAGCTCGGATCAAAGCCACGCCGCCAGAACCAGCGCAGCCGCTTCTCCATCTCCGGGGCGTAGCACTGGACCCAGCGATAGATCGTCGTATGGTCGACCGAAATGCCGCGTTCCGCCAGCATTTCCTCAAGGTCGCGATAGCTGATCGGATAGCGACAATACCAGCGCACCGCCCACAGGATCACATCACCCTGGAAATGGCGCCACTTGAAATCCGTCATCGTTCCGTCCGTCCAATCTCCGCCAAGCATGCTCAAGCTTCACGATTTTTGCAACAGAGCCGGGGGAAGATTGCCGCCCCGAAATCTGGTTCCTGTCCGCCCGCTATGGCTTTCATCCGGCAGATATGCCGATCGCTGACTATGAGCAGCGCATGACGCCGAGCCGGGCCGCTGAATTGCTCCGGCTCCCAACGTCCAATCATGCGGCCTTCGCGGAAGCGGCGCGGGGCGCTGATAGAATCCTCCTCGCAGGGGGTGCCATTTACCGGGACGCGATGCGCCGCGCGATCGGCCAGCATCCGAGCATCGCAGAGACGGACGGCGGAGGGATCGGCATCCACCGGCAGCAGTTGCGGCGCTGGCTTGCCGTGGACCGCGACACGACCGGGGCCGTTCCCGTCCAGAGCCTTGATGCCTTCGCCTGCGAGCGCGGCTTGGTGACGATGGCCGAGGCGCGAGGCCATATCCACGCCGGGTTGCGTTCAGCGCCGACGACCAAGACTTTCCGCAGATGGTATGAGAGCGAAACGCGCCGCCTGTTGATCGAGGCAGGCAGGACCGCGAGCCTCTATCAAGCGGCGATCGACGCGGGAACGATCATTGCACCGCCTCGCGCGACCCTTGAGGAAATCGCCAATGGCCACCCCGATCTAGAGTCGACGCACGCCGCGCGCCGCGTGCTGGAAAAGCGCCGCGCCCGTCGCGAGCTGACGGAGAGGGAGGCCGCGTGACGGGCCGCCCGCCTTTCGGCCACAACGGAGGCCCGGCGCTGGACGATACCCCGCCAGCTCCGCCGCGTTTGCCCTATGATGCCGCCTGCGTGCGCTGCATCCATTGGACGCCGCCCAGCGAGCGGGAGGAATCCGATTATCGCTATTGGGCAATGACGGGGCGCGGGCGGCGCGTGAAGGAGCCGAGCGGCCATTGCTTCCGCGTGATGCACAGGCCCGGAGGCCCGCTTTCATTTTCGGGCACGATGGGCCGGAGCAGTTGCTATAACTACGAGGCGAAGCCGCCGCCTGCCTATCGACCCAGCGGGCAAGGCTTTGTCACCATTTGGGGGCCGGGTGACAAGATTCTCTGGCAGGGGCGCGAGGGTGAGGAACCCGCCGAGTTCCGACAAGGCGAGCTGGACCTATAGACAGGGCGAAGGAAGGTAGAGCGATGAAGGTTGAGACGCGGCAGACGATCGAGCGCCAGATTGCGCGGAAAGCGGCCGAGGGGCTGATTGCGGGCGGCTATGCCGTGTCGGTCTATGACGGCGAGGAAATCGCCTTGGAGGCGTCCACGGACGTTAAGGCGATCATGGCCGCCATGTTCGCCACCGACGAGGATTATCTATTCGCCATGAAGCCCGACGAGGCCGGGAAGATGGAGCGGCAGGGCTATGCCCGCTTCATCTACGGCAACGAAGGTTGGGACGTGATGAGCGACTACACCACCAATCTTGAAAGCGAGCTGGCGGGGGCGAAGGCCGAAGCCGACAAGCTGGAAACGCGGCACGGATAAGGAGCGCCTGCTATGGAAACCATCGACTTGACGCCGACATGGGGCGAAATCGGCTTGCTGTATGTCCGCCTTGCGGAATCTGGCGAGACGAAGGCCCTCACGGAAATGCGGGGCGAGGTCGCGCGGGCCTTCGCCGCCTCGCAAGCCCTCACGGCCATTATGGGCGACTTGCCCGCCGAGCTGCGCGACCGCACCCGCATCATCATAGGCGAGGAGCTGGCGAAGCAGGGCTTCCCCGGCGATCGACCGCCTTCCGATTCTGGCGATGCCGGTGCCGTCGATCGAGGCACCGCCACCAAGGCTATCGAGCAAGCCTTTGGGGGCAAGCCTGCCCCGATCATGCTTGATGAAGCGTGGGAGTGGGATCGCGCGGCGAAGAAGCAGGCCGGAGAGAATGGCGAGCAATGATGCTCCGAAGGGGATCAAGGGATGAGTGACGCTATGGGCCACACGGCCGTTTTCGGCGCGACGGGCGGGGGTAAGACTAGCTTTCCTCCCATGCTGCAATTTGAGTTCCATGCCTATGCCGGGGACGAATCCGGCGTGATCGCGGCGCAACCGACGATTACGACCGAGCGCATGGCGAGCCATAGCGCCGCGCGGGCGAAGGCGGGCCGTATTGCCAAACAGATCGGGGGGCCGGTCGATTTGGCGCTGGCAGGGGCCGCGCCTTGGGATGATCGCTACATCACCACGGCCAGCCCCAGCGAACATCATGCCTCTGGCTATCGGTTGGAGAGGCTGACTTGATGCCCTTGGTGTTCATCGCCGCCGCCGCGCTGGCGGGTTGTTCCGTGACCGATGGCGACACGATCAGATGCGGGGACGAGCGTATCCGGTTTCTTGGCGTGGACGCGCCCGACGATCCGAGCAACAGCCGGTGCAGGCCGGTGCCCAAGCCCGGCGCGATTTGCGACCGGCAGCGGGCAGAGGCGAGCAAAGAGGCGTTGCAGCGGACCATGACAGGGCCGCTTTCGATCGAGCGCGTAGGGGTTGACCCCTACGGGCGCACGCTGGCGTTGGTCTATGTGCAGGGGCGCAGCCTCTCATGCCGCCAGATCGAGGCCGGGCAGGCTGTCTATGTGGCGCGTTGGGATCAGGACGGGCGGGTTGCGCGTGAGTGCCCCCGTGCGGTCGCGAGCTGGCAGGGGTGGCGATGATGGGCGCGCCAGACCCCGGAACGCCCAACGGGCGTAGCGCCGAAGGCGGGGCGTTGATCGGCTATGCGCGGGTATCGACCCCCGAACAGGACATGAGCTTGCAGATCGACGCGCTTGAGAAGGCGGGTTGTGCCCGCATCTTCACGGACGTTGCAGGCGGTGCGAAGGCCGAGCGGGCCGGGCTGGCCGAGGCGCTGGCCTATCTTCGCCCGGCAGACACGCTTGTCGTGTGGAAGATCGACCGGCTAGGCCGCTCGCTTCCCCATCTGGTCGGGCTTGTCGAAAATCTGCGTGATCGCGGCATAGGCTTCCGATCGCTGACAGATGCCGGGATGGACACGACGACGCCCAGCGGCGCGTTGATCTTCCATATATTCGCCGCGCTGGCCGACTTTGAGCGGTCGCTGATCCGCGAGCGGACAAAGGCCGGATTGGAGGTCGCCGCCGCGCGCGGCCGAAAGGGCGGCCGTAGGTCGGTTGTCACGCCCGGAGTGCTGAAACGCGCGCGCGACATGATGGATAAGGGGTTGACGGTGCGGCAGGCCGCCGCCGCGCTCAAGATCGGCAAGACGCCGCTCTATGAGGCGCTACGCGCAGCGGATGAGGCCGCAGGCAGCGGATCGGGGGGCAAAGAAAATGGCGTATGACGATTATCGGGAAGGCGACCGCTTTTCGGTGGACTTCCGCATGGCGGGCCAAATGAAAGGCTGTTGGCACCTGATAGGCGAAACTGCCACGCTGGACGAGGCGTGCGCGATGTTCGACGGCATTGTTGCTTCCGATCGCGCGGAAGGTGCAACGCCGGGGGCACGCTGGCGCATGTGCCATATGCGCGGTTCGGAAATTCTCCGCGTTATTGAGGATACGACGCTTACGAGGGACGGGCTGGCGACGACGCCCGATGACGCTGACTGATAGCGCGCGGCCCGTCCCTTTAGCGTAACGATTCATTGCTTTTCGAGGCACTTTCGGCCTATTCACGCACTACCTACGGAGACGTGGGCGGGGGCGTGGAAACCCTCTGATAATCGAGCCGGTCGAGCTTAACGACCGGGTGGCGGACGCGCATGTCCAGAAGCCACCCGGCTTTAAAGGCGTTCGCGCCTGACGATTATCAGGTTTCCAACACCCGGTTCCAAGCGGGCACGCCTCCAAAATGGGGGCGTGCCGCTGGCTTTCCGGCCTACTCCCGACAGCACAGTTTCGGAAATGGCGCGAGATCGCTGCCATCGGTTTTGCTTGTTGGGGGGATAAGTGACCAATTCGGAAAATTCATCCGGCTCGATAGGCGTCACCTCAAGGTTTGTGCGCCAGACAACGATTTGGCGGACATAATGAGAACACTGGCTATGCCACGAGTTTGAAGCGGGCCATGGGATCGTTGAGGGTGCGGAACTCGCCAGGGGAGAGCCGGTTTGCCCTTTGCCACAGATAGTCGCCGGTCAAACTGATATGCACCCAGCCCATCGGCGAGAGATGGGCAAGCAGCGCATCATCGAAGGTGCCGCCGGATGATTGGAGATGCTGGGCGGCCCTGTCCATATAGACGGTGTTCCAGTAAGAAATCGCCGCGATCAGCAGATTGAGGCCCGATGCCCGATATTCCTGATTCTCGATCGAGCGATCGGTGAACCGCCCCTGTCGGTTGGTGTAGATCGCGGCGGCAAGGGTATGACGTGCTTCGCCTTTATTGAGGCCGGCCTGGCAGGCGCGACGCAAGTCGGGCTGTTCAAGCCAGTCGAGCGCAAATAGCGTCCGCTCGATGCGGCCGAGTTCGGCCAGCGCAAAATCCAGCCTGTTCTGGCGCTTGTAGGCGGCCAGCTTGCGCAGGATCGCGGAGGGCGCAACGGCTCCTTCCTTAATGGAGGCGACGATCCTGACGATGTCATCCCAATCGGCTTCGATCGCCGCCGTCTTGATCGTGCGGCCCATGAGGCTTTCGATGCCTTTGTAGGTCGAAGGCGCGGCGATCGAGCCGAGTTTCCGGTCGGCGATGTCGCGCAGACGGGGCACGAACCGGAAGCCGAGAAGATGGCAAAGGGCAAAGACATGGTCCGTCGCGCCGCCGGTATCAGTGTAATGGGCTCTGTTGCAAAGATTGGCGGCAGTCAGAGGTAGGCTGTCGCTCTGCGCCGATCAGGCGGCTGCTGCGAAATGGTGGTTGAGCATGCCCATGGCCTCCGTCAGCGCCGAGGGCCCAATGCCAAAAGCTCTCTCCACAAGGCGCACCTCGCCCCTGATGCCGGGCTGCAGGCACCAGGGGCGAGCCTGTCCTTTGCGCAGGGCTCGCATGACTTCGAATCCCTTGATCGTGGCATAGGCCGTGGGGATCGATTTGAAACCGCGCACCGGCTTGATCAGTATCTTGAGCTTTCCGTGATCGGCCTCGATCACGTTATTGAGATACTTCACCTGCCGGTGGGCCGTCTCCCGGTCCAGCTTTCCTTCGCGCTTCAATTCGGTGATCGCTGCACCATAGCTCGGCGCTTTGTCGGTATTGAGCGTGGCAGGCTTTTCCCAGTGCTTCAGGCCTCGCAGGGCCTTGCCCAGGAACCGCTTCGCTGCCTTGGCGCTGCGGGTCGGCGACAGGTAGAAATCGATCGTGTCGCCCCGCTTGTCGACTGCCCGGTACAGGTAGGTCCACTTGCCCCGCACCTTGACGTAGGTTTCATCCAGGCGCCAGCTCGGATCAAAGCCACGCCGCCAGAACCAGCGCAGCCGCTTCTCCATCTCCGGGGCGTAGCACTGGACCCAGCGATAGATCGTCGTATGGTCGACCGAAATGCCGCGTTCCGCCAGCATTTCCTCAAGGTCGCGATAGCTGATCGGATAGCGACAATACCAGCGCACCGCCCACAGGATCACATCACCCTGGAAATGGCGCCACTTGAAATCCGTCATCGTTCCGTCCGTCCAATCTCCGCCAAGCATGCTCAAGCTTCACGATTTTTGCAACAGAGCCCAACGGAGATACCCGCGAACGATCTTTTCCATAGCCGCATCGTCATTGCGGTGGCGATCTAGCAATGCGTCAAGGTCGGCTACGGACGGATTGGGATCAAGCATGGTCGGCCTCGATCTGTAGGGCGAGCTGGGCGAGGCGATCGGGAGCAAGCAAGTCGTCGGCCGCAAGGTCGATAGCGAAGGGTTCGCCGGGTTCGGGCGGCCGTCGATCGGCGGCGAAAGCGGCAAGATAGGGTTGCGCCGCGTCGGTTTCGATCCAGCGCCAGAAGGCAGGCCCTTGGCCGAATAGCCCGGCCTCGAACATATCGAGCCGGGCTTGCGCGAAATCATCGCACATTAGGCGAAGTGGATCACGGCCGATTCAGTGGTCCGCCCCTGCGGGCGCACGACAATATCGACCTTGCAGCCAAGCCGGGTGAGCATGGCTAGAAGCCGCTCAACCGAGACGCTGCGGAACTGGCCTCGCAGGATGCGCGACAATTCCGGTTGGGTAGATCCCGTAACCTTGGCGGCGGCGATCTGCGTCAACTTCCGCTCCTGCATGGCCTCGGCCACACGGGTAACGAGCTGGGCTTTCAAAAGGTGGGTGTCGGGGTCGGCAAAGCCTAGATCGGCAAAGACATTGCCGCTGCCTTCCTCAATGATTTCGTCCTGTGCGCTCATGCTGTGCCTCGCGGGGTCTGGTGTTGCCGGTGATGCTCCTCGGCGGATTTCAGCCGCGTTCGGATCAAATCCATATCGGCCTGCGGCGTGGCCTTGCCCTGCTTGGATTTCTTCTGGAAGGCGTGCAGGACATAGACCGCCTCCGCGAATTTGACCGTATAGACCGTGCGGAACGTATCGCCTTGGTGGTCGTCTATGATCTCGACCACGCCAGCGCCGCCAAAGCCCTTCAACGGCTTAGTGCTGGCGTGCTGCCCGCCTTGCTGCGCAAGGTGCAGGGCATAGCCCATTACGTCCTGCACATCGTCCGGGAACTCCCGAAAATCGCGCTTTGACGATGCCACCCATCGAACCGGCCGTTCCGTATCCATCGCGGCTATTATGCACAAATATACATAACCCGCAAGCGGAAATTATGCGCGTATGTGCATATTGCCAGCTCGCTATGCCGATTGAGGCGACCGCGATCGGGGCGGCTCAATCGAGCGCCCTGCGCGACGAATGTATCAACGCCGGGGATGCAGGGCCGTAATTTTATGCTAGAGGCCCGGCGCGGCCCACGCCCCCCAATTTGTGCGGCCGTCCACTTCCGACGATGGCCCGCAAGGACTAGGTTTCGTGGACAAAGGGTATCCATAGTTTGACTGAGGCGAGTGCGACGAAGCCGAGGTAAGATTCCTTGGTTTTGTCGTAGCGGGTGGCGACCCGCCGCCAGTTCTTGAGCTTGTTGAACAGACGCTCGATGAGGTTGCGCCATTTGTATTTCGTGCGATCGTGCGGGGCGGGATTGCGCCGGTTGACCTTGGCCGGGATTACCGCCTCTACACCGGCTGCCTCGATCTCCTTGCGGATGGCGTCGGCATCGTAGCCCCGATCAGCCAGGAAGGCCCCGATCCGGTCGCTAATCATGCGGAACAGCGGAGCAAAGCCCTGCACATCGTGCGCCTGTCCGGGCGTCAGCACGAAGCCGAGCGGGAGGCCTCTGGCGTCGCATCTGGCGTGGAGCTTGGTGGAGAAGCCGCCTCGCGATCGGCCAAGCGCCTCGGTTTGCTGAGTCCCCTTTTTATGCCGACAGCACAATGATGTGCCCGGACCACCGTGCTATCGATCATGTCGGCGGATGTATCGCGCCCCGCCAACTCGCCCAACGTCTCGAGCATGGCATCGAACACGCCGGTCGTGACCCAGCGTCGATAGCGCCGGAACACGCTGTTCCACTTGCCGTACTCATCGGGCAGATGCCGCCATTGCGCGCCGGTCCGGGCGATCCACATCATGCCTTCGAAATAGGGGCGGTTATCCTGTGCCGGGCGGCATCCACGACCATGTTCAGGCGGCAGAAGCGCCCCGATCACTTCCCATTCTTCGTCTGTAACGCCGATCCGCTCGCCCAAGGCTGCCTCCAAAAGCCAGCCTTGAATCAGCGACCGAGTCCACAGTCAAGCTTTGTCCACGAAACCTAAGCTCAAATCCATATCCAATATGTTTCTATATTATAATGGCTTGACGGGCAGCTCGTCTTTCCGGTGTCGGATGCTTGGGTGCTTAGGTTTTGAACCTGTAAACCTAAGCCCCGCACGCTGGTCCGAAGAATGAGAGAATTTCCCGGTCAGCGTCGGTGGCCGAGTCCGGTCAGGAATATGTCGACCGCGGAGGAGACAAGTGCGGTCCGTTCGACTTCGGTTGGCGCAGCGCGCAATCCCAGCAGCACCTGGAGGTGGAGATTGCCGCGGATCATTCCGACGAAATGGTCGCCGGCCGCCTGTGCGTCGCACGAGCCGATCTCGCCGCGCGCCTCGGCAGCAGCAAGCACCTTCGCAAGCGTCGCGCTCGCGAGACCCGGGCCGAGATCGTAGAAGCGCCGCACCAGATCCGGAAAGCGCGCATACTCGGTTGTCGCGATGCGATAGACGCCGAGCAGCGCGGGCGACAGCGAGATGTCGATCAGCTGGCGGCCGAAGGCGAGCAGCATCGGCCGGAGCCCGCCGGGTCCCGGATCGTCCAGCGACAACGCCGCGAGCGCGCGCCCGGCATGGTCGGACACGATCGCGGTGAACAGCCCCTCCTTGTTGCCGAACTGGTCATAGATATTGCGCTTCGATCCGCCCGCGCGTTCGATGATGTCGTCGATGCGCGTCGCGGCATAGCCCTGCTCGAAAAAGATCGCCGCGGCGGCCTCTAGTAAGGCGTCGCGCCCCACCTTGCCCCGGTTTCCGGCTGCCGCCTCATTCACAACAGATACTCCCCACTACTTCTGGATAGATTGACTGGTAATGATCATTACCGTAAGGGTCAATGGTAACGTCCATTACCGGAGGCGATCATGGCGAGTCTGACCAAACGCAAGAAGACCGGATTGCTGCTGATCGCGGCGGCGGTTCTCGTCGCACTGCTCCTCTGGATATTGGCGGCGGGCGATGAGGCGGCGGAGACCGACAATGCCTATGTGCGCGGCGACGTGACCTCGCTCGCGCCCAAGGTCGCGGGCTATGTCGTCGCGGTCGAGGTCAAGGATAATCAGGCGGTGCGCGCGGGCGATATCTTGTTCCGCATCGACGACCGCGACTATCGCGCCAAGCTCGCGCAAGCCCAGGCCAATGTCCAGGCGGCGCGCGCGCGCGTCGCGAGCAGCCGCGAGGATATCGCACTCCAGCATATATTGGTGCGGCAGGCTGCCGCGCAGCGCCGCGCGGCGTCGGCGGACCTCGCGCTCGCGCGCAAGACCAGCGACCGGCGCTTGGCGCTGGTCGACGGCGGCGCGGTGAGCCAGGCGCAGGTGGACGAAAGCAACTCGGGGCACGCGCGTGCCGCAGCAGGGGTTGCCGCCTCGGAGGCCACGCTCGATGCGCAGCGCCAGCGGGTCGAGCTGCTCGGCGCGCAGCATGCCGCAGCACTCGCTGCGCTCGCGCAGGCCGAAGCGGCGCGCGATCTTGCGCAGATCGACCTCGACAATACAGTGGTGCGCGCGCCGATCGCGGGCGTCGTCGGCAATCGCCAGGTCCGCGTCGGACGCCTCGTCTCGCCGGGCGCGGCGCTGCTCGACATCGTGCCAGTCGCCGATCTTTATGTTGTCGCCAATTTCAAGGAGACGCAGCTCGAATATATCCGCCCCGGCCAGGCGGTGCGAATCCGCGTCGACGGCTATCCCGACGTCGCGATCGAGGGCTTTGTCGATAGCCTCGCACCGGGCAGCGGATCGGCCTTCGCGCTGATTCCCGCCGACAATGCGACCGGCAATTTCGTGCGCGTCGTCCAGCGCGTCCCGGTGAAGATCCGTCTGCGGACCAATCCGCTTGCGGGGCGGCTCGTGCCCGGGCTTTCGGCGCGGGTCGAGGTCCTGCACGGCCGCCGGACATGACCGCGGCCGCCGCCCCGGCCAAGATGCGCGTCGCGGCGACGCCAGGCTGGCTGCTCGTCGTCGGCATATTGCTCGCCTGCCTGACCGAGGCGCTCGCGAGCACGATCCTCGCGCTCGGCCGCGCCGACATTATCGGCGATACGGCGGCGACCCCCGACGAGTTCGCCGGGCTCGACGTAGGCTTTACCGCGTTCAAGCTGATCGGTTTCGCCTTCGCGCCGTGGCTGCTGACGCGTGTCGATCCGCGGCAAGTTCTGCTCGCCGCGACGCTGGTCATGGGCGCGGCCTCAGCGCTCGCTGCCGCCGTCACCGGCCTAGACCTTCTCGTCGTCCTCCGCGCGGTGCAGGGGCTGTCGGGCGCGACCTTGCTCGTCGCGGGGCAGGCGATCCTGTTCTGGACCTGGCCCGCGGCCCGCCAGCCCTTCCTGCAGGCGCTGTTCGCGATGGGCTCGGTCGTCGCGCCCGCGACCGCCGCGCCCCTGTTCGAGGGCTGGCTGGTCGACCAGCGCGACTGGAGCTGGATTTTCGCGGCCGTGGTGCCGCTGTCGCTCGGCGCGGCGGGGCTGCTGATCCTCGCTGGCGACACGCCGAAGCGCCCCGCGCCGCCGCGCCCCCTCGACCTTGTTGGGCTGCTCGCTCTCGGCGCGGCGCTGCTCGCGGCGACCTATGTGCTGACGCAAGGCAGCCGCTGGGACTGGTTGGAGGAACAGCGCATCGCTTGGCTGAGCGTGTTCGCGATCGGCGGTCTGGCGCTCGTAGCCGCGCGCCAATTTCGCGCCGGCGCCTCGGGATTGTTCGACCTGTCGGTGTTCCGCACGGAAGACTTCGTCTTTGCCTTCTTCGTGAGCTTTGTCGCTGGCGCGGCGCTGTTCGGCAGCGCCTTCGTCATCCCCGCCTTCGCTCTGTCGGTGCTCGGCTTCACCCCGACCGAGGCGGGGGCGCTGCTGCTGCCGAGCGGCGCCTGTTTCCTCGCGACCCTGCTGTTGTCGGCATGGCTGATGCAAGCGCGCGGACTGCCGCCGGTCGCGACGGTGCCGCTCGGGATATTGTCTATCATGATTGCGATGTGGATGCTGTCGGGGTCCAACGCCCAGAGCGGCGCCGCCGACATGATGCCCGCGATCCTGCTCCGCGGGCTCGGGCTCGGGTTCCTCTTTCTGTCGATCACCTTGATCGCATTCACCAAATTGCCCGCGGCGAGCGTCGCCTACGGCATCGGCATCTTCAACATCGGCCGCCAGCTCGGCGGGCTGACCGGGGTCGCGGCGCTCCAGACCTCGATCGACCATAGCCTCGTCCACAACCAGACGATGCTGGGCGCCGCGATCACCTCCGGCTCGCCCGCGCTCGCCGAGCGCATCGCGGCGATCACGAACCTGCTCGTCGCGCGCGGGGTGGAAGCGAGCGCGGCGGCGAAGAGCGCGACCGCGATGGTCGGCCGCGCGGTCGGCGGGCAGGGCGCCGTGATCGCCTTCGACACCGCCTTCAACCTCGTCGCGCTGCTCTTCGTCGTCGGCGCGCCGTGCATCGTCGCAATCAAGATTCTCCTTGCGAGGACGATGGGGAAATCCGCTCCAGCAGAGGCTGCATCATGACCCAGTCCATCCGCACCCGTACTGCACCGACCGCGCTGCTTGCCGCCGCGCTCGTCGGCTGCACCACCGTCGGCCCCGATTACCGCCCCCCCGAAACGCAGCTGAGTGAGGCCTGGGCGAGTCCGGTCAGCAGCGAGGCCGTCGACGGTATGTGGTGGCGGCGCTTCGACGATCCCTTGCTCGCCGAACTGGTCGAGGCGGCGATTGCGGGCAACAAGGATATCGAGGAAGCCGGCGCACGGCTGCGCGAGGCGCGCGCCAATCGCGACGCGGTGTACGGGCGCGAATTGCCGCAGGCCGGCGTGTCGGCGATCGCGACGCAAAACCGGCTGAGCGAGAATGGTCAGCTCCCCGTCGGCAAGGTTCCCGGGCTCGGCCGCAACCTCGCGATCTACGACGTCGGCTTCGATGCTTCGTGGGAGATCGACCTGTGGGGCGGCACGCAGCGCGCGATCGAGAGCAGCGAAGCGCGCGCCGAGGCGGCCGAGGAGGCGCGGCGCGGGGTGATCCTCCAGGTAATCGCCGAGGTCGTGCGCGCCTATATCGATCTGCGGACCGCGCAGGCGCTGCGGAGCAACGCTGTCGCCGACGCCAAGGCGCAGGCCGGCATCGCACGGCTCGTCAGCGACCGGCTGCGCGTCGGCGCAGCGTCGCGCGTCGATTACCTGCGCGCCGAAACGCAGGCGCGCTCGACGGCGGCGGCGGTCCCCGCTTATGAAAGCGACGAGGCGGCCGCCGCCTTCCGCCTCGCTCTTCTCGTCGGCCAGCCGCCCGAGGCGCTGCACGCACGGCTGCGGCAGCCCGCGCCGATGCCGGCGGCCGATTTCGATGTCGCCGCAGGGTTGCGCTCGGACCTGCTCCGCCGCCGCCCCGACATTCGTCTCGCCGAGCGCGACCTTGCCGCGTCGACCGCCGACATCGGCGTCGCGACCGCCGAGCTTTTCCCGCGCCTCTCACTGATCGGCGGCATCGGGCTGCAGGCGCGCCGGCCCGGTGACCTCCCCTCGGACAGCAGTTTGCGCTTCCAGGTCGGGCCGTCGCTACGTTGGCCGATCTTCTCGGGCGGGCGCATCCGCGCCCAGATCCGCGCTGCCGATGCACGTGCCGACGCCGCGAGCGCGCGCTACGAACGTGCGGTGCTCGGTGCGCTCGCCGACAGCGAGACGAGTATCAACCGCTTTGCGGCGGCCGGCTTTGTCGCCGCCGAACGCGCGGCGGCACGAACCGCCGCCGCCGAAGCGGTCGGGCTCGCGCGCCGCCGTTACCGTGCGGGCGAGGAGGATCTGACGGCGTTGCTCCAGGCGCAGATCGCCTATAGCGCCGCCGACCGCTTCCACATCCAGGCGAAGGCGGGCCGGCTTCAGCAGCTCGCCGCGCTTTACAAGGCGCTCGGCGGCGGATGGGAAGCGACAGAGGGGAAGGCCTCGCCGCGATGACCCGCGCGGCGAAGCTGGCCGACCGCCGCGAGGCGCAGCGGCGCCGCATCCTGGAGGTCGCGCGGCGCCACTTTCTGGCGCACGGCTATGGTGCGGCGACGATGTCGGCGATCGCGGCCGAGGTTCGCGGGTCGAAATCGGCTTTGTGGAACCATTTCGATTCGAAGGCGTCGCTGTTCGCCGCGTTCGTCGATGCCGACAGCCGTGACTTTCATGTCGACACGCTGGCCGTGCTCGACCGCGCGGGAGAAGCGTTCGAGATTCTGGCGGCTTTTGTCGATACATTCGTTGCGGCTATCTCGTCGTCGGCGGCGCTGAAGCTCCAGCGGCAAGTCGCGGCCGAGGCCGACCGGATCGCGGTCGGTGACCTGCTCTACGACCGCCTCGTCGGCGTTGTCGAAGCACGCCTTGCAGAATTCTTTGCCCTGTATATGCGGGCAGGGGCGTTTCGCCGCGGTGATCCGCGCCGCGCCGCACGCTTGGTGATAGCGATCTGCCTCGGGCTTGACCCGCACCGGCTGTTCTTGCCCGTTGACGCCATCGGCGCGGCGCCCTCGACGCAGGCTGGCTTCGTGATCGATGCGCTGAAGACGCTATTTGCCCCTGAAGATGGGGACGAGAGCGAAATGCAACGAGATGACCGTGCCGCGGTGCGGGCGGTCGTCGGCGCGCAGGGCCGCGCCCCTTAGTCCGTCCCGGGGACGTCTCTTCAGGGATGGCGGTCCGCCGATTCCAACCTGCCCGCCTCCGATCCCACTAGGTCGTTCCACGGCAGCGGCAATTTGGTGACGGCGGGGCGCGGCGGATCAACGCCGTTTCCTCAAAAGTCGGCGGTGAAAGGCATGCCAGTCAATCGGGTCGGCGGCGCGCCTTCACTCAAGGAAAATGCCTCCGATACCGCCGTTCAGGGTCGGCCATACCTTGGTGTGATAGCGCACAGGGACGCGCGCCTCCTAATGTGATCCGGCCCACAACGGCTCAGGCGGCGCGCACCGCGAAAATGCGATGCGACCTGCCGCCCTTCGGCCGAAATCATCGTGCTTGGGCCGCTTCGCTGGTTCTCTCGGAAGGCGGACAAAAATGGCAGGAAAATTGACGTGCGGACCTTGCCCTGCCGATCATCGGCATGAAAACGCCGCATCTTTGCAATCGACAAGGGCCTGTTTTGAAAACGGTCCGCGAAATTCGAACGGCGAGCGGATTAATTCGCGCAGCCCCGCGTATATTTTTCGATGACCCGTTTTCCCGACAATCAGGTAACCGAGCATGTCCCGGCGTTGCTCCGATACGCGCGGTCGCTGCTACGCGACGACAGCGCTGCGGAGGATCTGGTCCACGACGCGCTCGTACTCGCCTACACCCACGCCGATCAATATCGGCCCGAGCGCTCACTGCGGACCTGGCTCTTTTCGATACTGCATAACCGCTTCGTGAGCGATGTTAGACAGCGCGGCGTTCGGGATCGACATCTCGCGGCCATGGCGGCACTACCCGCCGAGACGCCACCGTCCGAGCAGGAAACCCGTCTTCGCCTGTCCGAGGTCGAAAGATCGCTCCTCGAGCTCAGCGACGATCAGCGCGCGGCGCTGCATCTCGTCGTGTGCGAAGGGCTTTCCTATCAGGAAGCGGCTTCGGCGCTGAGCATTCCGATCGGCACGCTGATCTCGCGCATCTCGCGCGCCAGAACCCGGCTGCGCGAACTGGACGAACGCGAAATCGGCGCGCCCGCGACACCGCAGCTTCGCATCGTCAAGGATTAGATATGGACAAGCCTTGCATCAGCGAGTTCGAACTTCAGGCCTATGTCGACGATCAACTCGACCCCGTGGGACGGCTCGAGGTCGCCGACTATCTTGTCCGCAATCCCGACGTCGCGGCGCGCGTCCTGGCGGACCTTCGCACCCGCGATGCCATGCGGGCACTCGCTTTCGCGCCCACCGCGCCGGTCCCCGATCGGATTGGCCGGTCGGCCGAGCAGCTGACCACGGCCTTGAGACGCGGTGGCGCTCGCCGGCGGTTCGGCCGCGCCGCACTGACGGCCATGGTCCTGATCGGCCTTTCGCTCGTCAGCGCGCCCTATTGGCAGGACTGGCATGTCGTGACGCCGGCCAAGGCGGCGGTGCCCGAGTTTGTCGAAGAAGCGCTGATGTCGCACCGAACCGCGATGGTCCGGTCGCGGATGCCGTCCCAAGTCGAAATACCGAACTTTGATCCGGCCGACGTGAGGAACGCAACGCATATCGCGGTGCCCGAGATGCCGCGCGGATGGCGTGTGGAGGATGTCCAGCTGTTCCCCTCCGATTACGGACCGAGCTTGCAGATCGTCATCGATGCCGGGCCGGAAAGGCAATTGTCGTTGTTCGCGGCGCGCGCCAGCGAAGGCCTTCCGGGAGTGCCCGTGATGGCAAATGTGAAGGGCGACGATATCGCCTATTGGGCCCGCAAGGGGACGGTCTATGTGCTGATGGGAGGCTCTGCCGACTTCCTCGCACCCGCCGCGTCCGATCTTGCGGACAATCAGGACGCGCGATGATGCTCGACCTTGACGATATCGACGGTGCGATCCGGCGCCAGACGGAGATTTGTGTCGTCGGCGCCGGAGCGGCGGGGATCGCGTTGACGCGCCGCCTCCTTGCCGCGGGACACGAGGTGCTACTGCTCGAAAGCGGGGGCAAGGATTTCGAGGCGGCGACCGCCGACCTCAACGCCGGTGCCAATATCGGCGAGGATTATTATCCGCTCCACGACGCGCGAATGCGCTTCTTCGGCGGCACGACCGCGATCTGGGGTGGGCGCTGCGCCGAACTCGATCCGATCGATCTCGAGCGTCGCGACTGGGTACCCCACTCGGGTTGGCCGATCGGCTGGAGCGATCTGGCTCCTTACTACGCCGAGGCACGCCCGATGTTCGGGCTGCCGGATCGGCGTTACAATATCGCCGACCTGCGTTCGCATGGCGTGCCTGTTCCGCACTTCAGCGATCAGATGCTCAACACGCCCATCTGGACTTTCGATCCGCGCTTCAACCGTTTCACCTTCGACGCCTGCGACGACATAATATCGCATCCGCGCTGCCAGGTCATTTGCCATGCAAGCGTTACGGGCATCGAGCGGCGCGCGGGCGCGGTGCAGCGTCTAGAGGCGCGTTCGCTGAAAGGCGGACGGCTGATCGTTTCCGCCGATGTCGTTGTGCTCGCGGCGGGCGGAATAGAAAATGCCCGTCTTCTCCTCACCTCCGACATCGGCAACCAATATGATCAAGTCGGTCGTTACTTCATGGAACATCCGCATGCGCGCGGCGGCCGCATCGTCGGCGGTGATAGCTGGAACCTCCTCAAATCCTTCGCGCGGCGCCACCGTATCGACGGGCAGGATGTCGCGGCGCTGATCACGCCCGCCGCCGAAGTTCAGCGCCGCGAGGGTCTGCTGAACAGCTCGCTGACGATCGTCGCGCGCCAGCCCGCCCGCGCCACGCAGTTCGTCGGCATGCGCGTTTACGGGAGCCTCAAGCACGATCTCGAACCGACCAGACGCGGGCGAGCGCTTTGGATGGCGACGAAGAAGGCCGCGAACTGGGCGCAGCGGCACATCGATCCGGCGCGTCCCTGGCTGTTGCACAAGGCGGGATTGGCCGACATCGCGCTTCTGGTTCGCGCCGAGCAAGCCCCGAACCCCGACAGTCGCATCACCTTGGGAGGCGAGGTCGATGCCTTGGGTGTCCGGCGGGTCAAGCTCGACTGGCGGCTGTCGGCGCTCGACAAACGGAGTATGGGCGGACTGGTAGGCGCGCTTGGCGAGGAGCTGACCAGGCTCGGAAGCGGGCGCGTCGAGCCGGCGGCCTGGCTGGCGGGCGACGGGCCTCGGTGGCAAAGCGATCCGCTGATCTCGTCGCACCCGATCGGCGGCTATCATCATATCGGAACAACGCGGATGTCGACCAGTCCGCGCACCGGCGTTGTGGATGCGGATGGACGGGTTCACGGGCTGCACAATCTCTATGTCGTGGGCTCATCGACATTCAGCACCGCTGGGTGGGCAAATCCCACCCTTACGATTGCCGCTTTGGCGCTGCGTACTGCCGATCGTATCTCGGCCGCGCTCGTCCGTCTCCGCCGTGCGTCCGATATTCACGCGGCCTACGCCTGGAACGACGACGTCTTGCTCGGGCGAAAAGCGTCCTGAACGATGGCGGGTGGAACCGGGGCATTGTTTCCTGTCGGCGAGTGGCCAGCCATCTTCATGATCCTATATGATCACGGCGTTGCTCGACCGCGCCACAACGGCTTTCATACTTGGAGCGGTGATCGCCCATGTCGCGATCTTGCGCCTCGGCTGATCCGCCGCCATGAAAGGCGATCATCCGCGCACTCACCGCGGACCGCCCCGTCCGCGAATCCGGCCTGTCTTCTGCTCCGCCTTGATATAGCCGTGCGCGTCTGGCCATTGCCCGTTCCGGCGAAGCGTTCGCTATAGTTTCTTTGGCCGCCGTTCGTCTCCCGGCGTTGCCGGTGACCATCTTGCTGAGCGGGTCCATACATCGGCCAAAGCTATCCCGATGATTGTCACTCGCGAAAAGGGAGCAGCCCCGTCGACGAAACAGGCCCGCAACTGAATTGCCTAGGTTTCGTGGACAAAGCTTGACTGTGGACTCGGTCGCTGATTCAAGGCTGGCTTTTGGAGGCAGCCTTGGGCGAGCGGATCGGCGTTACAGACGAAGAATGGGAAGTGATCGGGGCGCTTCTGCCGCCTGAACATGGTCGTGGATGCCGCCCGGCACAGGATAACCGCCCCTATTTCGAAGGCATGATGTGGATCGCCCGGACCGGCGCGCAATGGCGGCATCTGCCCGATGAGTACGGCAAGTGGAACAGCGTGTTCCGGCGCTATCGACGCTGGGTCACGACCGGCGTGTTCGATGCCATGCTCGAGACGTTGGGCGAGTTGGCGGGGCGCGATACATCCGCCGACATGATCGATAGCACGGTGGTCCGGGCACATCATTGTGCTGTCGGCATAAAAAGGGGACTCAGCAAACCGAGGCGCTTGGCCGATCGCGAGGCGGCTTCTCCACCAAGCTCCACGCCAGATGCGACGCCAGAGGCCTCCCGCTCGGCTTCGTGCTGACGCCCGGACAGGCGCACGATGTGCAGGGCTTTGCTCCGCTGTTCCGCATGATTAGCGACCGGATCGGGGCCTTCCTGGCTGATCGGGGCTACGATGCCGACGCCATCCGCAAGGAGATCGAGGCAGCCGGTGTAGAGGCGGTAATCCCGGCCAAGGTCAACCGGCGCAATCCCGCCCCGCACGATCGCACGAAATACAAATGGCGCAACCTCATCGAGCGTCTGTTCAACAAGCTCAAGAACTGGCGGCGGGTCGCCACCCGCTACGACAAAACCAAGGAATCTTACCTCGGCTTCGTCGCACTCGCCTCAGTCAAACTATGGATACCCTTTGTCCACGAAACCTAGCCATCGTCGGAAGACCAACAAACAATCTAGCCGATGCCACGCGCCGCCCCTGTCCGGGCAGGCGAGGGCTGCTTGCCGTTGTAATAAAATTACTGCTCAATCTGGCCCTAGTTGCGCGTGCAATTTCCCTATTGTTGAGTCATCGTCCTCCCTACAGCGACCGAAAGGAGGACTAGGCTATGGTTGATTCTTCCAATATCTATCGAGAGCAACAGAAAGCGGTTGCCCTAGAGTTCATGGAAAAAGCTCTTGCGATACTCGTTGAGGTCGATGATTCAGCCGCAGATTGTTATCTGCAACAATCAATAGATACGTGCATGGCGTCACCGCGCATGACATTTCCCGAAGATGAATTTTGGGATTGTGTTGATGAATTGCCACATTTGACCGATCGCGTCTTGTTCCTGCATCGGCAGAACGGGCTTTCGATCGAGCAAATCGCCAAACGACTAGGCATCGAGCAGAAAGAGGCGGCCGAACGGCTTTCCGTGGGGCTTGCCCTTGTTCGCGGCTCATTCAGCCTGATGGAGCATTAATCGCCGGAATCGGGGTGAGGAAGCATCTTGCCGAGCGTGGCGACCAATTCACCGGGCATGTAGGGCTTGGCGATATAGGCAGCGCCGTTCGGCAATTCGCCTGCACCTGGTCGCACGCGGCCAGAGGTAACGAGGACCGGCATGGACGGCCATCGGTCGCGGACGGCAGCGGCCAAGGCAAGGCCGGTCATCCCTCCGGGCATTTCAATATCGGTGAACACCGCGCCAATGTCATCGCGGCCGTCAAGGATCGCCAGAGCGTCCGCCGCCTCGCACGCCTCAAAGACGCGATAGCCCGCGTCCATAAGAATGTCGGCCACCATCGTCCTGACTAGGGGTTCATCCTCCACAACCAGCACGGCCGCGCTGCCCGATCCTAATCCCATTTTCCCGGCTCCCCGTCCTTTTCGGCCTTCTCCTGTGCCGCATCACGCAACATTCCCGCCCAGCAAGCGAGGATCAAACCTTCATCGGGTGCGGTTTCCCCGGTGATGACAGCGTAAATCCCCAGCACATTGGAGGTTTCCTCCACCGTTGAGACGCCTTTCCCTTCCAGCAACCCGGCGAGGACCGCCAGCGCCCCGCCCATCGCCCGCACCATTGCCGGATCGGAGAGCTTCGCGCCGGGGAATACGTCTTCATCTGGCGTCCCCTCGCTCATGCGGCCTGCGCGCCTCCCTTGGGTGCGATTATCACTTGGTTTCGGCCGCCCTGTTTTGCGGCGTAAAGGGCTTCATCGGCCGCTTTGAGGGCCGCCCTTGGATCAGGAAAATCAAACACGTCCGCAATACCAGCGGAGAATGTAATTTGGCCCAATGGTTCATCCGTCTTGCGGTTTCGCAAGCGACGTTCGGCCATTTGTTCGCGCAAGCCGTCAAGTTTCTTATGCGCTTCGGACAGGCTGACGCCTCGGAACAGCATAACAAACTCCTCTCCACCGTGGCGCGCTACATGGCAATTATCGTCCGAAATCGTAGCAAGCATTTCCGCGATAAGTCGAATGACCCGATCGCCTGCATCATGGCCGTGCGTATCATTGATGCGCTTAAAATGGTCTATATCGCAGAAAGCTACGGTCAGCGGGTCAAAGCTCGCTCTGGCGTCACGATATTCCCGCTCTAGGACCGTCTCGAAAGCCCGGCGATTGGGAAGGCCGGTCATGTGGTCAATCTCCGCCTCGCGCCGCGCCTGTTCCAGACTACGGCGGAGCGCCTTGGCCTCCTCCTCGCTGCGCCGCATGTCGGTTTCCAGCTTGCGGGTTCGCTCAAGCATCGCCTTCGCCAAATCGGCTAGGCTGGAAAGGATTTGCCCCGTTCCCTGAACCTGATCCAGCTCGGCCACATGCTGTTCCAGCTCGTCGGTATAATCGGCCGTCGCGCTGCGCGTGGCGTTGGCGTTCTTCGAGAAACTTTCAAGCGTCGTTTCCAACCTCGCCATGAGGTGCTGGATGCCATCGTGCTTGTCGATCGTCTCGTCTGCCGCCGTGATTTCGTCCAGCCATTCCTGTGTCACGGCTAGGCCAGCGGTCACATGCTGGGCGATCTTGCGCGCAAGGGCGGGATTGGACCCGGAAAAGGCCCCGTGCGCGGTGAGAAGATTATTGGGCGTCACGTCCAGCTCATAGGTGAGCAGGAAGGCCGCAATTTCATCGAGCAGATGGCGGCGCGCCTGCTGGAAGACATTGCCAGCGCCGTTTGCGAACGCTGCTTTCCCGTCCGCGTTGCGCCCCCCGCGCGCGCCGCGAAAGCCAAGCCATTCCAGTATCGGGCGTCACCTCAAGGTTTGTGCGCCAGACAACGATTTGGCAGACATAATGCGAACATCGGCTAATTAGCGAGCTTGAGGCGCGACATGGGATCGTTGAGCTGGCGGAATTCACCGCCAGGCGGACGCTCCGCCTGCCCTCAAAGGCAGCCGCCGGGCAGGCTACGCCGCGGGGTACGATGCTACTGACATGGCCAAGCCTTCGCTAACGAGCGTTCAGCTCCGGCCACCATATGAACACTCATAAAATAGCTATTCTGCTCCGCCCAGCGTAAATATGCCGCGCGCAGCGCCGATCGGTCATAGCGTGGAGCGCGGCATTCCGCTTTTCGCGCGACGATCATCATGTCGAGCACGCCTTGGAGGTAAGCGCCGCATCGCGGCTCATTCGCTTGACAGCTTACGAACAACGCCGAGCCCGTCGCCGACGCGGGTTCGGTTTGGCCGATCGCACTATCAGGCAGGGCGGCCAAAGCGGCGCATAACAATATCCATCGCCTTGGCCGCATTTTCGTCTCCTATTCCGCAGTATCATTTCGGAAGGGGCGCACGGCCCTCGACGGCCGGCGCCCCGTGCTGATCCATCATTCGCGGCCGAGCACCTGGCCTTCGGGCGTGACGAACAGTTCGATCGTCTTTCCGTCGCTGTTCTTGCCCTTGATTTCATAGAGCGTGCTTCCGTCCGCCTTTCGGGTGACTTGCTCCGCTTTGCTTATTGACGCGAGTTGCGCGCGTGCCGCGTTCATCGCGGCCTCGGGCACCTGAGCAAGCGGGATGTCTCGTTCGCTGTGCTTGCCGATTATCCGGTTTTCGTTCGCCTCGTGGTTTTGCGCGATCGCCACGCCCGCGATCGCCAGCGCGGCCGCGCCCACGCCTGCGACAACAGTGAGAGTTCGTTTGCTAGCCATGTTCCATTCCACTTCCTGCATAAGGGCCGTGGGGTCGGGCGGGCGGCGGTTACGGCCCAATGAGCCGTCGTCCGAGTTCAACTCCTCTGATTGTTCATCCTGTCGAGCGCCGCGCGCAGCCCACGGGCGAGCTTGGCTGCGTCGTCGTTGGCCCAGAAGTGCATGAAGAACAGCCGCGGCTCGTCGTTTAGCATATGATTATGCAGCGCCGTGACCTCGATCCCGTTCGTCCGCAGCACGCGCAGGACCGGATCGACCTCGTTTGCGACAAGTACGAAATCGCCGGTGATGGCGGCTCGGCCGTCCCCGGTTGGCTGAAAGTTGATCGCGGTCGCCGTGCCCATCGTCGGCGGAGTCTCCATATCGCCGTCCATCAGCCGCTCGGCGCGCGGAAAGCTGTATTGGAGGATGCCACCGGCCGTCTTGCCCTCACCGCCCATCAACCGGTTGAGCGCGGCCACATCGAGGTCGAGCCGCGATGCGGCTGCGCTGGCCGAAGGCGATTGCGGCGCGGCGAGCGGGGTCCGACTGGCTGATAGCGCTTGCCGGAGCGCGGCCGCGAGCTTCACCGGGTCGCCGTGGCCGGCAATGTGCATGTACATGGTCGCAGGCGAAGAGCGGAGCAGGTGATTGTGGAGCGCGGTGATCGTAAAACCGCTTGCGAGCAGGCGGCTCAAAACGGGGTTCACCTCGTCGTGGGTCAGCACGAGATCGCCCATCACCATCGCCTCGTCGCCCATCGGCTGAAACGCCGCCCAAGAGCCGAGCGCGAGGGAGGGCTTGATCGTCACCCCATCCAGCGTGACGCTCAGGTCCGAACGCGGGAAGCTGTAGCGGTGAACGCCCCCCGGCTGTTCGGCCCCCGCTCGTCCTATCGCCCGGTCGACAGCCGACCAGTCCGGCGCTGCCCAAGCCGGGCTTGCCAGCAGGAGGCTGGCGAATCCCAAGGCGATGGTCTTTTTCAGCATAATTGATCCTTCATCAGCGCACTCGACACGGAAAGCCTCACGTCATGCGAGCGCGCCGCCGGCGAGCCGCGACATTACGCTCCGGTTTCTTTCTTCGGGATAAGCAGTCCTATGCTCATGAGGCTTGTGATGCAACCCTTACACTTGTAGGCTAGTGACGATACAACTATGACAAACACACAAGCTTCCCCTTGGTTGCTCCTGATCCCGCAGCTTCCGGCTAAGCCTGCCTATTTGCGGGTGAAGGTCTGGCGGCGTTTGCAGGCGATCGGGGCCGCGCCGCTCAAGAACGCCGTCCATGCGCTCCCCAATCGCGAGGACACGCGCGCGCTGTTCGAAGAACTGCATCGCGAGATCACCGAAAATGGCGGCGAGGCGCTGATCCTCGAAGCGCGCCTTGTCGGCGGCATGGGCGATGCGGAGCTGCGCGGAGTGTTCGACGCTGCGCGTGACGCCGACTATGAGGAGTTGGCACGCGAGGCGCGCGCGCTGTGTGAGGGCGAGTATGTCGCGGCGGCGGATGTGGGCCGCCTGCGCAAACGCCTGAACGAGGTCGCCGCGATCGACTTTTTCGGTGCGCATGGTCGGCAGGCGGCACAGGCCGCCATCACCGAGGCGGACCGCCGCTCTCACCAACATCCCGATGTGAGCGGCCCCGGTGCGCCCGAGCTGACCCCGGCGGAGCTAAAGCGCCGCGTTTGGGTGACGCGCCGCCATGTCCATGTCGATCGCATCGCGTCCGCCTGGCTCATTCGCCGCTTCATCGACCCCGAGGCGAGCTTCAAGTTCGTCGAGGGCAAAGGATATGTGCCGGAGCCTGACGAACTGAGGTTCGACATGGCGGACGCTGAGTTCACCCACGAAGGCGACCGCTGCTCCTTCGAGACCTTGGTGTTCCTCACCGGTCTCGAGACCGACCCCGCGCTGCGGGCGCTCGGCGAAATTGTTCACGACCTTGATATTGCCGATGCTCGGTTCGAGCGCCCGGAAACTCCGGGAGTGAGCGCGCTTATCGCCGGCATCTGTGCCGGCACCGACGACGACGAGGAGCGGATCGCGCGCGGATCGACCGCGCTCGACGGATTCTATGCTCACTTCACCCGGCGAAAAGAGGACTAAAGATGGAGGCCAGCGCACGCGCTGAAATCGCAGTCGAGACGCTGCACGAGCACGGCATCAGCTTTGGCGAGGCGGTGCGCGTCTGGATCAGGGTCGCGCTGCTCAGCTTCGGCGGACCGGCGGGCCAGATAGCGGTGATGCATCGCATCCTGGTCGAGGAGAAGCGCTGGATCGGCGAGGAGCGGTTCCTCCACGCGCTCAACTATTGCATGCTGCTGCCCGGCCCTGAAGCGCAACAGCTAGCTGTCTATATTGGCTGGTTGCTCCATAAGACCAAGGGCGGCCTGGTCGCGGGCGCGCTATTCGTGCTGCCCGGCTTCCTCGCGATTTTAGGGCTCAGCTATGTCTATGTGCTGCTCGGCGAAGTGCCGCTGGTCGAGGGATTGTTCTTCGGATTGAAGGCCGCCGTGCTGGCGGTGGTGCTACAGGCGGTGGTCCGGGTGGGTTCGCGTGCCTTGAAGAACAACGTCATGCGCGGTTTTGCCGCGCTGGCGTTCGTCGCGATCTTCGTGCTCGACGTGCCCTTCCCGCTGATCGTGCTTGCCGCCGCGCTGATCGGCTTCTTCAGTGGCCGCGCTGGTTACGCCGCATTCAAGGGCGGCGGCGGACATGGTCCCGCCGGCGCTGAGATAATCCACGACCGCGACACCGCTCTTGGCGAGGGCCTTCCCGACCATGCCCGGCCGAACCTCTCTTGGTCGCTGCGCATCTCCGGCGTCCTGCTGCTGCTCTGGCTCGGGCCGGTCGCAGCGCTGCTGTTCGCGTTCGGCCCCGACGACGTGTTCAGCCGCATCGCCACCTTCTTCAGCCAGATGGCGGTGGTGACCTTCGGCGGCGCCTATGCGGTGCTCGCCTATGTCGCGCAGGAGGCAGTCGAGACCTATGGCTGGCTCCAGCCCGGCGAGATGCTCGACGGGCTCGGCATGGCCGAGACCACGCCCGGGCCGCTGATCATGGTGACGCAGTTCGTCGGCTTCCTCGCGGCCTTCCGCGAAGCGACCGGGCTGCCGCCGCTCGTCGCCGCGACCTTCGGCGCAATCCTCACCACCTGGGTTACCTTCCTGCCATGCTTCCTGTGGATCTTCGCCGGCGCGCCATTCATCGAGCGGCTGCGCGGCAACCGCGCATTGTCGGCCGCGCTTTCGGCGATCACCGCCGCAGTGGTCGGCGTGATCCTCAATCTGGCGGTCTGGTTTGGTATCCACACTCTGTTCGAGCAAGTCCGCGAAGTGCCGTTCGCAGCCGGCACCATCGATCTCCCAGTCCTAACGTCCGTCAACTGGCCGGCGCTGGCGCTCGCGGTGGGTGCGATACTCGCCATGTTCCGGTTCAAGGCCGGCATGCTGCCGGTGCTCGGCGTCTGCTCGGTCCTCGGGGCCGCATATGTAATGATCATCTGAAGGAGTGACGCGTGACGATCGACCATCTTTCCCGACGCAGTGCAATCGCAACTCTTGGCATCGGAGCCGCCGCCATGACTATCAACGAAGCCTCTGCGCAGACGCCGGCCGCAGCGCCGGCGGCTGTCCCCGCCTTTGCCGGAAATCATCAGGTCAAGCCGCTCAGGTTCAATCCCGCCAGGCTTCACGGCCTCTCCGAAAGGCTGATCACATCGCACCACGAGAACAATTATGCGGGCTCGGTCAAGGCCCTGAATATGATCGAGACACGACTTGCCGCCGCGCTCGCTGACACGGACCTGCCGCCGGTGGTCTATGGCGGATTGAAGCGCGAGGAGCTGCACCGCACCGGCTCGGTCGTGCTCCATGAGGTCTATTTCGACGGGCTCGGCGGCAACGGCCAGGCAGCCGGTTCCATCCGCGACGCGCTGGGCGCGGCGTTCGGCTCGTTCGACCGCTGGGAAGCCGACTTCCGCCGTACCGGGATGAGCCTTGCCGGCGGATCGGGCTGGTGCGTGCTCGTCTACAATCTCCACACGCGCTCGCTGCACAACCATTGGGCGTGGGATCATATGCACGGTGCGATTGCCGGCGTGCCGCTGCTCGCGCTCGATATGTACGAGCACAGTTTCCACATGGATTACGGCACCGCCGCCGCCAAATATGTCGACGCCTTCTTCCGCAACATCGACTGGGAAGTGGTCGACCGGCGCTATGCCGCGGCTTTGCGCGGCGGCGGCTGAACCCGACCGCCGTGGCTTAACACCCACTGCTGCGCGACACCTGAGTTCGCGACCACAAAGGGGACAGGTCCGATGGGGAGATGCAACAATGACATCCGGCCCGAACATCGCTCTTCTTTGGCGTGGGCAAGCAGCCGAGTGGACGCATCGCTTTCATGAAGCCCGGCAGTGGCCGATAATGCAGGCCTTGCGGGCGCTCGGGGCGACCGCAAGGCCTGTACTGTACAGGGACGAGGCGGTTCGCGAGATTCGGGACGAGCTGCTGTCGTGCGACGCAGTGCTGGTCTGGGTGAATCCGTTGGACATTTCAGGCGACCGCTCGCAGCTCGATCCAATGCTGCGCGAAGTCGCGGGGTGCGGCGTTGTCGTCAGCGCGCATCCTGACGTGATCGCCAAAATCGGCGTCAAGGAAGTGCTCTACACAACGCGATCCATGGAATGGGGCAGCGATGTCGATCGATACGTGGACGCTGAAGGCCTTCGCGCTCGTTTCCCCGAACATCTTGCCGCAGGCCCGCGCGTGCTGAAGCCGAACTACGGCAACGGCGGCAGGAATGTATGGCGTGTCCAACTAGACGAAGCGGGAAACGCTCCGGCTTTGAAAACGTCGGTGAAAGTTCAAGAGGCCCGCCAAGGAAGCAAATCGGAGCGCATCAGCCTAGCCGAGTGCTTGGAAAGGTGGGTGCCGTTTCTAAACGACGGCGGCGTGCTGATCGATCAGGCTTATCAGCCGCAGTCGTCCGAGGGCATGGTCCGCTGCTACGTGTGCGGGCACCGAGTGGTTGGCTTTGGGCACAACCTGATCACTGCGCTGATGACGCCAACGGCCATTGATACAACGTCGTCAACCCCACAGCCGATGGGCCGCGCCATGTTCGGACCGGAGGTGACGCGCTTCGCAGCCTTACGGAAAGCGATGGAGGATCGCTGGATTCCAGAGATGCAAAGGTTGCTGTCGATCGCCGACCACGATCTTCCGCTTCTTTGGGACGCCGACTTCCTATTTCGCCCTGGTGAAGCCATCAGCGATGGCTCCTATGCGCTTTGCGAGATCAATGCTAGTTCGGTTGCACCATTTCCGCCAAGCGCCGTCCAGCCAGTCGCCGCAGCGGCAATCGGTCGCGCTCTTGCCATTCGTTTGACGAAGGAGACCTCCAATCCTCATTGATATGATTCAAGCAATTCAAGAGACGTGACATTGGTCGTATCAATCAGACAAGCCTAAGGGTGAGCGAGGCTGGGTGAAACCGGCTCAGGTGGCAGCGCGGAGATACTGGTAGAGGGTTTCGCGACTGATCCCCAGGTCACGGGCGATGACGGCCTTGCGCTCGCCGTCATCAACACGGCGGTGCAGCTCGGCGACCATTTCGTCGGAGAGGGAACGTTTCCGCCCGCGATAAGCACCGCGTTGTCTAGCGACCGCAATGCCTTCGCGCTGCCGCTCCCGGATCAGGGCGCGCTCGAATTCGGCGAACGCACCCATGACCGAGAGCATCAGGTTGGCCATCGGGGAATCCTCGCCCGAGAAGGCCAGGCTTTCCTTCACGAACTCGATCCGGACGCCTCTTTTGGTGAGGGACTGAACCAGTTTGCGCAGATCGTCGAGATTACGCGCCAATCGATCCATGCTGTGGACCACGACGGTGTCACCCTCGCGGGCGAAGGCGAGCATGGCATCGAGTTCGGGGCGGTTGATGTCCTTGCCCGATGCCTTGTCGGTGAAAATCCGGTCGAGCGACTGCCCGTCCAACTGGCGATCGACATTCTGATCGAATGTGCTCACCCGGACGTAACCGATCCTCTGGCCTTTCATCGCCGCCTCCGGTCAAAATGTCAGGTTGAATTCTATGACACGGCGGAACATGCGTCAATAAATGCTTGCCATAACCCTATCCTGACAGAAACCGCCGCTGCATCCTGACGTCCGGTTAGGCTATACTCCAGATTGACGCTAGCCTGTCGCTCTCGACTCGGGATGGAGGCAGGATGGCGCGGCGGCGATTATTGACCGGAGAAGAAAGGCGTCGCCTGTTCGATATCCCCCATGACGAAACCGCGATCGTCGGCCACTATACCCTTGCCGCCGAGGATCTCGAACTGGTCGGTCGCCGCTATCGCCCTGCCAACCGCCTCGGTCTGGCAACGCAGATCGCGCTTATGCGGCATCCCGGCTTCGGTTTGCAGCCCGACGTCGACGTCCCCGATGCGGTCCTTCACTATCTCGCCGCCCAGCTCTTCGTCGATGTTGATGCGTTCGCCGACTATGGCCAGCGCGCGCAAACACGTAACGATCATGCCGACATTGCGGCACGGCATCTGGGGCTACACCCTTTTCGGCGAGGGGATATACCGCTCGCGCTCGATCTCGCCGCAAGAGCTGCGGAGCGGACCGATCGGGGCGAACCTATTGTCCGCGCATTGATGGAGGGGCTGAAGCAGGAACGCTTCATTCTTCCATCGGCAGACACGCTCGAACGTGCGGGCCTCGCCGGCAGGGCACGCGCCCGCAAAGCCGCGGCGGCGCTCATTGTCGAAAGCCTGGGTCATGCCGAACTGGCGCGGATCGATGATCTGATCGTCAACAACAGCGACTTCGGCATGACGCCGCTGGCCTGGCTGCGCAATTTCGAGGAAGCGCCCACCACGGCGAACATCAACGGGCTGCTGGAACGGCTACGCTATGTGCGCGGAATCGGCATCGACCCGGCGATCGGCGCGAAAATCCCCGACTTCCGGTTCGCGCAGTTCATGCGCGAAGGTGGCGTTGCGCCGGCGTTCCTGCTCTCCGATTATAGCCTTAACAGGCGCCGCGCGACGCTGATCGCGGCGGTCATCGACCTCGATGCCAGGCTCGCCGATGGTGCGATCCAGATGTTCGACAGGCTTGTCGGAAGCCTGTTCACACGGGCGCGGCGCGGGCGGGAAAGGCGCTATCAGGACAGCATCCGCTCGGTCGGCGAACTTATGCGGCTGTTCGGCGCGACGATCGCCGCGCTGGGAGAGGCGGTCGAACATGGCGGTAATCCGCTCGAACTGATCGACGAAGCGGTAGGCTGGCACAGACTGGTCGCAGCCAAATCGCAGGTCGATGCGCTGGCCGAGCTGGCGGGCGAAGATGCGCTTGTCGCGGCGACTGGTCGCTATGCGACGCTGCGGCGGTTCAGCCCGGCTTTCCTCGATACATTCACGTTCAAGGCATCGGGGAGCGGATCGCAACTGGTCAAGGCCATCGAGGTCATCCGCGATACCAATGCCCGCAAGGCCCGCAGCCTGCCCGAGGGCGTTCCGCTCCCATTCGCCAACCGGCAGTGGAAGCGCCTCATCACCGAAGGTGGCCAGGTCGATCGCCGGCGATACGAGACGGCCATCATGGCCACGCTGCGCGATCGGTTGCGCGCCGGCGACATATGGGTCGAAGGAACCCGCAATTATCGCCGCTTCGACACCTATTTGCTGAGTCGACGCGATGCCGATAAGGTGGCCGACAGCCTGCCATTCCAGACCGATGCGGCCGCCTATCTGGAGGAGCGGGCAAGGACGCTCGACTGGCGGCTGCGCCGTTTCGCCAAGCAACTCAAGGCGAACAGGCTCGCGGGCGTGGCGCTCGAACGCGACCGGCTCAAGCTGCAACCCATGCCGGCGATCACTCCACCCGAGGCGGAGGCTCTCGATCGCAGGCTCGACGCCTTGCTTCCGCGCGTGCGGATCACCGAACTCCTGGTCGAGGTGGCCGAGCGCACCGGGTTCCTGAGCGCATTTCGCGATCTTCGGTCCGGCAAGGAGCATGACAACCCGCACGCGATCCTCGCCGCCATTCTCGCTGATGGATCGAATCTGGGTCTAGAGCGCATGGCCAACGCCAGCGACGGGGTGAGCTACGCCCAGCTTGCCTGGACCCACAACTGGTATTTGTCGCCCGAAAACTATCAGGCCGCGTTGGGGATGATCGTTGCCGCGCACCATGATCTTCCTTTCACGCGCCATTGGGGAGCCGGCACTAGTTCATCCTCCGATGGGCAGTTCTTCCGCTCGGGCCGCAACCGATCGGCGGCGGCCGACATCAATGCGAAATATGGCAGCGAGCCGGGCCTGAAGATCTACTCCCACCTGTCCGATCATTTTGCCTCGTTCGGATCGCGGATCATGTCGGCCACCGCCGGCGAGGCCCCCTACGTGCTGGATGGCCTGATGCTCGGCGCCGGCGCGCTACCGCTGCATGAGCATTACACGGCTCTGTTGCAAAAATCGTGAAGCTTGAGCATGCTTGGCGGAGATTGGACGGACGGAACGATGACGGATTTCAAGTGGCGCCATTTCCAGGGTGATGTGATCCTGTGGGCGGTGCGCTGGTATTGTCGCTATCCGATCAGCTATCGCGACCTTGAGGAAATGCTGGCGGAACGCGGCATTTCGGTCGACCATACGACGATCTATCGCTGGGTCCAGTGCTACGCCCCGGAGATGGAGAAGCGGCTGCGCTGGTTCTGGCGGCGTGGCTTTGATCCGAGCTGGCGCCTGGATGAAACCTACGTCAAGGTGCGGGGCAAGTGGACCTACCTGTACCGGGCAGTCGACAAGCGGGGCGACACGATCGATTTCTACCTGTCGCCGACCCGCAGCGCCAAGGCAGCGAAGCGGTTCCTGGGCAAGGCCCTGCGAGGCCTGAAGCACTGGGAAAAGCCTGCCACGCTCAATACCGACAAAGCGCCGAGCTATGGTGCAGCGATCACCGAATTGAAGCGCGAAGGAAAGCTGGACCGGGAGACGGCCCACCGGCAGGTGAAGTATCTCAATAACGTGATCGAGGCCGATCACGGAAAGCTCAAGATACTGATCAAGCCGGTGCGCGGTTTCAAATCGATCCCCACGGCCTATGCCACGATCAAGGGATTCGAAGTCATGCGAGCCCTGCGCAAAGGACAGGCTCGCCCCTGGTGCCTGCAGCCCGGCATCAGGGGCGAGGTGCGCCTTGTGGAGAGAGCTTTTGGCATTGGGCCCTCGGCGCTGACGGAGGCCATGGGCATGCTCAACCACCATTTCGCAGCAGCCGCCTGATCGGCGCAGAGCGACAGCCTACCTCTGACTGCCGCCAATCTTTGCAACAGAGCCCGCAGAAGTTCGCTGAAAATGGCTTTAACGCGCTCATCATCGACTATCGCAACCTCGGGGTCAGTGGCGGCGACAATCGCCAGCATCTGGATCCCTGGGCGCAGATCCGGGATTATCAGAACGCCATCAGCTTCCTCGAGCGCCACCCTGCGGTCGACCCCGACAAGATCGGGGCCTGGGGCATTTCCTATTCCGGCGGCCATGTCATCATCCTTGCAGCGATCGACGAGCGGGTGAAAACGGTCATCAGCCATGTTCCCGTTATCGACGGATATGAGAATATGCGTCGTATCCATGGCGTAAACGGCTGGCGCCAACTTCTGAAGCTGATCGCCGATGATCGCGCGCTACGTTATGAAAAGCCCGGTGAGCAACTCTATTTGCCGCACGCCACCATTGATTACGTCAATGACATTCCTTGCTGGCCGGTGCCGGAAGCGGAAATTGTCTTTAACGAGATCAAGAAAAATGACGCGCCGCTCTATCAGAACAAGAGCACTGTCGAATCGGTCGAATTGCTCCTAAATTACAATGTGAACAGCTTTGTTGGTCGCGTCATCAACACACCTGTCATGATGGTGGTTGCCGAAGGGGACGATATTACCCTATGGGATCTTGAAATCGATACGTTCAATGCCATTCCTTGCCCCCGCAAGGAACTTGTGGTGTTGCCGCACACGACCCACATAACGCTCTATTCCGACAAGGCGAGAGGCATGATGGCCGCCGAGGCGGGACTGAGGTGGCTCAACGAGACGCTCCGCTAAGGCGAACGCTTTTCACGGCCGCCTGCGGGGTAGCCAAAGAGATATCCTCTGCGGAAAACAGGACCGGTGATCATGTCCGAAGTATATCCTCTCCAGGACCGTATCGCATTGGTGACCGGCGCATCGAGCGGTCTTGGGCGCCATTTCGGACTGCTGCTCGCGGCGAACGGCGCACATGTCGCCCTCGCGGCGCGCAGCATCGACCGGGTCGCGGACACGGCAAAGGCGATTACCGACCAAGGCGGCAAAGCACTTGCCGTAGCGCTCGATGTTACCGATCGGGCCAGCGTTGATGCGGCCGTCGCACGGATCGAGGACGAGCTCGGCCCGATCCAGATCCTTGTCAACAATGCCGGCGTCGCGGCGACCGCGCCTTTTCTCGATATGACGGAACAAGATTGGGCACAGGTTCTCGATACCAACCTGACCGGCGTCTGGCGCGTCGGCCAGGCCGTTGCCCGCCGCATGGCCCCTCTTGGGCGAGGCAGCATTATCAACATAAGCTCAATGGCTCTGTTGCAAAGATTGGCGGCAGTCAGAGGTAGGCTGTCGCTCTGCGCCGATCAGGCGGCTGCTGCGAAATGGTGGTTGAGCATGCCCATGGCCTCCGTCAGCGCCGAGGGCCCAATGCCAAAAGCTCTCTCCACAAGGCGCACCTCGCCCCTGATGCCGGGCTGCAGGCACCAGGGGCGAGCCTGTCCTTTGCGCAGGGCTCGCATGACTTCGAATCCCTTGATCGTGGCATAGGCCGTGGGGATCGATTTGAAACCGCGCACCGGCTTGATCAGTATCTTGAGCTTTCCGTGATCGGCCTCGATCACGTTATTGAGATACTTCACCTGCCGGTGGGCCGTCTCCCGGTCCAGCTTTCCTTCGCGCTTCAATTCGGTGATCGCTGCACCATAGCTCGGCGCTTTGTCGGTATTGAGCGTGGCAGGCTTTTCCCAGTGCTTCAGGCCTCGCAGGGCCTTGCCCAGGAACCGCTTCGCTGCCTTGGCGCTGCGGGTCGGCGACAGGTAGAAATCGATCGTGTCGCCCCGCTTGTCGACTGCCCGGTACAGGTAGGTCCACTTGCCCCGCACCTTGACGTAGGTTTCATCCAGGCGCCAGCTCGGATCAAAGCCACGCCGCCAGAACCAGCGCAGCCGCTTCTCCATCTCCGGGGCGTAGCACTGGACCCAGCGATAGATCGTCGTATGGTCGACCGAAATGCCGCGTTCCGCCAGCATTTCCTCAAGGTCGCGATAGCTGATCGGATAGCGACAATACCAGCGCACCGCCCACAGGATCACATCACCCTGGAAATGGCGCCACTTGAAATCCGTCATCGTTCCGTCCGTCCAATCTCCGCCAAGCATGCTCAAGCTTCACGATTTTTGCAACAGAGCCCCAGCACTTGCTCGGTGCGCCCCAGCGTCGGCTCGTAATCGGGAATCTCGATATTCTCGCGCGCGGCGGTCAGCCCCTCGATCGCGGCGCGCAGCAACGCCACCTCGCCATGCACCGACGCCAACCGATCCTCGACCCGCGCGAACGCCAGCGCCGGATCGTCAGCGTCGCCAAAACTATCATCCTCTTCCCGCATCGCCGCCTCCGTCCGTCTATATTTGACAATTTTTCACAACATCCAACGAAATCAAATGATAAGGCGGCGCGCGACCCGAAAGTCTCAATAGCGACTCTCTTGAGACTTACTGGCCTGCCAGTCGTGGGACTGGCAGGCCATTTTTCCGGTCGGCCAATTACCGGCTAAGGCCACGATCGCGGCCAATCCCAAGTTCGTGCGTCAACTGGTGGCTAAGGTCGCGCCCGCGCCCCATGCCCATCTCAAGCCCCAGCTCGCGCTCACGGCCGCGCAGGATCGATTCCACCTGGGGATCGCGCTCAAGGCTTTTCGCCATGCCCGCCATTTCCTTGCCCGCCTTCTCGCGGCCCGTCATGTCGCCGGCGCGATAAAGCCGGTCACGGTCCTGGGAGAGCTGTTGCCAGCGTTCCACGAACCGATCGGCGCGCAAGTTCGGATCGGCCCGCACCTTGGCCTCCTGCGCCATCGCATCCATCATCGGGCCGCTGCGCCCCGCCGCCGCCTCATGGAGCAAGCCGGGTTCGCGCTGGAACGCCGATGCCATATCGCGCGAAGCCCCCGCCCTGATCTGGTCCAGCGCCTCGGTCGCGCGCTCGAGCGCGACCTTCTGATGCTCCAATACCGGCCCGCCCGATGCGCGGGCCTGCAACACCGCCTCGGCCGAACGCGAGGCCCGCTCGACCGCGCGCCGGAAATCATGGGTAAGGCCCTGCTCGGCACGCGCCGGGGCTTCCTTCGCCGGCGTCGGCGTGCGCGACGACAGTTTCAGCCCATCGAACATGCCCCGCTTGGGAGCCGCTTTTTCCTTCGCGCCCTGCGCTGGCTCGGCCGCCTTCGCCGGCTCGGCCGACAGCTTCAAGCCGTCGAACATGCCGCGCCGCGGCTGTCGCTCGGCCGCGGCCTTCGCATCCCCTGCGCCGCGGCCCTCGCCGATCTCGCGTGGGCGTGGATCTCCGCCCATCTGGCGCATGGTGCCAGCACGCGGGCCAAGAAGCTCCACACCCTTGCGCTCGGGCGCATCCGGCAATCGGATCTCGCCCGACAGACCGCGCCGATCGGCGAACGATTGCGCCTCGGCGTCGCGGTCCCGATACATGGGATAATCCGACGCCATATCCTTCGCCCGCTCGCGCGACAGCGTGCGGACAAGCCGCCGATCGTCGGCGAAGTCGTCGCGGCCATAGTGGAGCTGCACGCCCTCACGGTGCCGCGACAGCGCCACATAGGCCGCATGGCGGTCCATCCCCGGCGTCGCCAGCACATGCCCCTGATCGACCGTCACGCCCTGCGATTTGTGGATGGTCGCGGCATAGCCATGATCGACATGGGCATAGTCCTTGAGGTCGAACGCCACCTGTCGGCCATCATCGAGCCGCACCGCCATGCTGTCGGGCGACACGCGCTCGACCTTCCCCAGCGTGCCGTTCTTCACGCCTAGCCCGCGCTCGTTTTTCAGGAACATGATGCGGTCGCCGGTCGCGAACTCGCGCGCGCCCCGCTCGGCCGAAATCCGCACGTCCTGCCCCAGCTCGCCGGCTTCGCGCAGCCGATCGCGCGCGGCCTGGTTCAAATCACGAACCTCGGCATTGGTGTGGGTGAGGATGATCCGCGTCTTTTCGGGATCGGCAAGCCGCTGCGCGTCCCATGTGTCGATCAGCTCGGCCCGCGCAGCCTCGCGCGTCTCGGCCGCGTGGACCATGCCATGCTCGGCATAGGCATGGATCGCCTCGCCGGTCCTGCCCGTCGCCAGCGCCCGCGTGGCGTCCTTCTGCCAGTCCTCATGCTGCCGGCGAACCTCGCTGATCTCGGCCGCGCCGTGGCGCTCGGCAAGGGACCGGAACGCCGCCCCGGCCTCGATCGCCTGCAACTGCTCGGGATCGCCGACAAGGACCACCTTCGCGCCGGCCCTTTCGGCCTCGGACAATACGCGCTCCATCTGGCGCGTGCCGATCATGCCCGCCTCGTCGATCACCAGCACGTCGCGCGGGCCTAGCAGCTCGCGGCCCTGGTCCCACTGATATTCCATGCTCGCGATCGTGCGGGACTGGATGCCGGAACCGCCCTCAAGCCCCTCGGCCGCGATGCCGGACAAGGCCGCGCCGCGCACCTGATAGCCGGCGCGCTCCCATTCGTCGCGCGCCACGCCCAACATGGTCGATTTGCCGGTGCCGGCATAGCCGACGACGATTGCCAGGTCGTTCTTGCCGGTGATATGCGCCAGGGCGTCCTTTTGCTGGCTTCCCAGCGCAAGGCTTCCACTCTCGGCGGTGTCTCGCCCCCCCATTTGAGACGCCGCCGAGAGACCATGCCCCGCCCGATCCGCAAGCCGATCGCCGGCCTGGCTCAACCGCTGCTCGGTGTCGATCATGTCGCGCGACGTGAACCGATCCTCGCCGCGCCCGTCCTTCCCCAGCGCCACCAGCTCGGGCGAGGTCCGCACCGCGCTCATCACCTGGTCGAACTGATCCTTGCCGTCGCTGTGCCGGAACGCGAACTGCGCCAGGTCGCGCCGCGTGAACGTCGCCTGCTGGCGCGTGATCGCGTCCAGCGCGATCTCGGGCCGCGCAATGATCTTCTCGCCATTTTCGCGCGCGATCCGGGCATGGTCCTCGACCCGCTCGGCCTCAAGCCCTTGTTCGGGCATCCGCGATGCAGCCGGCCCGATCTTGTGTTGCGGCTCAAGGTCGATCCCCTGCGCCGCCAACGTGCGATGGTCGATCCGCGCGTCAATATCCAGCTCGGCAAGGCGCTGGTTCACATGGTCGGCCCACGCCTCGCGCCACTCCTTCAGGAGCGCCGTGCTGTTCCACTCGACTACCTTCTTGCCGAAGCCGTCCGGGCTGATTTCACGCATCGACAACATGACATGCGCGTGCGGCTTGGGCTGGCCGTCCTTGCCCATGTCCCAATGCACATTGAGGTCGGCCACCATGCCGCGTTCGACGAACTGCTTTTCGACGAACTCGCGGGCGAGCTGGACGCCCTGCTGCTGGTTCAGCTCGCGCGGAATCGAGAACTCGACTTCGCGGGCAAGTTGCGCGTCCTTGCGCTTCTCGCCGGCCTCCACCTCGTTCCACAAGGTCGCGCGATCGTTTAAACGCTCCGGCGCACCTTCGGGCAGCATGATTTCCGAATGGACGACGCCGGCCTTGTTCGAGAAATCATGATCGCGCCCGAGTCGGTCATCGTGCAGCCGCTCCGCCGCACGATAGGCCGCGCTCGCAACGGCGCTCGATCCACTGGATCGGCCAATGACTTTCGCGGAGAAATGGTAGATTGCCATGACGATACGAAACTTACCTTTCTTAGCGCAGGTCGGCAACGACCTATAAGCGCGCACTCACCACTCACTGCCGTTCGCGTGATTGACTTCACCGTATTTCTGTTCGGAACCGCTGTCCTGCCAGCGCGATCATGCTACTGTGCGGCTTCTGTTCGACGGGCGCGAGGGAGAGAATGATGCGAAAGACGCGCGACTATGACGCCGAATTGCGGGCACTGAGCGACAAGGCCAAGTCTATCAAGGCGAAGAAGATACAGCAACTCGGCGAGCTGGTGACGGGGACCGGGGCCGATGCGCTCGATCTGGACACGCTCGCCGGTGCGCTGCTCGCCGCCGTGGAATCGGCCGACGCGGAGGAAAGGGAGGCGTGGCGCTCGCGGGGCGCGGCCTTCTTTCAAGGACGCGGGCGCAAGGCTGGGCGACGCGCTGGCGGCAACGGCGAAGGCGGAAACCAAGCTGGCGCAGGCGAGGCACAGGGTTGAAGCCGCCAAGCGCCGCACCGATACGAGAGGATGGGTCGTGCAGCGTCGCGAACGCACCCGCCATCTCATAGAGCTGGGCGGCCTCGTCCAGAAAGCCGGGCTCGTCGAACTGACCGACGACGATCGAGCAACGCTCTATGGCGCGATGCTCGATCTGGCCGCCCGCGCGCAAGGCGATGGCAACGCCCTCGCGCTCTGGAAGCGGCGCGGCAAACGGGCCTTCGACGCGGAAGCGGAAGGACAGGACAACGCGGAAGGAAACGCCCATGACTGACACGTCGCGCCTCTCCTGGCAGCTCCTGATGGTCGGACCGGGAATCGACCGGATCACCCCCGACATTCAGGACAAGCTCGCCTCGCTGCTCGATCTGCTTCCCGCCACCGCGACCATCAATGTCCAGACCGATGCCGGCTATGTCACCGTCTCGCGCGACTGGCCCAGTCACCGCATGGAAACCGTCGATAGCCTGGTGGACGAAATCGCCGCCGCTCCGGGCATCACCCATATCGCGCTGCCGGCAAGCGAAGGACAGGAACCGTGACGCGCGCCCTCGACATCGGGGCGATCCGCGCCCAGGTCCGCGCGCTCGATTATGTGCGCGGCACCCCCGCCGAAGTCGCGATGTGGCGCGAAGGCGATGCCGAAGCCCGCGCCAATCTCGCGATCGAAGGCATGGACCTCGACGCCGACGAACACGCCCTGTTCGACATGCTGCGCGCGGAAGCTGTCCCCCCTCCCCTCGCCACCGCGATCGTCCTCAAGCTGCTCGATCATCCCGACGCGGACCCGGCGCTGGCGATCACGCCGGCAACGATCGGATGACGATGCGGGCCGATCTCGATCATCTTCCCGCCGCCAAGCGCCGCGAACTGGAACGGGTCGCCCGCGTCCTGTTCGATGAATTTGAGGATGCCGTCAAAACCAAGCTCTCCGACAAACGCAAGGGCGGCCGCATCCTCAAGCTGATCCTGTTCGGCTCCTACGCGCGCGGCGATTGGGTCGAGGATCGCGCCAGCGGCTACATCTCCGACTATGACCTTCTCGTCGTCGTCAACTCCGAGACCTTCACCGATCTGCAAACATGGTGGGCGGTCGCCGACGATCATCTGGTGCGCGAGCTGACCGTCACCCGCCATCTCTCAACGCCGGTCAATTTCATCGTCCATTCCCTGATGGACGTAAATGACCAGCTCGCGCGCGGCCGTCCCTTCTTTGCCGACATAGCCCGCGATGGCATTGCCCTCTACGAAGCGCCGGGACAGGGCCTCGCCATGCCGCGCCAGCTCGACGCGCAGGAACGCCACGCCGAAGCCCTGCGCCATCGCGACCATTGGTTCCCGCTCGCCGCGCACGCGCTCAAGCTCGCCCAGGACAGCATCGCCGACGGCGTGCCGCGCGATGCGGCGTTCATGCTGCACCAGGCCGTCGAGCGGGCTTACAATGCCGTGCTGCTCGTCCTGACGCTCTACGCGCCCAAATCGCACCGTCTCGGCATCCTGCGCTCGCTCGCCGAAAATCTAGACCCCCGGCTGATCGAAGCATGGCCGCGCGATACTCGCGCGGCCCGCCGCCATTTCGCACAGTTGCAGCGCGCCTATGTCGAGGCCCGCTATTCCCACGCCTATGAAATCACCCCCGACGAACTGGCCTGGCTCGTCGAGCGCGTGAGGCATTTCCACACGATCGCCGCCGCGATCTGCGCCGAACATCTCGCCACGATCGACACCAAAAACGACCCAGGAGGATTGCCATGAAACCAGCCCTGTTCCTCACGCCCCTGCTCGGCCTCGCCGCCTGCACCCCCGCTGCGCCCGACCCTCGCGGTGTCGATCGCGACGAAACCGTGCTGACCGTCACCGGCACGGGGCGCGCCGAAGCCACCCCCGATCAGGCGTTGTTCACTGCCGGCCTGTCGAGCATCGCCGCCGACGCGCAGGCCGCCAGCGCCCGCAACGCGGAAACCATGAACAAGATCACCGCCGCGCTCGCCAGGCTCGACATTCCGGCGCGGGATATTCAGACCCGCAACCTCTCGGTCAACCGGATCGACTATGGCGCGAACAAGGGCCGCTATGAGGCCAGCAACAGCGTCGCCGTGCGGGTCCGCGACAACAAACGGGTGAGCGAAGCTCTCGCCGCCGTCACCGCTGCCGGGGCCAACATCGTCTCCGGCCCCAATCTCTCGGTCGCCGATCCCGAAAAGGCCAACCTCGGCGCTTATGGCACCGCCTACAAGGCCGCGCGCGCCAAGGCCGATGCCTATGCCGCCGCCGCCAACCTGCGCGTTACGCGCGTGCTGGCGATCAGCGATGGCGGCCAGGGCGGCTATATGCCGCAAATGGCCGACATGGAGGCCCGCATCGCCGCTCCCCCGACAGTCGTGCCACAGGCAGCGCCCCCGGTGATGGCGGGGACCAACATGAACATCGTGACCGTGCGGGTGGATTTCGCCCTGGCGGCGAAGTGATCCGGCATGGAATGGTTCCGCCAGCTCGGCCGCGCGATCCGCAACCTCGCCCGCCTCGCGCGCGAGCAACCGATTTGGGCGATCACGGCGCTGACCCTTAGCCCGCTCGCGCTCATCCGCCATCTGTTTCGCACCGCGATCCTGTTCCTGATCGTCGGCATCGTCCTGGCCGGCGGGATGCAATTCGTCCTCGCCTCCCTGCTCGGCCTGGCTCGCGATTCCAATCTCTACCAGCTCGGCATGATGCTGACGTTCCTCGTCATCATCCTGGTCACGCTGCGCGCCCTCTTCCAACCGCTGATCCTGCGCTATGGTGGCCCTGCCGGCGACGATACCCACGGCTCGGCCCGCTTCGCCACCGATCGCGAGACGCGCCCCCTCGCCCAAAATGGCGACGGCCTGCTGATCGGCCGCGACCGCAAATCGGGCAAGCCGCTGCGCTATGCCGGCCCCGCCCATCTGCTGACGATCGCGCCGACGCGCACCGGCAAGGGCGTGGGCACCATCATCCCCAACCTGCTCGACTATCCCGGCCCGGTCGTCTGCATCGACCCCAAGGGCGAGAACGCGCGTATCACCGCCCACTATCGCGCACGCTTCGGCCCGGTCCATGTCCTCGATCCCTTCGGCGTAACGGGCATGGTCGGGGCCGCGTTCAATCCATTGGATCGTATCGACCCTGCCGGCCTCGATCTCGCCGACGACTGCATGACGCTGGCCGACGCACTGGTCTATGACGCCCCCGGCGAAGCGGGCGAGGCGCATTGGAACGAGGAAGCCAAGGCGTTGATCGCCGGCCTGATCCTGCATATCGTTTGCCAGGAGCCGGCGGGCACACGAACCCTTGCCACGCTGCGCGACCGGCTCACCCTCGCTCCGCAAGCCTTCGCCGCCCAGCTCGAAGCCATGCAGGCGCAAGGCGGCCTCACCGCCCGCGCCGCCAATCGCCACCTCGGCAAGTCCGATCGCGAAGCCGCTGGCGTGCTGTCGGCCGCGCAGCGCCATACCCATTTTCTCGACAGCCCGCGCATGACGGCGGTGCTGGGGCACTCGGATTTCACGTTCGCCGATGTGAAGGCGCAGCCTACCAGCGTCTATCTGGTGCTGCCGCCCGATCGGCTCGCCACCTATGCGCGCTGGCTGCGCCTGATGCTCGCGCAAGGGCTGACCGATCTCGCGCGCGCGCCGGCCTCCCCTGCCCGCTCCGTCCTGTTCCTGCTCGATGAGTTCGCCGCCCTCGGCCGCCTCGAACCCGTCGAGCGCGCTATGGGCCTCATGGCCGGCTACGGCATCCAGCTCTGGCCGATCCTGCAAGACGTTCACCAGCTCCGCGCGCTCTACGAGCGCCGCGCCGGCACCTTCCTGTCGAACGCCGGCGTCTTGCAGATATTCGGCGTCAACGATCACGACAGCGCCAAGCTCGTCTCCGATCTGCTCGGCCAGGAAACGGTCGTGTTCGAGAGCATGAGCCGCGCGATCGACGCGGAAGAGACCGGCATATCGTTCGGATCGCAGCATGTCGGCCGCCCCTTGCTCACGCCCGATGAGGTCCGCACGCTGCGCGAGGATTTGCAGCTCCTGTTCCTCGCGGGGCAACGGCCGATCGTCGCCGCCAAGCTACGCTATTTCGCCGATCGCGAGTTCGCGGGGAAGTTCGACAAGGTGTAGAGCGTTTAAACCGTCTCAAACACAAGGTATTTCGACCATGCCTAATGAACGATTTGAGGAATTTGCCGATCGATTCATGAAAAGCATCGGCGAGCCGGGCTGTGACCTACAAGCATTGGTCGATGAGCTGATAGAACTGCACGCTGTCGAGCGCGACGAATTTAACCGTGTCCGCCTGATAAGTATGCACATTGCGTTGACCAACATCGCTGCCGAAGGCTTGGCCAAGGCACAAGCCCCAGGCTCTCAGATCATCGGCTTTCTGGCCGATAACCTTTCGACTTACCATCTCATGCTCCGCCAGGAGAGTTTGGTTGACGGGCAGATCGACAAGGCCGTGCTTTTGCGCGTGACCGAACGCGAAATCACCGCTGGCCGCATGAAGAGCAACGATCCTCTCCGGGCATTTGCCGAAGGCGGCGAGTATATTCGCGACAATCCGATGGAGGGCCTTTTCCACGCTGATCCATCGGCCGACGACAAACCCGTCCTGAATTGAAGCGATAGCACCACGCGCCACAGGGCGCGAATGTATAGGCGTATACAAATATACAAGTTCGCCGTCTGTTCGGCCTGGGCGTTGTTTAGCGGACTTTCCGCGCCCTCCCCTGCCGGTTCTTAGCGTAGGATTCCGCCCTCTCCCGCAACGATGATCGGGCCAGGTTCGCGAAATCGTTGTCTGGCGCACAAATCTTGAAGCTCGCCGCGCCGATCGCGGCCGCTCGGACCCGATGTTGCCGTTTTTCAGCCCTAGCGTCCATAAAACGCACTTCCGTGTCGTCGCGCGCGATCGTGCGAGGATCTAGCTTCCAAAAAATCGGCCGCCTAGGAAGCCCGTAGAGCGGCATCGGGCGCTCGACCTCTCCAACCCTGCCGAACGCTCAGAATGACGCCCAGCGGCCCGGAAATCGCCCCTGCCGCGACGTTTCCGCCTCCCCTGCCCTCTCGGCTTGATCGCTGCCCTATCCGCCTGGCTTTTCTGGAAAGCCAATTGCGACGGTGCCGCTGGCGCTGTGGTCGCGGCAGGGGCGCAGCGTTTAAACGATCCCTAATCCAACAAAAAGCGTGCCGGCGAAGCCGGCTCATCATGGGGGATGCCGGGTGGGAGGATCGCAAAGCGATCCGGGGCGGCCGCAGGCCGCGAGCCGGCGGGGGCGAAGCCCCCAAGAGGCGGCGCTTTTCTTCCCTCTGACCGTGCTTCAAGCACTGCGCCAGTGAGTCGCGCTGCCTCTGTCCCGATTTCCGGGACAGGTTGTCCGATCTGGCGGGATGCTGGTGGGTGAAACCACGTCGCGGCAAAAGTTATCCACAGGGCGGCCTAGTGTTAATATATGGGTTAAAGAGTCGTGTTACGGGATTTTGGCGTCTCCGTAAGATACTGAATATAATAGTGAAATCGGCCATTTTTTGGCCTTGGGCGTCAACGGAACCCCGAATCCGGTGACTCCAGAACCCCGAATCTGCGTCAACGAAACCCCGAATCGTCGGCGAGCGTCAATGAAACCCCGAACTTTTTCGTTGCGTCAATGAAACCCCGAATCTACGGTGGCCGTCAATGAAACCCCGAATCGAGCCTGACCGTCAACGAAACCCCGAACTTCCGCTTGCCGTCAACGAAACCCCGAACGGCGCGGAGGGTCGCCCTCCCCTGTTGCCGGTTCGCTATCCCGATCCCGATCTGTTCATTTGCGATGTTCTCGACGCCATCCCCAAGGATGACATGGCCTCGATGGAGCATCCGATTTTCTCGCTCGCGACCAAGCCCGATCGGCGCGTGTTCCGCTACGAGCATAACGGCAACAAGCTCGAAATCGTCCCCAGCGTCAAAGGGCTGGCGACGATCCACGACAAGGATATTCTGATCTACTGCATCTCCCAGCTCATCGGGAAGATGAACCAGGGCGAGCGGCCGAGCCGCACCTTGCACCTCACGGCGCGCGATCTGCTAGTGTGGACCAACCGGCAAACCGATGGCGACGGCTATGACCGACTGCGGAGCGCGTTCGAGCGCCTGTCGGGGACGCGGATCACCACGAACATCAAGGCCGATGGCGAGGAAATCACCGAAGGGTTCGGCCTCATCAACGAATGGCGGATCGTGCGGCAAACCCGCTCCGGCCAAATGTCGGAAATCAAGGTCACGCTCTCCGATTGGCTGTTCAAGATGGTCGAGGGGCGCAGTGTCCTGACGCTGCACCGCGACTATTTCCGTCTCCGCAAGCCGCTCGAACGGCGCATCTACGAGCTGGCGCGCAAGCATTGCGGCGCGCAGGAAAAATGGTCGATCTCGGTCGAAACGCTACAGAAAAAGACTGGCGCGAGTAGCCATCTGCGCGTGTTCCGCTCGATGCTGCGCGATCTCGTCGCGCACGATCATCTGCCCGACTATGCCGTGGAAATGAACGGCGATACGGTCACGTTCCGCAATCGCGAGGCGCTGGATACGGTCGAGGCGATCGAGGCGGAACCCGAACGGCCCTATATCGACCCCGAAGGCTTCCACGACGCCAAGAGCGTTGCGCCTGGCTATGACGTGTATGCGCTCTATGACCAATGGGTGTCATGGTGGATCGACAGCGGACGGCCGGAACTGAAAAGCCCCCGCGCCGCCTTCATCGGCTTCTGCCGCAACAAGCACAAGACCGCCCCCTTGCGCTAGTATAGGCGTATACAGCTATACACCTATACTAGCTGGTGATGCGCCCCCTCCCCTTCTTCACGAACAGGTCGTCCAGCGCCTCGCCTAGCAGGCTTTGAACGGTCGTCCCTTCCTCGGCCGCGATAATACGAAGCTGTGTGCTGACCTCCGGGGGGAAATGCCCGCCAATCAACTTGGTCCCCTGTCGGCCGCTCGGCGGGGCCTTGCGGGACACGTCTACCGGCTCGATCGCCGGCGCTGGTGCCGGGGCCGCGTCTCCGTCCGCCTTGGCGCGGTTCAGCACCGCTTGCAGACTGTTTCCGCCCTTCGCCATCACGCCGCCTCCGCTTCATTGTATAGGCGTATAGTTGTATACTCGTATAGCCGGTGGATTTCGTCGGCCGCTGGTCCGTGCGGCTCGAACTCCTGCACGGCCTGGCCTGCGGCTTGGGCGCGGAAAAAGGCTTTGCGGTTGCCGATCGTCACCGGGCAAACCGTCGCGCCCAGCTCCGCCACGGCCTGAATCGCATCGCCGGTTTCCTGACCTTGTGGGGGCACGAAGGTAAGGACCACGGCAAAGGCGCGGTCGAGCTGGCGCACAACGTCGAGCGTGTGCGTCATGCTCATGGTGTCGAATACGGCCGTCTTGGTCGGGATCAGGATGAAATCGGCTTGGCGCGCTGCCTCATAGGCCACGTCGCGCGCGACCGCCGCCCCGTCGATCACGACAAGATCGGTGCCGGCATCCTCGCAGGCTTTGAGCATGGCGGGCAGGCGCACCGGCTGAATCGACGCCACGGCGGGCGTGTCGAGCTGGCGCACGTCTTTCCAGAACGAGGCCGTCGCCTGCGGGTCCAGGTCGATGATCGCAGCGACCTTGCCGGCCTGCTCGGCCGCGACCGCCAGACAGGTGGCGAGCGTCGTTTTCCCGACGCCCCCTTTCTGTGAGAGAATGGCGAGAACCTTCATGCTACACTCCTACACGTATAGTCCTATACTTGTATACGCGGTGAACCGAGAGGGAAAGCCCTATCGTCGCTGAAATGACGATAGGGCGGCGCTGAATCTGAACTGACGAAAGCGCGGCGCATCATTCCTCCGGCTCGGCCTCGTCATCGTCCAGCGGCTCATGCTGCATCTGGCCGTGATCCTCGATCGGGCAAAGCGGCGCTCCGGCCAGCTCCAACCATTTGCGCGCGGTCCTGACGGTATAGCCGCACGTCGCGCACTCGCATTTGAGCATCCGGGTTTTCTGCTTCTTGGGCGCGGTCGACTCTCCATCCGTATCAAGGCGGGCATGGGGGAGGGGGCCGACGCTCTCCAAGATCGGCGCGATGGCCGCAAGGAACGCCTCGCCGGGGGTGGTGGCGCGCATCGGCCCGACTAGGCCCAGCCCAAGGGCGGCCCGTTTAAACGCCTTCCCATGCCCTGCCGGGATGCCGACTGCGGCATGGACCAGCTCATGCGCGAGGATGGCCGCGATCTGCGCCGGCATGGCGTCGGGCGCGTGCGCCAGGTCGGGCCGGATGAAGATTTCAAAATGGCCGTCCGCGCTCAAGCGATTATCCCAGCACTCGCCGATCGCCTTGGCCTTCGCGCCTCTGCTGGTGAAGCCGATCGCCACGCGCACGCGGTCGGGCAGGGGGGCGTCCAGCGCCTCGAACAGCGGAGCCATGCCCTGCGCCACGGCATTGAGCCAGCTTTCGCGGGTTTCGTGGGTCATCGTCTTTACTCCCTTCAAATCGCCTGTCCGGCGATGGCCATGCCATCGGCCGGAACACGGACGCCCAAGAACGCCGGCGGGAGAGGGGGGCAGCGGGATTCGATGGGGGTGGAGCGGCCGCAGCGCAGCGAGGCACGGCCCCGTCTAATCCCGTTGCGGGGGAGAGAAGGCCGGGACCGGCTTTCCCCCACAAGGCAGACGACGCGCCGGCGAACGCCGGCACCTTGGCTAGCGAGATCCGCTTGCGATCTCGCCCCCGCCATGTGGGTCGTCACCTTGGGCCAAGACCGCTTGCGGGCTTGGGGAGCGCAGCGAGTAGGGCCACGGTGCCGCGCAGCGGCAGGCGCAAATCCCAGCCTCCGAACGCCCAAGGCGAAGGAGCTTGAATTAATGTCTCCGTTTTGATACACCCAGCCTCATGAAGCCGGTAGAGTGGTTGGGAAGTAGCAAGGCCGATGTTCGCGCCTTCCCCGAAGATGCGCGAACAGATGCCGGTTGGCAGCTTGAGCTTGTCCAACGCGGCGACGATCCCGACGACTGGAAGCCCATGAAAACCGTGGGGCAAGGCGTTCGGGAAATTCGCATCCGGGAAGCGTCGGGCGCGTTCCGGGTGATCTATCTGGCGACGTTGGAAGACCGGGTTCTGGTGCTTCATGCGTTCCAGAAAAAGACGCAGGCAACGGCAAAGAAAGACCTCGAACTCGCGGCGCAAAGGTTGAAACGATGGAAGGCGGAGCAATGACATCGGAAATCTATGAGAACGTGTGGGACGCGCTCGCTGATACCGAGCAGGAGGCCGCGAACCTGAAACTGCGCTCGTCCTTGCTGTATGAAATCCGCAAGGTGGTGCAGGGCTGGAATGTCTCACAGGACGAAGCGGGCAAGCGGCTTGGGCTGACACGGCCCCGGACCAATGATCTGCTGCGCGGCAAGCTGGCCAAGTTCTCCCTGGATGCGCTCGTCAACATTGCAGCGTCGGCCCATCTGCACGTCGAGTTGACGCTGAAAGAAGCGGCCTGAGCGACGGGCAAAATGGCAGGCCATCGCCCGTTTCGCGATCTTGTGGCTGATCGCATGAAGGATTGGAGTCCAGAGCGCCGCGCCCAGTATGAGGCGCGCAAGGCGCAGTTCGAGGCCGAAATGGCGGCGACGGCCGAGCTGACCGGCCAAGCCGCGACGCGCGCGGCGATCGAGGAACTGGAAGCGGGGAAGGGGGCACGCTTCCCCAGCGTCGATGCGCTTATGACGGATTTGCATGATGGCGATTGATCGGCCGCGCAAAGGGGAAACGGCTGCGGAGTTTTTCAGGCGGCGTTCCAAAGGCTCCACATTGGATGGTCTTGACCGCATCTTGGCCAAGGTGCCCGATCGGCCTCCCGAACCCGGCGACGAATTGCCCGAAGGCTGGACGCCCGATCGGCTCCGGGACAACCGGCTATGAGGGCGATTTTCATCCGCCACGGCCAAAGCACCGGCAACGCCGGCGTGCCCTGCGATGATCTCGGCGCGATCGAGCTGACGGAGCTGGGCCAGGAACAGGCGCGCGAAGTCGCGGCGAGCTGGACGCAAGCGCCCGCGCTCATCGTCACGTCGCCCTATACGCGCACCCGGCAGACGGCCGCGCCGACGATCGCGCGCTTTCCCGGCGTGCCGGTCGAAGTGTGGCCGATCGAAGAGTTCACCTATCTGCAACCGGCGCGCTGGAACGGCACGCGCAGCGCGGAGCGGATGCCGCACCTCGAACGCTATTGGAGCGCGGCCGATCCTGATTATTGCGACGGGGAAGGGGCGGAGAGCTTCGCCACCCTGCTACGGCGCTGCGAGGCCGCGCTGGCGCGGCTCGCCGCCATGCCGGCTGCATCGCTGGTCTATGTGTTCGGGCATGGGCAGTTCATCCAGGCCGCGCGCGCGATCGTCGCTGACGCCCATCTGGACGAACGGGCCAAGATGCGGGCGTTCTGGCGCAAGGGCGAGCCGCCCGCGATCGCCAACGCGCAGCGGGTAGGATTTCATTGGGAAGGTGGCCGCTGGTCCTGTGCGCCGGCGCTGGCCGGCACGGCCTAAAACTGCGCGGAAAGCCGGGGCCACAAAGCCTGAAAATCTGCTTGCAGCGTCGCCCAGCTCGCGGAGTCCAGAAACTCGCCCTGGTCGTTATCTTCAAGCCGGTGATATTGCATGACGGCCGCCTCGGCTTCGGCCTGGTGCGCCGCAAGCCATGCCTCCATCTCGCGCACGATCTCATGCTGTTCCGGCCTCAACAGCTTCGGATTGACGTAGGTTCGCACAACGAAATTCGTCGGGGTGGGGTAAAAGACGGTGTGATTCCGCATACAATATTTGTTGAAGGTCACATGGCCGCCTGAATTGTCGATCTTTGGTTCGGCCTGGAAGCGACCGAGTAGCAGGCCGCCGGCGAACGGTATGGCGAGCGGCGATCCGTTCGCCGGCTCTGTTGCAAAAATCGTGAAGCTTGAGCATGCTTGGCGGAGATTGGACGGACGGAACGATGACGGATTTCAAGTGGCGCCATTTCCAGGGTGATGTGATCCTGTGGGCGGTGCGCTGGTATTGTCGCTATCCGATCAGCTATCGCGACCTTGAGGAAATGCTGGCGGAACGCGGCATTTCGGTCGACCATACGACGATCTATCGCTGGGTCCAGTGCTACGCCCCGGAGATGGAGAAGCGGCTGCGCTGGTTCTGGCGGCG
>NZ_KQ130442.1:0-45455 GCF_001046645.1 Sphingobium cupriresistens LL01
TGTCAACGGCGGAGCAAAAGTCGGCCATTCGGCGGCGTAAAACCAGGCCATCGTGTTACATGCCGGGGGGAGTGGCGTGAGGGCGTAGCCCGAGGGCCACTCCCCCCGGCATTGGTGTAATTTTCAGGGTCTGGTTTTGGCCTTGCGGGCCCGGCTGTGCGCGAGGCGATAGCTTTCGCCGTTCATCTCGAGGATGCTGACGTGATGGGTCAGGCGATCGAGGAGCGCGCCTGTGAGACGCTCAGATCCGAAGGTTTCGGTCCATTCGTCGAAGGGCAGGTTGCTGGTGATGAAGGTGGAGCCGCGTTCGTAACGCTGGGAGATCAGCTCGAACAACAGTTCGGCGCCGGTCTTGGAGAGCGGCACAAAGCCCAGTTCGTCGATGATGAGCAGCTTGTATCCGGCCATCTGCTTCTGGAAGCGCAGAAGACGGCGCTCGTCGCGGGCCTCCATCATTTCGCTGACCAGCGCTGCCGCGGTGGTGAAGCCCACCGACAGTCCTTTCTGGCATGCTGCCAGTCCGAGCCCCAACGCTACGTGCGTCTTTCCGGTGCCTGATGGCCCCAGAGCGATGGCGTTCTCACGCCGCTCGATCCACTCGCAGCGCGCCATCTCGAGCACCTGCATCTTGTTGAGCCTGGGGATGGCGGCGAAGTCGAAGCTGTCGAGGCTTTTGACGGCGGGGAAGCGCGCGGCCTTGATGCGCCGCTCGACCATGCGACGCTCCCTGTCGATCATTTCCATCTCGACGAGGCGGGCGAGGAAGCGGATATGATCGACGCCTTCAGCGGCACATTGCCGCGCGAGCTTGTGATGCTCACGCAGGCACGTAGGCAGCTTGAGCGCCTTGAGATGGTGAGCGAGAAGGATCTCCGGGGCCTGATCGCTCATGCGGCCTCCTGCCGGTCGGAGAGCAGGCTCAGATAGGCTCTGGCAAAGGTCTTCTCGACCGTGGTGCGTGGCAGGAAGGGATAGACGTCCAGGTCCAGCCTGGGCGGTACGCGTTCGATCCGGCACAGGACGAGGTGCTTGACGGCATCGAAGCCGATGGCGCCAAGATCGATGGCCTGTTCGACCGCCGCCTGGAGATCGGCGAGGGTGAACGTTTCCAGCAGGCGCAGTACCTGCACATATTCGCGCCTGCCATGTTTGTGCATGCGCCCTTCCATCAACCGCTGCAGTGTCGTGAACGCTTCGGGCAGGTCCCAGCCCTGCAAAGGCGCAGCCTGGTCGAATGCGTTGATCTTCTGCTCGATCAGCGGGAGATAATGGAGCGGGTCGAAGACAACCTCCTCGCGGGCATAGCAACGAGGATGACGGGCGATGACTTCGCTGCGGCAGCCGATCACCACCTCATCGACATAGGCCCTGATCCAGACCTCCTGATGGCCCCAGGCCACCGGAACCGAATAATCGTTGGTCCTGTAGCGCACCAGGGATTGCGAGGAGACCCGCCCGCCTTTCTGATCGCAGGCCTCGAAGGGTGTAGCGGGCAGAGGCTGCATGGCCGCGAGATCGCGCTGCAGCCGCTCACCGATCGTCTCGCTCTGCCCGCGCACCTTGTCCTGCTGGCGCTTGCGGCATTGCTCCTCCAGCCACAGGTTGAACGCCTCCCAGGTCGGGAACTTCGGGATCGGCACCATGAAGTTGCGCCGGCAATAGCCTACCAGCCCCTCCACATTGCCTTTCTCGTTCCCCTTGCCCGGGCGAGCATAGCGGTCGCGGATCACGTAATGTGACAGGAAAGCGCTGAACAGCGTGGCACGCTGCCGCGTGCCGTCGGGCAGGATCAACCGCCTGCGCTTTATTCGTCGTGCGCGCGATCTCGGGTTTACGCTCGATCAGGTGCGGGCGTTGCTCGATCTGGCGAGCCAACCTTCACGCGATTGCGGCTCCGTCGACGAACTCACCAGCGGCCACCTAGCGATGATCGACCGCAAGCTCGCGGACCTCGCCGCGCTTCGGCGCGAATTGGCGGCATTGCTGACGTCATGTCGTGGCGGCACAGTTTCCGAATGCCGCATCCTGGAAGCGTTTGGGCCGGCCCCGACGGAGGCCAAACTGCCAACCGCGGAGCAGGCATAGTCTGCGGTTGATGATAAGCGCTCGGTCTGCGTACCGACCCGCGGGCAACCCTTTCAGCTCACCCGCGCGCTGCGACCGGCAACATCTGAAACCCAGTCCAGTTACCTTACGAGCGGTTGGTTTGCCGTGCCTGCGGTCGGCGGCTCCGACCGCAGGAGTGGCAATTCAGCCGGTACGTTCCGCCGAAGCTCCGCCAGCCACAGCGCCGCATCGGCGTCCGAAGGCGCCCTCCAGTCGCCGCGTGGCGACAGCGATCCGCCGGTGGTGAGCTTGGGACCGTTGGGAAGCGCCGACCGCTTGAACTGATTGGCGAAGAAGCGGCCGAGGAAGAGTTCAAGCCAGTGGCGGACGGTGCCGATATCGTAGGAGCGCTTTTGCGCTTCCGGGAAGCCGGGCGGCCACTGGCCCGCAGCCGCATCCCGCCAGGCGTGGAGCGCCAGAAACGCGATCTTCGACGGGCGCAGCCCGAAGCGCGTCAGATAATAAATCCAGAAATCGTGAAGCTCATAGGGACCGATCTTGTCCTCCGTGCTCTGCAACGCTTCCTTGTCGTCCTGAGGCACGAGTTCGGGCGAGATTTTCATCGCCAGCACGTCAAGCAGCACGTTCGCCACTTGCGGCTCGAACATGCCTCCTTGCGCGGCCCAGCGGATCAGATGCTGGATGAGCGTCTTCGGTACAGCGCCGTTGACATTATAATGGCTCATCTGGTCGCCCACGCCATAGGTGCACCAACCAAGCGCCAGCTCCGACATATTTCCCGTTCCGAGAACGAGCGCACCGCGCTGGTTGGCAGCCCTGAACAGCAAATCGGTGCGAAGGCCCGCCTGAACATTCTCGAACGTCGTGTCGTAGACAGGCTCGCCGGCGGCGAAGGGATGTCCGAGATCCTTCAGCATCTGGATCGCGAGCGGCTTGATGTCGATTTCCTCGGCCGTGATGCCGAGCCCGCTCATCAGCGCATGCGCGTTCGACCTGCTCCGCTCGCCGGTGGCAAACCCGGGCATGGTGAAGCCGAGGATGCCGGAACGGGGTCGCCCGAGCAGATCGAAAGCGCGCGCCGCCACGATGAGGGCATGGGTGGAATCGAGCCCGCCGGACACGCCGATGCAGAGGCGTTCGATGCCGGTCGCCTCCAACCGTTTGACGAGCCCCGTAACCTGTATGTTGAAGGCTTCGTAGCAATCCTCGTCGAGTTTGGCGGCCTCGTCGGGGACGAAAGGGAACCGATCGACGCAGCGCCGAAGACCGACATCCTCTGTCGGCGGATCAAACCGGAACATGACGCGCCGGAAGCGCCGATCGGGCATCTGGTTCGCGATCGCGGCCTCGTTGAACGTGCCCGTGCGCATGCGTTCGAGCTGCAAACGCTCGATATCGACATCGGCCACGGCCATGCCGGAGTCGAGGCGGAAGCGCTCGGTTTCGGCGAGACAGGCACCGAGCTCGTAGACGCAGGCCTGACCGTCCCAGGCGAGATCGGTCGTCGATTCGCCATAGCCCGCTGCGGAATAGACATAGGCGGCCCAGCAGCGACCGGACTGAATTTCGCAAAGCAGCCGCCGGGTCCGGGCCTTGCCGACAACAATATTGCTGGCGGACAGGTTGGTGAGGATGAGGGCCCCAGCCAAAGCCGCGAAGTCGCTTGCTGGCGCGGGCGCCCAGACGTCCTCGCAAATCTCGATATGGAAGATGAAACCGTCGACATCCTCGGCTTCGAAGATCAGGTCGGTCCCGAACGGGACGAGCGCGCCACCGACCTTGATCTCGCCCTTCATGTCGCGTCCGGACGAGAACCATCGCTTTTCATAGAATTCGCGGTAATTGGGCAGATGGCCCTTGGGCACCACCCCGAGGATGCGGCCGCCGTGGATCGCGACCGCACAATTGTAGAGCCGCCCCTCGCGCCGCAGCGGCGCTCCCACAAGCAGGACCGGTCTGAGCTCCCGGCTCTCCTTGACCAGATCGACGATCCTCGCCTCCACATCGTCGAGCAGGGCGCGCTGGAGCAGGAGGTCATCGATCGAGTAGCCGGATAGCCCCAATTCGGGAAAGACCATCAGCGCCACCGCTTGCGCGTCGCCTTCGCGAGCGAGCGCCAGCGTCTGCGCAAGGTTGAAGGTCGGATCGGCGGCGCGGCAGCGCGGCCGACAGGCGGCGACCCGCACGAAGCCCTGGCGGTAGATCGACAGAAAGGCCTCGGCCACCGTGTCCCCTGTCATATGTGCATGCCTTGCCCGAGCAGGACGAGCGCCGCCTCCTTCAGCGACTCCGGCAAGGTGGGATGGGCGTGCGTCGTCAGCGCGATATCTTCGGTCGTGCCGCCATATTCCATGGCCAGCACGGCCTCGTGGATCATCGTCCCGGCGTCGGGGCCGATGATGTGGGCACCAAGCAAGCGATCCGTCTTCGCGTCCGCCAACAGCTTGGTGAGCCCGCGCGTGTCGCCGTTGCAGCGCGCGCGACTGTTCGCCAGGAACGGGAATGTGCCGGACTTGTAGTCGATGCCCGCCGCTTTCAGCTCTTCCTCGGTCTTGCCGACGCTTGCGACTTCAGGGGAGGTGTAGATGACGGCGGGCACGGTGTTGTAGTCGACACCCGGATAGCGGCCGGCGATCCCCTCCACGCAGCGCACGCCATCCAGCGTCGTCTTGTGCGCGAGCATCGGTCCCGCGATGACATCCCCGATCGCATAAATGCCAGAAACGGCGGTCTTGAAACCGAGTTCGACCGGGATGCGCCCCTTGGGGTCGAGCGTGATCCCCATGCGATCCAGCCCGAGGCCTTCCGTATAGGGTTTGCGCCCTACCGCGACGAGCACGACATCGGCATCGAGCGTCTCGGTTGCGCCGCCTTTTGCCGGCTCAACCGAGATAAGCAGGTCGGCGTCGCGCTTCTCGACGCCGGTCACCTTGGTCTCGAAGCGGAAGTCGAGACCCTGCTGCTTCAGCAGCTTGAGCAAGTGTCGCGCTATTTCGCGGTCCATGCTGGGCACGATGTTTTCGAGGAACTCGATCACCGTGACCTTGGCCCCCAGGCGGCGCCAGACGCAGCCCAGTTCGAGGCCGATATAGCCGCCGCCGATGACGACAAGATGTTCGGGCACCTTGTTCAACGAAAGCGCCCCGGTATTGGAGACAATCCTTTCCTCGTCAATATCGATGCCGGGCAGCCGAGCGACGTCCGACCCCGTTGCGACGAGGATGCCCTTGCTCGCGGTCAGGGTGCGGGTGCCGCCCTCCACAAGATCGATGGCCAGGCGGTCTGAGGCTTCGAAGCGGGCGCTTCCCTTCACCCACTCGACCGTATTCTTCTTCAGCAGATGCTCGACACCTTTGGTGAGGCCGTCGACCACCTCGTCCTTGCGGCCGATCATCTGGCGAAGGTTAAGGGCGACTCCTCCGATGCCGATGCCATGCTCCTCAAGCCCCTCGCTCACCTCTGCAAAGATCTCCGTCGAATGGAGGAGAGCCTTAGACGGAATGCAGCCGACATTGAGGCAGGTGCCTCCCAGTGTCGGTCGCCGCTCGATGCAGGCGACGCTCATCCCGAGCTGCGACGCACGGATGGCGGCGGGATAGCCCGCCGTGCCGCCGCCGATCACGATGATGTCGAAGCTGTCGCTCATTCGCTCGTCCCTTGGTGTACGATCATCGGTATTGAACGCCGTTCAGGACGAACCGGTCCGCCGCGTCGTGCGCCGCTCACCCGGATTTGCCGGTGACGGCGGGCTGCGTGTCGCGCTGGCGCGCTAGCCGCCGATTGTACCAGAACCCGAAGAGGACCGCCGCGAGCATGACGATCTGGGCGAACACCGACTGGGCGGTGGGAAAGAGGCCGAGAAGATCGATCCGAGGCACAAGCGCCACAGGCCTCACGTCAATCATCCCGGCTTCCTGAAGGGCTGCGACCCCCTTGCCAGCGAGGATCACGGCGAGGACGGCGATAAGGACCGAACTGTAGTTGAAGAACGTCGAAATCGGGAGCTTCCGGCTGTAACGAAGCATAGCAACGGCGATCACGGCAAGGAGAACGATGGCTGCGAGCGCTCCCGCTGCAACGGCTCCGCCATTTCCTTGGCTCCAGAGGGTGGCGTAAAAAAGGATGGTCTCGAACACTTCCCGGTAAACGACCAGGAAGGTCAGTCCGAAGAGGAACCAGGCAGACCTCTTCGAAAGCGCTTTGGAGAGCCGCTCATTAATGTAGCGTTGCCAAGCCCCGGCCTGCGCTTTCCCGTGCATCCAGATGCCCACGGACAACAGAACCACTGCGGCGAAAATCGAGCCGAAGCCCTCCGTCAGCTCGCGGCTCGCGCCGCTTACGCCGATCAGATAGGTCGCCGCAGCCCAGGTCGCGGTGCCGGCCAAAAGGGCTGCAATCCACCCGCCATGAACATAGCCCAGCACGTCCTGACGATCGGCCTTCTTCAAAAAGGCAATCATCGCGATGACGAGGAGGAGCGCTTCCAACCCTTCGCGAAGGAGAATCGTGAACGCACCCAGGAAGCTCGACGCGGTGCTGGCGCTCTCCGGGCTAAGCTGAGCTTCGGCGTCCGTGAAGAGCGTCTGCACCACCGCGACTTGCGCTCGGACCTGATCGACGGGCGCGCCCCGGTCGATGCGGGCGCGCAGCTCGGCCATTCCCCCTTCGATCCGCCTCATCAGCGAAGCGTCGCGGGCCATCAAAAGCGGCTCCACGGGCTCGAAACCATCGAGGTAGGCCGAGAGCGCGAGGTCGGTCGCGTCGGACCGTTTGCCTGCTTCGTAAGCCACCAACGCTTCTTGCAGCCGCTCCTTGGCCAGGCCGAGTGAACCCGCCGCGCCGGAAAGCGCGTCAGGATGACCGCGCAAGTAAGCCGTGACGGCCCGCGCCTTGTCTGCTCCCAGCGTCTGCTCCAACTGCGCCGGGGTCATTGCCGCCAAGGTGGTCATGTTGGGGATCAGGCGGCGCGGCGTAGCTTCATTGGACCAAGCGTTTTTTCCTGATGACGCAAGCTGCTCCGGATACGCATAGCGACCGACATGGAATGCGAGCGCCCAACGGTCATCGGGGCTGAGATGAGCAAAAGAAGGCATCGCGGTGCCCTCAAGTCCCTGCTCGATGACTTGATACAGGCCGAAGAGGCTCCGTTCACGAGCGCGAGCTTGGTCGGTGAAATCGATCGGCGCCGGATCCATGCCTCTCGCCGCCGCGCCTCGACCGTCGCCCGTCGCTCCGTGGCAGCTCGCGCAGTTCTGAGCATAGAGTGCAGCGCCTCGGTTCAGATCAGGCACGCTGGAGGGCGCAAGGGGCACCGGATAAGCCGCCAAAAGAACGCGTCCCAATTGTCGGGCCGACGTCGCAATGCTCGCGGGAGCAGCCTTTGCCGTGATGGCGGCTTCAAGTCGCGCCGCTCCTTGCAGGAGGTTCGCGCGCGCTGCGGTTGGCGGAAGATCGGCGAGCCGCTGACGGGCGCTCGCGGAGAACTCCACCATTTCGACATATTCGGCCTCGTTCACCACGCGACCGTTGGATACCGCACCGGCGTAATCGACGGCGATATAGTCCAGGAGGCGCCATATGGTTTGCGCCGGCGCGGTCTGAGCGCGAGCCGGCACCGTCAAGGTGCAGCCGATTAGAAGCGCTAGAAGAAGCGCCCGGAGGCAGGCAAACGGCGTCATGCGCTCTCTCGCAACTCGCCGCAAGCCTCGCGAATGATCTCCCAGGCTGATTGAAGGAAGATTATAGCGATCACCACAGCCACGATGATGTCGGGCCACGCACTATCGAGCCAGAAGACGAGCGCAGCGGCGCAGATCACCGCCACATTGTTGATGGCGTCGTTGCGCGAGAACAGCCAGATCGCTCGCGCCTGAGCATCGCCGCCCTCGCGGAAACGAGCTAGGATCAAAGCCGCGGTCACGTTTACGATTAGCGCGGCAATGCCGATGCCGCCCATCAGCTCCGGCTCCGGCGGAATGGCGTTCAGCGCTCGCCAGACTGCCATACCGAGCACCCAGAGCCCGAGGGCACCAAGGAAAAGTCCCTGCGTCATCGCGACGCGTGCGCGCGTGGACGCCGCCCAGCCGAGAGCCAGGAGACCAACGAACGTAATCGAGCCGTCGCCAAGAAAATCGAGCGCGTCGGCCTTCAGTGCCTGGCTGTTCGCAAGAAATCCGCCGACGATCTCGACCAGGCCGAAGCCGCCGTTGAGGACGACCACCCACCACAGTGCACGCCGGTAAGCCGGGTCCACTTCTGCGCGTTTGGTGTCCCCGGTGCAGCCGCAACCGTCTGATTCGTTCTCGCTCATGCTTGGCCCCTACCACCTCCAGCTACTGGAGGATCAAGACCTTTCGCGAATGTCTCGCAAATCAGTCCTGTGGTCTCGCTGCCTGAAACAGACTGATTGCGCCGGTAGCTGTGGGCACAACGCGGCGAGGTTCGACGACCACTCCGGCGCGATCGGAGAGGATGCGTTCAAGCGCGCCGTCCGCGTTGGGCTGAGTATCCGCCAGCCCGTCCAACGACTGAACGGTCAGGCGGAACAGCAAGCGCATGACAACGCTCCTCTGACGGGCATAATCGGCGATGTGGACCTCGCCGCCCGGACGAACGCTGGCGAACATCGCCGCCACGCCCTCGCGTTTGCCGGGAAGCGGCACCTGATGAAAAACGAGGCTCGAGATCGCCTTCGCCAACTCACCCTTAAAATCGGCGACGTCGCGCGCGAAGCCTTGTCGCCACTCGATCTCCAAACCAGCCCGTTCCGCCTTCCGGGCTGCTATTTCGAGCACCGCCGGGTCAGGATCGAGCCCGATAATTCGTGCACCGGGCGCCGCTTGCTTCAACATCATGGCGAACGTCCCTGTGCCACAGCCCACGTCGACGATTGTCTCGCAATCGCGGGGAGCGACCTGTCGCAGGAGTTCGCCCCGCCAGACCGCCTCACGCGTCAGAAGCCGGATCGCTAAATCATAGCCTCTCGTGAAACCCGGAAGCCCGAGCGCGGGAGTGAAATCAGTCGTCCGCATAAACAGGCCTCCCCCCTGCCTTGGCGACAGGGTAGTGTCGTCGTACATCCTCCAGAGACTGGAGGATCAAGCTGAATGTCGAAGATGTTGATGATAGGTGATCTTGCAGCCGCGACAGGCACGAAGGTCAACACGATCCGCTTCTACGAAGAGATCGGACTCATGCGGCGGGCCGCTCGAACTGCATCAGGCCGGCGGACTTACGGTGCTGGTGACCTGGAGCGACTACGCTTCATCCGGCACGCGAGGAAGCTGGGGTTCGAGACCGACGAGATCCGATCGCTGCTCGCGTTGGGTGACGATCCCGAGAGACAGTGCGACGAGGTGACGGAAATCGCGCTACGCCACCTGGCCGATGTGAACCAAAAAATCACAAGGCTAATGCTTCTGCGCGATGAGCTCGGACAAATCGCTGGCTCCTGCGAGGGCGGAAGCGTTTCGGAATGCCGTATAATGGAAAGCCTAAGCGCGGAATACACGTCCGGCAGTAGCGTTAAACCGGCCAGCGCTCCGTAGAAGACCACTGCCTTCACCCCACGAGCAACCAATGGCAAAGTCGCAGACATAAACGCTAGGCTCAGGACCCATTGATTCGAGAGGCATGATCTGATTCAGGCTCCGCAAGGAGACTGAGCATGAGCGATCTGTACTGGCTGACGGACGAGCAGATGGCGCGGCTCCGACCATACTTCCCCAAGAGCCACGGCAGGCCGCGGGTTGATGACCGGCGGGTGCTGAGCGGGATCATCTTCGTCAATCGCAACGGGTCGCGCTGGTGCGATGCGCCCAAGGAGTATGGTCCGCACAAGACGCTCTACAACCGATGGAAGCGATGGGGCGAAATAGGTGTCTTCCTCCGCATGATGGAAGGGCTGGCCGCCGAGGGCGCCGATCCGAAGACGGTCATGATCGACGCAACTTACCTGAAGGCGCACCGCACGGCATCGAGCCTGCGGGTAAAAAAGGGGATCTCGGGCGGCTGATCGGTCGCACCAAAGGGGGCATGAACACCAAGCTTCATGCCGTCACCGATGCCAACGGCCGTCCACTCAGCTTCTTCATGACCGCTGGCCAGATCAGCGATTATACCGGTGCTGCGGCGCTTCTCGACGATCTTCCCAAGGCGCAATGGCTGCTGGGCGACCGCGGCTACGACGCCGACTGGTTCAGGGATGCCCTTCAGCAAAAGGGGATCAAGCCCTGCATTCCTGGGCGGAAATCCCGTCTCGATCCCATCAAATACGACAAGCGTCGCTACAAACGCCGCAACCGCATCGAGATCATGTTCGGTCGCCTCAAGGACTGGCGCCGCGTCGCCACCCGATACGATCGGTGCCCTACGGTCTTCTTCTCCGCCATCGCTCTCGCCGCCACCGTCATCTTCTGGCTCTGATTAATGAGTCCTGAGCCTAGACAACCGCAAGAGCCCTTGCAGAATTATTAGCGGCAATCGGGGATCAGCCCTTAGGTTGCGGTGTAACGCGCAAATAAGGCTTCACCGCCTCCCAGCCTTGGGGGAATTTCTCACGCGCTTCTTCATCGCTGAGCGAAGGCACGATGATGACGTCCTCGCCCTGCTGCCAGTTCACAGGTGTGGCCACGCTGTGGTCCGCCGTCAGTTGCAGCGAATCGATAATCCGCAAGATCTCTTCGAAATTTCGTCCCGTGCTCGCGGGATAAGTGAGCGTAAGTTTCACTTTCTTATCGGGACCGATGACGAACACCGAGCGGACGGTGAATGAATCATCAGCCTGCGGATGGATCATTCCATAGAGATCAGCGATTTCACGATCCGGGTCCGCGACCAGCGGAAAGTTGAGAGCATGACCCTGGGTTTCGGCAATGTCGCCCGCCCAAGCTCGATGATCTTCGAGCGGATCGACGCTGAGACCGATCACTTTGACGCCGCGTTTGTCGAATTCAGGCTTGAGGCGGGCAACCTCACCAAGTTCCGTCGTGCAAACAGGAGTGAAATCCGCAGGGTGCGAGAACAGCACCGCCCAGTCGTCACCCATCCATTCATGGAATTTGAGCGTGCCATCGGTTGTGTCGGCCTCGAAATCGGGTGCGGTGTCGCCAAGTTGAAGTGTCATTGAAAATCTCCTGTGGTGAGCGCTAGGCTCAGGACTCATTAATCAGAGCCAGAAGATGACGGTGGCGGCGAGAGCGATGGCGGAGAAGAAGACCGTAGGGCACCGATCGTATCGGGTGGCGACGCGGCGCCAGTCCTTGAGGCGACCGAACATGATCTCGATGCGGTTGCGGCGTTTGTAGCGACGCTTGTCGTATTTGATGGGATCGAGACGGGATTTCCGCCCAGGAATGCAGGGCTTGATCCCCTTTTGCTGAAGGGCATCCCTGAACCAGTCGGCGTCGTAGCCGCGGTCGCCCAGCAGCCATTGCGCCTTGGGAAGATCGTCGAGAAGCGCCGCAGCACCGGTATAATCGCTGATCTGGCCAGCGGTCATGAAGAAGCTGAGTGGACGGCCGTTGGCATCGGTGACGGCATGAAGCTTGGTGTTCATGCCCCCTTTGGTGCGACCGATCAGCCGCCCGAGATCCCCTTTTTTACCCGCAGGCTCGATGCCGTGCGGTGCGCCTTCAGGTAAGTTGCGTCGATCATGACCGTCTTCGGATCGGCGCCCTCGGCGGCCAGCCCTTCCATCATGCGGAGGAAGACACCTATTTCGCCCCATCGCTTCCATCGGTTGTAGAGCGTCTTGTGCGGACCATACTCCTTGGGCGCATCGCACCAGCGCGACCCGTTGCGATTGACGAAGATGATCCCGCTCAGCACCCGCCGGTCATCAACCCGCGGCCTGCCGTGGCTCTTGGGGAAGTATGGTCGGAGCCGCGCCATCTGCTCGTCCGTCAGCCAGTACAGATCGCTCATGCTCAGTCTCCTTGCGGAGCCTGAATCAGATCATGCCTCTCGAATCAATGGGTCCTGAGCCTAAAGCAACGCAGCTACACGTACAGATGGGTGCTACAGTTGCTGTAGGTGCAACCGAGATCGCGACCAAGCGGCGTTCAGACGCGATAGACGGCATCGCCAGCCTGCTGGTGTGCCGACCTTCCGCGCTATGCGGAAGCGTTCGTCTTTTCTCATTGCGTCCGGTCTTAATCAGCTCGTATTCGCGCTGGTTTCAGGCTGGTCTTCGCCCACCAGGATCAAAAGCCCCAGTCCCGCTACGATCGCGACGTCGGCCAGATTGAATGATGGCCAATGAAAATTGTCCCAGTACAAATCGATAAAGTCCCTGACGGCGCCAAACATCAGCCTGTCTGCAACGTTGCCGAGCGCTCCGCCAATCGCCAAGCTCAAGCCGAGCGCATGGATGGGGGATCGGGTTCTCATCAGCCAAATCCCGAGCATGCCCGAAAGCAGAACGCCGATCGCGATAAGGATCACGGGGGCTGCTCCACCCGCCAGTCCGAATGCCACGCCGCTATTGGCGATGGCGACTAGATTGAAGCCCGGGAACACTGCGATCACGTTACCCGAACCAACGAAAGAATGCGCCCAGGTTTTCGACAATTGGTCGAGGCCGAAGCTGGCCAGAATCAAAACGGGCGCAAGCCGTTTCGCCGCGCTCAAGGTCATCGGACGCTGGATGGTGAATTCACGACCACCATCTTTTCTTCGCTCATATCGGCCATCGTGTAACCGATACCGCCTGTTCCGAGACCCGACTGACGGCGTCCTGCGAACGGCATCCAGTCGACGCGAAATGCGGTATGATCGTTGACCATTACGGCTGACGCGGCCAGCGCTTCGACGCAGTAATCGGCCCAGGACATTCGGTCGGTAAACACAGCCGCCTGGAAGGCGTAGGGAAGCGCGTTCGCCTGCGTGATCGCAGCATCGACGTCGTCGTATCCGTAAATGCAGACCACAGGGCCGAACACTTCCTTCCGCGATACATCGGCGTCGTCGGGCGGATCGACAAGGACCGTGGGCTGGTAAAGGGTGGAACCCGTGCGCTTACCCCCTGCGGCGAGCCTGCCGCCGCCCTGAACGGCTGCATCGACCCAGGATTCGACGCGGTCGACTTCGGCAGGACGAATGAGCGGACCGCATTGGGTTTCCGCATTGGTCGGATCGCCCACCGTCAGCGCTTCTGCTCCCGCAGCGAGCTCGGCAGCGAAGTCCGGCAATTCGGCGCGCGGAACGAACACGCGCTGCACCGAGACGCAGACCTGACCAGAATGATAAAAGCCCCCTTTCAGGAGCGGAGGAATTACCTTGGCGTGCGCAACGCTGTCATCGACGATGACCGGGGCCGCGCCCCCATGTTCCAGCGCCAAGCGGGTGCCAGGGGCCAGTTTGGAGCGGAGCATCCAGCCAACTCTGGCCGAACCGATGAAGGAGAAGAACGCAGTTCGTGGATCGGTGACCATTTTTTCGGCGACCTCGTCCGAGCACGGCACGAAACGGCACCAATTTTCATTGAGTCCGGCTTCATAAAGGATTTCGACGAAGCTCTTGCAGGAAAGGGGCGTGTCCTTGGCCGGTTTCACCAGAACAGGGCATCCGCTTGCAACTGCCGGTCCCACCTGATGGGCGATCAGGTTCAGAGGATGATTGAAAGCGGAGATCGCCACGACCGGCCCAATCGGCTCACGGAAGGTATAGGCTTTGCGTCCTGCCCCCGCCTGCGTCAGGTCCATCGGGATTTCGCGCCCGCCGCTGGCGAACAATTCGTGTATGCACAATTCGACGCTCTGAATGGCGCGACTGGTTTCCACGCGCGCGTCGACGATGGGTTTACCGCCCTCGAGCGCAATCTGCATTGCCAGTGTCTCCGCGCGCTCGCGCATCAGCCCGATGGCGCGCTGCAGGATGGCGATGCGTTCATGCGCGGGGAGCCGCGCTTGTCGGTCTTCGTGCAGCGCGCGCGCCTCGTCGAGCCAACGATCGACTTGCGGCCAGTCGACCAGCTCAACGCTGCCAATGCATTCCTGGTCGTAGGGATTGAGGACCTGCCACGTCATTGGGGACACTCCATCGCCTTGAGTTCATCGATCAGAACCTTGCGGTTCTCGGAGTAATCCACCGGCAAGTCGACAAGGTGAACGCCGCCGCTTTCAAACCCTTCATTCAAGGTCGGTACCAGTGCTTCGCTGCTTTCGATCCGGTGGCCCGTCGCACCATAACTCTTCGCATAGGTAACGAAGTCGGGGTTGGCGAAGCTCAGACCGTAATCGGGAAAGCCAAGTTCTTCCTGCTTCCACCGGATCATACCGTAAGCGGAATCATTGAGGATGAGTACGACGAGGTTGAGGCCGAGCCTGACCGCGGTTTCCACCTCCTGCGAATTCATCATGAACCCGCCATCGCCGCATACGGCGAGCACGCGGCGCTCGGGCGACAGCATCGCTGCCATCATCGCCGAGGGGAGACCCGCTCCCATCGTCGCCAGCGCGTTGTCGAGCAGAATCGTGTTCGGCTCATGCGCGATATAGTTGCGGGCGAACCAGATCTTGTAGATGCCGTTGTCGAGTGCGACGATGTCGTCGCGGCCCATGACCGCCCGTACATCTGCAACGATGCGCTGGGGCACCATCGGAAAGCGGCCATCGTCGCTGCCTTGGCGGATGTGCGCCGCGATGTCCTCATGGACTTTGGCGTAGGCTGCCGGGTCACTAGGGTGTTTGCCGCGCAGCCGGTTTCCCAGTCGCTCGACAGATCCGGCAATATCGCCGATGACTTCCAGCTGCGGGAAATAGACCTGGTCGACCTCTGCGGCCTTGTAATTCACATGGATAACAGTGCGTCCGTCAGGCTCCATGAAAAAGGGCGGTTTCTCGACCACGTCATGGCCGATATTGACGATCAGGTCTGCGCGATCGATGGCGCAATGAACATAGTCATCCGATGATAGAGCCGCCGTTCCAAGATACAGAGGGCTTGCCTCATCAAGCACTCCCTTGCCCATTTGCGTATTGAAAAACGGAAATTGTGTATCGTCGACGAACTTTCGGAGCGCCTTACAAGCGCTACGTCGGTTGGCCCCGGCACCAACCAGTAGCAGCGGGCGATCGGCGGCCAGAATACGCTCGGCGGCTTCGTCTAGCGCGGCATCTCCGGCCACCGCATATTGGCGGGGGTGGGGCGCAACGACCGGTTCGGAGGTTTCTTCCTCGGCAATGTCTTCGGGCAGCTCCAGCAGAACTGCACCGGGTCGCTCTTCCTGAGCTCTCCTGAAACCTTCGCGCACGAGCGAAGGAATGCGCTCCCCATTCACGATCTGCTTCGCCATCTTACATAATGGGGTGAAAAGCGAGACGACATCGACGATCTGGAACTGCGCCTGCTTCGAGACCTTGATGGGTTTTTGGCCGGTTATCATGACCAGAGGGAAAGCGCCCAGAGCGGCATAAGCTGCCGGCGTCGTGAGGTTTGTCGCCCCCGGCCCCAGCGTGGCAAGGCATACGCCGGCTTTACCGGTTAGGCGTCCATAGGTTGCCGCCATGAACCCCGCTCCTTGCTCGTGCCGGGTAACGATCAGGCGGATCGACGAGGTGCGTAGCGATTCAAGCAAATCCAAATTCTCCTCGCCCGGAACCGCAAAAATATATTCGACGCCTTCGGCTTCCAACGCGGCGACAAGAAGATCGGATGCTTTCATGAAATGGTGCTCGCATTGGTGAGGGCCTGGAGGCCGTCGGTGGCAGGTCTTCTGCCCGGTTACTGATTCAGGCTGTGACGGTGAATTGCCCCATCATGCCGGCGTCTTCGTGCTCGAGGATGTGGCAGTGATACATGTAAGGCAAATCCGGGTCGGTATAGTCCTCGAACCGCAAAAGGAGCCGCACGGCTTCGCCCGGATAGACGACAACCGTGTCCTTTAGCCCCTGTTCCGTCGCATCAGGGGCCCTGCCGTTCCGGTCGAGGATACGGAACTGCACATCGTGGATGTGGAACGGATGCGCCATCATCGAGGCATTCTCGACCTGCCAGATTTCGGTGGTATTGACCCGTACTGTCTCGTCGACACGCTGCGTATCCATCGATTTGCCGTTGATGGTGAAACCACCTCCACGCATCATGCGCATTCCCATGCCCATATCGAGAACAAAACGGCGCGTGCGAACGGCATTGCCCGGATCGACCTGAGGCAAAGTAGCGAGCTGGCGAGGCATAGCGATCGCCCGCCTGCGGCTCGCGGCCGGCTGGATATCCAGCACGGTAAAGCGACGCCTTTCATCCATCATGCCGCCCATCATCCCATCGCGACGCTCCTCTTCGCCCATCATACCGCCACGGCCGCCTCGGTCGCCCATCATCCAATTGTCCGTCGGCCGGTCGGAATCGCCCATGGATCCGGACCCTCTCATTCCCCGGCCCATATTTCCCATACCCATGATTTCGAGCCCGTCCGCAAGCAGCGAAACCGGCCTTCCATCGCTGACATCGACGATTACCTGCGCGCGTTCGCCGGGAGCGAGAACAACATTGTCGGTTGGCAGCGGCGCAGTGAGCAAACCGCCGTCGGTTCCGATCTGATGGAAGCTGCGGCCATCGTCGAACCCGAAACGGTAAAAGCGTGCGTTCGAGCTATTGACTAGTCGCAGCCTCAAACGATCGGACTTTGCCTCGAAGACGGGCTCGACGACGCCGTTGACCAGCATCGTGTCACCCATCATTCCCATCATGATATTATGCATGCGTGTGGAATAAACGAGGCTTCCATCGCGCGCGAAAGCGCGATCCTGTACGACCAGCGGTATATCATCGATGCCATAGTCGTTTGGAAGGTCGAGCGCCTCGCTCGCGCTGTCGCGGACGTAGATCATTCCGGCCAGACCCTGATAGACCTGTGGCCCCGAGCGGCGGTGCGCATGCGAATGATACCAGAACATCGCTGCGCGCTGTCGGACATCGAAACGCGCGGTCCAGCTCCCTCCTGGCTCGATCGGCTGATGCGGTCCGCCATCGGCTCGCGCCGGAAGATGAAAACCGTGCCAGTGGACGGTCGCCGTTTCGGACAGATCGCTCGTGACATTCATCCGCACCGTATCGCCGGCGTGCATCTCAAGTGTGGGGCCTAGATAGGGTTGGTTGATGCCGATGGTCGGCGTTTCGATCCCTTCAAAAAAATGTGAGACGCCGTGGCGCAGATTGAGATCGAAAACCCTCTCGCCGCCTTCTCGTTCCCCTGAATAAAGAGGAGGAACGAGAAGTTGCGAGCGCGCTGTTGCCGAAGCAAGCGTCGCTTTCTTGCCTATCAACAGGTCGCGCCCGGCATATGCGGCTATTCCCAATACACCTGCGCCAAGCACCGCACCGCCGAGAATGGAACGTCTGTCGATCATATCGTGTCCGTCGTCAGAACATTTGGCACAACTCGCGGCGTAGATCAGCGGAGTGTGGGCCTCGTCTTGGTTTGATGTTTAGGCGGCGAGCTTGCGGTGTTGCAAGCGCCGATGTTCGAGTGTCTTTCGCTTGATCCTTTCTCTTCGTTCGATGATGGCGGCAGCCCTGCCGAAGTAGGCATCGGCGGGCGTGACGTTGTCGAGGCTCTCGTGGTAGCGCTGGTGTATGTGAACACCCGCATGCTTCAGACCGTACTGGTTGAGCCGAAGTGGGCGGGGCGGATGACGCCGGAAGATTATCGTGGTCTCACGCCGTTGATCTACAGTCATGTGAACCCTTATGGCCGCTTCGACCTCGACCTGAACGACCGGATTGATTTTGGACGGCTTGCAGCGTGAGGCGGCTGATCGGCCTATAACATTTGGGTACACCCCAGAGTGATAGGGCCGAGTGACACCATTCGTCTGTCACAAAAGGGTGGGTTTGCGCTCAATGTGACGATACACTGCAAGAGCCACCCTAATGTGACGGATTTTGCACTTGGCTCGTATCGGATATGCCCGCGTCAGCACCACGGACCAGGATCTGGATATCCAGATTGGCCGCCTCAAGAATGCAGGTTGCGAAATTATCCGTTCCGAGACCGGATCGGGGGCCTCGCGGAGCGGGCGCACGGAACTGGAAACGATCATGCAGTTTATGCACACCGGCGACGAGCTGGTCGTGCTGCGGCTCGACCGGCTCGGCCGCTCCACGCGCGATGTCCTGAACCTGGTGCATGAGCTTGATGAAAAGGGAGCTTCGCTGCGCATCCTTGAGCCAGAGGTGACGACGGCGGGCGACATGGGGCGAATGGTCATCACCATACTCGGCATGGTCGCCGATATGGAGCTGAAGTTCATCAAGGATCGTCAGCGCGCCGGGATCGAAGCGGCGCGCGCCGAAGGCGTTTACAAAGGCCGGAAGAAGAACGTCGATGACGATGAAATCCGCCGTCGCCTTGCCGCCGGCGCCAGCAAGGCCCGCGTTGCCCGCGACCTGAAGGTCTCACGAATGACCGTCTATCGGGCGCTCGACATTATTCCGTCACAGACCAAACTGCCGGAAAAGCCGCCCACTGCCAGCATCGCCCTGCATCTGATTATCGAGAACTTCAACAAGCGTGGAAGAGGTAGAAAACCCGCTCGGGAGCGGATTGAGGCGATGCTGGAACGCGACTACGCCATGGTAAAAAACGGCAATTGTGATTACAAACTGACCGTCGCCTATGACCCCGATCCGGATGGCATTTCCCTTGATGAGGAAATCCAAAGCCTCCTCTCCGAGATGTTCAACATCGCAGAGAGCTACAATTGCTCCATGGAAGCCGATATCTACGAGGTCGGTGGTCAGCAACGGTCCTGGTAGAATCAATCAAGCGTTCAGTGTTCGTTCTTCAACCTGGCCAAAATCGCAGCTTCGGGCCGACTGGGCCTAATAACTACCATGGCGTGATTGCTTCGCCGAAAATCGTGGCGGCAATAGGACAGTGTCGTGGCGTTAACTGCCATGTTTGCATGTGAACATGACGACATTGAGTTTAACTTCGGCCCAGGCTCCTTCCGATCAACCAAAGGTGGAAAACATGGGCCGCCACGAACGCGCCTCCAATAAAGATCAGGGACGGTAACAGCATCCCCTCCTGCCCCGGCCTCGGCGTTAGGGTCATCGCGGCGTTAGGGTCATCGCTGCAACATTGAACAGCCCCAGCACACAGATCGCAAGGAAGGGCGTGAAGCTGAGAGCTAGAACGCGAGGTGCGGACCAATTCACCAAATTGGAAAGCGGCTCTGATCGTGAAAGCCGCTATTGCATCGGCAGTTCCTTTCCTGCCGGAAACGGGCGTTTGCCCGGATGGACAATCCGATCATCACCAGTGCGAAGATGGCGGACACGATTAGCACGGCATGAGTTTTCCCCTAAGCTATATGTTTGCATGTGAACATGCTCACTTGCCTACAGGACTTTCCCCCATCTTTCGGAGCCAGTCGTTGAACGCCTCGGCCATCGCGTCCTGCAAGCTCATGCCGTGCTTGCGGGCGGTCATGTGCATGGCGAACGACATTTCCGGGCTGAAATAGCCCGTCATCGCCTTCTTGCCCTGACGGCTCGGCGCAACCGGGCTGCTGCTCGAACTGCTGCCGGTGCCTACGCCAGTGCTGCGGGCGGTCAGCGCGGCCGCCCTTCCCTCCGGCTCGGTCGACGCCGGCGTTGGTGCGGGATCGCGATCCCGCAATGCAAGCAATGATCCCTTCCGGCTCATGCGCTGGCCCTCCGCTTCGTTGATGCTTGCATGTTTACATGCTCGCATGTCCACTTGTAAAGCTGGCGCACCTCGTCTGCCGCCTTGCCGTCCGGCTCGATCTCCATCGCGGTTTTCCCCTCGGCCGCCGCGTGACGGAACGCGGCACGATCCGCAACACGGTGCGGGCAGGCGTCCAGCCCATAATCCTGCACAAGCTGCGTCGCTTCCTCATACATGCGCGGCGCGGTCGGGCTTCCCGCCGTGAAGATCACGAAAGCGGGCTTGCCGCGCATCTTCACAAGGCTGGCGGTCGTCTTGATCGCGGCCAGGTCGAACGCGCTCGGCCGACATGGGATCAGCACCAGGTCGGCCGCCTCGACGGCGGCGCTGGCGGCGCTGTCGGCATGGGGCGGGGTGTCGATCACGATGAACGCTGCGCCTTGCGCCCTCGCCTGCTCGATCTTGGCGGCAAGGCGAGGGGGGGCGCTGTCGATCACGACCGGGGGCGCATCCTTGCGCCACGCCGCCCACTGGCTCGCTGTCGCCTGCGGGTCGAGGTCGATCACCAGCGCGGTATGGCCAGCATCCTCGGCGGCGGCGGCCAGATGCAGGGCGAGGGTGGTTTTCCCCGCACCACCCTTCTGGCTGATAATGGCGATTGTTGGCATGTGAATATCCTTACATGACCGCATGTTTGCATGTGGGCATAGTGCAAGCCGTGCCTGAATGAAAGGGGCAGGGGGAGGACGCTTAACCACCCTCGTCATCGTCGGCGTCCAGCGGCTCATGCTGCATGATCCCGTGCCCTTCAATCGGGCAAAGCGGCGCTCCGGCCAATTCCAGCCACTTGCGCGCGGTCCTCACAGTATAGCCGCACGTCGCGCACTCGCATTTCAGCATCCGGGTTTTCTGCTTCTTGGGCGCGGTCGACTCCCCGCCGGTGTCGAGATGGGCATGGGGGAGGGAGCCAGCGGCCTCAAGGATCGGTGCGATGGCCGCAAGTAAGGCGTCGCCGGGAGTGGTGGCGCGCATCGGCCCGACAAGGCCCAGCCCAAGCGCGACCCGTTTAAACGCCTTCCCATGCCCTGCCGGGATGCCGACAGCGGCATGGACCAGCTCGTGGGCGAGGATGGCGGCGATCTGCGCGGGCATGGCGTCAGGCGCATGCGCTAGGTCCGGGCGGATGAAGATTTCAAAATGCCCGTCCGCGCTGAGCCGGTTGTCCCAGCACTCACCGATCGCCTTGCCCTTCGCGCCTCTACTGGTGAAGCCGATCGCCACGCGCACGCGGTCGGGCAGGGGGGCGTCCAGCGCCTCGAACAGCGGAGCCATGCCCTGCGCCACGGCATTGAGCCAGCTTTCGCGGGTTTCGTGGGTCATCGTCTTTACTCCCTTCAAATCGCCTGTCCGGCGATGGCCATGCCATCGGCCGGAACACGGACGCCCAAGAACGCCGGCGGGAGAGGGGGGCAGCGGGAATCGACGGGGTGGAGCGGCCGCAGCGTAGCGAGGCACGGCCCGTCTATCCCGTTGCGGGGGAGAGGCGGCCGGGACCGCCTTTCCCCCTTCAAACAGGATCGGCGCCGGCGCACGCCGGCATTGCTGCGCGAGATCCGCGCAGCGATCTCGCTTCCGCCATGTGGATCGTCACCTTGGGCCAAGACCGCTTGCGGGCTTGGGGAGCGTGAGCGACTAGAGCCACGATGCCGCGTCAGCGGCAGGCGCATAATCACCGCACCCATTGCCAAAATCAGATTTTGTGACTACGTTGGGACTACGTTTTCAGAAGGAAATCCCAATGGCTGTTTCCGACACCTATGTCCGCGCCAGGATCGACAATACGACGAAGGAACGCGCCACCGCCGCGCTGGGCGCGATGGGCCTTTCGATCTCCGACGCTATCCGACTGTTGATGCTGCGTATCGCCGACGAACGGCGCTTGCCTTTCGAGGTCAAGGTTCCGAACGCCGCGACACGCGAGGCAATGGCAGAGCTGGCGGCGGGGAAGGGGACCAAGTTCGCCAGCGTCGATGCGCTGATGGCGGACCTCCGTGCGGACGATTGATCGTTCGACCCGGTTCAAGCGCGACTACAAGCGGGAATCAAAGGGCCGGCATCGAGCGACCCTCGATGCCGATCTTCTGCCTGTCCTGGCCGCGCTCGCGACCGACACGCCGCTTGATCCCAAATACCGCGACCATGATCTGAGCGGCGATTGGGCGGGCTACCGCGATTGCCACGTCAAGCCCGATCTGGTGCTGATCTACGCCAAGCCCGACGACGAAACGCTGCGCCTCGCGCGCCTTGGCTCGCATAGCGAGGTATTCGGATAGATGACGCACATGCGGGCGATCTTCATCCGCCACGGCGAATCCACCGGCAACGCCGGCGTGCCGTGCCATGATCTCGCGGCGATCGAGCTGACGGAGCGCGGCCACGAACAAGCGCGCCAGGTCGCGGCGAGCTGGACGCAAGCGCCCGCGCTCATCGTCACGTCGCCCTATACCCGCACCCGGCAGACGGCCGCGCCGACGATAGCGCGCTTTCCTGGCGTGCCGGTCGAAGTGTGGCCGATCGAAGAATTTACCTATCTGCAACCGGCGCGCTGGAACGGCACGCGCAGCGCCGAACGGATGCCGCACCTCGAACGCTATTGGAGCGCGGCCGATCCGGACTATTGCGACGGGGAAGGGGCGGAGAGTTTCCGCGCCTTGCTCGGGCGCTGCGAGGCGGCGCTGGCCCGCCTCGCGGCCATGCCGCCCGCTTCGCTCGTCTATGTGTTCGGACATGGGCAGTTCATCCAGGCCGCGCGCGCGATCGTCGCCGACGCCGATCTGGACGAGCGCGCCAAGATGCGCGCCTTCTGGCGCAAGGGCGAGCCGCCCGCGATCAGCAACGCGCAGCGGCTAGGGTTTCATTGGGATGGCGACCGCTGGGCGTGTGCGCCGGCGATCGCCGCCTAGATCAACACCCGCTCCACCTCGTCCAGCGTCACGTCATCGGGTCTCCGGTCGTAAAGCTGGGTGGTGCGCGTCGAGCTGTGGTTTGCCATCGTCGCGGCCGTCTCCAACGTGCCGCCGTTTTTCAGATAGGTGGTGATCCCGGTCGCGCGGAACGAATGGTTGCCGATCGCCGTCCCGATCTCGGCCGCGCCCGCGCGCCGGCGCACCATCGCGAACGCATTGGCTTGGGGCAGGGGGGTATCGCTGAGGCGCTTAGTGCCGCGCGCGATCGTGCGGAACAGCGGCCCTTTGCGGTCTTCGCGCAACTCGCACCCGTCGAGATATTCAGCGAGATAATGCTCAAGGTTGTGGTGGCAGGGCATTTCATGGCGCTTGCCGCCCTTCTCGTGCAGGCGCACCCAAAGCCTGCGATTCTGCACGAACACGTCCTCCACCCGCATCGCGAGCGCCGCGCCGATCCGTGCGAATGAATAGACCATCAATCCAATCAGGGCGCGGTCGCGCAGGCCCGCCGGCGTCGTCACGTCGATGGTATCGAGCAGCCGCCGCGCCTCGTCGGGGGCGAGCACCGGCGTCTTGCCGCGCCGCTGGCTATGCGCCGGCCCGCGCACCGATCCGGCAGGATTCACCGGCACGATATGGCCCGTTACCAGCCAGTCGAACAGGTGGCGCACGCCGGCGAGCTGCTGCTTGACGCTGGGCGCGGCCAGCTCGCGCCCCAGCGCCTCGACCCAGGCCGCGACGTGGAGCGGTTGCACGCCAGCGAGAGAGGCAACGCCGCGCGCCTCGCACCAGGCCAGGAAGTCGCCCGCCGCGCGCGCATAGGCACGGCGCGTATGCGGATTGCGGATGGTGACGGCGAAGAACTCAAGGAAGCGCAGCCGCGTGGCGTCGTCGGCCGCCGCGATCAAGGCCGGCAACGCCAGCGCGGGCGAGGGTAGGAGGGCGAGCTGGTTCATCGTGCGATCTTCTGCCAGCGGGCCGGCTCGCGGCGGGGCTTCGCCAGCTCCCGGCGCAATTCGTCAAACACCTCATCGGCGGGACGAACGCGGCCCGCCTTCACGTCCTCAAGCCCGCGTCCAACCGACTCGTCCAATATCCGGCGCAACAGCTCGTCGCGCAAATCGCGGTGCGGCTCCATCTCGATGAAGTTCTGGACGATCGCGAACACCGCCTCGGACGGATCAACGAAATGGCCCCGCTCGACCTGCGCCAACAGCCAATCGGCCATGTCGCCGGGTAGATACACCTCGAAACGCAGCCCGCCCCCGCGCGCCTGCTCGCGCAGCGCCTTGGCCTGGTCGCGCTCGGCGCAGTTGTCGGCAAAAGCCTCGTCGTCATTTTCGATCATGCCGGCATCCCTTTTTACGGTGGATCTTCGGAGACGTTTAAACGCTCTCGGCGGGGTCGCCGCGATAGCGCACCCAAAGGTCGTGCATCGCGTCGCGGTAACCCCAGGCATCGGCATAGGTGGTCGACTCCTGCGCCAGATAGGCCATGACCGTCAGCATATCCTCGGCAATGACGGCATCGACGTTGCAAAGATGCAGGATCGGGAAATGCCCGCACTCGTCGCCATTCCACCAGGCCAACAGAAAATCCGCGACCTTGGCCGACGCGCCGGTCTCGGCCGCGCGCGTGGGCGGCAGCGCGATCGGCAGCAAGCGGCCGATCGCCGCGCCGGCCTCATCGAAGCTTACGGTCCGGATGACAGGGCGGCGCTGCGGCGGTGTCGAGGCCGTCTCGGGCATGGCGATCATGGTCCCCTGAATGTGTGATAATGTCCTTTATCATACACTCTTCCCCTTAGGCGCGCTGCATGGTAGAAAGGTGGCTAATTTTCTAGAAAGGCGGACCATGAGCCTCAATGTTAAAGACCCTGAAGCCCATCGGCTTGCGCAGGCCATCGCCCAAGCGACCGGCCAGAGCATGACCCGCGTGGTGACGGAGGCGCTGCGCGAGCGCTTCGCCAGGATCGAGCGTCAGAAAAGCAAGGCGAGCGTCGCGGAACTGCTAACGATCGCCGATCGCGCCGCCACGCATGTGAAGCGCCCCTATGTCGATCATGCCGAACTGTTTTATGACGATAATGGCCTGCCGAAATGATCCTCGACACCTCGGCCCTGGTCGCGATCCTCTATCGCGAACCCGAAGCGGCGACCTTCGCACAAGCCATCCATGATGCCGATGCCTGCCGCATCAGCGTCGCCAGCTATGTCGAGCTGTCGATGGTCATCGAACGCCAGCTCGGTCCCGAAGGGATGCGCCAGACCGAAGCCTTCTTTCGCCGCGCCGGCATCACGATCGAACCGGTGACGCTCGATCATGGCGAACTGGCGCGACAGGCGTTTCTCGATTTCGGCAAGGGCCGCCACAAAGCGGGCCTGAACTTTGGCGACTGCTTTTCCTATGCGCTGGCCAAGGCGACCGACGAGCCGCTGTTGTTCAAGGGCAATGATTTTGCCCTGACGGACATAGAGGCGGCGGCATAATGCGCGCGGTGCACGACAAGATCGAAGGCCCCTTCGCCATCGAGGAGAATATCGCCCTCTATGGCATGGTCGCTGGCGATGCGACGCTGCATCGGGGCATCCGTTTCATCCTCCACGGCACAATTACGGGCAACCTGACGATCGAGACCGGCGCGCGCGCAATCATCCATGGCACGGTGGCGGGACGCATCTACAACGAAGGCGGTCGCGTCGAGATCTTCGGGATCGCCGATGCCGTCGCCAACGGCTCGCGCGACGCCATCACGATCATCGATCCCGCCGCCCATGTCCGGGGCCGGCCATGACCCAGATCGGCGGTGTCCCCGACATGCACGACGAGGATGATTACCCGTATGACAATCCCGTGTCCCGCGCCCAGGCCGAGAGCTTGCGGGAGCAGGCCCGCGCGGGCGGGTTGCGGTTTGAGGCCTATCTGCCCCCGGCGCTGGCCGACTGGCTGTTGGAACCGATCGAGCGCGGCATGTTCGCCGATCCTTCGGAGGCGGTGTTCGCGATCGTCGGCAACTTCCGCGATCTGGAGCCGCATCGTGATCTGCGCGACGCGTTGCTGCGCCGGTTGTTGCAGGCGGCGGTCGATGATCCGAGGCCGGGCACTCCCCATGAACAGGTGCAAGCGGAGATGGCGCGCCGTCGCGTCGAACCGCGCGCCGCGCCCGCACGCTGGCGGAGAGAGGGGTAATGGCTCAGCTCGCCCCCCTTCCCTCGCCCACGCTGGCCTTGCCGGCGCTGATCGCGTCGGCCGACGACCGCGCGCGGTTGCGGTTCCTGGAGTTTTTCGCCGTCACCATCCGCAACGCGCATACGCGCCGCGCCTATGCGCGCGCGGCTGGCGACTTCCTGACCTGGGTAGCGGCGCGCGGGGTCACGTCCCTTGGGGCCGTGCAGCCGCTCCACGTCGGCGCGTGGATCGAGGCGCTGGGAGGCGAGATGAGCGCGCCCAGCGTCAAGCAGCAGCTCGCCGGCGTGCGTCGGCTGTTCGACTGGCTGGTGATAGGCCAGGTCATGCCGGTGAACCCCGCCGCATCGGTGCGCGGGCCGGCGCATAGTCAGCGGCGCGGCAAGACGCCGGTGCTGGCCCCCGACGAGGCGCGGCGGCTGCTTGATACGATCGACGTGGGTGGGCCGGCGGGTCTGCGCGACCGCGCGCTAATCGGGCTGATGGTCTATTCGTTCGCGCGGATCGGCGCGGCGCTCTCCATGCGTGTCGAGGACGTTTTCATGCAGAACCGCCGTCTCTGGGTGCGGCTGCACGAAAAGGGCGGCAAGCAGCACGAAATGCCCTGCCACCATAATCTTGAGGACTATCTGACCGCCTATATCGACGGGTGTGAGCTGCGCGCGCAAGCCAAGGGGCCGTTGTTCCGCACGATCGCGCGCGGGACCAAGCGGCTAAGCGACACTCCCCTGCCCCAGGCCAATGCGTTCGCGATGGTGCGCCGACGCGCGGTGGCGGCCGAGATCGGCACGGCGATCGGCAACCATTCGTTCCGCGCGACCGGGATTACCACTTACCTGAAGAACGGCGGCACGCTGGAGACGGCCGCGACGATGGCGAACCATAGCTCCACGCGCACGACCCAGCTCTACGATCGGAGGCCCGATGACGTGACGCTCGATGAGGTGGAACGGGTGTTGATCTAGTCACCTGGAACTGAAGTAAGCTTCATTGTATAAGCCCTTGTAGATCAGACGGAGGTTAATGTGATGGCGGGCAGACGGGCGGATTTGGTTGTCTTGAGCGGAGATGACCGGCGTTTTCTCGAAGCTCAGGTCCGCCGGCCTGCAAAGTCCCAGCCGACGATATTAAGGGACGTGACGGTGTCCCCTCTTCCCTTCGGCGCCCATGCCAGGCGCACGTCAATCGAACTTGAAGCCAAGCGTGACTCCATAGGTCGCTGGCCGAGCAGCAAATCGCGAAATCGAGTCGTCGAAAGTGATCACGCTGGTGAAGTAATATTTGTTGAAGATATTCTTGCCCCAGAGGGACACGGTCCAGCGTCCATCCGGCGCCTCATATCCCACCCGCGCGTCGAACGTGGCGTAGCCCTTCATCTCGAAGGGATGGATTAAGCCTGGAAGTACCTTGTTCACCGGCGATGGTGGGATGACGATGCGGTCGCCGCCGATTACCGCGTCCTGCGAGGATCGCGCATTCATCGTAATTCCGATGAAGGGCGCTCCGCCATTGTCGAGTCGAGCCTTGTAGTCGGCATTGAGGCCGACATTCCACTTCGACGTGAAGGGCAGCCGGTCGCCCGCGAAATTGTTGACCTCTCCGATCGCGTTGTAACCCGAATAGCGTTGGACCTTGCTATCGAGATAGGTGAGGGATCCTGTGAGACTAAGGCCCGGCAACGGGTTGATCGTCACATCTCCGTCGAAACCAAGGACGCGCGATTTCGGAACATTGACCAGGAGGTCGAGCACGGAAAACAACGGATCGTTGATCTTTCCGCGCACCTGCTTGTTACGATAATCATAATAGAAGCCGGCCAGGTTGAGCTGCACCTTTCGATCCCAGAGACCCAGCTTCGCGCCCGCCTCGTAGGCAGTGAGTTGCTCCTGTGTCACCGGGTTCAGCGAGGACTGGCTTGCGGTAGCGAGTACCGGGAAGCTGCCCGCCTTATACCCGCGAGACACGTTCGCATAGAGCAACGAGGTCGGCCCGACATGATAGTCCGCACCGGCCCGCCAGGACACGTTGTGCTGGTTGAGCTGGCCGATATAGGGCGTCCCCGGGACGTTGTTCTGGTTGAGCGCGTAGCAGTCATTGATGCCGATCGGCGTGAACGGCACGGTCCCGAGAAGGCTTCCCAGCAGGTTGAGGAGTTGCGCCACCCGTCCGTCGCCGCCGTCATAGGTACATGTCAGCGCGTGATTGTGGCTGTTGGTATACCGAACTGCGCCTTTCAGCGTCAGTCTGGAGGTCAGGTCATATTCGGCGTTCCCAAAGATCGCATAGTTCCTGATCTGTTGGCGATTGTATACGCCCCCCGCATCGATGAAATTAGCACCGGCATTGTTCTGGGACGAATCTGCGAAGTTGAGGAACTGGTTCTCGTAAGTGCGGCTGCGCTCGTAGTTGGCGCCGAGGACCCATCGGAACGCCGACTTGCTCGAGTTGGCAAGGCGCACTTCCTGGTTGAAGGTGGTGATCCGGCCATCATCCCTGACCAGATCGCCTTGTGCAAGCGCCATGCCATCACCATCGGTCGTCTGCCGCTGGGTGTAGTGGCCGTAAGAGGTGAGCGACGTCAGGGTGATCGCGTCGGTGAGATCGATGTCCGCGCGGAGCGCGGGCTGGTAGAATTTGCGGTCGCTGCGCGGCGTACTGATACCCGTCGACCAGTCGGCCGCCCGAGGATTTTGTGGCGAGAACGGATAATCGATCGACGATTGCTGCACGAACGGGTTCTGGCCGCGAAGTGCGATGTATTGGGAGGCTTGCGGATCCGATGTATCGCGCCACGCATTCAGGCTGAGCGAGAACCGCACGCTGTCCGACGCATCCCAATCGACGATGGCGCGCCCGGTGATGTAGGAGACCTTTCCGTTTGTGTCGTAGGGGCGACTGCTGCTGCGCTGCCAGTCATCGGTGTGCGTGCCGCTAACAGCTATGCGAGCGCGCAGGTTCTCCGTGATCGGGCCGCTCAGATAGGCATCGCCGTCAATTTCGTTGAAGCGGCCGTAGCTGATGTCGCCGCCCGCGGTGAAGGTGCGGGTCGGTTTGGCTGCGATATAGTGGATCGCACCGCCGGTCGAGTTCTGGCCGAACAAGGTTCCCTGCGGGCCTTTCAGGACCTCGATCCGCTGAAGATCGAACGCCGAATGGCTTGCCAGGACCGGAAACGGAAGAGGTGCCTGGTCGACGTAGACGCTGACCGCCGGGTAGACGCCGAGCGAGCTTTCGTTGAAGCCTACGCCACGCAACGTGAGGATCGGCGTGTTGGTGGCGCTTTGCGCGTAGGCAAGACCAGGAATGGCGGACGCGACGTCCTGAAGCGAGGTTATCTTACGCTCCGCCAGCGCATCACCGGACAGCGCTGTGATCGACAGGCCGACATTGTTGAGTTTTTCCTCGCGCTTATTCGCCGTAACCACGATCTCGTTCGCGCCCTGCGCAGTCGCAGCGTTCGGCCCGGGCGCCGATGCCGGTGCGCCTTGCGCCAAAGCGGGACCTTCGCCCGCGAGCAGGAGGCCAGCGACGCCACAGTAAAGATAAGCCTTCATGAATCATCCCCTCGTTTGTCTTTTATCTGCTGGAAGCACCGTCCGTATTCGGATCACCAACGGCGAAGCACAGCTCCGGCGGCAAACACGCTAGCCAACCAGGTTGTGTGCGTCAAGTTCTGCAAATTGGCGGTCATGGTGCTGGTCATGCGGCTTTGCGTAGTTCGGTTTTCTTCTGCTCGCGCAGTTCGTCCATATTGAGGTAGCGGTTGGCTTCGAGCCAGTTTTCGTGGGTTTCGACGGCGAGTGCGCGGACCAGGCGCAGGCAGCTGGGGGCGTTGGGGAATATCCGCACGACATAGGTTCGCCGCCGGATTTCCTCATTGAAGCGTTCGAGCATGTTGGTGCTTTTCATGTGCTTGTGATGCCTGCGTGGCAGCCGGTAGAAGGAGAAGGTCTCCTCGATCGTCTCCTCGGCCCAGTCGGTGAGCCTGGGATATTTGGCGCTCCATCGGGCGAGCCACTGGGCGAGATCGGCGCGGGCCTCGGCGAGGTTGCGCCGGTCGTAGAGCCAGCGCAGTTCCTGCAGGCAGTCGTCGTCGGCCTTCCTTGGCAAGTGATCGAGCGCGTTCCTCAGGAAGTGCACGTAGCAGCGCTGGTATGCGGCGCCGGTCAGCACCTCGCGGATCGCCGCGCGCAGGCCGGCATGATCGTCGGCGACGACGAACTCGGTGCCATGCAGGCCCCGGTCACGCAGGCGCAGCAGGAAGTCCTTCCATGACGTGGCGCTCTCGCGATTGGCCATCTCCACGGCCAGTATCTGCCGCCTGCCGTCCCAGTCGATGCCGATCGCGATCAGCACCGCCTGGCTTCCAACCACGCCGCCTTCGCGCACTTTCTCGTAGCGGGCATCAAGGATCAGATAAGGGAACGGCTCGTCGAGGCGGCGCTGGGCAAAGGCCGCCAGGCTGCCATCGAGCTTCTTGTTGATCGCCGAGATCGTCGAGGCCGAGAAGGCATGGCCGCACAGCTCTTCGGTGATCGCCTTGACCTTGCGCGTCGAAACGCCCTGGACATACATCTCGGCCAGCGTCGCCACCAGCGCCTGCTCCGACCGCTGGTAGCGCTCGAACAGCTCGGTCGAGAAGCGCCCGGCACGGTCCTGCGGCACCCGCAGCTCCAGCTTGCCGACCCGCGTCACCAGCGTGCGCGGGTAATGCCCCGAACGGTAGCCGAGCCGCGCATCGCTGCGCTCGCTCTTGCCCGCGCCCAGCGCCTCGTCCATCTCGGCTTCCAGCATCGCCTGCATCACGCTGCGCACAATCTCGCGAAGCGCATCCGGCTCCTGCGCCAGCAACTCTTTGACAGCGGATACAGCAGGCTTAATCTCGGTCCTGGTCATGGCGGGTCTCCTCGGTGACGTTGAACATCACCAGCCTGCCATGACCGCCTCGCTCCTCAAGCGATTTTGCAGAACTTCACGCACACTACCCATTCGTTCCGATCAATCCACTAGCCTCTCTTATTCACGACGCTCGGTTTCGGGTCCGCTCTGGGCATTTGCTGCGGCTGGCTGTATTGCGCGGACGACCGGCATCGCTGGCGTTTGTTTCACCGCATTCGGATTGATGGGCTTTTCGGGTTGAAGGGCTGGGCTCGGAGTTCTGCGGCGCTGCCGCATGGGCTACGTCGGCGCAGGCTTCAGCCGGAGAACGAGGGCGCGGAACAGGTCGGCATCCGGACAGGCGGAAGCGAAGGCAATGCGGATGCGGCTAGCACTTTCTACGACGCGCGCAGCGACCTTGAGCAGCCGCAGGCGCAAGGTGGTAAACTCCGCGCTTGCCAGAGCAGCGGTCCTGGGCATCGCCTGCTGGATGCGCCATAGCAGCCAGTATGCGGCAGTGTGCAGTATCAGGCGCATCTGATTGGCATTGGCCGAGCGGCACGAGGTTCGGTCGCTGGCGAGCTGGGACTTGTGGCGCTTGATCAGGTTCTCGGCCTGACCACGCGCGCAGTAGAGCGTGTCGTAGATGTGCTCGGCCGATCCTGTTGCCAACGAGGTGACGACATAGCGGATGTCCATGCCCAGCGTGCTGGCCTCGATCCGTGCAACGACGCGACGCTGGCACTTCCAGGTCTTTGCCCCATAGCGGGTCTCGGCATAGTTGCGCAGGACGGGACACTGACGCTGGGCGCGCTTGACCGCGCAGGCATCGGCGACCGCAACAATGGCGGGATCGGCGCGCAGCGCTGAATTGGTGGGCAGGCCGAACACGTAATCGACGCGGGCCGCATCGCAGTAGGCCATGACCTCGGGTCGACCATAGTGCCCGTCGCCGCGGATAGTGATGTGGGTATCGGGCCAATTACGGCGCAGGTGACGCACCAGGCGTCGGATGTGCCCCGCCGCCTCCTTTCCAGAAGGCGTCTTGCCTGTGCGCAGCAGCATGGCCACCGGCCTGCCGGTCGCGGTGTCGTAGATATGGATCGGTAGGAAGCAGCGCTCCCCATGATGCCCGTTCCAGAACGAGAGCTGTTGATAGCCATGCACGACGTCGCACGTGTCGTCGATATCCAGCGTGACCGCTGTCGGAGGGGCGGGATAGCTGGCGCAGTAGATGTCGATCATCGCGGCCATCATGCTGGCCAGTTCGCGCGTAGTCGGTGCATTTTCCCACCGGCTCATCGTCGGTTGGCTGGCCAGCCCCGCGCCCGATTCCGGCAGCTTGCCGAGCGCCAGGCGGAAGCCTGGATCGTCGCGCAGAGCATCGAGATCATCGGCATCCTCATAGCCGCACGCAATCGCGAACACACGGGCACGCAGAATGTCATCCAGGCGATGGATCACCCGCGCTGGATCGCGCGGATCGGCAATACAAGCCGCCAGGCGCTGGCAAATCCCCATCGCGCGCTCGGCCTGTGCAAGCAGTAGAACACCGCCATCCGAGGTAAGCCGGCCACCGTCGAACGCAGCTGTGATTTTCTTGCGGCCGACTGCTGGGAATCCAAATGAGCTTGCGATATCATCGTTCATGGCGGGTGTGGCCCGTGGCATTTTCTGCCCTGCGGCAGGTTCGGCTTAGACACCCAGTTCCTAATTCAGATCAGAGGCTTACGCCACTCCCGCCAACCCTTCAGGACACTTTTGGTGAATAAGGCGGGCTAGGGAGGTATGGTGGCAAAAAACAATTCGGTCGCAAGAGTGCGGGGACCCCGCTCTGCGGCGCGGCGGCAGCATATATTGGCCACGACCCGCGATCTCTTCGTCAAACGCGGATTCCATCAGACCGGGATGGCCCAAATCGCCAGTTCATCCGGCATCGCGGTGGGGCAGATCTATCGGGACTTTGCCAACAAGGAGGCGATCATTGCCGCCATCTGCGAAGCCGACCTTGCTGAATGGCTCGAGGAAGAGACGCTGGAGACGGCGGTCGCGGTGGGGGATCGCGAAGGTATCCTCGCCTGGATCGAGCGAATCGCCATCGATGAGCCATCGCATGAAAATCGCCGCATGATGTGCGAATTCGTGGCCACAGTGGGGTGTAACCCGATCATCGCCGAGATCAATCGCAAGGCGGATGTCCGGCTGCGCACCAGCCTGGGAGCGGCGCTGGCCTCTTTGGCGCCGGGCGCATCTCCACAGGACAGATCAACGGTGGTGGACTTCATCATCACCATGTCCTGGGGAATGGTAGCGGGGGCCGAGCTGTTTCCTTACCGAGACCACAAAATCTTGCGCCACTACATGGCGTCGCTGTTCCGCCGGGAACTCGCCGCAATGTGCAATTGAGGACCTGCTCAGTGCGCGCGGACCAAGGCTGGCGCAGCTCGATTGGCATTTTGGTGAGCTGAAGGTCCCCGGGCACTGGACAATTGTTCAGCATCATATCATCTTCTCATTACAGGCCGAGGAATACGGTCGCTCCAGAGGATACCGGAAAGATGATGAACAACGATAATGTGGCCCCCGGCGACAAGGCAATGATCCTGTTGCAAAGCCTGATCTGCTATTTGCGAGAAAAGAACGTCCTGTCGCGCGCCGACATCGAGGAACTGCGAAATCGCGTGGAGGCCCGGATGGCTACACCGGACAGCGGTCTGTCCTGCGCCACCGCGCTGGTCGCCGCCGCCGTGAACGAGATGCGGGAACTGGATGACTATTGCGGCAAGAAGTATGGTGGCAAGCACCGGCGTCAGGTGAACTGAGGCGTCCATCGCTGCATCGCAGGATTGTTTTAAAGCTCTCTCCTATGGGCCACGTCTCGACCCGCACGGCGGGGAAACGCGATCAGCAGCGCGGCGCTCTGCCGGGTGCGGGTATAGGTGACGTGATACTGCGGGGTCGGCTTCGGGCAAGCTCGCGGTAACCTGGCGCGTCTGTTCGTGGCCTCGATCGTCGCCAGATCGTGACAGGGCATGCCGGCATTGCCGGTGCTTTCGCCGTGGCGGATGAATATGGCCTTCATGGCTTCCCCTTCATTGCTGGCGAGCGCTATCCAAGCGATATACAAAAGATAGCCAAACAGTAGCGCTTCGCTTGCTTTTCTTGTGTTCGCCAGGAAGCGGCAGGCTATTCGAACAGTTCCGAATGCGTGCCGGCGCGCACGAAGTTCACCAGATTTCCCTCGATCGTGTAGATGAGCAGGAAGTCGCCGCCGATATGGCACTCGCGATGATCGCTCCAATCGCCTTTGAGGGCGTGGTCCAGCCATTCCGGGCCAAGCGGCGCGTCGTTGGCGATGAGGAGCATCATCGCTTCCTTGAGCTGCTTCATGTTGTAGCGCCCGCTGCGCGACAACCGCTCCCAATCCTTCGCGAACCGCTTTTCATAAGACGCCTCTCGGGGGAGCGAGGCGCGCTTACTGCTGGCGGGCTTCTTGGTCGAGGGCATCAAAGACTTCCTGAGGATCGGTGAAACGGGCGCGGCGGGCCTTCATCGTGGCGCGAGAGGCTTCGATGGCTGCCCGTGTTTCGGCGTTCGGCACTTTCAGCTCGAACGGCAAGGCATGATCCTTCGCGACCCGGGTGAGCGTCATGCGGACCACATCGGATACGGTCAGCCCCAGTTCGGCCAGGACGGCGGCGGCTTCATCCTTCAATGTTTCGTCGATGCGCGCACGCACGAAAGCGGTAGCGGCCATAAGAACCTCCTGTGATCCGTGTTCGATGTAGCTCAACTGAGCTACAATTACAACCATTGTGCGCCTGCCGCTTGCGCGGCACCGTGGCTCTAGTCGCTGCGCTCCCCAAGCCCGCACGCGGTCTTGGCCATTCGGTGACGATCCACATGGCGGGCGAGATCGCGTGCGCGGATCTCGGGGACAAGGTGCCGGCGCTGGCCGGCATGTCGTTTGTTCAGTGGGGAGAGGACGTTCCGCCCCCCCTCTCCCCAGCAACGGGAATAGACGGGCCGTGGCTCGCTCGGCTGGGCCTCGCTGCGCCCGCTCCACCCCGTCGATTCCCGCTGCCCCCCTCTCTCGCCGGCGTTCTTGGGCGTCCGTGTTCCGGCCGATGGCATGGCCATCGCCGGACAGGCGATCTGAAGGGAATAGAGACGATGACCCACGACAACCGGGAAAGCTGGCTCAATCGGGTGGCGGCGGGCATGGCCCCGCTCTTTGAGGCGCTGGAAGCTCCCCTGCCCGACCGGGTGCGCGTGGCGATCGGCTTCACCAGCGCGGGAGCCAAGGGCAAGGCGATCGGCGAGTGCTGGGATAACCGGCTGAGCGCGGACGGCCATTTTGAAATCTTCATCCGTCCGGACCTTGCCCATGCGCCCGACGCCATGCCGGCACAGATCGCGGCCATCCTCGCGCATGAACTGGTCCATGCCGCTGTCGGCATCCCGGCAGGGGGCTCTGTTGCAAAGATTGGCGGCAGTCAGAGGTAGGCTGTCGCTCTGCGCCGATCAGGCGGCTGCTGCGAAATGGTGGTTGAGCATGCCCATGGCCTCCGTCAGCGCCGAGGGCCCAATGCCAAAAGCTCTCTCCACAAGGCGCACCTCGCCCCTGATGCCGGGCTGCAGGCACCAGGGGCGAGCCTGTCCTTTGCGCAGGGCTCGCATGACTTCGAATCCCTTGATCGTGGCATAGGCCGTGGGGATCGATTTGAAACCGCGCACCGGCTTGATCAGTATCTTGAGCTTTCCGTGATCGGCCTCGATCACGTTATTGAGATACTTCACCTGCCGGTGGGCCGTCTCCCGGTCCAGCTTTCCTTCGCGCTTCAATTCGGTGATCGCTGCACCATAGCTCGGCGCTTTGTCGGTATTGAGCGTGGCAGGCTTTTCCCAGTGCTTCAGGCCTCGCAGGGCCTTGCCCAGGAACCGCTTCGCTGCCTTGGCGCTGCGGGTCGGCGACAGGTAGAAATCGATCGTGTCGCCCCGCTTGTCGACTGCCCGGTACAGGTAGGTCCACTTGCCCCGCACCTTGACGTAGGTTTCATCCAGGCGCCAGCTCGGATCAAAGCCACGCCGCCAGAACCAGCGCAGCCGCTTCTCCATCTCCGGGGCGTAGCACTGGACCCAGCGATAGATCGTCGTATGGTCGACCGAAATGCCGCGTTCCGCCAGCATTTCCTCAAGGTCGCGATAGCTGATCGGATAGCGACAATACCAGCGCACCGCCCACAGGATCACATCACCCTGGAAATGGCGCCACTTGAAATCCGTCATCGTTCCGTCCGTCCAATCTCCGCCAAGCATGCTCAAGCTTCACGATTTTTGCAACAGAGCCCCCATAGGTGCCTTCAGGAACGCCGAGTTTGGACCGTAGCGTGGCGACGTCCCCCCGCCAGATCGGCACGTCGCGGCGATAGAGCAACGCTCCGAGCTGGTAGAGTTCGAGGGCATATTTGCTATCGAACGCTAGCACTGTTGCCCGGTGCAGCAGGGCATAGGCTTCGCTGTCTTTCAGAAGATCGCGGGCGCGGCGAGTGAATCGGTAGATCAGCCACCCCTGCTCTCCCCCCTCAAATGTCTCCTCGATCATCTGGAACGTGCGCCGCCCTTGGTCGCCCTCGACCTGATCGGGCATCGCAAAAAAGATACCCATTAGCTCGTCGATCGTATCGGTAAGGCGATCATTGGAATTGTGGGAGCCGCGCAGCATGCGCTTGGCGATCCGATGTTCTTGGTCGCGCCATGCGTCGCCAGCGGCCTGGTGCATCATCAGGGCGAGAATCTTGCGAGCCGAGAGGGTAAGCGAAGCACCGCGAGCATAGCGGACCTCGACCAGTTCGCGCGGTTGCACGATCGTGTCGGAACCCCGCTCCTTCTCGATCCGCGCAACTTCCATCGTGCGCCCAGGCTTATCGTCGGCTGCCTCGCTCATGGCAGCACAATCGTTCGATGCGACAACACGGTCAAGTATCATGAGATGAGCGCGGCTAGCTCCTCACTTCACGCACCCCATTTCTCACGATACCCCACCCCATTTCTCACGATACCCCACCCCATTTCTCACGATACCCCACCCCAAAACTCATGATACCCCACCCCATTCCTCATAATAGGCTGGAATCGGCCTTTAAAATCAGTGGGATGCGACCCCCCTGAATCATAGAATCTAGAATCATGAATCACCGCGCGCGGAACGGAGGAGATTTAGATGGAATCGGCCAAAGGCCGATACGCCGATGGTGCGTGCCGGCTACGCCGTCACAGAGGCGGCCTATCGGCCGCTAGCTTGGCGAGGAAGGAGTTGGGAGCGAGGACGGTCCGCGATCATTCGGCGGTCGTCACGCGGCGAGGGGGTTTGCCGTTGCCATCGTGGACAACGACCGCGGACACGCCCGAGGCGGCAATGCGATCGATCAGGCGATCGGCATCCTCGTACTGGTCGCTTGGCCAGTCGCGGGCGACGTGGACGCGACCGTCGCCGATTTCGAGCGTCAGGTGCGAAATCGAAGGATCGAGGTCGAGCAGCCGCGCCATGTCGGCTTGGGTTTCGAGCGTGATGTGCCGGAGATCATCGCCGGTCATGATGAGCTGCCAGGTGCGGGTGCGATCATCGAAGCTCAAGGCCTGTACCATCCTGTGGTCGGCGCGGCGTAGCAAACGCGCTGACCGTCCTGTTTGGTTTTACTCCATCCCTTGCCCGAGCAGTTCGCGATGAGGGGGATGGTGGAAGTGCTGGTCTGGTCGAGCTGCCGGGCGAGCTTGCCGTTGACGGTGTTCGCCCAGCTGGCCGCAGCTACCTCGTCGCGGGCGCGGGCATAGCCCGATGCTTCACCGGCCCCGTTCCCGAGGTGATAGCCGTAACCCAGCGCAACAGGCACCAGCAGGGCGAAGCCGGCGAGCGCGCCGTTCCACCACCTGTCCCACCGGCGCCGGCGCAGTTCATGTGCGCGGCGATCGGCGGCATCGGCGGCAAGACGATCGTTCAGGGCGGCGTGCGCGGCCGTGTCAGCATCGATCCGACGCCGCAGGGTCTCTCCCGCCCCGGCAAGGCCATCTGCGGCCCCATGACGCGCTCCGGCCTCCGCACGGGCTGCCAGAACCGCAGGATCGACCAGGCGGGCCGCTATGGCCGTGTCGCGGGCTTCCTCATCTTCGGCGCGCTGGGCGTCCCTGGCGGCGGCATCGGCGAGGCTGGCGCGCACGTCGGTCCCCAGGTCGCGCAGGGTGCCGAAACCGGCAAGGATGCGCTGGATGTTGGTATCGAGGTGGGAGAAGAAGCTGTGCGCCTGGGCGGCGTCGGCGGCACCGCGAGCGCGACCGGCAGCAGAGGGCGGAGGGTCGGTGGGCATGTCGAACTCGGCCGGGTCGAACTTGCCGGCCGGGGGATCGTGGCGATCGGACCCGAGCAGATCACGCCCCCTTCCGCGCTCTACCGGGCGGCGGGGATCGTCGTCACGATCGCGGTCCATCAGCGGTCCTCCCCGGGCAGTGTCCACCCCTCGAACGGTTTCCTGTCCTGATCGCGGCTGATGCGGTGGGTCAGCTCGGAGACGATGCCGGCGAACCGCTGATCCTTGGTGGCGGCATCGAGGAGCAGGCCACCCAGGATGATCTTGCGGCGGGTATCGAGGCGACGGCCTTCGGTGGCGATCCGGGCGTTGAGCGCATCGAGGCGAGCCTTGGCCTGGGCAAGACGTTTTTTCGCCAGTTCGACAGATTCGGGAGTGGGGGCAGTCATACCTTCTCCGCGTCAAAGCACGATCACGAACCGAGCATAGCGCAAACCGACAAACGAAGCCACCCGAGACGACAGTAGGAGACAAGGGCGCACTTTAGCATTACTGCGTAATGCGTGCGGCAGGGACACCCTGACCCATGTCGCCGAGCGACAGCGGGGCCTCCGCCCCACACCCCGACCAGCGTCATGCCGCTGGACTACGTTCGAGGAAGGCGCGCGACCGATGGCGATCTACCATCTGGCGGTAAAATCGGTGTCGCGTTCGACCGGGCGCAGCGCCGTCGCGGCGGTCGCGTATCGTGCCGGCGTGGCCCTCGAAAACGAGCGCGACGGCCTGGTGCACGACTACACGCGACGGAGCGGGGTTGAGGATGCGTTCATCGTCGTGCCGGAAGGCGCGGAGTGGGCGCAGGACCGATCGGCGCTGTGGAACGCGGCCGAGGCAGCGGAGAAGCGTAAGGACGCCAAGGTAGCGCGGGAGTATGAGCTGGGACTGCCGGCCGAGCTGGACGCCGGCCAGCGCCGCGACCTGGTTCGTGCTTTCGCAGAGGATATCCGCGACCGTTACGGGGTGGCGGTCGATGCGGCGATCCATGCCCCGCACGACTATGGCGACGATCGCAACCACCACGCGCACGTCATGACGACGACGCGGGTGGTGGACGCGGACGGGCTGGGGGCGAAGACGCGCCAGCTCGACGTGCGATCGTCGGCGTCAGTCGAGGTGGAGGCGATCCGGGAGCGGTGGGCCGAACAGGTCAACGACGCGCTGGAACTGGCGCAGGTGGCCGAGCGGGTCGATCATCGTAGCTACGCCCGCCAAGGCGTAGAGATGGAGCCGACCGTGAAGATGGGCCATGCCTCGGCCGCGATCGAGCGGCGCGCGTATGCCGAGCAGATCGCGGCAGGCGAAGAGCCGCACGCCGTCACGCCGCGCGGGCAGATGAACGAGGCGATCGAGGAGAAGCGCGGGTTGGGGGCGTATCTCGAGCGCGGCCGGGAGTGGCTGCAGGAGATGGGGCAGCGGGTGCGCGACCAGGCCGAGCTGGCGGCGCATGGCATGGCGAGCCTGGTGCAGGGCGCGGCGCGGACGATGCGGGCGGGGTTGCAGACTAGTGCCGGCGACGGGTTCGATGCGCTACCGGCGCTCGACCAGTCACCCCGGCGAGAACAGACGCCGGCGCTCGATCATGGTCAGGACGAGCGCGATCGACAGCGACAACGCCAGCGCGGGCATGACCGCGATGGGCCGGCTATCGGGTTCGGGCGGTAGCAGCTTTGAAAGCATCATAGCGTATGCTAAAACGCACCAATAGTATGATTCATGGAGGCTAATATGGCGACCGTGCGCAAGACCATTACCCTAACCGAACAGCAAAATTCATGGATTGCCGCCCAGATCGACGCAGGCAGCTACACCAACGACAGCGAGGCGATCCGCGACCTCATCCGGCGTGAGCAGGAGCGCGGACTCGAGATCGAGAGTATTCGTCAGGCGCTGATCGAGGGTGAGCAGAGTGGGGAGCCGGAGCTGTTCGATTTCGCTGCGTTCAAGCGGCGCAAAGCCGAGCAGCATGGCTGAATACCGGCTTAGTCCGAGAGCGCAGCGCGACCTCGACACGATATTCGACTACACCGTGGCGCATTGGGATTTGTCCCAGGCGATGCGCTACACCGACCTCATCGAAGCCGCTTGCGCCAATCTGGCCGAAGCGCCGCAGCAGGCGCAGGGCTGCGCCAATATCCGGCCCGGTTATCGGCGGCGGGGCGTCGAGCAGCATGTCATCTATTTTCGGCTGACCAGCTACGGCATCGCCGTTATCCGTATCCTGCATCAGCGCATGGATGCGGCCCGCCACCTGTAAATGTTCAGGGTTCCTCCTTACGTCCCTCCATGTCGTAAAGCATTACATCGTCACGCCCCGTCATCATTCCATATTTGAGGGAAGTCGTGTTGATTGTTGCCAAGCTGTTCTCAACGACCATCGTGGTGACGTGAAGACAATCGAGGTAGCGAAGGGTGGGTTCGACGCTATTTTCTCTCATGTAACGGACTACGAAATCCGGTGACCAAACCACGCCGCCGCCCTGTTGACCGACTAAAACGTCATTGGTCTGGAGGGAGTGAGACGCGCCACCCTGTCCGTTCTGAAAGATGCTTTCTCGGATCATCTTGCCATTGATGGATTGGCAGGAGTAGCCGCCTCGAACGGCATCGTCTCCAATACCGATTGCCGGATCGGTGTAACGGGCTTTGATATACCGGCTCGCGAAGACCGTAGGCGGTTCCATGTCGCCGACCTGGACCAGCGTCGATGCGCTCAAGCAATCCCACCGGCCCTTACTCGGCCAGCACCGCTCGGCCTGTTCGTTCGCGAATTTCTCGCTCGGCGACGCCTCCAACCAACCCCAACTCCCATCGGGGAGCTTCTTCCAAGGATGTTTCGGCGTCTGTTCTACGGCCTGCTTTTGGCCGTTGTCGGAGGCTGCATGACAACCGGCAACGGCTAATTGTAGGCGCTTGCAACCGTAGCAGCTTCTGCTCGCAAACAGCGCCTTTTCCTGCCCAGATTACCTGACAACGAGCCGACTATGCTGCTCACGCTATCCGACAATGTGCTCGCCATCATCCGCGTCTGCTCGCAAACGGCAAAGGGCCGCTCATGGTATCTGCCAACTACAAAGTCGAGATTAGCAGTCATTTGCTGATGCGCGATGCTCACGCAGCTTTGTGGAACCCAAGATCAGAAAGTACACGATGGGGCAAACCACCATCAGCATCACTGCTGGATCGGTAGCCCATCTCGTTGGGCCATCGCTGTCCGGCTCACTTGCTACCGCGAGCATGAGCGCGATTGATCCTCGCACAGCGGCGTAGGTGGCAGGAACAAGCAGGATGTGGAGAAGCCACCCGTAGCGGAACCGCATGGCGCCAAACCAGCAGAGTACAGCTATGGCGGGTGGAGCGAGTGTGGCGGCTACGAAGCCGCAGAACCAAATGGCAAACCCTGCCGGAGTCAGCGTATCGCGATAGTAGCTGGCGATCCCATCCGGTCGCAATCCGAGAGCGACGAAAGAGCCTGCGACGACAACGGCACCCAAAGCCGTCAGTCCGACGCCACGCAATGTCCCGTGTCTCGGCATCAATCTATGCAATCCAGTAAGCCATTGATCAGGCTGCTCGCACTTTGGCTCGGAAGAAGGTCGTTTCCGACCCAATCAGATCGGGGTCGATCCCGCTCTCCTCGGCGGCCAGTTGCTGGATGATCCGCCAAATCTCGGGGGCGGTGAGGCGCGCGCCGTCGCGGGCAAGCCTGCCACGGTTCTGCTCCGTGACCAGTCGGGCGAGATCGCCGATAGTGTCGCACCTCCGAGGTAATCGCCGGCGGTCGAGGTGCCGTAACCATAGCCCCGCGTAGGCGCTCGCTCCAGCAGCGAAGATGCGAAGGGGAGGTGCCAGCGTCGTGAAGGCGAGGATCGCGACCGCGACAGCGAAGCAGAGACCACTGACAATCCCAAGCCATCCGGCTCGCGTCGCCGGCATCTTGAGGTCGGTATCGGCTTCCAGGTCGCTGAACGCTTGGCGCAGCTTCCCACCGATCAGCGGCGCCAACGGCGCATCCGGCCCGACGTGCCGGCCAAGCCCGAGCGCGCGTCGAAGCCTGTAGAACGTCATCTGCGTGGCGCATGTCGTGCCGCCCCCGCTGTAGGCTGCGACATGCGCGACGACATGGTCACGCACCTCGCCGAACGTTGTCCAAGGCAGGTTCGAGCGCAGGCGCAGATCGAAGGTGCGCTCGATTGCGAGGAAGAAGTCGGTGTCGTCGCCATCACCGACCCAGCCAACCGTATCGAGCACCTGCATGAACCCGGCTCCTCAGCGGTTCTGCAAAACGACCGTTTCTGACGAGCCGATCGCCTTGCTGGGCCGGCAACGTAAATCTGCGGGCCGCACTTTGTCAAAACTGTTCTGGAAACCCGCGTCGCAAAACGGTATGCCCCGCACGAGTTTGGAGAAGATCAGACGCTCATGCGGGTCGGCTATGCCAGGGTCAGCACCAGCGACCAGAACCCCGAGCTCCAGCTCGATGCGCTGCGGCGGGCCGGCTGCGAGCGGGTGTTCACCGAAAAGGCGTCGGGCGCGCGCGATGACCGGCCCGAACTGGCGCGCATTCTGGAAGACGTGCTGCGCGCAGGCGACACGCTGGTTGTTTGGAAGCTCGACCGCCTCGCCCGCTCGCTCAAGAAGTTGATCGCCACGGCCGAGGATCTGGAGCGCGAGAAGATCGGGCTGGTGTCGCTGACCGAGAGCATCGACACGACAACGCCGGGTGGCATGCTCACCTTTCACGTGTTCGGCGCCATCGCGCAGTTCGAGCGTGCCCTGATCCGCGAGCGAACTACCGCGGGGCTAGTGGAGGCGCGCCGGCAGGGTCGCAAGGGTGGCCGCCCATCGGCAATGCGCCCGAGCGACGTCGCCGCGGCACGGGCGATGATGAAGGAGGGCACGTTGCCGGTGCGCGACATCGCCAAGCGCATGGGCGTGTCGGTCGCGACCCTCTATCGCTATGCAGGCAAGCGCGGCAGCGGTGCATCGATCAAGGAGGCTGCAACAGCCCATGGCTGACCGGGCGAAGCGACCGCCTGGAGAGGCGCTGATCGATCTTCGCCGACGGTTGTCGCTGTTGCCCCCACGCGACCCCGGTCGCACCGAGATCATCGCCCGTGCGGCCGAGGCCTATGGCATCTCCATCTGGACCCTTTACCGGGCGTTGCGCGAGCTGAACCGCCCCAAGTCGGTGCGCCGGTCCGACCATGGTGCGACGCGGGTTGCCCCGCAGGCCGAGATGGAGCGCTACGCCGAGATCGTCGCCGCACTGAAGATCAGGACCACCAACAAGAAGGGCCGGCACGTTTCGACCGCCCGCGCCATCGAGTTCCTGGAAACCGATGGCGTCGAGACGCCGGAGGGCCTGGTCAAGGTAGCACCCGGCCTGCTGAAGCGGGCGACCATCGACCGGCTGCTCCGCTCATCAGGGCTGGACTATGCCCGCGTGACCCGCCCCCACGCAGCCGTTCGTTTTCAGGCGCGGCGATCCAACGAGCTGTGGCACTTCGACATGAGCCCGTCCGACCTCAAGCAGGTCGAGGCGCCGCTCTGGATCGAGCAGGGTCGCGGCAAACCCACGCTGATGCTGTTCTCGGCCGTCGATGACTGCTCGGGCGTGGTCTACCAGGAATATCGCAGCGTCTATGGCGAGGATGCCGAGTCCGCGCTGCGCTTTCTATTCAACGCCTTCGCCGCCAAGCCTGAGCCCGAACTGCCGTTCCAGGGCCTGCCGGTCACGATCTACATGGACAACGGCCCGGTCAGCCGGTCGCGCGTGTTCCAGTCGGTGATGGGCAGCCTCGGCGTGCGCGTCCTCACCCATCTGCCGCCGAAGGCCGACGACCGGCACACCGCGGCCCGCGCCAAGGGCAAGGTCGAGCGGCCGTTCCGCACGGTGAAGGAGGTGCACGAGACGTTGTACCACTTCCACAAACCCAAGGACGAGGCGGAAGCCAATCTGTGGATGCGGCGTGCGCTGGTCACCTACAACAACGGCGACCATCGTTCCGAGCCACACGCGCGGATCGAGCACTGGCTGCGGCACCTGCCCGGCGATGGCGTGCGGGCCATGTGTTCATGGGAGCGGTTCTGCGCCTTCGCTCGTGAGCCCGAGCGGCGCACCGTTGCGGGCGACGCGACCGTCTCGGTTGAGGGCGCTTCCTACGAGGTCGAGCCCGAGCTCGCCGGCGAGACGGTGACGCTGCTCTGGGGGCTGTTCGACCAGCAGCTCTTCGTGGAGCATGACGGCAAGCGGCATGGCCCTTACGAGCCGTCGCGCGGCGCCGTGCCGCTCTACCGCTATCGCAAGTATCAGAAGAGCCGCGCCGAGGAGCGGCTCGACAAGGTGGTCCGGCTCGCTGACCAGCTGGGGCTGCCCCGCGCGACCGTGACGGGCGGCGACCGGCCGCTGCCGTCGCTGCCGCCCTCCACCGCAGGGCTCGCGGTGCGGCAAACACCTTTTCCGGAGCCGGCGGTCGAGACGGCATACCCGACCGGGCTCGCGGCGCGCCACGCCATCGTCGACCAGCTCCGGCGACCGCTCGGCTCGCTGCCTGAGGCAGACCGCGCCTTCATCGACGCGCTGCTGGGCGAAACGCTCGACAAGACCATCATCGCTGACCGCATCCGAGAGCGGTTCCAGTCAAGACGGGGGACAAGCTGATGCTCGCCGACGTTCAATCCAGCTACGGGCTCGCCCGCCCGTTCCAAGGCGTCGGCAACTTCGAGACAGAGCATCAGCGCAACCTCGTGCGCGAGGTCTGTGCGGCCGTGCAGACCGGCAGGTTGATCGTCGTCTCCGGCCTGGTCGGATCGGGCAAGACGCACCTGCTGCGCCGCATCGAGGACGAGCTGGCCCGGGCGGGCAAGGTCGCCGTCGCCAAGTCGCTTGCGGTCGACAAGCGCCGCACCTCGTTGCCCTCGCTGATCGAGGCGCTGTTCTACGATCTCTCGCCCGGTGACCGTGCCCAGGTGAAGATTCCCAAGCAGGCCGAGCGCCGCGAGCGCGACCTGCGCGACATCATGCGCAAGGGCAAGCGCCCGGTCGTACTGGTGGTCGACGAGGCGCATGACCTGCACCACAAGACGCTGACCGGCCTCAAGCGGTTGATGGAGGTGGTGGCTGATGCCGGCGTGCTGCTGTCGGTCCTTCTGGTCGGCCATCCTCGGCTACGCAACGACCTGCGCCGCCCGCAAATGGAAGAGATCGGCTACCGCACGACCACCTTCGACTATGAGGGCATCGGCGCCGAACGCCGCGACTATGTTGCCTGGCTGCTCGGCGCCTGTGCGGCCGAGGGGGTCAAGGTTGCCGACTTGATGAACGAGGACGCGATCGACCTCATCGCCGAGCGCCTGCGC
>NZ_KQ130443.1:0-22819 GCF_001046645.1 Sphingobium cupriresistens LL01
CTCGCCTTCGAGCAGGGCTTCCGCTTCGCTGCCAAGCCCGTCACGGCCGAGATCGTCGAGCAGGTGCTGTCGCGGGCGATTGACGACCTCGAACCCACGCTGACGCGCAACGGTTACGATGCGGGCGCGCTCGCCAGCCAGCTCAACACCCGGCCGTCCGACATACGCGCGTTCCTCGCCGGAACGCTGGACGCCGAACACACCCGCGACCTGACCGAGCGGCTCCGCGAAGCCGGTGTGCCGATATGATACTGGCTGTCCTCGCCTTGGTATCTCCCGCACGCGGACGCAACGCATGTCGTCTGTGCCACCGATTGTGGACGTTGCGCTTCTCTCATAGCCTGCCGGCATGAACAGGCATCTTACCGCAGCTTCTTTATCGATCGTCAGCTTGCTCAGCGCGTGCTCGGCCTCGGCCGAGAGGAGGTTGGAGGGACGAGTCTTCGACATCCCGAGAGCCAACGACATATCCGACAATGATAAGCCGTTCTTTCTACCAGCGCTCGATCCCAGCGACGGGTTCTCGTTCTACCTAAATCCGAGCGCAAGCTTGCCGGAGCGAAACTTGGTGGGCGTGGCAAGCAAGAAGCGGATGTGTGCCCGCGCAGCGGGAACAGAGGCGCTTGTCAACTCGACTGTCTGCGCAAGTCGCCCGCTTTCATGGCGCGGCCGAACACTGCGCAAGGTAAGTGATGGTGTTTTCTGGACATACCAGTTGCCAGCCGAAGCAGGTCAGAAGCGTCCTCCATCGCTGGCGAGTTGCTCCGCCATGGGCGGAGGCTCGCGGCCGGGGCTCTGCACGGCCAATCTGCCGTATGACAATCTCGTGCTGACGATTCACTTCCGAGACAATCAGGTCGGCTCGCTCCAGGCATTATACGATCAATCCGTTGCTAGCCTGAGGAAGTGGGAGCGCTGATGCTTACGGCAAACCCGGCGGGAACGATCGCTGCCAGACCGCTCACCGGCACTCCTCGCTATTGGCAGAAAGCGAGAACAGGCCTTCTCCGTTTGCGAGCAGGCGCGGATGATGGCGAGCACATTGTCGCATAGCGTGAGCAGCATGGCCCACCTGCTGTCAGCAAATCTGAGCAGAAATCCGCGCTGTTTGCGAGCAGAGGCCAGTATCTTTGCAATCGCCTACAAATATGGCATGACCGTGCGCTTCAAGTTCCAGTAATGAAACCGGAACGCCGATAAGAAACTGTTGGAGGGATAGATGTCTGATTTGAGCGGCAAGACGATAATCGTGACGGGTGGTGGCAGCGGCATCGGGCGCGCCACCGTGGAATTGCTGGTGGCCAGTGGTGCCAACGTCGCGGTGGCGGACATCAACGACGAGGCCGGTGAGGCGGTCGTCGCTGCGTCTGGCGGGAAGGCCGCCTATTTCCGGTGCGACATCGCACAGGAAGAGGACGTGAAGGCACTTGTCGCGCAGACTCTGGCGGCGTTCGGCGGGCTTGACGGCGCGTTCAACAATGCGGCGATCCCGCAGGCCGGACTGCCGCTTGCCGAAGTGTCGCTCGAACGGTTTCGGCAGAGCATGGATATCAATGTAACCGGCACGTTCCTGTGCATGAAGTACCAGATCCTTGCGATGATCGAGCGCGGGACGAAGGGATCGATCGTCAACACCGCATCCGCCGCTGGCGTGGTCGGCGTGCCGATGCACGGCGAATATGTCGGCGCGAAGCATGCGGTGGTCGGGCTGACCCGCGTGGCGGCGGCAGACTATGGCAAGCACGGCATTCGCGTGAACGCGCTTGTGCCCGGCGCGGTGCGCACGCCTATGCTGCAGCGCGCGATGGACAATGATGCGGGCCTTGAGCCCTATCTGAACTCGATCCACCCGATCGGCCGTTTCAGCGAACCGCACGAGCAGGCCCAGGCCGCCGTATGGTTGCTGTCCGACGCGGCTTCGTTCGTCACCGGCTCCTGCCTTGCAGCAGACGGCGGCTTTACCGCGATCTGATCATTTTACGGAGCAGCCTCCATGCACAGCATCAAGATACTCGCGACGATCCCGCGCCGGAAGGACATTTCGGAACAGCAGTTCCACGATCACTGGCGCCATCCGCACGGCACACTCAGCAAGAAGATCGCGTGCCTGCGCGGCTATGTGCAATCGCACCGGATCGTCTCTCCGCTGCTGCCTGATACACAGCTGGCCTACGACGGCATTACCGAGCTGTGGTATGACAGTCTCGACGATGCGCTCAACATGGGCAAAGATCCCGCGCATCGCAAATACAACATCCCCGACGAACCGCTGTTCGTCGACATGGACGGACTGAAGTTCACCTTCTTCGAGGAGGACATTATCCGCTCGCGACCGGCGGTGGACGATCCCGATGATGCGGCCGTGCAGTGGTCGCCCACCGAATGGTCGGTAAGCGTCAAGATCCTGCAACTGGTCAAGGCGGATGGCAATCCGGCCTGGGCAGGCGATCAGGACAAGGCGCTGGGCGATCGCATCGGCGCGTTTCGGCATGTCCGCTCGTTCGCGATAGACGCGGTGCACAAGGGCACCTCGCCGTTCATCGGCGCGCGCGAACTGTGGTGGCCGACGCTATCCGATTTCGAACGCGGCGTGGCGGGTGATCGCGCGGCGTTCGATGCGCTCCTGGCACAGGCCGGCCAGCATTACACGATGCTGGCATCGGCCGAGCGGGTGATCTGATGCCGGCCCCCGCGCTCGACGAGGAGCCCGTGCTGCCCCCCGGCTTCGAGGATCTTCTCGAATTCGTGCCGCACTGGATCGGCGAGACGGCGCAGGAACGATGGGATATCCGGGCGCGCGCGACTATGGCGGAGATAACCCGCTTCTACGATGTGCTGCTCTCCCGTTCGGAAGCCATCCTCGACCATGTCGAGACCTTTCCGCTCGACGCGATGCCGGCGCCGACGCTGCGCCTGTTCAGGCTACAGCTGGCGCTGGCTCACGCGGCGATGTCCGTAGAATTGCACAAGCAGCCGCGCGCGCACAATTCGCCCTATCCGCACCAGGTCCGCATCCTGCGGACGGCAGAGCCAACGCTGTAAAGGAGTTCGTCGCATGAACGAGATGACCGAGCTTGCCAGCATCTGCACCAGCGATCTGACGCAAACCGCCGGACTGGGCACCGGTCCAGTCTCCTGCGAGCCTTATCGTTCACCCGCCTATTTCGAGCGAGAACGCGAAAATCTGTTCAAGCGCGCCTGGCTGACCGTGGGCCGGGTGGAACAGCTTCCCGAAAAGGGCAGCTTCTTCACCAAGACCATCGAGATCTGGAACGCGCCGATCGTGGTGACGCGCGGCAGCGATGACAGAATTCAGGCGTTCTACAATGTCTGCGCCCATCGCGGCAATCAGGTGGTGTTGACCGAGCGCGGCCGCGCCTCGCGCTTCTCCTGCAATTACCACAACTGGGTCTACCGCAACGACGGCAGCCTGATGGGCGTGCCAGACGAGGCGAACTTCTTCGATCTCGACAAGAAGAAATGCGGCCTCGTGCCGATCGCGGGGGCGTTTGCGGGAGGGGGCGGAATCCTACGCTAAGGATTTGGGCCAGCGATATTCCCCGGTTAGATTGATGTGTTCCCATCCCAACGGCGAGACGTGGGCGAGTAGATCAGGCTCGATATGGGTACCGCTGGCGGCCCGGGTATTGACGACCTCGCCGAGCTTCATGGTGTTCCAGAATATGATGATGGCGGCGAGCAGGTTCATTCCGGCGATGCGATAGTGCTGGCCTTCGCCGGATCGATCCCGGATTTCACCTCGGCGGTGGAAGCTGATGGCGCGCTTTAGGGCGTGGTGGGCCTCACCCTTGTTGAGGCCGATCTGAGCCTGGCGCTGGAGGCCGGCATCAAGAATCCAGTCGATCATGAACAGGGTTCGCTCGATGCGGCCCACCTCTCGCAATGCGAGGGCCAGCTCATTCTGGCGCGGGTAAGAGGCGAGCTTGCGAAGAATCTGGCTGGGGGCGACGATCCCCGCTGCGATCGTCGCCATGATGCGCAGGATGTCGGGCCAGTTGCGCTCGATGAGCGGTTCATTGATCTTACCTCCGACCAGCGCTCGCACATTGGCCGGCGTCGCGTTGGGCGTGAAGGCATAGAGTCTTTTCTGAGGGAGATCGCGGATACGGGGGGCGAACCTGTAGCCGAGCAAGGCGCAGGCGGCGAACACATGATCGGTGAAGCCGCCCGTGTCGGCAAAATGCTGGCGAACGCGGCGGCCCGCGTCATTCATGAGCAGCCCGTCCAGGATATAGGGAGCCTCGCTGACCGTTGCCGGGATCACCTGGGTTGCGAACGGCGCATATTGATCGGACACATGGCTGTATCCCTTGAGGCCCGGGACGTTGCCATATTTCGCGTTGATCAGATTCATCGCCTCGCCCTGCTCGGTAGCAAGGAAGAACTGCCCGTCGCTGGATGCCGATTGCCCTTGTCCCCAGAAGGCGGCCATGGGCAGGGCGGCGTGGGCCTCCACGATCATGGCGAGCGCCCGATCATAGGCGCTGCCTTCGACATGCCAGCGCGCGATCCGCAGCAATTCCCAGAAGCTGTGCGTGTTGGTCGCCGCCGCCATCTTGCGCAAACCGAGATTGACGCCTTCCGCCAGCAACACGTTCATCAGGCCGATCCGGTCGCTGCAGGGCGCGCCGGTGCGCAGATGCGTGAACGCCTCGGAAAATCCGGTTCGCTCATCGACTTCCAGCAACAGATCGGTGATCCTCGCGGGCGGGAGCTGTTGATAGAGATCGAGCACGAGATCCTCGGCCCCTTCGGGCGTGTCGGCCCTCAGCTTGTCGATGTGCAGCTTGCCGTTCTCGATGATGCCGCCTGGGATCGTGCCGGTTCGCGCCGCGCGGCCAAACTCCTTCAGCCGTGTATCCAGTCGAGCCCTGCGCTCGGCCAGCCATTCGCCGGGTCGCAGCGGCACGGCGAGCCGCGCGGTCTGCTCTATCGCCTGTGGCGGGACCAGAAGCTGCTTGAGGTCGCCATAGCGGCGCGATCCCGCCAACCATATGTCACCGGACCGGAAGGCGTCGCGGATGTGGAACAGCACCGCGATTTCCCAAAGCCGGTGGTCGCCGCTCGGCTCAGCGCGAAGATGACGATGCCATTTCGAGTTGGGACGTAGAAAATCCACCGGCGGATCGACCTTGATCCCGTTACGCAGCATCGCAACGGCCGCCAGAAGAGGCGTGGCGATCGGCGCCGCCTGCATGTCGAGCAGGCGCAGCATCCTGGGCGCGTAGAGGCGGAAACGGTGATAGCCGTCCAGCACACGGCTGAGCGGGTCGGCCGCGAGCACGTTGGTCAGCGCGGAGGCCGTGGCGACAAGGGTTCTGAACCGTTCCCAGCCAGGCCCGGTGGCGATTATCCCGTCCAGGGCCGTGCCATCGTCCTGCGCTCCAAGCAAAGCACCACCGATTTCGGCAAAGGACTTCAGCGTGTCCCGAACGGCCGCCTTTTCGTCGGCGATCCTGGTGTTGCAAAGGCGTTCGGAGGCCCGATAGAGACGGCCTACGATGCGATCGTGGGTCTCCACGATGACATCGGCCAGCGATGACCGCCATTCCAGGGTGCAGACAGCGAGGATCGCAAGCCGCCTGTCTTCGGGCAGATCACGCATACCGTCGGCGTAATAGCGCTCGCCCTGCCGGCGAAGCCGGGTCACACGATGCGCCGGCACGCCGTCCAGCAAATCCGCCGGAAGATCGAACCTTTGAAGATATTCCAGTCGATCCATCAGCCGGTTAGCGGCTGCTGAATTTGCGCCAACCTCGAACTGTCGCAGCCATACGAAGCGCGTGACGCGACCATCCACCGTATCCTCCAACAGGTGAGCCAAATTCTCGCTCAGGGTTGGCGTGATGCGATGGGCGATAAGATCCTCGATCCGGCGCTCGGCCTCAACCAGCGCATCGGCGCAAAGGCGCTCGATCGTCGAGGAGCCGGGAAGGATCGTGCGGGTGCGGCGACACTCCGCAACGAAGCGACGGGCAAGATCCTCATTCGATGTCGCCGCCTCGGCTTCCCGAGCGATCCATTCGCGCAAATCCCGTGCGCCCCGCCCCGAAAAGGAGCGATAGCCGTAGATTCGGCGAAGGTCCGCCAGATGCTCGTGCCGGGTCTCCTCGCGCGCGGCATAGAGGAGTAGATCGTCGCTGGTCAGGCCGAGCTGGGCCGCGATGAAATCCGATACCTGCGCCGGGATCAACTCGCCAGGAGCGAGCACCCGGCCCGGGTAGCGCAGGACGCACAGTTGCAGCGCGAAGCCAAAACGATTGTGGGCGCGCCGGCGCTGGCGGATATGCCCGAGATCCTCATCGCTGAGGGTATAGTGCCGCAGCAGCTCACCTTGATCGACCGGCAAGTGAAGCAGCGCCTCGCGCTGTCGATCGGTCAGGGTCACGCGACGCGGCATACATGCTCCTTATTCTTTCCGAGCTACGGTTTGAGATAGCTTGATTGAGATGCTGGTTAAGATACACAATAGCCCAATCTTATGTGCTCATGTTCGTCACCGCCTCAAACCTTCGTTTGTGATCCATGCTGATCGGCTACGCCCGCGTGTCCAAAGCCGACGGCTCGCAGTCGCTCGACCTGCAGCACGATGCCCTTCGCGCTGCCGGTGTCGAGCCAGGCAATATCTATGATGATCGTGCATCCGGTAGCCGTGATGATCGCCCCGGTCTTGCCGCCTGCCTGAAATCGTTGCGCGACGGCGATGTCCTCATCGTTTGGAAGCTCGACCGGCTCGGCCGAACGCTCACCCACCTGGTCAGCACGGTGCAGAATCTGTCGGATCGCGGTATCGGTCTGCGGGTGCTCACCGGCAAGGGCGCGCAGATCGACACCACGACGCCATCGGGCCGGATGGTGTTCGGCATTTTTGCCACACTGGCGGAGTTTGAGCGGGATATGATCCGCGAGCGCACCATGGCTGGCCTGGCCGCTGCCCGCGCGAGGGGACGCAAGGGTGGCCGCAAGTTCGCCCTCTCCAAGGCCCAGGTGCGGCTCGCTCAGGCTGCTATGGCCCAACGCGACACGTCCGTTTCCGACCTCTGCAAGGAACTCGGGATCGAGCGCGTCACTCTCTACCGCTATGTCGGTCCCAACGGGGAACTCCGGGATTACGGTCAGCGCGCGCTTGCTGCCAAAACGCGATGATGATGACGGGAGCCCCGATCAAACTTACCCAAGCGGACGCCGCAGACGTTGCAGACCTGTACAACCGTTGCAGCGACTATTTCCTGTTGCAGGACGGGGCCGCGCCCACGCTGGACGATGCTCGCGAGCTTTTCTCCGATGTGCCGCCCGAAAAGAGCGCCCACAATCAAGCTGTCCTGGGATGGAAGGGGCCTGGCGGCCTATATGCAATCGCGGCCATCCTCCGCGATTATCCGCGTGATGGCACATGGTATCTCGGCTTCATGATCGTAGATGCCGCACAGCGTGGTCGTGGCGTCGGACGCTCAATTTACTCGACGGTCGAAAGCTGGGCCGCTGCGAGAGGTGCCACAGAGATTCGGTTGGCCGTGCTGGAAGCGAATGAAGCGGCAGAGCGATTTTGGCGTTCTCTCGGCTTCATTGAGTATCGGCGCGTTGGGCCAGACACCTTCAAAATGCGTAGCCATCGCCGGATAGAACTGAGCCGTCGCCTTTCTGGCGCGACCGTAGAAGGCAGCAACAAGTAAGATCTCGCGCCGGCTATCTGGGCGAGCTTGGCGTAGGATTCCGCCCCCTCCCGCAAACGCCCCCATCGCCACCGATGTGTGGGAAGGCTGGATATTCCTCAACCACCAGAAGCAGCCCGAAGTCAGCCTGCAGGAATTCCTTGGAGACTTCGGAACGCGGTTTGCCGGGGTTTCTTGGGAAAATACGGATACGTCACTCTATTTCGAGGCGCATCTCGATGCGAACTGGAAAGTGCTGGCCGATGCCTTTTCGGAAACCTACCATATCCCTTCGATCCACCCGGCGACGATCGGCAAGACTTTCGCCAGCGCGGTCAATCCGCATTCCCGCCCGCTCGATGCACGCTTCTGGGGACCACACCGCCAGTTTTCCACTTTCGGCAATCCGGACTACGCTCCGCCCGAAGATGCGATGGTCGAAAAGATGGCCTATGCGAACCGCGATACCGGCAACGTGCTGGGTGCCGCGGAAACGGCGGGGATGACCGAGTATCTCGATCATCCCGCGATCAATCCCAAGCAATCGAAACACTGGGCGCTGGACATCGCCGTCGCTTTTCCCACGCTGCACATAAACCTTTCGCCCGGCGGTTTCTGGTCGCACAGGTTCTGGCCGATCAGCGTCAATCGCACGCGGTGGGAAGCCGAGTTTCATGTACCCAAGCCACTGACCGGGCGGGAAAAGCTGCAACAGGAACTCTATATCACGCGCATCGCGGAAATCCTGCTGGAGGACGTGACGAACACCGAACGCACCCAGCGCGGCATCGAGGCCGGCGCATACGATACGATGCAGTTGCAGGATGGCGAAGTACAGATCCGCCACAACCTTCACCACGTCGATCGCTGGGTGAACGCCAGGACCGTGCGCGAAGCGCTGGGCATCTGACAGGCAGCGCCCTTCACTTGCCCGTCAGTCAAAAATGGGGTCCTCAATGTCCGGATTGGAGCAACGCAGCTATATCGTGACGGGCGCAGGCGGCAGTATCGGCCGCGCTGCCGCCCTTATTCTTGCCCGTCGGGGCGCGAATGTGGTTGTCGCCGATATCGTCGAAGCCGCAGCCGAGGAAACGGTCAGACTGATACGCGCGGAAGGTGGCAACGCCGTCTACAGCCATTGCGACGTCAGTATCGAGGACAACGCGTGGTCGACCGTGGAACTCGCCATCACCGAATTCGGTCGCCTTGATGGCGCATTCAACAATGCGGGGCTGCCGCCGGTCAACGTGCCGCTTCATCAACTGACGAGCGCCGATTTCCAACGATCCCTGGATATCAACGTGCTCGGCGTTTTTCATTGCATGAAACATCAGATCGCAGCGATGCTGAAAGCGGGGAGCGGCGGTTCGATCGTGAACACGGCGTCGGTTGGCGGCACCGTCGCGATCCCCGCACATGGCGAGTACATCGCAGCCAAACATGCCGTTATCGGGCTGACGCGGATCGCTGCCGTCGATTACGGGCAACAGGGAATCCGCGTGAACGCAGTTCTACCGGGCGCTATCCGCACTCCGATGCTGATGTCGGTGATCGAGAACGAGCCTTCGCACGCGGAATTCCTGAAAACCGCCCACCCGATCGGTCGATATGGCGAACCGGCGGAGATCGGCGAAACGGCAGCCTGGTTGCTGTCGGATGCCTCTTCGTTCGTCACCGGCGCCGCCATTGCTGCCGATGGCGGCTACACCGCAATCTGAACTGCCAGAACCGTTGGGAACCGGACTATGAGCGCAATACGAATGATGGCGGTCTTCGCACGGAGAGTGGGAATGACGCCTCAGGCGTTTCACGATCACTGGCGCTATCCCCACGGCTCGCTGGGACAAGGCATCCGGATTATCAAGCGCTATGTCCAGAGCCATCAGGTCGACGTCGATTTCCTCGATGCCGATCAGAACCGCTACGAAGGCATCGCCGAAGTCTGGTTCGACAGCGAAGCGGACGCTGCCGCCTTCGTGACCGATCCTGATTATGTGGCCTATGCGCTGAAAGATGAGCCGAATTTCGTCGACATGGACAACTTCTTTGCCGTTTTCGCACGCGAAGAGGTTCTCAAAAGCCGCGCCGAAGCGCTGCGCGGTGACGAGGCGGCCTATAACTGGTCGATCGACCGACGACCGAACTTCGCCAAGCTTACCCAGGTGGTGTTCGAGGAAGGCGGCACGGCCTGGGCCGGAGACGACGATTTCGCACTTGGCGAGCGTCTTGGCGCATTTCGCCATACCCGGTGCCATCCGATCGAAAAGCTCGTCCTCCCCGGCCCCTCGGTGATCGGTGTGCGCGAACTTTATTGGCCGACGCGGACATTGGCAGAACAGGGCATAGCTGCAGCAGGTGACGCTTTCCATGCGCTGTTTAGCCGAGCGCCAAAGGCACAAACGATCTTCTCGATAAGTGAGCGCTACGTCTGACGGTGCAGGTTAACCGCCCCTGCGCCTCAAGACGCTTCTCAACCAGACGCCGCTCCTGCGCAGCCCATGGTAGAGCCAGAATGCGATCCATACCGAGCTTCAGCGGCCCTTCCAGGCGCTTCTGCAAATAGCGGCCGATCTCGAACGGGTTAGTCTTCGCCTGCCCTTCCACCACGGTCTTGCCGTCGGGATCGAGAACACAGATGCTCGTGCTGCGCTGGCTGACATCCAGACCCACGCTGTATGTTGCTTCGTGCCGGATAGGCGAGCCGTCCGATCAGGCGCAGGATGTTGCGCTCTGCCGGCGATTGTGGCGCATTGCGCAGCCAGGATAGCCATGTCGCGGCCTGCCCCGGTCGTCGGGCTAGCAAATCGTCCAGACCCTGAGCCAGCCAGCGCGGACGACGGCGATGCTGGCCGATGCGCGAAATCGTCGAAGCCATTTTCTATCTGCTACGGGCAGGATGTCCCTGGCGGCTTTTGCCCGACAGTTTTCCGCCATGGCGCACGGTATACCAGTGGTTCTGCACCTTGCGCGACGATGGGGTATTCGAAAGCCTCAATCATCATCTCGTTCGGATCGATCGCATCCGGACAGGGCGAGAACCAGCACCATCCGCGGCAGTCATCGACAGCCAGAGCGTGAAGACCACCGAAGCAGGCGGACCTCGTGGTTACGACGCAGGCAAGAAGACCATGGGACGCAAACGCCATGCAATGGTCGATACCGATGGTCGCGCCCTTATCATACTGGTCCATCCTGCCGATGTGCAGGACCGCGATGGCGCGGTGCCCTTGCTCCAGCAGTCTCACCAGCGGCATCCCTTCGTCGCGCGCGCCTATGCCGACAGCGCCTACAACAGCGATCGCGTCCGGGACGCCACCTCCATTACGATCGAAATCGTCCGCAAATTCGCCGATCAGACCGGCTTCGTCGTCCATCCCAGACGATGGATCGTCGAACGCACCTTCGCATGGATCAACCGCAATCGCCGTCTGGCCAAAGACTTCGAGCGGACCATCAAATCCGCAACCGCGCTCCTCTATGCCGCCGCTGCCATCGTCCTCATCCGACGCATCGCTCGTTACCCATGAGATTCAAGACAGACTCTTAACAAAATTTCGTTACTTGACGGATTTCTTGGACTTAGGGTTGCAGTGCGCCGCATGTAGATGGCTGTTCGTGGAGAAAGACAACGTGATACGTATGTTGGGTGAATTTTGGCCAGATATATTCGTGATCTTACTGGTCTGTTCGCTCGTATCATTTGCAAACCAAAAATTCGGAATATTTGTCGCTACTCCGATAACATTGGGATCGACTGCATTAACGCTATTGCTCGGAGCCGCTGGGGCGACATGATTCTACTCTTATCTTCCTTTTGGCCTTGGCTTGTTCCAGCAATTGCGTGGATCGGATTTTTCACCGGTCGCTATTTTAGAAGAAAGAGCATAGCGAAAAACACATGATTGCCGCAACTCTGGCGGCTTCGCGCGCCTACGCCGGGCCGGGTTACTCCCGGCCGTGAAAGCGGCATCCATCTGCGGCCTGCACGTCAAGCGTGTCGGCGCTCCTTCGCAGCCGCCAACATCTCGCGCCGAAGGATTGCGTTCATGCGAGCCTGATAGCCCTTGCCCTGGGATTTGAGCCAAGCAAGCACATCGGCGTCGAGCCGCGCCGTTACCTGCTGCTTGATCGGCTTATAGAACCGTCCACGCTCGGCGGTCTTCCAGAAATCCTCTGTCAGCGTCGGGGCATCACTATAGTCGATACCGCTATCCGGCATCGCCTGCAGGGCATCCAGCTCGGCCTTCTGTGCCTCGGTCAAGGGGGGCAGATTGCCCGGATCGAGCTGGAAGCGGACGGTATCAGCGTCTTTCTTCTTCATAACGTCGTCTTTCCTTTCGATCGGCTTTTCGGGCCGAAATGATATGGATGATCTCCACATATTCGCCGTCGTCGTCATCCTCAGCGACGGTGTGGGCCACCAGCAGGAGTAAATGTCCTTCGACCAGGCCCAAGGTCTGCCATCGTTGCTCGCCGCCTTCGATCCGATCATGCACGCTAAGCGCAAAGGGGTCTGCGAAGGCGCTGGCGGCCGTCTCGAAACTGATGCCATGCTTTCTCAGATTGCTCTCGGCTTTGGCTGGGTGCCAGGAAAAGCGCATGGATAACATGACGGGAATATAATTATATTTTTGTCGTTATTCAAGGCGTATCCTTGACCGGCGCTGACCACCCGATCCGCTCCAACGTGTCCGTCAATGTTGATCGCGGCACGCTGAACGTGCGAGAAACCGACGCTTTGCTGGCCCCATTGGACAGAGCGGCAACTATCAACTGCATCTTTTCCGCGGCGATCGTCGGCGGTCGTCCACCTTGTCGGCCCCGCCGCTTTGCGGCGGCCAGGCCCGCCATGATCCGCTCCCGCGTCAACGCTCGCTCGTATTGGGCGAGCGCGCCGAACAGCGAGAACAGCAACTCGCCATGCGGCGTGGTGGTATCCATCTGTTCGGTCAGCGACCGGAAGGCGATGCCGCGTTCCTTGAGGTCGGTGACGATCGCCAGCAGGTGCGGCAGCGAGCGGCCGAGCCGATCGAGCTTCCAGACAACCAGCGTGTCGCCGGCGTTCATGTAGTCGAGGCAGGCTTTCAGGCCGGCGCGATCGTCGCGCGCACCGGAAGCCTTGTCGGAGTAGAGGTGCCGTTGATCGACACCAGCGGCCGTGAGCGCATCGCGTTGCAGATCGACCGGCTCTGTTGCAAAAATCGTGAAGCTTGAGCATGCTTGGCGGAGATTGGACGGACGGAACGATGACGGATTTCAAGTGGCGCCATTTCCAGGGTGATGTGATCCTGTGGGCGGTGCGCTGGTATTGTCGCTATCCGATCAGCTATCGCGACCTTGAGGAAATGCTGGCGGAACGCGGCATTTCGGTCGACCATACGACGATCTATCGCTGGGTCCAGTGCTACGCCCCGGAGATGGAGAAGCGGCTGCGCTGGTTCTGGCGGCGTGGCTTTGATCCGAGCTGGCGCCTGGATGAAACCTACGTCAAGGTGCGGGGCAAGTGGACCTACCTGTACCGGGCAGTCGACAAGCGGGGCGACACGATCGATTTCTACCTGTCGCCGACCCGCAGCGCCAAGGCAGCGAAGCGGTTCCTGGGCAAGGCCCTGCGAGGCCTGAAGCACTGGGAAAAGCCTGCCACGCTCAATACCGACAAAGCGCCGAGCTATGGTGCAGCGATCACCGAATTGAAGCGCGAAGGAAAGCTGGACCGGGAGACGGCCCACCGGCAGGTGAAGTATCTCAATAACGTGATCGAGGCCGATCACGGAAAGCTCAAGATACTGATCAAGCCGGTGCGCGGTTTCAAATCGATCCCCACGGCCTATGCCACGATCAAGGGATTCGAAGTCATGCGAGCCCTGCGCAAAGGACAGGCTCGCCCCTGGTGCCTGCAGCCCGGCATCAGGGGCGAGGTGCGCCTTGTGGAGAGAGCTTTTGGCATTGGGCCCTCGGCGCTGACGGAGGCCATGGGCATGCTCAACCACCATTTCGCAGCAGCCGCCTGATCGGCGCAGAGCGACAGCCTACCTCTGACTGCCGCCAATCTTTGCAACAGAGCCAAAAATGTCGTCGCTCATGTCGGTCTCTCCTATTGTCCTGCGCGGGTGATCGGCGTCGCCGCGTCTGTGGTTTGTTCGGATCTTAGAAAATGAGCCGGTTCCGGATTATGCTGGGCGCAATCGCCGGACAAACGCCGCAATCGCCGCGCCAATCTCGTCCGGACTGTCCTCCTGGATGAAATGGGCGCCTGCGACCGTGATTTCGGTCTGGTTTGGCCATGTGCGGCAGAAGTCGCGTATTCGGCCCGTGGTCAAGGATCCCGGCTCGGCGTTGATGAAGAGTTTCGGAATCGGGCTTTCGCTGAGCCAGCCGGCATAGTCCCGGGCGATCGCGACCACGTCGGCCGGGGTGCCTGCGATCGGGATTTGGCGAGGCCAAGACAGGGTCGGTCGACGGGCTTCGCCGGCGGCGAGGAAGGGCTCGCGATAGGCGGCCATCTCCGCTTCGCTTAAGGGGCGCAGGATCAATCCGGGGAGAACTTGTTCGACAAAAACATTGTCCTGCAACACCAATTCTTCGCCCGCCTGCGAGCGAAAGGCCTGAAACAGATCGCGATCCTGTTCGGGAAAATCCGCCCATTCGAGCGGCATGGTGACCGCTTCCATATAGGCAATCCCCTGTACACGCTCGCGGTGGCGGCGGGCCCAGTCGAAGCCGAGGACGGACCCCCAGTCATGCACGACCAGAACAACCCTGTCCCCGAGATCGAGCGCCTCCCACAGCGCGTCGAGATAGTCACGATGCTCGGCATAGGCATAACGCTCGGGCCCCGACGGATCGAGCTTGTCCGAATCGCCCATGCCGATCAGGTCACAGGCGATCAGCCGTCCCAGCCCGGCGCAATGCGGCATGATATTGCGCCACAGATAGGACGACGTCGGATTGCCGTGCTGGAAGAGGATCGGATCGCCGGTCCCTTCATCGATATAGGCCATGCGCCGGCCCTTGATCTCAATGAATTTCTTCTCGCCAAATGGCTTTGCGCCGAGGCTCATCGATATTCTCCTTGAGCGATTTTCTGGTCTGCCCGGTCGGCGATGCATATCGCATGATGAATATCATGTCAATCGAGGAATCGTTCTAGCCATTGCCGTCGAGCGGAGAGTTGCTGCCGGAGCATCGATGGATGACGGCGTAGGCCACGCAGGCGCCTCTCAGGCGGTAGCTTTCCTTAGCCCCGGGCGCATCCGAAAGATCGAGGAAGGTTTTGTGAGTCGGATACCAGACCGCGAGAATCTCATCGATATGTTGAGTGCCCACGGCCTGGCCAAACACGGGCGTGCACCACAGGATCCGCGCGCCGGCTCTGTTGCAAAAATCGTGAAGCTTGAGCATGCTTGGCGGAGATTGGACGGACGGAACGATGACGGATTTCAAGTGGCGCCATTTCCAGGGTGATGTGATCCTGTGGGCGGTGCGCTGGTATTGTCGCTATCCGATCAGCTATCGCGACCTTGAGGAAATGCTGGCGGAACGCGGCATTTCGGTCGACCATACGACGATCTATCGCTGGGTCCAGTGCTACGCCCCGGAGATGGAGAAGCGGCTGCGCTGGTTCTGGCGGCGTGGCTTTGATCCGAGCTGGCGCCTGGATGAAACCTACGTCAAGGTGCGGGGCAAGTGGACCTACCTGTACCGGGCAGTCGACAAGCGGGGCGACACGATCGATTTCTACCTGTCGCCGACCCGCAGCGCCAAGGCAGCGAAGCGGTTCCTGGGCAAGGCCCTGCGAGGCCTGAAGCACTGGGAAAAGCCTGCCACGCTCAATACCGACAAAGCGCCGAGCTATGGTGCAGCGATCACCGAATTGAAGCGCGAAGGAAAGCTGGACCGGGAGACGGCCCACCGGCAGGTGAAGTATCTCAATAACGTGATCGAGGCCGATCACGGAAAGCTCAAGATACTGATCAAGCCGGTGCGCGGTTTCAAATCGATCCCCACGGCCTATGCCACGATCAAGGGATTCGAAGTCATGCGAGCCCTGCGCAAAGGACAGGCTCGCCCCTGGTGCCTGCAGCCCGGCATCAGGGGCGAGGTGCGCCTTGTGGAGAGAGCTTTTGGCATTGGGCCCTCGGCGCTGACGGAGGCCATGGGCATGCTCAACCACCATTTCGCAGCAGCCGCCTGATCGGCGCAGAGCGACAGCCTACCTCTGACTGCCGCCAATCTTTGCAACAGAGCCGATCGACCGATTGCCGATCATCGGTTGACGATACGCGCATGTAGCCAACGAGCATGACGGAAAACCCCCAAAACCATGTTGTCGGACACATTTACAATCCGACAGTGTTTTTCGGACATTATGCGGGATCAGAGAGGCCGCGCAATAGCGTGCGCGGCGGAGATCGTCAGGAGTTGCGCCACGGCATGACGGGATTCAGGTGAAATCCGTGATTCGCCCCTAGCCCCTATAGGCCGATAGGGCACGCCGATACGCCCCTCGGCAGTGCCGCGCCGGCGTAGGGTGGCGGCGATATGGCGCTCGGCCGCTACGCGATCGGCGAAGGCATGACGCTGAGCTTGGCCGCGCGCGCCGATCAGCGGTCATTGTTCGCCGGCTTGACCTCGATCGTGCAGCGCACCGTCTTTTTCGCCTTGGCGGCAGCCGCGCCGCACGCTTCGATCGTCTCGCGATTGTCCCGCGCCAGATTGGCGGCCGCGACGATCCCCTCCCAGCTCGCCGGCGATGCGCGCTGCATCAGATGCGTGCCGGCATCCCATAGCGTCGGTTCGGCAAGCGCCCGCGTCGCCATGCGCTCCGGCAACTGCCAGCTATCGGGCATGGCGCGCGCGATCAGGCCGGCGAGAAGCGCATAGAGCAATATCCCCAGCACCACGCCGCCCAACCCGATCCAAAACAGCCACCGATCCTGTTGCCAGCGCGCGCGCGTCGTTCCGATCAGCCCCCGCAATTCCCGCGCCGCCTCGCTCATGTCCGATCGCGTGCTGTTCACCAGGTTGTGCAGCTCGCCCGTCGCACTCGCCACCGAAGCGTTTACACGCTCTCCCATCGTCTCCGGGGTGAGTTTCATCGCGGGGCTTTTCGCGATCACATCGACCCGCTGGGTGAGCGCCAGCAATATCTTCTCGGTGTTGGCGAGCGTCGGCTGATAATCGGGAATCTCGATGGACTCGCGCGCGCGGGCTAACCCCTCGACCGCAAGGCGCACCAGCGCCACCTCGCCGCGCAACTGCTCGAACGCCGCCTGCGGATCGTCGCCGGCCCTGCCGTTGTTGCGATAATTATCCTCGTCCATCATCCTCTCCTTACCGGCTCATTCCGCGCCCCATGCCTATCCCTAAATCCCGCGCCAGCTCGCGGCCAAGGTCGCCGCTGTTCATGCCGCGCCCCCGGCCCATGCCGATCTCAAGCCCCAGCTCGCGGGTGCGATTACGCAGGACCAATTCCACCTGGGGATCGCGCTCAAGGCTTTTCGCCATGCCCGCCATTTCCTTGCCCGTGCGCTCCCGGCCCGCCATGTCGCCGGCGCGATAGAGGCGGTCGCGCTCCTGTTTGAGGCCCTGCCAGCGTTCCACGAACCGATCGGCGCGCAAGTTCGGATCGGCCCGCACGCGCGCCTCCTGGGCCATCGCCTCGATCATCGGGCCGCTGCGCCCCGCCGCCGCCTCGCGCAGCAAGGCGGGATCGCGCTGCATCGCCGATGCGAGGTCACGCGAGGCTCCCGGCCTGATCTGGTCCAGCGCCTGTGTCGTGCGCTCGAGCGCGACCTTTTGATGCTCAAGGACCGGAGCGCCCGACGCCCGCGCCTGCAACACCGCCTCGGCCGAACGCGAGGCCCGCTCGACCGCGCGGGCATAGTCGCGGCCCTGGCCGCGATCGGCAGGGACCGGCGCGCGCTCCGCGCCCTTCAGCGGCGCGGCCGACAGCTTCAGCCCGTCGAACATGCCGCGCTTGGGGGCCGCCTTCTCGCGCTCGCCTGCCGGCGTCGATTCCGGCGCTGGGCGCTGCGGGGCAGGCCGGAAGCCGTCGAACATGCCTCGCCGCGGTTGCCGCTCGGCCGCGGCTTGTCCCGCGCCAGCGCCGCGGTCGCCGGCATCGCGAACCGTGCGTGGATCTTCGCCCATCTGGCGCATGGTTCCCGCGCGCGGGCCAAGGATCTCCACCGGCGAGCGTTCCGCCCGTTCCGGCAATCGGATCTCGCCCGACAATCCGCGCCGGTCGGCGAAAGCACGAATCTCCGCATCCCGGTCGCGGCCATAGTCGGACGCCATATCCTTCGCCCGCTCGCGCGACAGCGTGCGGACAAGCCGGCGATCGTCGCCGAAGTCGTCGCGGCCGTAATGGAGCTGCACCCCGTCGCGGTGCCGCGACAACGCCACATAGGCCGAATGGCGGTCCATGCCGGGGGTCGCCAGCACATGCGCGCGATCGACCGTCACGCCCTGCGATTTATGGATGGTGGCGGCATAGCCGTGATCGACATGGGCATAATCTTTCAGGTCAAACGCGACCGATCGGCCATCGTCCAGCTTCACCGCCATGCGCTCCGGCGATACCTGCTCGACCTTCCCCAGCGTGCCGTTCCTCACCCCTAGCCCGCGCTCGTTTTTCAGGAACATGATGCGGTCGCCGGTCGCGAAGTCCCGCGCGCCGCGCTCGGCCGACACGCGCACGTCCGGCCCCAGCTCGCCGGCGTCGCGCAGCCGATCGCGCGCGGCCAGGTTCAAATCGCGCACCTCGGCATTGGTATGGGTGAGGATGATCCGCGACTGATCCGGCGCGGCGATGCGCTCGGCATCCCAGCGGTCCACAAGATCGGCGCGGGCCAGCTCACGCGTCTCGGCCGCCTGCACCATGCCATGCGCCTCATAGGCATGGATCGCCTCGCCTGCCCGGCCCGTCGCCAGCGCCTTGGTCGCGTCGCGCTGCCAGTCCTCGCACTGCCGGCGTATCTCGGTGATCTCGGCCCAACCGTGGCGCTCGGTCACGGCCCGGAACGCCGCCCCGGCCTCGATCGCCTGCAACTGCTCGGGGTCGCCGACAAGAACGACCTTCGCGCCCGCCTGTTCGGCATGGGACAGCACGCACTCCATCTGGCGCGTGCCGATCATGCCGGCCTCGTCTATCACCAGCACGTCGCGCGGGCCTAGCAGTTCGCGGCCCTGCTCCCATTGATATTCCATGCTCGCGATCGTCCGCGACGCGATGGCGGACCCGCCTTCCAGATTCTCGGCCGCGATGCCCGACAAGGCCGCGCCGCGCACCTGATAGCCCTGCGCCTCCCACGCCTCGCGCGCGACCCCCAGCATCGCCGACTTGCCGCTGCCGGCATAGCCGACGACCGACGCAAGGCCCTTGTCGCCGGTGATATGCGCCAACGCCCCGCGCTGCTCGGCCGACAGGTCAAGCCCCCTGCCCTCGGCCGACGCCAGCGCGCGGGTCACATGGGCGTCGGCGACACCATGCCCCCGGTCGATCGCCAGCCCCTCGGCCGCGCGTTCCAACCGCTGCTCGGCCGCGATCATGTCGCGCGACGTGAACCGATCCTCGCCCTTCCCGTCCCGCCCCAGCGCCACCAGCTCGGGCGAGGATCGCACCGCGCTCATCACCTGGTCGAACTGATCCTTGCCGTCGCTGTGCCGGAACGCGAACTGCGCCAGGTCGCGCCGGGTGAACGTCGCCTGTTGGCGGGCGATCGCGTCCAATGCGATTTCCGGCCTGGCGATGATCTTCTCGCCGTTCTCGCGCGCGATCCGGGCATGGTCCTCGACCCGCTCGGCCTCAAGCCCCTGTTCGGGCATCCGCGACGCCGCCGGCCCGATCTTGTGTTGGGGTTCAAGGTCGATGCCCTGCGCCTCCAACGTCCGGTGATCTATGCGGGCGTCTATATCCAGCTCGGCCAACCGCTCGTTGACATGATCGGCCCAGGCCACGCGCCATTCCTGCAACAGCGCCGTGCTGTTCCACTCGCGCACCTTCTGGCCGAAGCCCTCCGGGCCAACCTCGCGCATCGACAGCATGACATGCGCGTGCGGCTTGGGTTGCCCGTCCTTGCCCATGTCCCAATGTACATTCATGTCCGCGACCATGCCGCGTTCGACGAACTGCTTTTCGACAAAATCGCGGGCGAGCTGGATGCCCTGTTGCTGGTTCAGCTCGCGCGGAATCGAGAACTCCACCTCGCGCGCCAACTGCGCGTCCTTGCGCTTCTCGCCGGCCTCAACCTCGTTCCACAAGGTCGCGCGATCGTTTAAACGCTCCGGCGCACCCTCGGGAGCCAAGATTTCCGAATGGACGACGCCGGCCTTGTTTGAGAAATCATGGTCGCGCCCTAGCCGGTCATCGTGCAGCCGTTCCGCCGCACGATAGGCCGCGCTGGCAACGGCGCTCGATCCGTTGGCGCGGCTGATGACCTTGGCCGAGAAATGGTAGATCGCCATAACGGCCGCTATACTGCCCTTCTTAGCGCAGGTCGGCAACGATGTATAAGCGCGCACTCACACTCTCTGCCGTTCGCGTGATTGACTTCGCCGCATTTCTTGATCGGAACGGTTCCTCGCGCGCGCTATCGTGCTACGCTGCGGCTCCATTCATGGGCGCGAGGGAGAGAAGATGCGAAAGGTGCGCGACTATGACGCGGAACTGCGGGCGCTGAACGACAAGGCCAAGGCTTTGAAGGCCCGCAAGGTCCAGCAACTCGGCGAGCTGGTCACGTCCACCGGGGCCGATGCGCTCGATCTGGACACGCTCGCCGGTGCGCTGCTCGCCGCTGTGGAAGCGGCCGACGCGAACGAAAAGGAGGCGTGGCGCTCGCGGGGCGCGGCCTTCTTTCAAGGACGCGGTCGCAAGGCTGGCCGACGCACTGGCGGCAACGGTGAAGGCGCAAGGCAAACTGGCGCAGGCAAGGAACAGGCTTGAAGCCGCCGCGCGCCGCACCGATACGAGAGGATGGGTCGTGGCCCGACGCGAGCGCACGCGCCATCTCATAGAGCTGGGCGGCCTCGTCCAGAAAGCCGGTCTGGTCGAGCTGGCCGACGATGATCGCGCCACCCTTTACGGCGCGCTGCTCGATTGTACAGCGCGCGTTCAAGGCGACGACGCTGGCAATGTGCTGGCGCTCTGGAAGCGGCGGGGCAAGCGCGCGTTCGACGCGGAAGCGGAAGGTGCGGGCAATGGCTGATCGGCCCGATTTCCATGTCATCACCGGCGGGCCTGGCTCCGGCAAAAGCACCCTAATCGGCCCAGTCGGCCCCAAGCTGCGATTTTGGCCAAGTCGGAGAACGTTTTGGGAACGTGGCATTCGGTATTGACGATGGAAATCATAGAAGAGGACAGTTCGCTCCATCATAGGGAGTGGGTTGATGGATCGGAGTATTCCGGGCGGGGATTTGATCGGACGATGGAGCCTGAGCTTTGCCGATATTGATTTTGTAAATTCGAAGCCGGCCCTGACGCGCCTTGGCCTCGCCGCGCAGCTGAAATTCTTCGCTTCCCTGGGGTTTTTCGCGATCGATCCCGGCTCAATCCCTACCGATGGCCTCTCGTATCTGGCCGAGCAACTCGGTGTCGAGGCTGGCGAGATAGCCGGTTATGACTTTTCCAGTCGGACAGCACGACGGCATTGTGCGGAGATCCTGATCCATCTTGGATATCACCGCATGAAGCGGGTGGATCGCGCGCAATTGACGGAATGGATTGCTGGCGAGCTGTGCCCGGGCGGCCAGTCGATCAATGCCATGCTTGAGCATGTTTTCCTGTGGTGCCGGGACCGGCGTATTTATGGGCCGTCGCGCAAGGAGCTTGAACGTGTCGTTCGCTCACAACGGCAAGATTATCTGGACACCTGGCTGATCGGAACCAGTGATCGGCTTTCGTCAGATGCGGTGGCGTTATTGGAAGCCTCGCTTGCCGATCCGGACAGCTCGACCGGATTCAACAGGATGAAGGGTGACGCCGGACAGGCAACGCTCGACAACATTCTCGACGTGACCGAGAAACTCGCCTTTATCCAGAGACTTGATCTTCCCCATGATCTCCTGACGGCTACGGGCAAGCCATGGGTCGATCAGATTGTTCGCCGCGTTGCCGGTGAAAAGGCCTCGGAGATGCGCCGGCATGCGCCGGCGCGACAGCTCGGCCTTTATGCGATTTATCTAATGTCGCGGGAGGCGCAACTCACTGACGCGATGATCGACCTGCTGATCGAAACCGTTCACAAGATCGGAACGCGCTCGAAACGCAAGGTGGTGGGCGATATCGCGAAAGACATCGAGCGGGTCTATGGAAAGGAGCGCCTGCTGGTCGAGATCGCCAGCGCCTCGATCAATGAACCATCGGGGCGCATCTGCGATGTCATTTTCCCGATCGCCGGTAAGGCCAAGCTGGCGGCGATCGTCAAGGAGAGCCATGCGAAGGGCGCTCTGGACCGGCGCATCTACAAGGTGATGCGTGGTTCCTGGGCCAATCATTACCGGCGCATGCTGCCAAGCCTGCTTTCCGTACTTGAGTTCCGGTCGAACAACGCGGTGTGGCGGCCGGTCCTGGCGGCCCTCGACTGGATCAGGAGCAAGGTGGATGGCGGATGCCGCTTCGTGCCATTGCAGGATGTTCCGATCGATGAGGTGATTCCAGCGCGATGGCGCAGTTCCGTCATTGATGACGATGGGCGGGTAAACCGGATCAGCTATGAGCTTTGCGTCCTGACGCAACTGCGCGACCGCATCCGCTCCAAAGAAATCTGGGTGGTCGGGGCGGATCGCTATCGCAATCCCGATGACGATCTTCCCAAGGACTTCGAGATCAGGCGAGATGCGTACTATTCCGGCCTCAGCCTGACGCCAGATGCGCAGGCGTTTTGCGCCTCGATCCGGGAGGAGCTTGAACGGGAACTGTTGCTCCTCAATGCCAATATTCCACAAAACGACAAGGTCCGGCTCCTGTGGCGCGGCGACAACCGGATATCGATTACACCGTTCAAGCCCTTGCCCGAACCGAAGGGTCTCGCTTCGATCAAAAGCGAGATCGGTCAGCGCTGGCCGATGACCGGACTGCTGGACGTGTTGAAAGAGGCTGCTCTGGACACGGGATTGATGGATGCTTTCGAAACGTCGGCCTCGCG
>NZ_KQ130444.1:0-19363 GCF_001046645.1 Sphingobium cupriresistens LL01
CTCGCCTTCGAGCAGGGCTTCCGCTTCGCTGCCAAGCCCGTCACGGCCGAGATCGTCGAGCAGGTGCTGTCGCGGGCGATTGACGACCTCGAACCCACGCTGACGCGCAACGGTTACGATGCGGGCGCGCTCGCCAGCCAGCTCAACACCCGGCCGTCCGACATACGCGCGTTCCTCGCCGGAACGCTGGACGCCGAACACACCCGCGACCTGACCGAGCGGCTCCGCGAAGCCGGTGTGCCGATATGATACTGGCTGTCCTCGCCTTGGTATCTCCCGCACGCGGACGCAACGCATGTCGTCTGTGCCACCGATTGTGGACGTTGCGCTTCTCTCATAGCCTGCCGGCATGAACAGGCATCTTACCGCAGCTTCTTTATCGATCGTCAGCTTGCTCAGCGCGTGCTCGGCCTCGGCCGAGAGGAGGTTGGAGGGACGAGTCTTCGACATCCCGAGAGCCAACGACATATCCGACAATGATAAGCCGTTCTTTCTACCAGCGCTCGATCCCAGCGACGGGTTCTCGTTCTACCTAAATCCGAGCGCAAGCTTGCCGGAGCGAAACTTGGTGGGCGTGGCAAGCAAGAAGCGGATGTGTGCCCGCGCAGCGGGAACAGAGGCGCTTGTCAACTCGACTGTCTGCGCAAGTCGCCCGCTTTCATGGCGCGGCCGAACACTGCGCAAGGTAAGTGATGGTGTTTTCTGGACATACCAGTTGCCAGCCGAAGCAGGTCAGAAGCGTCCTCCATCGCTGGCGAGTTGCTCCGCCATGGGCGGAGGCTCGCGGCCGGGGCTCTGCACGGCCAATCTGCCGTATGACAATCTCGTGCTGACGATTCACTTCCGAGACAATCAGGTCGGCTCGCTCCAGGCATTATACGATCAATCCGTTGCTAGCCTGAGGAAGTGGGAGCGCTGATGCTTACGGCAAACCCGGCGGGAACGATCGCTGCCAGACCGCTCACCGGCACTCCTCGCTATTGGCAGAAAGCGAGAACAGGCCTTCTCCGTTTGCGAGCAGGCGCGGATGATGGCGAGCACATTGTCGCATAGCGTGAGCAGCATGGCCCACCTGCTGTCAGCAAATCTGAGCAGAAATCCGCGCTGTTTGCGAGCAGAGGCCAGTATCTTTGCAATCGCCTACAGCTAGGGCTGTCGCCCTGGCGGCTGAACAGGCGCGACCAGAAACCGCGCTGTGGAGTAGGTTGAGGGGCAGCGCGCTGATCGGTCAGGGCAAGCCGTTGCGCCTGTTCTCGCCAAGCGTTCCGTTCTTCACGCAGTTCCGCAACCTGCTCACGCAACAGCCTGTTTTCAGCCTGTAAACCGGGGGTGTCACTACCTGTTATATCGGGCTGTAAAGGTTGCTGCACCTCATTTACAGGGGGCCATACGCGGAACAGTTCGACAGGCTCAATCCGCCACTCGCCATTATCTGATTTTTGTCCAGAAACACGGCCTGTCTTGATTGCTTTCATGAGCGTTTGGCGGGTGACACCGACCTTTTCCGACGCTTCTCTTAGGGTGATACTCATAGTGTCACTCGCTGTTAAGTTGTCCTGTATAGTATCTATATACCGGTTGCATCATCATCGGGCGATGTATCGGATGCACGGAGTTTGTTACCTAGGCCCGTGACTAGCTGGGAGAGTTCCTCCTGCATCGCTGGGTCAGGTTCCGGCTGTTGGGTGGCAGGCAAGTCTGGTTCCATACCGTCAAGGAATGGCTGCGCTGGCGGGGGAGTGCCGGGGCCGCTTGGTAATTGGCGCTCATCTCGGAATAATGATGGCAAACGGCGGAGCGGCGCCTGTTGGCCCAGTTCCTCAAAGTCAGGTTGTTCCGCTTCCGATATGATGACCGCAGCACTGAACAGCGAGTAGCGCAGGCCGTCACGCTTACCCGACCATGCTACCCGATCATTGATGATGTGGGCATTTACGGTGCCATTTTCCCCAATCTGACGTATCTCTATCCAACGATCCTCGGCTAAAACATCCACGGCGCGTTGAACTGTGCGACGGCTGCATTTCATCAATGCTGCCAAGGTCTTTTGACTTACGACAACAGCATTATGCTCACCAACTCGTGCGGTTAGGATGTGCATTAGCTGGGCAGCTTTAGGGGCTTTCTCGATCAGACTAGCCCATGCTTCATGGGCTGCCCGCTCTGTTTGAACCCAGTGGCCTGGTGGTTGTCGCTTCACCAACTCGGACATTTTCAAAACCCTCCGCAGATGGCGCAGGGGTGCGCCATCCTTGTCCAATAATTTGACACGGATGGCGGTTTATTCGACCCATTTCAAGTCAATAAATTGGACATAGAGTGTAAATAGATTGCCAAGGATGGCGCAGGGGTGCGTCATAGCTGGTGACGCAGGGGTGCGTCATAGCTGGTGACGCACCCCCCCCTGCTAACTCGTTGATTTTGTTATGTGTTTTTTCCGCCCCTTCTATGTAATCTAAAGGGGGTGCAAGCGCGGACTTAAGCGCTGGCGAAGCAACCCCTTTAGAGCAGAACAAAAAGTGAACAATGAGTACCGCTAGTCGCGGCACGCGTTGGGTGTACTCGGATAGGAATCCTACTCCTTCCACGTTGTGCAAGGCTGCAAGGCCCCAATTGGCTATCAGAGGGTGTAGAAGGCGATTTCCGGCTCGTAGAGCGCAGGGGAGCGGTTGGGGGCAGTCTTGTGCGATCCAAGGGCTTGGCGTGCCCTGACGGGCACCAGAAGGGAAACCGGACTGATGCCAGTTTCTACAGCTTCCCCAATATGGGAATTAAGGGGTTGTTTCCCATAATGGGAAATGACATAGCCTGCTCATGAGGATCATCGCCCGCAAAAACATCGTAGCCTATTTCGCGACGCATCCCCTGACCCGTGCGTCATTGACACATTGGCTAGAGGTTGCAGAAAATGCGGACTGGTCTTCGACAATCGAAGTCATGGCCGATTTTTCAAAAGCAAAAACGGTGACGGCGGAACGGGTTAGATTTGAAGTGGCGGGCGGCGATCATAGAATGATCGTTGCGTTCCATTTCCGGCGAGGGATCGCTTTCATAAAGTTTATTGGGACACATGCTGAATATGACCGCATCGACGCCGCGACCGTCGATCAGTTTTGAAGGACAGGCAAATGGATATCAGACCTATCAGGAATGATGACGACCATCGGGCGGCGGTCGATGGAATCCGCGCTCTCTGGAGCGCGGAAGCGGGCAGCGCGGACGAGGATCGTCTCGATGTGCTGGCAACCCTGGTCGATGAATATGAGCGGAAGCGGTGGCCGGTCGACAAGCTGGACCCGGTGGAAGCGATTGAAGCGGCCATGGAGGCGGAAGGGCGCACCCGCGCCGATCTGGCGTCCCTGATCGGGCAATCGCGCGCGACCGAGGTTCTGGCCCGCAAGCGGGGGCTGACCCTCCACATGATCCGCAAAATCGAACGGGCATGGCATGTCCCTGCATCGATCCTTGTCCGCGAATATCAATTATCGCGCTAAATCAGGGCTGCTGCTCGTAGAGGGGCACCCACTTTCCTTTGCACGTCTGGGCTTTGGCGTCCCATTTGGCGGTGCATCCGTATAGCTGGCGCTCGATCTTGGGTTCCTGCGCCCAGCGATAGGCGAGGGCCGCGGCGAAGATCAGTCCCAGCCCGATGAGGGCGGCGGTGATCCATTCCTTCAGGCGATCCCACCAGACCCCTGCGCTGACCCGCTGAAGTTCCCCAGCGGCCCGGTGGAGGGCATTGACCCCCACGCCTGCCTGTGCGGTCCATTCGGCGCGCTGGTGGGCGTCCTGCTCGATCTTCTGGGCCAGTGCGGCGACCTGCTGGGCGACCCCTTCGGCCCCGGCCTTGCGCATGGCGTCGAGCAGGGTGCGATAGTCTGCGCCGGGATCGGAGGGAGGGGGAGCATCAAACTCGGCAGGGTCGAAGGGATCAGGCATCGGCGGGGCCACCCTTGAAGGTCCAGCCCTCGAACGTCTTCCGGTCCTGATCGCGGCTGATCCGGCTCATCAGGTCATTGAGGTGGGATTCCCATGCGGGGTCTTTCATGGCGGCATCGAGGAGCAAACCGCCAAGGATGATCTTGCGGCGGGCATCGGCCTTGCGGTTCAGGGTAGCGGCGCGGGCTTCCAATGCCTGCAACCGGGCCTTGGCCTGCTGGACCTTGCGACGGGCGGTTTCGATAGCCTCTGGCGTTGGAGCAGCCATGGTCAATCCTTTCGCTGTGCGATACTGATAGCACCGGACCCGACCGAGCGAAAGAGAGGAAGGGCGCACTTATGCAAACTTGCGTTTGCGTGCGTCAGGGGATACCCCTGAACCCCAGCGGGCTGTCGCCCGCGCCATGCTCCCGCATGGCTAGCAAGGGCGCGGCGATGGCGAGTTTCCATCTTGCGGTGAAGACGATAGGCCGTTCCGCCGGTCGCAGCGCGACGGCAGCGGCAGCCTATCGTGCGGGTGTAGAAATCACGGACGAGCGCACCGGCCTCGTCCACGATTACACCCGCAAGCAGGGCGTCGAACATAACGCCCTTGTCGTGCCCGCCGACGCCCCGGCGTGGGCCAGTGACCGGGCCGTGCTCTGGAACGCCGCCGAGCAGGCAGAGACGCGCAAGAACTCGACCGTCGCCCGCGAATATGAAATCGCACTGCCCGCCGAGTTGTCGGCCGAGGCGCGGCGCGAGCTTGCGCTGGGCCTCGCACGGGAGATCAGCGAGCGGCATGGGGTGGCGGTGGACGTGGCGATCCACGCACCAGGTCGCGAGGGCGACCATCGCAACCACCACGCCCATCTGCTGACGACGACGCGGCGGATCGGCCCGGAAGGGCTGGGCGCGAAGACCCGCGAACTGGACCAGAAGACGAGCGGGGAGATCGAGCGCTGGCGTGGCCGGTGGGCCGAGATGCAGAATGCGGCGCTGGAACGGGCGAACGTCCCGGAGCGGGTGGACCATCGCAGCCACCAGCGGCGCGGAATCGAGCAGGAGGCGACCGTGCATATGGGGCCGAGCGCGACGGCGATGGAACGCCGTGCCGAGCATCAGGCCATGCGGGAGGGGCGGGCCTATGAGCCGGTAACGATGGTGGGCCAGCACAACGCCGGCGTCATCGAGCAGCGGGGCCTGCGCCAGTATATCGAGCGGGGGACCGAGTGGCTGCGCGATGCAGGGCTGCGGATATCGGGCAGGCTGCATGCGTTCGCCGCCACCTTGAGCGGCGCGGTCGATCGCGATCGGCGCGATGCAGCCGAGGCGCAGCGTCAGGAGCGGCTTGTCGCCGAGCGCACCCGTGAGCAGGCACAGGAACGCCAGCAGGCGCAGGACCGTGAGAAGGTGGCGGAGAAGTTCAGGACCATTGCCGGGAAGCGCGAGGCGGGCGGCCATGGCTATGGCGACCATAATAGCGACTGGAAGGCGACCCCGGAGGCACTCCGCAAGGCGGTGGATGCCTATAACGGAGCGAACCAGCACACGAAGGATCTCTACATCGAGCGGATCCAGCGCGAACCCCAGATGGCGCGCGCGGTGGGCCAGTTGCTCCATGAGCGCGAGCTGGTCCTGCAACGTGATCGTGGCATGAGCCGATGAGGATGACGGAAAACCCTGAAATCGGGGTTTTCGTGCATATTCCCAATCCGGCAGGGTTTTTCGTGCAGCCAGATCGCGGCGGCGGCGCGGTCGTGAGTGTGCCGGTCAGCCATGCGCGGATTCATGTGTTTTTCGCCGCTCCAAACTTTCCCATTTCTCCATGTCCGCTGAAGCATTTTGGGAATCAGCAATCGGGAACAGATTTTGGGAAAGTGAAGCCCAGGTGCGGCCGTCAGCGCGATCGGCGTGGCCGGATTCCCATTACAGGTTCGTTTACGGGAACGCATAGGCAAGGTAAAACGATTGGCGCATGAGCGCGTCGCGACATTTTGTGGTGGAGGCTGTCTTGAAGCGTCTGGCCGTTTATTCCGCAGCTACAATCGCCGGCCTGATTACGGCCGCAGGGATGGCAGCTCCAACAGCGCCTTCCGGGGGTGACTACACGAAAGTGACGCATCCGCACGCTAAGCGCGAACGTATGGTGAACGTTACGCGGCGAGCAACGAACTGATGGCGCGCAGTGGCCGCAGGACATCCGGATCGGGCCGATCTTCAACATTCCAGCTATAGTCGCCGGTGAGCGAGATATGTTCCCAGCCCAATGGCGCGACGTGACGTGCGATTTCGTCGGGCGTGCCGATATCAGCCAGCGCCACTTCGAGATAGCGGGTGTTCCACAGGATGATGGCGGCGACGAGCAGGTTGAGGCCGGAGGCGCGATAGGTCTGGTTCTCGAACCGCCGATCACGCAATTCGCCGAGCTGGTTGAAGAAGAGCGCGCGTGCGAGCGCGTTGCGGGCCTCGCCCTTGTTGAGGCCCGCCTGGGTACGCCGGCGCAGATCAATGTCGCGCAGCCAGTCGAGCATGAAGATCGAGCGTTCGAGGCGGCCCAGCTCGCGCATCGCGAGGGCCAGTCCGTTCTGTCGCGGATAGGCGGACAGGCGGCGAAGCATCGCCGAAGCGGTGGCGGTGCCGGTGCGTATCGATGTGGCGAACCGCAGCAGTTCATCCCAATGCGCCGCGACATGACCCAATGCGATCGGTTCGGCCGTCATGCCGGCAAGCAAGGGGCCGGCTTCCTGGCCGGGAAGGAGGTGCAAACGACGCTGCTTGATGTCGCGCAGGCGCGGCGCGAAGCGGTAGCCGAAGAAGGGCATAAGGCCGAACACATGGTCCGATGCACCGCCTGTATCGGTGTAGTGCTCCTCGATTGTCAGGCCGGTCTGCTGATACAGCAAGCCATCCAGCACATAGGGAGCTTCGCCGGCGGTCGCCGCGATTACCCGGGTCGCGAAGGGGTCATATCGATCCGAGACATGGGTGTAGAAGGCAACGCCCGGTTCGTTGCCGCTGCGCGCGTTGATGTCGCCGATTGCGGCGCCACGGCCCCCGGCATGGAATTGCTGTCCGTCGCTCGACGAGGTGGTGCCGTCTCCCCACAGCGCGGCGAGCGGCATGGCGCGATGGGCGTCGATCAGCCTTCCCAGCGCTTCACCATAGGCGGCCTCGCTGATGTGCCAGTCGTGGAGATGGGCGAGCTGGCGCAGGCTTGCGCCTCGGCAGGTTTCCGCCATGCGTGTGAGGCCGAGATTGATGCCATCGGCAAGGATGACGGTGAGCAGCGCATTGCGGTCGTCGGCCTCCCGGCCCGAACGCCGATGGATGAAGCATTCGCTGAACCCGGTCCAGGCATCGACCTCAAGCAGGAGATCGGTGATCTTCACGCGCGGCAGTCGGTCATAGGCAGCGCGACGGGCAATCTCGGTGGCGGGTGGCGTTGCCGCTTTCAGCGGCGAGATGATAAGGCCGCTTTCGTCAAGCCTGACCTGGGGCAGCTCGCCCTGTCGGGCGAGGACCGTCACCTGTTCGATCGCCGTGTCGAGCCTGGCGCGCCTTTCCTCGATATGACGATCGAAGTCCGTTTCGATGGCGAGCGGCAACGGCCCCTTCTCGCGAAGCGCGTCGAAGGTGGCCGGCGGGATGAGGTAGCTATCGAAATCGCGGAACTGGCGGCTTCCCGAGACCCATATGTCTCCCGCTCGCAACCGCTCCCGTAGCTGGGACAAGGCGCATAGTTCATAGGCGGCGCGATCGACGATGCCGTCCCGCAGGACGAACGGCCGCCATGCGGAGGGCACAAAGCGCAGCGGCACGCGATCAGGCAAGCGCCGTTTGCCGGTCCGGTATAGCTCCGCGATGATGGTAAGCGCCGACAGGAGTCCCTGCACCGCACCGGCGCCGCGAAATTCGAAGGTGTTGAGAAAGGCACCGGCAAAGAGCTTCACCGTGCGATGCCGCTCGATCAATTCAGCGGTGCGATCGACGGTTTCCNGTCGCCCGAGTACTTCGGCCCGCGCGACCGCCACGGCGAAGCGCTGCCAATCCAGCGCCTCGATCTGCGCCAGAGAGTCCACACCGTTGGTGCGCGCTTCGATGAGAATGCGGCAAGACCCTGTGAGCGTCCGGAGATGGCCTTGCAACTCGCGCACCGTCTTGAGGGCTTTGTCACGGGTCCGGTTCTCGGCGCGACGCGACATGCTGCCCAACAGCTTGTCGAACATCGTCAGGGTGGCATCGGTCAGGCTTTCCTCAAGACGGATGCCCTGCGCCGCCAGCGTCGCATGGCGGCGCAGGGCATTGAGTTCGCCAAGGTGCTGGGGTGTGATCCGGCTGCCTTCGTCCGCCAGCCTGTCAAAAGTCAAAGCCGGGATCATGTCGGCACGGGCGCGATCGAGATCCAGCGCGCGGATATGAGTGAGCCGTTCGATCAGGCGTAGGATGTTGCGCGCTGCCGGCGACTGTGGTGCATTGCGCAGCCAGGATAGCCATGTCGCGGCTTGCCCTGTTCGTCGGGCCAGCAGATCGTCCAGCCCCTGCAGCGTATCGGGCCGCAGGCCGTTCGTGAGCACTTCATAGGTAAGCTGTTCGGCCTGCTGGCGAGCACGCCGGAGTACCGCTTCGAGAACCGATGAAGAAGGCAGGAGGATCTGCCGGCGCCGAAGTTCGTCAACGATGACCCCCGCCATCTGGCCGGGGTGGACGATGGTCTGTGCGATCGGGATCGAGAATGCGACAACTTCGTGGAAAGCCTTGCGGTCGAAAATCCTGAACCCGTGCGATCGTCGGATTTCAACGAGATGTTCGCGACGGGTCTGGTCCCGATGGGCATAGTCCGCGAAGGCTTCGGGCGCGACGCCGAGTTGCTGCGCCACATAGGCGAGCACAGGAGCGGGCGGGACTTCACCCGCTTCCAGCGCACGGCCAGGCCATCTCATATAGAGTAGGAGCATCGCGTAGCCGAGCCGGGTGGCATCGCCGCGACGGCGGCCGACAATTTCCAGGTCGTCACCGGTCAGCGTATAGTGCCGCGCAATCTCGCGCTCATCGAGCGGCGCGCCATAATGCCCTGCCCAGATTTCCGCGCTCACCAGTCGCCGTCTCGCCAAGCACTATCTCCTTCCGCGTCCTTGTCCGTCAGACGGTCCTCTGGCGGCCAGCAGGAATATGTCCGTTAACTCTGGACCTATAACGGCGATTCGGACAAGATCAGATAATGATGGGAAAACGGACAGGATTGGGCTGCATGTGGCGTTGATCGGCTATGCGCGCGTCTCGACGGCAGACCAGAAGCTCTCACTCCAGCTCGACGCGCTGAACGCGGCCGGGTGCGACCGGATATTCGACGATCACGCATCTGGTGCAAAAGCCGATCGGCCCGGCCTGGCCGAGGCGCTCGCCTATCTGCGCAGCGGCGACACGCTGGTGGTTTGGAAACTCGACCGTCTTGGGCGCTCGATGAGCCATCTGATTGAGAAGGTCGGCGAGCTAGCGACGCGAGGTATCGGGTTCCGCTCGCTCACCGAGAACATCGACACCACCACTTCGGGCGGGATGCTGGTGTTCAACATCTTCGGCTCGCTTGCCCAGTTTGAGCGCGATCTGATCCGGGAGCGCACCCATGCAGGCCTCAAGGCCGCTCGCGAGCGAGGTCGCCCCGGTGGGCGGCGGCCAGTGGTCACACCTGACAAGCTCCGCAAGGCGCGCGAACATATCGCTTCCGGCCTCACAGTTCGCGAGGCCGCCGCGCGCCTCAAGATCGGCAAAACCGCCCTCTACAAAGCCCTCGAAGCCACGGAGAAGAACACAAAGTCCCAGCGTTCCCGGTCCGTTCGCTCTTAGCGTGCAGATAAGTCACTTTCGTGCAGTCACCCCTTCCGGGGTCGCGGCCTTCATCCGGGATCACAAGCTGACGCGCTACACCGTCGCGTTGGCGGACCTGGACGGGGACAAGAAGCCGGAGGCGCTGATCTACGCAATGGCCACGTCTGAAGGCGGCGGCAAAGCCGACCTTTGCGGCAGCGGGGGATGCGACCTTTACGTCCTGGCCATGACGCCGACCGGCTACCGGGAAATCACCGATATCTCCGTCGCCCGCCCCCCCGTTCGCGTTCTGGCGACAACTACGCATGGGTGGCGTGATCTGGGAGTGATGGTCGCTGGTGGAGGCATCGTTCGCGGATATGAGGCGCGCTTGCGCTATGACGGGCATAGCTACCCGGATAATCCGACTGTTTCACCGGCTGTGAGGCTGCAAGCTATCGCCGGGAAACAGATCATAGGGCAGGATGCCGGTCAGATGACCGACACTTCCAGCACGGCAATCGAGCATGGCGCTGCGGTCCCCGGTGTCGACGAGGAGGGCCTGGACGGGTCCATTGGCCCGTATGGCGTCGGCGCACACATGACGGTGAGGAACCACACCGAGTTCGTCGCCGGCCACTACTTCTACGCACGGAACCCCATCGACATAGGACTCACCGGCGGGATGGATGGGGATCATCTTGTCCTGCATGGTGATGACGGGTCAACGCTTAATTCGACATTGCCCGGCTTCAGCGCGGGTTTGAGCCGCTCCTTTGCCTCAAGAGAGCGCAGGAATACCACCCGAAATGGCTGGATATTCATCGAGGTCGGTCCCCATTTGGCGATATCATATGCCTCCTGAAGTTCCGCATCCGTTACCACCTGGTCGGTCCAGCCATTCTGAGAACGTGCCTCTGTGAAGAGGATTTCCAGGGTTTTCTCGTCAGCAACCGTCATTGGCAGCCCTTCCGTTTGTTTGATTTCTGATTCCGGTCAGCCAAGGCCGACCATGACGTTCTTGCGATAGGCGTGCCGTTCCGCGAGACGGTCGGCCCACCTACGAAGATTGGGCTGCTCCGAATCCCTGGCGAACCCGAGAGCTATCCAGCGATAGACCATGATTCCGCAGGGAATATCGGCGAGCGAAAATGCATCGCCAGCAAGGTAGGAATTTTGTGCAAGGGCATCGTCTAGTAGCGCAAAGCAGCGCTGCGACTCCATGCGCGCCCGGTCTAAAGCCTGCAGGTCTCTCTCGGCTTCCGGAGTTTTGACGATGCCGATATAAAGCTGTGACATGAACTTGTTCAAGGCGGCAAGATGCCAGTCCATCCAGCGCTCGACCATTGCCCGGTCGATCGGGTCCTGGGGATAAAGCGAGGTGGGTCCGCGCGAATTGCACAAATAGCGGAGAATGGTGTTGGATTCCCAGATCGCGTTGCCTTCGTCTATCAACGTCGGCACGACGCCATTGGGATTCACGGCAAGATATTCCGGGTCGCGGTTCCCGCCAAATTCGCCGCCGAAATTTTCCTGGCTGAACGGTATATCCAACTCGTCCAGGAGCCAGAGGACCTTCTGGACATTGGAGGAGCTGCGCCTTCCTAAAACTCGAAGCATGACTCTCTCAACCTGCTTCCGGTATGTTCATTCCGCGTTGCACGGCGGGGCGTGCACCAACGTGATCGTACCAGCGCTTGAGATTTGGTACCTTTTCAAGATCGATGTTGTGAAGCGGGTTGCGCGCGAGCCAGGGATAGGTGGCGATATCGGCGATAGTATACCCGTCCCCCGCGATATAAGCTGAATCTTGCAGCCGCTTGTTAAGCACGCCGTAGATTCGCTCCACCTCTTTCTGGTAGCGCCCGAGCGAATATTCCTGGTCTTGAGCATATCTGCGAAAGTGATGGAGTTGCCCAAGCATCGGGCCCACGCCGCCCATCTGGAACATCAGCCATTGCAAGGTTATTGCCTGCGCGCGTGGATCGGACGGCAGTAGCTCGCTTCGGTATTTCTGTGCCAGATAAACCAGAATGGCGCCGGACTCAAAGAGCACCAGTTCCTCACCTCCGGGGCCATCGGGATCGACGATCACAGGGATCTTGTTGTTGGGGTTCTTCGCTAGAAAGTCCGGCGAGAATTGCTCATCCTTTAGGATGTTGATCGGCCGCAGTTCATAACCCAGCCCCAGCTCTTCGAGCATGATGGAAATCTTGCGCCCGTTCGGCGTCTGCCAGGTAAAAAGCTGCAAGGTCATATCAGTTCCTCCGGTCGGGGTTGCCGCGGGTCCAGCGCCACGGCAAGATCAAGATCGCACCGACAAGCCCGGCCTTTCGGTAGGGATCATTTCGGGAGAATTCCTCGACATCGTGCCGATTCGTAGCTTCAACCACGATGAGCGAGCCGACCTCCTTCTCCTCCGCCTCGTCCATCAATGGCCCGGAAAGGATGACCCGAACCGGAAGTTCGCCGCCCGACATATAAGCCACGTGGCGCTCGCGCGTTTGCGCGCGAATATCACCCGCGTCCGGGCGGTCCATCGCCTGAAGAACGAAGTACATGTGTCAAGCCACCGGGTGCAGGTTAAACCGATAGTCGAGCGTGTAGAACCTGCATTCCCCAAGTGGCGTGTCGTTTGAGGTGAAGATCGCCTGTATCCGAGCGCTAGACAAGGATTTTCTGCCGCAAGCGGCACCTGCGGTCGCGCAGACTGCTGGATCTGGACGGATCAGACCGCGAAGCCGCTGTTTCCTTGCCCAGGGGCGGCGTTTTTCAGCGCAGCGGACAGATCTGTCCAGCCGCTTTCGTTCAGTTTGAGCGTGGATCGCGATCATGCGCATAGCGGTGGCGCTCGCAATCGGCGGATAGCGGCGAGGATGGCGCGTACCATCGTGCCGGTGACAGCGACCTCGGCCAGCTGGAAGGTGATGGTGCGGGCGTGACGGACCACACGTGCCCCGATCTTGATCAGCTTCAGTTGCAGGCTGGTCAACGACCAGTCGGCCATGGCCTCGGGCAGCTCGATGCAGCGCAAGAAGGTGGCCAGGTTGTACGCCAGGGCGTGCAGTTGCAGCCGCACCTCATTGTCGCGGAACTTCCGGCACGACAGCCGCGTCCAGCGAAAGGCGTATTTGCCCTCTTTGATGTGCTGCTCGGCGGTGCCGCGCTGGTTGTAGAACCGCACCACCCAGTCCGGCTCCATCGGCAGGTTGGTGACGATGAAGCCGACACGCGGGAACAGTTCGCCCGGATGCCATTCGATCTTGGCGATCACCCGGCGTTCCTTGTCCCAGGACGCCGCCTGATACTCGAATTCCTCGAAGAACCGCTTGACCTTGGTCAGTGACGGCCGCCCGACAGGGCGCGTTAGCCGATGCGCGATCTTGTCCTTGAGGACCGCGTTTGCGGGCAGCCGGATGGCGTAGAAGAACCGCGCTTCTTCCAATCGCTCATAGATCGCCGGGATCGCGTAGGCAGCATCGGCCCGGAAGAACCTGCCACCAAGGTCGCGCTCCGCGTAGCGCGCAATGACGGGGTCGAGAACATCACGCCAGCCATCGGCGCTGTGGACGTTGCCATGGCGCAGGGCGCAGCGTTCCAGCATCCCGAACTGGTTGAACAGAAAGTTGGGGTGATAGCAGCTACAGTCGAAATGGCCATTCCAGGCGGACCCTTCCTGGTCGCCATGGGTCGGGCTGACCGAGCTGTCCATGTCCAGAACGATGTACTTCAGCCCGTTACGGTCATGGAACCGGTCGATCCATTGCCCGTTCAGGTCGGCCAGCGCGGCACGGTTCCCGGCCAGAGCCAGCGTCTCGGTCTCGAACCGTCCCATCTGCGATGCCGAGGCCGCTTGTGCATCGACCGCTCTGCCGCCGACAACTTGGCGCATGACCGGATCGCAGGCGAGACGGTTGGCGTCGTTGACATCCTCGTATCCGGCCAGCCGCCCAAAGACTGATTGCCGGAACAGGCCGTCGAGCCGATGGACCGTGTTCTTGCCAGAGCGAGTATCGCGCAGCGCCGCTGACGCCAAATCGGACAACCCGAGCGCGTCATCAAGCTCGCGCATCACCAGAAGGCCGCCGTCGGAACTGAGCTGCGTGCCGCGAAATTCCAGCCGCACGCGAGGGTCGAAATCCACCCGATCTGCCCGTTGCAAGCCCGCACCCTCTGGGTGATCCATGAAACGCGCCCCTCGCAGCCTTCAACACCATGTTTTATATAGGAAATATAATGGTCAGGACAGCGAAATCAGCGCCTTACTTGGGAAATGTGGGTTAATCTACACTTCGAGAGCGTCAGCCCGGCATCGAAACCGCCTCTGACATTCTATAATTCGACGTCGCTTGTGGGAACATGGACAAAGGGCATAACGACGCTGCCGGTAAAGCTCGGAATCAATCTCATCGGTGGGCCGCAAGGGGCCAGCCGGTACGAGGATGTAACGAAGGAATCGGCGAACGTGTTCGAGGCAAGAGCGCGACACTTCATAGACGGCGCGCTGTCCGGCAACAAAAATGAAGCGGCATCGGCGACTTCATTTCCCTTGAACATCGGTAGCCGCCGGGGTCTAATCCGCACCAGGCAAGAGCTGTTCCGACGCTGGGATGAGATATTTACACCATGCCTCCTGTCACGTTTGAAGCTGGCCGTTCCGCATGAGATGTTCGTTCATGACGGATTGGCGATGGTGTCGAACGGAACGGTGTGGTTCGACGCGAAGGGCGCGACGAGCATCGACACGCCAAACTGCAAGCGGGTGTCATAACATCGGGAAGGTGTCAGCTTAGGCGCTTCTCGAAACACGATCGTTTTTGGGAAAGACGGCGACGCAAGGTGACGAAAATCAGGCGTTTTGCGACAGGTTCCATTAGGATCAGCGCCCTTCATCCCTTGCGCGGACGATGGCACTAAATTCTGAAATTACCTGCTGCACGTTGCCGTCATCGCACACGTTAAGCGAGTGGTGGACTGAAACGGCCTGATCGGTTCGCATTTCCAGCCAAGTAATTCGGGCTGTGTTCGGCGCGGGATGGGTCTGCTCTAGCGCGATCTGTTCACTATATCCCGCGATCACATCGTTGATGGCCTCCAGCGCGACCTCATAGGCAATGGCCTGCTTTTGGGACCATAAAGGGCCGGTTGGAGCATCCATGGTTTATTCCTCGCCGCTAGGTGTAGGCGCTTGCAACCGTAGCAGCTTCTGCTCGCAAACAGCGCCTTTTCCTGCCCAGATTACCTGACAACGAGCCGACTATGCTGCTCACGCTATCCGACAATGTGCTCGCCATCATCCGCGTCTGCTCGCAAACGGCAAAGGGCCGCTCATGGTATCTGCCAACTACAAAGTCGAGATTAGCAGTCATTTGCTGATGCGCGATGCTCACGCAGCTTTGTGGAACCCAAGATCAGAAAGTACACGATGGGGCAAACCACCATCAGCATCACTGCTGGATCGGTAGCCCATCTCGTTGGGCCATCGCTGTCCGGCTCACTTGCTACCGCGAGCATGAGCGCGATTGATCCTCGCACAGCGGCGTAGGTGGCAGGAACAAGCAGGATGTGGAGAAGCCACCCGTAGCGGAACCGCATGGCGCCAAACCAGCAGAGTACAGCTATGGCGGGTGGAGCGAGTGTGGCGGCTACGAAGCCGCAGAACCAAATGGCAAACCCTGCCGGAGTCAGCGTATCGCGATAGTAGCTGGCGATCCCATCCGGTCGCAATCCGAGAGCGACGAAAGAGCCTGCGACGACAACGGCACCCAAAGCCGTCAGTCCGACGCCACGCAATGTCCCGTGTCTCGGCATCAATCTATGCAATCCAGTAAGCCATTGATCAGGCTGCTCGCACTTTGGCTCGGAAGAAGGTCGTTTCCGACCCAATCAGATCGGGGTCGATCCCGCTCTCCTCGGCGGCCAGTTGCTGGATGATCCGCCAAATCTCGGGGGCGGTGAGGCGCGCGCCGTCGCGGGCAAGCCTGCCACGGTTCTGCTCCGTGACCAGTCGGGCGAGATCGCCGATAGTGTCGCACCTCCGAGGTAATCGCCGGCGGTCGAGGTGCCGTAACCATAGCCCCGCGTAGGCGCTCGCTCCAGCAGCGAAGATGCGAAGGGGAGGTGCCAGCGTCGTGAAGGCGAGGATCGCGACCGCGACAGCGAAGCAGAGACCACTGACAATCCCAAGCCATCCGGCTCGCGTCGCCGGCATCTTGAGGTCGGTATCGGCTTCCAGGTCGCTGAACGCTTGGCGCAGCTTCCCACCGATCAGCGGCGCCAACGGCGCATCCGGCCCGACGTGCCGGCCAAGCCCGAGCGCGCGTCGAAGCCTGTAGAACGTCATCTGCGTGGCGCATGTCGTGCCGCCCCCGCTGTAGGCTGCGACATGCGCGACGACATGGTCACGCACCTCGCCGAACGTTGTCCAAGGCAGGTTCGAGCGCAGGCGCAGATCGAAGGTGCGCTCGATTGCGAGGAAGAAGTCGGTGTCGTCGCCATCACCGACCCAGCCAACCGTATCGAGCACCTGCATGAACCCGGCTCCTCAGCGGTTCTGCAAAACGACCGTTTCTGACGAGCCGATCGCCTTGCTGGGCCGGCAACGTAAATCTGCGGGCCGCACTTTGTCAAAACTGTTCTGGAAACCCGCGTCGCAAAACGGTATGCCCCGCACGAGTTTGGAGAAGATCAGACGCTCATGCGGGTCGGCTATGCCAGGGTCAGCACCAGCGACCAGAACCCCGAGCTCCAGCTCGATGCGCTGCGGCGGGCCGGCTGCGAGCGGGTGTTCACCGAAAAGGCGTCGGGCGCGCGCGATGACCGGCCCGAACTGGCGCGCATTCTGGAAGACGTGCTGCGCGCAGGCGACACGCTGGTTGTTTGGAAGCTCGACCGCCTCGCCCGCTCGCTCAAGAAGTTGATCGCCACGGCCGAGGATCTGGAGCGCGAGAAGATCGGGCTGGTGTCGCTGACCGAGAGCATCGACACGACAACGCCGGGTGGCATGCTCACCTTTCACGTGTTCGGCGCCATCGCGCAGTTCGAGCGTGCCCTGATCCGCGAGCGAACTACCGCGGGGCTAGTGGAGGCGCGCCGGCAGGGTCGCAAGGGTGGCCGCCCATCGGCAATGCGCCCGAGCGACGTCGCCGCGGCACGGGCGATGATGAAGGAGGGCACGTTGCCGGTGCGCGACATCGCCAAGCGCATGGGCGTGTCGGTCGCGACCCTCTATCGCTATGCAGGCAAGCGCGGCAGCGGTGCATCGATCAAGGAGGCTGCAACAGCCCATGGCTGACCGGGCGAAGCGACCGCCTGGAGAGGCGCTGATCGATCTTCGCCGACGGTTGTCGCTGTTGCCCCCACGCGACCCCGGTCGCACCGAGATCATCGCCCGTGCGGCCGAGGCCTATGGCATCTCCATCTGGACCCTTTACCGGGCGTTGCGCGAGCTGAACCGCCCCAAGTCGGTGCGCCGGTCCGACCATGGTGCGACGCGGGTTGCCCCGCAGGCCGAGATGGAGCGCTACGCCGAGATCGTCGCCGCACTGAAGATCAGGACCACCAACAAGAAGGGCCGGCACGTTTCGACCGCCCGCGCCATCGAGTTCCTGGAAACCGATGGCGTCGAGACGCCGGAGGGCCTGGTCAAGGTAGCACCCGGCCTGCTGAAGCGGGCGACCATCGACCGGCTGCTCCGCTCATCAGGGCTGGACTATGCCCGCGTGACCCGCCCCCACGCAGCCGTTCGTTTTCAGGCGCGGCGATCCAACGAGCTGTGGCACTTCGACATGAGCCCGTCCGACCTCAAGCAGGTCGAGGCGCCGCTCTGGATCGAGCAGGGTCGCGGCAAACCCACGCTGATGCTGTTCTCGGCCGTCGATGACTGCTCGGGCGTGGTCTACCAGGAATATCGCAGCGTCTATGGCGAGGATGCCGAGTCCGCGCTGCGCTTTCTATTCAACGCCTTCGCCGCCAAGCCTGAGCCCGAACTGCCGTTCCAGGGCCTGCCGGTCACGATCTACATGGACAACGGCCCGGTCAGCCGGTCGCGCGTGTTCCAGTCGGTGATGGGCAGCCTCGGCGTGCGCGTCCTCACCCATCTGCCGCCGAAGGCCGACGACCGGCACACCGCGGCCCGCGCCAAGGGCAAGGTCGAGCGGCCGTTCCGCACGGTGAAGGAGGTGCACGAGACGTTGTACCACTTCCACAAACCCAAGGACGAGGCGGAAGCCAATCTGTGGATGCGGCGTGCGCTGGTCACCTACAACAACGGCGACCATCGTTCCGAGCCACACGCGCGGATCGAGCACTGGCTGCGGCACCTGCCCGGCGATGGCGTGCGGGCCATGTGTTCATGGGAGCGGTTCTGCGCCTTCGCTCGTGAGCCCGAGCGGCGCACCGTTGCGGGCGACGCGACCGTCTCGGTTGAGGGCGCTTCCTACGAGGTCGAGCCCGAGCTCGCCGGCGAGACGGTGACGCTGCTCTGGGGGCTGTTCGACCAGCAGCTCTTCGTGGAGCATGACGGCAAGCGGCATGGCCCTTACGAGCCGTCGCGCGGCGCCGTGCCGCTCTACCGCTATCGCAAGTATCAGAAGAGCCGCGCCGAGGAGCGGCTCGACAAGGTGGTCCGGCTCGCTGACCAGCTGGGGCTGCCCCGCGCGACCGTGACGGGCGGCGACCGGCCGCTGCCGTCGCTGCCGCCCTCCACCGCAGGGCTCGCGGTGCGGCAAACACCTTTTCCGGAGCCGGCGGTCGAGACGGCATACCCGACCGGGCTCGCGGCGCGCCACGCCATCGTCGACCAGCTCCGGCGACCGCTCGGCTCGCTGCCTGAGGCAGACCGCGCCTTCATCGACGCGCTGCTGGGCGAAACGCTCGACAAGACCATCATCGCTGACCGCATCCGAGAGCGGTTCCAGTCAAGACGGGGGACAAGCTGATGCTCGCCGACGTTCAATCCAGCTACGGGCTCGCCCGCCCGTTCCAAGGCGTCGGCAACTTCGAGACAGAGCATCAGCGCAACCTCGTGCGCGAGGTCTGTGCGGCCGTGCAGACCGGCAGGTTGATCGTCGTCTCCGGCCTGGTCGGATCGGGCAAGACGCACCTGCTGCGCCGCATCGAGGACGAGCTGGCCCGGGCGGGCAAGGTCGCCGTCGCCAAGTCGCTTGCGGTCGACAAGCGCCGCACCTCGTTGCCCTCGCTGATCGAGGCGCTGTTCTACGATCTCTCGCCCGGTGACCGTGCCCAGGTGAAGATTCCCAAGCAGGCCGAGCGCCGCGAGCGCGACCTGCGCGACATCATGCGCAAGGGCAAGCGCCCGGTCGTACTGGTGGTCGACGAGGCGCATGACCTGCACCACAAGACGCTGACCGGCCTCAAGCGGTTGATGGAGGTGGTGGCTGATGCCGGCGTGCTGCTGTCGGTCCTTCTGGTCGGCCATCCTCGGCTACGCAACGACCTGCGCCGCCCGCAAATGGAAGAGATCGGCTACCGCACGACCACCTTCGACTATGAGGGCATCGGCGCCGAACGCCGCGACTATGTTGCCTGGCTGCTCGGCGCCTGTGCGGCCGAGGGGGTCAAGGTTGCCGACTTGATGAACGAGGACGCGATCGACCTCATCGCCGAGCGCCTGCGC
>NZ_KQ130445.1:0-3135 GCF_001046645.1 Sphingobium cupriresistens LL01
TCGCTGCCGACAGACCGAACCAGAAATGGGTGGAAGGCTTCACATATATCTGGACGGCCGAGGGCTGGCTCTATGTCGCTGCCGTCATCGACCTGTTTTTACGCAGGGTGGTGGGCTGGTCGATGAGCGCCACAATGACGGCCCAACTTGTGACGGATGCCCTGATATTGGCGATCTGGCGTTGTGGAAAGCCCGATGCCCTGTTGCATCACTCGGATCGCGGTAGCCAATATACCAGTGAGCAGTTCCAGCGTACGAAGAAGAACAACGGCGTCACCTGTTCCATGAGCCGGTCGGGCAACTGTTGGGACAATACCGCGATGGAAAGCTTTTTCCACCCCTCAAAACCGAGCGGATCAGGAGTAAGGTCTACCGATCGCGAGACCAAGCCTGAGCCGATATGCTCGATTATATCGAGAGATTTTATAATCCGACACGCCGACACTCGACCTTGGGGAATCTCAGACCCATCGACTTCGAGCGGGAAGCTGGTGTAGCTTGAATGAGCTTATCTTGGTGTCCACCAAACCGGCAGCAGGCCATCTTGGCAGTGCTTAGCCCCTGATCGATGAAAGCGAATTCCGGCGCCCAGCGGCGAAGAAGGCGCGGACCGAGGCTTCGCTCATGCGCGAGTCTCCAGGGCGCGCTCCCAGGCGAGCGCATGGGCGACGATCAGGTCGAGATCGGCATAGCGCGGCTGCCAGGGGAAGGCGGCGAGGATGGCGCGATTGTCCGAAATCAGCGCGGCGGGATCGCCCGCCCGGCGCGGGGCCATGATGCGCTGGATGGGATTGTTGGTGGCGCGGTCGACGGCATCGAGGACGTCCAGCACCGAAAAGCCCCGGCCATAGCCGCAATTGAGCAGATGGTTGCGATCCGGCTCCGCCATCAAGGCTTCGAGCGCCAGCACATGGGCGGCGGCGAGGTCGCTGACATGGATATAGTCGCGGACCCCCGTGCCGTCAGGCGTGGCGAAGTCAGTGCCGAAGATGGCGACGCTCTCGCGCTTGCCCAAGGCGGCTTCGACGGCGACCTTGATCAAATGGGTCGCGCCTGCCGTCGATTGGCCGGTGCGCCCCTGCGGATCGGCCCCCGCGACGTTGAAATAGCGCAGTGCGCAGAAGTTCATCGGATGCGCCGCCGCGACGTCGCACAGCATATATTCGGTCATCAGTTTCGACATGCCGTAGGGATTGATCGGCTGCTGTGGTGTGTCTTCCCGCACCGCTTCGACGTCCGGCGTGCCATAGGTGGCGGCCGTGGAGGAAAAGATGAAATGGGGCACGCCGACGCGCACGGCGCTGTCGATCAGGTCGCGGGTCTTGGCGCTGTTGTTGTGATAATATTTGAGAGGGTTTTCGACCGATTCCGGCACGACGACGGAGCCGGCGAAATGCATGATTGCGGTGATGCCGTGGTCGCGCAGCGTCGCTTCGACCAGCGGCTGGTCGGCAATGTCGCCCCGCACGAAGGGCACATCGTCGGGGACGGCCCAGCGGAAGCCGGTGACCAGATTGTCGATCACGACCACGCCATAGCCCGCGTCTTTGAGCGCCAGCACGGCATGGCTGCCGATATAGCCAGCGCCGCCCGTGACCAGTACCGTCGGCTTTTCGCGCATAAGAAAAACGTCTCCCCGTTGAGTTGCACTGAGAAATGACCTGGGATTTACATTTAGAAGTGACCCGGATGAGCGTGAATGATGTGCTGCTTGCGATGAGCAGGGTCAAGCGGGTGATTTGTCCTTTCTTGATTTTGGGGCGGCGGAACTGAGAGGTGGCCGGGTTGATTTGAACAGGGATCTGCAACGGTTAAGTGGATCGTCTGCCGGTTTCATCGAACTGCCGATATGGGGCGTCATGTCGGGAGGGCGTAGCCGACCAGAGTGACGCCCCATATCGGCGGCCAAATTCAAGCTGCCATCAACATGGGCAGGTTGTCAAAATAGGTCTGGTCCGGCGTCTTGGCAGCAAGGCTCGAATGCGGCCTCCTACTATTGTAGAAGCTCAGATACCGACCGATCGATGATCGGGCTTCGCTGACCCCGCCGTAGGCGTGCAGATAAACCTCTTCGTATTTCACCGAGCGCCACAGGCGCTCGACCATCACATTGTCGCGCCATGCGCCCCGACCGTCCATGCTGATGGCGATTTCTTCGCGGAGCAACACGCTGGTGAAGGCCATGCTCGTAAATTGGCTGCCCTGATCGGTGTTCAAGATCTCCGGTTTGCCGAAGCGCGCCAGAGCTTCCTCCAGTGCCTCGACACAGAAGTCGGCTTCCATCGTGATCGACACCCGCCAGGCCAGGACCTTGCGGCTGAACCAGTCGACGATAGCCACGAGATAGACGAACCCCTTCGCCATCGGAATGTAACTGATGTCGGTCGCCCATACCTGATTGGGCCGTACGATCGCCAGCTTGCGCAGCAAATAGGGATATACCTTGTGCCCCGGCGTCGGCTTTGAAGTGTTCGGGCGGCGGTAAATCGCCTCGATCGCCATCTTCTTCATCAGCGTAGCTACATGCTGGCGGCCGATCTTCATGCCTTCCTGCCGCAGTAGATCGCGCAGCATGCGACTGCCTGCGAACGGAAATTCCAGGTGCAACTCGTCGATGCGCCGCATGATCGCCAGATCAGCCTCCGAAACCGGTCTGGGCAGGTAATAGACGCTGCCCCGGCTGATCCCCAGTTCCCGCGCCTGCCGCGCCAACGGCAAACTGTGCGAACGATCGATCATCGCTTTGCGCTCGGCAACAGACCGGCCTTCCCGAGCGCGCCGGCCAAAAAATCGTTCGCCAGCGTCAACTCGCCGATCTTGGCGTGCAGCGTCTTCACGTCAATCGCCGGCTCGGCCGTTGCCGACGCATTGTCCGAATCAAATACCCCGGCCGCGCCCTCCAGCAACTGGCTACGCCACGTCGTGATCTGGTTTGGGTGCACGTCAAACTGCTGCGCCAACTCGGCCAGCGTCTTCTCCCCCTTCACGGCAGCCAATGCTACCTTCGCCTTGAAAGCCGGGCTGTGATTCCGGCGTGGTCGTTTGCTCATTTCTACTCCTGTCACGCGGCCATCCTGGCCGCCGTCAGGCAGAAAATCCACTCATCTCAATGTCCAGATTTCCCAGGCCACCTCT
>NZ_KQ130445.1:3728-7042 GCF_001046645.1 Sphingobium cupriresistens LL01
TCGCTGCCGACAGACCGAACCAGAAATGGGTGGAAGGCTTCACATATATCTGGACGGCCGAGGGCTGGCTCTATGTCGCTGCCGTCATCGACCTGTTTTTACGCAGGGTGGTGGGCTGGTCGATGAGCGCCACAATGACGGCCCAACTTGTGACGGATGCCCTGATATTGGCGATCTGGCGTTGTGGAAAGCCCGATGCCCTGTTGCATCACTCGGATCGCGGTAGCCAATATACCAGTGAGCAGTTCCAGCGTACGAAGAAGAACAACGGCGTCACCTGTTCCATGAGCCGGTCGGGCAACTGTTGGGACAATACCGCGATGGAAAGCTTTTTCCACCCCTCAAAACCGAGCGGATCAGGAGTAAGGTCTACCGATCGCGAGACCAAGCCTGAGCCGATGTGCTCTATTATATCGAGAGATTTTATAATCCGACACGCCGACACTCGACCTTGGGGTATCTCAGCCCCATCGACTTCGAGCGGGAATCTGGTGTAGCTTGAATGAGCTTATCGTGGTGTCCACCAAACCGGCAGCAGGCCAAATATCGTGTCGACTGACTGGGTTGCAGCACGCTACTATCAGGTTTGAACGACAAAAATGGTCGGCGGCCGACCTGCAGATTTGCTTAGTTGCCTATTCGCTGCAGAATATGAACGAATGACGGGTTTCGGGAATGAGACGGCAGTGCTGGAAACCCGACCGCTCAAAATTGCGACATCCTTACCCTGACCGTGCAGCTTACCGACTCCTTAGCCTTTGCGGCTGCCTTGTGACATGCGGCGAGGCTGTCGCGGTTCTCCCGCGCCAGGTCGACGGCGTCCACGATCACCTGCCAGCCCTCCGGGTTTTCGGTTCGCATGAGTCGGATACCGGCATCCCATAGCGATGCCTCGCCCAGCGTTCGACGGGCCACCCGTTCCGGCCAGAGCCAGCTTTGCGGGCCGATGCTGGCCGCCCAGCCGGGATATATCAGCCACAGAAGCGCCGTGGCCAGTGCCGTGCCGCCGCCGCAATAGAGCATGTGCCAGCGCTGTTCCTGCTTGGTCCGAATGGTGCCGATCGCGCGCATCTGATCCACATGAACTTGATGATGCAATTCCTGCGATTTCTTGATGGTCGCCTTGTCCGTCGCTCGTGCGGCATCCGCCGCCACATCAATCCGCTCCGCCATGCTCTCCGGCGTCAACTGCATGGCGGGTGCGTCCATGATTGTCTTCGTCTGCCCCGCTAACGTGGCGAGATAGCCGTTCATCTTGGCGAGAGTCGGCCCGTAGTCGGGGAATTCAAGGCTCTGCTTCTCGATGGCGATATGCTCAAGCGCGCGGGCCATCACCGCCATGCGCCCGTCCAACCGCTCTTCCATAGCTGCGACGCGCTCCGAGAGGCGCGCGAACGCCTCGGCGGCGGCATTGGGCCGGGGGTCCGGCTCCGGTTCGTTCAAAAGGCTCTGTTCGTCGTCCATGTCGTGTCTCCTTGGGGTTAGCGGCTCATGCCGCGACTGATGTCGCGTCCGTGGTCGAAGGGGATGGAGGATGCGAGGTCGCGGGAGAGGCTGCGACCCATCTGCTGCCCGATCTCAAGCCCAAGCTCGCCGCTGCGCAGACCCAGCACCGATTCAAGTTGGGCGTCGCGCTCAAGGCTTTTCGCCATGCCCGCCATCTGCTGCGCGGCGCTCTTCGCGCCCCTGAAATTGCCGTCGCGCACAAGCTCGGCATGATGGCGCTGCAACTGCTGCCACCCCTCCACGAACCGATCGGCGCGCTGGAACGGGTCCATGCGGATTTCGGTCTCCAACTGCATCGCCCGCACTGCCGCTTGGCCGCGCCCCTCAGCGGCTTCGCGGACAAGCTCCGGGCTGCTGCGGAACGCGCTGTTCAGGTCCGACGAACCTTCGGGCCGGATCGCGTCCAGAGCATCGCGCGCCCTGTCGAACGCCTCGCGCTGGTGGGGCATGGCACCCAGACCTTGCGCCCGCGTCTGCTGGATCGCGTCCAGCGCCTTGGCATAGCGCTCCACCGCACCGCGCACGCCGCCTGCGCGCATCGGCTGCGTATCGTATTCGGCCTTCGGCTGGAAGCCCGCGAAAATGTCGCGGTCCTGCTGAGGGATATTGGGCCGGAAATTGTCAAAGATCCCGCGCGCTTTCTCGACAATCGGCCTGACGATTTCCGCGACCCGTTCGCCAAAGCTAATGCCACGCCGCTCGGCATATTCCCTTGCCGGGTCGGCTTGTCTGTAGTCGGTCGCCATGTCCTTACCGCGCTCGCGCGAAAGCGTGCGGACAAGCCGGGACTGATCGCGGAAATCGTCGCGGCCATAATGGAGCGCCATGCCGTCACGATGGCGGGACATCGCGACATACGCCCCATGGCGATCCATCCCCGGTGTCGCCAGCACATGCGCCCTGTCCACGGTCATGCCCTGCGCCTTGTGGATGGTGGCGGCATAGCCGTGGTCGAGGTCGCGATAATCCTTAGTGTTGAACGACACGGAACGTCCGTCATCGGTGCGGACAGACATATGGCCTTCGTCCACATGTCTGATGGTGCCCAGCGTGCCATTCTTCACCTCCAGGCTACGCTCGTTGCGCAGGAACATGATGCGGTCGCCCGGCGCGAATAGGCGGTCCCCGCGCTCGGTCTTCACCTGGCGCTCGTCGCCCAATTCGCCCGCATTGCGCATCGCCGCGCGCGCAGCCTCGTTGAGGTCACGCACCTCCGCATTGGTGTGGGTGAGGATGATGCGGCTGGCGTCCGGATCGGCTAGCCGTTCGCTATCCCAGCGCTCGACAAGATCGCGGCGCGCATCTTCGCGCGTCTCGGCCTGATGCACCATGTACTTGTCGGCATAGGCGGCAATCGCCTCGCCGGTTCTGCCGGTCGCCAGATGCCGCGTGGCATCCTGCTGCCATCCTTCATGCTGGCGGCGAACCTGGGTTATCTCCACGCCGCCATGGCGTTCATGGATCGCGCGGAACGCCGCGCCCGCTTCGATCGACTGCAATTGCTGGGGATCGCCGACAAGAACGACCTTAGCGCCAACATCGGCGGCATGGGACAGCACGCGCTCCATCTGGCGCGTGCCGACCATGCCCGCCTCGTCGATCACCAGCACATCGCGGGCACTGAGCAAATCGCGGCCCTGCGCCCAGCTATGTTCCAAGCTGGCGATGGTGCGGGACGCAATGCCGCTTCCATTCTCAAGGCCCTCGGCGGCGATGCCCGCAAGCGCCGCGCCGCGAACATTCAGCCCCGCGCTTTCCCACACGTCGCGCGCCACGCCCAGCATGGCGCTTTTGCCGGTCCCGGCATA
>NZ_KQ130446.1:0-6950 GCF_001046645.1 Sphingobium cupriresistens LL01
AAGGATGCGCTGGATGTTGGTATCGAGGTGGGAGAAGAAGCTGTGCGCCTGGGCGGCGTCGGCGGCACCGCGAGCGCGACCGGCAGCAGAGGGCGGAGGGTCGGTGGGCATGTCGAACTCGGCCGGGTCGAACTTGCCGGCCGGGGGATCGTGGCGATCGGACCCGAGCAGATCACGCCCCCTTCCGCGCTCTACCGGGCGGCGGGGATCGTCGTCACGATCGCGGTCCATCAGCGGTCCTCCCCGGGCAGTGTCCACCCCTCGAACGGTTTCCTGTCCTGATCGCGGCTGATGCGGTGGGTCAGCTCGGAGACGATGCCGGCGAACCGCTGATCCTTGGTGGCGGCATCGAGGAGCAGGCCACCCAGGATGATCTTGCGGCGGGTATCGAGGCGACGGCCTTCGGTGGCGATCCGGGCGTTGAGCGCATCGAGGCGAGCCTTGGCCTGGGCAAGACGTTTTTTCGCCAGTTCGACAGATTCGGGAGTGGGGGCAGTCATACCTTCTCCGCGTCAAAGCACGATCACGAACCGAGCATAGCGCAAACCGACAAACGAAGCCACCCGAGACGACAGTAGGAGACAAGGGCGCACTTTAGCATTACTGCGTAATGCGTGCGGCAGGGACACCCTGACCCATGTCGCCGAGCGACAGCGGGGCCTCCGCCCCACACCCCGACCAGCGTCATGCCGCTGGACTACGTTCGAGGAAGGCGCGCGACCGATGGCGATCTACCATCTGGCGGTAAAATCGGTGTCGCGTTCGACCGGGCGCAGCGCCGTCGCGGCGGTCGCGTATCGTGCCGGCGTGGCCCTCGAAAACGAGCGCGACGGCCTGGTGCACGACTACACGCGACGGAGCGGGGTTGAGGATGCGTTCATCGTCGTGCCGGAAGGCGCGGAGTGGGCGCAGGACCGATCGGCGCTGTGGAACGCGGCCGAGGCAGCGGAGAAGCGTAAGGACGCCAAGGTAGCGCGGGAGTATGAGCTGGGACTGCCGGCCGAGCTGGACGCCGGCCAGCGCCGCGACCTGGTTCGTGCTTTCGCAGAGGATATCCGCGACCGTTACGGGGTGGCGGTCGATGCGGCGATCCATGCCCCGCACGACTATGGCGACGATCGCAACCACCACGCGCACGTCATGACGACGACGCGGGTGGTGGACGCGGACGGGCTGGGGGCGAAGACGCGCCAGCTCGACGTGCGATCGTCGGCGTCAGTCGAGGTGGAGGCGATCCGGGAGCGGTGGGCCGAACAGGTCAACGACGCGCTGGAACTGGCGCAGGTGGCCGAGCGGGTCGATCATCGTAGCTACGCCCGCCAAGGCGTAGAGATGGAGCCGACCGTGAAGATGGGCCATGCCTCGGCCGCGATCGAGCGGCGCGCGTATGCCGAGCAGATCGCGGCAGGCGAAGAGCCGCACGCCGTCACGCCGCGCGGGCAGATGAACGAGGCGATCGAGGAGAAGCGCGGGTTGGGGGCGTATCTCGAGCGCGGCCGGGAGTGGCTGCAGGAGATGGGGCAGCGGGTGCGCGACCAGGCCGAGCTGGCGGCGCATGGCATGGCGAGCCTGGTGCAGGGCGCGGCGCGGACGATGCGGGCGGGGTTGCAGACCAGCACCGGCGATGGGTTCGATGCACTGCCGGCGCTCGATCACTCACCCCGGCAGCAGCAGACGCCGGCGCTCGATCATGGTCAGGACGAGCGCGATCAGCAGCGACAACGCCAGCATGACCGCGACGGGCCGGATATCGGATTCAGCCGGTAGTTTGATGGTCGTTTGGCAAGACGCCCGTTTTGGTGAGGTCATCCAATCCCGACACGATTAGGTGTCGCGCAACCTCTGCGGGGCTGCTGCCGTAAATTCCTATCTTGGCCAACCTGACGAGGCGATCGTGAACCGCCATCGTAATGGTGGGGGTCACCTTTTTGGTGGGGATGGCGTTTTTCGGCCTTGGCATGTCATCAACGTAGTCGAACCAAAGCCCCTAACAATCCCCTTTTTAGGCACCAAAAACCGCTTGAGCGAAAAATTCGATTCCCATAGGGTGGGGATCGTGGTGCAAAAGATTGCCGCGCCGCACGGATTTGCCGACCTCCTAGCCGAGGCTTTGGCGGAACAAAAGGCGGACATTATGTATCGGGTCGATCGCAACAACTTCTACCAAAACGAAAAAAAGGCGACCGTCTGTACCCCGGACTACGTCAGCGAATTTCTGTTCTCGATCATAAGCCCTCACATTAAAAAGGGCGGACTGGTTGTTGATCCGTGTGTCGGCGAAGGCGCTTTGCTTCTGCCTTGGCAGCGCGAGGGGTATAAAACCTTGGGCATTGATATTGAAGACCAAGGGTTTCCAAATACCATTGAGAAGAATTACCTTGAGGTTCGCAAAAGCCATATCAGGCAGAAACCATCTCTCGTCATAATGAACCCACCGTTCAATATAGATTCAAAGACAAAAGAATATATCAAAGCGAACTATGGCGGTAGGCCGCTATTACCCGAGGTATGGTTTCAAAAAGCCCTAGAGCTGTTTGGCACGTCTGTGCCTATTGCAATGTTCACCCCCTATGGATTTCGGCTAAACCAAACTGATAACAGTTCGAGGTGGAAGAAGTTTATCGAGGGTGAATACCCGGAGATAACAAGTATTGTCTCCCTTCCAAAGGACGTATTTGACGGAATTCTGTTCCACAGCGAAGTTCTTATATTCAACCTACCGGCTCTTAACGGCCACTATTTTGTGCAACATGGCAAACAGCGAGCGGCTTAGGCTGAACAAAAATCAGCACGTTGTAAAAAACCTGCTGTCAAAAGGCGATGATAAGAAGGTCGTCGAAGCGATGATGCACGTCATCGAATACATGAACACGCGCTTCCCGCTCAAGGATATGGGTTATCGGCTCGATTATGTAGATAGGATCACCCTTCGTGAGCTTATCGATATAATAAGCAGCTATGAGACAAGGTTTGAGTTCTCCGCTCTGACGAAAGAGGGATCGTTCATTAAGCCTGATGGAGGGATATTAATCCTCAAGAAGGAGGATGATCCATCATTCCAGCGCATTGTTCTAGCCGTTGAAATGAAAAGGCAGGGAACAAACGACCAGCGAGCGCTCGAAGGTAAAGGAAAGCAGTCTCAAGGCAATGCGATAGAGCGTCTTGGGAAAAATCTAATTGGGTTTCGGTCGGCGTTGCAATATGAGCGAATAACGCCATTTGTCTGTTTTGGTTGGGGCATAGACTTCGCGCCGGGATCATCGATCTTGGATCGCGTAATAACGATGAATGAGTTTTATCCTCTAAACAGGATTTTTGTCTTCAAACGAGAAGACTACGCTCCTGTATCTATGTTCTTCCGATCGAACGAGTGGGATACAGCGGAGCTGTATGCGACTATGATGGAAATCGCCGAAACAAGTGTGCGATATTACATTTTCTAATTGATGATGCAAAAATCACAGGTTTTGCATCACTCGGAAAATGGCGGAAATCCGGGCACTTCCATGATGCATAATTCCGATGCACAATCGGAGCATGATTTACGGCTACGCGCGCGTCTCATCCAACGGGCAGGATCTGGCGCAGCAGCTCGCCCAGCTCGACGCGGCCGGCTGCACCAAGATCTACCGCGAGAAGGTCAGCGCCGCGACGGCCGAGCGGCCCCAGCTCAAGCGCGCGATCGGCGCGCTCGATGCCGGCGACGTGCTGATGGTGACGGCCACCGATCGCCTTGCCCGCAACACCCGTGACCTGCTGAACATTCTCCATGCGGTGAAGGAGGCCGGTGCTGGCTTCCGCTCGATCGCAGAGCCGATGGTGGACACCACCTCGCAGTTCGCCGAGGTCGTCATTGCCGTGCTGGGGATCGCGGCGAGCTATGAGCGGCAACGCATCACCGAGCGCACCGCTGCCGGCAGGGTCCAGGCCAAGGCCCGCGGCGTGAAGTTCGGCCGACGTGCGGCCCTCACCCCTCACCAGCAGGCCGAGGCGCTACAGCGGCTTGCAGCCGGCGACACGCAACGCACCGTCGCGGCGTTGTTCGACGTGGATCAGGCAACGATATCGCGGCTTGCCAGGCGATAGCGGGGGTCACTCATCGGGTCGGCCGAACAGGCGACCGAAAAACCCTCGCTTGGATTCCGTTGGTCCCGGCCCAGCCAGTAAGCCGATCACTCGGGCCTGTGCCTCCCGGCGTTCCTCGTCTGAGCGGTCAAGGCGGTGCCGCAGATCGTCAATAGTGCCGTCCCGGTCGCGTAACTGTTCCAAAGCGGCATTAAGGCGTGCTTGTAACACGTTGGAATCGGAGGTGTTACCTGTGTCACCCCCGGTGTTGCGTACCGTTTCAGATGGTACGCCGCTAACTGGTGCAGAGGACTTTGGGGGGTAGACCCGGTGCAGTTCAACAGGTTCAATCGAGAATGACCCACTCTCGGTTTTTATGGCTGATATTCGACCGCTGTTGATTGCTCGCGAGATAGACGCCTTACTGATGCCGGTGGCTTTAGCAGCCTCGCCCAAGGTGTAAGCCATCGATCCAGTATCCTGTTACGTATCGTTTCAAACTGCTGTCAGCTAACGGTTAGCAGGAACGGGTATCATTGGAAACGGATCAGGCTCGGCCCCACTTAGCGGAACACCCCGTAACCCATTTCGTCCAGTCCGCTTTGAGGGCATCCCCGACAAGTTGGCGACGGCGATCCTTGAGGACTTTGACATATTGGTCGGCGAGCCGCTGAACGGCATGACCGCCACCCAAGGTCCGGCCGATCGCATAGAGTTCTGGGGTTTTGAATTCATCCACGCGGTCGTCGGCAGGCCAGCGGAGCGTATCGGAAACCGACATTCGCGTTGCTGCTACAGCGATGAGGCTGGCGGCATCGACAATGGTTTCAGCAGTGCCCTCACGCCGCGATCGACGTCCCGTACTATGGCGCTCTGCCTCATCAGCCGCAGCGTTGGTGGCGTCATCATCCTTGGGGTAAAAGGTGATGGTGACGTGCGTGATTTTTCCCCTGGCTCCACGTCGTTCTACCCAGTCCATCGTGAAGGCGGCGAGTTGATCGATTTCGGCTTTTCCGGGTGTCAGCACCAAACGGCGAAAATCAGAGAAGTTCGGCATCGAATTGGACGGTGCCCCCAGCCGCTCCCGTAACTCATCGACCGTCCCGGACCATGTTGGATTGCGGCGTCCAGCCAGCAGGCAGCCCATCTCATAGAGGGTGATCGCATATTTTGACCGGAAGGCGAGCAGAGCCGCCCGGTTGAGGCGAGCGTAATAATCGCTTCCTTGCAGGATAGCCCTAGCCGGGGCCGTGAACTCCCACTCGACGGTAGCTCGGCCATCCTCCGCATGTTCGTTGAGCGTCCAGGCGAGCAGGGCGGCAGTGAGGGTCGCGGCGCGCCCTTGGGCCGAGGTCGAAGGCATCTGGAATTTTACATCCATCAACTCGTCGAGCGTGTCTTGAATCCGATCGTTGGCATTGTGGGTGCCCCGCAGCTCGCGCTTGGCAATGACATGCGATCCCGGCCGCCAGGCTTCGCCGGCAGCTTTGGCGATCAGAAGAGCCAGGGTTTTGCGGGCTGCGAGGGAGGGCGATGTACCCGCACCGAACCGTGCTTCGATGAACTCGCCGGCTTTGACGATAGCATGACCGTCACGAACCGAGATCGTGGAAGCCGCTTTCATAGTGCGGCCGATGGGAAGGTCGTCAGGCACAGCATGAGCTTAGTCAGTTACGATATAAGATCAACACCAGTGTCATAGATCGCATAGAAACCCCATTCCTTATGAAGCACCCGATCTGTCGTATCTGGGCACCCCATTTGTCGTAGGTGGGCACCCCATTTGTCGTAACTGCGCACCCCATTCATCGTAGGTGGGGTTGTTTACCCTCGGTAAATCAACAGCTTGTGATCTCTGAATCATAGAATCATAGAGAATCTAGAATCATCGCGGGCGCGCACGAGGCAACGGTAGCGGGATAACATGCAGAATCGGCCTTCGGCCGATGCGCTAATGATGCGTGCCGGCTACGCCGTCACAGGACGGCCTATCGGCCTCTGGCTTGGCGAGGAAGGAGTCGGGGCGAGGGCGGTGCGCGGTCATTCACCGGTCGTCACGCGGCGAGGGGGTTTGCCGTGGCCATCGTGGACGACGATCGCGCACACGCCCGAGGCGACGATGCGATCGATCAGGCGATCGGCCTCTTCGTATTGGTCGCTAGGCCAGTCGCGGGCGACGTGGACGCGATCGTCGCCGATTTCGAGCGTCAGGTGCGAAATGGAGGGATCGAGGTCGAGCAGCCGCGCCATGTCGGCCTGGGTTTCGAGCGTGACGTGCCGGAGATCATCACCGGTCATGACGAGCTGCCAGGTGCGGGTGCGATCATCGAGGCTCATGGCAGTAGCCACCCGCTGTAGGTCTTGGCGTCGGGGTTTGCGCCGAAGCACCAGTAGGCCCCGTCGCGCTTCTCCCGCTTCCAGCCGTGATCCTTGGGGCAGGCGGCGATGGCAGGAATGGTCTGCTCGCTGGCCTGATCGATGCGGCGGGCGAGCTTGCCGTTGACGGTGTTCGCCCAGCTCGCGGCGGCGACCTCGTCACGGGCGCGGGCATAGCCCGATGCTTCACCGGCCCCGTTTCCGAGGTGGTAGCCGTAACCCAGCGCAACAGGCACCAGCAGGGCGAAGCCGGCGAGCGCGCCGTTCCACCACCTGTCCCACCGGCGCCGGCGCAGTTCATGTGCGCGGCGATCGGCGGCATCGGCGGCAAGACGATCGTTCAGGGCGGCGTGCGCGGCCGTGTCAGCATCGATCCGACGCCGCAGGGTCTCTCCCGCCCCGGCAAGGCCATCTGCGGCCCCATGACGCGCTCCGGCCTCCGCACGGGCTGCCAGAACCGCAGGATCGACCAGGCGGGCCGCTATGGCCGTGTCGCGGGCTTCCTCATC
>NZ_KQ130447.1:0-5558 GCF_001046645.1 Sphingobium cupriresistens LL01
GGGCCATGCTGCTCACGCTATGCGACAATGTGCTCGCCATCATCCGCGCCTGCTCGCAAACGGAGAAGGCCTGTTCTCGCTTTCTGCCAATAGCGAGGAGTGCCGGTGAGCGGTCTGGCAGCGATCGTTCCCGCCGGGTTTGCCGTAAGCATCAGCGCTCCCACTTCCTCAGGCTAGCAACGGATTGATCGTATAATGCCTGGAGCGAGCCGACCTGATTGTCTCGGAAGTGAATCGTCAGCACGAGATTGTCATACGGCAGATTGGCCGTGCAGAGCCCCGGCCGCGAGCCTCCGCCCATGGCGGAGCAACTCGCCAGCGATGGAGGACGCTTCTGACCTGCTTCGGCTGGCAACTGGTATGTCCAGAAAACACCATCACTTACCTTGCGCAGTGTTCGGCCGCGCCATGAAAGCGGGCGACTTGCGCAGACAGTCGAGTTGACAAGCGCCTCTGTTCCCGCTGCGCGGGCACACATCCGCTTCTTGCTTGCCACGCCCACCAAGTTTCGCTCCGGCAAGCTTGCGCTCGGATTTAGGTAGAACGAGAACCCGTCGCTGGGATCGAGCGCTGGTAGAAAGAACGGCTTATCATTGTCGGATATGTCGTTGGCTCTCGGGATGTCGAAGACTCGTCCCTCCAACCTCCTCTCGGCCGAGGCCGAGCACGCGCTGAGCAAGCTGACGATCGATAAAGAAGCTGCGGTAAGATGCCTGTTCATGCCGGCAGGCTATGAGAGAAGCGCAACGTCCACAATCGGTGGCACAGACGACATGCGTTGCGTCCGCGTGCGGGAGATACCAAGGCGAGGACAGCCAGTATCATATCGGCACACCGGCTTCGCGGAGCCGCTCGGTCAGGTCGCGGGTGTGTTCGGCGTCCAGCGTTCCGGCGAGGAACGCGCGTATGTCGGACGGCCGGGTGTTGAGCTGGCTGGCGAGCGCGCCCGCATCGTAACCGTTGCGCGTCAGCGTGGGTTCGAGGTCGTCAATCGCCCGCGACAGCACCTGCTCGACGATCTCGGCCGTGACGGGCTTGGCAGCGAAGCGGAAGCCCTGCTCGAAGGCGAGTGTCAGGTGCATCTCGATCTGGAGCGGGGTGCGCAGGCGCTCGGCGATGAGGTCGATCGCGTCCTCGTTCATCAAGTCGGCAACCTTGACCCCCTCGGCCGCACAGGCGCCGAGCAGCCAGGCAACATAGTCGCGGCGTTCGGCGCCGATGCCCTCATAGTCGAAGGTGGTCGTGCGGTAGCCGATCTCTTCCATTTGCGGGCGGCGCAGGTCGTTGCGTAGCCGAGGATGGCCGACCAGAAGGACCGACAGCAGCACGCCGGCATCAGCCACCACCTCCATCAACCGCTTGAGGCCGGTCAGCGTCTTGTGGTGCAGGTCATGCGCCTCGTCGACCACCAGTACGACCGGGCGCTTGCCCTTGCGCATGATGTCGCGCAGGTCGCGCTCGCGGCGCTCGGCCTGCTTGGGAATCTTCACCTGGGCACGGTCACCGGGCGAGAGATCGTAGAACAGCGCCTCGATCAGCGAGGGCAACGAGGTGCGGCGCTTGTCGACCGCAAGCGACTTGGCGACGGCGACCTTGCCCGCCCGGGCCAGCTCGTCCTCGATGCGGCGCAGCAGGTGCGTCTTGCCCGATCCGACCAGGCCGGAGACGACGATCAACCTGCCGGTCTGCACGGCCGCACAGACCTCGCGCACGAGGTTGCGCTGATGCTCTGTCTCGAAGTTGCCGACGCCTTGGAACGGGCGGGCGAGCCCGTAGCTGGATTGAACGTCGGCGAGCATCAGCTTGTCCCCCGTCTTGACTGGAACCGCTCTCGGATGCGGTCAGCGATGATGGTCTTGTCGAGCGTTTCGCCCAGCAGCGCGTCGATGAAGGCGCGGTCTGCCTCAGGCAGCGAGCCGAGCGGTCGCCGGAGCTGGTCGACGATGGCGTGGCGCGCCGCGAGCCCGGTCGGGTATGCCGTCTCGACCGCCGGCTCCGGAAAAGGTGTTTGCCGCACCGCGAGCCCTGCGGTGGAGGGCGGCAGCGACGGCAGCGGCCGGTCGCCGCCCGTCACGGTCGCGCGGGGCAGCCCCAGCTGGTCAGCGAGCCGGACCACCTTGTCGAGCCGCTCCTCGGCGCGGCTCTTCTGATACTTGCGATAGCGGTAGAGCGGCACGGCGCCGCGCGACGGCTCGTAAGGGCCATGCCGCTTGCCGTCATGCTCCACGAAGAGCTGCTGGTCGAACAGCCCCCAGAGCAGCGTCACCGTCTCGCCGGCGAGCTCGGGCTCGACCTCGTAGGAAGCGCCCTCAACCGAGACGGTCGCGTCGCCCGCAACGGTGCGCCGCTCGGGCTCACGAGCGAAGGCGCAGAACCGCTCCCATGAACACATGGCCCGCACGCCATCGCCGGGCAGGTGCCGCAGCCAGTGCTCGATCCGCGCGTGTGGCTCGGAACGATGGTCGCCGTTGTTGTAGGTGACCAGCGCACGCCGCATCCACAGATTGGCTTCCGCCTCGTCCTTGGGTTTGTGGAAGTGGTACAACGTCTCGTGCACCTCCTTCACCGTGCGGAACGGCCGCTCGACCTTGCCCTTGGCGCGGGCCGCGGTGTGCCGGTCGTCGGCCTTCGGCGGCAGATGGGTGAGGACGCGCACGCCGAGGCTGCCCATCACCGACTGGAACACGCGCGACCGGCTGACCGGGCCGTTGTCCATGTAGATCGTGACCGGCAGGCCCTGGAACGGCAGTTCGGGCTCAGGCTTGGCGGCGAAGGCGTTGAATAGAAAGCGCAGCGCGGACTCGGCATCCTCGCCATAGACGCTGCGATATTCCTGGTAGACCACGCCCGAGCAGTCATCGACGGCCGAGAACAGCATCAGCGTGGGTTTGCCGCGACCCTGCTCGATCCAGAGCGGCGCCTCGACCTGCTTGAGGTCGGACGGGCTCATGTCGAAGTGCCACAGCTCGTTGGATCGCCGCGCCTGAAAACGAACGGCTGCGTGGGGGCGGGTCACGCGGGCATAGTCCAGCCCTGATGAGCGGAGCAGCCGGTCGATGGTCGCCCGCTTCAGCAGGCCGGGTGCTACCTTGACCAGGCCCTCCGGCGTCTCGACGCCATCGGTTTCCAGGAACTCGATGGCGCGGGCGGTCGAAACGTGCCGGCCCTTCTTGTTGGTGGTCCTGATCTTCAGTGCGGCGACGATCTCGGCGTAGCGCTCCATCTCGGCCTGCGGGGCAACCCGCGTCGCACCATGGTCGGACCGGCGCACCGACTTGGGGCGGTTCAGCTCGCGCAACGCCCGGTAAAGGGTCCAGATGGAGATGCCATAGGCCTCGGCCGCACGGGCGATGATCTCGGTGCGACCGGGGTCGCGTGGGGGCAACAGCGACAACCGTCGGCGAAGATCGATCAGCGCCTCTCCAGGCGGTCGCTTCGCCCGGTCAGCCATGGGCTGTTGCAGCCTCCTTGATCGATGCACCGCTGCCGCGCTTGCCTGCATAGCGATAGAGGGTCGCGACCGACACGCCCATGCGCTTGGCGATGTCGCGCACCGGCAACGTGCCCTCCTTCATCATCGCCCGTGCCGCGGCGACGTCGCTCGGGCGCATTGCCGATGGGCGGCCACCCTTGCGACCCTGCCGGCGCGCCTCCACTAGCCCCGCGGTAGTTCGCTCGCGGATCAGGGCACGCTCGAACTGCGCGATGGCGCCGAACACGTGAAAGGTGAGCATGCCACCCGGCGTTGTCGTGTCGATGCTCTCGGTCAGCGACACCAGCCCGATCTTCTCGCGCTCCAGATCCTCGGCCGTGGCGATCAACTTCTTGAGCGAGCGGGCGAGGCGGTCGAGCTTCCAAACAACCAGCGTGTCGCCTGCGCGCAGCACGTCTTCCAGAATGCGCGCCAGTTCGGGCCGGTCATCGCGCGCGCCCGACGCCTTTTCGGTGAACACCCGCTCGCAGCCGGCCCGCCGCAGCGCATCGAGCTGGAGCTCGGGGTTCTGGTCGCTGGTGCTGACCCTGGCATAGCCGACCCGCATGAGCGTCTGATCTTCTCCAAACTCGTGCGGGGCATACCGTTTTGCGACGCGGGTTTCCAGAACAGTTTTGACAAAGTGCGGCCCGCAGATTTACGTTGCCGGCCCAGCAAGGCGATCGGCTCGTCAGAAACGGTCGTTTTGCAGAACCGCTGAGGAGCCGGGTTCATGCAGGTGCTCGATACGGTTGGCTGGGTCGGTGATGGCGACGACACCGACTTCTTCCTCGCAATCGAGCGCACCTTCGATCTGCGCCTGCGCTCGAACCTGCCTTGGACAACGTTCGGCGAGGTGCGTGACCATGTCGTCGCGCATGTCGCAGCCTACAGCGGGGGCGGCACGACATGCGCCACGCAGATGACGTTCTACAGGCTTCGACGCGCGCTCGGGCTTGGCCGGCACGTCGGGCCGGATGCGCCGTTGGCGCCGCTGATCGGTGGGAAGCTGCGCCAAGCGTTCAGCGACCTGGAAGCCGATACCGACCTCAAGATGCCGGCGACGCGAGCCGGATGGCTTGGGATTGTCAGTGGTCTCTGCTTCGCTGTCGCGGTCGCGATCCTCGCCTTCACGACGCTGGCACCTCCCCTTCGCATCTTCGCTGCTGGAGCGAGCGCCTACGCGGGGCTATGGTTACGGCACCTCGACCGCCGGCGATTACCTCGGAGGTGCGACACTATCGGCGATCTCGCCCGACTGGTCACGGAGCAGAACCGTGGCAGGCTTGCCCGCGACGGCGCGCGCCTCACCGCCCCCGAGATTTGGCGGATCATCCAGCAACTGGCCGCCGAGGAGAGCGGGATCGACCCCGATCTGATTGGGTCGGAAACGACCTTCTTCCGAGCCAAAGTGCGAGCAGCCTGATCAATGGCTTACTGGATTGCATAGATTGATGCCGAGACACGGGACATTGCGTGGCGTCGGACTGACGGCTTTGGGTGCCGTTGTCGTCGCAGGCTCTTTCGTCGCTCTCGGATTGCGACCGGATGGGATCGCCAGCTACTATCGCGATACGCTGACTCCGGCAGGGTTTGCCATTTGGTTCTGCGGCTTCGTAGCCGCCACACTCGCTCCACCCGCCATAGCTGTACTCTGCTGGTTTGGCGCCATGCGGTTCCGCTACGGGTGGCTTCTCCACATCCTGCTTGTTCCTGCCACCTACGCCGCTGTGCGAGGATCAATCGCGCTCATGCTCGCGGTAGCAAGTGAGCCGGACAGCGATGGCCCAACGAGATGGGCTACCGATCCAGCAGTGATGCTGATGGTGGTTTGCCCCATCGTGTACTTTCTGATCTTGGGTTCCACAAAGCTGCGTGAGCATCGCGCATCAGCAAATGACTGCTAATCTCGACTTTGTAGTTGGCAGATACCATGAGCGGCCCTTTGCCGTTTGCGAGCAGACGCGGATGATGGCGAGCACATTGTCGGATAGCGTGAGCAGCATAGTCGGCTCGTTGTCAGGTAATCTGGGCAGGAAAAGGCGCTGTTTGCGAGCAGAAGCTGCTACGGTTGCAAGCGCCTACA
>NZ_KQ130448.1:0-5388 GCF_001046645.1 Sphingobium cupriresistens LL01
GTAATCGTGGACGAGGCCGGTGCGCTCGTCCGTGATTTCGACGCCCGCACGATAGGCTGCCGCCGCCGTCGCGCTGCGACCGGCGGAACGGCCTATCGCCTTCACCGCAAGATGGAAACTCGCCATCGCCGCGCCCTACCTTGCCATGCGGGAGCATGGCGCGGGCGATAGCCCGCTGGGGTGGAGGGGTATCCCCTCCCGCACGCAAACGCAAGTTTGCATAAGTGCGCCCTTCCTCTCTTTCGTTCAGTCGGGTCCGGTGCTATCAATATCACTCAGCGAAAGGATTGTGCATGGCCGCTCCGACGCCAGAGGCTATCGAAAACGCCCGCCGCAAGGTCGAACAGGCCAAGGCCCGGTTGCAGGCATTGGAAGCGCGCGCCGCCACCCTGAACCGCAAACAGGACGCCCGCCGCAAGATCATCCTCGGCGGCCTGCTCCTCGATGCCGCGATGAAAGACCCCGCATGGGAATCCCGCCTCAATGACCTGATGGGCCGGATCAGCCGCGATCAGGATCGCAAGGCGTTCGATGGCTGGACCTTCAAGGGCGGCCCCGCCGATGCCTGACCCGTTAGACCCCGCTGAGTTCGACGCCCCGCCCCCTGCCGATCCCGGCGCGGATTATCGCGTCCTGCTCGATGCGATGCGGCAGGCCGGGGCCGATGGGATCGCGCAGCAGTCGGCCGCGCTGGTCCAGCGGATCGAGCAGGACGCCCGCCAGCGCCTCGAATGGGGGCAACGGATGGGAACGGCGGTCGATGATCTCCAGCGCGTGGCGGGGCAGCTCCAGCGGGTCAGTGCCGGGATATGGTGGGACCGGCTGAAGGAATGGCTCTCGGCCGCCCTGATCGGGCTGGGCCTGATCTTCGCCGCGGCCCTCGCCTACCAGTGGGCGAAGGAACCCAAGATTGAACAGCGGCTATACGGCTGCACCGCACGATGGGACGCCAAAACAGGCAAGTGCAAAGGCGACTGGGTGCCGTTGCAGGCAAGGGAATGACCGACGCCCTTCAAATCAGCCCGACGACAAGGAGCAAGGCGCGGTCCACGGCCTTCATCCGCTCATCGTCAAGCCGCCCGAAAGGCTTGCTGATTTTCGAGCGGGGCAGGGTCGAGAGCTTGTCCACCATCACCTGCGAGAGCACACGCAACCCATTGGCGTTGTCCGGCTCGACGGTGATGCGAAAGGCAGCGTCGCGCACGGCGCTGGTGATCGGGCAGATCACGAGGCTTTCCAGCTCGGCCAAAAGATTCGACTGCACAATGAGGGCCGGGCGAGGCTTGCCGTAGTCACCTTGCAACGAAACCGCGACAATATCGCCTCGCTTCACTGCCAGCCCTCGACCTGCGCCGCCGCTTCCTCGACAAACCGCAGCGCGTCCAGCTCCGCCGGGTCGCCCTTCAACTTCAAGCATTGCTGGCGCACACGCTCCGCGAAGTCAGCCCCGCGCGTGTCGGGAACCCAGAATTGGACGGGCCGAAACCCCGCCGCACGCATCCGCTGGCGGTGCCGATCTACCTTGTCAGCCCTTTGCTTGATCGCGGCCATGTGAATCTCCATAGGTATCATGCTAAGTTACATGATACCTCTTTGACTGCTCCCCCGCAAGTTCCTTCACTCCGATTTGCCTCTGGCGTCCCGCAGGGGCGCCGCCGAGCCTTTGGATGGCACAAAAGCCACCCCCAAGCGCCTCCCTGCGTCCTACGGGCCGGAAATCGCCTCCTACACCCCCTGATAGCCCGTAGGAACTTTGCCGTAGGAACTGCCCTTTGCGGGAATATGCGACCGTATGAGCTGGGCGTCTCCAACCCATAACGCGCGCCGCGATTAGCGGCGCTCATTGTTCACTTTTTGTTCCTATCTAAAGGGGCTGCTTCGCCAGCGCTTAGGTCCGCGCTTGCACCCCCTTTAGATCATATAGAAGGGCGAGATTTTTTATTGCGTAATTTCAATGTGTTGGCGGGGGGGGGTAGCCAGTAGCTGATTGGCTAGGGGTAGCCAGTAGCTGATTGGCTAGGGTCTGTCGATTTTCACCAATTTATTGTCGATAATTGACGTTGATTTTTGATAATTTTCTGGCGATAATCGGACATAGATTGACTGCCCCTAGCCAATCTATGTCCGATTTCTCGACACTGGAGTCACACCCCTGTGACAGATACGCGCACCTTGCCCGCCACCAAGCCTCAGCCTAGCCGATGGGTCCAGACTGACCGTGCATCGCATGAGGCTTGGGCGCGCTTAAGCGCATCAAACCCCAAGGCTGGGGCCTTACTACATCTGCTTGCCGCTCGGGTCGGAGATAATAATGCTGTTGTAGTAAGTCACAAGACATTAGCAGAATTGCTAGGGGTTAGATCAATTACAACTATTAAGACAGCAATAACTGCACTTGTTTCTGGAAATTGGATTGAAGTCAGGCGGATTGGTGAAAACGGCACTGTCAACGCATATGTGTTGAACGATAGAGTTGTTTGGTCTGGACCACGTGAAGGGCTAAGATACAGCCTATTTTCTGCAACTGTCGTCGTCTCCGACAGCGAACAGCCGGACCGCGATACTTTGGGCAAGCAAGAACCACTACGCCGCCTTCCCCCGATAGGTGAGCGTCAGCTACCGCACGGCGACGGACTTCCCCCTCCTTCGCAACCGTTCCTAGATGGAATTGAGCCTGATCTGCCCGCCACCGAACAGCAGAACCTCGATCCGGCGATGCAAGAGGAACTATCCCAGCTCGTCATCGGCCTAGGAAACAGGCTCCGCGCGCCCGATGCCTCTCCCCCTGACGATGCAACCGATATATAGATACTATACAGGCCGACTTAACAGCGAGTGACATCATGGGTATCACCCTAAGAGAAGCATCCGAAAAGGTCGGTGTCACCCGCCAAACGCTCATGAAGGCGATCAAGACAGGCCGGGTTTCCGCCGAAAAATCCGATAACGGCGAATGGCGCATTGAACCTGTCGAGCTATTTCGTGTCTGGCCCCCTGTAAATGGGGTGCAGCAACCTTTACAGCCTAACATAACAGGCAGTGACACCCCCGGTTTACAGGCTGAAAACAGGCTGTTGCGGGAGCAGGTTGCCGAACTGCGTGAAGAACGGAACGCTTGGCGGGAGCAAGCCCAACGGCTCGCCCTCACCGATCAGCGCGCTGTCTCGCAGCCCAGCTCCCGCCCCGGCTTCTGGTCGCGCCTGTTCGGCCGCCAGGGCGACAGCCCTAGCGGATAGTGATGAATCCATTGAGAAAATTGTTGCGGTTTCGCAACATATTAGAAAAAACTCAGTTGACCTCAAAATATTTCTTGTATTTTTTAGTTTAGCAGTTACCCCCCCCCCCCGCTAGGGTCGCGAAAATTAGTCATGTTTCGTGTTTACTTAGGGGGTTTATTAATGAAGAAGATTATTACTTGCGCCGTTCTTGCGTCTGCCGCTCTTGCTACGCCTGCTTTCGCGCAGGATGAAGCCGACAAGGGTATGTATTTCCAACTTCGCACCGGCGTTGCTGACCTCAACAATCCCGATTTCGCCATCATCGACACATGGTCCGAGCCGAACAATCGCCTCGACACGAAGCTCAACACCAAGTCCGCTGCAACCTTTGGCGGTGAGCTGGGCTATGATTTCGGCGGCGTCCGCGTCGGCCTCGAACTGGCCTATCAGCGCAACAAGGTGAAGGGCATCACGCTCAAGAGCCTGAACGGCACCGCGATCACGGCCGAGGACCTCTCCGATGTTGTCGAAGGTCTTGGCGAACTCGACATTATCAGCGTCGATGATTTGGACGGCGTTGACATTAACGGCACCACGATCAGCGCGACCAACGGCTCCGTCGCTAAGCTGCGCCAGCTCGCCGTGATGGCGAATGTCACCTACGATATTCCGCTCGGCGGCAACACGTTCAAGCCCTATGTCGGCGTGGGCCTCGGCGCGGTCGGCTCACACCTCAAGGCGCTGGGCGAGGATGACGGCTCGGTTCGCTTCGCATGGCAGCTCCGCGCCGGTGCAGCCGTGAAGGTGACGAAGGGCATCGATCTGACCGCCGATTACACCTATCGTCAGACCGGCAGCGGCAAGCTGAACTTCGGGGACGAGGACGTGGAATATCGCCTCGGTAAAACCAAGGCTTCGCTGTTTCAGGTCGGTCTGCGCTTTACGCTCTGATCCGCGACCCTCTCAAATCGCGATAAGTGAGAAACCCTCCTGCTCTGCGGGAGGGTTTTTTCTTGGCTATACGATCCGATCATATGCGACCGAATCATATATGATCGGATCGTATATCGCCGTCACAAGCTCATGCCCCGGTCGCGTTGCAGGATCAGCTCCCGCTCACCGATGAGCTGACCCACGGCGCGCGCCATTTTCGGTTCACGCTGGATCTGCTCGATATAAAGATCCTTGGTGTGCTGGTTGGCCCCGTTATAGGCGTCCACCGCCTTGCGGAGCGCTTCCGGGGTCGCCTTCCAGTCGCTGTTATGGTCGCCATAGCCATGCGCGCCCGCCTCGCGCTTCCCGGCGATGGTATTGAACTTCTCGGCCACCCGCTCGCGTTCCCGCACCTGCTGGCGCTCCTGCGCTTCCTGACGGGCGCGATCGGCGGCTAGACGCTCCTGCGCTTCGCGGGCGAGTTGCACCTCGGCCGCCTCGCGCCGATCGCGCTCGACCGCACCGCTCAAGCTGGCCGCAACATCGTGCAGCCTGCCCGCGATCCGCTGCCCCATGTCTCGCAGCCATTCCGTCCCGCGCTCGATATACTGGCGCAGGCCGGCCCGCTCGACGACGCCGGCGTTGTGCTGACCTACCGCCGTCACCGGCTCATAGGCCCGCCCTTCCCGCGCGGCCACCTGCTCGGCCCGCCGCTCCATCGCCGTCGCACTCGGCCCCATATGCACGGTGGGTTCCTGCTCGATCCCCTGCCGCTGGTGACTGCGATGGTCCACCCGGTCGGGGACGTTCGCCAGTTCCAGCGCCCGATTCTGCATCTCGGCCCATCGTTCCCGCCACCGCTCGACCTCGCCGCTCTGCTTCTGGTCCAGCTCGCGCGTCTTTTCCCCCAGCCCCTCAGGGCCAAGGCGGCGCGTCGTCGTCAACAGGTGGGCATGGTGATTGCGCTGGTCGCCCTCGCGACCAGGTGCATGGATCGACACGTCCACCGCCACCCCATGCCGCTCGCTGATTTCCCGCGCGAGGCCCAAGGCCAGCTCCCGGCGCTCGTCGGCCGACAGCTCGACGGGCAGCGCGATTTCATATTCCCGCGCCACGGTCGCGTTCTTGCGCGTCTCCGCCAGCTCGGCCGCGTTCCATAGCCGCTCGCGGTCGGCCGCCCACTCCGGCGCGTCGGTCGGCAACATCAGCTCGCTATGCTCGACGCCCTGCTTGCGGG
>NZ_KQ130449.1:0-3532 GCF_001046645.1 Sphingobium cupriresistens LL01
GGGGTGACTGCACGAAAGTGACTTATCTGCACGCTAAGAGCGAACGGACCGGGAACGCTGGGACTTTGTGTTCTTCTCCGTGGCTTCGAGGGCTTTGTAGAGGGCGGTTTTGCCGATCTTGAGGCGCGCGGCGGCCTCGCGAACTGTGAGGCCGGAAGCGATATGTTCGCGCGCCTTGCGGAGCTTGTCAGGTGTGACCACTGGCCGCCGCCCACCGGGGCGACCTCGCTCGCGAGCGGCCTTGAGGCCTGCATGGGTGCGCTCCCGGATCAGATCGCGCTCAAACTGGGCAAGCGAGCCGAAGATGTTGAACACCAGCATCCCGCCCGAAGTGGTGGTGTCGATGTTCTCGGTGAGCGAGCGGAACCCGATACCTCGCGTCGCTAGCTCGCCGACCTTCTCAATCAGATGGCTCATCGAGCGCCCAAGACGGTCGAGTTTCCAAACCACCAGCGTGTCGCCGCTGCGCAGATAGGCGAGCGCCTCGGCCAGGCCGGGCCGATCGGCTTTTGCACCAGATGCGTGATCGTCGAATATCCGGTCGCACCCGGCCGCGTTCAGCGCGTCGAGCTGGAGTGAGAGCTTCTGGTCTGCCGTCGAGACGCGCGCATAGCCGATCAACGCCACATGCAGCCCAATCCTGTCCGTTTTCCCATCATTATCTGATCTTGTCCGAATCGCCGTTATAGGTCCAGAGTTAACGGACATATTCCTGCTGGCCGCCAGAGGACCGTCTGACGGACAAGGACGCGGAAGGAGATAGTGCTTGGCGAGACGGCGACTGGTGAGCGCGGAAATCTGGGCAGGGCATTATGGCGCGCCGCTCGATGAGCGCGAGATTGCGCGGCACTATACGCTGACCGGTGACGACCTGGAAATTGTCGGCCGCCGTCGCGGCGATGCCACCCGGCTCGGCTACGCGATGCTCCTACTCTATATGAGATGGCCTGGCCGTGCGCTGGAAGCGGGTGAAGTCCCGCCCGCTCCTGTGCTCGCCTATGTGGCGCAGCAACTCGGCGTCGCGCCCGAAGCCTTCGCGGACTATGCCCATCGGGACCAGACCCGTCGCGAACATCTCGTTGAAATCCGACGATCGCACGGGTTCAGGATTTTCGACCGCAAGGCTTTCCACGAAGTTGTCGCATTCTCGATCCCGATCGCACAGACCATCGTCCACCCCGGCCAGATGGCGGGGGTCATCGTTGACGAACTTCGGCGCCGGCAGATCCTCCTGCCTTCTTCATCGGTTCTCGAAGCGGTACTCCGGCGTGCTCGCCAGCAGGCCGAACAGCTTACCTATGAAGTGCTCACGAACGGCCTGCGGCCCGATACGCTGCAGGGGCTGGACGATCTGCTGGCCCGACGAACAGGGCAAGCCGCGACATGGCTATCCTGGCTGCGCAATGCACCACAGTCGCCGGCAGCGCGCAACATCCTACGCCTGATCGAACGGCTCACTCATATCCGCGCGCTGGATCTCGATCGCGCCCGTGCCGACATGATCCCGGCTTTGACTTTTGACAGGCTGGCGGACGAAGGCAGCCGGATCACACCCCAGCACCTTGGCGAACTCAATGCCCTGCGCCGCCATGCGACGCTGGCGGCGCAGGGCATCCGTCTTGAGGAAAGCCTGACCGATGCCACCCTGACGATGTTCGACAAGCTGTTGGGCAGCATGTCGCGTCGCGCCGAGAACCGGACCCGTGACAAAGCCCTCAAGACGGTGCGCGAGTTGCAAGGCCATCTCCGGACGCTCACAGGGTCTTGCCGCATTCTCATCGAAGCGCGCACCAACGGTGTGGACTCTCTGGCGCAGATCGAGGCGCTGGATTGGCAGCGCTTCGCCGTGGCGGTCGCGCGGGCCGAAGTACTCGGGCGACCGGAAACCGTCGATCGCACCGCTGAATTGATCGAGCGGCATCGCACGGTGAAGCTCTTTGCCGGTGCCTTTCTCAACACCTTCGAATTTCGCGGCGCCGGTGCGGTGCAGGGACTCCTGTCGGCGCTTACCATCATCGCGGAGCTATACCGGACCGGCAAACGGCGCTTGCCTGATCGCGTGCCGCTGCGCTTTGTGCCCTCCGCATGGCGGCCGTTCGTCCTGCGGGACGGCATCGTCGATCGCGCCGCCTATGAACTATGCGCCTTGTCCCAGCTACGGGAGCGGTTGCGAGCGGGAGACATATGGGTCTCGGGAAGCCGCCAGTTCCGCGATTTCGATAGCTACCTCATCCCGCCGGCCACCTTCGACGCGCTTCGCGAGAAGGGGCCGTTGCCGCTCGCCATCGAAACGGACTTCGATCGTCATATCGAGGAAAGGCGCGCCAGGCTCGACACGGCGATCGAACAGGTGACGGTCCTCGCCCGACAGGGCGAGCTGCCCCAGGTCAGGCTTGACGAAAGCGGCCTTATCATCTCGCCGCTGAAAGCGGCAACGCCACCCGCCACCGAGATTGCCCGTCGCGCTGCCTATGACCGACTGCCGCGCGTGAAGATCACCGATCTCCTGCTTGAGGTCGATGCCTGGACCGGGTTCAGCGAATGCTTCATCCATCGGCGTTCGGGCCGGGAGGCCGACGACCGCAATGCGCTGCTCACCGTCATCCTTGCCGATGGCATCAATCTCGGCCTCACACGCATGGCGGAAACCTGCCGAGGCGCAAGCCTGCGCCAGCTCGCCCATCTCCACGACTGGCACATCAGCGAGGCCGCCTATGGTGAAGCGCTGGGAAGGCTGATCGACGCCCATCGCGCCATGCCGCTCGCCGCGCTGTGGGGAGACGGCACCACCTCGTCGAGCGACGGACAGCAATTCCATGCCGGGGGCCGTGGCGCCGCAATCGGCGACATCAACGCGCGCAGCGGCAACGAACCGGGCGTTGCCTTCTACACCCATGTCTCGGATCGATATGACCCCTTCGCGACCCGGGTAATCGCGGCGACCGCCGGCGAAGCTCCCTATGTGCTGGATGGCTTGCTGTATCAGCAGACCGGCCTGACAATCGAGGAGCACTACACCGATACAGGCGGTGCATCGGACCATGTGTTCGGCCTTATGCCCTTCTTCGGCTACCGCTTCGCGCCGCGCCTGCGCGACATCAAGCAGCGTCGTTTGCACCTCCTTCCCGGCCAGGAAGCCGGCCCCTTGCTTGCCGGCATGACGGCCGAACCGATCGCATTGGGTCATGTCGCGGCGCATTGGGATGAACTGCTGCGGTTCGCCACATCGATACGCACCGGCACCGCCACCGCTTCGGCGATGCTTCGCCGCCTGTCCGCCTATCCGCGACAGAACGGACTGGCCCTCGCGATGCGCGAGCTGGGCCGCCTCGAACGCTCGATCTTCATGCTCGACTGGCTGCGCGACATTGATCTGCGCCGGCGTACCCAGGCGGGCCTCAACAAGGGCGAGGCCCGCAACGCGCTCGCACGCGCGCTCTTCTTCAACCAGCTCGGCGAATTGCGTGATCGGCGGTTCGAGAACCAGACCTATCGCGCCTCCGGCCTCAACCTGCTCGTCGCCGCCATCATC
>NZ_KQ130450.1:0-2501 GCF_001046645.1 Sphingobium cupriresistens LL01
TGTCAACGGCGGAGCAAAAGTCGGCCATTCGGCGGCGTAAAACCAGGCCATCGTGTTACATGCCGGGGGGAGTGGCGTGAGGGCGTAGCCCGAGGGCCACTCCCCCCGGCATTGGTGTAATTTTCAGGGTCTGGTTTTGGCCTTGCGGGCCCGGCTGTGCGCGAGGCGATAGCTTTCGCCGTTCATCTCGAGGATGCTGACGTGATGGGTCAGGCGATCGAGGAGCGCGCCTGTGAGACGCTCAGATCCGAAGGTTTCGGTCCATTCGTCGAAGGGCAGGTTGCTGGTGATGAAGGTGGAGCCGCGTTCGTAACGCTGGGAGATCAGCTCGAACAACAGTTCGGCGCCGGTCTTGGAGAGCGGCACAAAGCCCAGTTCGTCGATGATGAGCAGCTTGTATCCGGCCATCTGCTTCTGGAAGCGCAGAAGACGGCGCTCGTCGCGGGCCTCCATCATTTCGCTGACCAGCGCTGCCGCGGTGGTGAAGCCCACCGACAGTCCTTTCTGGCATGCTGCCAGTCCGAGCCCCAACGCTACGTGCGTCTTTCCGGTGCCTGATGGCCCCAGAGCGATGGCGTTCTCACGCCGCTCGATCCACTCGCAGCGCGCCATCTCGAGCACCTGCATCTTGTTGAGCCTGGGGATGGCGGCGAAGTCGAAGCTGTCGAGGCTTTTGACGGCGGGGAAGCGCGCGGCCTTGATGCGCCGCTCGACCATGCGACGCTCCCTGTCGATCATTTCCATCTCGACGAGGCGGGCGAGGAAGCGGATATGATCGACGCCTTCAGCGGCACATTGCCGCGCGAGCTTGTGATGCTCACGCAGGCACGTAGGCAGCTTGAGCGCCTTGAGATGGTGAGCGAGAAGGATCTCCGGGGCCTGATCGCTCATGCGGCCTCCTGCCGGTCGGAGAGCAGGCTCAGATAGGCTCTGGCAAAGGTCTTCTCGACCGTGGTGCGTGGCAGGAAGGGATAGACGTCCAGGTCCAGCCTGGGCGGTACGCGTTCGATCCGGCACAGGACGAGGTGCTTGACGGCATCGAAGCCGATGGCGCCAAGATCGATGGCCTGTTCGACCGCCGCCTGGAGATCGGCGAGGGTGAACGTTTCCAGCAGGCGCAGTACCTGCACATATTCGCGCCTGCCATGTTTGTGCATGCGCCCTTCCATCAACCGCTGCAGTGTCGTGAACGCTTCGGGCAGGTCCCAGCCCTGCAAAGGCGCAGCCTGGTCGAATGCGTTGATCTTCTGCTCGATCAGCGGGAGATAATGGAGCGGGTCGAAGACAACCTCCTCGCGGGCATAGCAACGAGGATGACGGGCGATGACTTCGCTGCGGCAGCCGATCACCACCTCATCGACATAGGCCCTGATCCAGACCTCCTGATGGCCCCAGGCCACCGGAACCGAATAATCGTTGGTCCTGTAGCGCACCAGGGATTGCGAGGAGACCCGCCCGCCTTTCTGATCGCAGGCCTCGAAGGGTGTAGCGGGCAGAGGCTGCATGGCCGCGAGATCGCGCTGCAGCCGCTCACCGATCGTCTCGCTCTGCCCGCGCACCTTGTCCTGCTGGCGCTTGCGGCATTGCTCCTCCAGCCACAGGTTGAACGCCTCCCAGGTCGGGAACTTCGGGATCGGCACCATGAAGTTGCGCCGGCAATAGCCTACCAGCCCCTCCACATTGCCTTTCTCGTTCCCCTTGCCCGGGCGAGCATAGCGGTCGCGGATCACGTAATGTGACAGGAAAGCGCTGAACAGCGTGGCACGCTGCCGCGTGCCGTCGGGCAGGATCTTCGTCACAAGGCAGCGATCGTTGTCATAGACGATCGAGCGCGGTACCGCGCCGAAAAACGCGAAGGCATGCACGTGTCCGTCCACCCAGGCCTCCGCCACCGCCGCCGGATAGGCCCGCACATAGCAGGCATCACTGTGCGGCAGATCGAGCGCGAAGAAGTAGGCCTTCTGCTCCACCCCGCCGATCTCCACCAGCGCTTCCCCGAAATCGGCCTGCGCATCTCCCGCAGGGTGCGCCAGCGGCACGAACATCTCCCGGCTGCGCTGTTCGCGCTCCCGGATGTAATCCTTGATGATCGTATAGCCGCCGGTGAAACCATGCTCGGTGCGCAAACGGTCGAATACCCGCTTCGCCGTATGGCGTTGCTTGCGCGGGACACTGCGGTCACCCTCAAGCCATCCATCAATGATCGCCACAAACCCGTCCAGCTTCGGGCGCTGCGGTACGGACTGGCGCCGGTAACCCGGCGGCGATGAAAACGACAGCATCTTGCGTACCGTTTCGCGCGACACATTGAAACGCTTCGCCGCCGCCCGTTGGCTCATGCCATCCGCGCAAGCCAGACGGACCTGAAGATAAAGTTCCACGCTGTAGATCCCCACACCTCCCTGACTCGGCAGAAAGGCTTCAAGGTGGACGACTTTTACGCCGCCCGCAGCAGGACTATCCCGCCGCTACCGTGGTCGAATATTGCTCCGCCGTTCTCA
>NZ_KQ130451.1:0-1939 GCF_001046645.1 Sphingobium cupriresistens LL01
AGAGGTGGCCGGGTTGATTTGAACAGGGATCTGCAACGGTTAAGTGGATCGTCTGCCGGTTTCATCGAACTGCCGATATGGGGCGTCATGTCGGGAGGGCGTAGCCGACCAGAGTGACGCCCCATATCGGCGGCCAAATTCAAGCTGCCATCAACATGGGCAGGTTGTCAAAATAGGTCTGGTCCGGCGTCTTGGCAGCAAGGCTCGAATGCGGCCTCCTACTATTGTAGAAGCTCAGATACCGACCGATCGATGATCGGGCTTCGCTGACCCCGCCGTAGGCGTGCAGATAAACCTCTTCGTATTTCACCGAGCGCCACAGGCGCTCGACCATCACATTGTCGCGCCATGCGCCCCGACCGTCCATGCTGATGGCGATTTCTTCGCGGAGCAACACGCTGGTGAAGGCCATGCTCGTAAATTGGCTGCCCTGATCGGTGTTCAAGATCTCCGGTTTGCCGAAGCGCGCCAGAGCTTCCTCCAGTGCCTCGACACAGAAGTCGGCTTCCATCGTGATCGACACCCGCCAGGCCAGGACCTTGCGGCTGAACCAGTCGACGATAGCCACGAGATAGACGAACCCCTTCGCCATCGGAATGTAACTGATGTCGGTCGCCCATACCTGATTGGGCCGTACGATCGCCAGCTTGCGCAGCAAATAGGGATATACCTTGTGCCCCGGCGTCGGCTTTGAAGTGTTCGGGCGGCGGTAAATCGCCTCGATCGCCATCTTCTTCATCAGCGTAGCTACATGCTGGCGGCCGATCTTCATGCCTTCCTGCCGCAGTAGATCGCGCAGCATGCGACTGCCTGCGAACGGAAATTCCAGGTGCAACTCGTCGATGCGCCGCATGATCGCCAGATCAGCCTCCGAAACCGGTCTGGGCAGGTAATAGACGCTGCCCCGGCTGATCCCCAGTTCCCGCGCCTGCCGCGCCAACGGCAAACTGTGCGAACGATCGATCATCGCTTTGCGCTCGGCAACAGACCGGCCTTCCCGAGCGCGCCGGCCAAAAAATCGTTCGCCAGCGTCAACTCGCCGATCTTGGCGTGCAGCGTCTTCACGTCAATCGCCGGCTCGGCCGTTGCCGACGCATTGTCCGAATCAAATACCCCGGCCGCGCCCTCCAGCAACTGGCTACGCCACGTCGTGATCTGGTTTGGGTGCACGTCAAACTGCTGCGCCAACTCGGCCAGCGTCTTCTCCCCCTTCACGGCAGCCAATGCTACCTTCGCCTTGAAAGCCGGGCTGTGATTCCGGCGTGGTCGTTTGCTCATTTCTACTCCTGTCACGCGGCCATCCTGGCCGCCGTCAGGCAGAAAATCCACTCATCTCAATGTCCAGATTTCCCAGGCCACCTCTCTGGCCCTGAAACAGAAGCTGTCATTGCCGGTCTCAAGGATGAGGCAATGATGCGTAAAGCTATCCAGCAAGGCGGTGGTCATTTTGGTATCTTCGGGCACGACCGCGCCGCCGTGGTCTACCCAAGGACAATGGTGAACGTTCAGTTATCGGTGACAATGTCCTGGATCGCTAGTTCGCTGCCGACAGACCGAACCAGAAATGGGTGGAAGGCTTCACATATATCTGGACGGCCGAGGGCTGGCTCTATGTCGCTGCCGTCATCGACCTGTTTTTACGCAGGGTGGTGGGCTGGTCGATGAGCGCCACAATGACGGCCCAACTTGTGACGGATGCCCTGATATTGGCGATCTGGCGTTGTGGAAAGCCCGATGCCCTGTTGCATCACTCGGATCGCGGTAGCCAATATACCAGTGAGCAGTTCCAGCGTACGAAGAAGAACAACGGCGTCACCTGTTCCATGAGCCGGTCGGGCAACTGTTGGGACAATACCGCGATGGAAAGCTTTTTCCACCCCTCAAAACCGAGCGGATCAGGAGTAAGGTCTACCGATCGCGAGACCAAGCCTGAGCCGAT